>NZ_JAMOIL010000023.1 GCF_023656415.1 Nocardioides bruguierae
CGCTGGCCATCCGAGGACGGCATCAACGACTCGATCCGCTCCCACTGAGCGTCATTCAGCACTGCCACACGCGACATGTGTCAACCATCGCCGACCACCACGCCCGGATTAAGCAGACACGCTCTAGGTCGTGTCTCTTTAGTTGAGCCAGAGGGTGATGGCTCGTAAGACGACGCCTCCGCAGTAGGTGGTGGCGAGCTTGTCGTAGCGGGTGGCGAGGCCGCGCCAGTCCTTGATGCGGTTGAACGCTCGCTCGACGACGTTGCGGCCCTTGTAGAGGTTGGCGTCGAAGGCCGGAGGACGTCCGCCGGCTCGACCGCGACGCTTCCGGTTGGCCTGCTGGTCGGCGGGTTGGGTGATGGTTGCCTTGATGCCTCGTGAGCGGAGCAGTGCCCGGTTGGCGTGGGAGGAGTAGGCCTTGTCGCCGAGGACTTGATCGGGTCGGGTGCGTGGCCGGCCAGGGCCGAGGCGGGCGACGCGTAGTTGGCTCAACAGGTGCGGCAGCATGGGTGAGTCACCGCCCTGGCCTGGGCCGATGATCACGACCAGCGGCCGGCAGTGGCGGTCCACGAGTTGGTGGATCTTGGTTGACAGGCCGCCGCGGGAGCGGCCGAGGGCGTGGTCAGCTGGCTCCAGGAGTAGTCCGTTGGCCCGATTCGTGTAGTTCGACAGGTCCCCTTGTGCCGGCCAGGGGTGTGCCGGCCAGGGGTGTGCGGGTCAGCGTGGTTGCGTGTTGGTGGGCTCGGTTGATGGTGGAGTCGATGCTGAGGTCCCATCCGACGTCGCCGTTGGAGTCTGCCAGCGCGATCAGGTGGGCGTGGATGCGGTCCCAGGTGCAATCGACGCCGTAGCGCTTGTGGCGTTTCCAGACGGTCTGCCAGGGTCCGAACTCAGCGGGCAGGTCACGCCAGGCGATGCCGGTGCGGAAGCGGTAGATGATGCCCTCGACCACCTGACGGTGGTCCCATCGTCCGGGGCGTGGCCGTTGCCCCCTTCCCCCACCCCAGCCTGGTGCCCGGCAGTGGCTACTGCTTGTCCACACAGAACCGCGGCGACTTGAACGATTCCTCGTCCACCCAGAAGGTGGCGGCGACACAGAACCCTGAGGCGTCACCGCCGGTGAGTAGGTAGGTGTAGACGGTTGCTGCGTCTGGGTCGTTCGCCACAGCCGGCTCTCGGTTCGAGCCACGAGCGGTGATGGAGAGATCGACGTGGTTGCCGACCTGCTTGCCGTCGGTTCGCTCAGCGCGGGCCCAGTAGGCGTCGCAGCTTGCGGAGTGGACCAGCGAGACCAGGCCGACGGACTTCACGACGACAGTCTTGAGCCGTTGTGACCCTGCATCGACGCAGCCCGCAGCAACGGGGTCGCTGTAGTCGGCCGGCCCCCGCCTCGCTGCTGCGGCGGTCTCTCCGGTGGCGTCGCTGAGACTGCTCGTTGGGGTCCCCGGCCTTTCGCTCGGTGGCCCCGGTCTGGCGCCGCTCCACAGTGCCATGGCGGCTGCGGTCGCGCACAGGATGGCCGTCACGGTCAGGAGTAGCGCGACCCACTCGTGGCGAGGTCGGGGTGACGATCCCGTTGGATCGCTGCTTGCGGCGTCGGGGTCACTAGTAGGCGCGATCTCTGATGCAGGGCCTGTGCCCCGAGTTTGCGCGGCGATGTGGGCGCGTCGCTCGAGCCAATAGCCAAGCCGTGGGTGGTCGTAGGCGGTCGCGAGTCCCCGCACCGTCTCTTCGGACGGGACGGACTTGTCGTCGACGTTCAGGGCATTGGAGACGGTGCTGATGGAGGTCCCAATGACCGCGGCGATCGAGCGGACCTTGGGCAGCTGGTGGTTCGGACCGCCCAGAGCGACGGCAGATCGCAGGTCCAGCTTGAAATCATCAAGGCGGGCGTAGCCCGGTTCCTCGGGGGGCCGGTACCCCGGTGAGTCGCCGTCAGGGGTCTCAACCATCGCTAGAGCGTAGAGGAGGAGCGACACGGGGGTGTTCGCCGAACAGATCGGCGAACGGAGAGCCGAACCGAACGAACAGGCGCCCTCCTCGAAGCCCTGGAGGGGGCGTCGGGAGTCGTGTCACGGTCGACTCGCCGGTGAGGCACCCACCCGACTCCGCTTGAAAGGACCCAGCCATGTTCTCCACCATCCTCGGGCAGGCACGACCCCGACACCTGCTTGCCGCGGCCTTCCTGTCGCCCGCGCTGTTGTTCGGCCTCAGCTCGCCCGCGTCGGCCGCAGACTTTGGCGGTAACGGCAACCCGGCAACGAGTTGCTCCAACGCCTACACGGTCAAGTCTGCACCTCTGGTCGGGTCCCGCGGTCCGACCAGAGGCAAGGTCGTCGGGGTTCTGCAGCTCCGCTGGTCCTGGACCTGTCACGGCAATTGGTCCCGTGTGGTCCTCTACGGCAACAGCGGCTACTCCGACACGGTGAACGTCGAACAGATCGTCGAGTCTGAGGGCCGGCGTGCCGGCGCCAACGACTGGATTCGCCCGGGCTCCTCGGGTGCCTCGTCGTGGACGCCATTCATTCGTCTCGCGAACTCTCAGAGCACGGCGTGCGTCCAGGCGTGGGCCAGTTCGGACTTCAACACGCTCAACTACCACACGATCGGTGCTCGCGTCTGCGCCTGATCTGTCGGAAGCGCCGTGGCGGCTCCAGGCCCGGCTCCACCACCTTGGTGGAGCCGGGCCTCGTCAATAGGGGTTCAGTCCTAGTGTGCTCGGGCTACTACCACCTGCGCGCGGTCCCGCCCGCTGGGCGACGTCAGGCACCAAGCGCCGACGCGGCCGCAGCGGGCTCTCGGGGGTTCTCGGAGGCTGGAATGGCCGGGGTCTTGGCTGGTCCGGCGATCTCGTTGCGGGCGCGGCGCCACTCGCGGCCGGCGAGGGCGGTGATCTCGATGAAGCCTTCGCTCGCGCCGGTGGGGAAGGTGCAGCCGGCGCCGTAGGTGACGAGCTTGTGGTTGTACAGGCTCACGCTGGACGAGCGGCGGATGGCGGTGACGGTGCCGCGCGAGAGTCGCAGGGTGATTGAGCCGTTGAGACCGGCTTGGGTCTCCTTTACGAAGGCGCTGAGGTGTTCGCGCAACGGGCTGTGCCAGAGCCCGTCGTAGATGTACTGGGCGAGGAGGTGGTCGACCTGTGCCTTGCAGCTGGTGACGTCTCGTGGGAGCGCAAGCTGCTCGAGCTCGTGGTGCGCGGTGAGGAGCACGGTTACCGCCGGTGCCTCGTAGAGCTCGCGAGACTTCATGCCCATGATTCGGTCTTCGATGACGTCGAGGCGCCCGATGCCGTGCCGGCCCGCAACGTGGTTAAGGTGGCCGAAGATATCCACCGGGTGCAGGGGTACGCCGTCGAGGCCGGTGGGGACACCGTCATGGAAGTCGACAGTGATGTCGTCCGGCTCATGGTCGACGGTTGTGGGGTCAGCGGTGAGGGCCCAGACCTCTTCGGTGGGAACCCAGTCGAGGTCTTCGATGGGACCGGCCTCGATGTTGCGGCCGAGGAGGTTCAGGTCGACTCCCCAGGGCTTGTCCGCGCTGACGTGCGCGTGGATGCCGTGGCTTTGGATGTAGTCCACGGTCTCGGGACGGGTGAAGCTCCATTCCCGGGCAGGAGCGAGGATCTGCATGTCGAGGTCGAGGAGCTTGATGCCCAGGTCGAAGCGGATCTGGTCGTTGCCCTTGCCCGTCGAGCCGTGGGCGACTGAGCCGCAGTGGTGGTCCTTCGCGGCCTGGAGCACGACGTCGGTGATCACGGGTCGTGCCAGGGCTGAGCTGAGCGGGTACTTGCCGTTGTAGACGGCGTTGGCCTGGAGCGCGGGGAGGCCGTAGTCGAGGATGAGCTTGTGCCGGGCATCGATCACGATCGCCTCGTCAGCTCCTGAAGCGAGCGCCTTCAGGCGCAGCGGCTCGAGTTCGTCACCCTGGCCGAGGTCGACGGCGACGGCCAGGACGTAGGAGCACCCCATGTGTTCCTTGAGGTAGGGGATGCACGCGGTGGTGTCGAGGTCGCCGGAGTAGGCCAGGGCGACTCGACCCCTGTCAAAGTCGACGGTGGTGAGACTCATGGTTGTGGGCCTTTCTGCTCTCAAGGGTGCTTCGTCTGTCGTGGGGGTTGGAGGGGAGTTGGGCGGGCCCTGCTAACTACGCGAGTGACCGTCGCTGCCGAGCGCGCTGTTCGCGGCCGCGAGGGCGGCCGCTTGTGCTCGCACGTTGTCTGGGGCTGTGCCGCCGAACGAGGTGCGGCGGGACAGTGCGTGTTCGAGGGTCGTGAGAGTGGTCGGGATGCCGGCGAAGTCGCTGTTGAGTTCGCCGAGGAGCCCGGGCGGGGCGGTGACCAGATCGAACCCGCGCTCGTCGAGAGCCCGGACGAGCTGTCCGACGCTGTGATGGGCATCGCGGAAGGTGAGCCCTCGGTCGGTGACCAGCCAGTCGGCCAGGTCAGTGGCGTTGGCGTTGCCACGACGGGCGTCCCGGCTCATCTGATCTGTGTTGAAGGTGGTCTCGACGATCAGCATCTGAACCACGCGCAGGCACAGGTTCAAGGTGTCGACGCAGTCGAAGAACGGCTCCTTGTCCTCTTGGGTATCGCGGTTGTAGGCGAGCGGGAGCGCTTTCATCACCATCAGGAGGTTCATGAGCGCCCCTGCCATGCGGCCGGACTTGGCGCGGATGAGCTCGGCAGCGTCGGGGTTCCGTTTCTGCGGCATGATCGAGGAGCCGGCGGTCAGACCCTCTGGGAGCTGGGCGTAGCCGAACTGGGGAGCGCTCCAGTTCACGAGCTCCTCCCCCAGCCTGGACATATGGATGCCGCAGATGCTCGCGGCGGCCTCGACGTCGAGCATGTAGTCGCGATCGGAGACAGCGTCGATGGAGTTGCGGGCAGGTCGCTCGAACCCGAGGTCGCGGGCGGTGGCGAACGGGTCGATGTCAAACCCGGTTCCGGCCAGCGCGGCGGCGCCCAGCGGGGATTCGTCCATCCGGCGCAGCGCGCAGAGAAGCCGGTCGCGGTCTCGGAGGAACATCTCGCCGTAGGCCAACAGGTGATGGCCGAGCGTTACCGGCTGCGCACACTGCAGATGGGTGAACCCAGGCATGGCCGCGTCGCTGAACTCGGTCGCTCGCTCGACGATCGCGGCGATGACGGCTTCCAGGATCGCGTCGCACTCCTGGACCGCGGCCTTGGTCCAGAGCTTCGAGTCGACGGCGACCTGGTCATTGCGAGAGCGACCGATGTGCATCCGCCCGGCGACCGGCCCGATGATCTCGCGCAGCCGGGACTCGATGTTCATGTGAACGTCCTCGAGGGCCGGATCGAGCTGGAGGGTTCCGTCGGCCAACTCGCGCCGTACCTGTTCGAGACCGTCGCGGATAACCTCGCCCTCGCCCTGGCTGATGAGGTTCTGGGAGGCGAGCATCCGTACGTGGGCCTGCGAGCCATCCAGGTCGAACTCGGCGAGCTTGTGGTCGAAGTGGACGGTCGAGTTGATCTCGACCAGCAGGGCGTCTGCTCCTGTGCTGAATCGGCCACCCCACAGCGGGTTGACCGCTGCGGCAGTCTCTGCCTCGGTGATGGGATGCGGTTTTGTGGTGGTGGCGGGTGCCGAACTCATCGCGTGGCTTCTCCTTCTCCTTAGGTCCATAGACGGGGCGCGCTTCTGGGGCGGGCGCCGTCCGGGTGCGGTCGTCATCGGTGATCGCGGACTGGCCGTGATGCCCGCATATATAGCGGGCGCGTAGCAGTGTTTGGTCGCTAGGCGCTGGCGTTGATGAGCAAGATGGCGGCCACGGATGCCAGCAGGCCGCCGCTCTGGATGGGGTGAATGCGTTCGCGGAGCACCAGGACGGCCAGGGCCACGGTGAAAGCCGGGTAGAGCGCGATCACGAGGCTTCCAATCGCCAACTCGCCGAACTGGAAGGTGAAGTACATGGCGGCGTTGGCCACAACGTCGACGACCCCGATCAGGACCGGGATACTCCACGAGCGCAGCCGCTGCGGCCACGACACGGTTGCTTCGGGAGTGTGATGTCGGGTGAGCAGGAAGGCGAACACGACCAGGGTTGCGGCGCCTCGAGCGGCGACCAGAGGCAGCATGCCGGAGCCGGTCGGGATCTCGGCGGTGAGCACGAAGCTCAAGGCGAAGGCCGTGCCGGCGCCGATGGCCAGCAGCAACGTGCTGCCCGTGATGCGGCGGTCAGCGCCGCTGAGATCACAGCTGACCAGGACCACGGCGACCAGACCCAGTGCGATGCCCGCCCAGGTCCAGCCCTGTGGGCTCTCCCCCTGCGCGACACCGATGACCACCGGGATAGCAGCCACCAACACTGCCGTGGTCGGCGAAACGACACTGATAGGGCCTGCCGCCAGCGCGAGGTAGAACCACCAGATCGCGAAGGCCATCACGACACCCGACGCGGCTCCCCACGCCAGACCAGCTGCTGAGGACTCTCCGGGGACCACGAGCGCGAGCAACGCCATGCCGATCACCGAGGTCGGATAGGCGATGGCGACGACTCCCAAGGCACTGGTACGTCGCGAGGCCACCCCCCCGAGGTAGTCGCTCACGCCATAGGCGGCGGACGAGACCAACGGGGTCAAGGTCGACACGATGAACTCCTCTCGGGTGCGGCCGGAACCCCGGTTGCGGGTATCCGATTGCCACCAGGCTGCTGCCTTCAAGCATTCAATGAAAGCGAAAGATGCTCATCAGCGTTTAGCATTGCTGAATGCAGTTCGGGATCGAGGCCCTCGGAACTCTCGCCGCGGTGTGCGATGAGGGGACCTTCGCTGCCGCCGCGGCGCGGCTTCACATCACCACCGGCGCCGTCAGCCAGCGGATCGCGGCCCTTGAACGGCAGGTCGGGCATCCGGTCGTGGCGCGAACGCAACCCGCGATGGCCACTGAGATCGGCCACGAGCTGCTGCAGTTGGCCCGGCAGTCGCTGCTGCTCCAGCAAGAGACCGCGGCCCGACTAGCCCAGACGCTGCACGCCGAAGACCCCGCCGTCCGCGTCACGATCGCGGTCAACGCCGATTCCCTGTCGACATGGTTCCGACCCGTGGTCCAAACCATCGGCGCCGAAGGAAGGTGGCTGCTCGACTTGCGGATCGAGGACCAGGACCGCACCGCGCACCTCCTGCGCTCCGGCGCTGCGCTCGCGGCCGTCACCACCGACCCCGAGCCCGGAGCCGGCTGCACCGTCGAACAGCTCGGGACCATGCGCTACTACCCGGTCTGCTCCCCCGCGATCGCCCCCCAACCAGACGAGGACCTCAGCGCCTACCTCAGCAGCACCCCGATGCTGCAGTTCGACAGCCTGGACCTCCTACCCAAGCACTTCATGGACCAGTTCGACGTCAAGACCCCACCGCCAGCGCACTTCATCCCCTCCAACCGCGAGTACTTCGACGCCGTATGCCTCGGGCTGGGCTGGAGCGTGCTACCCGAGGGGCAGCTCCAGGCAGCCCTGGAAACCGAAGACCTCGTCCTACTGCACCCCACGGCCCGCGTCGACGTCGACCTGTACTGGCAGCGCTGGCGGTTGCAGTCCGCCACCCTCGACCGCATCACCGACCTCGTGAGGCGCGCCGCCACCAGCTCGCTGCACAACTGAGCCAGAGGCGCGCTCTACGCTCCGGCCACACCCATCGACGTGGGTGAGGGGCCAAGGTCTTCGCGCGCCAACGGCACCTTGTGACGAGCCCATAGCCCCATGTCCCGCGGCGACTTCATCCGCAGCCGGGAGTGGCGCCCGGAGATACGCAGACGCTTGAATATCGCAGGGTGTCCAGCAGCACTGACAGCGATCCCTGGTGCATGTCAGGAAACCCTGACAGCGTGATCGCTGTGAACTGGTCAGACGAGGACGGACTGCACGAGGGCTACGTGCTCCCCGAGTTCGGTGATGACGTCCGCGGTCGCGGTCGCGGGATCTGGAGCGGCTCGGTGCCGGCCGACCACGTCATCGTCGGCGTCGACGATGACGAGGACGCCCGCGAACCCGGGGCGCCCCCCCCAGGGGCGCTACACGAGCCGCCCGGCAGCCGAGGTCGTTGGCTGGCGAGTGATGTGTGACTGCCGCGCGAACCCCAGCTCCTCAGCGATCACCAGCACCTGGATGAGTGACCTCATCGCCCGCGTCCCCTCCCAGGCGCTCGAGGACCCCAGCGCCGGACGGATCTTCGCCAACGACCACGACGTCTTCGGTGTCGATGACACCTACTTCGAGACGTTCACCGCCATCTGGCGCCGCGAGCACGTCGAGGGTCAGAGTGCGTTGAACGCCATCACCCGGGCCCGCCGCGCAGTCGCCGTGGCCGAACAGGACCTGGAGGATGCCGTGGAGTCGGCCCGCTCCGCCGGTGAGAGCTGGGAGGCGATTGGACGCGCCGCGGGCATCACCCGACAGTCCGCCCACGCTCGCTGGGCACCATCGGACGCAGACGTCGCGGCCGCGAAACTGGGACCTGGTCGACGAAGTCGTCAGGGTTGAACCCCCTTGCCCTTGATCCACTTCTTCGCGACGTTCGGTGGTGCCGCGGCGAGCTGCTCGAGCTCCTCGGGGACATACCCCTCTCGCTTGGCCCACTCCACCACGTTGCGTCGGATCGCGCGGTTGACCCGACGTCGGTCGTTGTGCTTGCCCAGCGCCGTCTTGCCATTGCAGCCGGGGCACCGACGTCCTCCCTCACCCTTGCCGCGGCACATCTTCTGACCCCCGATTCGGCATGCGGTGCATGCGCGTGTCTCCTCCCGCGTCCTGCCCATTTCTGGGTGGTCGCGCTGCCCGTTGTCCGGCGGGCAGCGACTGGTTCCGATCAGCTGGCTCGTCGGTCGACCTGCCTGCTGGTGGTGCGTTCGGTCGTGGGAGCTGCTGCCTTCGGCCGGGTCTTGCGCTGGCGTCCGGCCTTGGGGGCGGTCCACGTGTCCTTCTGGCGCTCGCCGTTCTCGTAGGCGGCGCCGGCGGCCAGGCCGGTGTAAGTGCCGACCTCGGCGAGCCGGTGGCACGCCATGAGCGCCGGACAGCCGGCGCAGAACTCCTCGCGTGCGGCGGCGACGACCTGGGCGGCCTCTTCCGGGGTGCTGGCACGACGGTGCGCTCGCTCCAGGACCGACCAAAGCCGCCCGCGGCGCGTGCACGCACCGTCGGGCAGTTCTGCCGCCGCCAGCTTCGCTGCCTCGTTGCGCGCTAGGACCTCTCGGCTGATGGGTCTCATCGCATCCGCCGCTCACCGAGCCCGCCGACGTGCTCGGCCGGGCGGGACCAGTAGGCCCGTAGCGCGGCGATCCCGAACACGACGAGGGCCACCAGCGCGGCGACCGCGATCGCGACACGGGGTACGTCGAGGCCTACGCCCTGCCCGGATGGCATCTTCACGATCGGAGAGTTGGATGCCTCGACGAGCACCTGGTGCTCGACGAGCCAGTCCAGGATGCGGTGCCAGAAAGCGACCGTGCACACGGAGCTGGCCACGACACCGGCGGCGATCAGGCCGACCTTCATCACCAGCAGTTCCTCCATGGGCGTGAGGTCGCTGCTCGAGCCGCTGTTGGTCGGTCGGTTGTCGTGCATCTCAGTCCTCCATCGCTGTGGGTCGTCGGGCTTGCATCAGTGCCTCGGAGGCGACGACGAGCTCGCCGCTCTGGTCCTGGTCGTCGCGCCATGCGATGAGCAGGGAGTCGGGGTCGTCGAAGTCCTCGATTGGTTCGTCCTCGACCACGGCCCACGAGCCGAGGTCGTCGTCAACGCACACGAGATCTCCGACCTGGAGGGCGGAGGCCTGGGTGGGGGTGGGGTGGCTGTAGTGGCCGGCGTAGAGGTCGTCGTCGAGATCCCGGTCGTCCCCGGCGGTGCCGGTGTTGGAGGGCGCGTCGGGGACAGACGTCGCCGCGGCGTACGGCTTGCTGGTGTCGACTCGCCCGACCCGGTCGAAGAGGCGGCGGCCGCCACCGGCGGCGTCACGGGAACGGTCGTCGAGGCCGAGGACGGTCATCGCCGAGGAGAGCGTGCGGCCGTCGCCGGCGGTGTTTTGGTCGCGGTCGAGCTCCCATGCGATCGGGTCGAGCTCGGGGTGGTCGGCGGCCTTGACCCACTCCGCCTCGGCGAAGTCGGTGAAGGTGGGCTCGACCGGCTCCTCTCCGCTCCAGTCGATCTCAGGAGACACGATCAGCAGGCGCTCATGGCGGGACTCCGGTGGCCGCAGCTGCTCGAGCAGCTCGTACTCCTCGGTGCCCGGGATGGCCTCCTTGGGGTCCGGCACGCGGTAGCACTGCATCTCGACCGGCAGCCCGGTGCTGTTCGAGCCGATCGCGCGACCGGTGCGTCCACGCGGGATCGTCACGCCGGTCACAGGGTTGTTCCACATCATCTGCGCGCCCTGGGGCGACAGCTGACCCATGCCGGTGCGCTGGCCGAAATTCTCACGTGCTTCACCGGTGAGGATCTCGGCGTCCGGACGCTGCATCGAGAGGACCAGGTGAACCCGGGCGGTACGTCCCTTGCGGGCGATCGACCCAACTTCGGCCAGCGTCGGCGGCTTCGTGGGATCACCCTTGACCTTGATCTGCTGGTACCAGCTCTGCAGGTTGGCCTTGAGGTCGGTGAACTCGTCGACGAAGACCATCAGCGGCTCGAAGTCCTCGGTGCGCGCCTTGCGGTCGACGACCAGCTGGTAGCGGTGCTCCATCAGCTGCCACGCCCGGTGGATGACCGCGACCTGCTCCTCGATCCGCGAGGCCACGATCTGCACGTTGGGCCAGTCCTGGAAGCCGAGGAACTCGATGCCCTTGCCGTCGGCGATCCACACCGGCCACCCGAAGCGGGTGATCTGGGTGAGGATGCCGTGGCCGGTCGACGTCTTGCCCGACCCGGTCTCACCGGTGATGAGCCACTGCGGGGTGATGGCCGGACGCCAGGCGATCGCCTCGCCGTCCTCGTCGACGCCGCAGGGGATCTCGACGGCGCGGTAGTTAAGCAGCGGGTCGTCCTCGGGCAGCGCACGTGCGGGAATCCACAGGCTCTCGGGCAAGGTGGGCCGGACCTCGAAGACGACCGAGTCGGCCTCCATGTCCCACCTCGCTCGCCACCGACCCGGCAGCATCACCGAGACGGTGCGCTCGACTCGGTTGCGGTAGCCCGGCGCCGCGAGCTTGGCGCCGACGTCGTGCTTGACGGTGAGGCGGCGCACCTCGCCGGTTGTGTCGTCGACGTCGACGTTGTCGACCTTGGCCGTGCCGGCCAGCAGTTCGTTGACGACCTTCTTCGCTCGCCGAACCTGGGCAGTCTCAGGGACCTCCCCCGGGAGCGGCTTCGTACGCAGCCGCAGCTGGAGCCGGCCGCGGATCTGGTCGTTGCGCGCGACCTCGTACTCACCTCCGAGACGGCTGCCGATCTGGCGGGCGAGCTCGTTGACCCACCGACTGTCGCCGATATCGACCACCACGTCACCGACCCTCGCTCGGCCGGGGACGTACCGGACCCGCACCCGCCGCGGCCGCCCGGGCCAGTCACGCAGGCCGCTGGTCCAGCTCCTGGTGATGACCAGACCTGAGGTCGCCTTGGGGTTGGTCGCGCTCGAGGCGCTGAGCCCCAGCAGCGGCGCCAGAGTCGAGGTCAGGTAGGTGGTGATCTCGCTGCGTCGTGCCGAGCGTTGACCGCCCACGATCACTCCCGCACCGGTCAGAGTGCCGGCGGCCAAGACGGGCATCGCCAGGCCGGGCTGGGCGACCAAGGGTGCAGCGCCCCAGCCGGAGACGCCCGCACAGATCAGCCCGACCCCATCGCGGACGTGCGTACGGGGCCGGGGGGACATACCGACCGATGCCATCGAGTACTCCTCTCGCGCGCGAGACCCTTCGATGAGGGCCTTCACCCACGACAAGTGCGAGGAGCAGGCCAGGTGTGACGCCGCGGGTCGTCCAACTCGACGACGCAAGGTCGGCCGACCACCGCCGGCACGTGTCGTAGAGCCGTCGAGGAGAGCGAGCGCCTTCCCTCCGACGCGACCCTGCAGGCCCTCAACCGGGCTCCAAGCGGGCGGCCGCTATCACGCAATGGCAGCAGATCGAGAAGTCCCATGACCCACTCGTCGTGTTCCAGGCATGGCTATTCCGCGGCTGTATTCACAACCGCAGCCACGCGCGCAAGTCCTTGACCGCAGGGTCCCCACAGCACGTCGCCGACTCAAGTTTGAAGTCGCTGGTGGTCGTGAGCGAGGACGACACAGCCGTCGCCCCCGCTCTGCAAGCAGAATGGTCGACCGCGCTCCCCGGGGCGCAGGTACTTCGGGTGCAAGAAACACACGAGTTCCGCCGAGGCACGTCCACCCTGGTCAAGCGCTGGCTCTCCACAGTGCGGTAGCTCGGCAGGCCCCCGGTCGCCGCCTGTATGTGCCTAGCCTCGCCGCGATCGTCACCAACCCATGCGACACTCAGACCATGCAATCGCCACCGTTTGAGGGCAGCCCTTTCCGTGGCTTCGGCTCAGCCACTCTAGGACTCGTGCTTCTTGCGATCGGCACCTACTCGGTGAACAACCGTGTCCAAGAAGACATGTTCCTCTACATCGGAGTCGTACTTCTCGGAGTTGCGGCGTTCCTCATCGTGTCGGGGGCGGTCGCTCGCGGGCGACGGAACTCGAGATGACCTCGATCATCGCGCTGACGTGGCCTGACACCATTCACCACGAGTGACAACCAGACCTTCAACTGTCCCACCGAATGGTGGCACTGGTCCTACGGCGACCGCTATTGGGCCCTGATGGGCGGACAGGCCGAGGCGCGATTCGGTCCGGTGCAGACGACAACCGACTCCCCCGCGCGGCTCTGACTTGTCCAGTGACGAGACTCGGGGCCGACCTATGCGCAGCGCGAGTCAGACATCGGTGCCCGAGGGGAGCAGGGTCTCGATGGGCTCGAAGGAGTCGACGACCCATTCCCCGCCGGAGGCCGCGACCACGGTGCAAGTCAGGCTCTGGCCGCCTCGGATCTCGATCTTGAAGAACTCCGCGGGGGCGAGGTGGGCGGCCTTAACGACCTTGCCCGTGGGTCGTAGGCGTGGGTCGGTGTACCTGAGGCCGTCCAGGAGGTCGGGGGTCACGTAGGCCTGGAGGCCGGAGATCCACTGCTGCTGGGGACCGTCGGCGGTGAAGGCCTTGGCGAAGGCTCGTACGACGCTCAGCTGTGGCGCGAGGTCGGGGTGAGCGTGGTCGTGGGCAAGGTCGTCGGTGCTGCTCGGCGGGACGGTGGGCAAGGTCACCGAGGGCGACGAGCTGGGGGACGTACCACTCGTCTGGGTGGGCGAGGTGCTGGAGTCGGGCCAGGCCAGGAGCAGCACTCCGATGAGGAGCAGAGCTCCGCCGAGCCAGGCGAGTGTCCGGGCGTTCATCCGCAGGTACCGCCCTTCCCGTAGTCGATCGTGGCGCGGACGGCTCGCTGGCCCGAGAGGCCAGCGGGCATGACCTGGGCGTCGGGAACGGTCGCGTCCGGGTTGTGCAGCACGTAGCTGGTGCGGCGCTCGGGCTTGGCGTTGGGACTAGTCGCCCGGGTCCGGCTCCTCGGCCTCCAGCCACCCGCGGAACGCCTCGAGGTTCGCGGTGGACTCCCCGCGCAGCCTCCGCCACTCCCACTCCTTGCGGATGGAGGAGGCGAAGCCGAGCTCGAGGATCGTGTTGAACGAGTCGTCGGCGTAGGTGAGCACCGACCCGAGCACCCGGTCGAGGTCGTCGGGCTGCGCCGCGGACAGCGGCAGGCGGCCGTCGAGGTAGATGTCACCGAGCCGGTCGAGGGCGAACGCGACGCCGTACATCCGCAGGTTGCGCTCCAGCAGCCACCGGTAGACGCCGGCGTGGTTCTCGTCGGGGGCGCGGCAGACGAAGGCGTGGACGCCGAGCGCGTGGGTGCCGACGTCGAGGCGCACGGCCGTCGAGAGCTTCTTCTCGCCGGGCAGCGCGAAGGAGAACACCCCGGGGCTGGACTCGTCGACCTCCAGCTCGAGCGAGGCGAGGTGGTCACGGACGACGGCGGCCACGGCCACGCGCTCGGGCGGCAGCGCGCCGCCGAGCAGGGCGTCGTGCTCCGCGCCGCTCATCGGCCGAGCACCTGCAGGTGCTCGAGGCCGGCGGCCGGCACCGACGGGGGCGGGCTGTCGCGGCGCAGCAGCGCGCGGGCCCGCTCGTAGGCGCGCACGGTGGCCTCGGCGGTCGCCTCCCAGGCGAACCCGGAGGCCTGCGGACGGGCCCCGGCCGTGAGCCGGGCACGCAGGTCGTCGTCGCCGAGCACCCGGCCGAGCACGTCGGCCCAGTCGCCCGGCTCGTGGCCGTCGACCAGCAGGCCGCTGCGTCCGTCCCGCACGACCGTCGTGAGCCCGCCGACCGCGGCGGCGACCACGGGCGTGCCCGAGGCCTGCGCCTCGGCGGCGACCAGCCCGAACGACTCGTTGTAGGAGGGCACCGCCACCACGTCGGACAGGCCGTACCAGCGGGCGAGGTCGGACTGGGCGCAGGGCGGCACGAAGCGGACGACGTCGGGGTGGCCGGGACGCCCGACCAGGCCGAGCGTCGAGGCCAGCTCGGCGAGCGACTCGGGGTGGTCGAGGCCGCTGCCGGAGGGGCCGCCGACCACGGGCACGACCAGCCGGTCGCGCAGCCGCGGCTCGCGCTCGAGCAGCACAGCCACGGCGCGCAGCAGCACGTCGGGGGCCTTCAGCGGCTGGATGCGTCCGGCGAACATGACCACGAGCGCGTCGGGCGCGATCCCGGCCCGGGCGCGCGCCCGCGCGACCTCGGCGGCCCTGAGCGGGGCGAACCGGTCCAGGTCGACGCCGGGGTGGACGACCTCGACCCGTGACGGGTCGGCGCCGTAGTGCCGCACGAGCTGGCGGGCCTCGAGGTCGGTGTTGGCGATGAGGAGGTCGGAGGCTCCGACGACCTGCTCCTCCCCGATGACCCGGGCGGCGGGCTCGGGGGTGTCGCCCTCGGCCAGCGACTCGTTCTTCACCTTCGCCATGGTGTGCATGGAGTGCACCAGCGGCACGCCCCAGCGGTCGCGGGCCAGCGCCCCCACCTGGCCGGAGAGCCAGTAGTGGGAGTGCACGACGTCGTAGTGGCCGAGCGGCTGGGCGGCCTCGGTGCGCAGCACCTCGCGGGCGAAGGTGCACAGCTGGCCGGGCAGCTCCGACTTCGTCAGCCCCTCGAACGGGCCGGCGGCGACGTGGCGCACCAGGATGCCGTCGTCCACCTCGACCACGGGCGGCTGGGCGGACGAGGTGGCGCGGGTGAACACGTCGACCTCGCAGCCGGTCGCGGCCAGGCGACGCGCGAGCTCGATGACGTAGACGTTCATGCCGCCGGCGTCGCCGGTGCCGGGCTGGTCCAACGGGGAGGTGTGAAGGCTGATCATCGCGGCCCGACGCACCCGCTCGGCGTTGCTCACCCTGCCTCCTCCTCGACTCGGCCCGGGTCGTCGCGGCACCTGTCGCGGTGCGGCACGGACTCCCGGCCCAGCGCACAACCATGCCACCGCGCCCCGTGTTCCCGAGATCACCCCTGTGACGGTGGGACGCCGCCCACCCGGACCAGGCGGGGCTCCGGCGCCGGTGGTTGCATGTGGCACATGAGCCTCCCCGCCGACGCCGTCACCGGCCCCGCCCCCACCGCGTACTCCGCCCCCGTCCCGCCGTCGGGCTCGACTGCGCTGGCCGTGGTGACCGGGGCGAGCAGCGGCATCGGCGCGGCCACGGCCCGCGGGCTCGCCTCGGCCGGCTACCGGGTCGTGCTGGCGGCGCGCCGCACCGACCGGATCGAGGCGCTGGCCGCCGAGGTCGGCGGCGTGGCCGTGGCGTGCGACGTCACGGACGAGGCGCAGGTCGCCGCCCTGGCCGAGCGGGTCGGTGAGCTGGGCGAGGGTCGGCTCGACGTGCTGGTCAACAACGCCGGCGGCGCCATCGGCAGCGACCCGGTCGCCTCGGCCGGCCTGGACGACTGGCGCGCGATGTACGAGGTGAACGTGCTGGGCACCCTCGCCGTGACGAAGGCGCTGCTGCCCGCGCTCGTCGCCTCCGGGGCCGGCGCCGTGCTCAACGTCGGCTCCACCGCTGGTCGGATCGCCTACGAGGGCGGCGGCGGGTACACCGCGGCCAAGCACGGCACGCAGGTGATGACCGAGACGCTGCGCCTGGAGCTGTTCGACCAGCCGGTCCGCGTGCTCACGATCGAGCCGGGCATGGTGCGCACCGACGAGTTCGCCCTCAACCGCTTCGACGGGGACGAGGAGAAGGCCGCCAAGGTCTACGCCGGCGTCGCGGAGCCGCTGGTGGCCGAGGACGTGGCGGACGCGATCGTCTGGATGGTCACCCGCCCGTTCCACGTCAACGTCGACACCCTCACCATCCGCCCCCGCGCCCAGGCCGCCCAGCACAAGGTCCACCGTCAGGCGTGAGCGCAGCGAGCGCCTGAGCCGGTGGAGGTTGAGGGAGGCCCGCGGCTGAGGGACGAAGCCGCGACGGCCGGCTCGAAACCTACGACCGCCGCCCCTGAGCCTGCGAAGGGGCGATGCGGTCGAGGTCGAGCGAGGCCCACGACCGAGGGACGAGGTCGTGACGGCCGTGTCGAGACCCAGCCGTCAGGCGTGAGCGCAGCGAGCGCCTGAGCCGGTGGAGGTCGAGCGAGGCCCTGCCTCGGTGATCGAGGTGCGAGGCCGGCCACGGCCGAGCCACGAGATCCCCGCACCCGAGCCGGGGCGCGCGCCTTCGTCGGGTGCGGGCGTCTCGTGGCTCCTCGCCGGAGCCGGTCGCACCTCGACGACCCTGGCGGTATGACCTGCGCCCCACGAATGCCCCTGGCGGAGTGACGCACGACACGGCAGGCTCGGTGCTCGTGAAGACGATCGGACTTGTCGGTGGCATGAGCTGGGAATCCAGCGCGGTGTACTACGAGCAGCTCAACAGCGGCGTCGAGGAGCGGGTCGGGCCGCTGTCGTCCGCCCGCCTGGTGATGGCGTCGGTGGACTTCGCCGAGGTGACGCGGCTGCAGGAGGCCGAGGACTGGGACGCGGTGGCCGCGCTGCTGGTCGAGGCCGCGCAGGGCGTCGAGCGCGCCGGGGCCGACGTGCTGCTGCTGTGCACGACGACCTTCCACCAGGTCGCGGACCAGGTGGAGGCGGCGATCGGCATCCCGCTGCTGCACCTGGCCGACGTGGTCGCGCAGGCCGCGAAGGACGCGGGGCTGAGCGAGGTCGGCCTGCTGGGCACGACGTTCGCGATGGAGCGCGACTTCTTCGTCGACCGGCTCGCCTCGCACGGCCTCAAGGTGCACGTGCCGGACCCGGACCACCACGACACGGTGAACCGGATCATCTACGACGAGCTCGTGCACGGCCGCGTGGTCACGCGGTCGCGGCGCACGGTCACCGGCCTGATCGACGACCTGTGGGACGCCGGCGCGGGCGGCGTCATCCTCGGGTGCACCGAGCTCGAGCTGCTGATCTCCCAGGCGGACGCGCAGATCCCGGTGCTGGGCTGCACCAGCCTGCACGTCGGGGCCGCCCTGGACCACGCGCTTGCCTGACCCGGGGGGGCAGCCCGCCGCCCCCGACCGCCCGCCGGGCCTCCCACGCCGGAGGGCCCGACCCGGGGACGGGCGGAGAGGGTGCCGCTCAGGAGTAGTCGGGCTGCTTGACCGCGCGCCAGGGGCCGGTGTTGCCGGCCTTGTCGACCGCGCGCACCCAGGTGAAGACCCGGCCGTCGGCGTTCTTCAGCACGTTCTGCCACTTCTGGCTGACCGCGACCTTGGAGCGGGTCCTGCTGACCTCGATCGTGCCGAGGCCGGACTTCTTGTCGCTGCCCGCGACGTCGAGCCGCCACGTCTTCTCGGCACGGACCCAGCGGGCCTTGGCCGAGGTGATCCGCGGCGCCACGGTGTCGACGACGATCGCGTCGCGCCAGACCGCGTCCGTGCCGCTGCCGGGGAAGCGGACGAAGACCCGGCCGGAGAAGGACGTGTACCAGTCGTAGATGCAGGAGTCCTTCACGTCGGTGGTCCAGGAGTCCTCGAACGCCTTGTTGTTGGCGATCTCGATGGTGTCGGCGCCCTCGGGCGTGGCGACCTGGAGCATGACGCGGCGGGTGACGGTGTACTTGGCGCCGCGGTTGATCAGCAGGTCGTCGGTTCCGCAGGCCCAGGGCTCGTCGGCCGCCGGGTTGTCCGAGCCCGGCTCGACGGTGCTGGCCCAGAACGAGTAGCCGCCGTTGCTCCACCGCTGGACGCGGCCGTTGCGGGTGTCGGCGACGTAGAGGTTGCCCGCCCGCTTGGTGCCGTCCTGCGGGTGCTGGGCGATGGCGGTGGGCAGGTCGAGCCAGCCCATCTTGGCCGAGGCCTGCGCCGGGTGGCCGAGGGTGCGGTACGAGGTGTAGTCGTTGCCGCCGTCCATCATGAACACCGCGTTGTTGGCGGCGTCGAGCACGGCGAGCTGGCCGAGCTTGTCGGCGGACAGGTCGGTGGGCATCGGGGAGAAGCCGTCGGCGACCTTCGGCAGCCGCACCTGGGTGCGGGGCTTGTCGCCGTCGCTCAGGGTGGCCGCGTCGTAGGCGGCCAGGGTGCCCTGGCCGGGCAGCGCGACGACGACCCGCGCCGGGACGCCCTTCGAGCCGGGCACGTAGGCCAGGCCGCCGCCCGGCTTCGTGCCGGGCAGGTCGGTGCTGGCCAGCAGGATGCCGCCGGTGGTGTAGGCCTGCAGCTTGGTGCCGCAGCGCTGGGCGACGTAGACGGTCCGGCCCTGCACCGCGATGCCGCCGTAGAGGCCGGGGTCGCGAACGGACGCCGGGCACCAGACCTCGGGGCGCAGGAGCCAGCGCTTCTTCACCACGCCGTCGAAGGTCATCTGGGTGACGCTGCGGCCGTAGTAGATCCAGAGGCTCTTGCCGGAGACCTCGAGGTCGGTCACCGGGTCGGGCTGGTCGAGCACGAGCGGCGTCAGGGCGTCGTCCTGGCTCGAGAGCCGCGCGAGCGTGCCGCCGTTGCGGAAGCCCACGAACGTGGTGCCGTCGGAGGCCACCGCCACCGCGGTGGGCTTGTCCGCGCCGGCGAGGAACGAGGTCCTGGCGGCAGCGGGGCCGGCCACGGGGGCAGCCACGGGATCGGCGGAGGCGCCGGCGAGCGGCGCGGACCCGAGCGCGAGCGCCAGGGCCGTGGTCAGCGTGAGGCCCAGGACTCGCCTGAGCGCGGGGCGCCGGACGGGGGCCGTGGCCCGCGTCGCGCCGAGATCGTGGTCGTTCCCTCCCCAGAGCACGCGGTCAGGCTAGGGACTCCCGAGCGCGCCCGTGCGCCGAATCGGGCAAACCTGGGGGCGGGACCCAGAAATACCCCGCCCCGTTTCACCACCTGGGCATTCGCGGCAGCCCAGCGCCCGCGGCCGGCACCGGCGCCAGACGTGAGGGGCGGCGTGACGGGCCTACTGCGCCGGCGCCCGGCCCGGCGGGAAGCCACCGGTGGAGACCGGGCCCCAGGAGGTCGGCGAGATCCGCAGCAGGGTCTTGCCCTGGCGTCGCATGGCCTCGCGGTACTCGTCCCAGTCGGAGTGCTCCCCGGCGATGCAGCGGAAGTACTCCACCAGGCCGTCCTGGGCCTCCTGCGACGGCATGTCCAGCACCTCCGCGGTGCCGTCGACCTGCACGTACGCGTCGTTCCACTCCGCCCCGTGCACCATGACGCTGACCCGGGCGTCGCGCCGCAGGTTCACCGCCTTGGCCCGGCCCGGGTAGGTGGAGACGACGAGGTGCTCGCCGGAGACGCCGCCGGAGACCGGGGACATCTGCAGCCCGCCGTCCCGCTTGCGGGTCACCAGCGTCCAGTCGTGCTTGTCCCGCACGAAGTCGAGGAGGTCGGTCAGGTCCACGCGGGTGGTCGTCGCGATCGAGGCCATGACGCCACCGTACGCACGGCGGCGGCCGCGCGCCTCGTCCGGGCGGGCGGACGACGGGCGGACGACGGGCGCACGACAGCGGACGACGGCGGGCGGCACGGGTGTGGACGGACCGCGCCGGTCGGCAGCGGCAGCCGGGCTCAGGCGCCTGCCGCGCGACGGACCTCCAGACCGTCGAGCAGCACGCCCAGGCCGACCTCGAAGTGCGCGGCGAAGTCGTAGCCGGGGGCCAGCACCTGCTCGCGCGCGAGCCCGGCGACGTGCGGGTAGGCCTCCCCCATCGCCGCCAGCATCGGCTCGGCCACGGCCGCGATCTCCTCCTCGAACCCGGGCCCCGCCTCCGTCGGCATCGGGAGCGTGGCCTGCTGGAGCGCGAAGCCGAACGTGAACGCGTCGAGCACCGCGAAGGCCAGCCCGGCGGTGGCGGTGTCGAACCCGGCCTCTGCCAGGGTGGCGAGCACCGCCTCGTGGTGGCCGAGCAGCACCGGCCCGGGCGAGGTGCGGGTCTCGATCAGGTGCAGGCACCACGGGTGGCGGGTCATCGCCAGGCGCGTGGACGAGCAGCGCCCGGCCAGCTCGGTGCGCCAGTCGGCCCCGGCGGCGACGGCCTCGGCCGAGGGCAGCGCGATCTCGGCGACCACCCGCTCCACCAGGGCGTCGAGCACGGCCTCCTTGTTGGCCACGTGGTGGTAGAGCGACATCGGCTGGACGCCGACCCGGGCGGCCAGGGAGCGCATCGTCAGCGCCTCGACCCCCTCGGCGTCGGCCAGCGCGAGCGCCTCGTCCACGACCCGCTCCCGCGTCAGTGCCGGGCGCCGCCGGCCTGGACCACCCGCCGACCCCGCACCGGACCCCGTTGACGCTGCCATGCCGCGACCGTACCTTACAACGTACGACTTACTTAGTAAGGTTTACGTTGGAGCAGGAGACCGCCATGACCACCACCGCCAACCCCGCGCCCGGCACCCGCCGCGCCACCGCACTGCCGTCGGCCCGGGTCGGCGCCCTCGTCGCCGGCACCGCCCTGCTCGTGATGACGGTGCTGGCGCCCGTCGGCGTCCTGCTGCTGGACCGCGGACAGGCCGTGCCCGGCGGTCTGCTGTTCGCCCTGGTCGCCTGCCTCGACGTGACGATCGGCCTGGCGCTGCTCCCCCTCACGATGCCCGCCGGGCGTCGGCTCGCGCTGGTCGCGGCACTGGCCCGCGTCCTGGCCGGCGTGGCCCTGCTCGTGGCGGCGGGCTTCGCCGTGGCGGGACGGGTGGCGACGTTCCAGGACGTCTGGGACGTCTCGCTGCTGGTCTTCGGCGTGCACCTGCTGGCGCTCGGGTGGCTGCTGGCCCGCTCCGGGCCCGCCCCGGCGTGGGTCGGGTGGCTCGTCGTGGTGGCGGGCGTCGGGTACGCCGTGGACGCGGTGGCCGACGTCGTCGCCCTGCTCGGCGGCCCCGCGGGCGCGCCGACGATCAGTCTCGTCACGTTCGTCGGCGAGCTGGTGCTGATGGTCTGGCTGCTCGTGCGGGGCGGCCGCCCCGCCCCGTCCGCCTGAGGCCCACGCGCGCCTGATCGGCACGAATCGGCGCCTGGGGGTCGCGACACTAAGATGGCGGGGGCCAGGCGTGCGCGCCGGCCACTCCCCGAGGCCCACGCGTTCGAGCGGCGGGCCGCCACGAGCCTGGAAGCGACGCCTGAGAGCCATGTCCGAGATCAAGTCCGCCAACCTGCGCAACGTCGCCATCGTCGCGCACGTCGACCACGGCAAGACCACCCTCGTCGACGCCATGCTGCGGCAGGGCGGCGCGTTCAGCGAGCACCAGGCCGAGTCCGTCGCGGACCGCGTCATGGACTCCGGTGACCTCGAGCGCGAGAAGGGCATCACCATCCTCGCGAAGAACACCGCCATCCACTACAACGGTGCGTCCGCCCCCGAGGGCATGACGATCAACATCATCGACACCCCCGGCCACGCCGACTTCGGTGGCGAGGTCGAGCGCGGCCTGTCGATGGTGGACGGCATCGTGCTGCTGGTCGACGCCTCCGAGGGCCCGCTCCCCCAGACCCGCTTCGTGCTGCGCAAGGCGCTCAACGCCGACATGCCCGTCGTGCTGGTGATCAACAAGGTCGACCGCGGCGACGCCCGCATCGACGAGGTCACCGACGAGGTCTACGAGCTGTTCATGGACCTGCTCGACGACTCGCACAGCCAGGACGCGCTCGACTTCCCCGTCGTGTACGCCTCCGGCAAGGCCGGCATCGCCTCGACCGAGAAGCCCGAGAACGCGACGCTGCCCGACGGCGACAACCTCGAGCCGCTGTTCAAGACGATCCTCGAGACCATCCCCGCGCCGAAGTACACCGAGGGCGCCCCGCTCCAGGCCCACGTCACGAACCTGGACGCCTCCCCGTTCCTCGGCCGCCTCGCGCTGCTGCGCATCCACCAGGGCGAGCTGCGCAAGGGCCAGCAGGTCGCGTGGATGAAGACCGACGGCACCGTGAAGAACGTCAAGATCACCGAGCTGCTGATCACCGAGGGCCTGACCCGCGTGCCCGGCGAGTACGCCGGCCCCGGCGACATCGTCGCGATCGCGGGCATCCCCGACATCATGATCGGCGAGACCATCGCCGACGCCGAGAACCCGGTGGCCCTGCCCCGGATCACCGTCGACGAGCCGGCCATCTCGATGACCATCGGCACCAACACCTCGCCGCTGGTCGGCAAGGTCAAGGGCGCCAAGGTCACCGCCCGCATGGTCAAGGACCGCCTCGACACCGAGCTCATCGGCAACGTCTCGCTCCGCGTCCTGCCCACCGAGCGCCCCGACGCCTGGGAGGTCCAGGGCCGTGGCGAGCTGGCGCTGGCCATCCTGGTCGAGCAGATGCGCCGCGAGGGCTACGAGCTGACCGTCGGCAAGCCGCAGGTCGTCACCCAGGAGATCGACGGCAAGGTGCACGAGCCGCTCGAGCGCCTCACCGTGGACGCCCCCGAGGAGTTCCTCGGCACCATCACCGAGCTCCTCGCCACCCGCAAGGGCCGCATGGAGAACATGACCAACCACGGCACCGGCTGGATCCGGATGGAGTTCGTGGTGCCGGCGCGCGGCCTCATCGGCTTCCGCACCGACTTCCTCACCGAGACCCGCGGCACCGGCATGTCGTCCTCGATCTCCGACGGCTTCACCCCGTGGGCCGGCGAGATCCGCGCCCGCAACAACGGCTCCCTGGTCGCGGACCGCTCCGGTGCCGCCACCGCGCACGCGATGACCTCGCTCCAGGAGCGCGGCACGATGTTCGTCAAGCCCGGCACCGAGGTGTACGAGGGCATGATCGTCGGCGAGAACTCCCGCGCCGACGACATGGACGTCAACATCACCAAGGAGAAGCAGCAGACCAACATCCGCTCCGCCACGGCCGACAACTTCGAGAAGCTGACGCCCCCGCGCGACCTCTCGCTGGAGCAGTGCCTGGAGTTCTGCCGCGACGACGAGTGCGTCGAGGTCACCCCGGAGATGATCCGCATCCGCAAGGTCGTGCTCGACGCCAACGACCGCGCCAAGACCGCTGCCCGTGCCCGTCGCGCGGCCGCCGGTCGCTGAGCCTGCGACTCACCTCACGCACCACGCACCACGCACCAACGCCGGACGCCGGCGGGGCGCTCCCCCTCGAGGGAGGCTGCCCCGCCGGCGTCCGGCGTTTTCTGCCGACTCGGCCCGTGGGCTCAGACGAGGTCGAGCATGCGGCGGCGACGGCCCTCGGCGGTCGGCTCGTAGGCCTGGGCGACCTCGCCGGTGCCGCGCAGCCGCACCTCGCCGTCCTCGTAGCCCGCGTACATCACCGCGCCGCGGCTCAGCCGGATGACCTGCCCGCGCTGGCTGACGGCCTCGACCTCGCCACCGGTGCACACGAGGATGCTGCGGCCGGTGACGGGCAGCAGCACGCCGTCGACGTCGGCCGGGGAGGTCTGGGTGACGGCCAGGCCGAACTCGCCGTCGCCGGGCTCGAACACGTCGGTGCTGGCCCCCACCAGCTCGGGCGAGACCCGGGCCAGGCGCGACATCTCGGCGTCCACGCTGGCGACCACGGCCTCGGGCGCGAGGTGCTTGGGCGTGAGGCCGGCCCGCAGCACGTTGTCGGAGTTGACCATGACCTCCACGCACATGCCGGACAGGTGCGCGTGCAGGATGCCCGCCCCCAGGTAGGCGGCCTCGCCCGGCTGGAGCGTGAGGCGGTTGAGCAGCAGCGAGACGATGACGCCGACGTCGCCCGGGTAGTGGGGCGCGATCTCGGTGGCCGAGGCGTAGGCCCGCTTGATGTCGAGGCCCAGCGCCAGGCGCCCGTGGCACAGGGCGACGATCTCGTGCACCTCGTGCACGCTCGGCGGCGAGGTCAGCAGCCGCTCGAGCATGCGGACGATGCCGCGGAAGCCGGGCCGCTCCATGAGCTGCTCGCGCATCCCCTGCACCACCGGGTGGTCCAGCGGACCGAGGATGCGCAGGATCTCGGCGGTCGGCCGGAACCCCACGAGGGTGTCGAAGGTGGTCAGCGCGTAGACCATCTCCGGCTTGGGGTTGGCGTCCTTGTACAGGCGCTCGGGGGAGTCGATCGGGATGCCCCGCGCCTCCTCCTCCTTGTAGCCCTGGCGGGCGAGGTCAGCGTTCGGGTGCACCTGGATCGACAGAGGGCGAGCCGCCGAGAGGATCTTCATCATGAACGGGATGTCGCCGGAGACGTCGCTCAGCGGGCGCCGCTCGTCCTCGACCTGGACCATGGCGGGCCCCAGCGGGTGGGTGCCCATCCAGACCTCCGCCATGGGGTGACCGGTCGCGGCACGGCCCAGGAACGAGGGGATGTCGTAGGCCGTCCCCCAGGCGTAGTCCTGCGAGGGGCAGTCGAGGAGATGCATGGCGCCCAACCTAGGCTGCGACCGTGCCTCACGGGCAACATGGCTCCCAGGTGACGCACGTCTCCTGGTTGTGAGGCGGACGATCGCGCCCGGTGGTCCAGGGCACCCGGCCGATCAGGCGCCCGCGCGGCCCAGCAGAGTGTCGCGCCGCTGCGCCAGCCCGAGCAGCTCCGCGTCCGCCTCGCGGCGCGCGGCGTCCAGGTCGCGGCGCACCTCGTCCACCTGGTGGCGGCCGCGTCGGACCCGCTCGAGGGAGTCCTGGATGCGCCGGCGCACGTTCCAGTCGCTGATGATGTTGTCGAAGAAGACGTCGAAGACCTGCTGCCCGGGACTCACGCCGATGTGGCCGACCCCGACCCGGTCGACGTCTGCGAGCTCACGAGCCAGGTGGGCCAGCGCCGCGTCGGCCTCGACGATGGCCCGCTGCGCGTCGTCCAGGCGGTTGTACTTCATCGCGTCGCCGATCATCCCGCCGCCGAAGAAGGTGTCGTAGCTCGACCAGCCGTGGGCGGAGTCGAGCCGGTCGTGGGCGTGGGCCAGCGCGCCGGCGGCGTGGCCGGCGGCCTCGGCGGCCTCGGCGAGCTCGCGCTGGCGGTCCTGGAGCGTGCCGACCTCCTCGGCCAGCGTGGCCAGGGCTCGCCCGGTCTCGTCGCCGCGCTCCACCAGCCACTGCTCCACCGCGACCCGCGCCCGCTCCAGCCGGGCCGGGCCACCGCGCAGCCGGTCCAGCCGGGTCCGCACGGCCTCGAGCTCGGCCTCGACGGCGCGCTGGTCGGCCAGCGCCCGGGCGGCCGCCACCTCCGCACGCTGCTGCTCGGCCCGCTCCCGCCGCAGGTCGTCGTCGCGCGTGCCGCGCAGCTGGGACCACAGGCGGCCGGCGCTGAGACCCTCCAGCACTGCCACGTCCGCCGTCTCGGCGGCGAGCACGGCCGTGGTCTCCTCGGTGCGACGCAGCGCCGCGTCCAGCTGTCGCACCGCGCGGCGCCGCCGCTCCTCCTGCCGCACGCCCTCGGCGACCTGCTCCCTCGCCGCGCCCAGCTCGGTGAGCAGGTCGGCAGGCACGTCGGCGGGCACGTCCGGGCTGGTGGTCGTCGTGGGAGGGGGCGGTGCATCGCTCACCGGCCCACCGTGACACAGAAGTCCTGACGGCTGCGTCCCCCGACCGGGAGGTACTCGAACCAGGACGTGGGCCGAGTCCGGCAACAGGCGGGAGCGTCACACCCTCCCGGACGTCCACGCCCGGGTCGGACGAGCCGGACCAGACCGGTACGGAAGACGGTGCACCCTTGTCCACCGATCCGTGACTTTGGCAGCGCAGGGGTCGGGCGCGGGGGATGATGCGACCGTGCCAGCCGTCGCCCGACTCACCTCGCAGCTCGCAAGGCGTGCCCCGTGGATCGTCATCGGTCTCGTGGCGCTGGCGACCTGGCTGATCTCGATCGAGCCGCAGCTGGTCATCGGCGAGAACCGTGGCTTCCTGCCGGCGTTCCTGGCCGCGATCGTGCTCTGCGACGCGCTGACCGGCGTCGTCCTCGTGGCCCTCTACGCCACCGGCGGCAGCCCGCGGCTGCTGGCGCTGTCGTGGGCGTACGCGTACTCCAGCACCGTCGTGACCGTGCACGCGCTGGTCTTCCCCGGCGTGTTCACCGACGGCGACCTGCTCGGCGCGGTCGCCAGCTCGGCGCCGTGGCTGTGGACCGCCTGGCACGTCGGCTTCCCGGCCCTGCTCACCATCGGCCTGGTGCCGTGGCCCGACGGGTTCGCGCGGCTCATGTCGGGCCACCGCCGCACCACCGCGGTCACCTCGCACCTGCTCGTCCTGGGCGGCGCCCTCGCCGTGGCCGCGGCCGCCACGCTGTTCTCCCACCACCTGCCGACGATCATGGTCGACGGCAGCTACGCCACGCTCACCCACGTCTACGGCCCGGCGATCCTGGCGCTCCAGGTGGGCGCCGTGATCGCCGCCCTCCAGCGCGCCCGGGTCGGCTCGGGCCTGGAGACGTGGGCCCTCGTCGCGGTCGTGGCCAGCGCCTGCGACGCCTCGCTGGTGATCCTCGCCGAGGGCCGCTGGACGCTCGGCTGGTACGGCGCCCGGGCCCTGACCCTGCTGGCCGCCGTCGTCGTCCTGGTCTCCCTGCTCACCGAGGCCATCCGCGCCCAGCAGCGCATCCGCACCGACACCGAGCGCCTGCGTGCCCACAACGCCGAGCTGCGCGAGGCGCAGGGCCTGCGCGACCACATGATCGCGGTCGTCACCCACGACATGCGCACCCCCATCGGCGGCCTCACCGGCTACCTCGAGCTCATGGACGACGGCGACCTCGGCGACCTCCCACGGCCGGCCGAGAAGGCGGTGCACCGCAGCCAGGTGCTCGCCCGCCGGCTCTCGCTGCTCACCGAGGACCTGCTCATGGTCGCCACCGGGGCCGGCGCGAACCTGAGCATCGACCTGCGCGAGGTCGACCTGCCGGCCGAGGCCCGCGCGGCCGCGGCCGGGTTCCCCGACCGCGACATCCGGGTGACCGAGCCGCTGGCCCTGGTCACCGGAGACCGGCCCGTCCGCGTCCGGGCCGACCCGCTGCGCCTCCAGCAGGTGCTCGAGAACCTGCTGATCAACGCGTTCAAGTACGGCGAGCCGCCGGTGGTGATCACGGTGCGCGCGGAGGGCGACGACGGCGTCATCGAGGTCGCCGACCACGGCCCCGGAGTCCCGGAGGAGTTCGTGCCGCGGCTCTTCGACCGCTACAGCCGCGCCGCCGGCGTCACGGCCAACGGCTCGGGGCTCGGCCTCTCGGTCGTCGCGGACATCGTCGCCGCCCACCACGGCAGCGTCGGCTACGTGCTGGAGCGCAAGGCGTTCGCGATCCGGCTGCCGCTGGTGCAGCCGCTGCTGGGAGGCCCCGCCGCGCCTGTCACGGAAGCGTCGGTGCCGGCCGTGCCGGCCGGCACCACGGTCGAGCCGCGCACGGTGAGCGCCCCGGTGGCAGCACCCACGGCTGCACCGGTGGCAACACCGGCGGCAACACCGGCGGCAGCGCCCACCGTCGTCCCCACCACCGCCCCCGCCGTCGTCCCGGAAGTGGAAGCAGCCCTCGTCGAGGACTGAACCGCGTGCACGCGGGCCCGCGGCACGCCATGATGCTCGCGTGCGTCCCCCCGCTGCACACATCTCCCCCCACGCGTCCGGAGCCGTCGCCCTCACCACGACGGCAACCCCGGCACGCTCCGTGCGCGCGCTCGCGCCCTGGTGCGTGGTGGCCGCGCTCGCCGTCATCACGGTGGTGGTGCTCGTGCAGGCGCAGACCCCGCTGCCGGTGAACACGGACTTCCTGCCCGGCTTCCTGGTGGCGGTCGTTCTCAGCGACGCGATGACGGGCCTCGTCCTCCTCGCCCTGTACGTGACCGGCGACAGCCCGCGGTTCCTGGCCCTGTCCTGGGCCTACGTGTGGACCAGCGCGATCGTCACCCTGCAGGCCCTCGTCTTCCCCGACGTGTTCGCCCCGGCCGGGTTCGCCGGCTCCACCCCCGACAGCGCCCCGTGGCTGTGGGTCGCCTGGCACGTCGGGTTCGCGGTGCTCCTGCTGCCCGGCCTGCTGCCCTGGCCGGCGCGGGTCACGCGGGCCCTGGGCGGGCGGCACCGGGTGCGGGCCGCGCTGGTCAGCCACGGTGTCGTCCTCGTCCTGGTGGTGCTCGTGGGGCTGGCCACCACCGTCGGCGCCGCGCGGGTGCTGCCGCCGATCCTCGAGGACGGCAGCTACGCGCGCCTGACCACCGTCTACGGCCCCTGGATCCTCGGCGTGCAGGCCGTGGCGCTCGTCGCGGCGTTCGTCAGCGTGCTCGGCGCCCACCGGGCCGGTGTCGAGCGGTGGGCCCTCGTCGCGCTCGCGGGCTCGGCGGCCGACGCGTTCGTGGTGCTGATCGCCCAGGGCCGCTGGACGGTCGGCTGGTACGGCGCCCGGATCATGGCGCTGACCGCGTCCTTCGTGGTGCTGGTCGCGCTGGGCGCCGAGGCCATCCGGGCCGCCCGCCGCGTCCGCGCCTACGCCGAGCGGCTGGTCGAGCGCAACGCCGCGCTGAAGGAGGTGCAGGAGGAGCGCGACCACGTGGTCGCCGTCATCAGCCACGACCTGCGCTCCCCGCTCAGCGGCGTGATCGGCTACCTGGAGCTGCTCGACTCCGGCGAGCTCGGCCGGCTGGAGCCGGACGCCCACCGCGCCGTGCGCGCCGCCCGCGACCTCGTCACCCGGATCACCCTGCTCGCCGACGACCTCGGCACCGCCACCGCCTCGGGCGCGGGCCGGCTGCCGGTGACCACCGCCCCGCTCGACCTCGCCGACGAGGTCTACGCCGCCGTCGCCGGGTTCCCCGACCTCGAGGTGCGCGTCGACACCCGCGCGCAGCCCACCGTCACCGCCGACCCGCTGCGCGTGCAGCAGGTGCTCGCCAACCTGCTGGGCAACGCCGCCAAGTACGGCGACGCGCCCGTGCGGGTCCTCGTCGACGCGGACGCCGGCGAGGCGCTGGTCAGCGTCAGCGACGCCGGCCCCGGCGTGCCCGACTCGTTCGTGCCGCTGCTCTTCGACCGCTACTCGCGCGCGCCCGGTGTCCAGGCGCCCGGCACCGGGCTGGGGCTCTCCGTGGTGCACGACATCGTCGAGGCCCACCACGGCACCGTGGCCTACGTGCCCGAGCGCAACGCGTTCGAGGTGCGGCTGCCGCTGGCGACCGGCTGGTCGCTCGGCTGAGCCGTCACCCGGCGCCGGGGCAGGCGGGGATCAGGCCTCGAACACCGGCGGACGACGGCCCGTGAACGCCTCGACGCCCTCGGCGAAGTCGGGGCCGGTGTAGACGGCCAGCAGCCGCTCGTGGTCGTCGGCGGGCGCGGCCTCGAGGCGGTGGGCCCGGTCGAGCAGCTGCTCCTTGGTCGCCCGGACCGTCACCATGCTCGCCGCCTCCAGCCCGGCGAGGAGCGAGTCGAGGGCCGCGTCCAGCGCGGGGCCGTCGTCCACCACCTCCATCACCGCGCCCACCGCGTGCGCGCGGGTGGCGTCGACGAGCCGGGAGGCCAGCAGCATCTCGCGGGTCAGCGGCTCGCCGAACACGCCGGCGCAGCGGTGCACCACGGGCGCGGCCAGCGCGTTGCCGAGCGTGCGGGCGATCGGGTAGCCGAACCGGGAGCCGGCGGTGGCCAGCCGCAGGTCGCAGTGGGTGGCCACGGCGAGCCCGCCGCCCACGCAGACCCCGTCGACGGCCGCGACGGTCACCACGGGGGCGGCCAGGAGGGCCTCGAGCATCGCCCGGATCTCCTCCTCGTAGGCCACGGCCTCGTCGCCGTGCTCGCCGGTGCGGCCGAGGAAGTCGGCGATGTCGTTGCCGGCCGCGAACGCCTTGCCGCCCGCGCCGCGCAGCACCAGTGCCCGCACCCCGTCGGCGTCGGCTGCCAGCCCCTCGCACAGCGTGCGCAGCCCGGCGTACATCTCCCGGGTGAACGCGTTGCGGCGGTGCGGCCGGTCGAAGGTCACGTGCAGCGCGGAGCCGCGGCGCTCCACCGTCATGTCGGGCCGGGGCTCACCGGGGTGCTCGGTCATGCCCGCAACCTAGCGGCGCTACCAGGCGGGCGTCGTCTGCCCGGGGTTCCGCTCGCCGCGCTGCACGTACTGCTGCCGGATGCGCTCGCCCTGTTCGACCCGCTCGTCCAGCTCCACGCGCAGCCGCTGGTCGCTGCGCTCGCGCTCGTCGGGCTCGGTCTCGTCGTCCTCCTCCTCGCCCTCGTCGTCTCCGTCGGTCTCGGTGTCGGAGTCGGCGAGCAGGGAGGTCAGCCGCGCGGCCACGGCGTCGACGTCGGCGCGCACCGCCGCGGTCGCGGACCGGCGCGGGGCGTCGTCCTCGAGGCAGGGGTCGAGCGCGGCGAGGCCGGCGGTCCACGACTCGCGGGTCGCGACCGCCTCCTGGGCCAGCGCCAGGTCCAGGCGGACGCGGCACGCGTACCGCGTCGGCGGGCCGGCGGCCAGCGAGCGCTGGAGCAGCCGCACCGCCGCGCCGGCGTCCCCCGAGGCGAGGGCGGCGACGCCCGTGTCGTGGGGCGCCACCCAGCCGACCGCACCCTCGACGCCCGCCCGGGCCAGCGCCGAGGAGAGCGCCTGCTCCAGCGGGGTGTCGTTCAGCGCGGCCGCGGCCCGCGCGTCGGCGTAGCGGCCGTCCGCGAACGCCTCGGCCGCCCGGTGGTCGGCCCACGCCACGAGCACCAGCCGACCGGCGAGCAGCAGGGCCAGCAGCACCGGCAGCGCCCCGAGCAGGAGCAGCCGGCGGCGGGTGCGGGCCCGGGACCGGGTGCGGGCGGGTGTCGGGGCCGGCGTCATGGCGCGTCCCCCGTCCGGTCGAGCGCACGGCGGGTGCCGCGCAGCACCTCGGGCAGGGCGAGCAGCGCAACGGCCAGCGCCCACCACCACAGCGTGCCGCGGCCGGGCGTGCCGGCGTCGGGGTCGCCGATCGCCTCGGCGGCCAGCGCGGTGGCCAGGTCGGGCATGCCGGCGAGGGTGGTGCGGTGCTCCACGGTGCCGTCGAGGGCGTCGGCCACGGCGTCGAGGACGACCGGGTCGTAGCGGGTGACGGCGGCCTGACCGGTGGCCGGGTCGATCAGCGGGGCGGCGGGTGCCGCCCGGTCGGTGGTGGCGTCGGTGCCGGCGTCGGGGCTGGAGCCGAGCGGCGGCACGCGGCCGGCGTCCGCGGGCATGGTGGCGCCCTCGCGGGTGCCGTAGCCCAGCACGAGCGCGGCGTCGACGTCGTCGGCGAGCGCCGCCCAGGCCTCCGCGGTGCCGCGGGCGGTGGCCGCGGGGGCCGTCTGCTCGCCGTCACTGAGCAGCACCACGGCCGTGCGGGCGGGCTCCTCACCGGTGGCCGGGGCACGGGCGAGCAGGTCGGCCACGAGGTCGGTGCCGGTGGCCAGGGTGGAGCCGGTGCCCGAGAACGGCTCCTCGACGAGCACCTGGTCGAGCTGGCGCTGCAGTCCCTCGGCGTCGGTGGTGAAGGGGGCGCGCAGGGTCGCCTCCTCCCCCACGGTCACCACGGCCACCCGCACCCCCGGCAGCGCGGCGGCCAGGGCCTCGACGTCGACGAGCGCGGCGGCCACCCTCGTCCGGCCGTCAGCACTGTCGTCGGAGCGGGCCGCGTCGGCGGCCGCCATCGAGGTGGTCCGGTCGAGGACCACCACGACGTCCAGCTCCAGCGGGTCCGCGGGCGGCACGGCGTCGCGCTGGCCGACGCCGAGCGCGAGCCCCAGCACCGCCGCGGCCAGCAGCAGCCGCCGCACGAGCAGCATCGTCGTCCTCATCGACTGCTCCCGCCACCGGGGTCGCCGGGCCGGCCACGCAGTCCAGCCACCACCGCCAGCACCAGGACGAGGAGCAGCAGCGCGCCCCCGGCCCCGACCGCCAGGGCGCGGGCCGGCCCGGGCTCGTCGCGGCGCACCTGCTGGGTCAGGCCCGGTGAGCGGGAGGCCTCCAGGGCGTCGACGCGCTCGACGATCTCGGCGGTCCGCGCGGCACCGTCGGCCCCGGGGGCGCCCGTGACGGCGAGGAACCCGCCGGTCGCCCGCACGGCGGCATCCATCTCCGCGAGCGCGGCGGCGTTGCGCGGTCGCTCCAGGGACGGTGCCCCGATCCCGTAGACCACCAGGCCGTCGTCCGCCGCGACCTGGGCCGCCGCCGGCAGCGTGTAGACGCCCGTACCGAGCGGGTCGTTGTCGCTGGCCAGCAGCACGGCGCGGGAGCGGCGCTCGTCGAGCCGGTCGAAGGAGCGCGCGCACGAGACGAGGCCGTCGCCGATGAGCGAGGCGACCCGCTGCGGCAGGTCGATGCCGGCCACGTAGCGGTAGCTGCCCTTGTCGAACGCCTCCTGAGCGCGGGCGAGCTCGTCGGTGACGGCGGTGAGGTCGTCGGTCAGCGGCAGCACGTGCACCGCGGCGCCCGACCACAGCGTGAGGCCCACCCGGTCGCCCGGGCGCAGCCCCGCCACCACCTCGCGGATCGCGTCCAGCACGAGCACGTTGTCGTCCCACATCGACCCCGAGGAGTCCAGGCAGATCATCAGGTCGCGGCCGATCGCCTCGCCCGGCTCGGTCTCCGTGACCCCCGGGCGGCCCGCGACCCAGCCCGCCGCGAGTACCGTGACCAGCGCCAGCACGGCCGTCACCGCGCCCACGGCCCGGCGCCGCCGGCGCAGCGACCGGTACCGCGGCAGCGTCCGCAGCCGCGCCGCCCGCCGCGAGACCAGCGCCCCCTCGGGGGCGCGGCGGGCCGCCCCGCGCAGGCCGAGCACCACGGCCACCAGCACGGCCAGCACCGCGAGCAGCAGGACGCCGACGGCCAGGTGCGGCCACAGCAGCCAGCGGCCCGCCCACCGCTCCAGCGCGTCGGGCAGCAGCGGACCCGTGACCGGCGCCAGCCACCCGTCGATGCGGGTCAGCAGGGCGTCCCCGTCGACGGCTCCAGCGAAGACACCAGCGTCGGGACCAGCACCCGTGGTCATGGGGCCGGCGCTCACGGGTGCAGCCCCTGCACGACGCGCTCGGCCCGGGCGCGGACGTCGGCGGCCGCCAGCCCGGCGGTGGCGGACTCGGCAGTGGCCGGCGCGAACTCGGGGTCCTGGAGGGCCGCGACGAAGGCGGCGGCCTCGGCCAGCCGGGGGTCGTCGGCGGCCGCGGCGGCCAGCCGCTCGGCCGTCATCGCCTCGACCGGCAGCCCCGTCACGGTGGCCGCGAAGGCGCGGACGATGCCGCTGGCGCGGTGCGCGGCCCCGCGCGGGTCGGCGCCGGGCTCGATCGTCGCGAGCCCGGCCAGCGCTGCGAAGCGGCTGGTCTCCACCAGCCGAGCGTGATCAACACGCCGCCGGGGTGCGCGGCCGTCGTCCTCGGGCCCGCGGCGGCGCGTGGCCACGAGCACCACGAGGACGTAGCCCACCGCGAGCACGACGAGCGCCGCCGCCAGCCACAGCCAGCGGGGGTCGTGGCCGATCGGGCCGCGCAGCTCGGCGGGCAGCTCGGCCGTCATCACGGCCGGCATCACGGCCGGGGCGAGCTCAGCGACGCGCACGGCGGCTCCGCTCGATCACGGTGAGCACGGCGCGCGGCACGTCGACGCCACCGGCGAGGTCGAGGTGGGCGTGCGCGGCGCCGGCACGGGTGCAGACGGCGGCCAGCGCCGCGACGCAGGCGGCCTCGGCCTCGGCGGACTCGCGGGCCAGCCGAGCGTCCGTGCGGGTCCAGCGGGGCAGGAGCCGCGCCCCACCCCGACCCCGAGCACCGGCCCGAGAACCCGCCCGAGAACCGGCAGGCGCGGCCGTCCCGGCCAGGGTCGGGTCGGCGTCCCCGACCGAGAGCACCAGCACCTCGTGCTGCGCCTGGAGCCGCCGGATCGCGGGCGCCAGCGCCGCGGCCCCGGCCGGGTCGGCGGGGGCGTCGACGACGAGCAGCAGGAGCGTGCGCCGCCGGACCGTGCGCCGCACGTGGTCGAGCAGCCCGGGCACGTCGGCCGGCGCGGTCGACGGGGCGTCGTGGACGGCGGCCAGGCACCGCTCCAGGTGCAGCTCGCCGGGGCGGGCCGGCAGCCCGGAGAACCCGGTGGCGTCGCCGTGCACCAGCCCCACCGCGTCCCCGTGCCGCACGGCGAGCCAGCCCACGGTGCCCGCGGCGAGCACGGCGACCTCGCGGCGGGTGACCGGGCCGGTGGGGCCGAGCCCCGCGTGCGCGTCGAGGTCGCTGCCGGTGGCGACGGCGAGCAGCACGGTGTGGCGCCGCTGGGCGACGTAGCGCTTGACCAGCAGCTGGCCCGAGCGCGCCGAGGCGCGCCAGTCGAGGTCGGCGACGTCGTCGCCCGGCACGTACTCGCGGAGGTCGGCCAGCTCGGGCCCGCGGCCGGTGGCCACCGAGGCGTACTCGCCGTCCAGCAGCCCGCGGACCCGGCGGTGCGCCGGCAGCGCGAAGTGGCTGCGCACCCGCTGGACGTGACCCATGCGTGTCGGCTGCGTGTCGGCGGCGCGGGTCAGGGCGCCGGGACGGCGGCGAGCACCGCGTCCACGACGTCCTCGGGGCGCACGCGGTCGGCCTGGGCGTCGAAGGTGAGCACGAGCCGGTGGCGGAGCACCTGGTGGGCGAGCGCGACGACGTCGTCGGGTCGCACGTGGTCGCGGCCGGCCAGCAGCGCGACGGCGCGGGCCACGGAGAAGAAGGCGATGCTGGCGCGGGGGCTGGCGCCTGTCTCGACGGCCTCGGCGAGCGCGCCGTCGAGCAGGGTGGCGGTGCTGCGGGTGGCGGTCACCAGGCGCACGACGTAGTCCTTGACGGACGGCTCCACGTGCACCCGGGTGACCAGCCGCTGGAGCTCGGTGACGGCGGCCAGGTCGATGGCCGGCGCCCGGTGGGCCGGGTCCCCGCCGTCGCCGTGCGCGCCCCCGGAGAGCGCTCCGGACTCGACCCGGTCGAGCACGGCCACCTCCTCGGCGTGCGAGGGGTAGTCGAGCACCTCCTTGAGCATGAACCGGTCGAGCTGGGCCTGCGGCAGCAGGTAGGTGCCCTCCTCGTCGAGGGGGTTCTGGGTGGCGAGCACGAGGAACGGACGCGGCAGGGCGTGCGTCTGCCCGGCGATCGAGGTGTGCCCCTCGCCCATCGCCTCCAGCAGCGCCGACTGGGTCTTGGCCGAGGCGCGGTTGACCTCGTCGAGCAGCACCACGTTGGCGTGCACCGGGCCGAGCTGGGTGGAGAAGGTGTGGTCGCGGGGGTCGTAGACCTGGGTGCCGATGATGTCGGAGGGCAGCAGGTCCGGCGTGCACTGGATGCGGCTGAACCGCGCCCCCACCGCGTGGGCCAGGGTGCTGGCGGCCAGCGTCTTGGCCAGGCCGGGCACCGACTCCACCAGCAGGTGGCCGCCGGTGGTCAGGGCCACGAGCAGGCTGCGGCGCAGCGACTCCTGCCCCACCACGCTCGCCCCGACCCGGGCGTCGACCGCACCGGCCAGCGCGACCGCGCGCTCCACCTCCGCGCGGCTCAGCACCTCGCGGGGGTGCGCCGCGCCCGTCGTCGTCCCGGCGTCCGTGCTCACGCGCCCATCCTCCCCGAGTCGGCAGCAACTTTCTGCCGACTCGGCGAGGGCCGGGCAGCTGGGTGCCAGGTCACGCCGGACAGGCTCACCGGCGGATGCGGAACGGCTCGTCGTTGACGTCGTAGAAGTAGTTCTTGTTGGCCATGACGATCACGCGCGCCGCCGAGGAGCGCCGGTTCGGCAGGCGGATGGCGGCGCGGCCGTCGTTGAGGGTCTTGCGGCGCATCATCCGCCACGAGTCCCCGCCGTCGAGGGAGAGCTTGATCCTCACGTACCGGGCCAGCTTGCGGGTGCCGTTGACCCGCCACTTCACCACGATCCGCTGGCCGGCCTGCTTGGCGGCGCCGCCGGCCTGGGAGTAGACGCGGAACGGCCCGGCGTCGGGGTCGACCGTCAGGACGGTCTGCGCCCAGGAGGTGCCGCCGGCGTCGGCGACCGCGTCGCGGGCGGTCAGCCGCAGGTGCATCTCGCGCCCACCGGTGCCCTGCGAGCCGCGCCACGAGGCGGTGGGCAGGAACTCCGAGAAGCAGGCCGCCTCGCGGGCGGTCGGGTAGTACTCCCCCGAGCGGCGGCAGCCGCCGGAGTCGGCGTTGGTGTTGCCGGCGAGCACCTGGTCGAGGTCGGGGAACCAGCGGGCCGACCTGCGGGTGGCCACGTTCTGCCCCGGGGACGGGGACTCGTGCGCGGCCGCACCGTCGACCTCGGCGGCCGTGCCGAAGACCCGGAACAGCGGGCCCCACCAGGCCTTCTCGCGGCGGTGGTTGTCGACCAGCTCGTACCCGGACGAGGCACCGCGGTCGTTCTGCTCCCACAGCAGGCTCAGCGGGTCGCCGTCGGCGTCGGTGGCGTCGCCGCGCACCACGAACGGGGTGCGGGTCGGGATGGTGCGGCTCGCCGGCACCGTGACCACCGGCCGGCGGTTGGCGGTGCGACGGCGGGTGCCCTGGTTGTCGACGGGCCCGCCCTGGGTCGTCTCGCCGACCTCGGCGGTGGCCCCGGAGCCGGACGCGGTGCTGTCGACGTCCACGACGAGGGCCGGTGCGCCCACGTGGCGGCCGCGGGCGTCGGGGTCGACGGAGTCGGCGAAGACCACCTGGAAGCCGGTCTCGTCGGGCGCGGTGACGGTCGTCAGCCGCGAGGAGCCGGTGCCGTAGGGGTCGTAGCCCCACGGCGTGATCGTCACGGTGCGGCCGGTGGCCTCCTCGACGGCCGCCTTCAGGCCCGCCCGGCTGTACTCGCTCACCGGCACCGCCTCGTCCCCCTCGGCGGCGTTGCCCGCGAGGATCGAGAGCGTGTCGGAGGAAGGGTCGAAGTCGCGCAGGCTGACGGTCTGCACCTCGACGGCGCGGCGCTGGTCGGAGCCGATGTAGCGGCGCACCTGGGTCTGCGAGCGCTGGGAGAAGTAGGGGTCGGTGTGGTTCTGGAGGTCGTCGGCGCCGCAGATGCCGGCGTAGGCCATCACCGAGGAGCCCGAACCGGGCTCGACCGAGGCGGCCGCGGTGCGGTTGCCGCCGTAGCAGGCGCCGCCCACGCCGTTGAAGGTGTGCGTGGCGGCGAACTGGTGGCCCAGCTCGTGGGCGACGTAGTCGATGTAGAAGACGTCGCCGGTGGGGTCGGGCAGGCCGGTGCAGCCGCCGGCGGCGTAGTCGCGGCCCACGACGCCGAGGTAGGCCAGGCCGCCGCCGTTCTTGCCGAGCACGACGTGCCCCACGTCGTAGGAGCCCGCCCCGATGAGCTGGCCGAGCACGGTGCGGGAGCGTCCGATGGTGCCGAGGCCGCAGGTGCCGAGCTGGGCGGGCGTGTAGCCGTTGGTGTCGCTGGCCTTGTCGAAGCAGGCGTGGGCGCCGCAGGGACCGTCGGCGCCGGTGGCCTGGGCGGCCGTGCCGAGGTTCAGCTTGCCGGTGCCGTTGACGAGGACGAGGCGGATCGCGAAGTCGTCGTTGTAGACCTGGTTGACCCGGTTGATCATCGTGACCTTGGCGGGCAGCACGTTGGCCCGGCCGCCGACGGCCTTGCGGTAGGACGGGTCGTTGAGCAGCGCGAGCCGGTAGGTGCGGCGGACGACGCGGGTGCCGGCCAGCTTGTCCTGCGTGCGGGTGTCGGTGCTGCTGCCCCCGCCGCCGGCGGACCTGCCCTGGGTGCCGCTCTGGCCCGTGGTCTGCGTCGTGCTCTCCGTGCTGTCCTCGGTGTCGGCGGAGGTGGTGGCCGTGCGGGCGAGCACGGACTCGTCGACCGACTCCTCCAGCGGGGTGCTCTCGGCCAGGGCGGCCGCGGAGTAGGCGACGTGCCGAGTCTCGCCGCGGCTGACGGTCACCGGGTCCACCAGCCACGTGGTCCGGCCGGTGTCGCTGTCGTCCTCGGGGGTGCCGCGCACCGAGGCGTGCAGGCCGAGGGGCGTGACGTCGAGCGCGACGGTGGTGGAGACGTCCCCCAGCGCGTGGCCGGCGTAGGTGCGCAGCTCGGGGTGCCGGGCGGCCAGCTTCTTCTGCATGACGCTGGTCTCGGTGACCACGAACGTCTGGCTGCCGCCGTCGGGGGTGGGCAGGTCGACGGTGGCGGTGGGGGCGGCGGCCTGGCCGCGCACGCTCGTGCGGACGTCGGCGGGGTCGGGCGTGGTCGCGGGCGCCAGCGCGGCGTCCACGGCGTCGAGGTCGACCTGCACGCCGGTCACCTCGGCCGCATCCTGCTCGAGGTCGAGGCCGAGGGTCTTCGCGGTGCGCGCGCCCGGGGTGTAGCCCTCGAGCGGCGTGAACAGGTCGCTGCTCGCGCTGCGGCCCTCGGTCTCCGAGGTGCCGCTGGTGTCGTCGGTGGCGGTGGCCAGCGGGGCGCCGGCCAGCACGAGGGCCGCCGTCACCATCGGCACGAACCACGTCAGTGGCCGGCGGAACCGGCCGCGGTGCAGATGCACGCGTCTCCCCTGCTTCGTCGACTGCTGGAGGGCCACCGGGTACCGGCGGCTCGCTCACGGTAGCGGTCTATACCGACAGCGGGAGAGTCATGGTCGCGGACCGTGAGGAGGTCGTGACCTCCGCACCGTCCGACCTCACCGCACGCGCAGGGGGGAGCTCAGCCCTGCTGGAAGGCCCAGCGGCCGAGCAGCGTGCCGGAGTCCTCCAGCAGCAGGCGCAGGTCGAGGGTCATGTCGACGGGCGCACCCTCGGTGATGCGCGGGTAGGCGCCGGCGACCAGGCGGGGCACGGTGGTCATCGTCAGCTCGTCGACGCAGCCCTGGAAGACCATGTCGCGCAGCAGGTGCGGGCCGCCCTCGCAGAGCTGGGAGAACCAGCCGCGGCCGGCGAGCTCGGACTTGAGCATCGGCAGGTCCACGCGGTGCGAGCCCAGGATGATGATGTGGTCCTCACCGAGGATCTCGGTGGCCTCGGCCAGGCCGTCGGAGCGCGAGCAGGTGGCCAGGTAGACCGAGCCCTGCGGGGCGTCGCGCAGCTTCTCCGGCACCTGGGCCTTGCGGCTGACCAGGACGGTCGGCTTGTCCAGCGGCTCGTAGCCCTCGACCTTGGCGGTGCCGGCGCCGACCACGACCACGTCGGCCAGGTCGCGCAGGGTGGCGAAGACCCGCTGGTCGGGGGCGGTGTTGATCGAGCCGGAGAGGGCGTCGTCGCCGGTGGCGGACCCGTCCACCGTGCTGACCATGTTGACCCGCAGGAACGGGGACCCGGTGGGCACCGCGTACAGACCGCGCAGGTCCTCGTCGGTGACGTTCTCGTTCGGCTCGGCTCCGGTGAGGACTCGCATCGTGGTCTCCGTTCCCAGGAGGTCGGACGAGGCCTGCCGCCTCATCGGTCGTACGTGACTAGGAAAGCAGGTCCGTCTTCACCTGCGCTCGGCAGGGCACCCTTTCCCCACCCTGGTCCAGCACGCACCGGCCCCGCTGGTCGAGGAGGGCCGGCGCCGGGTCGAGGACGCGCGGAGCCGCCGCCGCAGGTCGAGGACGCGCGGAGCCGCCGCTGGTCGAGGAAGGACGAAGTCCTGTCGCGAGACCGAGACGCCGAACACGGAGCAGGACGCACCGCACCCCTACGTCCTCCGGTGGAACCGCACCTGGTTCCCGGCGACCACCTCGGAGTCGTACGCCGGGTCGTGGATGCGCCGGTGGTGGTGCCCGCACAGCAACCGACCGTTGCCGAGGTCGGTGGGTCCACCGCGTGACCACGGTCGGTCGTGGTGGGCGTGGCAGAACCCGGCCGGGGCGTCGCACCCGTCGGCGGTGCAGCCGCGGTCGCGCCGCTGGAGGACGAGCCGCTGGGCCTTGGAGAAGAGCCGCCGCTGGCGTCCGAGGTCGAGCACCTGGCCGTGGCCGCCGAGCACGGCGGGCACGAGTCCGGCCTCGCAGGCGGTGCGACGGGCGTCGGAGGCGGAGAGCCGCTCGCCGGTGTCGAGCGTGGCGGCGCCGCCGCCGTCGCGGTCGAGCAGCTGCTCGAGGGTCATGGTGACGACGACCGTCGCGCTGGCGCCGCCGGCGTCGGGCAGGGCGTCGGCCGGGATGCGGTCGAGCAGCTCGCAGAACGCCTGCCCCATGCGGAACCGGAACGGCTGGGACGCGCCCGGCTCCCGAACAGCGGGCTCGTCGCCGTGCTGCTTCTGCAAAGGCGCGGCGAGCGCGTGCAGGGCCTTGCGCAGCGCGGCTCCCTGCGCGGAGGGGATGCGGAAGCGTCCGTAGGTGGAGCCCTGCCCGTCGTCGGCCATCCAGAGGTCGGCCCGCTCCCACGCGGCGCGCTCCTGGTCGGAGAGCAGCTTGGCGTCGTGGGCCTCGGCGATCTCGGGGGCGACCACGTGGAGCAGGCGGTCGCCGAGGACCCTCAGCTCGCGGGGGCCGAAGTCCCGCGCCTCGTCCAGGAGGTGGCGCTCGGCCCGGCGCACGAGGCCCTCGTCGAGGTCGCCCGGGAGCCTGTCGAGGGCGCGCATGACGACGTCGGCCTGCTCGGCGTTGACGTGACCGTCGGCCAGCGCCCCGGCCACGCCGTGCCAGCGCCCCAGCGAGGCCGCGAACCGCGACCGGCGCCGGGCCTCACGCACGGACAGTCGCGACGTGTGGGCCAGCCAGGCGCCCGCGTCCCGCGTGCCGCTCTCGGTGCCGACGCCGACCGCCTCGGCCTGCGCCGTGATGCGTGAGCGCAGCGCCACCAGACGCGCCTCGACGGCGGTCACGGCCTGCAGCGCCTCCGCCGCGGCCGCCTCGTCGAGGCCGAGCAGCGACGTGGCGAGGCCCTCGGCCACCAGCGTGTCCAGCAGGGCGAGCACGGCCGACACCGGGTGCGCGTCACCCGGTGTCGTCCACGTCTCGGCCCTGCTCGTCGTCATAGAAGACATGACACCAGAGACCACCGACAGTCACCGTCGAGCGGCGGGAGGCACCTCCCTGGGGGGGAGGTCAGCCCACGATCGGTCAGCCCAGGCGCTTGCGCGCGACCGCCTTGTTGCCCGCCTCGTCCACGGCCGTGGCGACGAGCACGGTGCTGCCGCCGCGGCGCACCTTCTTCACCACGCAGCGGCGCAGACCGGACGTCGCGTCCGCGGCGCGGCAGCGACGGCCCTTGAACCGCACGCTCGGCGCGGTGGTGTCGATGCGGATCACCTTCGTGGTCGCGACGGCCTTGCCGCCGTCCTTGGCGACGATCCGCTGGGTGACCTTGGTGCCGCGGGTGTCCTCGTCCAGGCGGACGGCGGCGGGGCAGCCGCCGATGATCGCGGCGGTGGTCGGCGAGCAGACCGGCACGACCTTCACCACGGACCGGTACCAGCCCGACGCGGTGGGCTTGCGGGTGCTGCGCACGCGCAGCCGCAGGCCCGGGTCGCTGCGGTGGTCGCTGCCGGTCGAGGCGAGGTGCGCTGCGTCGCCGACGTAGCTGGCGGTCACGGTGTAGTCACTGCCCGGCGGGAGCGTCGTCTCGAGGTGCGCAGCCGCGCCGTCGAGCGTGAGCGGGATGGCGCTGCCACCGCTCGAGCCGTCGACGGCCACGGTGACGGCGACCTGCCCGGTGGGCTCGACGCCGGCGCCGGCCACGGTGTCCGCGACGGACACCCGGATCTCGCCCTTCACGATCTGCACCGTCGTCCGCGTCGGTGCGAGCTCCACGTCGAAGCTCACGACCGTGTAGGTGGAGTCCCAGCTGGCGTTGCCGGCCTGCTGGAAGATGAAGGAGCACTCACCGGTCGCGACGAACTCGTAGACGCCGTCGCTGGAGACGCACGGACCAGAAGGACTGCTGAGCAGCCCGACGCTGACGGGCAGCCCGGACGACGCGGTCGGGTTCGGCACCCACGTCCGCCCGACGAGCCCGGGGTCGGGCACGTCCCCGACGTCGATGGTCTGGGTCGCGTCGGTGGTCGGGTCGGCCGCCTGCGCGGGCGCGGCCAGCAGCCCACCCACCAGCAGCCCCACGGCCAGCAGTCCAAGGACGAGCGAGTGACGAAGAGAGAAGACGTGCACGGGTCCTCCAAGGTCGAAGTGCGGCTGCCCCACCGCAGGGCCCGACCGTAGGTCAGTCATGAGGGGCATGGCAGGCGTGCCGACGAGGTCGTCGGGCAGGTCCAGACCTGGCGCTCGACGGTGAGCGGGCTGCCGCCGTCGACCCCGGCGTGGATACGTGCTGCAGAGCGACGACCGGAACGCGGACGACCGAGGAGAGCTGACGATCCCGCGCAGTGGCACAGCTCTGGCGCCTCGGCCCGTCCTCGGCTCGCGTTCCCCCCGTGAGCGGCATGGCCCCGTGCCCGAGGCCGCGTCCTCCGCTCGCTCCTCAGACTAGGAGAACGTCGTCACACCGGGGGCGTCTTCACGAGACCTGAACGCAAAGACTCGCGCCACCGCCACCTCAGCGCCCTCCGCACAGCACCACCTCAGAACCTCGTGGTGTAGGTCCCGGTCTTGACCCGGTAGTAGTTGCGCCCGGACCCGAGGAACCGCAGCACCACCTTCTTGCCACGCCACGACTTCGGGAGCGCCCACTTCACGGAGGCCGTGCCCTTCTTGAGGGAGGCGCGTCCGACCTTGGACCACTTCTGCTTGCCGACCTTGCCCTGCATGGTGATCGTCATCCCGGACTTGATCGCCTTCTTCGCACTGTCGACGGCCTTGACTGCGGTCGTGCCGGTGCGCCGGCCCTTGGCGATGCGGCCGGGCCGCAGGGTCGAGGCGTGCAGCATGGTGGCGTTGAAGTTGTAGGTGCCCCCGTTCCGGTAGTAGCGGGAGAAGAACATCAGGACGTGGTCGCCGGCCCGTCCGCTGGTGAACTCGGTGCGCTGCCGGTTGTTGGACTCGGCGTAGTACTCGTCGTAGTCCGAGGAGCCGACGCTGAAGTCGTCGGTACCGACCGGGAAGACCCGGAGCATGTTGTAGGAGTCGTCCTCGATCTCCCAGTCGATCCGCACCCTGTCGCCGGCGGCCACCGGCAGCCTCCAGTACTCGTAGTGGTTGCCCTGAGCGTCCTCGTAGGTCTCGGTGGTGCCGTAGTACTGCACGCGGGAGCGGATCTTCTCGGAGCCCTCGATCGTGTCGCCGTCGGCGCTCGCGGGGCCGGCGAGGCCGGTCACGACGAGCGCAGGGACGAGCAGGAACGAGCACAGGCGCAGGAGCGAGCGGGCGAGCGTCATCGGGTACCTCCGGGTCACGGGGTGCTGGGGTCGCCAGGAACCTAGGAAGGCTCTTCACCCACCGCATGCCCGTCCGTACCAGGCTCCGCGCAGGCACAGGGGACGCCTGCGGGGCACCCGTTCCGGCCCGGGCCGGATTTCGGGGCAGCCCAGGGCTGCCGAGCTGACCCGCCATGCCGTCCGCGGGCCCGCGCCGCCACCTCCGCCCCGCGTGACGTCGACCCGCCGAGTTCCCCCGTCTGAGGTACGGCCTCCAGACGCACCACGGCCCGCCGATCACGGTCGATCGACGGGCCGAGGTGAGCCAGACAGGGCAGGACCAGGTCAGTCCCGCCCAGCGACCTGGTAGCTCCGCTCCCGACCGTGGTACTTCGGGTCGTGCGGGCAGGCACGCCCGTACTTCCGCAGGCAGCGGATCTTCCTGTAGACGTGCTTGAGCATCGTGTCCCCCCATGCAGCTCCGGGTTGGGGCCCGGGTCGTGGCTGACGGCGGAGCGGCGGCCGGAGTCTCGACCACACCGCCGCTCGCGCCCTGTACGAACGTACGCGCAAGGGTGGCCACGACAAGGCGAACCTGAGGTAAGCGGACCAACGGCGCCCACAGAGGTGGTGCCAGCACTACCAAGGTGTCCGGACCACCTCGGTCCAGACCCCAGGGGAAGGGTGGAGGAACAGGCCTCAGGCCGCCGACGACTGCCGGCTCAGCGCCGGCTCGGCCGCACGCGGGGTGGGTCGACCGGCAGGCACGGCCCGACGGGCGCCGTCGCTGCGGTGCGCGGGCTGACCGTGGTAGCGCGGGTCGTGCGGGCACCGGTCGTCGTGACGCCAGCGACAGCGGGCGGAGCGGTACAGGTACTTGAACACGACGAGGCCTCCCCCTCAGGTGCATGGACAGAAATCGCGCAGCGGGCCGGCCGGAGTCTCACGGCCAGCCGGCCCGCTCGCGCACGTCGGAACGTATGGACGTCGCCGCCCGCGCGGAGCCGCACGCGGGGCACTTACCCCAGATGGGGGAACGCCCGTCCAGTCGAGCCAGGAACAGGCGTGGCCCGGATCACGAGGAGCAGGGTCGTCCGGCCCTGGCGCCCACCCTTTCCGGCACAGCCCTCGGGGTGTGCAGCCACCCCGGCCACGCTGCCTAGGTTCGACGCGCAGCACCTCGGGTCCGGCCAGCGTCGTCCGGGCCCACCACTCTCCGAGCAGGCCAGAGCAGCCACGAGCAGCCCCGAGGTGACCCATGCCCGAGCCGCGCGACGCCGTCGTGCTCCTGGACGAGGCGGGGCAGCCGATCGGCACCACCGACCGCACCACGGTCCACACGACGGCCACCCCGCTGCACCTGGCGTTCTCCCTCTACGTGGTCGACGCCGACGACCGGCTGCTGCTCACCCGCCGCGCGCTGGGCAAGACGGCCTGGCCGGGAGTCTGGACCAACTCCTGCTGCGGCCACCCGCGCCCCGACGAGTCCTCCCAGGACGCGGCGCGCCGCCGCGTCCACGAGGAGCTCGGCCTCGACCTCGGCGCGCAGCCGCTCACCACCGTCCTGCCCGACTTCCGCTACCGCGCCGTCGACGTGAGCGGCGTGGTGGAGAACGAGGTCTGCCCCGTGCACGTGGTGCGGCTGCCCGCCGGCGCCACCCTCTCCCCCGACCCCGCCGAGGTCGCCGAGCTGGCCTGGGTGCCGTGGGCCACCGCCCAGCACCTCGTCACGCACGCGCGCCCGCTCGTGAGCCCGTGGATGGCGCTCCAGGTGCCGGGCCTGGTCGCCGCGCTCGAGGCGCTCGGCGCCACCACGCTGGGCGCCCTCACCCGCGCGGGTGACGCCCCCGCGGGTACCGGCGACGAACGATGCGTGAAGAGCGCAGGTACGAGCCTCCCGGAGTCCGCATGAGCGCCCAGCCCCTCCCCGAGCCACAGAGCCCCGAGCCGCAGTCCGGCACACCAGCCCGGTCCAATCCAGGGGCACCCAGCCGAGCACCCTCCCTCCGCCCCGTGCGCCCGGCCGCCGCGGTGCTCGCCGACGTGGAGGACCTCCTCCGCCTGCGGCTCGAGCGCCTCCAGGCGGAGTGGCACCACGGCGAGGCCGACGGCACCACCGACCCCGTGCTCGGCGACGCCGACCTGCCCGGCCTCCTGGAGTCGCTGGTGCTGGGCGGCGGCAAGCGGTTCCGGCCGCTGCTGTGCCACTGGGGCTGGGTGGCCGCCGGCGGGCCGCAGCGCGGCGAGGACCCCAGCGTCCCCGTCCGCCTCGGCGCCGCCCTGGAGCTCCTGCACGCCTTCGGCCTCGCGCAGGACGACGTGATGGACGGCTCCGAGACCCGCCGCGGCGCCCCCGCCGTGCACGTCACGGCCCGCACGCACCACACGGATGCCGGCGGCCGGGACGACGCCCAGCGCTACGGCGAGTCCGTGGCCACCCTCGTCGGCGACCTCGCCCACGCGGAGGCCGACGCGATCGTCGCCGAGCTGCCGCAGGCGGTGCGGCACCTGTGGTGGCGCACCAGCCTGGAGCTGGTCCGCGGCCAGGCCCACGACCTCTCCGAGGCCGCCGCCGGTGGCGGGCCCGACGCGGAGGCCCGCGCCTGGGAGGTCGCCCGTGCCAAGTCCGGCGGGTACACGGTGCAGCGCCCCCTCGAGCTGGGCGCCACCGCGGCCGGGGCCGACGCCGGCGTCCTGCGTGCCCTGGGCACCTACGGCCGCCACCTCGGCGAGGCATTCGCGCTGCGCGACGACCTGCTCGGGGTGTGGGGCGACCCGGCCGTCACCGGCAAGCCCGCCCACGACGACCTGCGCTCCGGCAAGGCCACGGTGCTGCTCGCCCGCGCGGAGGCACACGCCCGGGCCCAGCAGGACGAGGCGGCGCAGCGCGTGCTCACGCGGGTGCGCGCCCAGCAGCACGAGCCCGGCGACGTCGAGGCCGCCGCGGCCGCGATGGAGCGGCTCGGGGTGCGGGCGGGCGCCGAGGAGCAGGTCCGCGCCAGCCACGCCGCTGCCCTGGCGGCGGTGGAGGGCTGCGAGCACCTCGACGCCGCCGGCGTCCAGGGGCTGCGGTGGGCCGCCGACGCGGTGGCCTGGCGGCAGAAGTGAGCACCCACGTGAGAAGCACGAAGCACATCGAGGAGCACCCGTGAGCCGCGTCGTCGTCATCGGAGCCGGGCTCGCCGGTCTCGCCACCGCCTGCCACCTCTCGGGCTCGGGCCACGACGTGACCCTGATCGAGGCCGAGGACGCCCCCGGCGGCCGCGCCGGCCAGATCGTGCGCGACGGGTTCCGCTTCGACACCGGACCCACCGTGCTCACCATGCGCAGCCTCCTCGAGGACGTCGTGGGCGCCGCCGGCGGCGACCTCGACGCGCTGCTGCCGATGCAGCGGCTCGACCCCGCCTACCGCGCCACCTACTCCGACGGCTCGGAGATCCTCGTGCGGCACGGTCACGAGGCGATGCGCGCCGAGATCGCGGAGAAGTCCGGCGCCGCCGACGCCGCCGCCTTCGACCGGTTCGTGCCGTGGCTGAAGCGGCTCTACGAGGTCGAGATGCCGCACTTCATCGACGCCAACTTCGACACCCCGCTCGACCTCGTCCGCAACCCCCGCGCCGCCGCGAGCCTGGTGACGATGGGCGGGTTCGGCCGCCTCGGGCCGGCCGTGAAGCGCCGCTTCATCGACGACCGGCTGCGTCGCCTCTTCACCTTCCAGGCTATGTACGCCGGCCTCCCGCCGTCCTCCGCGCTCGCCATCTACGCGGTGATCACGTACATGGACTGCATCGAGGGGGTCTACTTCCCGGACGGCGGCATGGCGGCCGTCCCCCACGCGCTGGCGAAGGCGGCCACCGACAACGGCGTCGACCTGCGCCTGGGCCAGAAGGTCACCCGCGTGCTGCGCCGCCCCGACGGCCCGGTGGCCGGCGTGGAGATCGACGCCGGGCCGATCAAGGGCAGCGAGAAGCTCATGGCCGACGCGGTCGTCTGCACCCTCGACCTCCCGGTCGCCTACCGGCACCTGCTGCCCGACCTCGCGCCGCCCCGCGTCGTCCGCACGGGCGACTACTCCCCCTCGGCCGTGGTGTGGCACGTCGGCGCCCGCGGCGACCTGCCCGCCGGGGCGCGGCACCACAACATCCACTTCGCCGACGCCTGGGACTCCTCCTTCGACGCCCTCATCAAGCAGGGCCGGATGATGCCGGACCCCTCGCGCCTGGTGACGATCCCGAGCCTCACCGACCCCACGGCCGCCCCCGACGGCGCGCACACGCTCTACGTGCTGGAGCCGGCGCCGAACCTGGACGGGGTGGTCGACTGGCGCACCCAGCGCGGCCGCACCCGCGAGGAGCTGCTGGCCTTCCTCGAGCGGGAGGGCTACCCGACCGACATCGTCACCGAGGAGCTCGTCGACCCGCTCGACTGGCAGGCGCAGGGCATGGAGCGCGGCACCCCGTTCGCGCTGGCCCACACCTTCGCCCAGACCGGCCCCTTCCGCCCCTCCAACGTGGAGAAGCGACTGCCCGGCTTCTTCTTCGCCGGCTCCGGCACCGTGCCCGGTGTCGGCGTCCCCATGGTCCTCGTCTCCGGCCGCCTGGCCGCGGAGCGGGTCACCTCCTACCTCCCGACGGTCCCCCGCCGCCAACCCCGCATCACCACCACGGAAGGCGCGGCCTGATGAGCAACAGCCGCTGGTCGAGGAACGACGAAGTCGTGTCGCGAGACCAAGGCCCCACCGGTGGTCGAGGAGACCGCTGGTCGAGGAAGGACGAAGTCCTGTCGCGAGACCAAGGCCCCACCGCTGGTCGAGACCCCCGCACCCGCGAGCTCCGCCTCACCGACGGCTACCGCCGCTGCGCCGAGCTCACGAGGGAGTACGGCACGACGTACTTCTGGGGCGCGGCGATCCTCCCGCGACCCCAGCGCCGCCACGTGCACGCGGTCTACGCCCTGTGCCGGCTGGCGGACGACATCGTGGACGTGGCGGAGGACTCCTCCCCCGCCGCACAGGCCACCACGCCCGAGCAGGCCGCCGAGATCGAGGCACGCCTGGCCGACTTCCGCGACCGCTTCGCCGCGTCGGTGGCCACCGGCGAGTCCGACGACCCGGTGCTCCTCGCAGTAGGAGACAGCGTCCGCGCCACCGGCATCGACCTGGAGTGCTTCGACCGCTTCTTCCGCGCGATGGCGCAGGACCTCACCACCACCCGGTACCGCACCTGGGACGACCTCATGGGCTACATGGAGGGCTCGGCCGCGGTGATCGGCGAGATGATGCTCCCGGTACTGCGGCCCACCTCCGAGCGCGCGCTGGCGCCGGCCCGGGCGCTGGGGCACGCGTTCCAGCTGACGAACTTCCTGCGTGACGTGGACGAGGACCTCGACCGCGGCCGCGTCTACCTGCCCCAGGAGGACATCGACCGCTTCGGCGCGGACCCGTTCAACCGCACCGCCGACCCCGCCTGGCGCGCACTGATGCGTTTCGAGATCGCCCGCAACCGCGAGCTGTACGCGCAGGCCGAGCCGGGCCTGGCCTTCCTCCCCGACGCCTCCCGCCGCTGCGTCGGCACCGCCAAGACCCTCTACGCCGGAATCCTCGAGCGGATCGAGATGGCCGACTACGACGTCTTCGCCCGCCGCGCCCGCGTCCCCACCTGGCGCAAGGCCGCCGTGGCCGGCGCCGCCCTCACCGGCGTCGCGATGGCAGCCACCATGACGTCCGCTGGTCGAGGAGGGACGAAGTCCCGTCGCGAGACCAAGGCCGAAGACGGTGGTCGAGGTGCGAGGAGCGCCAACGACCCCACCGGTGGTCGAGGTGCGAGGAGCGCCAGCGACCTCACCGGTGGTCGAGGTGCGAGGAGCGCCAGCGACGAGCCACGAGACCCCCGCACCCAGGCACCCACCGACGCCAAGACGCCGCTGGTCGAGGAGACCGTCCACGGCCGTCGGGAGACCAAGGCCGAAGACGGTGGTCGAGGTGCGAGGAGCGCCAACGACCCCACCGGTGGTCGAGGTGCGAGGAGCGCCAGCGACGAGCCACGAGACCCCCGCACGAAGGCAGCATCGAGGGACAACGCCCTCCCCCCACTCCTAGCGAGAAAGATCCCGCTCGCGCTGAAGCCCATGCCGGCACGCCGCGACCTCCAGCCCAGCTGGCGCGAGGCCAAGCCGAGCCGCATCAAGGCAGCACTCGACGCAGCGCTCGCGAAGGACCCGGGCGGCTGGTACGTCGCAGGCGCCTCGACGGACCTCAAACAGAAGAGCATCACGCGCACGATCGGCGGCACGGAGGTCGTGCTCTGGCGCACGCAGGACGGCGTGGTCGCCGGCCCCGGCGCCTGCCCCCACCTCGGGGCACTGCTCACCGACTGCGAGGTCATGGGCGAGAGGCTCTACTGCAAGTGGCACGGACTCAGCCTCCAGCCCGAGGGCCAACCCGGCTGGACACCCTTCAAGGCCCTGGACGACGGCGTGCTCCTGTGGGTCCAGATCCCGACCGCCGGCGAGCAGACCGCCGACGCCCCCACCATCACCCCGCGCCCAGCACTCACCGGCTCCATCAGCGCAGTGATCGAGGTCCCGGGCACCTGCGAACCCCGCGACATCATCGCCAACCGACTGGACCCCTGGCACGGCAGCTGGTTCCACCCCTACGCGTTCAGCCACCTCGAGGTCGACGACGACGCCAGCGACGACGACACCCTCACCGTCGACGTCACCTTCCGGCTGTCCCGCCGCTGGGGAGTCCCGGTCCGCGCGGAGTTCACCTGCCCAGACGCCCGCACGATCATCATGACGATCATCGAGGGCGAGGGCGCCGGCAGCGTCGTGGAGACCCACGCGACCCCGCTCGGACCCGGCCCCGACGGCCACCCCCGCACCATGATGGTCGAGGCCACCATCGCCCACTCCGATCGCCAGGGCTTCCGCCTCGCCACCGGGCTCAGCCGTCTCGTCCAGCCCGGCATGCGCCACACAGCCCGCAGGCTGTGGGTGGACGACATAGTCTACGCCGAACGGTCGTACCTGTTGCGCTCGCGCGCCGACCAGGCCGGGCGCGCCTGATCCAAACTCATCTGACGCTAAAGCGTACAGGCTTGCTCCAGTCAGACTGTGGGACGCCCCTTCCACCGCTGGCCCGGACCTGGAAACGATAAATTCCCCGCCCGAGTCCGCGCATGACCATGCGCGTTCCGATGATGGAAATCTTCTTTCGCGCAACTCTTGGCTGAAGGCTGTACGTGTAAGCCTTGATGTCATTTCCATGCGCGTCAGGACGATTCCATCTCAGAATTGCCCGGCGACCCCGAACCCTTGCCGTAACGTTACGAATTCGGTCAATTTGTCGCGAGATCTGAACTTTCTCACGAACATACTGTCCGGCCCCAGCCGAGGAATCGGCAGCCAGCATGAACACATATGTGCCAGCATCTAGGTTGGCCACCCGAAGTCGCTGACGCTCACTCCCAACCAACCAGGTCTGACCAGTAGTCTTTTCCCGCACGCGGTATCCCTCAAGGGCTGCCGTCGCGTCGCCGCTGTCCTGCACCGACCAGCGAAGCGTAGTCAGGCGGTCATCGACTGAATCGCTGACCGAAAGCCTCAGGTTGGGGTTGGGCGAAGGAGCATCCATCCCCTCGAGAGTCAACGTGTATTGCCCCACTGCCGTTGACTCTGCAGAAGCCAAGGGTGCGGAGTACCGAGACCCGTCCGGCAAGCGCGCAGACACACTGCCCGACGGCATCAGGTCCTCCTCCGGGGAAAGAACCGTGGTTTCGCCAGACCTTGTCCAACCCTCCCAACCCCAGTATGCGTAGGCATAGGCCAGACCCGGTGCGGCAGTTGGGTTTTGTTCAAGGTAGTCCCCGCCAGGTCCCGTCGCAGCAAGGTAGACGTTGTCGATGGGAACGGCATTCCTGTCAACAATCTTAAAGGTCTTGCGATAGAGAGTGGGGATTGTCAGTGGGCCCAGATCGAGGTCAGATTCGAGCATGAAACTGCTTGTAATGAGGTTCAAGATCCCTGAATCGGCACCGTCAGAAAACCTTCGATTGATCGTCAGCGAGTATTCGCCCGAAGCAGCGAGAATCTCGAACGCTCCATCACCGCCCACATTCACGGTCGTCCCGCCTAGTCCGACCGTTCCGTCAACGGGCAACCCCGAATCCCCATCGATGAGTACGCCCGTGACCGCGTGTACGTCAGCCGCTTGTGCGGGAACCAGGCTGAGCAGTGATAAGAGGGTCAGAACTGACAGCAATGTTGACCATGCGCGCGACGAGCTCAAGCGTGAGGTGGTTCGCATCCGTGAAAGGTAGATCGCTCAGAGAGCATTCGCTGGACGTTGACACAATTTTTTGAGGACGTTCGCCGGAACGCGACGCTACGCACCGACACCTCCCATCGGCGGCGTCCAAGTGGACGGGCTCGCCACCCCAAACGCCGCGAGGAAGTGGGCTCCCGCCTGTGTCCCCGTCGTTGCTGCCCGTTCCATGAGGGCAACCGGCAACTCACACCGCACCCCATCGCCGGCCAGCACCACCCGCTCATCCGGCGTCACGACACCGGGCCGCGAAGCCCACTCGTCCAGCCCGACGAGCGGGCAGTCCTCGCGCACGAGCCACTCTTCCCCCCGCACCTCACCGGCGCCAAGGGACGGATGAATCCGCAGCAGTTCCTCCCACAGCACCTTCTGCAACTGCTCACGATCAGCGGCATCCGAGGCAGGCACCGCGTACGCATGCATCTCCACGACGCACCCGCCAGTGGACGAGGCCCACGCAGCCGCCCCTGACTCCAGCTGCTCCAGGAACGACACGTTGTCGAGCGGCCCGAACCCGGAAGTCCCCAGGAACGCCGCAGCATCAGCCGGAGCCGGGCACGACAACCACCGCCGCCACACGACGAACGGCGGCGCAACCTCCAAGCCGAGCAGCCGCGAGCGCCACGCGTCATCCCCCAGCCACGGCGACGCCGACACGATGCGCTGCAGTGGCGCACGGTCGGTGGCCAGCACGACACCGTCGACGGCGAGCGAGTTCACCAACAGTCCGCCCGAGTCGCTCTCCGTCAGCGAGGTCACCGGCGAGGACAGCCGGATGTCGACCCCGAGGGAGGTCAGGTACTCGCCGAGCGGCTTCCAGAGGGCGGTGTCGAAGTCGTCCTCGGCCACGTCGAAAAGGAGCCCCTCGGCGGAGCCGAGAAAGTAGGTGTGGAACATCGCGACCAGCTCGCCGGCCGAGAAGTCGTCGGGGTCAGCGAAGAACGACCGCGCGAAAACCTCGAGCGCCAAGTGCCGGGCGGACTCCGGGAAGTTCAGGGAGTCCAGGAACGACGAGGCCGACATCCCGTCAAGGTCGGAGAAGGTCCGCGGGAACGACACCCGCAGCAGCCCCATCGCCTCGCGCACATTCACCTTGGCCAGATCCCGGAGCGTGAACGACGGCGACTGCGCCACGAACCCGAGGATGCTCCACGGCGGGGTCCGAGGCACGTGCGTAAACGAGTCCCGCGCCCCCGACGCCGCCAGCAGCGGATAGTCCTCCACCGGCTTCAGCCGCGACAGGTCCGGGTCCGTCCGCCGCAGGAGCGCCCGCAGGTTGTAGTACTGCCGGAAGAACGCGTGGAACCCGCGACTCATCGCCGTCTCCTGCCCGTCCACCGTCACAGGCCACGAGGCCACACGCCCGCCGAGCCTGTCGGTCGCCTCGAGCAGCGTGACCCGCACGCCCTTCTCCGCCAGGACGCACGCAGCCGACAGCCCCGCGATCCCACCGCCCACCACGGCCACGTGGTGCCGGCCCTCGTCCGACGGCGCCCCAGGATGCCCCGGGATAAACTCGGCCCGCGAGTCCCGCCCCGGAAGCCACGACGACGAAGACGAGAAGGGCGACCTCACGCGGACGCCTTCCGCGCCCGCCACGCATGCACCTGCCCGGCCTGCCAGCCGCTGACGGTCCGGGTCTCGACCTCGGTCAGGCCGCCGCGCCACAGCCGGTCGGCGAACCCGCGGACCCCGTCGAACGACAGCACGCTGCGCCACAGGTAGCGGTAGATCGGCGACTGCGGCGCCGTCGCCATCCCCAGCGGGACGATCACGCCCCAGCACGTCGCGTGCCAGGCCCAACGGGCAGTCAGGCTGTCGCCCACGGAGTAGTCGTGCACGACGAGCACGCCACCCGGCGCGAGCACCTCGCGGATCTCCCCGATCAGGCGGTCGCGCGCGGCCACGTTGCGGAACAGGTAGGCGGTCAGCACCCCGTCGAAGGACCCGAGGTCCGAGGAGGTCAGGTGCTCGGCGTCCGCCTGCGCGAAGGTGACGCCACTCAGGGCGGGCTTGGACGAGGCGGAGCGGAGCATCCCGGCAGAACCGTCCACGCCGACGATCTCGGCGTCGACGCCCGCTTCGCCGAGGGCGGACACCAGGGCCCGCGTCGACGCGCCGGACCCGCACCCGAGGTCGAGCACCCTTGGTCGGCGACCGGGCGTGGTCGGCAGCGCCTCGACCACGGCGCGAGCCGACGCTCGCAACTGAGAGTGGTACCCGGGGCTGAGCCCGACCATGAGGTCGTAGGTCTCCGCGACGTCGTCGAAGGCATCGGGCACGGTGCCGGCGTTGATCGTCGGCCGAGTGTCGGTGCTCATGCGTGCTCCTTGTTTCTGGTCTGGTGGCGGCCGAAACGAACCCACAGCATCAGCGCGAGGCTCACCATGGCGAACCCGAAGACGAAGTCCTCGACGGGGATGTCCCACGGCGCCCGCCACCCGGTCATGTGGTCGGAGTTGTAGAGCACGATCGGGTCGGAGAGCTTCGTGAGCCATCCGTCCACGGGCACCTGGAAAGCCATCACGATCGCCATCGCCAGCCAGTACTGGAGGGTGCGGAAGATCCCGGTCCGCAGCACCAGCAGCTCCAGGCCGACGACGATCGCCAGCGACGCCAGAGCCGTCGCGGTGTAGACCCCCATCAGCGGTCGGCCCGCCGCGGCAGCATCCGCAGCACGTTGCCGACGGCCTCATAGGTCAGCAGCCCGCAGATGGGCACGACGAGGAAGAAGACGAGCTCTTCCAGCGGCATCTCGAAGGGCAGCAGGACGCCGGTGGTGTGCTGCTCCGAGTACCCCCACGAGTCGAGTGCGATCATGACGACATCCCACGCCGAGTACGCGATGACCAGCGGGAGCAGCGTCATGACCAGCAGCTTCGGCCGCCGCCAGACGCGAGCACCCAGCACGACCTCGAGCGGCAGCGTGATCGCCAGACACAGCCCCATGAGGATCAGGTACTCGAAGTGCTGCACTCGGCCAGCCTGCCGCCCCGAGCACTCCTCCACCCCACCCAATCCGGTGGAGAGCAGGCAGTTAACGACCGGAGTCGAAGGTCACCGCCTACCGGTGGTCGAGGAGCGAGGCCGTCCACGGCCGAGCCACGAGACCCCCGCACAGGTCTAAGCGCTCTGGCCCTGAACTCGCACCGCTCGCTCGTCACTCGTAGGCAACGAGCTAGCAGGCGGTGGTCGAGCAGCGACGAGCGCCAGCGAGGAGCGCACGCCGAGACCACCAGCCCGCTCCCACGGGACCACCTCCTCGCACCGATTCCCCCGAATACCCCACACCACCGCACACAGCCTCTTAACCTGACTGTCACCTCCCGGGATGCGCAGGACGCCGCCGCGGACGTAAAGTCCGCCTTAGCGGAGCCTGACGTCCTCGGACACGAAGGAACCGTGGGCTCGGGACAGGTCTGCACCGTCGCATCACTCAGCCGAGCAGCCACCTGCCACACATGGGGATCGACTGCATGACCATCCTGTCGGACAACCGACGCCTGAGTTCCGTCGCTGCTCCAAGCCGGATGCTCCGCTACCTGCCGACCTCGGCGTTGATCATCGACGCAACGATCATCGTGCTGATCGGGGCGTTGGCTGTAGTCGGGCGCCGCGAGCTTCCGCTCTTCGATGAGGCCGCGTCGGTCGAGATGTCGCTGGTGATCGCCGGCCCTCTGATCTTGTTCGGTTGGCTCCTCGCGGTCGCATTGAACGGCGGCTACCGCAAGGATGTTTTCGGCGTTGGCCTGGACGAATTCAAGCGCGTGCTCAACGGCAGCCTCATCGCCGCTGGGCTCACCGGTGTGGTGTCCTACCTCGCAAAGTTCGATCTCTCGCGGGGCTTCTTTGTCCTGGCTTTCGCCCTCGGCGTGCCACTGCTTCTCATAGGGCGATGGTCACTGCGCCGTGCCCTCCACGCCGCACGTGTCCGAGGGGCGCTAAGACAACGTGTCCTCCTCGTAGGCACGCGAGCCCACGTCGACGAGACCTTCTCGGTTCTCCGACGCGAGAAGTGGCTCGGCTACCAAGTGGTCGGTGCCCTGACCCCGGAATGGGACCTGTCGGAGGAGACGCCGATGGGGCTTCCGATCGTGGGCAACGCCAACGAAGCCGCCGCAATGGCGGTGGACGCACAGGCAGACGCGCTGTTCTTCGCTGGTGGCTCAGTCGGGTCATCCTCCCAGCTACGACGCACCGTCTGGGAGTTGGAGAAGCACCACATCGATGTGGTCGTCGCGCCGAGCGTCTCCGACATCTCCAACGAACGCGTTCGCATCCGCCCCGTGGGTGGCCTGCCGCTCATGCACATCGACCCTCCCACGTGGTCGGATGCCTCGCGGTGGGGCAAGCGGACATTCGACCTGCTGGGCTCGGGGATGCTGATCCTCACCTTCTTACCCCTCCTGGCGTTCATCGCTCTCAGCATCAAGGCAGAGGATCGCGGCCCGATTCTGTTCCGGCAGACGCGGACGGGCAAGGACGGCACGGAGTTCGCGTGCTTCAAGTTCCGCAGCATGGTCGTCGATGCCGAGGCTCGGCTCTCCGCGCTCTACGCTCAGACTGGGCACGACGGCGGGCTCTTCAAGATGAAGGACGACCCGCGAATCACCAAGCCTGGCCGCTGGCTTCGTCGCTTCTCTCTCGACGAGCTGCCCCAGTTGTTGAATGTCTTCCGCGGCGAGATGAGCCTCGTGGGCCCGCGGCCGCCGTTGCCGCGGGAGGTCGCCGAGTACGACGGTGACGCCAACCGACGCCTTCAGGTCCGGCCGGGCATGACTGGACTCTGGCAGGTGAGTGGCAGGTCAGATCTTTCGTTCTCCGAGGCCATCAGGCTCGACCTGTATTACGTTGACAACTGGTCCATGCTTCAAGACTTGAACATCCTCGCTCGCACCCTCGGAGCCGTATTAGGCCGCAATGGTGCATACTGAAAGCATGAATTCAAACGGATTGATAGTTTGCGAATGGCTCGAAGCGACCGGAGGCGCTGAACGAGTCCTAGACGCACTCGTCCGTACCTTGACACCACAAAAAATTCGTTGCTTGTGGAACGATGGCCCCAAGAACCGCTTTCCAAACACGATAATTGAGGAGAGCATCGGCCCACAATCAGTTCTTCGTGGCCGCAAGGCGCTCAGCCTCGCCTACCAGGACAAGCTATTTGGGGGAATCGACCCTGAACAATTCGACTGGATCGTCGCAAGCTCTCACTCGTTCGCCCATCACGTGGGGAAATCAAAACGTGGACGCGAAAACAACGTCTATGTCTACGCTCACACACCCCCCCGGTTCCTCTGGTCGCCCGAAGTCGACCGCCGGGCAAGTCATTTTGCAATGAAACCAGTCATAAGTGCTTTGAAGCGTTTAGACAGGCGCCCCGTCAAAACTGCCAACTACGCCGTCAACAGTCGCTACGTCCAAACCCGGGCAAAGAATGCTTGGAGCATAGAACCCCGAGTCATATATCCAGAATTAGACATGTCTAGACTAATGACCGAATCGGATGACGACGCGGATATCACCCACTGGCGTACTGGAGAATACATCCTTGGCGCATCTCGGTTTGTACCATACAAAGGTCTCGATAAGGTCATACGCCTCGGCGAGTACATGGATCTGCCCGTGCTCATCGCTGGCGACGGCCCCCAACTGAAGGCGCTCCAGGCTATGGCAACGGCCGCGACCGTTCCTGTCAAAATTGTTCGATCACCGTCTGACGCAGAGTTGTATCGCCTGATCACCAACGCATCCCTCTTTGTATTCCCGCCCATCGAGGACTTTGGCATAATGCCACTAGAAGCCATAGCGCTCGGAACGCCAGCCCTCGTCAACAGTGAAGGCGGAGCCCGCGAAAGCCTCGAACTCCTAGGCGCCGGCGGATCGCATACCAGTTTCTCGAATCTGGCAGATGTTGCCCAGTCGGCCAGAGCGGCCATGGCAGCGAAACTCCCATCCGCTGCTAAGATTGACAACACGTTTGGCCGCAGCCGATTCCAACGCGAGATTACAAACTGGGTAACGTGCTAAATTCATCAAGCCAAGAGGGGGCCACGGTGCAAGAACCCAAACTACTCACGATCTGTATCTGCACCATGAACCGTCCCGAGGACCTTCGCCGCGCACTGGCATCACTCATGCCGCAATCACTCGCTACCGTTTCCATCATGGTTAGCAACGATGGTCTTGACGAGCCAGTCAGAACCATCTGCAAAGAATTCTCCGTCGACCTTGTCGACGGGCCTCGGCGGGGATTGGGGCCCAATAGAAACAACTGCGTATCTCACGCGCAGACCCCGCTGATTACTTTCATAGATGACGACGTCATAGCCGGCCCAGACTTCATCCGAGCAGCTCTGCAAGTCGACCGAACCAAAGTTACGACCGGATTTGAACTCAGACATGAGGGGACGGGCCAGCCCAAGGTCGTGACCCCCCATAATGCATCTTTCCTAGGCTTCCAAATCAAGCCGCCTCAGAGCAGGGTGCAGGCCGTCGTGATGAATGCTGCCGTATTTCCAACTTCAGCACTGAGGGCTTTTCCCTTCGACGAAAATATCACCTACGGGTACGAAGAGATCGACATCTCAAGGAAACTCGCTTCAAACGGAATTCAGATAGCTGTCGACTATTCACTCTGGAACAATCACCACCCGTCACCCATAAACCGGAAGGAGTATGCGACTCGACTTGTCGCGTCCCGCATTTATACGACCTACCGCGCCTACCGATGCTACGAAGCAAACTCAACTAAAGCCACAGCATTCCTCCTAACTGCCATGGTGCATCACGTATTACATCTCATTCGCATCAAAGGCGACCTCCGGTCTGCCTTCCGGACTGCGGTCCAAGTTCGCAAGATGTGGAGAGAGTCGCAGCGCGACCAAGGCGGCAGGACACCGTCTCGCTAGCCTGGACGTGGCCTTGACCGCGGGCGACCCCGCCTGGGAGGTCATCATCGCTTGGCGCTGCTACCAGCAGCTGCGCGCGATCTACCAAGCCCCCAGCCCGACGGCGAGGCGCGGACTGGCCGAGAAGGTCATCGCGTCCTTCCCCTCCTGCCCCATCCCAGAGATCGCACGCCTGGGCCGGACCCTGTGAGCGTGGCGGCCCCAGATCCTGGCCTACTTCACCCCCGGGGCCTCAGCAACGGCAGCACCGAAGCCATCAACCCCATCATCGAGAAGACCCGTCGACTCGCCCACGGCTTCCGCAACTTCGACCACTACCGGCTACGCATCCTCCTCGCCGCAGCTGGAGACAGGCCCTACCGACGGGCACCTACCCACGCTTAGATCCGAAGAGTCCATATCGTCGGCTCCTGAATGGAGAAGTCAAGCCCCCCCCCGCCCCGGCGTCGCGGGCTGGAAGTCTGGCCGAAAGTCGCTTCGCTATCCCGCTACCGAAAACTACGGCGGACTTCCTCGCAGTAGCGGAGAACCTGACGTGCTTGACCCAGCGTCGCGGAAACATTCACTACAAACATGCGCAACCCTGGCCGGCCGCCGAACTGGCTCCGGAGTCCCCACCCCAGCCCAGGCTGCAACTCCGTGCCCAATAAGACGCGACGAGCGATATAGGCCCGAAACCCCAGCCAGTCAGCTACAAGACCAACACCCACCATCTCATTCCAAGCCATCGCGCGGACCCTCTCCACCGTCAACTCGCGCCGTCCGTCTCCCGAGCCCCGTTCCGCAGGGAAATGATTAACCTGGCAAGACGGGTCGTAGATCAACGCGTAGCCCTGAGCTCGAATGAAGCTGCTCAGCACCAACTCCGACCGATACTGAGCTCCGACTCCCTTCACGACTTCCCCGAGATCCAACTGGTTCACGGCTAAACGCCGCATGGACATGTTGGCGCCCTTTAAGGAATGGGTCGAACGAGCCGAGCCACCGCCTCGATGATGGCCAGAAGTGATAGCACCAAACCTCGTGATGAGGCCTACTCGCACACCTTCGTCGACAGAAACATCGCCTTGAATGTTGTCCCGGCCCCCCACGCCACCAACACGGTGATGGACGTAGGCTGCCAGATGCCGACTCGCCCAAGTTGCCTCAGGTATCGCGTCGTCGTCGCAGAAGGCAACAATGTCGCAACTCGCTGCTCGGTAACCGGCCGTGAGGGCGGCGGCGAACCCTGGCAAGTCAACTTGAACCACCCGGGCGCCGAACTTGGCAGCTGCGACGTGGGTGGCGAGATCGTCGGCACGGGCAACCACAATCAACTCTGACACAGCCCCGGATTCTCGTTGGGCGACCAACGATTCCAGTGCGTTAGCAAGGATTTCGGGGCGACCGACGCTACAGACCACAGCACTCAGAGACAGCATCACGGACTCCCGTACCTACGCTTGGCGACCTCAAACAACTTCACGTCTAAAGAGTTTATCTCGGCAAGGACCCTGAGTTCTCTCGCTGAGATGCGGGACATCGAACCCAGTCGAATCGCTGCAAGATCCAGCCGACCTTGCTGCAAGGCACGTGCCGCACGAAGACACCGACCGAGCAAGCCCACTCGCGCCTTCTTCTCAACAGAAGCGCTAACCTCCCAGCCAAACAGCTCTCTCACACGGCGTTCAAGCTGTCCGTCCTCCAAAATGAGCACAGCGTCGAAGTTTCCTAACCGACGCAGCGCCATATCGAGGGCTTCAGTTTCCTCCATGTCCTCATGCCAATCCCGCCCCACTAGAGTTCTGACATAGTAGTTGTCCCGAGCCCAATTACCGCCCTCAAACGCCTGCCACGAGTTCACATTGCGCCACGATGTGTATCCGCCTTGCACATCAAAGGTGTAGTTAGACACAATTCTTGAGATGGGGTCGCGAAGAATGGTGAACGAGAACGAGTTTTCATCTTCAAGTGCTGCCAAAGGCAGTCCCCACTCGCTCGCCGCGAAAGTTACTCCATCCTCCTTCAAGCCGCGGAGATAGGTTCTAAACCCTCGGTCGGACATCTCCCATGTGCGGACGGGGCGACCGTCCTCACGGTGAGGATTTCCGTTATGTGAATGCTCGGCAAACTTTTCACCGTTCGCTAAAGCCAAGGAGACCACCGAAGAGCCAGCGACCTTATGAAAGTGATGAAACCAAATAAATCTACTGCGCATTCCTACCCCGCCTCAAAAACCAGAAGACTGGCGCCCCCAAAACTTTGGCCAACAAGGAATACCCAGGCTCCAGCTCTCGACGCCAAGCGTCATCAACAACGATTTCCTGAGAACGGTATCGGGTAGGGTTCCCAGCCACTGTATGCGTTGGCACAGTCGAGCCCTCATTCTTCAGCCTCAAAGCCACGTTTGAAGAAGTGCATTCCAATACAGAGGTAACACTCTCGTCAAGATCGAGGACGTAATCTTCGTAGGCCAGGGAGAGGCGCCGATCCGCCGGAACGGATCTGGCCGCAAGGAGGATGACCGCGTTCTGAACATTCCAAGCAAGCACTTGGCGCACACTGTAAACGATCCTACGAATGTCTAGCGCTCCAGGCGACTCGTTGCCACGAATGAATCTCTTTGACACCGCAAAGAGGTATGCAGTTGGGTTGCGCCAGACATGTACCACTGTCATATCAAACAGCCCCGACTTCAACAGGGCATGGAGACGATATGGATCCTTCGACGAATCTACGAGTATTACCGGACGTAACGCATCGCGCGCCAGAAGGCTGGAATACATCTCAAGAATTTCCAGCGTGTTCTGCGCATAGCGCAAATTGCGGCGACTCACACCTTTTATCAGCATGCGTACTAGTTCCATGGGACGCAGAGTCCGCCCCGCATTGTGTTGTTCGCGGAACATCCTGAGACTGGGCGCCATCTCCTCACGCCCGCTAAGCCCGAACTCCCGAATGATCTCGCTCCACACCGGACAATTCGTCACCAAGTTTCCGCATGCGCAAGGCCGCTCGGGAGACAGGGCCTCATGTGGAAGCAGATGCAACTCTCCAACCGTGGCAACACCGGGCATCTGCCCCAGCCTGCTCTCAAGAAGAGTTGAGCCGCTCCGGCCGATACTGGCCACGTAGATAAGGGGAAGCCGATTCTCCATAACAGTCCTCGTTCGTCACGCACTTACTTTGTCGAAGGAATCCAATGCCCACAATATACGAAAGAAGAAGTCCTGTCGTGGATATAGTGAGATTCCCAGACTGCAGATAGACAAGGCCCACAAACGCAGCGCTCATGGCCGCTTGGTCCTCGAGGGTCCTGACCAGGCCCATACCTCGTACAATCCGGACGAGTAGAACTAGATAAACAGTCAGAAAAAGTAGGAACGCCAGGGGGCCGGCAACGACTGCCATGTTGACAATCGCATTGTCGACACTTTTAACAGAATTTCCGGAGCCTCCAAAGCCTGAACCGAGCGGACTCGTCAAGGACGCCTCAAGAACTTCAACAAGTGCAAGACGGGCACGTACAGATGAGTCCTCTAATCCTCCGAACTCGGTGTACCGTCTGGCGCTGAACGTTTGCGATTCTGTCCCGCTTAGTTGGCCAACGCCAAAACTCAAAAAGAGCACTACCGCCACCGTCGCTATGGCACAGCCCAAAATGAGTTTTGGCGACCTACGCGCTGCTGCAGTTATCGCCACGGCGAGCAGAACCGCGACAATAGCCGTCCGAACACCAGTCAAGAACAACGCCACGGAGATGACTGGGATTGAGGTCAGGCAAAGTAGCCGAGAACTGAGACCAAATGACGTGTCCATTGCTCGATACCCAGCCACAATTACGCAGACAGAAAGCAAGAACGAGAAGGCGCCGGGAGCTTCTGCCGTTCCGAAGACTCGGACATACATCGGAAACGGCTGGCCAATGCTTTCCAGGCCAGAGGCGATCATCCAAGACGCGTCCCATCTCGGAAGGATAAAGAATTGTACGATTCCGTATGTTGCGAGCACGAGCCCCAGCGCCGGAAGCAATCGATATAGAATCGCCCAAATATCTGGAAGCCAGCCAACCGTGGGCGCAATCATCAGCGTCAAGCACATTAACGTCATTCCAAGGGCATAGCCCGAACTGGCGGAAAGCCCGTTGATGAGGCTAGCAACGACAAGGATTGAACCTAGACCCGTCATGCCGAAGACAATTAGTCGAGAATCCAGAGTTGCCGTGCGCCGATGCTTCAAGAAGGCGAGAGCGAACAAAGCTAGGGGTACGAGCAGAAGAGGATCATAGTCCACACGTCCGCCACTACTCAGACGCCGAAGTAGTCCCAGAGCAGAAACAAGTACAACAGCCATACATACCAGCGTCCGAGATCCAGTAACCCCAAACATGACTATGGCCACGAAGGCACCGAGCACGAGCAGGACCGGGACAGAAGTGATTGCATACCCCACCGCCACACCTGCACACATCCAGGTCGAGCCCAGTAGCAATGCCCCCGAAAGCCTGCTCAACATGCTTGGCTCCCTACGCGTGAACCGAATTGTGGATAATGGGCACCAACTGCTTGGCATCCCCCATGCGCCTAAACGTGTCGGCAAACCTCCCCGACTCCACGGCGGGCAAACCAGCCACCGCAGCCTCTTCAATGAACCGAACGAGACTCTCCCTATAGTCCTGGTCCGGCTTGATGATTAGGGCCTTCGGGAAAGCCAACTGTTCTGCGATAAATGTCGCTCCCGGATTTGGCGTCGCCAAGACTGCCGTACCTGCGCAAAGAGCTTCCGCACTCGGGATACCGAATCCTTCATAGGAACTCGGCGCAAGGAGTATCCAACTCTCCCCCATTACGCGCTGAACCTGATGGTCAGGCGCACCGGAAACGTGTGTGACCCACGGCTCCCAGTAAGCCTTGTCCTCTGCTGGACCGAATACGGTCAGCTGAGCATCGGGCCAACGTTTCCGCACTCCACTCCACGCCTCCTGTGCAAGGTGACCACGCTTTCTCCCATGAAAGCTTCCGACAAAGACCGCACTTGGCCCGGATGACTTGGACCCGGTCTCACAGTCGACTGGCCAGAACGGGGGAATTATTTGGTCGCATGAAAATAAGTTAAGCGATTCCAGACCAACGGCGATGCGATAACTTGATTTGCGCGCAGACCATGACTCCAGTGCAGATAGAACATAATGGTTTAACGCCCTGATGCCGGAACTTGACTGAGCTTCGCGCAACGCCGAGCCATGGAATATCCGAATCAGTGGAGTACGCTCAGGGATAGACCAGTCATCTCCGTGAGAAATGATGACATCGGGGTTCAACTGCTTGACAACGTTTGCGACCCTGATGGGTGCAACATAGTACCTGTTCACCCGTCCCCGGAGACTCCCTGAGGAAACGAGAGCCACGCCGTCAAGTGGTCTGGGGTTCGGGCCCGTTACGACGGTGAGCTGGAACTCGTCCCGCAACTGTTCGGCTAGCCGGTACGAGTATCGACCGACGCCTCCACTATGGCCATCCACTGCGGGCCACTCCAGAGCCAGCATACATACTCGCAAAACGCTACCTCAGAGAACTAGATAAGTAGGATCCGCCATGGCCGGAAGACACTCCCTCTAGCCAAACAAACTGTTCATGCGCCAGCGTAGCAATGTCGAACTTTGAGGCGCGCTGCATTCCCAACTGTGCCATCTTTCGACGACTCGCATCGTCCATGTTAAGGACTGTTTGCATGGCCGTCGCGAGGCTGGACACCGATCGGGGTTCGTACAGAAACCCATTTTCTCCAGATCCTATTACTTCCACAGGACCTCCCTCGCCGCTAGCGATGACGACCAGGCCAGAAGCCATCCCTTCAACAACAACAGATCCGAACGGCTCCGGCACTGTGGATGAGTGCACCAGTACGTGACACCCTTGCAACGTTTCGTGCGGACTAGAACTATGCCCCTCGAACGAGATGTGCTCCAGTAGATCAAGCTCACTGGCGAGAGCAACTAGCTCAGCCAAGTAGCCTTCCTCGCCAAAGATGGGGGCACCAATTATTCGCAAGCGCGTTTCAGGATTGCGCAATCGCACTTCATGAAACGCACGGATGGCGAGTTCCTGTCCTTTCCAGGGCGAGATCCGTCCTAGTACGACGAAAATCGTCGCCCCAGACTCGTGGTAGTCGCCACCATCAGCTGGATTCCAGGCTGCCACGTCTATACCCGGCGGCACGACCAACCAGTTTTGACTTTGGGAAATGTGAATGGTGTCAAGCGTTGCGCGGCTGTTAGCTATAATACCGGTAAAGAATTTCGGGAAGATTCGCGAGAGCAGGAACGTCCATATCTCAGATTTCAGGTAGTCTGTTGCGAGTCGGTCGTGGACACTCCAGACTTTCGTTCCAGCCAGCCGCTTTGAAATTGCTGAAACAATCAAGGCGCTCGGAAGACTCCGCGCAACGACCACGTCGAAGCACGAGGTACTAAATTCCGAACGCAGGCGCATGACCGCGGAAGTTGCGGACACCGCCTTTCCTAGTTTTGGAACTCTGTTTAGAATGTCGCCTAAGCGAGATCTGCGAGCCGTGGGACTCAGGATGCATACCTGAGCACCGGCATTACGAAGCCGGTCAGCCACGGGACCGTCCTGAACGCTAAAGACCGTGACGTCGGCAAACTCTGGCCTAGCCTCCACTGTTCTAGCAAGGGACAGTTCCGCGCCAGACTCCGCCAGCGAGTGAACAACAAATGCCACCTTCAATTCGCCAGCTCCTGATATAGGCTCAAATGCTGGCGTGCGACGTTCTCCCAGTTGAACCGTCCGGCGCTCGCTATGCACTGCTCAGATGATGGGCGGTTACCCTCCAATGCGCCAATGATCCGTTCGGCCAGAGCTTCGCTAGAGGCAGGAGGAACGACGAGCGAGGTATCGAGGCCAGCGACCGTGCCAGCCAGGCCTCCGACATTAGTCACTACCACGGGTCGTCCTCGTGCTTGAGACTCGATTGAGATCAGGCCAAACCCTTCGAGTGCAACACTGGGCACCACCGTCATCCAAGACTTGGCGTAAATCTCGTCAAGCATTTCGTCGCTCAGTCGACCCATAAACTGAACGCTCCCGATCGGGAGTTTCTGTGCCAGAGCCCGGAGATCCGCGTCCTGCGACCCAACACCCACGATCGCTAATCGTGCATCTGGCAAGCTCCGGACAACCTGTCGCCAAGATTCTAAGAGTACGTCAATGCCCATCCGTTTTTCGAGACGTCGAACACATACAACAAGGGGCCGATCGGATTGCCGATCGGTCGATGATAAGTTTGGGGACACCATTGAGACCCCTGGTTGAATGATGTGAATCTTGTTCAGGGGGACTTGGTAGTCATCATGCAACAGTTCTTTGAAGCTCGCGCTTAAGACTACTGCAGCATCGATGTTTCGGTACGCGGCCTTCTCGACACTGCGCTTGGCCAAAACCCGCAATGGGGAAGCACCCGAAACTACGCTCTCTTCCGCCCAGGGCCCGTGGAAATGGAATACACGACGAGAGCCGGTAGGCCAGTATCCGTAAAGCGCGAAGTGGCGGTCTAAGATATCGGGTCTAACATCGCCGGCCCGTCTTGATCGACTCCGGATGATGTTCCGTGGGGTGCGCCCGGGAGCCCCCCATGTCTCCTGGTACGAGTCTTTGACCTGGCCGAATGCAACTGCTTTGATGTTAGCCACGCCCAAGTCAGCAAGCGCACCCGAGAGATTCGTAAAATAGCGATTCAGGCCCCCAGGGCGAGAATCGAACCACTCCGATCCCTGCATCTGTATCTTCATCTACGGTCACCTCTATCAGTGCGCCAAAGCGTACGCGCCATACTCGATTGTGAGAACGTCGGAATCAGCCGGGCTAGCGCTCCAAAGGCCGCGGCCGCCGCTAAGCTCCAAGCGTCAGGTGACCCTTCTGAGAAGGAGACCAGAAGAATGCCCACCATCAGCGCCGCTAAACCCAAGATGCTGGACATCGCCAAGCCTCGCGCCTCCTTTGAAACAGAGTCACGCAGCACTTGCCATGACCATTGGTCTCGAAATACTTGCGCTATGCATAGGATAGCAGTTGCTAATCCTAGCCCCTCGAAACCAGGTCCGAAAATGATTGGCCCGAGCAGATCGACCGTTGCGGATACCATCAACCCTGCCAGGACGGCCATGATAATTCGCAGCCGATCAGCACGTTTGGTAGTCGTGACGCTTTCCTTCATCAGCCGACCGTAGGAAACTTGATTAATCGCCTGCGTCAGCGCCCCGCTGGCAGACGCGCATGTCGAGGCTATTGCGTAGATGCCCAGCGCAGTGGGGCTCAACACGATCGCCCCCGCGAGCATGTCTAACCTTCGACTGACGTTGTCAATGCCCACGGTCAGCCAGTAGCGACCGGAAAAGCTCCAATCTACTGGGGTGCCTGTGGCCACGGCAGAGAGTTGCTTGAGGGCAAAGCAAATCGATATCAGGTTCGCAAGCAGTGCCGACCCCATCGTGAGGCCGAACGCCCACCAGAAGTCGAGTTGTCCCAAGAGGCCTACGACGATTATTCCCAGGGAAGGGACGGTGAGGGGGATGGCTCGAACTACGTTGACCTCAACCGTCTTGGCTTCGGCGAGGATTATCTCCTGGGCAATTAGTGCAAACCCGAGGACCGGCAATGAAACTGCCGTTACGCAAACGGCGTAGTAGACATCGGTGCCACGGCTTGCCAAAAGTGGCGCCAAGCATACGATTGACGCTAGACCCAATAGTGAGAGGGCCCCGACGGAAAGCATTCCACGTAAACTGATCAACCGAGTACGTACGTACTGTAAAGCAAGGGTTCTGGGCAGCCCGAAGAAGAGAACATAGTTGACCACGCCCAGGACGGAAAGGCTGGCCGCTAATTCCCCCCGACCGTCAGGGCCGAGGGATCGTGCCAACACCGGCGCTGAAGCTAGAGAAAGGCCCATGCCTACATAGGTGACCGCCACAGTCCCCAAAACACGTCTAGCATGCTTAATTCGCGACGTATCCAAGTGACGAGTCACCTGTTTCGTAGGCATGGGCCTAACATTTGGCACGTCAGAGGATCATTCCGGCTCCCACAGTCACCCCTGTCCCCTCATCAATGAGGATGAAGGATCCAGTGGTGCGATTCTTGGAGTACGAGTCTGAGAGCAGGGGAACCGTGGTGCGGAGCTGCACCCGGCCAATCTCGTTGACACCGAGTTCACCGGCTTCCTGGTCACGGTGCAGCGTGTTGACGTCCAATCGGTACTGGATGTCCTTCACCATGGCCCGAGCGGTGCGGGTGGTGTGCTTGATGGCGAGCTTCTGCCGGTTCTTCAGCGGCGTCGTCGTCATCCAGCAGACCATCGCGTCGATGTCCTGGGACGGGCTCGGGGCGTTCTTCACGCGGGCGATCATGTCGCCGCGGGAGACGTCCACGTCGTCCTCGAGCCGGACCGTCACCGACATGGGCGGGTAGGCCTCGGTGATCTCCTGGTCGAAGAGGTCGATGCCGGCGATCTTGGAGGTCATGCCGCTGGGCAGCACGACAACCTCGTCGCCAGGCTTCATAACGCCGCCTGCCACCTGGCCGGCGTAGCCGCGGTAGTCGTGGAACTCGTCGCTCTTCGGGCGCACCACGTACTGGACGGGGAACCGGGCGTCGATGAGGTCGCGGTCGGAGGCGACGTGCACGTTCTCGAGGTGGTGCAGCAGCGTGGGCCCGGAGTACCAGGACATCGCCTCACTGCGGTTCACCACGTTGTCGCCGGCCAACGCCGAGATCGGGATGACGGTGAGGTCGGGGATCGAGAGCTTTGTCGCGAACTGGGTGAACTCGTCGTGGATCTTGGTGAAGACCTCCTCGGAGTAGTCCACCAGGTCCATCTTGTTCACGGCCAGCACGAGGTGCGGGACCCGGAGCAGTGACAGGATCACCGCGTGGCGGCGGGACTGCTCGGTGAGGCCCTGGCGAGCGTCGACGAGCACGAGGCCGAGGTCGGCGGTGGAGGCACCGGTGACCATGTTCCGGGTGTACTGCACGTGGCCCGGGGTGTCGGCGATGATGAACTTGCGCTTGGGCGTCGCGAAGTAGCGGTAGGCCACGTCGATGGTGATGCCCTGCTCGCGCTCGGAACGCAGACCGTCGGTCAGCAGCGCGAGGTCGGTGTAGTCGTAGCCCTTGCCCTTGGACGTGGTCTCCACGGCCTCGAGCTGGTCCTCGAAGATCGACTTGGAGTCGAGCAGCAGGCGACCGATGAGGGTCGACTTGCCGTCGTCCACGGAGCCGGCGGTGGCGAACCGCAGGAGGTCCATGTGCGTCGTGACGTTCTCGACGACGTCCGTGATGTCCTCGGCCATCAGAAGTAGCCCTCCTTCTTGCGGTCCTCCATGGCGGCCTCGGAGAACTTGTCGTCACCGCGGGTCTCGCCGCGCTCGGTCACGCGGGCCACCGCGATCTCTTCGATGATCTGCTCGATGGTGCCCGCGGTGGACTCCACGCAGCCGGTGAGCGTGATGTCACCGCAGGTGCGGAAGCGGACGTCGCGCTCCTCGGCGACCTCGCCGTCCTTGCACGGGTTCAGCGGGGTCTCGGTCATCAGCATGCCGTTGCGCTTGAACACGCGGCGCTTGTGGCTGTAGTAGATGCTCGGGATCTCGATCTCCTCGCGAGCGATGTAGGACCACACGTCCAGCTCGGTCCAGTTGGAGATCGGGAAGATGCGCATGTGCTCGCCCTCGTGCAGGCGGCCGTTGTAGAGGCTCCAGAGCTCGGGGCGCTGGTTCTTCGGGTCCCACTGGCCGAACTCGTCGCGGTGCGAGTAGACGCGCTCCTTGGCGCGGGCCTTCTCCTCATCCCGGCGGCCACCACCGAAGGCGGCGGTGAAGCCGTTCTCCTCGATGGCGTTGAGCAGAGTGCCGATCTGCATGCGGTTGCGGCTGGTCTTGCCGTCGTCGACCACCACGCCGTTGGCGATGGCGTCGTCGATGCTGGCGACCACGAGGTTGAGACCGAGACGGTCGACCCAGTTGTCACGCGTCTGCATGACCTCCGGGAAGTCCAGGCCCGTGTCGATCTGCATGATCGGGAACGGGATCTTGGCCGGGTAGAACGCCTTCTCCGCGAGGCGGAGCATGACGATCGAGTCCTTGCCGCCCGAGAACATCAGGACGGGCTTCTCGAACTCGGCGGCGACCTCACGGATGATGTGGATCGACTCCGCCTCCAGCTGGTCGAGCTGACTCAGCCGGTAGTCGGCGTGGGTGTCGGGCATGCTTGATGGACCTCTCCTGTTGGGAAGCAGGCGTCACTGTAGCCGTGCCGCACGAGTAGGTCCGAACCTGAGGCCACAATTCGCGTTACTAGCGTCACGTGATCCTTCACGCATCACGTGCCGGTCTGCCGTTCGTCACCACGCTGACACATCTGACACCTAGGCTGCGGGCATGAAGATCGCCGTCGCCGGACTGGGCTACGTGGGCCTCTCCAACGCCGTCATCCTCGCCCAGCACGACGAGGTGTGGGCGGTGGACCTCGACGTAGCGCGCGTGGACATGGTCAACCGTCGCGAGTCGCCGCTGGTCGACGCCGAGCTCACGGAGTACCTCTCCACCCGCGAGCTCAACCTGACCGCCACGTCCGACGGGGATTCGGCCTACGCCGGCGCCAAGTTCGTCATCGTCGCGACGCCCACCGACTACGACCCCGACACCAACTACTTCAACACCGGGTCCGTCGAGTCGGTCATCAAGCAGGTGCGGGCGGTCAACCCGACCGCGGTCATCGTCATCAAGTCCACCGTGCCCGTGGGCTTCACCGCCAAGATGCGCGGCGAGCACCTGGGCGCCCACATCGTCTTCAGCCCCGAGTTCCTCCGCGAGGGCCGCGCGCTCTACGACAACCTCCACCCCTCCCGCATCGTGGTGGGCGACCGCGCCGAGGACGGCAAGCGCTTCGCCGACCTGCTGCTCGAGGGCGCGGAAGAGACCGACGTCCCCGTCCTGCTGGTGGACTCCACCGAGGCCGAGGCGATCAAGCTCTTCGCCAACACCTACCTCGCGCTGCGCGTCGCCTACTTCAACGAGCTCGACACCTACGCCGCCACGCACGGCCTGTCGACCGCCCAGATCATCGAGGGCGTCGGGCTCGACCCCCGCATCGGCTCGCACTACAACAACCCCAGCTTCGGCTACGGCGGCTACTGCCTGCCGAAGGACACCAAGCAGCTCATGGCCAACTACGCCGAGGTGCCGCAGAACCTCATCGGCGCGATCGTCGACGCCAACACGACCCGCAAGGACTTCGTGGCCGCCGACATCCTCCGCCGGCGCCCGCAGACCGTCGGCGTCTACCGACTGGTGATGAAGGAGGGCTCGGACAACTTCCGCATGTCCTCCATCCAGGGTGTGATGAAGCGGCTCAAGGCCAAGGGCGTCGAGGTCGTCATCTACGAGCCCACGCTGGAGGACGAGCTGTTCTTCAACTCCGAGGTCGTGCGGGACCTCGACGAGTTTAAGAAGCGGTGCGACGTCATCATCGCCAACCGCAAGCACGAGGACCTCGAGGACGTGGACGACCGCGTCTACACCCGAGACATCTACGGGCGGGACTGAGCGTGCTCGGCGGGGTCTCGACGTGCGCTCGTCGCCGGGGCTCCTCGCTGCTCGACCACCAAGGGAAGTGACCGGCGGGTAGGGCCGTAGGTAAACGCGCCGACCCGAGGAATCGTCATGGTTCCCCGTATTGTCCTGCGGAGCACAGCCCCCGGCGTGGCAGGGCCGCGGGGAGAGCCGAGCACCAGGGAGCCGAACGTTGCCCACGGGCGAGCACCGCACAGAGACCAGCCGCGTCGGCACGCGGCCCGCCCCGGCGACGGGGACACCGGCGAAGAAGCCGTCCGGCAAACGTCTCGACATCCAGGGCCTGCGCGCGATCGCCGTGGGCGTCGTGGTGCTCAACCACCTGCTCGACTGGCCGCACGGCGGGTTCGTCGGCGTCGACGTCTTCTTCGTCATCTCCGGCTACCTGATCACCGGCCGCCTGCTGCGCACCGCCGGCACCAAGAGCGTCGGCCAGTACTTCTACACCTTCTACAAGCTCCGCGCCCGCCGCATCCTCCCGGCCGGCCTGCTGGTCATCGGCCTCACCATCGTGGCCGCGCAGCTCGTCTTCGGCGGGGTGCGGGCCCACAACGTCCTCGTGGACGGCGGGTGGGCAGCCATCTTCCTGGCCAACTGGCACTTCGCCAGCGCCGGCACCAACTACTTCGAGGCCGGCGACGGCGAGTCTCCGCTCCAGCACTACTGGTCGCTCTCGGTCGAGGAGCAGTTCTACGTCGTCTGGCCGGTGCTCGTGCTGCTGGCCGTCATCCTGCTCCAGCGCCGCTTCGCCGCCCACGGTCTCTCCGACCGCACCCGCGACCTCACCGTCGGCGCCATGGCCGTGGTGCTCTCCCTGGCCGGGTTCGCCTACTCGCTGCACCAGACGGCCGCCGAGCCCACCGCCGCGTACTTCTCCACCCTGAGCCGCTCCTGGGAGCTCGGGGCCGGCGCTGCGCTGGCGTGCTTCCTCCCCCACGTCCGCAAGATCCCGCGCGGCTGGGCCGAGGTGCTGTCGGTGGCCGGTGTCGCGATCATCGCCGTCGCCGTGTTCATCACGCCCAGCACCAACGGTTTCCCCGGCCCCTGGGCCGCGCCCGCCGTGCTCGGCTCGGCCCTGGTGATCGCCGCCGGCAGCATCGGCACCGCGCACGTGCGGAACGTCCTGCTGACCAACCGCGCCTCCACGTTCCTCGGCGACATCTCCTACTCGGTCTACCTCGTGCACTTCCCGCTCGTGGTGATCATGGGCGTGCTGCTGCCGCAGGACGACCTCTTCCGCTGGCTCGCCGTGCTCGGCGGCACCGTGGGCCTCTCGACGCTGATCTTCTACTTCGTCGAGGAGCCGTTCCGCGACTTCCGCACCGGCATCCACCCCGACCTGAGGAACAAGTTCTTCTACGGCGCCGCGCCGGTCCTCATGGCCATGTGCCTGACCGTCCCTATCCTGGTCCGGCCCATCCCGCCGGGCGTGGACAGCAAGACCTTCCTGGCCCTCGGTGAAGCCCAGGCCGAGGTCGACCGCAAGCTCGCCAACGGCGACGACTCCTCCACCGTGCAGCTCCAGTCGGCGCTGCTGGACTCTGTGCAGGCCACCAGTTGGCCGAACGACCTCGACCCCGCCATCGGCGACGCCCCGCGCGCCGACCGCATCGCGCCGGTGTTCCCCAGCTCCTGCAACGAGGTGGACGAGGCGCTCACGCCCGAGCAGTGCACCAGCGGCGCCGACGACGCCGAGCACAGCGCCGTGCTGATCGGTGACTCCATCACCATGTGGCTGGCCACCGCCTTCGAGGACCTGCACGCCTCCGGCGACCCGCTGGTCGACGACTGGCAGGTCACCGACCTCGGCACCAGCGGCTGCAGCTTCTCCAGCAACGTCTCCCAGGTGCGTGGCTTCAGCCGCGCCGACCGGGCCGGCTGCCAGAGCCGCGTCAGCGACGCCCTCGACTACATCGAGCAGACCCAGCCCGACCTGGTGCTGATGACGATCAACCTGCGCAAGGACAAGCGCATCCCGTTCGTCACCTCCACGCTGAAGGCGCTCTCGGCCGACAGCAAGGTCGTCTTCGTGATGCCGCCGCCGATGACCGGCAACCCGGCCGAGTGCTACACCTCGCTCAGCGAGCCGGCCGACTGCGCCACCACCGTGCAGAAGGACTGGAAGAAGTACCGCGCCAAGATGCGCGACGAGCTGCCCGAGTTCGGCGGCACGGTGCTCGACACCAAGGACCTGTTCTGCATCGCCGAGCAGTGCCCGGCGTTCGTCGCCACGACGCCGACCAAGGCGGACGGGCTGCACCCGCTGGCGTCCTACGTGGACTACATGCAGGGCGCGTTCAGCGAGCTCATCGACAAGCGCGGGACGCTGGACCTCTCCTGAGGTCCCGCGCCCCGCGCTGGGTCGTACTCTTCTACCCCGGCCGGCGGCCGGCCGGGGGTCTACTCGCGCTTCTCGCGCTCCCGCTGCTCCGGGGAGCCGGCGTAGTTCCACGTGTCGAGCTCGGAGACCGTCGGCAGGCCGCGGAACGGCAGCCCTTCTCGCCGGCGCAGGACGCCCCACACCACGGGCAGCAGCACGACGACGACGAGGCCGGTGGCGACGGTCAGCCACGGGTTGTAGGTGTCCTCGCCCAGCGGCGCCCAGCCGGACTTGTCCAGCAGGGCCTCGCCCGACATCGCCAGGACGACCACGATGCCGCGGCGGATGAGCGACTGCGGCACGTGCGGGGCGATCTTGGCGCCCAGAAGGGTGCCGGGCACGGAGCCGACGATGAGCGGGATGGTGAGCTCCCAGTCGAGGCCGTGGATCGCGATGTTGGAGATCGCGGCGGCCAGCACGAGCGGCACGGCCTGCACGAGGTCGGTGCCGACCAGCTTCACCGCGGAGAGCCCCGGGTAGAGCATCAGCAGGGCGATCATGATGACCGAGCCCGAGCCGACGCTGGTCACGCCCACGAGGAGTCCGCCCAGCACGCCCACGAGCAGCGTGGGGATCGGGCGGATCTTCGGGTCGGGGTCGCCCGGGTCACCGCCGGCGCGCACCCGCTTGAGGTTGATGTAGAGCCGCAGCGCGTAGGTGAGCGCGGCGAAGAGCAGCGCGAAGCCGATGGCGACCTTGAGGACGTAGTCCAGCTGGTCGGGGTCCGTGGTGAGCCGCTTGACCAGGAACGGGCCGATGAACGCCATCGGCACCGAGCCGAGGATCAGCCAGCCCGCCAGCTTCAGGTTGGGCGAGCCCTCCTTGTAGTGCATCGCCGCGCCGCCGGTCTTGTAGACCGCGGCCGCGGTGAGGTCGGCGGTCACGACCGTGGCGGCCTCACCGCCACCGACACCGAGGAAGAGCAGCGCCGGGGTCATCAGGGCGCCACCGCCCATGCCGGTGAGACCGACGACCACGCCGACCACGAAGCCGGCGACGACGACCGAGAGGGCCGTCCAGGTGAGGAGCTCCATGGGATCCATCAGGCGTCCGCCTTCCCGGTGAGGGAGCCGACCGCGGTGCGCAGCCAGCCCTCGATCAGCTGGGCCGCCTGCTCGGCGGCCTCGGGGCCGCGGCGGTAGGGGTCGGCGACGTCGAGGTCCGCGCTGGCAGCACCGCGCTTGGTGGCGACCGCGGCCAGCAGGTCGGCGCCGGTGAGGCCGCTGCTGGCCTCGGCGGCCTGCACGAACTGGCCGAGGCTGAAGACCTTGCGGAACGCGGCCGGGTTCTCGTCCAGGATCACCTGGCGGTGGCGGGCCTCGGCGGTGAGGACGACATCGGCCTGCTCGACGAGCTGGCGGGTCACCGGCTGGGAGCGGAAGTCGGCGATCGCCTGCTCGCTCACGCCACGGGCCACGAGCGTCCGGGCCATCGTCTCGTCCATCTCGCTGGCGTCGAAGCCCATCGTGCCCGCCGAGCGGATCACCAGGTCGACACCGGCCAGGTGCTGCCCCAGCAGCTGCATGAACGGGCTGCGGCAGATGTTCGCGGTGCAGACCATGAGGACGTTGAGGGGCTCAGCGTCGTTGTCGGGTGCGGGGGTCTCGTGGCTCGTCGCTCGCGCTCCTCGCACCTCGACCACCGACGACGGCTCCTCGACCGGCGACTGCGTCGCCTCCTCGGCCGGCGGGGTGGTGAGGTCGAGGTAGCCGGACTCGGCGAGCGCGGTGATCACGTCGTCGAGCGCGTCGGGGATGGTGCGGCCGGTCGTGTCGACCACGACGTCCGCGTCGGTGGGCACCTCGTAGGGGCTGGAGATGCCGGTGAACTCGGGGATCTCGCCGGCGCGCGCCTTGGCGTAGAGGCCCTTGCGGTCGCGGCGCTCGCACTCCTCCAGCGGGGTGGCCACGTGGACCAGGAAGAACGCGCCGCCGGCGTCCTCGACCATGCCGCGCACGTCCTGCCGCGTGGAGTCGAACGGGGCGATCGGGGAGACGATCGCGAGGCCGTGGTGGCGGGCGATCTCGGCGGCCACCCAGCCGATGCGGCGGATGTTGGTCTCGCGGTCCTCCTTGGAGAACGTGAGGCCCTTGGAGAGGTTCCGGCGCACCACGTCGCCGTCGAGGCTCGTGATCGTGCGGGTGCCCTGCTCGAGGATCTTGTCCATGAGCGCCCGGGCGAGGGTGGACTTGCCGGAGCCCGAGAGGCCGGTGAAGAAGAGCACCAGGCCCTGCTCGGACGGGGCGGGCTGGTCGTGCGCGACGACGGCGGCGACGTCGTCCGCGTAGCTGTCGTCCTCCCCCGCCTCCGGCAGGCCGATGACGGTGTCGCCGCCGGCGTAGGTGGCGAGCACCGCGAGGCCGAGGGCGTGGTCGGTCTCCGCGTCGCCGGACTCGCGGGCGGCGAGCGGGACGGCGACGACGACCGCGTCGGGCAGCTGCGCGGCGGCCAGCAGCGTGGCCTTGATCAGCGCGACCGCGGAGAGGTCCGGGGTGCCTGCGCCGACGAGGGCGACCAGCGCCACCGGGCCGTGGCCGGCGAGCGTGGCGACCTGCTCCTCGGTGAGGGCGTCGGTGACCGCGACCCAGGTGCGGCCGGCGTGCTGCTCGCGCGCCTGCGCGGGGGTCAGGTAGTAGCGGCGGAAGGGGCCGTACTGCGCGTGCGTCAGCGCCTCGACCTGGCCGCCGGGGATGCTCACCCGGGCCAGCGGGAGACCCTCGGGGTCCACGAGCTCGACGGCACCGGCCTCGGTAGCGGCGGCCTGCACGTCGTCGGGGAGGGTCAGGGTGATCGGGCTGCCCGGCTCGTCGAAGCCCGCGAGGGGAGCGAGGGCCCCGGAGACGAGGAGCTCCAGGTCGTCGAGCTCGCGGGGCGTGGGGCAGTACTGAGGGGCGGTGCTCACCGGCTCAATGTATACAGACTTGGTCGAGTTTGGGGTGCTGGGGCGGGTGAGTCATCCGTCTCGGTGAAGGTCTGCTCCGGGTGCGGGGATCTCGTGGCTCGTCGCCGGCGCTCCTCGCACCTCGATCACCGGCAGCCGCCGTGACCGGTGGTCGAGGTGCGAGGCCGTCCACGGCCGAGCCACGAGACCCCCGCACCCGACCGCCCACCGGTGCCATCAGCCGCTGGTCGAGGAAGGACGAAGTCCTGTCGCGAGACCAAGCCCCCGTGACCGGTGGTCGAGGTGCGAGGCCGTCCACGGCCGAGCCACGAGACCCCCGCACCCGACCGCCCACCGGTGCCGCCCGCCGCCGGTCGAGGAAGGACGAAGTCCTGTCGCGAGACCCAGGCCCCGCCTCACCTACCCCCACCACCGGGGTCCCCGTCTACGGTGCCCCCATGAGTGCACCGGTGCCCGTCGTGGAGATCATCCGTTCCGGGCTGGTGGAGGGCCGCCACCACGGCTCGGTCGTAGCGCTGGACCCCGAGGGCGAGACAGTGTTCTCCGCCGGCGACGTCACCGGGCCGGTCTACCCCCGCTCGAGCAGCAAGCCGCTCCAGGCGCTGGGCATGGTGGAGGCCGGGCTCGACCTGCCGCCGCACCAGCTCGCCCTGGGCTGCGCGTCGCACTCCGGCGAGGCCATGCACGTCGAGGTGGTGCGCGAGATCCTGGCCGGCGCGGGCCTGAGCGAGGACGACCTCCAGTGCCCGGAGGACTACCCGTTGGAGCCGCGGGTGCGCGACCTCGTCCTGCGTGCCGACGGCGGCCCGAGCCGCGTGCAGATGAACTGCTCCGGCAAGCATGCCGCCATGCTCGCCACGTGCGTGGCCAACGGCTGGTCGACGCACGACTACCTCTCCCCCACGCACCCGCTACAGCAGGCGATCGACGCGACGTTCGAGCGGCTGACCGGCGAGCCGATCGCGCACGCCGCCACCGACGGGTGCGGCGCTCCGCTGCTGGCCACCTCGCTGGTGGGCCTGGCGCGGGCCTTCTCCGAGCTGGCGCTGGCCAGCCACGGGCCGATGAGCCGGATCGCGGACGCGATCCGCACCCACCCGGAGCTGGTCTCCGGCACCGAGCGGGACGAGCGACGCCTGCTCACGGCTGTGCCCGGGGCGATCGGGAAGCTGGGCGCCGAGGCGGTCTACGTGCTGGCGCTGCGCGACGGGCGCTCCATCGCGCTCAAGATCGACGACGGCGGTGACCGGGCGCGCCCCGTGCTGATGGCGGGGCTGCTCGATCGACTCGGGTGGCTCGATGGTGCTGATGTCGACCGGCACGGTGCGCTGCAGGTCGGTGAGCACGTGCTGTTCGGCGGCGGCAAGCCCGTCGGTGGGTTGCGGGTCTGCGTCTGAGGGTGTGGGGCCTGGGTCTCGCGACAGGACTTCGTCCTTCCTCGACCAGCGGCCTCCGGCTTCGTCTTTCCTCGACCAGCGGCCCCGGCTTCGTCCTTCCTCGACCAGCGGCCTCCGGCTTCGGCCTTCCTCGACCAGCGGCCTCCGGCTTCGGCCCTCCTGGCGCACGCCGCGGTCGGGTGCGGGGATCTCGTGGCTCCTCGCTGGCGCTCGTCGCACCTCGATCACCGGCGGCGGGCACATCACGGTTGGGTGTCATCGGGGGCTTGGCGGGCGCGCGGGGCGGTCGTGAGGTTGAATGGACCTGTCCGTCACCACGAATTTTGGGGAGGCAGCGTGCTCGAGCGCTCCCACCAGCGCCACCGCCGCATCCACCTCGCCGCCGCCGGCCTCGCCCTGGCGCTGCCGCTGGTAGCGCTGACGGCCTGCTCGTCCTCCGACGAGCCGGGCGCCGAGTCGACCGCGCAGGCGATCCCGTCGGACTTCGTGGACACCGACGACACCGAGGTGCTCGCCGAGGACGGCCTGCCGCAGGACTTCCCCCGCGACACCGTGGACCTCATCGACGGCGAGATGCAGAGCGCCAGCCGCGACGGCAAGGGCAAGAACGTGTCCTTCGCGGTGCTGATCAGCACCGACGCCTCGGCCGAGGAGGCCGTCAGCGACGCGATCAGCCGCCTGGAGGCGAAGGGCTGGGAGGCCCAGACCACGATCGACGACCCGGCGAACCCGGGGCCGCAGGTGCTGAGCAACGACGAGGGTGGGCAGGTCGTGCTGACGTACATCCCGTTCCAGGGCATGTCGTCGGTCAGCTACGGCATCTTCCCGTGATCGGGGCGGGGCCCCGCCTCGTCCTCCGCGGAGAAGCCTCGCGCCAGACCTGACGGCGTCCTTGCGGCGTATAGTGACAGCGGCAGCACCTGCTGCCGCAGCCCGAGAGGGAGTGGACGATGCGACGGCTGAAGCCCGAGATCCCGGCCGACCGCCGAGCAGCGGTGAGCGCCGCCGTCGTGTCCGGGCAGCTGGAGGGCATGGACCCCACCGCCTCGTTCACCGCGGACTCGGAGGAGTTCATCGCCGGGGAGATCACGGCGGATGACCTGGTCCTCCGGGCACGGCATCGCTGGGGCCTGGCCTGATCGAGCCGACGGCCGGCGCATCGGACGGGGACGACCCGTACCTGATCCCTGGCACTCGGACTCTGGCCAACCTGATCGGCCTCGAGGACGCAGAGGATCTCCGGGCCGCCGAGAGCGACCTCGTCGAGGCACGAGCCTCCCAACGGCTGGTCATGGACCCGCCGGTACCCACTCCGCCGACCTACGACCTGGCGCACCTGCAGGCCATCCACCAGTGGCTCTTCCAGGACGTCTACGAGTGGGCCGGCCAGCTCCGCGTCCGCGACTACAACAAGGGATTCAGCTCCTTCTGGCCACTGGACTCCTTGGCCCGACGAAGCGAGTCGGTCTTCGGGCGACTCGCCTCCGGCCCCCTCATGGACCACGATGTCCCCGACGACCGCTTCCTGTCTCTGCTCTCGTTCCTCTACCTCGACGTCAACCACCTGCACCCGTTCCGGGAAGGCAACGGACGGGCCCAGCGCACGTTCCTCGACGACGTCGCGGCCATCTCGGGAAGGACGATCGCCTGGGAGGCGATCAGCCGCGAGGAGAACGACAGCGCCTGCGCAGCATCCCTGGCGGAGCAGACCAACCAGCCGCTCGCGGACCTGCTCAGGAACCGCATCCGCCGGTGACGCAGGCCCGCTCAGCTGCTGCCGCGTCGGGGCTCTGCCTCGTCCGCGCCCTCGTCCGCAGCCGCTGAGGCCGCCGCCGCCTCGGCACGCGCCCGCCACAGCACCCAGCCTCGTCCACCGGCGATGGCGAGGCCTGCGAGACCGACGAGGTCCCCGGCGGTGAGCCCGTGGGTGGGCGCGACCACGAGGAGGACCGCGCCCTCCATCGGCCCGTTCGCGAGGATCCAGAGCCCCGAGAAGAACGCCACCGCCACGACGCCGGCCCACTGGGCGTACGGCATGGCCGTGATGCTGAGCAGCAGCATCACCAGGACCAGCGCGGGCGTCATCCCCCGAGTGTGCGGCACGACCCGCATCGTTGCAGGCCGCGGCGGTCGGTGACCCGATGTGCCGTTCGCCTCACCAGGGGCAAGGCGGTGCCGATGCCCTCCACGGATACCCCCGCACGTGTCGAGACGGGGGCATACGATGCGAGGACGCTGGGGGGCCGGCGGTGGAAGGACCTCTAGGTTGAATCTCGGGAAGACGTGGGCGGATGGTTCCGCCCGCTCGGTCGTGCAGCTCATGACCGAGTCCGTCGCGGAGCTGATCGGCTTCGAGGTGGCGTGTCTTTCCGTCGTGCGCGGGGACCAGCTGATCACCATCGCCTACACCGGCCCCGAGGAGCTGCGCGAACACCTGTCCCAGCCGGACCCCGTCGAGGTGCTCGACCCCGTCTGGGCCCTCGGCGAGCGCTGGGGCCGTTTCTACTACCTCTCCGCCGAGCAGTACCGCTCCGCCGACCTCGAGGGCCACTGGGCGATCATCGAGGACGCCGGCGGCGCACCCGTCCCGGTCGAGGACGGCGCACCCGCCCAGCCCGCGTGGGACCCCCACGACGCGCTCGTCGCCGCACTGCGCGACGACGCCGGCGAGCTGATCGGGGTCTTCTCCGTCGACGGCCCGCTGGACGGCCGCCTCCCCGGCCCCACCCAGCGCCGCATCCTCGAGCGCTACGCCGCCCAGGCCGAGCGGGCGATCATCGTGGAGAACGAGCGCGAGGCGCTGCGCCAGCGGGTCGCCCTCGCGGACGCGGCGCGCCGCCTCGTCCGCGCCGTGCCGGCCCGCGCCGACCGGGAGCGGTTCCTCGCCGCCGTCCACCCCGCCCTCATCGCCGGGTTCAAGGGCTCGGGCACCTGGGTGCTCACGCTGGACCCGAACGACCCCTCAGCGCCCGCCCGCGACAGCCTCGCCCGCAGCTTCGACGGCCTGCCCCGGCAGGTCTCCGACGAGGTGTCGGCGCGGCTGCGGGCGGTCGCGCCGCGCATCTGGATGGAGCAGGCGCCTATCGTGCTCGCCGCCCACGAGAAGGACCAGCACGCGGCCCTGCCGGGCTGGCTCGACGCCGAGCTCGCCACCTTCCTGCGCGACGAGCAGCGCGAGCGCGGCATCGGCTCCTCGCTGCTGGTGGCGCTCGGCTCCGGGCGGGACTGCCTGGGCGTCCTGGTGATCTCCCGCCCCGTCGGCGGGCCGGAGTGGAGCACGGTCGAGACCGACGCGGCCGCAGCGATCGGGCAGGACCTCGGCGCCGCCCTCGAGACCGTCTGCGCACTCGAGCGCGAGCGCGAGGCCAACCAGCGGCTCCAGGCGGTCGACACCTACCGCACCCGGCTCGTCAGCACCCTGTGCCACGAGCTGCGCACCCCGCTCACCGCCGTCGTCGGCAACCTCGAGCTGCTGCACGACCTCGACCTGCCCGACGAGGCCGACCTGTTCCTCGCCGGCATGAGCCGCGGGTCGGTGCGGATGCGTCGCGTCGTCGACGACCTGCTCACCCTCACCGCGCTGCGCGAGCCGCAGGCACCGATCGAGATGGCGCCCGTCGACCTGGTGGCGCTGGTGCGCGCCGCCGGCGACCTGCTCGCCGAGCCCGCCGCCCGCGGCGAGGTGACGCTCTCCCTCGACGTGCCGCCGGTGCCCGTGGTCGTGCCCGGCGCCACCGCCGAGCTCGAGCAGCTCGTGACCAACCTGGTCAGCAACGCCGTGAAGTACACCGACCCCGGCGGCAGCGTCCGCGTGGCGCTGTCGGCGCCGGAACGCGGCACCGTCCGCCTCGTCGTCACGGACGACGGCCTCGGCATCGCCCCCGAGGAGCAGGAGCGGCTCTTCGAGGCGTTCTACCGCGGCGGCAACCCCACCGCCCTGCGCCGCCCCGGCTCCGGCCTCGGCCTGGCGATCGTCGCCAGCGTCGCGGAGCGACACGGTGGCACCGTCACCCTCGACTCCGCGCTCGGCCGCGGCACCACCGTCACCACCGTGCTGCCTGCCTGTGAACGCTAGCCAGGTGGGCGTCTGCCGGTGGTGGAGGACGTTGCGCAGCAACTGTCGCGAAACCCCCGGCGCCGCCGACCCCAGGACGTTAGCCGCATCACACTGCTAGCAAGCGGGCTTGATTTTGCTAGCAACTGCTAGCACCGTGGAGACATGGCAAAGACGAAGGTCGGCAAGACCGTCGAGTCCCTCGGGGAGTACCTGCGGGAGCAGCGCACCGGTGCGCAGCTCTCGTTGCGTCAGCTCGCCGAGCAGGCCGGCGTCTCCAACCCGTACCTGAGCCAGATCGAGCGTGGGCTGCGACGCCCCTCCGCCGAGGTCCTCCAGCAGCTCGCGAAGGCACTGCGGATCTCGGCCGAGCAGCTCTACGTGCGGGCAGGCATCGTCAGCCCGGACGACGGCGTCGGCGGCTCCGTGGAGCTGTCCGTGCTCGGAGACACCCAGCTCACCGAGCGGCAGAAGCAGTCGCTTCTCGACGTCTACCAGTCCTTCCTCGCGATGAACGCCGCGGCCGAGCCGGCTGCCGCGTCCGACGAGACCGACTGATCCCCCGCACCCCTCCCCCTCAGCACCCACCCGCGCAGCTCAGCCATCACAGGAGTGATCACCATGGCGAAGTTCCCCACCATCGACCTCAAGGACCTCGACCTCAAGGCCGAGGCCACCAAGACCCTTTACGCCGGCGTCGGCGTGCTCGACCTGGCCGTCGAGACCGTCCGCGGCTACGTGACCCCCTACGTGACCGAGGGACAGAAGAAGCTGGCCGAGGGCCAGAAGAAGTTCACCGACCTCAAGGGCGACGCCGAGTCCAAGCTCGGTGACGCGCAGAAGAGCGTCTCGGACCTCGACCCCGCGGACCTGCGAGAGCAGGCCATGTCGGTGGTCAACAACCAGGTCGAGACCCTCACCGCCGAGGCCAAGGCCCGCCGCGAGCAGATCGAGAAGCGCGTCGCGGACCTCCAGACCGACGCCAAGGCCTTCCCCGGCAAGGTGCAGACCTTCGTGGACGACAGCGCCGCCGCCGCGACCGCCGTCTACGGCGACTTCGCCAAGCGCGGCCAGGTGCTCGTGGAGCGCATCCGCACCCAGGACTCCACCCAGGAGGCCGTGAAGGACGCCAAGACCACCACCGCCAAGGCCAAGACCACCGCCACCCAGGCGAAGAAGGCCGCGTCGACGACCAAGAAGGCCGCCTCGTCCAACACCAAGGCCGCCACCACGACGACCAAGAAGACGGCCGCCAAGAAGGCCCCGGCGAAGAAGGCTCCCGCCACCAAGAAGGCCGCTGCTGCCAAGACCGCGGCGAAGAGCACCACCTCGACCGGCACCTCCACCGCGAAGACCGCCGCGAAGAAGACCACGACGACCGCCAAGAAGGCCTCCGCGCCGGCGACCTCGTCGGCCAAGGCCACCACCACCGCGGCCACGAAGACCGCCGAGGCCGCTACCACGGCCGCCACCGAGGCCGCCAAGAAGGTCGGCGACTGACACCTCACCGCTCCGGCACCTGCACGGGCCGGGTCGTCCGCACGAGCGGACGGCCCGGCCCGGCTGCATGTATGGGCCTGAGCCGTTACCGGGCCGGGCCCCTGGGCGTTGGCTACGCTTCCACCATGTTCCTCACCGGGCTCACCAACGACCTCTGGTCGCTGCTCTCGCTGGTCGTGCTCGCCGTGACGATCTTCGCCCTCGTCACCGCCATCACCTTCCCCGCGGAGGCCTACGAGGCCGCCGGCAAGCTCTCGAAGCTGGCCTGGGTGGCCATCCTGGCGCTGGCGGTGCCGGTGATGTTCCTGTTCGGCGTGCGCTCCCTGTTCGGCATCGGCTTCGTCATCGCCGTGCTGGTCTACCTGGTCGACGTGCGTCCCGCGATCCGCGGCCTGCGTCGAAGGTAAAATCCTGCATACCCTGCACCGGATGGGGAAACGTTCTCTAGTTTGGGTGACACGAAGGGGCGGGACGGGCCCCTCCAACCTAGGAGAACACCATGATCGGTGAGTTCGACGTACGCCCGTGGGGCACCTGGCACGTGCTCGACGAAGGTGACGGCTTCAAGATCAAGCGCATCGAGGTCAACCCCGGCCAGCGGCTCAGCTACCAGACGCACGACCACCGTGCCGAGGTCTGGACCATCGCTGCCGGCACCTGCACCGCCATCGTGGACGGCGAGGAGGTGATCGTCCGCACCGGCGAGTCGATCACCGTCGACATCCTGCAGCCGCACCGCATCACCAACATGCACGACGAGCTGCTCGTGGTCATCGAGACCCAGCTCGGCTCCTACCTGGGCGAGGACGACATCTGCCGCCTCCAGGACGACTACGGCCGCGGCAGCGAGACCATCGCCTCCGGCGCGGTGCTCGACCGGCCCTGAGCTGCCCCAGCAGCACAACACCCGCACCACAACAGCAGGGCCCGACCTCGGTGAGGTCGGGCCCTGCTGTGTTGCTCGGGTGTGCGCCTGCGCTCAGTCCTTCGGCTCGAGTGCCTTCCGACGGCCGGCGTCCGGGGCGTAGCCGTACCCGTAGCCGTACCCGTAGCCGTAGCGGCGGGTGTTGGCCGGGGTCATGTTCAGCACCGAGCCGGAGATGTGCGCGCCCACGGTGCGCATCCGCTCCACCGCGCTGGCCACCTGGTCGCGGGTGGTGCTGCCGAAGCGGGCCACCAGGATCGCGCCGTCGGCCTGCTTGGCCAGCAGGGCCGCGTCGGCCACCGGCAGCAGCGGCGGGGCGTCGATGATGACGACGTCGTAGAGCGCCTTGATCTCGGTGAGCAGCGTGGCCATCGCCTGCGACTGGAGCAGCTCGGCCGGGTTCGGCGGCACCGCGCCGCTGGCCAGCACGTCGAGGCCGCTGGCGTGGGTCTGCACCGCGTCCTTCCAGCCGATCTTGCCGACCAGCGCGGAGGTCACGCCCACGGCGTTGTCCAGGCCGAGGGGCGCGCTGGCCTTGGGGCGGCGCAGGTCGCCCTCGATGAGGAGCACCTTCTGCTCGCCCTGCGCCAGGGTCAGCGCGAGGTTCACCGCGGTGGTGGTCTTGCCCTCGGCGGGCAGCGCGGAGGTGACGACGAAGATCCGGTTGTCGGCGTCGACATCGATGAACTGGAGGTTCGTGCGCAGCACCCGGAACGCCTCGGTGCGGGGCGAGTGGGCCGGCAGGTCGGTGACGAGCTGCGACTTCCTGGCGGCCTGGTCGAACGGCACGGCGCCGAGCGTCGGCACGTCGAAGGCCTCGATGTCGTCGGGACGCTTCACGCTGGTGTCGAGCACGTCGCGGAGCACCGCGAGACCGGCGCCCAGCAGCAGGCCGAGCACGAGGCCCAGGCCGATGTTGCGCACCGGCTGGGGAGCCGACGGGGCCGTCGGCACCTCCGCCTCCTCGATCACGGTCGCCCGCACGAGGGCGCTGCGCTGTCCGGCCTCGGTCTCGACCTCGCGGATGCGGTCCAGCATCGTGAGTCCGTAGGCCTGCGCCAGGTCCTTGGCGCGCTGCGGGGACGGATCGCTCACCGTGATCACCAGGTTGGTCGTGTTGGCCACGACCGAGGCCTGCACCTCGCCCACGAGCTCGCCGGTCGAGATCGAGTCCTGCAGACCGAGCTCGTCGATGACCCGGTCGGCCTGGGAACGTCCCGTGGCGAAGTCCTGGTAGGAGTTCATCCGCGAGAGCGAGTACGTGTTGCCGGCCACCGCCTGCGACGTGTCGTCGGCAGAGGTGACCGCCACGTAGATCTTCGTGCTGGAGGTGTACATCGGCGTCTGCAGCGCCGTGAACGCGGCCGCAGCGCCGGTCACCACCACGGTGGTGAGCACGATGAGCAGCCAGTGGACGCGGAGGATCCGCAGGTAGTCCTTCAGCTCCACGAGAGCCTCCCTGTGGTGGTGCGGGTCGAGCGGGCGGCCGTGCGAGCGTCGTCGCGCGCGGGCTGCCGGATGACAAGAGTGTGCGAGCAGGAGACCGGGTCAGCCACAGGCCGATCCCACGGTCTCGAAGCCGGCGGGGCCGTCGATGGTCGGGGTGACCCACAGGCGGGTGTCGCCGGGCTGGTCCTCGCCGGAGACCACGCGCCAGGTGATGCGGGCGGTGTCGCCCGGCGCCAGCTCGATCGGCTGCTCGGAGACGACCCGGTCCCCGTACTGGCGGAGGTCGCCATCGGCGGTCTGGCCGTCGATCTCCACGTCGCCGATCGCCCCGCCGCGCGGCGAGTACAGCTGGACGCGGGTCGAGGTGTTGCCCTCCTCGACGCCGTACACCCCGCCTCCGGTGACATAGCTCGGCAGGTCGGCCGCGTCGCGCGGCGCCGTCGACGTCAGGCTGACGGTCACGGTGTAGGCCTGCTGGGAGCCCGTGCAGTAGGCCGCGCTGACCTGGGTGTCGGCCCGCAGGTAGTACGACATCTTCGCGCCGGTGGAGTCGTTGAGCGCGACGTACATGGTCGGCGCGTCGGGTACGGGGTTTTCGTCCTCTGCGTCGAGGCTCACGCCGGCCACGTCGGTGCCGGCGAGGAGGTCGCTGACCTCCGGGTCGGCACTGGAGATGAGCACGCGACCCTCGTCCGCCGCCTCCACGAGGTTCGGCAGCAGCGTCTGCGGCGAGACCGCGCCCGAGGTGACGCGGGAGAAGATCGCGGCGGCGGCCTGCGCGAAGAACCGGTCCTGGTCGGCCGGGTTCTCGTAGCGGGCGTAGGCGTTGCTGAGCAGCTCGTCGACCACCGTGTCGCTGGTGAGCTCGACGCCGTCGACCTCGACGGGCTCCATGCCCTCCATGAGGTAGGAGAGCGCCACGGTGTCGAGGCTGAGCACGCCGTCGACGGGCGTCTGCGGGTAGGTCTCCTCCCAGCGCGCCGTCCACATCTCCGAGGCCCGCTGGAAGTCCGGCGTGAAGTTGGCGTCGAGGAAGAACGTGCCGAAGAGCGTGCCGAGCACGCTCTGCTCGGCGTCGGTGAGGGGCAGCACCGGGCTGTCGCGGCGGCCGAAGCTGTTGCCGGCCACGGTGCGGGTGAGCTCGATGCGTCCGTTGCGGACCTTCAGCACCGACACCTGCCCGGGCAGGCCGCCGGTGGCCCGCACCTCGGCGTTGTTCTGCGAGATGAGCAGGTAAGTGCGCGGGCCGTCGGCGCCGAGCATGGTCGGCAGCACCTGGGCGGCGGTGGTGGCGGACCCGACGGCCTCGGACGCGGTGCGTACCTGCGAGGTCAGGGAGTCGAACTGCACCTTCAGCCGGCCGAGGTACCCGGAGGAGTCCTCGGCCTCGAGCGTGGCCAGCGCGTCCTGCAGCTGGGTGTCGGCGTTGGCCAGGGGCTCCTGGAGCGCCTCGACCGCGGCGACATCGATCCGGCCGTCCCGCGGGGCGAGCGCGTCGATCTGGTCGGCGACCGTGAGGAGGTCGTCCAGCCCGCCGGCGGACAGGTCGCTGGCCACGGTCGCGGCCGCACGCACGCCGCGGGCGTCGTCACCGACGAAGGGCAGGTGCGTCAGCACGCCCCACGAGACGCCGTTGGCGCGGTCGGCGGCGGCGGTGCTGTGCTCGGCGAGGTCGGCCAGCGGCGCGTCCAGGGCATCGACGTCGCCCTGAGAGGCGACGGAGCGCGCGCGGTCCGCGTCGTCGACGGCGGCATTGAGGTCGGTGGCGATGGTGATGGCCAAGTAGACGTACCAGGCCACCACGAGGAGGACGAGGAGCACCAGGACGCCGACGATCAGACGCCAGGGGCGGAGCAGCATGCGGTCAACCTAGGTCAGGGACAGCCGGCGGTGGCGACGAACACGGGGATCGTCGCGGGCTGAGTCCGGATCGTTGTGGAACGTGACGGCGGCGGGCTCGCGAGCCGCCGAGCACAGCACGAGGCGGGCCCCTCCGGGGAGGGACCCGCCTCGCACGAGGTCGCTAGGCGACAGGCGTTCAGCCGCGGGCGCGCTTGCCCTTGACGAACGTGGTGCCCGAGGTGCTGTCACCCTTGAAGAAGTTGTTCGCGTTGGGGGTGAAGGTGACCGTGTAGGCCCAGTTGCCCTTGCGCAGGCGCGGGATGTTCACCGCGAAGCGCTTGCGGGTGCCCTTGAAGGCGATGGTCTTGGACTTGGTCTTGCCGGCGTTGTTGACCAGCGTGATGGTGATCGTGCCCTTGGCGCGACGGGCCACGCGGCGGCCCTGGACGACACGGACGAGGATCTTGGCGACGTTGGCGCGCTTGGCAGCGGCACCCTTCGCGTTCACCTTGACGTTGCCGCACTCGGTGTACGGGCAGGCCGCGGTGGCGGTGGTGGAGGTGGTCGCGACGAGGCCCGCGCTCATGAGCAGGGCGGTCAGCAGACCGACGATCAGCTTCTTCATTGTGAGACTCCCAGGTCCTGGCGCCGGAGCAGGCGCCGGGTCGTAGTGGCAGAGGCGATCTAACCACAGAACTTTGCCCATGTTCGGACTCCGGATGATGTCAGGCCGATATCGACGCCTGATGTTCACCCGTCCACCCAATCGGAAACATGAACGTTACAAATGGGGTGGCCCTCCCGGGCACTCGGCTCGCCTCACGCACTGCGGCGTCTCTGCAGGTCAGACCATCCCTCTGTCGCCTCGTACGAGCCCTGGGAGCGTCCGGCCCCGATCCAGGCGGACGGTGCGCAGAAACCGCGATCCGGACGGGTGAATCGCGTCTCTCCTGACGGACAGCCTCAGTTGCGGGCCCGCTTGCGGCCCTTGACCCACTTGGTGGTTCCCGAGGCAGTGGCCCACCTGAGCGTCGAGTCCTCCGGCAGGAAGATCACCGTGTAGCTCCAGCGGCCACGCCGCAGGCCGTCGACGTAGATGGTCCGCCGAGTACCGTCGCCCCGATATCGCACCGACTTGGTCTTCACCTTGCCCCGCGAGTTCACGAGCGTGACCACCAGGACGCCCGGATACTCAGCCGAGCGGCCCATCACCGGCCTTGCCACGATGATGGCTCGATTGCGCGCCTTGGCCTGGAGCGACGCGGACCGAACCACCGGGGTGCCGCAGCTTGTGTACGGGCATTCTGCTGTCGCGGGCGCCCCCGACACCACCACGAGGCCGGCGGAGGTCAGGAGCAGCAGCAGGAACGAGACGACGCACTTCTTCACGCTCGAGATCTCAGCACACCGCCGCCGTCCACTTGGTGCGATCACCGCACCCCGCCTCGTCCCGAACCGCGCGCGAGGCCGAGGGAGGCGCCTCGACCCCGCGTGGCGGTCGACCGGGAGACCTCGGATCAGCCGCGGGCCTTCTTCTTGCCCTTGACCTTGGCCTTGCCGGAGTCGACGGCGTTCTTGTAGCGGCTGTCCTTCTCGGAGACGAAGGTGACCGTGTAGTTCCAGGTGCCGGCCGCGAGCTTGTTGAAGACGAACGTGCGCGGCGAGCCGTTGCCGTTGTAGCGGACGCGCTTGGTGCGGACGGTGTCGCCCTGGGTGACGGTGACGTAGAGCCAGCCGACGGCCTTGGCCTTCTTCTGGCCCGTGGAGATCCGCACGCGGATCTTGGCCATGTTGGCCTTCTTCATCGGCACCGACGTGCTGTGCACGGTCGGCGTGCCGCAGGTGACGTACTCGGTGGGCGTGCAGCCCGCGAACGCGGACGTGGCGGTGGTGGACACCAGGCCGGCTGACATCAGAACGGCCATCAGCAGGCCGACGATCAGCTTCTTCATGTGAGACTCCCGGGAGCAGGGCGCACGGTCGTGCAGCCATCAGTGCTCGGAATACCACCATGGGTATGTATCGGCAGTACGCACGTTTCAGTTATTCATCCATGTCGGGGAACCCCTGCACCCACGCAACACGGGGCCGCGGACGTGATACGACCCGCCGCCCCTCCCCCGCTGGGGAGTGACGACGGGCCGTGACGGGAGCCGCAGGCGCCTCAGAGGCTGATGGTCACCTCGGCGACGGAGCCGACGGAGGCGACGACCTTCTTGTCGGTCACCTCGGCCTTGGGGGCCAGGGTGCGCAGGGTCCAGTCGCCGTTGCCGGCGAAGAACCGGAAGTGGCCGGAGGCCGAGGTCGGCACCTCGGCGGTGAACTCACCGGAGGCGTCCAGGAGCCGCACGTAGGCGTTTGGCACCGGGTTGCCGTCGCGGACCACCTGGCCCTGCACGACGGCCTCCTTCTTGACGTCCACGCCGTCGAGGGACAGACCGCCCTCGGTCGCGCCGCACATCAGGCGTCGCCCTTCTCGTCACCCAGGGCCACCGGGACGCCCACGAGGGAGCCGTACTCCGTCCAGGAGCCGTCGTAGTTCTTGACGTTCTCCTGGCCCAGCAGCTCCTTGAGCACGAACCAGGTGTGCGAGGAGCGCTCGCCGATGCGGCAGTAGGCGATGGTGTCCTTACCGAAGTCGACGCCGGCGGCCTCGTAGATCGACTTCAGGTCGGCGTCCGACTTGAAGGTGCCGTCGTCGTTCGCGGCCTTCGACCACGGCACGTTGGCGGCGGTGGGGATGTGGCCGGCGCGCTGCGCCTGCTCCTGCGGGAGGTGGGCCGGGGCGAGGAGGCGACCGGCGTACTCGTCGGGGCTGCGCACGTCGACGAGGTTCTGCGCGCCGATGGCGGCCACGACGTCGTCGCGGTAGGCGCGGATCGACTTGTCCTGGTCCTGCGCGGTGTAGGTGGTGGCGGCGCGCTCGGGCAGCTCGTCGGTCAGCTCGCGGCTGTCGAGCTCCCACTTCTTGCGGCCACCGTCGAGCAGGCGGACGTCCTGGTGGCCGTAGAGCTTGAAGTACCAGTACGCGTAGGCGGCGAACCAGTTGTTGTTGCCGCCGTAGAGCACGACGGTGTCGTCGTTGGCGATGCCGCGGCTGCTGAGGAGCTCCTCGAACTGCTGCTTGTTGACGAAGTCGCGGACGACCTGGTCCTGCAGGTCCGTCGTCCAGTCGAGCTTGATCGCGCCCTTGATGTGGCCCTTGTCGTAGGCCGAGGTGTCCTCGTCGACCTCGACGAGCACGATGTTGGCGTCGTCGAGGTGGTCCTCGACCCACTGGGCCGTGACCAGCACGTTCTCGCGGCTCATGGTGATTCCTTTCTTGTCGCGCCGTGCTCGGCGCGAGGGACTGTGTGGGGTGGGTGCCATCTCCGGCGAGGTGTCAGGCAGGTGTCACGCGATGCGAGCCGCGAGGGCACGCTTGTAGACCAGGAAGAGCTCGCAGCCCAGGCAGAACCGGAAGACCGCGTTGAGGGTGGCGGCCACCAGGGCGAAGCCGATCGCCACCTGGGCGAGCAGCAGGACGCCGGCGGCGAACCCGACCAGCGCGACCACCGTGAAGACCAGGCCGACCGCCTGGGCGAACCGCGGCGGCTCGGGGGCCTCGAGCTCGGTGGGGGCGCTGAGGCGCGGCTTGACGAAGGTGCGGAACGCCCAGGCGTGCGGGGTCTTCTGCACGCCGCGGATCGCGCCGGTGGCGAACAGCGCCGCCTGGAGCGCGGTCAGCGCGATCGCGACCGGGGTGGGCGTCACGAGGATCGCGACCAGCACCACCGCGGTGACGATGGCGTTGAACTGGGGGGCGCGCGGGTCGATGCCGCGCTGGCCCTGCTGCTGCGTTCCCCGGCTGACCGGGGCCTCGAGCGTGGACATGTCTCTCCTGAGCTGGTGCCTGCCTGGTGGCAGACGAGCGGGAGCCCGCTGCGCCTCGTCCGGCGCTGCTACTCGGACGTCGGCGGGCGAGCTGCGACGTGCGAGGGCGATCTCGGGGCGCATGCCGCTTCCGACCCGGACGTGGCCGGGTGGGATCGCTGCGCGACCGGCGCTGCTGCTCTGCCGGCACCCGCGGAGGGTGCGTCGTGGGTCAGAGGCGGCGCGTCAGCGCATTCGACACAGGGACGCCTGGACGCGGCAGTGGTCCACTGCGCGTCGCTTCGTCAGCCAGGTCGTGAGCATGGTCAGAACTGTGGCACGGCTTTCCGGTTGGGCCGAATCGAGATCCCGCATGCTGAGACTAACGTCTGCATACTGAGATTTGTACGGCCTTGTACGCCTGACGCGGGGCAAATGTCGGGCCCTTTGTCACTCTCTCGACACGAGAACACCACCCGCTGCCAGATGCTTCCCGGCGGTTCTCCACAGGCAGGATGGTTCGGGCTGGCCTGACCCGGGAAGGACTGCCACGGTAAAGACCGCGCCCACTGCCGAGGCGCCACCTCTCGGGAAGGCAGACCATGACCCTCCGACCGCTCGCGGCCGCCGTGGCCCTCACCAGCGCCCTCGCACTCTCCGCGTGCTCCTCCGACGACCCCGACCCCGTCGTCGCGGACCCCACCCCCAGCGCCCCCTCCTCCAGCGCAGACCCCACGCCCTCCGAGGACTCGGCGGAGCCGTGGGAGGAGAAGACACCGGCAGGGGCGGAAGCGTTCATGGATCACTGGGTGGAGGTGTTCAACACGAGCTTTCAGGGCGGCGACGCCCGTCCCCTCCGTGAGCTGGCGACGAAGGACTGCGATTCGTGTGAGCCGTTCGCTGATCTCATCGACTCGACCTACGAGGGCGGCGGGGAGATCCGCGGCGGTGGCTGGACGATCGCGACCCTGACCCGATCGGCTCGGTCGAAGACGGCGGACGAGACGGTCACCGTGACGTTCAAGCAGCCCAGGATGACGGTCGCTCCCGCCGGCGGAGAGCCTCAGACTTCTCCTGCCCAGAAGTCGACGTACGTCTTCGACCTCGACTGGGCCGGTGGCTGGGCCGTCTCGCAGATGGTGCTGCTGTGAGTCGACGCGTCGGCCTGCTCGTCGCCTTGCTCGCCTGCCTGCTCGTTCCTAGCCGAGCCAGCGCCGACCCCACCCCCGGCGACAACGCCTTCAACGTCGCCCAGTCCGAGTACCAGGAAGACTCTCAAACCATCACGGGCCAGACAGCCAACGCTGGACTGACCGTTGTCGACAGCTACCTCGATCCCCAGTGCGTCCGCGGGGAGGGCAACAGCAACGACGCCCTCTACGGATGTGGCGAGCAGCAGACTTGCGGCGCCGACAACGACGGCCTGCTCTTCAACGTCCTGCTGGACTACGGAGACGGATTCCAAGTGGCCGGCCAGTGGTGCGACGACGGAACCGAGGCCGCGCCGGTGCCTGCCCAGACGATCACTACCGCCATGGTGCGCCGAGCCTTCGAGCGGGTGGACCTTCCCCGCGGCGAGCTGGTCATCCAGCCACCCGACGGGGAGACCCTGGTCAACATCGACACCCTCGTCCACACCGAGGCCGAACCGTTCACCGAGACCGTCACCCTCCTCGGCCGGACCATCGACCTCGACATCACGCCCGCCCAGTTCACCTGGACCTTCGGCGACGGCACCTCACTCACCACCGACGACCCCGGTCGCGCCTACGACCCCGGTCTCCCGATGACCGCCTACGTCTCCCACCAGTACGAGACCGCCCAACAGGCCGACCTCGCCGTCACCACCACCTGGACCGCCCGCTGGCGCCTCGACGGCGGCACCTGGCAAGACGTCGACGGCACCGTCGAGTCCACCAGCCCCGCCCAGAGAATCCAGGTCCGCACCGCCACCCCACGCCTCACCGCCACCGGCGTCACCTACACCCGCGACTGACCCGAACCAGCACACGCAACATCAACGCGGAGCCGCACACGCACCAGGTGCGTGCCGCGCTCCGCGATCACGGTTCTCCACAGGCTGGATGGTTCGGGCTGGCCTGACCCGGGAAGGACTGCCACGGTAAAGACCGCGCCCACTGCCGAGGCGCCACCTCTCGGGAAGGCAGACCATGACCCTCCGACCGCTCGCGGCCGCCGTGGCCCTCACCAGCGCCCTCGCACTCTCCGCGTGCTCCTCCGACGACCCCGACCCCGTCGTCGCGGACCCCACCCCCAGCGCCCCCTCCTCCAGCG
>NZ_JAMOIL010000024.1 GCF_023656415.1 Nocardioides bruguierae
CCCGCCGGGGGTGCAGCCAATCGGCTCAGATCGGGACGTTGAGCTTGATGGTGTAGCCCTCGTCCACCGAGCCGGTGACGTTCGCCATCTGGAGGCTGTAGCCGTCGGAGAAGACGTTGTCGGAGTCCAGGGAGATGTTGGCCAGGTTGGCGACCGAGTCGTCGTAGCCGTCCACCACGCCGTAGACCTCCTCACAGGTGGCCTGCGGGATGGCGAGCTGCGAGGTGCGCATCTTGTTCGTGTAGGAGGTCGCGGAGTCCTCGTCGGCGTAGATCTCGAAGTGCATGTGCGGCCAGCGGCCGGCGTAGCAGCCCGGGAAGATGCTGGTGAACTCCACGTAGCCGTCGCTGTCGGCGACCTGGACGCCGCGCAGGTAGTTCTCCTCGGTGATGCCCTCGGAGTACATCGAGTAGTTGCCCTGGGCGTCGCAGTGCCACAGGTAGACCGCCGCACCCTCGAGCAGCTCGACGTCGTCACCGGAGAGGTCGTAGATCTTCATCCGCACGGTCACCGGCACGCCCTCGGCGGTGGCGCTCGCGTCGCCGAAGGACGAGGTGATGTCGCTGCGCACGATGCCGGACTCGCTCAGCACGTTCGCGCCGTTGGAGCCGTCGCCCGGGTACGGGCCGGCGGTCTCCTCGGGGATCTCCCCGTCGGCGACCTCGACGGAGGAGTCACCCTGGGCCGCGTCACCACCGCCGCCGTCGCCGCCGGGGCCACCGCCGCCGTCCGGCGGCTCGGGCCGGTCGCTGCTGCTCGAGGCCGAGCCGGAGCTCGACGCCGAGGAGCTGGTGGAGTCGTCGGAGGAGCATGCGGCCAGGAAGCCGGTGGCCCCGAGGGCGCCGACGCCACCGAGCGCGAGCAGGCGCCGGCGTCCGAGCGCCTGCTCCTGCTTGCGGACGATGCGCGGCAGGTCCTCGGAGAGGCCGAGGTCGTGGTCCTCGAGCTCCTCGGGGATGGCGTGGTCGGGCTGGGCGGGGCGCTCGTCGCGGCGCAGCCGGGCCAGCGCCCGGTTGCGGGGGCGGCGGCCCGGGCCTGCGCTGCCCGGGGCGGTCTCGTCGCGGTCCTGGGAATCGCTCATGGGAGGAGCATCCGGGTCACGTCTGTGGGCTTCCTGTGCGCGCACCCTGGGATCGATCTGGACCCGAGGACGCAGCGATCGCCGGGCCCGTGCGGACCCGGCGATCGCAGACGTGGTGCTGGTGCCGGCGCTGGCAGGCTCAGCCGTAGAAGGCGTCGATCCGGTCGTGGTTGTTCTCCTCGACCACGGAGCGCTTCACCTTCATCGACGGGGTCAGCTCACCGGTCTCCACCGACAGGTCGGCAGGGAGGATGTCCCACTTCTTGATCGTCTCCCAGCGGTTGAGCCGGGTGTTCATCTCCTCGACGTAGCCCTGGACCATCTCGTGGACCGCGGAGGAGGTGACGACCTCGGCGTAGGACTTGCCGGCCATGCCGTTCTCCTCGGCCCACGCCGTCATCGCGTCCGGGTCCAGGGTGATGAGGGCGACGCAGTAGTTGCGCTCGTTGCCGAAGACCAGGAACTGGCTGGCGTAGGGGCAGACCGCCTTGAACTTCGACTCGATGGCGGCGGGGGCGATGTACTTGCCGCCGGAGGTCTTGAACAGCTCCTTGATGCGGCCGGTGATCGTCAGGTAGCCGTCGGCGTCCAGGCTGCCCTTGTCGCCGGTGCGGAGCCAGCCGTCCTCGGTGAAGACGGCGGCGCTCTCCTCGGGCAGGTTGTGGTAGCCGGCCATCACGTGCGGGCCCTTGAGCTGGACCTCGTCACCCTCGCCGATGCGGATCTGTGATCCCGGCATCGCCGGGCCGACGGTGCCCATCTTGTACTTCTCGGGGTGGTTCACCGCGGCGCCGGCGGCGTTCTCGGTCATGCCGTAGCCCTCGAGGATGAGGATGCCCGCGGCGTGGAACCAGGAGCCGATCTCGGCGTTCAGCGCCGCCGAGCCGGAGATGAAGAAGCGGACCCGGCCACCGAACCGCTCGCGGACCTTGCTGAAGACCAGCTTGTCGAACAGGGCGTGCTGGACCTTCAGCGGCAGCGGCACCGGCTTGCCGGCCAGCGTCAGCCGGTCGACCTCGAGGCCGACCTTGAAGGCCTGGTCGAAGAGCACCTTCTTGACCCCGCCCTCGGCCTCCTGCATGCGCTGGATGCGGCCGTAGGCCTTCTCGAAGATCCGGGGGGCCGCACCCATGAACGTGGGGCGGACGACGGCGAGGTTGTCGATGATCCGCTCGACCCGGCCGTCGACGGCCGTGGCGAAGCCGATGGCGAGCTGGGTGGAGAGGAGCACCTTGCCGAAGGAGTGGGCCATCGGCAGCCAGAGGAACTGGAGGTCGTCGACCGAGAGGATGTCCTGCGCCTTGATCGACTCGCCCTCGAAGACCCAGGCGCGGTGCAGCAGCCGCACGCCCTTGGGGCGGCCGGTCGTGCCGGAGGTGTAGATCAGGGTGGCGAGCTGGTCCTGGGTGATCTGCTTCGCGGTCTGCTCCAGCACGTCCGGACTGTCCGCCAGGTAGGCGGTGCCGCGCGCGGCCAGGTCGTCGAGGGTCAGCACCCACTCGCCGTCCTCCGGCGCGCCGCTGCCGTCGATCATCACCACGGCGCGCAGCTCGGGCAGCTCGGCCCGGTGCTCGCGCAGCTTGGCCAGCTGCTCGGCGTCCTCGGCGAAGACCACCTTGCAGCCGGAGTCGCCCACGATGAAGGCGGTGTCCTCGCTGTTGGTCGAGGGGTAGACGGTGGTCGTCGCGCCGCCGGAGCACATGATCGCGAGGTCGGCGAGGATCCACTCGTACCGGGTCGAGCAGGCGATGCCGACCCGCTCGGTCTGCTCCACGCCCAGCGCGAGCAGGCCCGCGGCCAGCGCCCCGACGCGCTCGCCGGCCTGCTTCCAGGTCACGGACTCCCAGGCCTCGCCCACCGGGAACCGGTAGGCCTCCTTGTCGGGGCTCGCAGCGACACGGTCCCAGAACTGCACGGCGACGTTCGCGGGCAGGTGGTCGACGAAGCCGGTGTCGGGGTTGATCGGCATGGCGGGAGCTCCTCGTGGGCTCGGGGGCCGGGCGACGGTGCGCGGCCGGGTTCACGTGGTGCAGATCACCTTACCTACTCCCGGGTAGGTCTGGCTGCCCTGATCGCACCATCCGGTCACGCAGGTCGGGGTGCAGGTCGGGGACGGACGCCAGGTCCGGCAGCAGGTCCGGTCGCGTGGTGAGCGCGGCGAAGGCGTGCGCGAGGGTCACGCCGTGGCCCGGACGGTGCAGCACCCGCACCTCGTCACCGGTCTGGACCTGGCCCTCCCCCAGCACGCGCAGGTAGGCACCCGGGCGGCCGTGCTCGGTGTAGCGCCGCACCCAGCCGCGGGCGTCGAGGCCGCAGTGGCCGACCCACCCCGCGAAGACGTTGCAGGGCACCCGAGGCAGCCGCACCTCCAGCACAGCCTCGCCGACGGCCCAGCGCTCCCCCAGCTCGGCGTCGTCGACCGCGAGGCCGCCGACGGTGAGGTTCTCCCCCAGCTGGCCGTCCGGCAGCTCCGCCTCGAGCACGCCCGACCAGTGGTCCAGCTCGGCGCGCGAGACGGCGTAGACGGCCTTGTCCGGCCCGCCGTGGTGCTTGGTGTTCACCACCTCGTCGCCCTCGAGACCGAGCCTGCCGACCAGGACGGGGGCGCTCGTCGGGGTCTTGTCGATGGCGGTGCGGCCCAGCGAGCCGGCCCAGGCCGCGGCCCGGGCGCGCCCGACGTTGACGGACAGCAGCCGCCCGACCGGCGGTTCGGCGTGGGTCATGCCCGCAGGCTAGCCGGACGCAGCGCGCCCCCGGCGTCCTGCGTGAGGACGTGCCGGGGGCGCGGGCTCCCTCCCTGTCCGCTCGAGCGAGACGTCGCAACGGCGGTGGGTCGGCCGCGGGCGGCCGGCCGGTCGGCCTCCTGCCGGGAGAGGGGGCAGGAGGCCGAGCCTCGGGGTCCGGCAGCGGACCCCGGGGCCGGGTCTGGTCAGGTCGTGCCGGGTGGGGGTCGGGTCAGGGCAGCATCACGTGCCCGTTGCGCATCTTCCAGAGGAAGTACTTCTCGAAACCCAGCTTCATCAGGTGGGCCTGCGGGCCCGGGATGAGCACCCCGTGCTTGCGCGGGGGCAGCATCTTGTCGGCCAGGATGATGACGCCGTTGTTGCCGGCGTCCATGACGCAGACGGCCTTGATGTCGCCGAACGCCTTCTCGTGCGAGGGGACCTCGCCGAGCACCTGCGCCGCGATGTTCTTCGCGGCCGTGTGCGCCATGGCCTCCGTCGGGAAGCCCGTCTTGGGGATGCCGACCGGGGTCGGGGTGGTCCACGGGGCATCGACCGCGGCCGCGATGCCGACGGCGTAGACGTCGTCGTACTTCTCGGTCTGGTAGGTGTCGCGGACCTTGACGTACCCCTTCTCGTCGGTCAGGCCGGTGCCGAGCAGGAAGTCCTGCCCCAGGAACGGCGGGATGATCATCGAGTACCTCGAGCGCAGCGTCTCGCCGCTGCCGAGGACGACGGCGTCGGACTCGACGTGGTCGATGCCGGTGTTGATGTGGGCCTCGATGCCCTCCTTCTTCAGGAACATGCCCAGCAGGTCCTCGCCGTGCGGCAGGCCGCCGATGCCGAAGTGGCCGAGGAACGGCTCGCTGGTGACGTAGGAGAGCTTGACCTGCTTCTTCAGGCCCGCCTTCTTGAGCTGGTGGCTCATGTTGAAGAGGAACTCGTAGGCAGCGCCGAAGCAGCCCGCCCCCTGCGTGGCGCCGACGACGACGTCGCCCGGGTCGTCGAGGAACCGCGTCCAGGCCTCCCCGGCGCGCTCGGCCTCCGGCAGCGTGGTGATGTTCAGGGCGTTCTCGGCGAACCCCGGGACCACGTCGTCCTTGTTGCGGTAGCCGGTCGCGATGACCAGGTAGTCGTACTCGAGCTCGCGGCCGTCGGCCAGCGTCACCGTCTTGGCCTCGGCGTCCACTCCCGTCGCCGCGACGTGCTCGAAGTCGATCCCGTGCTCCTCCAGCGTGGGGGCGATCGGGAAGGTGAGGTCCTCGCGGTCCCGCTTGCCGAACGGCAGCCAGATCAGGCTGGGGTTGAAGAGGAAGTGGTCGTCCTTGCTGACCACGATGACGTCCACGTCGCCGTGCAGCTCGTGCTTGACCGCCAGCGCGGCCGTGAGTCCTCCGAAGTTGCCTCCCAGGACGATGACTCGAGTGCGCATCTTCCGCCTCCTCGCGGTAGTTCCCTGCACTCCTCACGGTCCTCCCCAGTGGGGGATGGACGTAGGGAGGAAGGTCCCGCCGACCAGGGTCCAGGGGAGGGTCCTGGGCCGCTAGGGGTCGAGGGACTTGGCGACCGTCAGCATCTGCGTCACGTACCGGCGCACGCCGGCGTCGTCGCGCGCCCCCTCCGGGGTGGCGGCGGCGTCCTCGAGCGCCCAGAAGGCGTTGAGGACGAGGCGCACGACCGCCCAGCCGCGAGCCCGGTCCTCGTCGAGGCCGGCGGCGTCGACGACCGTCTCGAAGCGGGCCCGGAGCGCCCGGGGCCGGTCGCCCGCGGTCTCCTCGAACCGGTTCCACAGCAGCGGCGCGACCTCCCAGGCCGGCTCGCCGCTCATGGCGTGCGGGTCGATGGCCACCGCCTCGCCCGTCACGTCGTGCAGCACGTTGCCGTAGTGCAGGTCCCCGTGCACCAGCGTGCCGACCGCCCGCTCGTCCGCCCCGAGGTCGCGCACCAGGGCCAGCGCCTGCTCCACCATCCGGCGGGGCAGCGGGGCGTTGCGCGGGAGCGCGCGCAGCCGCTCGACGTAGCGGCCCACGTAGGCGGGCACCGTCATCAGCTGCGGCGGGGCCGGCACGTGCAGCTGCCGGTAGAGGTCGGCGACCGTCTCGCAGGCCGCGACGTCCCACTCCTCGTGCAGGTCGCGGCGCTCGAGCCGCTCCAGCAGCACCGCGCGGCGACGGGGGTCGGCCGTGACGAGCTGCGCGGCGCCGCGGCCGGCCCAGGTGCGCAGGGCCAGCGCCTCGTGCTCGGTCTCGACGTCGGGGAAGGCGACCTTCAGCACCCGCTCGCGACCCTCGCGGTCGCGCACGGCCAGCACGACGGAGGCGTGGCCGTGCCAGACCTCGTCGTCGGTCCTCGTCAGGGACCACTCCTCGAGCAGGTCCCGCAGGGTGGCGGGGACGCGCTCGACCCACGCTGCCCAGTCGGGTCCGCGTCCGGCCATGGCCTCGACCTCGGGCGGCAGGCGGAGCGCGCTCACGGGCGGGTCACTTGCCCTTGCCGCCCTCCCCGGCGGTCGGGCTGCCGGTGGAGAGCGCGGCCACGAAGGCCTCCTGGGGGACCTCGACGCGGCCGACCATCTTCATCCGCTTCTTGCCCTCCTTCTGCTTCTCCAGCAGCTTGCGCTTGCGGCTGATGTCGCCGCCGTAGCACTTGGCCAGGACGTCCTTGCGGATGGCGCGGATGTTCTCGCGGGCGATGACCCGGGCGCCGATGGCGGCCTGGATCGGCACCTCGTACTGCTGCCGCGGGATGAGGTCCTTGAGCTTACCGGCCATCATCACGCCGTAGGAGTAGGCGGAGTCGCGGTGCACGATCGAGCTGAACGCGTCGACCGGCTCGCCCTGGAGCAGGATGTCGACCTTCACCAGGTCGGCCGCCTGGTCACCGGTGAAGTCGTAGTCGAGGCTGGCGTAGCCCTTGGTGCGCGACTTCAGCTGGTCGAAGAAGTCGAAGACGATCTCGGCCAGGGGCAGCTTGTAGCGCATCTCCACACGGTCCGGGGACAGGTAGTCCATGCCCTGCAGGTCGCCGCGCTTGGTCTGGCACAGCTCCATGATGGTGCCGATGTAGTCGGACGGCGCCAGCAGCGTGGCGTCGACGACGGGCTCGCGGACCTCGGCGATCTTGCCCTCGGGGTACTCGCTGGGGTTGGTCACCTGGTGCTCGGTGCCGTCCTCCATCGTGACCTGGTAGCTCACCGACGGGGCGGTGGAGATGAGGTCGAGGTTGAACTCGCGCTCGAGCCGGTCGCGGGTGATCTCCATGTGCAGCAGGCCGAGGAAGCCGCAGCGGAAGCCGAAGCCCAGCGCGCCGGAGGTCTCCGGCTCGTAGGTGAGCGAGGCGTCGTTGAGCTGGAGCTTCTCCAGCGCCTCGCGCAGGTCGCCGAACTGGTCGCCGTCGATCGGGTACAGGCCCGCGAAGACCATCGGGTTGGGGTCGGAGTAGCCGCCGAGCATCTCCGTGGCGCCGTGGTGCTGGGTGGTGACGGTGTCACCGACGCGGGACTGACGCACGTCCTTCACGCCGGTGATGAGGTAGCCGACCTCGCCGACGCCGATGTCCTGCGCCGGCAGCTGCTCGGGGCTGATGACACCGATCTCGAGCATCTCGTGCGTGGCGTTGGTGCTCATCATCTTGATCCGGTCGCGGTGGCGCAGCTCGCCGTCGACGACGCGGACGTAGGTGATGACGCCGCGGTAGGTGTCGTAGACCGAGTCGAAGATCAGCGCGCGGGCCGGGGCGTCGGGGTCGCCGACGGGGGCCGGCGTCTGCTTGACGACCTCGTTGAGCACCTTCTCCACGCCGACGCCGGTCTTGGCGGAGACCCGCAGGACGTCCTCGGGCTCGCAGCCGACCAGGCCGGCGAGCTCCTCGGCGTACTTGTCGGGGTCGGCGGAGGGCAGGTCGATCTTGTTGAGCACCGGGATGATGTGCAGGTCCGCGCTCATCGCCAGGTAGAGGTTGGCCAGCGTCTGGGCCTCGATGCCCTGGGCGGCGTCCACGAGCAGGATCGCGGCCTCGCACGCGGCCAGCGAGCGGCTCACCTCGTAGGTGAAGTCGACGTGGCCGGGGGTGTCGATCATGTTGAGGACGTAGGTGCCGGCCTCGGCACCCTCCTCGTTGCCCTCCTCGACCGCCCACGGCATGCGCACGGCCTGGGACTTGATCGTGATGCCGCGCTCGCGCTCGATGTCCATCCGGTCGAGGTACTGCGCCCGGGCCGCGCGCTCGTCGACGACGCCGGTGAGCTGGAGCATCCGGTCGGCCAGGGTCGACTTGCCGTGGTCGATGTGGGCGATGATGCAGAAGTTCCGGATGATCGCCGGGTCGGTCTGACCGGGCTTCGGCCAGGCGGACGAGGGAACAGCAGGCACGGGGTCCTCGGTGTCTCGGGGTGGGAGCGGGTCACGGCGCGGTCGGCGCGCTCCGGCGGCGGACGCGCCGTGCCGGAGGTGTCCGGCCAGTGTCCCACGTCGCTGTCGGAGGTCCTACCTACCGTCGCCGCCATGACCTCGCCCCCGCCCCGCTCCCCCGCCGCTGCGCCGTCGGCCGCCTCGGTGGTCCGCTCGCTGTGGGCGGCCTGCGACGCCCGTGACTGGGCCGGGTTCGCCGCCCTGCTGCACCCCGACGTCGTGATGGAGGTGCCGCAGACCCGGGAGCGGGTCCGCGGCCGGGAGGCCTTCACCCGGTTCAACGCCGAGTACCCCGGCCCGTGGACCCTGCGGGTCACCCGCCTCGTCGCGGACGAGGAGAGCGGCACGGTGGCGACGTGGATCGCGTTCGACCCCGGCCGGAGCAGTGGGGAGGGCGGCGGCGAGAGCAGCGGGGAGGCGGACGAGGGGGTGCAGACCGGCATCGCGGCGTTCACCGTGCGCGACGGACTGGTGACCGCCATGGAGGACTGGTGGCCCGAGCCCTACGCCCCGCCGCCCGGGCGCTCCCACCTCGTGGAGCGGTACTGATGCCGCGTGCGGCGCGCGCCCGGCGCTGCAGCCTCGCCGGCCCCGGGTCCGGTGCTGCGGGTACTGGTGCCGGTGCTGGTGCCGCGACCTCGGGTGTGGCGAGCCCCGCGCGACACACCGGGCCGTGGCAACCGCGCCCGCGGCACGCCCGGGGCCAGACTGGCCGGGTGCTCCCACGCTCCCCTCTCCTCGACTCGCCCTCCGGCGACCCGCTCGAGCCCGAGGAGGCGTTCGACCCGTTCGACCCGTGGAGCGTCGAGGGCGTGCCCCACGGCCGCACCGTGCGCCGCGTCGAGTGGGGGTTCCTCCCGCGCCCGGTGCGCACGGCCGTCGAGACGCGCCTGGGCTCGCCCGTCGTCGAGGCGCACTCCGCCTCCGCCGGGTGGACCGCCGGGCTCGCCTCGTCCCTGGTCTGCGCGGACGGCAGCACGCACTTCGTCAAGGCCGCCTCGCTGCGCGCCCAGCCCGCCTTCGCCGCCGCCCACCGTGCCGAGGCCTCGGTGCTGGGGGTGCTGACCGGCCACGCCGGCGTCCCGGCGCCCGCGCTGCGGTGGAGCACGGAGGTCGACGAGTGGGTCCTGCTGGGCCTGGAGGACGTCGAGGGCCGACTGCCGTCGCGGCCGTGGACCCGCCCGGACCTCACCGCGGTGCTGGACTCGCTGGCCACTTCGGCCGAGGTGCTGCCGGCCGCCGCGAGCGCCCTCGAGCGGGCGGGCGTGCTGACCGACCTCGCCGACGACCTGTCGGACTGGCCACTGCTGGTGCCGCTGCTCTCCGGCCTGCGCGAGGACCTGGCCCCGGAGCGGGTGTGGGAACGGGTGGCCGACGCCGCCGCCGTCCTGGCCTCCGCGGTGACCGGCGACGCGCTGGTCCACGGTGACCTGCGCGACGACAACCTGCTGCTGGCCGACGACGGCCGCGTGGTGTGGTGCGACTGGCCGTGGGCCGCGCGCGGCGCGGCCTGGGCCGACCTGGTCTGGCTGCTCACCTCGGCCGCCACCGACCCCGGCCTGGACCCCGAGCCGCTGCTGCGCGCGCACCCGCTCGCCGCCGGCGTCGAGGACGAGGCGGTCGACGCGCTCCTGGCGGGCACCGCCGGGTACCTGCTCACCACGGCCGAGCGGAAGCCGCCGGCGACGAGCCCCTTCCTGCGGCGCCACCAGCGGCAGCAGGGCGAGGCCGCCCTGGCCTGGCTCCGCGCTCGCCGCGACTGGTGAGCCCCGCAGCCCGGGGCTCTCGCCTGGGCTGGGCATCGGTGCCCACGCGGGTGCGGGCACGGGTCGAGGAAGCGCTGGGCTCGCCGGTGGTCGCCGCCGTCGACCAGACGGGCGGGATGTCGCCGGGGCCCGCGGTGCGGCTGCGCGGCGCCGACGGGTCGAGGCTGTTCGTCAAGGCCTGCCCGGCCTCCCTGAACCCCGTGACCCCACAGCTGCTGCGACGGGAGGCCGTCGTCCTGGACGCCCTCGGTCGGCACCCTCGCTGGGCCGCGCTGGAGCACTGGTGGGACGAGGCGCTCGAGCCCGACGCGCCCGCCGACCCCTGGGTGGTGCTCCTGCTCGAGGACGTCGAGGGCCGACACCCCGACCTCGACTCCCCCGCCGACGTCGACGCGGTCGTCTCCGCCGTGGACGCGCTACCGGCGCTCCTGCACCACCGTCTGCCCTCACTCGACCCACTGCTGGACGCGGGCCGGCGGAGCGGGGCGCCGCTGGGCTCCACCCGGGACAGCTTCTCGGTGTGGGCGGCCTCGCTGCAACGGGCCTCCGAGGTCCTCCCGACCCTGGGCCCGCCATGGCTGGCCGACCTCACGCCCCTGGCAGCGGTGCTGCACGCCGTGCCGGCCGGGGACCGGCTGGTGCACTGGGACGTGCGCAGCGACAACCTGCTGCTGCGACCCGACGGCTCGGTCGTGGTCGTGGACTGGGGACAGGCCCTCGTCGGCCCGTCCTGGGTCGATGCGTTCCTGGCCCGGGAGGAGCACGCGCACCTGCCCTGGTTCGACGCCGCCGCGCTCGACCACCCCGATCTCGCGGCGCTGGGCGAGGAGACGGTGACGGCACTGCTCGCCGCGTTCGCCACCCACCTGCTGCTGCGGGCCGGCACCGCTCAGCGCGACCAGGGCATGCCGACGCTCCGGGCGTTCCGCGTCGAGGTCGCCCACCACCTGCTGGTGGGGGTCGCGCGCCGACTCGGACTCCCGGCCCCGACCCGCTAACGTGGACGTCGTTCGCGGGGCTGCTGACGCTCCGCTCGGGATTTGGGCGGCCTTCCCCCACGCTGTTAATCTCGCTTGTCGCTCGTGAGGCACCCTCTGCCCGCAGCGCACCCAGACTCGGGTCCGACTCGATCGGCCCCATCACGTCAGCGACAACAGACCTGCACGACCGACCCAGAGAGCTAGGCACACCAGTGGCGAACATCAAGTCCCAGATCAAGCGGATCAAGCAGAACAACAAGCGTCACGAGCGCAACAAGGCCGTCAAGAGCGAGCTCAAGACCGCCATCCGCCGCTTCAACGAGGCCTTCGAGGCCGGCGACGCGACCGCCGTCGAGAAGGCCCGCTTCGCCACCAAGAAGCTGGACAAGGCCGTCTCCAAGGGCGTCATCCACAAGAACCAGGCCGCGAACCGGAAGTCCTCCATCGCGAAGAAGGCTGCTTCTCTCTGAGCCCCGCTCGTCGTCGCTGACACGACCCGTCTCGACTCGCCCCGCGCGAGCACGAGGCGGGTCGTCGGCGTTCCGGAGCACCCGGGCGCCGGCCCCCACCGCTCCCCGCAGGCGTGAGCCGGCGGGTCAGGAGCGAGAGGCGCTGCGCAGCTCGGTGATCGTGAGCACGAGGCGCTCGAGGGTGTAGGCCGCGTCGCTGGCAGCACCCTTGATGTCGGCGTCGGCCTGGGCCACGGCGCGGACGGCGGCCGCCAGCTGGTCTTCGGACCACGCGCGGGACTGCTCCCGGATCGAGCGCACCTTCCACGGCGGGACGCCCAGGTCGCGGGCGACGTCGTTGTCCCGGCCCCCGGGGCGCAGGCCCTTGGCGCGGGCCAGGCCGCGCGCGGACCCGGCGAACGCCGACGTCACCAGCACGCCCGCGACACCGCGCTCGATGGCCCAGCGCAGCTCCTCCAGCGCCGCCAGCCGCTTGCCGGCGAAGGCGGCGTCCGCCACCGCGAACGACGTCGCCTCGGCGCGGCCGCCGAAGTACTGGCCGACCCGCTCGGCGCTCACGGACTCCCCCGGGAAGTCGTGCACGAGCTGGTCGACGGCGCTGGACACCGCGCGCAGGTCGGTGCCGACGGCCTGGACGAGCGCCTGGGCGGCGTCCGGGTCCATCCGTGTGCCGAGGCGCCGGGCCTCGGCCTGGACGAACGACGGGTACTCCGAGGCCCGCAGCTCCTCGGACTTCACCTCGGTGACGGCCGGCAGCTTGCGCAGCCGGGTCAGCAGGCCGGAGCCCTTCTGGCCGCCGGTGTGCACGAGGACGAGCGCCACGTCCTCGACCGGCTCCTTGGCGTAGTCGACGATGCCGTCGTAGGACTCGTCCGGCAGGTTCTCCAGGGCGCGCACGACGATGCAGCGGGTGGTCGAGAACAGCGAGGGCGCGGCCAGCTCGCCGAGGGTGGCCAGCGTCAGGTCCAGCGCGTTGGCCTCGGAGACCTCGGCCTCCCCGTCGTGCTGGCGCACGGCCGCCCGCACGGCAGCCACCGTGCGCTCGCCCAGGAACTCCTCCTTGCCGGTCACCAGCGTGACGTGACCGAGGACGTCCCCGGGAGCGGGCGCGGCCGGCCGTGCGGCGGGGCGGGAGGATGAGCGGGATGCGGAACGAGCCATGGTCCGCACAGCGTCCCACACGGCGGCGACAGGCCCGGCGTCCGCTCCGCCCCGCCCCGTACCGCCCCGTCCTGACCCGTCCTGCCCCGTCCTGCCCCGTCCGACTCAGTCGGAGGTCAGCGAGGCGACGTGGTCGGGCACGTAGGTCGTGAGCTCGCGCGGCGGTCGCCGGTAGCCCGAGGATGCAGGCCGCTCGGGGACCGTGATGTCGGGGTGCTCGATCTCGGTGTAGGGGATCGTGGAGAGCAGGTGCGCCATCATGTTCAGCCGCGCCTCCTTCTTCACGTCGCCCTCGACGACGTACCAGGGGGCCTCGGGGATGTCGGTGTGCACCATCATGTCGTCCTTGGCGCGGGAGTAGTCCTCCCAGTGCGTGATGGACTGCAGGTCGGTCGTGGAGAGCTTCCAGCGCCGCATCGGGTCGTCGATGCGACCGACGAACCGGCGCTGCTGCTCCTCGTCGCTGACCGAGAACCAGTACTTGCGCAGGATGATCCCGTCCTCGACCAGGAGCCGCTCGAAGATCGGGCACTGGTGCAGGAACCGGGAGTGCTCCTCGGGGGTGCAGAAACCCAGGACCCGCTCGACGCCGGCGCGGTTGTACCAGGAGCGGTCGAACAGCACCATCTCGCCCTTGCCGGGCAGGTGCTCGACGTAGCGCTGGAAGTACCACTGCCCCTTCTGCTGCTCGCTGGGCGTGGGCAGGGCGGCGATCCGCACGACGCGGGGGTTCAGGTACTGGGTGATCCGCTTGATCGCCCCGCCCTTGCCGGCGGCGTCGCGGCCCTCGAAGACGACCACGACGCGGGCGCCGGTGGCGCGCACCCACTCCTGCACCTTCACCATCTCGGCCTGGAGCCGGAACAGCTCGGCCTCGTAGGTGGCCTTGTCCAACCGCTTGCGGGGCTTCGCCATGCGGCGAGCGTAGTGCGGCCGGCGGCGCCTGGCACGGGTCAGCGACGAGCTCGGGTCGACAGCCCCGACCCGTCGGCCACCACCGCCAGGGCTCCGTCGGTGTCGGTGCGCAGCACCCGGGAGCCGGCACCCTCGAGCGCCTCCACCACGGACGGGGCCGGGTGTCCGTAGTCGTTGCCCTCCCCCACGCTCACCAGCGCCACCGCGGCCCCCAGCCCCGTGAGCAGGTCGAGGTCCTGGGCGCGGCTGCCGTGGTGCGGCACCTTGAGCACGTCGACCCGCAGCCCCGGGTAGGCACGCGCGAGCGCCTCCTGGCCGGGCGGCTCGAGGTCACCGGTGAGCAGCACCCGGACCCCGGACACCTCGGCGAGCAGCACCACGCTGGCGTCGTTGGCCCCGGTGCCGTCCCCCGGACCGGCCGCCGGGGTGTCGAGCAACGGCCAGAGGGTCTGGAGGTCCAGGTCGCCGATGCGCCGCACCGTGCCCGGGAACGCCGTGCTCACCGGCACCCCGGCGGCGCGAGCCGCCTCGTCCACCGCCTCGACGGACGCGGGTGGGTCGAGCAGGAAGGTCACCAGCACCTCGTCCACCGTGCGGTCGGCGAGCACCCCGGGCAGCCCGCCCACGTGGTCGGCGTGGAAGTGGGTCAGCACCACCAGGGGCACGTGCGTGATCCCGAGGTCGCCGAGGCAGGCGTCGACCAGCGCCGGCTCGGGCCCCGTGTCCACCACGACCGCCTCCCCGGGCCCGGTCCGCAGGACGAGGGCGTCGCCCTGCCCGACGTCGCAGGCGACGACGAGCCAGCCCTGGGGTGGCCAGCCGGGCGCGGGCAGCGGCACCGCCGTGGCCACGACGAGGACGAGGACGACCGGCACGGCCCACCGAGGGCGTCGGGCCACCCGCGGGCCGAGGACCGCCACCCCCGCGGTGGCCACGGTGAGGACGGCCACCGCGACCGGGCCCTGCCCCCAGTCCACCGCCGCCACGGGCAGCGCCGCACCCCGCTCGGCCACCTCGACGACCACGGCCGCGCACCAGGTGGCGACCGCGCCGAACGGGCGCCCGAGCAGTGGGTGCACCAACGTGGCGAGGCCGCCGACCAGCCCGAGCACCGTGGCCGGGGCGACCAGCGGACCGGCCAGCAGGTTGGCCCCGACCGCGACCAGGGACACCTGCCCCGAGATCGCCGCGACCACCGGGGTGCAGGCCAGCTGCGCCGCCGTGGGCACCGCCACCGCCTCGGCCGCCCCGGCCGGCAGCCAGCGCCGCAGCGCGTCGCGCCACGGCGGTGCGAGCCACACGATGCCGGCGGTGGCCAGCACGGAGAGGGCGAACCCGGCGCCGGTGGCGAGCGTCGGCTCGAGCAGCAGGAGGACGAGCACCGCGACGCCGAGGGAACGGCCGGCGCGCCGACCGCCGTCCGGGCCGAGGGCGACCAGCCCGACCGCGCCCATCGCCGCCGCCCGCAGCACGCTCGGCTCCGTGCGAGCCACCAGCACGAACGCGACGATGCCGAGCGCCCCCACCAGCCACAGCCACCGGCCGCGCACGCCGAGGGTCCTGGCCAGCAGCACGAGCAGCCCCACGACGAGGGTCAGGTTCGTGCCCGAGACCGCGAGGAGGTGCGTGAGCCCGGTGGTCGCGAAGTCGTCACGGACCTGCTGCTCCAGCCCCGTGTCGTCCCCGTTGACCAGCGCAGGCACGAGGATGCGCTCGGGCGTCGGTCGGTGGGCCACGGAGTCCCGCAGCGCCTGCCGGACCCGGGCGCTGACCCGCCACCAGACGTCCGGCTCGCGCACGGTCTCCCACTCCCCGTAGGCGCTCAGGACGGCCGCCAGGTCCTCGCCCTCGGCCGGCAGGAGGCGGGCACCGGTCACCACCTCGCTGCCGAGCCGCGCCTGGGCCCAGTCCGGGTCCGCGAGCACCAGCACCGGCGCCCGCAGCCGCCACGCCGTGCCGCGGCCCTCGACCTCCAGCACCTGGGCACGCAGCAGCACCCCGTCGGCGTACGGCCCCTCCAGCGGACGTGGGTCGCCGGTGACGCGGAGGAGCACCCGGACGACGGCCCCCTTCTCCGCCAGGTCGGCGACCGGGGACGCGCCCACCTGCTCGCTGCGCACCAGCGCAGCGCCGCCGACGGCGAGCGCCACTCCGGCGCAGGCCAGACCCAGCGCCAGGCCCCGCCGCGGCAGCCGGGGGCCGGCCACCGAGCCCAGCACCCGGGTCACCACCACCCAGGCCACCACCCAGGCCACCGGGACGACCAGCACGACGCCCACCAGCACCACCCAGGAGCCGGTGGCCGCGAGCAGCCCGCCGATCCATGCAGCCGCGCCCACCAGCGGCATCCGCCAGTCCTGCCCCCGGTGCGCGGTGCCCTGCGCGTCCTCCGAGTCGCTCACACCGTCACGTGCGGCGCGATCTGGGCGAGCGTCGCCTCCCCGATCCCGTCGACCTCGAGCAGCTCGTCGACGGAGGTGAACCCGCCGTGCTCGTCGCGCCACGCCAGGATCGAGGCGGCCGTCACCGGACCGACCTGCGGCAACGTCTCCAGGGTGGCCTGGTCGGCGGTGTTGAGGTTCACGAGCCCACCGCCGGCCGCACCCGGGTCCCCGGCGCCCGGCGAGGACAGGGCGGACGCTGCTGCCCCGGCCGCGGGCTCCACCCCCACCAGCACCTGCTCGCCGTCCACCAGGACGCGGGCCAGGTTGAGCGAGGTGAGGTCCACGCCCGGCCGGGCCCCGCCCGCCGCCTCGAGCGCGTCGGCCACCCGGGAGCCGGCCGGCAGCACGGCGATGCCGGGGCGGCGCACCCGCCCCGCCACGTCCACCACGACCTCGCCGGCGTCCGCCCCGTCGACGGCGCCCGACGAGTCCCCCGAGGACGGGACGGGCGTCACCAGGGCGTCGGGCTCCCCCGTCTCCTCGACCGCCTCCAGCGCCGAGGCCGAGGAGCCGGAGGCCTCCGAGGAGGTGGGGCTCAGGACGGTCGGCAGCGGGTCGGGGTCGGCCCGGACGACCCACCACGCCGCGACGACCAGGCCGGCCGCCACCAGGCAGGCCAGCACGGCCACCTGTGCCGACCCGAACCGCAGCAGCCCACGGGCCGCACCCAGGGGGGCCTCGACACGCGCGCGGACCTCCTCGCGGGCTCCGTCACGCAGCTCGGCCGCCCGCGCGCTCGCGTACCCCGGCCCGGCGCGGTGCCGGCCGACCCGGGGCAGCTCCCACGCCGCACCGGGGGCGGGCGCAGCCTCGGGTGCCGGAGCAGGAGCCGACGCCGGCTCGGCCACGGGCCCGGCGGCGGGCTCCGGCGCGCTCTCCACCTCGGCGGCGAGCAGGGCGAGCCGTCGGGCCACGGCCTCGGCGTGCTCCACGGAGGATCGGCGGGTGCGCATGGCCTCGACGCTAGGGAGCGCGGGCGCTGACCAGGAGGGTGCGGGACGGGGCTGGGGACAGTCGCGTCGGACGTGGTGGCTGTGGACGCTGGGTGGCCCGTGGTCTCGACGTGCGCTCCTCGCCGGCGCTCGTCGCTGCTCGACCACCGGGTGACGTGGGCGGTCGTCGTGGACGGTCGGGTCCGGGGGTCTCGTGGCTCAGCCGTGGCCGGCTTCGCACCTCGACCACCGAGGCGTGGTCAGGCGGGGGCGATCCCGACGGCGATCATCCCCGGGCCGGTGTGCGCGCCGAGGGCGGCGGTCACCTCGGACTCCCACCCGCCGGCGAAGGCGTCACCGAGCTCGGCCGCGAGGCGGGAGGTGAGACGGTCGAGGAGGGCCACGGCCCGGTCCGGCGCGGCGAGGTGCCCGACGACCACGCGGACGGCGGTGTCCGGCCCGCCGAGGGCCAGGGCCGCGTCCACCGTGAGCTCCTCGAGGCGGCCCAGCGCCCGGGAGGCGGTGCGCACCCGCTCGAGGGGCTCCACGACCCCGTCGGTCACGGTCAGCAGCGGCTTCACCGCGAGCGCCCCGCCGAGCAGCGCCGCGGCAGTGTTGATCCGCCCGCCGCGGCGCAGGTGCTCCAGGGTGTCGACGTAGCAGAGGGTGGTGCCCCTGGCCGCACACGCACGGGCGGCCTCGGCCACCTCGGCGACGGAGGCACCACGAGAGGCCGCGTCGGCGGCGGCCAGGGCGGCCAGGCCCGTCGCGGGGCCGACCTGGCGGGAGTCGACGACCTCCACGGGCACGCCGACGCGCCGCGCGGCCAGGCGCGCGGACTCGACGGTGCCCGAGACCTCGCCGGAGAGGTGGACGGCGACGATCGCCTCGGCGCCGTCGGCGACCAGCCGCTCCCACCGGGCGACCAGGGCCTCGGGCGCGGGCCGCGACGTGGAGACCGGCAGCCGCGTACCGAGCGCCTCCACCAGCCGCGCCGGCGTCGCCCCGTCCGGGCCCTCCTCGAGGACCTCCTCGCCGAGCACCACGGTGAGGGGCACGACCGTGAGGCCGTGCTCGGCCGCCAGCCCGCCGGGCAGGCTGGCGGTCGAGTCGGTGACGACGGCGACGCCCACGACTGACGGCCTCAGACGACGATGTTGACGAGCTTGGGCGCCCGGACGATCACCTTGCGCACGGTGGCCCCGTCGATGGCCCGCTGCACGCCCGGGTCGGCCAGGGCCAGCGCCTCCAGGTCCGCCTCGCTGATGTCGGGGGCCACCTCCAGGCGGCCCTTCACCTTGCCCTTGACCTGGACGACGGCGGTCACCGACTCCTCGACCAGCAGCGCGGGGTCGACGACCGGCCAGGTGGCCTGGGCGACGCACGGCTCGTGGCCGAGCCGCTCCCACATCTCCTCGGCGGTGTACGGGGCCACCAGCGAGAGCAGCATGGCGACGGCCTCGACGGCCTCGCGCACGGCCGGGTCGGCTCCGCCGCAGCCGGAGTCGATGGCCTTGCGGGTGGCGTTGACCAGCTCCATGGTGCGGGCGACGACGACGTTGAACCGGTAGCTCTCGACGAGCTGCTCGGCCTCGGCCACGGTCTTGTGGGTGAGGCGGCGCAGCGCCACGTCCCCGGTGCTCACGTCGACGCCGGGCGCCGAGGTGACGTCGCCGGACAGCCGCCAGGCGCGCTGCAGGAACTTCTGCGAGCCGGCGGGCGAGACGTCCGCCCAGTCGATGTTGTCCTCCGGCGGGGAGGCGAAGACCAGCGTCAGGCGCACGGCGTCGACGCCGAACTCCTCCAGCTGCTCGGCGACGTTCACGCCGTTGCCCAGCGACTTGCTCATCTTGCGGCCGTTGTTGATGACCTTGCCCTGCGACAGGTACGCCGAGAACGGCTCGTCCCAGGTGATGAGGCCGGCGTCGCGCAGCACCTTGGTGAAGAAGCGCGAGTACAGCAGGTGCAGCACGGCGTGCTCGTCGCCGCCGATGTAGAGGTCGATCGGACCCCAGGCCTGGGCCAGCGCCTCGTCGAACGGCGCGGAGTCCAGGTTCGGGGAGACGAAGCGCAGGAAGTACCAGGACGAGTCCACGAAGGTGTCCATGGTGTCGGTGTCCCGGCGCGCCGGGCCGCCGCAGGTCGGGCAGGTCGTCTCGACCCACTCGGTGGCCCCGCCCAGCGGCGAGGTGCCCTGCGGGCGCAGGTCGGAGCCGGTCAGCTCGGGCAGCTCGACGGGCAGCTGGTCGAGCGGGACGGCGACCTCGCCGTCCTTGTCGCAGTGCACGATCGGGATCGGCGCGCCCCAGTAACGCTGGCGGGAGAGCAGCCAGTCGCGCAGGCGGAAGTTCACCGTGCCGGTGCCCGTGCCGCGCTCCTCGAGCACCGAGATCATCTGCGAGATCGCGCTGGCCTTGTCGGTGAGGCCGTCCAGCGGGCCGGAGCTCACGTAGGTGCCGTCGCCGGTCGTGGCCACGGAGGAGACGGCCGGGTCCTCGGCGCCCTCGACGTCCACGACCATCCGGACGGGCAGGCCCATGACCGTGGCGAAGTCCAGGTCGCGCTGGTCGTGCGCGGGCACGGCCATGATGGCGCCGGTGCCGTAGTCGGCCAGCACGTAGTCGGCGGCCCACACCGGCACCTGCTCGCCGCTGACCGGGTTGGTCGCGGTGATCCCCAGGTCGACGCCGGTCTTGGGGCGGTCGGTGGCCAGGCGGTCGATGTCGGAGGCCTTGCGGACCTCGTCCAGGTAGGCGTCCAGGTCGGCGCGCTTGTCGGGCGCGACGATCTCCGCCGCGAGCGCGGCGTCGGCGGCCACGACCATGAAGGTGGCGCCGTAGAGGGTGTCGGGACGCGTGGTGAAGACCGTGACGTCCTTGGTCGACCCGTCCGCCAGGTTGAGCGCGAAGTCGACGTGCGCGCCCTCGGAGCGGCCGATCCAGTTGCGCTGGGCGTTGACGACCTTGCCGATCCAGGTGTCCTGGAGGTCGTCCAGGCAGTCGTACAGCTCCTGAGCGTAGGCGGTGGTCTTGAAGTACCACTGGGTCAGCTCGCGCTTGGTGACCACGGCGCCACAGCGCTCGCAGGTGCCGTCGGCCAGCACCTGCTCGTTGGCCAGCACCGTCTGGTCCTGCGGGCACCAGTTGACCGGCGACTTCTTGCGGTAGGCCAGGCCCCGCTCGTGCATGAGCAGGAACAGCCACTGCGTCCACCGGTAGTACTCCGGGTCGGAGGTGTGCAGCCGGCGCGACCAGTCGAAGCTCACGCCGTAGCGCTTCATCGAGGAGTACTGCGTCTCGATGTTGCCGTAGGTGTAGGTCGCGGGGTGGGTGTCGTTGCGGATGGCCGCGTTCTCCGCGGGCAGGCCGAAGGAGTCCCAGCCCATCGGGTTGAGGACCTCGAACCCGCGGAAGCGCCAGTAGCGCGAGATCACGTCGTGCAGCGCGAACACCTCGGCGTGACCCATGTGCAGGTCACCGGAGGGGTAGGGGAACATCGTGAGCGCGTACTTCGTGGGCTTGCCCGCGAGGGCAGCGGCGTCGTCGGCCCGGAACGGGTCGATCCGGTCCCAGACCGGCAGCCACTTCTCCTCCACGGCGCGCACGTCGTAGGTGTTGGTCTCCTCGCTCATGACCTCTGGTGTTCCTCGTCCTCGCTGTTCGGGTGGACCGCCGCCGTCCCCCTCGTGAGGGGCCGGGGCGTGGGCACAAAAAAACCCCTCGCGCAGGAGGGGTGGCCGCGTCGGGCTGGGCGCCCGTCGCGGCTAGGGAAGAAGCAGGGTGTGTGCCACGTGGGCATCCTAACCCCTGCCGACCTGACCAGGCATCCCGGACGCCGGCGGCCGGCCGCCCCGGGTGGGGTCGGCCGGCCGTCGAGGAGCCTGCTCGGGTTGGGGGCGCTCAGGCGTGGATCGAGCGCACGCCCTCACCCGGCACGCGGTTCTCGGCGTCGATCATCCAGGCGAGCTGCTCGAGGCGCTCGAGGATGCCGTGGATGAGGTCGGCCGTCGTCGGGTCCTCGGCGTCGGTGGCGTCGTGGATGCGACGACCGGTCGAGGTCACGGCGTAGACCGAGGAGGTGATCAGGTCGACCGTCTCGGTGGTGGAGACCTCCTCGGCCGGGAACGGCGGCAGGGTGGAGGTGTTGGCGATCGTGACGGCGCGGGCGTCGGGCACCAGGTAGAGGGCGCGCATGCGCTCGGCCACGTCGTCGGAGAACTCGCGGGCCGCGTCGACGAGCTCGTCGAGCTGCAGGTGCAGGTCGCGGAAGTTCTTGCCGACCACGTTCCAGTGCGCCTGCTTGCCCTGGATGTGCAGGTCGGTGAGGTCGACCAGCAACTGGTTCATGTTCGTGCCGAGGGTCTCCGAGCCGGTGAACACGCGGGCCGAGCGGGTGGGGGTCTGGGTGTCCTGAGTCATGAGGTGCTCCTTCGGTCCTTCTGCTTCTGCGGGGCGAGTGGTGACACTCCAGCACATTTTCTGGATCAATTCCAGAAAGGTGAGGCTGCCCTGATCGGACCCTGTGGGTCCGGTCCGGCTGTGCCACGCACACCGTCCCCATGCCCGCCCGAGCCCGGGACGACACGACCCCCTCGGGTGAGGCCGAGGGGGTCGTGGGGGGTCGTGCCGGGCGCCCGAGGGGGGCGGCGGTCAGCGGGTCACTGCCGGCGGAACGCCACGCAGACCGAGGGACGCGGGAAGTCGTCGGTGTGCGGCCAGGTGGACGCCTGCGCCTCGAACGTCGACCCGGAGATCTCGCCCGGGTGCTGCACCGCGAAGAACAGCGACTGGTCGTCGTCCGCGACGAGCGGCCCGCAGGCCTCCGCGCCGTACGGCATCGTGACGAACTGCTGCACGTGACCGCGCTCGGGGCCCTTGACGGGCACGCGGAAGATGCCGTCGTTCGAGCCCAGCGCGTTGCCGTCGGTGGAGACCCAGAGGTTGCCCACCGAGTCGAAGGCCACGTTGTCGGGGCAGCTGATGGGGCTGACCAGCGACTTGTCGTAGCCCGCGAAGTAGGTCTCCTCGGCGTCCGGGTCGCCGCAGACCAGCATGAGGTTCCAGGTGAAGGAGGTGTCGCCGTGGTCGCCCTTCATCAGGCTCGTACGGTTCCCGCCGCCGGGGACGATCTCGAGCACGTAGCCGTTGCGGTTGCCGCTCGCCTCGGTCAGCGGCTGCCCCGGGGCGGAGCGGACCATCGAGGTCGTGAGCGGGTTGGCCTCGTCCGGCTCGAAGGAGCTGCCGCGCTGGGAGTTGTTGGTCAGCGCGGCGTAGACCCGACCGTTGACCGGGTTGGGCTCGACGTCCTCGGGGCGGTCCATGGCGGTCGGGCTCACGGCGTCGGCGGCCAGGCGGGTGAAGACCAGGACCTCCTCCAGCGTGAAGCCGTCGACGAAGGACTGCGTCTCGTCGGCCAGCGGGATCCACTCACCGGTGCCGTCGTAGCGGCCGTCCTCGGTGCCGTCACCGGTCAGGCGCGCGACGTAGAGGGTGCCGGCCGAGAGCAGGGTCTTGTTGTGCCGGTGGGCCCTGCGGCTGCTGCCGGGGCGGTAGGTGTCGCGGGAGACGAACTTGTAGAGGTAGTCGCCACGCTCGTCGTCGCCCATGTAGGCCACCGCGTGGCCGTCGTCGGAGAGGGAGACGTTGGCGCCCTCGTGCTTGAGCCGGCCGAGCATCGTGTGCTTGACGGGGCGCGAGCCGGGCATGAACGGGTCGAGCTCGACGACCCAGCCGAAGCGGTGCGCCTCGTGCGGGTGGGCGGAGAGGTCGAAGCGCTCCTCGACCTCGTACCAGCCGGTGCCCGACCCGGAGATGCCGTAGCGGGCGCACTGGGTGGCGTACTGCTCCGGGAGGCCGGTGGTGGCGTCGAAGTACTGGTTGAAGTTCTCCTCGCCCGAGAGCACCGTGCCCCACGGGGTCGTGCCGCCCGAGCAGTTGTTGAGGGTGCCCAGGACGCGGGAGCCGGTCGGGTCGGCGTCGGTGACGAGCAGGTCGGAGCCGGCGGCGGGCCCGTCGACCTTGAACTCGGTGCCGATGTGGACGCGCCGGTTGTACCTCGCCCGGCCCAGCGCGGTGGCCCGCAGCCAGGAGCCGGGCACGAGGCCCTGGCGGATCTCGACGACCGACAGCCCGATCGAGCTCATCGAGATCGCCTTGGTCTCGAGGTCGGTGTACACGCCCGCGGGGTACATCAGGTCGTCGTCGGTGTACTCGTGGTTGGTCACGAGCAGCGCCCGCTTCTTCCTGCCGGGGATCGGCAGGACGCCCACGTAGTCGTTGTTGTAGCCGAACTGCTGGCGCGCGGCCTCGGGGGTCTGCGCGTAGGCGTCGAACGCGGGAGCGCCGGCCTCGACCTTGTCGCCCCAGCTGATCAGCACGTCGCAGTCGAAGCCCTTGGCGGTCACCACGGCGTCGCGACGGTTGGGCTTGACCGAGGTGAAAGCGGTGGTCGCCAGGCTGGTCGTCACCCGCTGCCCGACGGCGGGGGCGGCCGCGGCGGCGCCGCCGGCCGCGGCGGCCGAGAGACCACCCAGCACCAGCGCACCGGCGCCGACGCCCGAGGCCTGCAGCAGGGAGCGGCGCGCGATCACCTTGGTGACCTCCGCGCCGATGTGCGCGTTGCCGGACCGGTTCGGCACCGGGTGGTCGCAGGCGTTGCCGCACTTGAACTTGCAGGTCATGAGGTCACGCGAGCCGTGCCGGGTGGTACCGGTCGGCGTGATCGACAGCAGGCGGCGGGCGCCGGCGACCGGCTGCTCGACGGGGCGCTGGGGCGTGGTGGTCATGCGGGGAGGCTCCTCGAGGAGTGGGGGGCGCGCCGACGCCGCCTGCCCGGAGGGCCGGGCGGCGCGGTGGCCGGGTGGTCGTCGGGGAACCTAGGGAGCCCGGGTGGTGCTGCGAGGGACCTGTGCGTGGAGGGCGGACGGCGGCCAGGTGAACGTTCGGTGGTCCAGACCGTCCGGGGGTGGCCCGTCAGGCCACCGGCGACCGCAGCCCGTGCAGACGTGCCATGGCCACCGCACCCGCGGCCGGCCCGAGCGCGAGCAGCAGCAGCGCCACGCCCCACCCGGACGCGGCCACGACCGTGGGCACCAGCCACAGGGTCAGCACCGTCGTGGAGTAGCCCAGCGCCAGCTGCACCGCCAGCGCCGCCCCCACGCCCTCCGGCGGGGCCGCCTCGGTGACCAGGGCGCTGAACTGGGCGGAGTCCGCGATGACCCAGAAGCCCCACACCGCGCACAGCGCCACGACGACGCCCACCGGCCACCGGGCGTGCCCCACCGCGAGCAGCAGCGCCGTGGCCCCCGAGCAGACCAGCGCCAGCCCGGCGGCCCGCTCCCGGCCCCAGCGGTCGCTCAGCACGCCGCCGACCAGGCAGCCGAGCGCACCGACGCCGATGCAGCCGAAGGCGAGGAGGGCGACGGTCCGGTCGGCACCGTCCCCGCCCGCGAGCCCGGGCAGCGAGGCCAGCAGCGAGGCGACGCCGGCCCACATCGCGTACAGCTCCCACATGTGGCCGACGTAGCCGAGGTCGGCCAGCAGCACCCGGCGGTGGCGCAGCGAGGCCAGCCCGGCGCGCAGGCTCACCGGCCGCCGCTCCCCCGCGAGCACCAGCCCGGGCGCGGTGCCCCGCACCGCCAGCACGACCACGCCGCCCAGGGCCGTGAGCACGGCCGTGGCGGCGACCACGGGCCGCCACCCGGCGCCGAGGTCGACGCCCTGCACCAGGTGGGGCAGCGCCGAGCCGAGGGTGAGCGCACCGATCATCACGCCCAGCGCGAGGCCGCGTCCGCGCGTCACCCACGCGGCCACCTCCCGCACCGCCGGCGGGTAGACCAGGGCGAGCGCCGCGCCCGTCGCGGCCCGCAGCGGCAGGGCCGCGGCCAGCCCGTCGCACAGCAGGAGGCCGGCCGTGCACGCAGCCGCCGTCCACGACCCCACCAGGACGAGGCGGCGCGGCGCGACCGCGTCGGCCAGCCCGGTCACCGCCGTGCCCAGGGCGCCGAGGACGAACCCGACCTGCACCGCGATCGTCAGCGACGCGACGCCGCCGGCACCCAGGTCCCAGTCCGTGCGCAGGCGCGGCACGACCGCCGTCGCGGAGAACCACGCCGACATCGTCAGCAGCGTCCCCAGCGCGAGCAGCGCGACGACGGTCGGCCGGTGGGCGGGCCGGGACGCGCGCAGGGAGAGATCAGGCACGAGGCACGTGGATACCGTACTGAGCGACCTTGCGGTACACGGTGGCCCGCGACATGCCGAGCTCCTCGCCCGCCTCCCGCATCGTCACGCCCGGCCGCGAGAGCACGCGCACGATCTCGTCGCGCTCGAACGCCTCGATCCGGGTCAGCCGGTGCCCGGAGCCGGAGAGCACCTCGGCGGGCAGCGCCGCGACGTCGACGACGTCCGCCCGCCCCACCGCGGCGCGCACCACGGTCACCAGCTCGGTGACGTTGCCGGGCCAGGCGTGCTCGCGCAGCGCCCGCTCGGCGGCGCCGGTGACCTCGACGGGACGGCCCCGGGCGGAGGCCGCCACTCGCCGCACGAGCGGCAGCACGTCGTCGGGGCGCTCGCGCAGCGGGGGCAGCGGGGCCACGGACCCGACGAGGCCGGCGAGCGGCGCGGGCACGTCCTCGAGGCGGGCCGCGGTGAGCCCGACCGGCACCGACGGGGCACCGCCGGCGACGCGGGCTCGGACGACGAGGTCCCGGAGCCGCTCCGCCACCCACGTGGGCAGCCGGTCGACGTCGCGCACGACCACGGCCGTGTCGGGCTTGCCGAGCTCGGGGGTCCACAGGTCGAGCCACTGCTGGGCGTCGGCGGGGTCCGGCGCGCTCGCGGCGAGCACCCGGGTGCGCGGGGAGACGGCCCGGGCCGCCTGCGCGACCAGCGTGCCGCGTCCGGTGCCCTGCTCCCCCACGACCGCCACGACGTCCCCGCCGCGCAGGGCGTCGGTCGCGGTCGTCAGCGCCCGCGACCACGCCTCGCCGAGGTCCGGGGCGCCGGGGTCGACGACGCGGGGAGCCTCGACCCGGAAGACCTCGCCGCGCGGTGTGGGGCGGGGCCGCTGCCCGGCGCCGCGCGCCAGCATCATCGCCGAGGTCGTGGAGGCCGCCGAGCGTGCCAGGGCGAGCAGCAGGTCGGCCGGCGAGGACGCCCAGGTGGTGAGGTTGACGCTGCCCTCGAGCCGTCCGGAGAGCGGGTCGAGCACGGGCACGGCCGCACAGGTGTAGGTGCACAGGGTCAGGGCGTAGTGCTCCTCGGCCCGGACGACGGTGGGCACCCGGTCGGCCAGCGCGAGGCCGAGACCGTTGGTGCCGACGTCCTGCTCGGCGTAGGTGAAGCCGGGGGCGAGGTGCACCTTGTCCAGCGCCCGCAGCAGGCCGTGGTCGCCGGAGACCCGGTCGAGCACCAGGCCGGCGGCGTCGGTGAGCATGAGGCTCACCGGCTGGTCGGCGAGCGTGTGGGCCAGGTCGGCCAGCACCCGGCGTCCGCACTCGGTGAACAGCGACTCCGCGTCGGAGGCGCCGGTGAAGACCGGCGGCACGTCCTCCAGCGGGACGCCGTAGGACTCGCTGCGCTGCCAGGAGGCGACGAGCCGCGGCGCCGGCCGGGCCGCGGCGCCGGCCAGGTCGGCGTGCAGCCTCGCGCGCTGCGGCACCCCGTCGTCCATGTGAGCCACGTTACAGAGCACCCCCGACGGACCGCGCGCCGCAGGCGTCTCATTCTGAGACGCCGCCCGGTCTCAAAGTGAGACGCGTCACCCCTGAATGCCGTCGCTCCCCGCTCCTAGCGTCGCCACCACGACGTGACAGCGGTCACGCCACCACCGACCCGCCGGCCCGCGACACGGAGCCGGCGCGGAGAGGAGAGGCATGTACACCAAGGACGGCGAGAGCTACTTCATCGTGGACGCCCACGTGGCGCTGTGGGACGCCCGACGCGAGAACCAGCGCAACGTGCACGGCGAGCAGTTCATCGACTGCTTCTACGACTACCACCGCAACCTCTCCCCCGAGTCCGAGCTCTGGGGGCACGAGGAGTTCCTCTACGCCGGTGGCGAGCGGCTGATGAAGGACCTGTTCACCGACGGCTACGTCGACCACGCGATCTTCCAGCCCGCCTACCTCGGCGAGTTCTACAAGACCGGCTTCGGGCAGACCGAGGAGGCGTTCGCGCTCTCCCAGGCGCACCCGGACAAGCTGACCTACAACCACAACTTCGACCCCCGCAACGGCGAGGCCGGCCTCGACCAGCTGCGTGCCGACGCCGAGCGCTTCGGGCTCCAGGGTGTGAAGCTCTACACCGCCGAGTGGCACGGCGACTCCCGCGGCTGGTCGATGCGCGACCCGTGGACCTACCGCTACCTCGAGGTCTGCCGCGAGGTCGGGATCAAGAACATCCACATCCACAAGGGCCCCACCATCCGGCCGCTGGACCGCGACGCCTTCGACGTCGCCGACATCGACTCCTGCGCCTCGGACTTCACCGACCTGAACTTCATCGTCGAGCACGTGGGGCTCCCGCGCCTGGAGGACTTCTGCTGGATCGCCACCCAGGAGCCCAACGTGCACGGCGGCCTCGCGGTGGCGATGCCGTTCATCCACTCCCGGCCGCGGTACTTCGCGCAGATCATCGGCGAGCTCCTCTACTGGATCGGCGAGGACCGCATCCAGTTCTCCTCCGACTACTCGATCTGGACGCCGCGGTGGCTGGTCGAGCGGTTCGTCGACTTCCAGATCCCCGAGGACATGACGGAGTACGCCCCGCTCACGCTCGCGCAGAAGAAGAAGATCCTCGGCCTCAACGCCGCGTCCATGTACGGCATCGAGGTGCCCGAGCACCTGCGCCTGCCCGAGGACCTCGCCGACTCCGGCGAGACCGCCACCGGCCCGCGCGAGCCCGCCGCCGGGGACCGCGACTCCCTCGTGGGGGCCGGCCGATGACCACGTTCCTGCCCGACCCCCTGGCGCCCCCGCTCGAGGACCGGCTGCTCGACGTCGACCCGCGCACCCGCCACACCGGCCTGGCGCGCGAGGCCTACGACGCGCTCGACGTGGTGCTCGACCCGGAGCTGGACGAGCCGGTCACCGACCTCGGGTTCGTGCGCAGCCTCGCCGTCGCGCCCGGCTCCCACGGCAGCACGGACGTGGAGGTGCACCTGCGGCTGCCCACGTCCTTCTGCTCCCCCAGCTTCGCCTACCTCATGGCCGGCGACGCCCAGGACGTGCTCACCGCGCTCGAGTGGACCGGCCGCGTCGTCGTCGAGCTGGACGAGCACCACGACTCCGCCGTGATCAACGCCGGCCTGGCCAGCGGCTCCGGCTGGGCCGGCACCTACGCCGCCGAGGAGGCCTCCAGCCTCGAGGAGCTGCGCGCCACCTTCCGGCGCAAGGCGCACACGGCGGCGATGGAGCGCTGCCTGACCGACCTCCTGCGCGCCGACGACACGCTGACCGAGGAGGCCCTGGCCGACGTGGTGCTGGGCGACCTCGCCGCCGGCGAGCACCGCGACGCCCTCCTGCGCCGGCGCGAGGCCCTCGGCCTGCGCACGGACGACGAGGCCCCCGTGCTCGTCGACGCCGCCGGCGTCCCCCACCCCCGCGAGCAGGTGCCGATGGCGCTGCGCCGGGCCCGCTCCACGCGGGTCTCGGTGGACGGCAACGCGCACTTCTGCCGCGGCCTGCTCCGCACCCGCTACCCCGGCTCCGACGCCGACCAGACCCGCCGCGCGGACGGGTCCGAGCCGGCCGACACCACGTACCACGCCGCCACCCCCACCACCGCACAGAAGGAGACCCAGCGATGACCGAGACCATGCGCGCCGTCCAGGTGGTCGGCTACCACCAGCCGCTGGAGATGACGGAGCTTCCCGTCCCCGTGCCCGAGAACCCGTGGGACGTGGTGGTGAAGATCGGTGGCGCCGGCGTGTGCCGCACCGACCTGCACATCCTCGAGGGTCAGTGGCAGGAGAAGTCGGGCGTCACGCTGCCCTACACGATCGGGCACGAGAACGCGGGCTGGGTGGCCGCCGTCGGCTCGGCCGTCACCCACGTCGCCGAGGGCGACCCCGTCATCCTGCACCCCCTGGCCACGTGCGGCCTGTGCCGTGCCTGCCGCTCGGGCGACGACGTGCACTGCGAGACCAGCCTGTTCCCCGGGATCGACACCCACGGCGGCTACGCCGAGTACCTGCGCACCTCCGCCCGCAGCGTGGTGAAGCTGGACGCCTCGCTCGAGCCCGCAGCCGTCGCCGCCCTGGCCGACGCGGGCCTCACCGCCTACCACGCGGCCGCGAAGGCGGCCCGTCGGCTGACCCCGCGCGACACCTGCGTCGTCATCGGCGCCGGCGGCCTCGGGCACATCGGCATCCAGGCGCTCAAGGCGCTCTCGCCGGCCCGCCTCGTCGTGGTCGACCGCAACGCCGACGCGGTGAAGCTCGCACTCTCGATCGGCGCCGACGAGGCGGTCGTGGCGGAGGGCAAGCAGGTGGACGAGGTGCTCGACCTGACCGGCGGCGCCGGCGCAGAGGTCGTCGTCGACTTCGTCGGCGAGAACGGCTCGACGTCGGAGGGCCTGGCCATGACCCGCCAGGCGGGTGATTACCACGTGGTCGGGTACGGCGAGAACGTGGACGTGCCGACCATCGACCTCATCTCGGCCGAGAAGAACGTGATCGGCAACCTCGTCGGGACGTACAACGACCTGTGCGACCTGATGGCGCTCGCCGCGCGCGGCGCCGTCACGCTGCACACCCAGACGTACGCGCTCGACGACTTCCAGACCGCCCTGGACGACCTGGACGGCGGGCGCGTGCGCGGCCGGGCGATCCTCGTCCCCTGAGCACCCTCCCCCGCCCCACGCCACTCAACGAAAGGCGCAGAGTTGATCTTCATCACCGCACGATTCCTCGTGAAGCCCGAGCACGCCGAGGACTGGCCCACGATCTCGCGGGAGTTCACCGAGGCCACCCGCGCCGAGCCGGGCTGCCTCTGGTTCGACTGGGCACGCGCCCTCGACGACCCGCACGAGTACTTCCTCACCGAGGCGTTCGCCGACGACGCGGCCGGCGCCGCCCACGTGGGCTCGGAGCACTTCCGCACCGCCACTGCGACGCTGCCCGGCTACCTGCAGGCGACGCCGCGGATCGTCAGCACCACCGTGCCCGGCACGGACTGGTCCGCCCTCGGCGAGATGGCGGTCGACTGACCCCTACCCGGCGCACCCCTGTCGCCCCCGGCCGGACCTACCGGCCGGGGGCGTCGTCGTCCGGATCGCCGTCGTCGAGGAACCGCGCGGCGAGCCCGGGCAGCTGGTCGGGCGAGAGCCACCCGAGCCCGCGCGGGGTCGGCGGCTCGTAGGGGTCGGAGGACGGCGCCTCGTCCTCGGGTGCCCACGTGCTGGGCGGGACGTCCGTGGCGCCGTACACCCAGTCCAGGAGGTGCTGCTCACGGGCCGCGCCCTCCTCGGCCACGACCTCGGGCACAGCCTCACCCGCTGCCTCACCCGCGGGCCCGGCACCGAGCTCACGGCCCAGGTCCCAGAACAGGCTCGCGGGCACGACCGTGTGCAGCTCGCGCAGCGTCTCGTGCCCACCGGGGGCGTCGTCGTGTCCCATGGGTCCTCCACCAGGTCCGGGCCGCCCGGTCGAGGGCGGGATCGGTGGAGCAACGAGACACGGGCTCGACAGGTGACGGGCCGCCGGCGAAAGCACCGCAGCGGAACCCATCGCGGGAGCATCGGCATGACCTGCGCGGTGACGGGGTAGGCCGCCTGAGGACCCGGCTAGAACGACGGAAGCGGCCCCCGCTGTGCGGGAGCCGCTTCCGACCTGGGTGGAGCTGAGGGGACTCGAACCCCTGACCCTCTGCATGCCATGCAGATGCGCTACCAACTGCGCCACAGCCCCAGGCTGTCTCTCCGTCCGGCGACCTTGCGGCCCCTCGCGGCGACAGGTGAAACACTAGACCAACGGCGCCCGGGAGGCGAAATCGGGGTCGCAGCCGACCCGTCTCAGGCGTGCTGACCAGGGACGACGCGGTTGTAGGCGCCCAGGCGGAAGCCGGCCGTGGTGTCGCCGTGCTCGACCAGCTCGACCCAGCCGCAGTTGTCGAGGCCGCGCATGCTGCGGGAGGCGTCCAGCGACCAGCCGAGCATCGCGACGGTGGCCACCCGGATCGCGGCGCCGTGCGAGACGGCCACCGAGGTGCGCCCGGGCGAGGTGTGGCCGAGCAGCTCGCGCAGGGCCTCGACCATGCGCTCCCCCACGGCGGCGGTGCGCTCCCCGCCGGCCACGACGTCGAAGTCGCCCGTCACGAAGGTCGCGTACTCGCTCGGCGCCGCCGCCTGGTACTCCGGGTGCGAGAGGCCCTCGCGCTCGCCCAGGTGGAACTCGCGCAGGCGGGCGTCGTAGGTGGCGTCCAGGCCGGTGGCCGCGAGCAGCGGCTCGGCGGTCTGCCGCGCACGGGTGAGGTCGGAGCACCACACGTGCTCCGGCTCCAGCCCCGCGACCACCGGGGCGGCCGCGGCCGCCTGGCGCAGCCCGACGTCGTCGAGGGAGGAGTCGATGTGCCCCTGCACGACGCGGGCGTGGTTGTAGGGCGTGCGGCCGTGGCGCAGCAGCACCAGGCGGCGGCCGCCCGTGGTCTCGACGACGTCGGCCACGCGGTCAGCCCCGCGCGTCGTCGCCGGTGGTGACGTCCGCGGGCAGCGCGATCAGCGGGCAGTCGCGCCACAGCCGCTCGAGGGCGTAGAACTGCCGCTCCTCCTCGTGCTGCACGTGCACGACCACGTCGCCGTAGTCGATGAGGACCCAGCGACCGTCCTTCTCGCCCTCGCGGCGGATCGGCTTCGCGCCGATCTCGCGGAGCTTGTCCTCCACCTCGTCCACGATCGCCTTGACCTGGCGGTCGTTGGCGGCCGAGACGAGGACGAAGGCGTCGGTGATCGCCAGCTGTTCGGAGACGTCGAAGGCGATGATGTTGGTGCCGAGCTTGTCGCTGCCCGCACGGGCAGCGGCGACGACGAGGTCGCGGGCGTGGTCGGTGGCGGTCATGGGGTGTGCGTCAGTCTCCTCGGAGGTGGCCGCGCGGCTGCTCGCCGGTGGCCGGGTAGAGGTCGTGCTTGGCGATGTACTGGACGACGCCGTCGGGGACGAGGTACCAGACCGGCTCGCCGCGCTGCTTGCGTCGGCGGCAGTCCGTGGAGGAGATCGCCAGGGCGGGGATCTCCACGATCGTCACCCGGTCCGCCGGGATGGCGGCGAGCGTCTGCTCGTCCATGGTGTACCCGGGGCGGGTGCACCCGACGAACTGGGCGAGCTCGAAGAGCTCGCCGGCGTCGCGCCACGTGAAGATCTCGGCCAGCGCGTCGAGACCCGTGATGAAGTACAGGTCCGTGTCGGGCAGCCGGTCACGCAGGTCGCGCAGCGTGTCGATGGTGTAGGTCGGGCCGTCGCGGTCGACGTCGACCCGGCTCACGTTGAACCGGGGGTTCGCCGCGGTGGCGATGACCGTCATGAGGTAGCGGTGCTCGGCCTCGGTGACGCCGCGGCCGGACTTCTGCCACGGGTCGCCGGTGGGCACGAAGAGGACCTCGTCCAGGTCGTACCAGGACTGGACCTCGGAGGCCGCGACGAGGTGCCCGTGGTGGATCGGGTCGAACGTGCCGCCCATGATGCCCACCCGGCGTCGACCGGGCGCACGTGGAGCGGTCGGCTCGGGCCCCGTCACCGGCTCGGGCGCGGAGCCTGCCACGACGGGATCAGCTGTGCTCGCGGCCACCGGCGAAGGCGAGGAGGATGAACATCAGGCCCAGGAGGATGCCGAGCGTGATGGCACCGATGCCCCAGGACAGGGCGTGGTTGACCTCGTGCTCGGCCTCGGCGGCCATGGCGATCAGCTGCAGCATGCGCACATCCTAGCCGGGCGGGCGCCGCTCAGCGCACGTGGCCGTCCCCGGTGACCACGAACTTCGTCGACGTCATCTCCGTGAGCCCCATCGGGCCGCGCGCGTGCAGCTTCTGGGTGCTGATGCCGATCTCCGCGCCGAAGCCCAGCTCACCGCCGTCGGTGAACCGCGTCGACGCGTTCACCATCACCGCGGCGGAGTCGACCATCGCCGTGAACCGGCGGGCGGCGGCGAGGTCGCCGGTCACGATCGCCTCGGTGTGCCCGGACGACCACCGCCGCACGTGGGCCACCGCCGCGTCCAGGTCCGGGACGACGGCGGCGCTGATCTCCAGCGCGAGGTACTCGGTGCCCCAGTCCTCGTCGGTGGCGGGCAGCACGCCCTCCAGCGCCGCGAACGCCGCGTCGCCGTGGATCGTCACGTCCTGCTCGCGCAGGGCCGCGGCCACGCGGGGCAGGAACTCCTCGGCCACGGCCTGGTGCACCAGCAGCGACTCCGCGCTGTTGCACACGCTGGTGCGCTGGGTCTTGGAGTTGAGGACGATCGCGAGGGCCATGTCGAGGTCGGCGGCCGCGTCGACGTAGACGTGGCAGTTGCCGACGCCGGTCTCGATCACGGGCACGGTCGAGCCCTGCACCACCGCCTGGATCAGCCCGGCCCCGCCGCGCGGGATGAGCACGTCGACGTCGCCGCGGGCCCGCATCAGGTGGGTGACGGTGTCGCGGGAGTCGGCCGGCACCAGCTGCACCACGTCGGCCGGCAGCCCCGCCCGGGCCGCCGCCTCGCGCAGCACCGCGACCAGGGCGGCGTTGCTGCCCGCGGCGCTGGAGGAGCCGCGCAGCAGCACCGCGTTGCCGGACTTCAGGCAGATGCCGGCGGCGTCGACGGTCACGTTGGGCCGGGCCTCGTAGATCATCCCCACGACGCCGAAGGGCACCCGCAGCTGCCGCAGCTCCAGGCCGTTGGCCAGCGTGGAGCCGCGGACCACCTCGCCCACCGGGTCGGGCAGGCCCGCCACGTCCCGCAGGCCCTGGGCCATGGCCGCGAGCCGGTCGGGGGTGAGCCGGAGCCGGTCCACGACGTTCGGCGGGGTGCCCCCGGCCTCGGCGCGGGCGCAGTCCTCGGCGTTGGCCGCCAGCACCTCGGCCTCGGCGGCCAGCAGGGCCGCGGCCATCGTCTCCAGCGCGGCGTCCTTGGTGGCACGGGTCGCCAGCGCCAGCTCGTGGGACGCCGTGCGGGCCCGTCGCGCCAGGGCGCGGACGTCGTCCTCGCTGGTCGGGGCCGGGGTGACCCCGGAGGACGTGGCCGTCGAGGTGGGCGTCGAGGCGGACGTGGTGCCGGCGGTGCGGGTGCTCACCGGTCCAGGGTAGGCGCGTGAGACACCTCTCCCGATCGGGCGTCGGCCCGCGGACGCGGCTAGGTTCGCGGTCATGAGGATCGTGCTGCTGGGAGACAGCCACCTGGCCCGCCTGGGGGTGCGCGCCGCCGAGATCGGTGCGCAGGCCCCCGGGGTCGAGGTGGTCGACGGAGCGGTGGGCGGCGCCCTGGCGGCGGACCTCGCCGCGCAGGTCCGCGCGCACGCCGTGACGCCGGAGGACGTGGTGGTGCTCTCGATCGGCACCAACGACGCGGCCCCGGCGGCCGCCACCCCGCGGGAGACGTTCCGCACCCACCTGACCGCGGTCGTCGACCTCGTCCGCGCCCGGCGCTGGGTCTACGTGATGCCGCCGGGCGTCGTGCCCGGCCGTCCCGGCGTGCAGGGCCGCACCAACGCCGCGCTGTCCTGGTACGCCCAGACCGCCGAGCAGGTCTTCCGGGCCCGCCGCGGCTGGGTGGTGGAGACCCGCGACCTGCTCGAGACCCTGGGCGAGGCCGCCTTCGACGAGGACGGCCTGCACCTGAGCGAGGCGGCCTACGACGTGCTCGTGCCCGAGCTGGCGGCCGCGGTCTCCTGAGCCGGGCTAGTGCCCGCCGGCGTGCGCCGGCTGCGGCACCCGGTCGCCCAGCATGGAGAGCACCAGCATCCCCACGGCGGCGCCGGCGGCCAGGCCGGGCATCGCGCTGAGCGGGAAGAAGAACAGCAGGAGCGCCACCACCGCGAGCGGGCGGCGCAGCAGCACCACGCAGGCGGCGGCGCCACCGGCCGCGGCCAGCGCCCCCACGGGCACGTCGGGGGCGAGCACGGCGACGGCGAGGCCCACCGCCATCCCCGAGAGGACGACGGGGAAGATCTGCCCACCGAACCAGCCGGTCGACAGGCAGGCCAGCGTGGCGAGCAGCTTCGCCGCCGCGACGCCGAGCAGCGCCAGGACCCCGGCGCTCGTGGCGGCGTCGAGCAGCTCCTGCCCGGAGTGCTCGCCGGAGAACAGCGCGAGCGGCTGGAGCACCCCGAGCAGGCCGAGCACCGCTCCCCCGGCCGCCGCGCGCGGCACCGGGTGCGGCAGTGCCCGCTCGGCCAGGCCGCGGGCCGGTGCCATGAGCAGCAGCAGCGCCAGGCCCGCGAGTGCCGCGAGGGCGGCGGCCGGCACCGTCCACAGCAGCGCCTCGAGCAGCCGGCGTCCGTCGAGCGTCCCGGGGTCCGGCAGCGCGTAGCGGTGCAGCCCCTCCCCGGGCAGCAGCACCAGGAGCGTGACCAGGCCGCTGATCGCGGCGACCACGCCGGCCCCGATCAGCCGGTGGCTCTCGGCCGGGCGGCGACTGCCCTCGACGGGCAGGACGACGGCACCCAGCGGCCCGCCGAAGAGTCCGCTGACGGCGCCCACCGAGGACAGGTAGGCGGCCTCGTGCCGGGTGACGCGCAGGATGCGGGCCGCGCGCTGACCCAGGCCCGAGGCCATCAGCAGCAGCGGGGCCTCCGGGCCGAGCGAGGCGCCGGCCGCCAGCGAGACCACGCCCAGCGCCCCGGCCCGCAGCAGCCAGGTGGCCTTCGGCAGCGGCGTGCGCTCGGCGCCGGGCTCGGTGAGGCCGTCGAGCACCGCCAGGACGTCCTCGAGGTCGTGCGGGGCGTCCCTGTCGTGCCGCCCGCGGAGCAGGCCGACCACCACGCCGCCCGCGACGCAGACGAGGAGCACCTGCCAGGCGCCCTCGCCGGGCAGCCGCGGCTCGGTGCCGTCCCAGACCAGCCCGGTGAGAAGCCGCACGAGGACGAGGTAGCCGGCCGAGAGCGCTCCGACGACCGCGCCGAGCACGAGGGCCAGCCAGGTCGTCCGCGCGAGCGCCATGGCCTCAACCTAGGGCACGCACGAGAGGGAGGGCGGCCGATCGGCCGCCCTCCCTCTCGCGTGCACGCGGGTCGCGGCCCGTGGGGCCGCGGACCGGCTCAGCCCTTGCGGGTCGTGACCTCCTCGGTCACCTTCGGCAGCACCGTGTGCAGGTCGCCGACGACGCCGAAGTCGACCAGCTCGAAGATCGGGGCCTCGGGGTCCTTGTTGACGGCGACGATGGTCTTCGAGGTCTGCATGCCGGCTCGGTGCTGGATCGCGCCGGAGATGCCGTTGGCCACGTAGAGCTGCGGCGAGACGGTCTTGCCGGTCTGACCGACCTGGAAGCTGTGCGGCATCCAGCCGGAGTCGACCGCGGCGCGCGAGGCGCCCACGGCCGCACCGAGCGAGTCGGCCAGCGCCTCCACCGGGGCGAAGTCGCCGCCGGTGCCGCGGCCGCCCGAGACCACGATGGCGGCCTCGGTCAGCTCGGGGCGGCCCGAGGCCTTGCGCGGCTGGGAGGCCACGACCATGGCGGCCTTGGCGCCCTCGCTGATCGCCACGCTGACGGGCTCGACGATGCCGGCGCCCGCGGTCTCCTCGACGGGGGCCGAGTTCGGCTTCACCGTGATGATCGGGGTGCCGGTGGTGACCTTCGCCTTGACGGTGAAGGAGCCGGCGAAGACCGACTGGGTGGTGGTGCCGTCGGCGTCGAGGTCGACGGCGTCGGTGATCAGGCCGGAACCGGTGCGGATGGAGAGCCGAGCGGCGATCTCCTTGCCCTCCGAGCCGGAGACCAGCAGCACCGCGGCAGGCGACGTCTTCTCGACGAGGTGCTGGAGCACCTCGACCTTCGGCACGACCAGGTAGCCGCGCAGGGGCGCGTCGTCGACGGTGTAGACCTTCTCGGCACCGTGGGCGGCGAGCTTCTCGGCGGCGCCGGCGGCCGCGTCGGCCGGGCCGATGAACACGGCCGAGGCCGAGCCCATCCGGCGGGCCAGGGTCAGCAGCTCCAGGGTGGGCTTGCGGATCGCGCCGTCGACGTGGTCGACGACGACCAGGACCTCACTCATGTCTGTCTCCTTCCAGCCCTGCTCAGATGAACTTCTTGTCGGCGAGGAAGCCGGCCAGCGCCACGGCGCCCGACCCGTCCTCGTCGGTGACGATCTCGCCCGCGGTGCGCGGCGGCCGCTCGGTCGTCTCGGCGACCACGGTCCAGGCCACGGACGCACCGACGGAGCCGGCGTCCACGCCGATGTCGGAGAGCGACCACGTCGACATGGGCTTCTTCTTGGCCGCCATGATCCCCTTGAAGGAGGGGTAGCGGGCCTCGCCGGTCTGGTCGGTGACGCTCAGCAGCAGCGGCATCCGCCCGCCGACGATCTCGGTGGCGGTGTCGGAGTCGCGCTTGATGCGGACCTGGTCGCCCTGGGCCTCGACGCGGGAGGCGAAGGTGACCTGCGGCAGGCCGAGGCGCTCGGCGAGCATCGCCGGCACCACGGACATGCCGCCGTCGGTCGACGCCATGCCGCACATGACCACGTCCGCCTGGCCGTTCTCCTCGGCGAGCTTCTCGACCGCCTTGGCCAGCACCAGCGAGGTCGCGGGGGCGTCCGAGCCCGCGACGGCCTCGTCGGTGACCAGGACGCCGGCGTCGGCACCCATCTGCAGGGCCTTGCGGACGGCGTCGGTGGCCTGCTCCGGACCCACGCACAGCGCGGTCACGGTGACCGACGTCGGGTCCTCGGCCTTCTCCTTGAGCTGGAGCGCCTGCTCGACGGCGTACTCGTCCAGCTCCGAGAGCAGACCGTCCACGCCGACGCGGTCGACCGTGTTGTCAGCCTCGAACTGCCGGTTCGCGGTGGCGTCCGGCACGTACTTCACGCAAACGACAATGTTCATGCGGTGTCCGACCCCGAGGGGTCCCTCCTGTGGTCTCGACTGGTGGCGATGTTACCCGCCGGTCACATACGTGCCCACACCCGGTGGGTGGGCTGGGTCACAAGGCTCAGGCCTTGCCGGGGCTGACGAGCCGCGCGACGACGCGGCCGACGACGAGGTAGGCCACGGCGCCCAGGCCCCAGTTGAACAGGGCGTTCTTCACCTCGGCGTTGTCGCCGCCGAACTGGCGGATGCCGTTCTCCCGGCTGAAGACGCCGAGGTCGACGCCGTCGGCGAGGTCCAGGACGAACCTGACTAGGTCGTTCTCGGTGTTGGCACCGATCGCGACGAGCAGCGCGCCCACGGCGAGCACGGCGGCCACCACGACGGCGGCCGTCCACACCAGCTGGGCCAGGAGCGTGCGCACGCGACGCACGCCTGCAGCAGTCTTGCCGGCCATGCCCGTCACCGCCCCTCGAACCGGGCCTTGCCCGGCCCGTCCTCGACGAAGGAGCGCATCCCGGTCTCCCGGTCCGCGGTGGCGAAGCAGCCCGCGAAGGCCGCCCGCTCGAGGGCCAGCCCGGTGGTCAGGTCGGTGGCCAGGCCGCCGTCCACCGCCTGCTTGGCGGCGCGCAGGGCCAGCGACGCGGCGCCGGAGAACTGCGAGGCCCACTCCCAGGCCTGGGTGTAGACGTCCTCGGGGGGCACCACCCGGTCCACGAGGCCGAGCGTGAGCGCCTCGTCCGCGCGCACGAAGCGGCCGGTGAAGATCAGGTCCTTGGCCCGGGAGGGCCCCACCAGGCGCGCCAGGCGCTGCGTGCCGCCGGCGCCCGGGATGATGCCGAGCAGCACCTCGGGCTGGCCGAGCACCGCGTCCGAGGCGGCGAAGCGGACGTCGGCGGCCAGGGCGAGCTCGCAGCCGCCACCGAGCGCGTAGCCGTTGACGGCGGCGACGACGGGCTTGGGGATCTCCGCGACGGCCGTGACCGCCTGCTGGAGCGGTCCGATGACGCTGACCATCTCCGCGTACGACATCGACGCCATCTCCTTGACGTCGTTGCCCGCGGCGAAGACCTTCTCGCCGCCGGTGATGACGACGGCGGCGACGTCCTCGCGGTCGGTGCACTCCTCGGCCGCCGCGCGCAGCTCGGCCTGCACGGCCAGGCTGATCGCGTTCATCTTCGGCCGGTCCAGCCTGATCGTGGCGACGCCCTCGTCGACCTCGAGGTGGACGAACTCTGCCATCGGCTCTCCTTCGTGGGGGCGCGGCGGGGGCCCGCGCGACGTGCTGGTGGTTCGGTGCCGGAGGCCCGACGGCCTGGTTCCTGCTGGTGACTGCCCGGTTCCCGCGTCGGGCCACGATGTCGCAGCCCGACCCCGGTCGGTACCGGGCACTCTGTCAGACGCGTCACGCTCCCCGCACCCACCGCGCTGCGTGGCTGTGGTGGGAGGATCGACCCCATGCCCGTCACCTGGAAGCACCTCGGACAGACCGCCAAGGTCTGGCCCGGCCGCAACTGGCCCCTGGGAGCCACCTGGAGCCCGGAGTCGACCAACTTCGCGGTCAGCGCCCCGGCCGCCACCACGGTGTGGGTGTGCCTCTTCGCCCCCGACGGCGTCGGCGGCGAGGTGGAGACGCGGCACGAGCTCACCGAGCAGTCGCTGGGCATCTGGCACGGCGCGCTGCCCGACGTCGCCCCCGGCACCCGCTACGGCTTCCGCGCCGACGGCCCCTGGGACCCCGAGCGCGGCCTGCGGTTCAACGTGAACAAGCTGCTGGTCGACCCGTACGCCAAGGCCGTCAGCGGCACGGTCGACCCGACCGAGGCGGCCTTCGGCTACGTCTTCGGCGAGCCCGAGCGCCGCTCGGAGCTGGACTCTGCCCCCGTCGTGCCGCGCAGCGTCGTGGTCGACACCTCCTTCGACTGGGAGGGCGACAGCCCGGCGCACTACCGCTGGCGCGACACCGTCATCTACGAGTGCCACGTCAAGGGCATGACGGCGCTGCACGACCGCGTGCCCGAGCACCTGCGCGGCACCTACGCCGGCCTGGGGCACCCGGCGGTCACCGACTACCTGCGCGACCTGGGCGTGACGGCCGTGGAGCTGCTGCCGGTGCACCAGTTCGTCTCCGAGCCGGGGCTGACCGCCCGGGGCAGCACCAACTACTGGGGCTACAACTCCCTGGGCTACTTCGCCCCGCACGGCGCCTACTCCTCCACCGGGGACGGCGGCGACCAGGTCGCCGAGTTCAAGCGGATGGTCAAGGACCTGCACCGCGCCGGGCTCGAGGTCATCCTCGACGTGGTCTACAACCACACCGCCGAGGCCGGCCCGCTCGGCCCGACGCTCAGCTTCCGCGGGCTCGACGACCTCGGCTACTACCGCCGCGTGCGCAGCGAGGACGTGCCGACCGACACCTACTGGGACATCACCGGGTGCGGCAACACGGTGAACTCCGAGAACCCCAACGTGCTGCGGCTGATCCTGGACTCCCTGCGCTACTGGGTCACCGAGATGCACGTGGACGGCTTCCGCTTCGACCTGATGTCGGCGCTGACCCGCTCCGGCTACGACGTGGACATGGGCTCCGACCTCCTCGTCGCCATCGGCCAGGACCCGGTGCTGCGCCACGTCAAGCTCATCGCCGAGCCCTGGGACGCCTCCATGGACGGCTACCTCGTGGGCGGCATGCCGGCCCCGTGGACCGAGTGGAACGACCAGTTCCGCGACGTCGTCCGCGACTTCTGGCGCAACCAGACCTGGGGCGTGCACTCGATCGCCACCCGCCTGGCGGGCTCCTCCGACCTCTACTCCGACGACGGCCGGACGGCGTACAACTCGATCAACTTCGTCACCGCCCACGACGGGTTCACGGTGCGCGACCTGGTCACCTACAACGGCAAGCACAACCTGGCCAACGGCGAGGAGAACCGGGACGGCACCGACAACAACCGCTCCTGGAACCACGGCGTCGAGGGCGAGACCGACGACCCGGCGCTGCTGGCGCTGCGGCGCCGGCAGGCCGCCAACCTCATGGCGACGCTCTGCCTGGCCAACGGCGTCCCGATGATCACCGCCGGCGACGAGCGCGGCCGCACGCAGCGCGGCAACAACAACGCCTACTGCCAGGACAACGAGACCTCGTGGATCGACTGGCGCGCCGACGACGCCTGGCTGGACGTGTACGAGACCACCAAGCGGGCGCTACGGCTGCGCAAGGACCACCCGGCCCTGCGCCAGCGGCACTGGTTCGAGGGGCGGCCCACCATCGTCGGCGGCCCCAAGGACATGGCGTGGCTGCACCCCTCGGGGCGGGAGATGACCCCGCAGGACTGGCACGACCCGGGCATCTCCTCGTTCGGGATGTTCCTCTCCGGCGGCCCGCTGCGCTCCCCGGGCCCGCGCGGGGAGCAGCAGGTGGACGACTCGTTCGTGCTCTGGTTCAACCCCGGCCGGGCCCGCCAGCGCGTGCTGCTGCCCGAGAACGACTGGGTGCAGAAGGCCGAGGTGGTGCTCTCCACCGACGCCGAGCACCCGGTCGGTGAGGTGTTCAACGTCGGCGAGCACCTCGTCCTGGGGCGCCGCACCATGGTGGTGCTGCGCGAGCTGCGGTGACCGGCGCCCGCCCGCTCAGCGCGGGTAGGTGACCAGCCCGAGCTCGGCTGGCGCGGCCAGCGCCGCGTGGTGCGGCAGCACCCGCACCGTGTAGCCGAACGGGCCCGCGGCCGCCAGCTCGACGCTGCCCTCGTACCGGTACCGGCCACCGCCGAGTTCCTCGGCCAGCCCCAGGTCCGCGGTGGTCGGCTCGAGGATGTCGTCGGCCTCGCCGGCGCGGCCCTGCACCAGCTGGACCGCCACGTCCGCGGGGGCCAGGGCGCCGAGGGCGACGAAGGCGCGCACGGTGAGGGTGTCCCCCACCTCCGGCACGTCGACCTCTCCCTGCGCGGCGCCGCTGCCCTCCACGTGCTCCACCCGCACGGCGTGCCAGCCCTCGCGCACCCGCTGCTTCCAGCCCGCCAGCGCCACCGCGCCGGCGTGGTCGGCGCCCAGGGCGCGCGCGCTCGCGGTCGCCGGGGCGTAGAGCTGCCGCACGTAGTCGCGCACCATGCGGCTGGCCAGCACCTTCGGGCACAGCGAGAGCAGCGTGTGCCGCAGCATGTCGGTCCAGCGCGTGGGGACGCCGGCGGCGTCGGTGTCGTAGAAGCGCGGCGCGACCTCGCGCTCGACCAGGCCGTACAGGGCGGCCGCCTCGACGTCGTCGCGGTGGTCGGGGTCCTCCAGGCCGTCCGCGGACGGGATGGCCCAGCCGTTGGCCCCGTCGAACCACTCGTCCCACCAGCCGTCGAGCACCGACAGGTTGAGCCCGCCGTTCAGGGCGGCCTTCATGCCCGAGGTGCCGCAGGCCTCGTAGGGGCGCAGCGGGTTGTTCAGCCACACGTCGCAGCCGGGGTAGAACGGCTGGGCCATGGCGATGTCGTAGTCGGGCAGGAAGACGATGCGGTGCCGCAGCTCCGGGTCGTCGGAGAGCTGCACGATCTGCTGGATGAGGCGCTTGCCGCCGTCGTCGGCGGGGTGCGCCTTGCCGGCGATGACCAGCTGGACGGGTCGCTCGGGGTCCAGCAGGAGCCGCGTGAGCCGGGCCGGGTCCCGCATCATCAGCGTCAGCCGCTTGTAGGACGCGGCGCGACGCGCGAAGCCGATCGTGAGGACGTCGGGGTCCAGCACCTCCTCGGTCCAGCCGAGCTCGGCGGGGGTGGCGCCGCGCTGGAGCCAGGAGGCGCGCAGCCGGCGGCGGACCTCGCTCACGAGCCGCTCGCGCTGGGCGCGCTTGACCGACCACAGCTCGGCGTCCGGCACCTCCTCGACGGCCCGCCAGAACGCACTGGTGTCGTCACCGTCCGGGTCCGCGCCGCGGACCGCGGCCAGCCCGAGCACGTCGCGGGCCACCCAGGTCGGCGCGTGCACGCCGTTGGTGATGGAGGTGATGGGCACCTCGTCGATGTCGAAGTCGGGCCACAGGCCGTTGAACATCTCCCGCGAGACGTGCCCGTGCAGCCGCGAGACGCCGTTGGCGCGCTGGGCCAGCCGGAAGCCCATCACCGCCATGTTGAACACGCCCGGGTCGCCGCCCTCGTAGCCCTCCGAGCCCAGCGCCAGCACCCGCTCGGTCGGCACGCCGGGGGTGACGCCGCCGTGGTCGGCGAAGTACTGCTCCACGAGCGTGCGGGGGAAGCGGTCGATGCCGGCGGGCACCGGCGTGTGGGTGGTGAACACGGTCGAGGCCCGGCCCACCTCCAGCGCCGCCTCGAGGTCGAGCCGGGGCCCGTCGTCCGCCACCGTGAGCTCGCGCAGCCGCTCGATCCCCAGGAAGCCGGCGTGGCCCTCGTTGAGGTGGAACACCTCGGGCGCGGCGTGGCCGGTGATGCGGCAGTACTCGCGGATGGCGCGCAGCCCGCCCACGCCCAGCAGCAGCTCCTGGCGCAGCCGGTGCTCGGCGTCGCCGCCGTAGAGCCGGTCGGTGACGTCGACGTAGTGCTGCGGGTTGCCCTTCACGTCGGTGTCGAGCATGAGCAGCGGCACCCGCCCCACCGAGGCGACCCAGATGCGGGCCACCAGGTCCGGTCCGCCCGGCTGGGCCAGGGTGACGGACGCCGGCGTGCCGTCGTCCTCGCGCAGCAGCTGCACCGGCAGCGCGTTGGGGTCCAGCAGCGGGTAGTGCTCCTGCTGCCAGGCGTGCCGGTCCAGGGACTGGCGGAAGTAGCCGTGCGTGTAGAGCAGGCCGACGCCGATGATCGGGACGCCCAGGTCCGAGGCCGCCTTGAGGTGGTCACCGGCGAGGATGCCGAGACCGCCGGAGTACTGCGGCAGCGCCGCGGCGACGCCGAACTCGGCCGAGAGGTAGCCGATGGCCGCCGGCCACGAGGTCGGCTCCGCCCCCTGCTGGGCTTCCTGCTGGGCCGCGCGCTGGTACCAGCGGTCGGTGGAGAGGTAGGCGCGCAGGTCTGCCCGGCCCGCCTCCACGCGGGCCACGTACTCCTGGTCCGCCGCGGCCTCCTCGAGGCGGTCGCGGGAGACGAGGCCGAGGACCCCACGGGGGTCGTGCTCGCTGCTCTCCCACGCCTGCGGGTCGAGGGCGGCGAACAGGTCACCGGTGGCCGGGTGCCAGGCCCAGCGCAGGTTGCCGGCCAGCTCCCCCAGGGCCTCGAGCGGGGCCGGCAGCGCCGGTCGGACGGTCAGTCGACGGATTGCGCGCACGTCGGTGACGGTACTGCGAACCCGGCGCGGGCGGACGGGGCGGAAGAATTGTTAACCGCAAGTAACTTCTGGTGGCGAGCGCGCCTGCGGGGCGTAACCCCGCCCCACAGCCCCCGTTGTGGTGTCCATGACCACCCGACACCAGCGCCGCGCCCGCCGGACCACGGCCGCAGCCGCGCTGCTCACCGTCGCACTCGCGCCGGGACTCACCCAGCTCCCGGCCCTCGCGGCGGACGACGCCTCCCCCACCTCCGTGGCCGGGAGGGACGCGCTCAACGACACGATCGGCACCATCGCCGACCCCGTCGCGGGCCTCACGGACCTCGATCTGCGGGGCTCCGTGCTGCCGTCGGCCGCGCAGAAGAGGGCCGCTCGGGCCCTCGACGCCGGCCTCGGCGGTGTCTCGCTGCGCTGGAACGACTACGGCACCCCGAGCTCGGTGCTCGCGCAGGACGGGGTGCTCGCCCCCGCCACCTCCGCGAACCCCGTGCGCGCCGCCCGCACCTGGCTGCAGCAGAACGCCGCGCTGTTCGGGCTGACGGCGACCCAGATGGGCGCGCTGCAGCTGGTCAACGACCAGGAGCTGGCCTCCTATCCCGACGCGGACGGCGCCCCCACCGCCGACGCCGGCCACGCCGTCCTGTTCCGCCAGCGGTTCGGCGGGCTGCCCGCCGCCTCCGGCAGCATGGTCACGGTCGGCGTCGCCGACGGCTCCATCGTGTACGCCTCCTCCTCGCTCGCCCGCACCGCGGCCTCCCCCCGGGCTGCCGCGCTGACCCCGCTCCAGGCGTGGGCCGAGGCCGCCGCGAACGTGGGCCGCACCGTGTCCGCCGGCGACCTCTCCTCGGTCGTCAGCGCCGTCGACGGCGGCAGGCTCTCCTGGACCCGGCTCACCGTGCCGGGTTTCGCCCAGGAGCAGCAGGTCCGCCTGCGCTCCCTCGCCCTGGCCGACGGCCGGGTGCGGCCCGTGTACGTCGTCAACGTCGTGGACGTCGCCGGCGGCGCCTCGCTCGCCTACACGCTGCACGTGGACGCGGTGACCGGCAAGGTCTGGACGCGGCAGAACCAGGTGGAGAACGACCAGGTCTCCGACGTCTTCTCGGGCACCTTCACCGCCACCGAGTGCGGCCCCAAGCACGCCTTCGAGCTGACCGACGACAACACCCGCTCGATCAACGCGGTCGGCCTCGCCCTGCCCGTCGACGACATCACCGTGAAGTTCTTCGGCCCCGGCGACGAGCTGCTCTACACCGGCGACCTGCTCACCAGCCCCGAGGTCGCCACGTTCGCCTCCGACGACCTGCCGGCCGGCGTCTACTCGGCCCAGGTCTGCCCCTACGACGACGCCTCCGCCGTCATCGGCACCTACTCGATGATCGTTGCCACCTCGGACACGGCCGCCCCGTCGGTCGGCGACCTGGGCTTCGACCCGTCGTGGGCCTACTGGACCGCCAACCCCGACATGGCCTCGACCGAGGTCGGCGTGACCCCGGAGAACGAGGTCGTCGGCTGCTGGGTCGCCACCGAGCTGTGCAACACCCCCACCGGCCCGTTCGAGAACCTCGCCTCGCCGATCGGGTGGGACACCCTCAACGCCGGCGCCGCCTCGTCCCTGACGACGATCGGCAACAACGCCAACACCCACGAGGCGTGGGTCAGCCCGCTGACCCCCGGTGGCCTGCTCCAGGCGCCGGTCTCTCCCACGCGTGACTACACCCCGGAGTTCACCGACGCGTGGAACGAGTCGCAGTGCGACCCGACCAACCTCGTGCCCGGCGGCAACGACATCGAGGCCTCCGTCGCGAACCTGTTCGTCTCGCACAACCGGATGCACGACTACAGCTACTACCTCGGCTTCACCGAGAAGAACTACAACATGCAGCTGGACAACTTCGGACGCGGCGGCGTCGGCGGCGACCAGGAGGTCGGCAACGCCCAGGCCGGTGCACTCACCGGTGGGCAGCCGCTGCTGCTGGGCCGCGACAACGCCAACCAGATCGCGCTGCAGGACGGCATCCCCGGCATCACCAACCAGTACCTGTTCCAGCCGATCGCCGGTTCCTTCTACGCCCCCTGCACCGACGGCGGGCTCGACATGGGCATCGTGGGCCACGAGTACACCCACGCCATCTCCAACCGCATGGTCGCCGGCCCCGACGAGGGCCTGACCTCCGAGCAGGGCGGCGCCATGGGCGAGTCCTGGTCCGACCTGGTGGCCGCGGAGTACCAGTTCAGCCACGGCTACGACAACGGCGGCAACGTCTGGGCCGTCGGCGTCTACGCCACCGGCAACACCGAGGTCGCCATCCGTGACTACGCGATCAACGAGAACCCGCTGAACTACTCCAACTACGGCTTCGACACCACCGGCGCCGAGGTGCACGCCGACGGCGAGATCTGGAACGGCGCCCAGTGGGAGGTCCGCCAGGCGCTCGTGGAGAAGTACGACGCCCGGTTCCCCTACGACGACGCCGACCTCCAGCTCCAGTGCGCCCAGGGCGGCCCGACCGCGTCGCCGCTGGCGCCGCAGTACTGCCCCGGCAACCGCCGCTGGGTGCAGCTGATGTTCGACTCCTTCCTGCTCCAGCAGGGCTCGACGTCGATGCTCGACGCCCGTGACGCCATGCTCGCCGCGGACAAGATGCGCTTCGGCGGCGCCGACGTCGGCACCATGTGGCACGCCTTCGCCCGCCGCGGCATGGGCCCCAGCGCCGTCACCGACGGCGGCGACGACACCTCGGTCGTGGGCGGCTTCTCCGCGCCGCGCGGCAACGGCAAGGTCGCGTTCAAGGCCGGCAAGGCCGCGGGCAAGGTCTACGTGGGCGTCTACGAGGCCCGCAGCACGCCGTTCGCCGACACCTACGCGAAGACGAAGCGGCCGGCCACGCGGTGGATGGCGCCGGGCACCTACACGATGGTGTTCGTCTCCCCCGCCGGCGGCTTCAAGCGGATGAACGTCACCGTGCGCCGCGGCCGCACCACCACCGTGCAGCTGCCGAGCCGACGCAACCTGGCGGCGGCCGCCAACGGCGCGAGCGTCATCGGCGCCACCGAGGGCTCGCTCAAGCCCGAGGCGCTCATCGACGGCACCGAGGACACCAACTGGGCCGGCGTCACCGCCGAGAACGTCGACGTCACCACGCCGTCGGTCTCGGTCGACCTCGCCGGCGGCACGCACACCGTCAAGCGCGTCCAGGTCAGTGCCCTGCTGAACCCGGTCGACGGCGAGGACGACATCGACCAGGACTCCGGCTCGCGGTTCACCGCGCTGCGGCAGTTCGCGATCGAGGTCTGCACCGACGACTGCGCCGGTGCCGGCACGTGGACCCGGGTCCTCACCTCCTCGCCCGACGCGTTCCCCGGCGTCCGCCCCCGCCCGGTGGCGCCCGACCAGACCCTGCGCGCCTTCGTCCTGGACGAGCCGGTGCAGGCCTCGGCCGTCCGCCTCGTGGCCCTGGAGAACCAGTGCACCGGGTACGAGGGCTACGCCGGTGAGATCGACAACGACCCGCTCAACGACACCGACTGCGCGACCGCGTCCACCCGCGGCACGATCGTGCACGCCGCGGAGCTCCAGGTCTTCGCCCGCTGACCCGCTCAGCACCCCGAGGGCGGCCCTCGCCGGTGGTGTCGAGACACGACCTCGTCGTTCCTCGACCTCCGGTGGGGGCCTCCCCGCGTCTGGGCCGACGATGACCGGGGCGAGGAGAGCCAACCCCCGGGCCACGTCGGAGGTCGAGGAAGGACCGACGTCGGGAGCCACCCGGTGGTGCACCATCCAGGGTCTCGACGTGCGCTCGTCGCCCGCGCTCCTCGCTGCTCGACCTCCGGTGCTCCTGACCGCCCCAGGGCCGAGGTGGGAGGGGGTGCGGGTCACGCAGACCACGCTCACTCCCCCGTGGGGTGGCTTGCAGCGGGTGGGCGGGCACGGTTGGGTAGGTCACATGGTCGGACGCATCCCCGTCATGAACGTGATGCCCCTGGTGGACCTCGGGCGCCAACCTGCCAAGGCCACCGTGGGAGAGCCGCTGCCGGTGACGGCGACGGTCTTCCGCGAGGGGCACGACAGGCTGGCCGCCGAGGTCGTGCTGGTGGCACCGGACGGGTCGCGCCGCGCCCCCGTGCGGATGACCAAGCACGCGACCGTGCCCGACTCCTACAGCGCCTGGGTCACCCCCGACCTGGGTGGTGCGTGGGGCTTCGAGGTGCACGCCTGGTCCGACCCGCTGGCCACGTGGGAGCACGCCGCCGGTGTCAAGATCCCCGCCGGGGTCGACGTCGAGCTGATGTTCACCGAGGGCAAGCTGCTCTTCGACCGGGTCCGCGCCTCGCTGCGCGCGGACCAGACGTTCGAGATGGACGTGCTCGACGGCGCCGTCCTGGCCGCCACCGACACGGGCCGCCCGGCCGAGGCCCGGCTCGCGGCGCTCCAGGACCCGGAGCTCGCGTCGGTGCTGCACGCCAACCCGATCCGCGAGCTGGTCACCGTCGAGGGCCCCTTCCCGCTCTACGCCGACCGCCCGCGGGCCCTGTTCGGCTCCTGGTACGAGTTCTTCCCCCGCTCCGAGGGCGCGAGCATCGACGAGGAGACCGGAAAGGTCGTCAGCGGCACGTTCCGCACCGCCGTCTCCGGCCTCGAGCGCGCGGCCCGCATGGGCTTCGACGTCGTCTACCTGCCGCCGATCCACCCGATCGGCGAGGTCAACCGCAAGGGTCCGAACAACACGCTGACCCCCGGCCCGGACGACCCGGGGTCGCCCTGGGCCATCGGCTCCAAGGACGGCGGGCACGACGCGATCCACCCCGACCTGGGCACCATCGAGGACTTCGACGCGTTCGTGGCCCGCGCCCGGGAGCTCAACCTCGAGATCGCCCTCGACCTGGCGCTCCAGGCCGCCCCCGACCACCCGTGGGCCACCGAGCACCCGGAGTTCTTCACCACCCGGGCGGACGGCACGATCGCCTACGCCGAGAACCCGCCGAAGAAGTACCAGGACATCTACCCGGTCAACTTCGACAACGACCCCCGCGGCATCTGCGCGGAGGTCCTGCGGGTGGTCCGCTACTGGATGAGCCACGGCGTCCGCGTCTTCCGCGTCGACAACCCCCACACCAAGCCGGTGGCGTTCTGGGAGTGGCTGCTCGGCGAGGTCCGCAGCACCGACCCCGACGTCCTGTTCCTCTCCGAGGCCTTCACCCGCCCGGCGATGATGCACGGCCTGGGCGCGGTGGGCTTCCACCAGTCCTACACGTACTTCACCTGGCGCACGGGCAAGACGGAGATCGAGGAGTACCTCACCGAGGTCGCCACCGAGTCCGACCACCTGATGCGGCCGAACTTCTTCGTCAACACCCCCGACATCCTGCACGGCTTCCTCCAGTACGGCGGCCCGGCGGCGTTCAAGATCCGGGCGGCGCTGGCGGCGACCTCCAGCCCCTCGTGGGGCGTCTACTCCGGCTACGAGCTGTTCGAGCACGTGGCGCTGAAGCCGGGCAGCGAGGAGTACCTCGACACCGAGAAGTTCCAGATCAGGGTGCGCGACTGGGCCGGTGCGGAGGCCGAGGGCCGCACGCTCATGCCCTACCTGACCCGGTTGAACGAGACCCGACGCGCGCACAAGGCCCTCCAGCTGCTGCGCAACACGACCATCCACTACAGCGACGACGACAGCGTGCTCGTCTACGCCAAGCAGGCCGTGCCGGGCGACCCCGCGAGCGACACCGTCGTCGTGGTGATCAACCTCGACCCGCACGCGGTGCACGAGACCACGGTCCACCTCGACGTCGAGGCCCTCGGGCTGGGCGAGTCCACGTTCACCGTCCACGACGAGATCACCGGCGCGGAGTGGACCTGGGGCCAGCACAACTACGTGCGGCTGGACCCGTTCACCGAACCCGCGCACGTCCTCGTCGTGAAGGGAGCCCGATGAGCACCGACCAGACCAGCCCCGAGCACCTCGACCCGACCGGCACCAGCCCCACCGCCGTCCCCGACGGCCCGCCGCTGGCGGAGGACCCGGTGGTCGACGGCACCACCGACTCCGGCGTGGACGCCGAGTCCGCCGGCCGCCCGCAGCCGGACTGGTTCAAGACGGCCGTCTTCTACGAGGTGCTCGTCCGCTCCTTCCGCGACTCCAACGGCGACGGCACCGGCGACTTCCGCGGCCTGGTCGAGAAGCTGGACTACCTCCAGTGGCTCGGCGTCGACTGCCTCTGGATCCCGCCGTTCTTCCCCTCCCCGCTGCGCGACGGCGGCTACGACGTCGCCGACTACACCGGGGTGCTGCCGGCGATCGGCACGATCGAGGACTTCCACTACTTCCTGGACGAGGCGCACAAGCGCGGCATCCGCGTGATCATCGACTTCGTCATGAACCACACCAGCGACCAGCACCCGTGGTTCCAGGCCAGCCGCTCGGACCCGGACGGGCCGTACGGCGACTTCTACGTCTGGTCCGACAGCGACGACCTCTACTCCGAGGCCCGGATCATCTTCGTCGACACCGAGCCCTCGAACTGGACGTGGGACCCGGTGCGCCAGCAGTACTTCTGGCACCGGTTCTTCTCCCACCAGCCCGACCTGAACTTCGACAACCCGGCCGTGCACGACGCGATCACCGACGCGCTGCGGTTCTGGTTCGACATGGGCCTGGACGGGTTCCGCCTGGACGCGGTGCCCTACCTCTACGAGCGCCCGGGCAGCAACGGCGAGAACCTGCCCGAGACCCACGACTTCCTCAAGAAGATCCGCAAGGTCGTCGACGACGAGTACCCCGGCCGCGTCCTGCTGTGCGAGGCCAACCAGTGGCCGCAGGACGTCGTGGAGTACTTCGGTGACTTCGAGGCCGGCGGCGACGAGTGCCACATGGCCTTCCACTTCCCCGTGATGCCCCGCATCTTCATGGCGGTGCGCCGGGAGTCGCGCTACCCGATCTCGGAGATCCTCGAGCAGACGCCGGAGATCCCCAGCAACTGCCAGTGGGGCATCTTCCTGCGCAACCACGACGAGCTCACGCTCGAGATGGTCACGGACGAGGACCGCGACTACATGTGGCAGGAGTACGCCAAGGACCCGCGGATGAAGGCCAACATCGGCATCCGCCGCCGGCTGGCCCCGCTGCTGGAGAACGACACCAACCAGATCGAGCTGTTCAACGCGCTGCTGCTCTCGCTGCCGGGGAGCCCGGTGCTCTACTACGGCGACGAGATCGGCATGGGCGACAACATCTGGCTCGGTGACCGCGACGGCGTGCGCACGCCGATGCAGTGGACGAGCGACCGCAACGCCGGGTTCTCCTCGGCCAACCCCGGCCGGCTCGACCTGCCGGTGGTCCAGGACGCCATCTACGGCTACGAGTCGGTCAACGTCGAGGCACAGATGGAGAACCCGTCCTCCCTGCTGCACTGGACGCACCGGATGATCCACGCCCGCCGGCACCACCCGTCCTTCGGCCTGGGCGAGTTCCACGACCTGGGCGGCTCGAACGCCTCGGTGCTCTCCTACGTGCGCGAGTGGACCGACCCCGAGACCGGCGCCGAGGACGTCATCCTCTGCGTCAACAACCTCTCCCGCTTCCCGCAGCCCGTCGAGCTGGACCTGCGCCGCTTCGAGGGCCGTCGGCCCGTGGAGCTGCTCGGCAACGTCGAGTTCCCCGTCATCGGCGAGCTGCCCTACCTGCTGACGCTGGCCGGCTACGGCTTCTACTGGTTCCGGCTGCCGGCGGCACCGACCCCGGAGGAGGGACCGCTGCTGTGAGCGACGCACCGGCTCCGTTCACCGGCCCGGTCGACCACGTCGACCCGGCCGTCATCGCCGACTACCTCGGCCGGACCCGCTGGTTCGGCGGCAAGGGCCGACCGTTCGAGGTCAGCCAGGTCTACCGGATCGGCCACGTGCCCGGCACCGCCGAGGGCGGCCCGGTCGCGGTGCTCAACCACCTCGTCGAGCTCACCTACGCGGACGTGCCGGCGGGCGCCGCCGAGGGCGAGGACGGCGAGCAGGCCGTCGAGGTCTACCAGGTGCCGCTGGCCTTCTACACCGACGCCGAGTCCCGCCTCGAGCACGCCTTCATCGGCTGGTGGGAGGAGCCCGGCCTGGGCTGGGTGCACGTCTACGACGCGGTGCACGACCGCGAGGCGATGGCCGCGTGGCAGCGCACCTTCTTCGACGCCTACGAGACCGGCGAGGCGCACGACGCGGCGTCGGGGCTCACCTTCCGCCGGCTGCCCGGCTACGAGATCGACCCGGACGCCCGCGCGTCGCTGTTCTCCGGCGAGCAGTCGAACTCCACCGTGATGTTCGGCGAGGACGCGATCCTCAAGGTCTTCCGCAAGCTCACCCCGGGCCGCAACCCTGACATCGAGATCCACGAGGTGCTGACCCGTGCCGGGTGCGCCAACGTGGCCGCGCTGTACGGCTGGATCGACTGGACGCACCCGCGCACCGGGGAGATCTGGCAGCTCTCGATGCTCCAGCAGTTCCTGCGCACCGCCTCGGACGGCTGGGACCTGGCGCTCAACAGCGTCCGCACCCTCTTCTCCGACCCCGAGACGCGGGCGTCGGCCTCCGGCGGCGACTTCGCCGGCGAGGCGACGCGGCTGGGCGAGGCGCTGCGCGAGGTGCACGACACCCTCGCCGAGCACTTCGGCACCAGCGAGAAGGACGCCGGCGCGCTGGCCGCCCTCATGGGCCGCCGCCTCGGCGCGGCGGCCGCCGTCGTCCCGGCCCTGGAGGAGCACCGCGAGGGTCTGCTGCGCACCTTCGGCGCCGTCGCCGACCAGGGGCTGCTCACCACGCAGCGGGTGCACGGAGACCTGCACCTGGGCCAGACCCTGCGCACGTCGCTGGGCTGGAAGATCGTCGACTTCGAGGGCGAGCCCGCCAAGACCCTCGCCGAGCGGGTGCTGCCCGACTCCCCGTGGCGGGACGTGGCGGGCATGCTGCGCTCCTTCGACTACGCCCCGCGGGTGGTGGAGCGCACCTGGTCCGAGGACGACCCCGAGGGCACCGAGGCCCGGCAGGCACGGGCCGCCGAGTGGGCGAACCGGGCCAAGAACCACTTCCTGGTGGCCTACACCGGCGGTGAGGTGACCGAGGCCCAGCGGACGCTGCTCGACGCCTACGTCGCCGACAAGGCCGTCTACGAGACCGTGTACGAGACCCGCAACCGTCCGACCTGGGTGGACATCCCGCTCCAGGCCGTCGCGGAGATCGGAGAGTCATGACCGAGAGCACCCCCGGCAGCAGCACGGGCAAGAGCACCAGCCCGAGCACCAGCCCCGCCCCGAGCACTGCCCCGAGCACTGCCCCGAGCACTGTCCCGAGCACCGACCCGCAGCCCCTCCCGGTGGCCCGCGACGTCCTCGAGCAGCTGGCCCGTGGCGAGCACGGCGACCCGCACGGCGTCCTGGGCGTCCACCCGCACGACGGGGCGGTGACGGTGCGCGTGCTGCGTCCGCTGGCGACGTCGGTCGCCGTGTCCGGCGCGTGGGGCACCACCGAGCTGGCCCACGAGCACGAGGGCGTCTGGGTGGCGGTGCTGCCGGTCGCCGAGGTGCCCGAGTACCGCGTCGGCGTCTCCTACGGCGGCGACCCGACCACCTTCGACGACCCCTACCGGTGGCTGCCCACCGTGGGCGAGATGGACCTGCACCTGTTCAACGAGGGCCGCCACGAGCAGCTGTGGGACGTGCTCGGCGCCAACGTGCGCAGCTACGAGACGGCGGCCGGCACCGTGACGGGCACGTCGTTCGCGGTGTGGGCGCCGCACGCCCGCGGGGTGCGTCTCAAGGCCGACTTCAACAGCTGGGACGGCCGCGAGCACCCGATGCGCCAGCTCGGCACCTCGGGTGTGTGGGAGCTGTTCGTCCCCGGCGTCGGGGCCGGCGCCACCTACAAGTACGCGCTGCTCACGCAGGAGGGTCACTGGCTGGAGAAGGCCGACCCGATGGCCGGCTGGGCCGAGCAGCCGCCGCTGACCGCCTCCCGCGTGCACGCGACCACCTACGAGTGGGGCGACGACGCCTGGATGGCCACCCGGGGGGAGAAGACCCCCACCGAGGCGCCGATGAGCTGCTACGAGGTGCACCTGGCCTCGTGGAAGAAGAACTACGACGGCACCCTGTGGACCTGGGAGCAGATGGCCGACGACCTCGCCGCCTACGTCGGCGACCTCGGCTTCACCCACGTCGAGCTGATGCCGGTCATGCAGCACCCGTTCGGCGGCTCCTGGGGCTACCACGTCACCTCCTACTTCGCCCCCGACAGCCGCTTCGGCGACCCCGACGGGTTCCGCCGGCTCGTCGACCGGCTGCACCAGCACGGCGTGGGCGTCATCCTCGACTGGGTGCCCGGCCACTTCGCCACCGACGAGTGGGCCCTGGCCCGCTTCGACGGCACCCCGCTGTACGAGGACCCCAACCCGCAGCGCGGCTGGCACAAGGAGTGGGGCTCCCACATCTTCAACTTCGGCCGGCACGAGGTGCGCAACTTCCTCTACGCCAACGCCGTGTACTGGCTCGAGGAGTTCCACGCCGACGGCCTGCGCGTCGACGGCGTCGCCTCGATGCTCTACCTGGACTACTCCCGCGAGGACGGGGAGTGGAGCCCGAACAAGTTCGGCGGCCGCGAGAACCTCGAGGCGGTGCAGTTCCTCCAGGAGATGAACGCGACCGTCTACCGGCGGGTGCCCGGCATCGTCACGATCGCCGAGGAGTCCACCGCCTGGCCGGGCGTCACGCGCCCCACGTCCTCCGACGGCCTCGGGTTCGGCTTCAAGTGGAACATGGGCTGGATGCACGACTCGCTGGACTACGTGGCCAAGGACCCGGTCTACCGGCGCTACCACCACGGCGAGATGACGTTCTCGCTGGTCTACGCGTTCAGCGAGAACTACGTGCTGCCGATCAGCCACGACGAGGTCGTCCACGGCAAGGGCTCGCTGCTGCGCAAGATGCCCGGCGACCGCTGGCAGCAGCTGGCCAACCTGCGCGCCTACCTGGGCTTCATGTGGGCCCACCCCGGCAAGCAGCTGCTGTTCATGGGCTCGGAGTTCGGCCAGGAGTCGGAGTGGGCGGAGTCCCGCGAGCTCGACTGGTGGCTGCTGGAGAACCCCGACCACGCCGGCGTCCGCGACCTCGTGCGGGACCTGAACCACGCCTACTCCGCCAGCCCAGCCCTGTGGGGCCGCGACCAGGACCCGGCCGGGTTCACCTGGATCGACGGCGGGGACGCGGACCGCAACGTCTTCTCCTTCATCCGGCGCACGCCGGGCGAGCCCGACGTGGTCTGCGTCAGCAACTTCTCCGCCACCCCGCACGACCTGCGGCTGGGCCTGCCCGCGGCGGGCGCGTGGGACGAGCTCGTCAACACGGACGCGGTGGGCTACTGCGGCTCGGGCGTGGGCAACCTCGGCCGGATCACCGGGGTGACCGGTGAGTGGTCGGGCCAGCCGGCGCACGCGGACGTGGTCGTGCCGCCGCTGGCGACGGTGTGGTTCCGCCGCAGCGAGTCCTGAGCCACACCCGGCCAGGCCCGTGCGGATGCGCGGGCCTGGCTAGGGTGGGCGCGTGACCTCCCAGCCCACGCTCACCGACGGCACGGTCACCCTCCGCCCCGCCCGCAGCCCGGACCCGTCCCGGCTGGCCTTCTACGTCGTGCTCGGGCAGGACCAGACGATCGGCACCACCACCGTCGTCCTCACCGACCCCGGCACCGCCGCGCTGGGCGTGGACCTCTCGGAGCGGGCCCGCGGGCACGGCTACTCGGTCCGCAGCCTGCGGATGCTGGTGGACTGGTGCCTGGCGGCCAAGCGGGACGACGGCCTCGGCCTGGAGCGGGTCGAGGCGTGGATCCCCGAGAACGACGAGCGGGCGCTCATCGTCGCCACCCGGGTGGGGATGCGCCGCGAGGGGGTCCGCCGCCGCGTCCGCGACGGTGGCGAGGCGCCCGAGGGGCACGTGGTGCTGGCCCGGCTGGCCACGGACCCGCCGCTCACCGAGCCCGGCGCCTTCCGGTCGCTGCTCAACTCGTTCCTGCCCCGCAAGCGGGCCATCGCGCAGATGCTCGTGCGCTCCTCGGAGCAGGGCGAGCCGCGGGTGCTGATGTGCCAGCTCACCTACAAGACCGACTGGGACCTGCCCGGCGGCGTCGTCGAGGTCAACGAGTCACCGCGCATCGCGGTCGCGCGCGAGGTCGAGGAGGAGCTCTCCCTCACCCTGGACGCCGGCTGCCTGCTGCTGACCGACTGGCTGCCGCCCTGGAACGGCTGGGACGACGCCCTCTGCCTCGTCTTCGACGGCGGGACGATCGACCCCGGTGACCTGGACGGCCTGGTGCTCCAGGCCCGGGAGATCCGCTCCGTGCGGCTCTGCACCCTCGCGGAGGTCCGCGAGCACGCCACCGACTTCACCGCCCGCCGCGTGGAGGCCGCGCTGGCCGGCCTGCGGGGCGAGGGCCCGGGCTACACCGAGTCCGGGCACGCGCTCTAGGAGCGAGCGGGCAGGACCTGCTCGGCTGCCGCCTCGGCGGTGACCGGGGCCGGCACGGCCGTGGCCCGCCGTCCGCCCCGCATCGCCAGCAGCGCGCCGGCGACCAGGAGCACTCCCCCGGCGACCTCGCCCGCCGTCGGCACGGCACCGCGCGCGGCCCAGGTGCCCAGCATGGCCACCGGCGGCACCAGCAGGATCCACGGGACGACGGACGCGGCCGGGTTGCGCGCCAGCAGCGAGTTGAAGATGCCGTACCCGACCCAGGAGGCGAGCGCGGCCGTGTACAGCGTGCTCAGCGCGGCCGCCCAGCCGAACGCCTGGAGGCCGTCGACGATCCCGTCGGTGCCGTCGAGCAGCCAGGAGAGCGCGAGCACGGGCAGCGGCACGACGGTGGCCGACCAGACGGTGAGCGAGAGGCCGCCGGGCACCTTGGCGGCGCGCGAGACCACGTTGCCGATGCCCCACGAGAGGGCGCCGAGGACGCAGAGCAGCAGGGCCGCGAGCGGCACCCCGCCCCCGCGCCCCAGGGCGACGACCGCGAGACCCGCCGCCCCCACCACCATGCCGACGACCTGGAGCCGCGAGGGCGTCTCCCGCAGCACCAGCGCCGCGATCGCGGTGGTGAACAGCACCTGGGCCTGGAGCACCAGCGCGGCGAGGCCGGCGGGCAGCCCGGCGGCCATGGAGACGTAGAGGAACCCGAACTGGCCCACGCTCATGAACCCGCCGACCAGCGCCAGGGTGCGCCACGAGACGTCCGGCTTGGGCAGCCAGAGCACCGGCAGCAGCACGACGACGAAGCGGATCGCCAGGAACAGCAGCGGCGGCACGTCCCCGCGGCCCAGGTCGATCGCCACGAAGTTCAGCCCCCAGCAGAGGACGACGACGAGCATCAGGGTGGTGTCGCGGCGGTTCATGGCAACGATCGTCGCCGACCACAACCATGCAGCACCAGCGAATAGAGGTGCATCTCATTCGGTAGCATCGCTGCATGATCGATCTGGAGGCGCTGCGCTCGCTGCGGGCCGTGGCCGAGGAAGGCTCGGTCGTCGCCGCCGCGGCCGCGCTCGGCTACACGCCCTCGGCGGTCTCCCAGCAGGTCAAGCGGCTGGAGCGGGACACGGGCCTGCCCATGCTCGAGCGGGTCGGACGCGGCGTGGTGCTCAGCCGCGCGGGCGCGCAGCTGGTGGAGGACGGCACCCGGCTGCTCACCGACCTGGAGTCGCTGGAGTCCGACCTGCACCGCCAGGCCGAGCAGGCGGCGGGCCACCTGCGGCTGGGCACGTTCTCGACCGCCACCCGTGGCCTCGTCGCCCCCGCGCTGGCCGCCCTGGCGACGAGCGAGCCGCTGCTGCGGGTCACCGTCACCGAGCTGGAGCCGTGGGACGCCATCGCCCACGTCGCCACCGGGCGCCAGGACGCGGCGGTCGTGCACGCGTGGGGCGACGTGGCCCTCGACGTCCCCGAGCACCTGGAGCGCACGGTGGTGATGCGGGAGCGGGCCGACCTCGTCGTCCGCCCCGACCACCCGTTCGCGGGCCGGGAGTCCGTGACCGCGCGCGACCTCCTGGGTGTCACCTGGGTGGCCACCCCCGAGGGCACGATCTGCCGCCAGTGGCTCTCGCGGATGTACGACGGCACCGGCGCCCGACCGCGGGTGGCGCACGTGGCCGGGGAGTTCGACTCCCACCTGGCGCTGGTCGCGGCGGGCCTCGGCGTCTCCCTCGTGCCGCGGCTGGGCCGCTCCGACCTGGCGGCCGTGCCGGGTGGTCCACTGGTGGCGGTGCCGGTGGTCGAGCCCGTGCCGACGCGCACCGTCTCCTTCGTCTCGCGACGCTCGATGGCCGGCTCCCCCGCCGTCACCGCGCTGCGCGAGGCGCTCTCCCGCGGCTGAGTCAGCCCGCGGCCGTGGCCTGCGCGAGGAACCGGCGCGAGCGCGGGTCGCCGAGCAGGTCGCGCGCGAGCGTGGTGGAGCCGACGACCGCGGCCGGCATCACGGCCACCCCGCCGAACGGCACCAGGAAGCAGACCTGGGTGGCCACGCCGTAGCCCAGGACGGCGGCGCGGTGGCCGCGCAGAAGCTCGCGCCGGGCCGCCCGGTCGACGCCGCGGGCCTCCAGCGGCCGGTTCAGCAGCTCCGAGCCGAGCAGCCACCCGGAGACGAGGACGCCGAGGACGGTGCCGACCACCCCGCCCAGGAACGGCACGAGGCCGAGCACGAACAGCCCGACGCCGGTGGCCAGCCCGAGGATCAGCAGGACGCCGGCGTCCCGGGCCGAGGCCCAGAAGCCGAGCCCGTCACCGTCGGGGGCGTCCCCGAGGATCTCCTCAGTGGCCCGCCAGATCCGCTCGTAGAAGGGGTCGCCCACGGTGAGCGTGAGCGCGGTGAAGGTGAGCACCGCGAGCACCGAGGCCCCCACGAACGTCACCAGGCCCAGGCCGACGCGCAGCGCGACCCGGCCGGCGTCCGCCCACCCGTCGGCGAACGGGGTGGCCCAGGCGACCAGGTCGCCCAGAGTCAGCAGCAGCGTCACCAGCAGCGCGCCCACGACGAGCAGCACCAGCAGCGCCGGGAGCATGCCGAGCACCATCAGGCCGGGGCGGCGGCGCCACATCCCGAAGCCGCCCAGCAGGTGCTGGGCGCCGTCGAGGAACCCGGGCACCGGGGCGGGGACGGCCGGCACGGGTCAGAAGAGCGCGGAGGCCAGGTTCTGCCGCCCGCGCAGCACGCGGGCGTCGTCGTTGCCCACGGCCGCGAAGAGGCCGAGGAGGTGCTCGCGGGCCTTGGTGCGGTCGTCGCCGGCGGTGCGGCGGACGAGGTCGACGAGGCGGTTGAAGGCGTCGTCCACGTGCCCGCCGAGCATGTCGAGGTCGGCGCAGAGCGTCTGGGCGTCGACGTCGTCGGGGTCCGCGGCCGCGGCGGCGCGCGCGGCGTGGAGGTCGACGCCCTGGGTGCGCTGCAGCACCTTCGCCATGGCCAGCCCGGCGGCGGCCTCGGCGTCGGCCGGGTTGGCCTTGACCAGTTTCTCGTACTCGGCCACGGCGGCGTCGACGTCACCGGCGGCGAGGGCGTCCTGGGCGGGCGCGTAGCGCGGGTCGACCGTGTCCTCCTCGCCCTCGGCCGCCGGGCCGGCGTGCAGCGGCTGGTGGCGGCCGGTCATGCCGGCGGCGGTGAGCTGCTGGAGCACCTGCTGGAGCATCTGGCGCAGCGAGTCGATCGGCACCGCGTCCTGGAGCAGCGGCTGGGGGCGTCCGTCGATGATCGCCACCACGAACGGCACCGAGGGCACCTGCACGGCCTGCGCCAGCTGCGGCGCGGCGTCGACGTCCACGAGGCCGGCGAGCACCCGGCCCTCCAGCTCCTCGACGACGGTCGCCAGGTCGGAGGCGAGCTGGGAGGACTCCGGCATCCGCTGCGGGGAGTGGAAGGCCAGCAGGACGGGAGCCGTCATCGAGGCCTCGACGACCTGCTGGAAGTTCTGCTCGGTGACCTCGAGCGCGTAGGAGTGCGAGCCGCCACCGGCGGGGGCCTCGCCGGCGCCACCGGGAGCCGGGGCGCCGGCCGGCGACGACGTCGGCGCGGACTTCAGCGCGGACAGGTCGATGGCACCGGGGCGGGAGAACGGCTGCTGCGTCATGGCTCCATCCTAGGGAGACCGACCGGGTGGTCGAATCGCCCGGTGGGGCTCAGGTCGGGATCGCGGAGCCCGCCGGCAGCAGTCCGAGGGCGATCGCCTCCTCGGTGAGCTCGTCGCGCACCTGCGGGTGCGCGGCGTGCGCGATGAGGTTGCGCGCCTGCTCGCCCTGGCTGCGGCCGAACACCTCGGCGACGCCGTGCTCGGTGATCACCGCGGAGACCTGGAAGGAGGTCACCGGCTCGTCGACCAGCGGCACGATCGTGGAGACGTCCGCCTTGGGGTGCCACGACTTCAGCGCGAGCAGGGCCTGCCCGCCGGGGCTGTGCAGGGCGCCGACGATGAAGTCGGTCTGGCCGCCGAAGCCGGAGTGGATGCGAGCGTTGAGGCGCGAGGCGTTCGCCTGGCCGAACAGGTCGACCTGGAGGGCGGTGTTGACGCCGACCATCCGCGAGTTGCGGGCGATCAGCCCGGGGTCGTTGGAGGTCTCGGTGCGGATCATGTGGATGCGCGGGTTGTCGTCGACCCAGTCGAGCAGCTCGGCGCTGCCGAACAGGAAGGACGCCTGCACGGGCACGTCCGGGTCGAGCGCGCCGGCCTTCTCCAGCGCCAGCACGGAGTCGGAGAACATCTCGGTCCACACCCGCAGGCCGCGTCGGTCGGTGAGGCCGCGCAGCGCGGCGTCGGGCACGGCGCCGATGCCGGCCTGGAGGGTCGAGCCGTCGCTGACCCGGTCGGCCACGAGTCCGCCGATCAGCCGGCTGCCGGCGTCCAGGGCGATCTCCGGGGCCAGCGGCACGGCGTCGTCCGCCTCGATCACGAGGTCGACGACGTCGAGGTCGACCAGCGCGTCGCCGGTGGTCCACGGGATGTTCTCGTTGACCTGGACGACGACCTTGCCGCCGCCCGCGCGGCAGGCCTCGATCGCGGCGGGCAGCACGTTGACCTCGACGCCCAGCGAGACCCTGCCGTGGCGTGGCCGGGTGGTGTGCAGCAGGACGAGGTCGGGCACGAGCGTCGTCTTGAGCACCGTCGGCACCAGCGACAGCCGGGCCGGCACGTAGTGCAGTCGCGGGCTGCGTCGCTGCCCGGCCCCCACGAAGCAGGTCTCCAGCACGACGCCCTCGTGGTCGGGCAGGCCCCGCTGACCGTTCAGCGCCCACAGCCGGTAGGTGCGGCCGGCGGCCTGCATGGCCTCGTCGAGCAGGCCGAGGGCGTGCCAGGGGGTCGCGTGGTTCCCGGTGACGACCACGCGCGGGTCGTCGGGGAGCTCGGACAGCAGTGTCGTCAGGTCCACTCCCCCATGGGACACCCGGGCCCGGCCCCCTGCGGAGGGACGGAGGTCCCGATGCCGGTGAGACACCGGTTACCTCAGGCAGGAGGCGCGACGATCTCGATCTCGAACCCCTGCTCGTTCTCCAGGAAGAGTGCGCGGTGCGCGGGCCCTCCCGCGTGCGGGTAGCGCTCGGCGAACATCTCGCACCACCCGTGTGCGGCCGCGTCGGCCCGGACGTCGTCCAGGACGGCCGAGGTCGGGGCGTGCAGCGCGAGGTGGTTCATGCCGGCACGCAGGCGGTCGTGGACCTCGTCCGTGACGGCCGGCGACTGCTCGAGCACGAGGTAGGTCCCGTCCGTGTACGTCCAGGTGCGCCCGCGGTCCCAGGCGTCCCCGTCTCGCCACCCGAGCCTGCCGAGCAGCCACCCCCAGGCCTGCTCGACGGCCGCCAGGTCACCGGTCCACAGCTCGACGTGGTGCAGCGCGGAGGACATGGCCGGTCAGACCCGCGGGCCGCGCAGGCCGGCGCGCTGCACCACGCGCTGGATGGTGAGGTCGCGCTGGTCGGGGCGTCCTACGAAGCGGATGTCGCGCAGGCCCTGCTCCTGGGCGGCGGACTCGAAGACGAAGTGGCCGTAGCCGAGGAGTCGCCCGAGCAGCGGCTTGGTGACGGAGATGTCGAGGATGCGGCTCAGGGGCATCGTGGAGAGCTGGCGGTTGAGCACGCCGTGGACGCGGAAGACCCGCATGTTCGTGATCACGAACCGGTCGACCCGCTCGGAGAGGAAGCCCCAGGTGGCGCGGACCGCGAGCACGAGGAAGAGCACGAGCGGCAGCCAGGCGATCTCCACCCGGGCGAAGGGCACGGTGCACAGCAGCGCGACGCCGAGGACGCCCTCGGCGACGGGGCGGACGTAGGCGACCCAGTGGTGGGTGACCTCGTCGACGATGACCTCGCCCTCCTCGCGCAGCAGGTGGCGGGAGATGCGGGGGTCCCCCAGCGCGGTCAGCAGGCCCATGGACGCGCCTGCGTCAGCGGGCGAACCCGTTGATGACGTCGACGAGGGAGCCGAAGAAGGCCAGCACGGCACCGACGCCGGCCTGCACGGAGCTCGCGAACGTCTCGGGGCTGGTGACGACCCAGAACACCACGAACAGGACGATCAGCCAGGGCAGGAGCTTCTTCACAGGGGTTCTGTCCTCGGTCGGTGACGGGTCGGTCCCCGGGCAGGGAACTGTCCCATCTGTACCAGCAGCCACGTCGGTGACACGCGAGGCTCGCCGCCGGGGCGGCCGCGTCCCCAGGAGTGGGGACGCCTCAGCGGCGGCTCTCGAACGCCGCGACGTCCCGACGCGCCTTCTCCAGCCGGCGCCGCACGCGGACGGCGTTCCACGGGAAGAGGCCCCAGGTGTGGTGGGTGCCGACGACGTCGTCCCGGTCGAGGCCGGCCACCTGGTACTCCCGGGTCGAATACGAGGCCAGCCGCTGCGCGAACCGCTGGGACCAGACGGCGTCCGCGACGGCGAGGACCGGGAACAGGAGGAGCAGGAGCCAGACCATGACCCCATCCTGCCCGTGAGCGCCGTCACGTCAAGGCAGGCGTGGCGCCTGGCGTGGCGGGTCCGCCCCTCAGTCGCTGCCCGCCGGAGGACCCGCGCCGTCCACGGCCTCCAGGAGCACGTCGACGGCCGCGTGCACGGGCTGCTCCCCCGCAGCCACGGCGGCGGCGAGGTCGTCGAGGTGGCCGGCACCGCCGAGGCCGGTCCACCGGCGCCGCAGCTCGGCCACGGCCACCGCCTCGATCTCGGCCCGGGCCCGGGCGAGGCGTCGCCGCGCCAGCGCACCGGAGGCCTCGGCCCAGGCGCGATGCTCCTCCAGCGCCGCCAGCACCTCGGCCACGCCCTCACCGCGGGAGGCCACGGTGGAGAGGACGGGCGGCTCCCATACGCCGGGCTCGCGCTCGGCCATCGAGAGCGCCCCGCGGAGCTCGCGGCGCAGCCGACCGGCGCCGTCGGCGTCCGCCTTGTTCACGACGTAGAGGTCGCCGACCTCGAGGATGCCGGCCTTGGCGGCCTGGATACCGTCGCCCATCCCGGGGGCCAGCAGGACGACGGTGGTGTCGGCGAGCCCCGCGACCTCGACCTCGCTCTGCCCGACCCCGACCGTCTCCACGAGCACCACGTCGAAGCCGGCCGCGTCCAGCACCCGCACGGCCTGCGGGGTGGCGGCGGAGAGACCGCCGAGGTGGCCGCGCGAGGCCATCGAGCGCACGAGGACGCCGGCGTCGCCGGTGTGCGACTCCATGCGGATGCGGTCCCCCAGCAGCGCGCCGCCGGAGAACGGGGAGCTGGGGTCGACGGCGAGCACGCCGACGGTGCGCCCCGCGGCCCGCAGCGCGGAGACCAGCGCGCTGGTGGAGGTGGACTTGCCGACTCCGGGCGCGCCGGTCATGCCCACGACCTGCGCCCGGCCGGTGTGCGGCGCGAGCAGGGTCATCGCCTCGCGCAGGTGAGGTGAGTCCGTCTCGACGAGGCTCAGCAGGCGCGCGACGGCCCGGACCTGGCCGGCGCGGGCACGCGCGACCAGGTCCGGGACGTCGACGACCCGCCGACGGGGCTCAGGACTGCGGGACACGCACGATCAGGGCGTCACCCTGCCCGCCGCCACCGCACAGCGCGGCCGCACCGACGCCACCGCCGCGGCGCCGCAGCTCCAGCGCGAGGTGCAGCACGATGCGGGCACCCGACATGCCGACCGGGTGGCCCAGCGCGATGGCGCCGCCGTTGACGTTGACCTTCTCGGGGTCCAGGCCGAGCGCCCGGGTGGACTCGATGCCCACCGCCGCGAAGGCCTCGTTGAACTCCACCAGGTCGAGGGCGCCGGGCTCGATGCCCTCCTTGGCGCAGGCCTTGGCCGTGGCGTTGGCGGGCTGCATCTGCAGGCTGGAGTCCGGCCCGGCCACCATGCCGTGGGCGCCGATCTCGCACAGCCAGTCCAGGCCGAGCTCCTCCGCCTTGTCCTTGCTCATCACCACGACGGCGGCGGCGCCGTCGGAGATCTGGGAGGCCGAGCCGGCGGTGATGGTGCCGGTCCGCGAGAACGCCGGACGCAGGCGCCCCAGGGACTCGGTGGTCGTGTCGCCGCGCACGCCCTCGTCGACCGAGACGACGACCGGGTCGCCCTTCCGCTGCGGGATGGAGACCGGCACGATCTCCTCGTCGAAGACACCGTTCTTCTGCGCCGCCGCGGCCTTCTGGTGCGACTGCGCGGCGAAGGAGTCCTGCTCCTCGCGGGTCAGGGCCACGCCCTCGGCGTTGACGGCCTCGGTGAGCCCGCCCATCGCCTGCTGGGTGAGCTGGTCGTAGAGGGCGTCGTAGGCCATGGAGTCCACGAGCGTGGTGTCGCCGTACTTGAAGCCGGAGCGGGACTTCGGCAGCAGGTGCGGGGCGAGGGTCATCGACTCCATGCCGCCGGCCACGACGACGTCCGCCTCGCCCGCGCGGACCAGCTGGTCGGCGTAGGCGATGGCGTTGATGCCGGAGAGGCAGACCTTGTTGATCGTGATCGAGGGGACGGCCTGCGGGAGGCCGCCGGCGATCCCGGCGCTGCGCGCGGGGTTCTGGCCGGCGCCGGCCTGGATGACCTGGCCCATGACGAGGTAGTCGACCTGGTCGCCGGTCACGCCGGCCTTCTCCAGGGCGCCTGCAATGGCGACGCCGCCCAGGTCGGCGGCCGAGAGCGTGGACAGGCCGCCCAGCAGGCGGCCGATCGGGGTACGGGCACCGGCGACGATGACGGATGCGGACATGGTTCCTCCTGCGCGGGACGACGGCGGGCGGGGGCCGGTGTGACCCGCGCCCCTCGCGAGGCTACCCACGGTGTCCCGTGGGCGCGCGGGCCACCACCGGCACCGGAGTGGCACACGTCACAGCATGACGTTCGGCCGTTGCCAGCCCGTCGCACCGGCAGCATGCTCGCCCCATGACCGCTGCTCCGCTCGTCCCCGCGAACCTCTTCACCGCCATCGACCACGTCGGCATGGCGGTGCCGGACCTGGACGAGGCGATCGCCTTCTACCGCGACGTCTACGGCATGACGCTCCAGCACGAGGAGACCAACGTCGAGCAGGGCGTGCGCGAGGCGATGATGGCGGTCGGCGACTCGACCTCCTGCGTGCAGCTGCTGGCGCCGCTGGACGAGTCCTCCACGATCGCGAAGTTCATCGACCGCAACGGCGTCGGCTGTCAGCAGATCGCCTACCGCGTCACCGACGTCGAGGCGGTCTCCGCGACGCTGCGCGAGCGCGGACTGCGGCTGCTCTACGAGGAGCCGCGCCGCGGCACCAGCGACTCCCGGATCAACTTCGTGCACCCCAAGGACGCCGGCGGCATCCTCGTCGAGCTGGTGGAGCCGGCCGCCGCCCACTGACCGGCGTTCCGAGGCCGGTCAGATCTAGCCGCGGTCGCGCGCCACCCGCGCGGCCTCGACCCGGGTCGTGGTGCCGGTCTTGCCGATCGCGGCCGAGAGGTGGTTGCGCACGGTGCCGCCGGACAGGTGCAGGTCGGCGGCGATCGTGGCCACCGGCGCCCCGCCCAGGGCCAGGCGCAGGACGTCGGCCTCGCGCTCGGTCAGCGGGCTCGCCCCGTCCAGCAGGGAGGCGGTGGCCAGCGTCGGGTCCACGACGCGCAGGCCCGCGTGCACCCGGCGCACCGCCTCGGCCAGCGCGTCGGCGGGGGTGTCCTTGACGACGAACCCGTCGGCGCCGGCCTCGAGCGCGCGCCGCAGGTAGCCGGGCCGCCCGAAGGTGGTCACCACGAGCACCCGGGGCCCGGCGGGACGCCGGGACGAGCGCGCAACCTGCCGGCACGCCTCGATGCCGTCGAGTCCCGGCATCTCGATGTCCAGCAGGCACACGTCGGGGGCGTGCGCGGCCACGGCGGCGGCCACCTCGTCCCCGCGGCCCACCTGGGCCACCACCTCGAGGTCGGGCTCGAGCGAGAGGAGCGCGGCCAGCGCGCCGCGCACCATGGCCTGGTCGTCGGCGAGCAGCAGCCGGATCGGCGCGCTCACCACAGCACCTCCAGCACGGTGCCGCCGCCCGGCCGGTCGGCGACCTCCAGCAGCCCGTCGACCGCGGCCACCCGCTCCCGCAGGCCGCGCAGCCCGTTGCCGGGGGCGCTGCCGCGCAGGCCCACGCCGTCGTCGAGCACGCGGACGCCGGCGGGCAGCAGCTCCACACGGCAGGCCGTGGCGTGGGCGTGGCGCACGACGTTGGTGACCGCCTCGCGCACGGCCCAGGCCGCGGCCGGGTGCAGCGCCGGGTCGAGCGCGCCGCCGTCGTCCGGCATCCGGGCGGCCACCCCGGCGGCCTCGAGCGCCGAGCGCGCCGCCGCCAGCTCGTCGGTGAGCACCGCGGCCCGCAGCCCGGTCACCGTGGCCCGCACCTCGGCGAGGGCCTCGCGCGCCAGGTCGCGCAGCTCACCGAGCTCGCGCCGGGCGGCCGCCGGGTCGGCCTCGACCAGCCGCTCGGCCAGCTCCGCCTTGAGCACCACCACGGTGAGGCTGTGCCCCAGCACGTCGTGGACGTCGCGGGCCACCCGCTCTCGCTCGGCGGTCACCGCCAGCTGCTCGGAGACCCCGCGCAGGGCGTCGCCACGGTCGGTGAGCTCGCGACCCACCGCCGTGCCGGCACCGACGGCCACCACGATCAGCGTGACCACCAGCCAGCCCTGCGAGGGGTCCAGCAGCCAGGGGGCGAGCAGGCCCAGCGCGACGACCCCGACCCACCAGAAGCACCACGGCCGCGGCAGGACGAACACGCCGTAGGACTGCAGGAACGGCAGGAACGAGACCACGCCCAGCCCGATCACCGGCACCAGGCCCAGGACGAGCCCCGCGAGGAGCGCGAGCACGACCAGGGAGGTGCGCGAGCCGGCGCCACCGGGCAGCTGCCAGACCCCGACGACGTAGGCCGCGGCGAAGCCGAGCGTGCCGAGGACGCCGAGCGCCGTGGCCGCGCCGCCCGCCGCGACCGCCTCGGAGAGCGGGAAGGCGAGGAAGACCAGCCAGACGAGCCAGAGCAGGCGGGCCGCCGGGAACGGCCGGGCCGTCACTGGCGGCTGCGGGCGCGACGCACCAGCAGCAGCGCCACCAGGCCGAACAGGACCGTCCACACGCTCACGTTAGCGATCAGCAGCCCCAGCGAGTCGTGGAACGCCGGGCCGGCGCCCATGCTCGTCCAGCCGTCGGTGAGCGGGTACCGGGCCAGGCCGACGTAGCCGTACATCGGGCTGAAGCGGGCGATGTCCAGCAGCACGCCGGAGAGCGGGTAGAAGACGTTGCCGAGGAACCCCAGGACCACCACCACGCCGCCGGTCGCGGCCACGGCCTGGTCGGTGCCGAAGCCCAGCCCGATCGCCAGCCCCAGCAGCGAGAACAGCGAGGCCCCCACGAGGACGACGGCCAGGCTGCCGAGCCAGGCCCCCATCGTGCCCTCGGCACCGAGGGCCAGCCCGAGCCCGTAGACCAGCAGGACCGGCAGGGACGCCAGGACCACGCCCGTCGCCGCCTTGGTGCCGACCCAGGTGAGGTCGGCCAGCGGCGTCAGCCCGAGCTGGCGACCCCAGCCCTGGGTGCGCTCCAGCGCCGCCCGTCCGCCCACGCCGACGGTGGCGGTCACCGCGCCGTAGGCGGCCATCGCGATCATCACGAACATCGCGAGGTTGCCGTGGCCGGCGGAGACGTCCGCGTACTCGGTGGAGGTGCCGAGCATGACGTAGAGGAACCCCGGCAGGCCGACGGAGAAGATCCAGGTGACCGGGTCGCGCAGGAGCCGCAGCAGCTCCAGCCGCAGCAGGGTCGGCGAGAGCGGTGCGACCCGCCCGGTGGGCGCGGGTGCCGGGACGGCGGTGGCTGCGGGTGCGGGCAGGGCGGTCATCGGGCCACCTCCGTGGCTGTGTGGGTGGCGGTGGGGTTGGCGGTGGGAGTGGTGCGGGCGGTGGTGGTGGTGGCGTCGGCGGTCAGCAGCAGGAAGGCGTCCTCGAGGGAACCGGGGGCAACCTCGAGGTCGTGCGCGCCCTCCACGTCCAGGACGAGGCGGGCCGCCGTGTCCGCGTCGTCGACGCGCAGCACCAGCCGCGGGCCGTCGGTGGCGGTGTCGAGCACGGCGACGCCGGCGCGGGCCAGCCGGGGCCGCAGGTCCGCCAGGGCGGTCCGGGCGGCGGCCGGGTCGGCCAGGGCGATCGAGACGGTGCGCCCGAGCGCCCGTGAGCGCACCTCCTGGGTGGGGCCGTCGGCGACGACGCGGCCGCGGGCCATCAGCACGGTGCGGTGGGCGAACGCCTCGGCCTCCTCGAGGTAGTGCGTGGCGAACACGATCGTGCGGCCGGCGGCGGCCTCGGCGTGCATGGCGTCCCAGAAGGCGCGCCGCGCCGCCACGTCCATCGCGGCGGTGGGCTCGTCCAGGACGAGCAGCGCCGGGTCGGCCAGGAGGGCGGCGGCGAACCGCACGCGCTGCTGCTCACCGCCGGAGCAGCGGGAGACCCGTCGTCCGGCGAGATGCGCGATGCCGGCGCGGTGCAGGGCGTCGTCGGCGGCCTCCGGGCCGCGCCGACCGGCCAGCCCCGGGTGGCAGGCCGCGAGGTAGCGCAACGTCTCTCCCACGGTCAGCGTGGGCAGCAGGCCGCCGGTCTGCAGCACCGCGCCGACGCGTCCGGCCCGCACCGCCTCGCGCGGGTCCAGACCGAGCACGCGGGCGGTGCCCCCGCTGGGGCGGGACAGGCCGAGGACCACGTCGAGGGTGGTCGTCTTGCCGGCGCCGTTGGGCCCCAGCAGGGCGACGACCTCGCCGGGGCGGACGAGCAGGTCGAGACCGTCGACGGCCACGACCTCCTCGCCGTGGGCGCTGCGGAAGGTGCGGCGCAGGCCGCGCAGGTCGACGGCGGCGTCACGGACGGCGCCGGTGGCGCCGGTGGCCCCGGTGGCCCCGGTGGTACGGGTGGCGTGGATGGTCATGTCCCCACCCTCGTCCGCGCGGAGCCCGGAAGGACCTGCGCGCCGTCACGTCCGGGCCGTGACGGATGTCAGGGGTGGACGGGACCGGACGGCCCGGGTCGGACGGCCCCGCTACCGTGAGACTCGCGTCACAGGAGCGGACGTCCGCGTCCGGCTACCGTGCACGCCACCCCACCCGCGGCACAGCCCGAAGGAGAGCACCGTGCAGCACATCCTCGACGCCATCATGGCTGGTGACACAGCCGGCGAGGACTTCGCGAACCTGTCCCTGCCCGAGTCCTACCGAGCGGCCTTCGTCAAGAAGGACGAGGTCGACATGTTCGAGGGAGTGCCCTCGAAGGAGAAGGACCCCCGCAAGTCCCTGCACGTCGACGAGGTCGCCATGCCCGAGCTGGGCCCCGGCGAGGCGCTCGTGGCCGTCATGGCCTCGGCCATCAACTACAACACCGTGTGGACCTCGATCTTCGAGCCGGTCTCCACGTTCGGCTTCCTGGAGCGCTACGGACGCCAGTCCGAGCTCACCAAGCGCCACGACCTGCCCTACCACGTGGTCGGCTCCGACCTGTCCGGCGTCGTGCTGCGCACCGGCCCGGGCGTGACCCGGTGGAAGCCGGGCCAGGAGGTCGTCGCCCACTGCCTCTCGGTGGAGCTGGAGGACCCCGACGGCCACGACGACACGATGCTCGACCCCCAGCAGCGCATCTGGGGCTTCGAGACCAACTTCGGCGGACTCGCACACGTGGCCCTGGTCAAGGCGAACCAGCTGATGCCGAAGCCGGACCACCTCACCTGGGAGGAGGCCGCCTCCCCCGGGCTGGTCAACTGCACCGCCTACCGCCAGCTGGTCTCCAAGAACGGCGGCGACATGAAGCAGGGCGACAACGTCCTCATCTGGGGTGCCTCCGGCGGCCTCGGCGGCTTCGCGACGCAGTACGCGCTCAACGGCGGCGCCACCCCGGTCTGCGTGGTCTCCAACGCGGAGAAGGAGAAGATCGCCCGCTCGATGGGCGCCGAGCTCGTCATCAACCGGGCGGAGGAGGGCTACAAGTTCTGGAAGGACGAGCGCACCCAGGACCCGAAGGAGTGGAAGCGGTTCGGCGCCAAGATCCGTGAGCTGACCGGCGGGGAGGACATCGACATCGTCTTCGAGCACCCCGGCCGCGAGACCTTCGGCGCCTCCGTCTTCGTGACCCGCAAGGGCGGCACCATCACCACGTGCGCCTCCACCAGCGGCTACATGCACGAGTACGACAACCGCTACCTGTGGATGAACCTCAAGAAGATCATCTCCAGCCACTTCGCCAACTACCGCGAGTCGTGGGAGGCCAACCGCCTCGTGGCCAAGGGCAAGATCCACCCGACCCTGTCGCGCACCTACACCCTCGACGAGGTGGGGCAGGCCAGCCTCGACGTCCACCACAACGCCCACCAGGGCAAGGTCGGGGTCCTGTGCCTGGCGCCCGAGGAGGGTCTCGGCGTCCGCGACCACGACATGCGCGACGCCCACCTCCCGGCGATCAACCGGTTCCGGGGCGTCTGACCAGGCACCCACCCGCCGGTCCGGCACCGGCGGCCGGCACAGCGTCCGACACAGCGGGGTCCTGTCGCCACGACAGGGCCCCGCTGTGCGTCCGCCGTCGGTGACGAGATTCCGCACGACATTCCGCGGACGGGGTTCGGTTTCGTCCGTGCGTGGGCAAGGATGGGCCCCGACCGGGCCCGGTGCGGGCCGCACGAGCCGATGAAGGACGGTATCCACCACCCATGAGCGACCAGGGGCTGTCGATCTTCGAGGACGAGCCGGAGCAGGGAGGGTCCGAGGACCGGACCCAGGTCATCCCTGCCGTGGGCGAGGACTCCCCGGGCTCTTCCGGCAGCACGAGCCGCTCCTCGTCCGGCACGGGTGGCCGGACCTCCGGCGGCCAGGCCGACCCGGCCGCCTCCACCGCGCCGGTGCCGACCGCGCCCCGCCACGGCACCCGCCCGGCCCCCGGCCAGCGCCCGGCCACGGTGCCCCCGTCGTTCCCCACGGTCCGCCGCGGCGGCTACGACTCCGCCGTCGTCGACGCCCGGGTGCGCCAGCTCGTCGAGGAGCGCGACCAGATCGCCGGCGAGCTCGAGTCCACCGCCTCGCGCACCTCGGTGCTCGAGGCCGAGCTGTCCAAGGTCAAGGCCGACCTCGCCGAGCGCGACAGCCCCTCCTACGCCGGGCTCGGCGGGCGCGCGTCGGCGATGCTGCGCCTGGCCGAGGAGGAGGCAGCCGAGGTCCGCGAGACCGCCGAGCGGGAGGCCGAGGAAATCATCGCGCAGGCCCACCGCGACGGCGACGCGATCCGCGCCGACGCCTCCCGCGAGGCCGAGGACATGCGCACCGTGCAGCTCAAGGAGCTGGACGAGGCCCGGGCCCGGACCACCGCCGACACCGAGCAGGAGCGGGCCCTGGCCCGCGCCGAGGCGGCCGACGTGCGCGCCTCCGCCCAGCGCGACGCCGACCAGCTGAAGCTGGCCGCCGAGCAGGAGACCACCGAGCTGCGCTCCTCTGCGCAGCGCCACGTCGAGCAGGCGCGCGCCGCCGCCGACCGCGAGGTCACCGAGGCCCGCCGCGCCCTGGCGGTGGAGAAGGAGCGGCTGGCCCGCGAGGCCACCGACCACCACGAGTCCACGATGGCCGAGACCAAGCGGCTCGTGGTCGAGGCCGAGCAGCGCGCCTCGTCCGCCGAGGAGCGGGCGCGGCAGGCCACCGAGCAGGCCACCTCCTACCGCGAGGGCGCCCAGACCGAGGCCGACGCCCTGCTCTCCCGCGCCCGCCGCGAGGCCGAGCAGATCGTCTCCTCCGCCCGCACCCAGGCGGAGTCGATCTCCTCCACGGGCCTGGCCGAGGCCGAGCGCGAGCGCAACAAGGTCCGCGCCGAGGTGGACCGGCTGCGCAAGCGCCGCGACGGCATCACCGCCCAGCTCGCCTCGCTGGCGGAGCTGGTCGGCAAGTTCTCCGGCGACGACTCCGAGGACACCGACACCGACAGCCAGGACGACTGAGCGTGCCGCAGGACCCCCACGTCCGCGCCGACGACGGCGCGGACGCGCTGGTCGACAGCGTCTCGGAGGCCACCGAGGCCCCCGAGGAGGGATCGGAGGCAGACGCCCCGACCCACGACCCCGAGCTCGGCACGCCCGGGCCGCCGTTCCGGCGCAGCCCGTTCCTCATCGGCTTCTTCGGCGCACTGGGCGCGTTCGTCGCCTGGTGGCTGGGCAGCCTCGTGCTCTCGATCGGCAGCACCCTGGTGCTGCTGGTCGTGGCGATGTTCCTGGCCGCCGGGCTCAACCCCGCGGTCGAGGCCCTCGAGAAGCGGCACGTGAAGCGCGGCCTGGCCGTGCTCCTGGTGATCGTCGGCGTGCTGGTGGCCTTCACCGGCTTCGCGTTCGCGCTCGTGCCGGTGATCACCGACCAGGTGACGGCCATCGGGCAGAGCGTGCCCGGCTGGGTCGACCAGCTGGAGTCCAACGACCGCATCCGCGAGATCAACGACCAGTTCGACATCCTCACCAAGGTGCAGGACTTCGTCACCGGCGGGTCGTTCATCTCCTCGATCTTCGGCGGCGTCCTCGGGGTCGGCATCGCCATCTTCAGCGCGCTGGCCAACGTCTTCTTCGTCGTCGTCCTCACGCTGTACTTCCTGGCCAGCATGCGGGCCACCAAGCACGCGCTCTACCAGCTCGCGCCGGCCTCGCGCCGCGACCGCGTCTCCCGCCTGGGCGACAAGGTCCTCGCCAGCGTCGGCGGCTACGTCGCCGGCGCGTTCGTGGTCGCCACCTGCGCGGGCCTCAGCTCGCTGATCTTCTTCTTCGTCGTCGGACTCTCCGAGTACGCCTTCGCCCTCGCGTTCGTCGTCGCGCTGCTCGACGTCATCCCCATGGTCGGCGCCACGCTCGGCGCCGTCGTGGTCACGCTCATCGGCTTCGCCGTCGACCCGACGATCGGCCTGGCGTGCCTGGTCTTCTACCTCGTCTACCAGCAGGTGGAGAACTACTTCATCTACCCGCGCGTGATGTCGCGCTCGGTCGACGTGCCCGGCGTCGTCACCGTCATCGCGGCACTGGTCGGCGCGGCGCTGCTCGGCGTGGTGGGCGCACTGCTGGCGATCCCCACGGCCTCGGCCCTGCTGATGCTGGCCCGCGAGGTGCTGATCCCCCGCCAGGACGCCCGCTAGCCCGCCCCCGCTAGAGCGTGTCTGCTTAATCCGGGCGTGGTGGTCGGCGATGGTTGACACATGTCGCGTGTGGCAGTGCTGAATGACGCTCAGTGGGAGCGGATCGAGTCGTTGATGCCGTCCTCGGATGGCCAGCG
>NZ_JAMOIL010000001.1 GCF_023656415.1 Nocardioides bruguierae
CGCTGGCCATCCGAGGACGGCATCAACGACTCGATCCGCTCCCACTGAGCGTCATTCAGCACTGCCACACGCGACATGTGTCAACCATCGCCGACCACCACGCCCGGATTAAGCAGACACGCTCTAGACGAACCACTGCCGGCGCTCGCGCGCGGCCTCCTCCTGCGCCGCCTCCGCACGCTGCTCGCGCCGGTGGCGGCCGAGCAGGGAGAGGAAGATGAGGGACGCGGACCCGGCCAGGCCGATGGTCGTGCAGCCCGGCGCCAGGCCCGCGAGCAGCACCAGGCAGACCGTCAGCGCGGCCATGGCGGCGTGCGGGCTCCTCATGCGCGTCCCATCGGCGGGCGCGCGCCGGACCTGACCCGGCAGCCTGTGGAGAGGAGGTGTGAGGGCGGACCTGGCGGGGAATCACTCCCTGCGATCCCCTCATCCGCTCGACATCTCGGGAGATGCCGATGACCCAGACCGACGACCGCACCGAGCAGCGGCAGGGCGCCCCGCGCGGAGGCGCGCACGCCGAGCCGCGTCGGTTCGCCACCGCCACCGACTTCCTCGACCGGCGCGCCGCCGAGGCGACGACCGGTCCGGCCACCTGGGGCTGGCGGGGCGCCGTGCGGCGCATGAGCGGCGGCCTGGTGTCCCCGGCGATGGGTCCGGCCGAGGCCGAGCACCACGACCTGCGCCGTCGCGTGCAGCGCGACCTCGACGGGCCGCGCACCATCGCCTTCGTGAACCCCAAGGGCGGGGCCGCCAAGACCACCGGCGTGCTGGCGGCCGGCTGCACGTTCGGCACGGTGCGCGGCGGCGGGGTCGTCGCCTGGGACAACAACGAGACCCGCGGCACCCTCGGCATCCGGGGTGCCCGCGCCGGGCACCACAACACCACCCGCGAGCTGCTGGAGGACCTGGAGCGCTTCGACCAGGTCGGTTCGTCGCGCATCGGGGACCTCGGTGCCTACGTCCGCTCGCAGGGCGACGCCCACTTCGACGTCCTCGCCTCCGACGAGCGTCCGGACGTCACGGGGACCATCCACGCCGACGACTTCGGCGCGGTGCACGGCCTGCTCGAGCGCTTCTACCGAGTGATCCTCGTCGACACCGGCAACAACATGCGTGCCGAGAACTGGCTGGCGGCCGCCGGTGCCGCCGACCTGCTCGTCGTGACCTCCACCGTCCGCGAGGACACCGGCTACTCGGGCCTGTGGATGCTCGACGCCCTGGCCGACGCCGGCGTCCCGGACCTCAAGCACCGCACGCTCACGGTGCTCTCCGACCCCTCGCCCACGGTGGACAAGGGCCTCGCCGCCGACCTCGTGGACGTCTACGAGCAGCGCACCCGCAGCGTCCACCGCGTGCCCTACGACCCTGCGCTCGTCTCGGGCTCGGTGGTGCCCTACACCGAGCTCTCGCGTGCGACCCAGCGGTCGTGGCTGGCGGCCTGCGCCGCGATGGCGGACGCGCTCTGACCCACCAGCCGGGACCTTGGTCCCGATCCTCGGCGCGACGGCGTGGACTGCCCGGACGTTCCTGACAGGACGGTCCGGCGGCCCTACGCTGCGGGCATGGCCCGACCCGTCCTGCTCACGCGCCCCGAGGGCGCCGACGTCGCCACCGCCACGCAGAAGCCCGTGCTCGGCGACTACCACTACGACGGGCGCCGGTGGCTGCGGTTCAGCGGCCGCCGGTGGCAGCGGGCTCTGTACTCCTGCGACCCGGCGGTGCTCGAGGCGAAGGCGGGGCCCGAGGCCTGGCACGAGGTCGACGACGCGGAGCGATCCCGTCTGCTGGACGTGGCGGTGCGTGACCGCGTGCTGACCACCAACGGGCAGGTCCTGTACCGCGACGACCACTCCGCGGTGCTGCGGCACCGTCGTCGGCCCGCGCACGTCGCGCACTTCCTGTCCACGGTGATCACGCTCGGCGCGTGGCTCGTGGTGTGGATCGCGGCCACCGTGCTGGCCGGCGAGGACCGCGTGATGCTGGTCGTCGACCGGTGGGGCCACGTCTGGCCGCAGACCAGCACCCGCTGACTCTCGCCGACCCGACGAGACGCCGGTTCTCACCCCCTCGTCGGGAACACCGCCCGGGGGTCGGGGCGCTGCACACGACATGCGAGCAGTCGTGTACTCCGAGACCGGTCCGTCCTCCGTCCTGACCCTCGTCGACCGGCCCGTGCCCGAGCCGGGCCCGGGCGAGGTCCGGGTCCGGGTGGTGCGCGCGGGCGTGAACCCGACCGACTGGAAGTTCCGGGCCGCCGGCATGAACGGTGACTTCACCGAGGTCAGCCCCGGGCAGGACGCCGCCGGTGTCGTCGACGCCGTGGGCGAGGGCGTCACGGGGCTGAAGGTCGGCGAGCGGGTCTGGACCTACCTCGCCCAGGCCGCGGGCCGCGCCTACGGCACGGCGATCGAGCACACCGTGCAGCCGGCCGCCCACGTCGTCCCCCTGCCGGTCGGGGCCTCGTTCGACCTGGGCGCCGCGCTCGGCGTCCCGGCGATGACCGCGCACCGCGCGCTCACCAGCGGTGAGGACGCCGACCGGATCGCCCCCGGCAGCCTGAGCGGGACGACGGTGCTCGTGCAGGGCGGGGCCGGCGCCGTCGGCAACGCCGCGATCCAGTTGGCCCGGTGGGCCGGGGCCCAGGTCGTCGCGACCGTCTCCAGCGAGGAGAAGGCCGCCCTCGCGATCGCCGCCGGTGCGCACCAGACGGTGAACTACCGGGCCGGCTCCGTACCGGAGGCCCTGGCCGAGATCTGCCCCGAGGGCGTGGACCTGGTGGTCGACGTCGCGCTCGGGCCGAACCTGGCCGACGACGTCGCCGTGCTGCGCAACCGCGGCACGATCGCCTTCTACGGCGCGAACCCCGGCGACGAGGCCCACGCCCCGGTGCGCGACCTGATGATCAAGAACGTCCGGCTCCAGGGCGCGATGCTCTACTTCGTCGGCGCGGACCTCCTCGAGGCGGCCGCCGCCGACGTCAACGCCGCCGTGGACGCCGGTGCCCTCCGGGTCGGGCCGGACGCCGGCGTCCCGCTGCACCACTTCGCGCTGGAGGACGCGGCGGCCGCCCACGACGCCGTCGAGAACGGCGCCGTGGGCAAGGTGCTGCTCGACGTGAGCGAGGCCTGAGCCGGCCGCAGCCGGGGCGGCCTCAGCCCCGCTTGCTGAGGTCGTCCTTGTGCGCGCCCCAGCCGTGCCAGTCGGAGATCCGCACCCAGACGTTGGTCCGCGGGCTGACCTGGTCGGGGTAGTCGTGGCCGGTGTAGTGCTGCGAGACCTTGTTCGCGCCGGCCAGCCCGGTGTCGGAGGCGATCTCCACGACCTCGCCCTGGAACGAGACGTGGGTGTACCAGTTCTCCGGGTCGGTCACGGTCAGGGCGATCCGCGGGTCCCGCTTCAGGTGCTGGAGACGGGTGCGGGTGTCGTCGAGGGTGAGGAGCACGCGGTCGTCGTCCTCGAGCAGGTACCAGGTGGCGACCGTGATCGGCGCACCGCTCTTGCGCAGCGTCGCCATGACGGCCGGGTTGGGGCGGGAGAGGAAGGCGCGGACGTCGTCCGGGAAGGGGAGCTTCGACATGGTCCGAGCCTCCTCCGTGCCGCCGGCGCAGCCCACCCCCTGGGGGGATCTGGCACCATGGTCGGCATGAGCGAGGACACGACCAACGCCGAGCGGCCCGTCGACCTGTTCACCCCGGTGCCGGGCCTCGACCTCGGCGTGCGGCCCTCGTCCTCCTGGCGGGGCCTGGTCACCCCGCGCCGGCTGCTGGCCACGGTCGTGCTGAGCGTCGTCCTGGTGCTCGTCTACACCTCCGGCGTGCAGGGCACCGTGACGTCCGGCTACCAGGCCATGATCGCCGTGGCGGCGCTGCTCGGTGGCCTCGCGCTGGCCACCTACGTGCCCGACCCGCGGGCCTCGGTCGCGTCCTCGCCCTGCGCCACGATGGCGGCGGCGTGGGTCGTCCTGCCCGCGTTCGTCCTCGCCTCGCCGGCCGAGCCGGTCACGGCGCTCATGGCCATCGGCGCCGCCGGCTTCGGCCTGCTCCAGCGCGTCCGGGGCGGGGCCTGCGGGATGGCCGGGTGAGCCGTCCTCGCTGCTAGGCTGCGCAGCAGTTCGACATCCTTTAACGAGCCGTCCCGTGAGGCGGAGAAGGAGGTCCGCAGCGTGGTGCCGTCCGGCATTGAGCAGCAGCCCGACCAGCAAGGCCCCCCGTCCGGCACGAGCGGCGAGGACCGGCCCGGCCGGGTCGTCTTCGACGCCGACGAGATCGCCCGGTCGCTGACCCGCATCGGTCACGAGATCCTGGAGCGCAACCGCGGCGCGGAGGACCTCGTCCTGCTGGGCGTGCCCAGCCGCGGCGTCCCGCTCGCCCAGCGCATCGCCGCGCGGATCGCCGCCGTCGAGGGCGTCGAGGTGCCGGTGGGCTCCCTCGACATCACCTTCTACCGCGACGACCTGCGCAAGAACCCCGCGCGCGGTCCGCAGCACACCGAGATCCCGCCGGTCGGCATCGATGGCAAGACCGTCGTGCTCGTGGACGACGTCCTCTACTCCGGCCGCACGGTGCGCGCCGCGCTGGACGCGATGAACGACCTCGGCCGCCCCGACGTCGTCCGCCTCGCCGTGCTCGTCGACCGGGGCCACCGCGAGCTGCCGATCCGCGCCGACCACGTCGGCAAGAACCTCCCCAGCGCCCGCAGCGAGCGCGTGATGGTCCGGCTGGCCGAGACCGACGGCTACGAGGAGGTCCGCATCGCGGAGGGCCCGAGCAACGTCGGGCGGAAGGGGGAGCAGGCGTGAAGAAGCACCTCCTGAGCGTCCACGACCTCTCGATGGACGACGTCGAGACACTCTTCGCCACCGCCGCCGAGATGCACGACGTGCAGCACCGGCAGGTCAAGAAGCTGCCCGCCCTGCGCGGCCGCACGGTCATCAACCTCTTCTTCGAGGACTCCACGCGCACCCGCTCGAGCTTCGAGATCGCGGGCAAGTGGCTCTCGGCCGACACCATCAACATCACGGGCAAGGGCTCGTCGGCGTCCAAGGGTGAGTCCCTGCGCGACACCGTGCTCACGATCTGCGCGATGGGCGTCGACGCCCTCGTCATGCGCCACTCCGCCTCGGGCGCGGCCCTGCAGGTCAGCCAGTGGGTCGACGCCGCCGTCATCAACGCCGGTGACGGCACCCACGAGCACCCCAGCCAGGCGCTGCTCGACGCGTACACCCTCCAGCGGTACTTCGAGGCCAAGAACCTCGGCCCGCTCGAGGGCAAGCACGTGGCCATCGTGGGCGACCTGACCCACAGCCGCGTCTTCCGCTCCAACGTCGGCCTGCTGACGAAGCTCGGCGCCCGCGTCACGGTCGTCGCCCCGCCGACGCTGATGCCCTCCGGCGTCGGCCCGTGGAGCCAGGACGCCGGGTACGCCACGTCCTACGACCTCGACGAGGTGCTCCCGACGGCGGACGCGGTGATGATGCTGCGCGTGCAGAAGGAGCGGATGAGCGGCGGCTTCTTCCCGACGGGTCGCGAGTACACGGTCGGCTACGGCCTCACCCGCCAGCGGCTCTCGCTGCTGCGCCAGGACGTGCCGATCCTGCACCCCGGCCCGATGAACCGCGGCCTGGAGATCGCCGCCGACGCAGCCGACGCCGCGTCCTCGGTCGTGCTCGACCAGGTCTCCGCCGGCGTCGCCGTGCGCATGTCGATCCTGTACCACCTGCTCGCCGGCGAAGGGAACGAGAAGTGAGCCGCCTGCTGATCACCGGGGCCTCCATCGAGGGCGGGGCCGCCGCCGACGTCCTCGTCGTGGACGGCGCCATCGCCGAGGTCGGCCACGACCTCGACCGCAGCGGCGCCGAGGTCGTGGACGCCGACGGCCTGGTCGCCCTCCCGGGCCTGGTCGACCTGCACACCCACCTGCGCGAGCCGGGCCGCGAGGACGCCGAGACGATCCTCACCGGCTCCCAGGCCGCCGCGGTCGGCGGCTACACCGCCGTGCTGGCGATGGCCAACACCAACCCCGTCACCGACACCGCCGAGGCCGCCGAGCGCGTGCACGCCCTCGGGCAGGCCGCCGGCGTCGTCGACGTCCACCCGGTCGGCTCGGTCACCAAGGGCCTGGCCGGCGAGGAGCTCTCCGAGATCGGCCTGATGGCCCGCAGCAAGGCGCGGGTCCGGGTCTTCTCCGACGACGGCAGGTGCGTCGGCAACGCCCGCGTCATGCGCCGGGCCCTGGAGTACGTGAAGGCGTTCGGCGGCGTGATCAGCCAGCACTCCCAGGACACCGACCTCGCCGGGTCGGCCTCCTGCTGCCACGAGGGCGAGCTGTCCGGCCGCCTCGGGCTGCCCGGCTGGCCCGGCGTGGCCGAGGACGTCATCGTCGCCCGCGACGTGATGCTGGCCCGGCACACCGGCTCGCGCGTCCACGTCGCGCACGTCTCCACCGCCGGGTCGGTCGAGGTGCTGCGCTGGGCGAAGTCGCAGGGGATCGACGTGACCGCGGAGGTGACGCCGCACCACCTGCTGCTCACCACCGACCTGCTCGCGGGCTACGACCCGACGTTCAAGGTCAACCCGCCGCTGCGCCCGGCCGAGGACGTCGAGGCACTGCGGGCCGCCCTGGCCGACGGCACCATCGACGCCGTCGCCACCGACCACGCCCCGCACGCCCGGCACGACAAGGAGCACGCCTTCGTCGACGCCGCCTTCGGCATGCTGGGCCTGGAGACGGCCGTGCAGGTCGTCGCGCAGGTGATGGTCGAGTCGGGGCGGATGACCTGGGCGGACCTGGCCCGGGTGATGTCCACGACCCCCGCCCGGATCGCCGGGCTCGAGGGTCAGGGCCAGGGCCTCGTGGTCGGCGCGCCGGCGAACCTCACGCTGGTCGACCCCTCGGCCGACGTGACGGTCGACCGCGCCGACTCGGTCTCCCTCTCGCGCAACAACCCGTACCACGGGCGCTCCTTCGGGGCGTCGGTGCGCGCGACGTTCCTGCGTGGTCGGGCCACGGTGCTCGACGGCACGCTGGTCTGACCACCCCGCGCGTGGACGCGCTCGCGCGCCTGCTGGCCGACCCGCCCGACCTCCCGGTCGCAGGCGGGCTCGGCCGGCTCCGCGCCGCGCTGGGCGAGTCCGGCTCGGCGGTCGTCACCGCGCCACCGGGCTCGGGCAAGACGACGCTGGTGCCGCCCGCCGTGGCCCTCGACGTGCCCGGCCGCGTCGTGGTGACCCAGCCTCGGCGGATCGCCGCACGAGCGGCGGCCCGTCGCCTCGCCTCCCTGCTCGGTGAGCGCGTGGGGGAGACCGTCGGCTTCTCCGTGCGCGGCGAGCGGGCCGTCTCCCCGGCCACCCGGATCGAGGTCGTCACCACCGGCCTGCTGCTGCGGCGGCTCCAGGCCGACCCGACGCTGGACGGCGTCGACGCCGTCGTCCTGGACGAGGTGCACGAGCGTGCCCTCGACGCCGACCTCGCCCTCGCGCTGCTGCTGGACGCGCGGGCGGCGCTGCGCGAGGACCTGCGCCTCGTCGCCATGTCGGCGACCCTGTCCGCCGACCGGTTCGCCGCCCTCCTCGACGCCCCCGTGGTCGACGTGCCCGGCTCCCTGCACCCCGTCGAGGTCCGCTGGGCGCCGCCCGCCCCGGGCGTCCTGCCCGTCGACGAGCGGGGCGTGCCGCCGACGTTCCTGGCCCACGTCGCCGCGACCGTCCGCACCGCGCTGGCCGAGCACGAGGGCGACGTCCTGGTCTTCGTGCCCGGCGCCCGCGAGGTCGACCGGGTCTGCTCCGCGCTGGCCGGGTGCGGCGCCGACGTCCTGCCCCTGCACGGGCGGCTGCCGGCCTCCGCGCAGGACGACGCGCTCAGCCCCCGCCCGGGCCGCCGGGTCGTCGTCTCCACCGCCGTGGCCGAGTCCTCGCTCACCGTGCCCGGTGTCCGCGTGGTCGTGGACGCCGGTCTGGCCCGCGAGCCCCGCCACGACCCCGCCCGCGGGCTCGGCGGTCTCGTGACGGTGCGGGTCTCGCGCGCCGGGGCCGAGCAGCGCGGCGGCCGCGCCGGACGCGAGGCCCCGGGCACCGTGCTGCGCTGCTGGTCGCAGGCCGAGCACGCGCACCTGGCCGCGCACCCGCTGCCGGAGATCGCGGTGGCCGATCTCGTCGGCTTCGCGCTCGAGACCGCCGCCTGGGGCACCCCCGGCGGGGTCGGCCTGGCCCTGCCGGACGCGCCGCCCGCCGCCGCCCTCGCCTCGGCCACCTCCACCCTCACCGACCTCGGGGCGCTGGAGGAGACGGGCGGGCTGACCGCGCGAGGCCGCTCGCTCGTCGGCCTCCCGGTCGACCCGCGCCTGGGGCGGGCCCTGCTCGACGGAGCACCGCTCGTGGGTGCCCGCCGTGCCGCCGAGGTGGTCGCCCTGGTCGCCGAGGACCGGACCCCCGACGGCGACCTCGTGGCCGCCCTGCGGTCGGTGCGGAGGGAGAGGCCGCGCAGCTGGACGGAGACCGTGCGTCGGCTGCTGCCGAGCGTCGGCGACGCCCCCGAGCCCCGCGAGACGCTCACCGACGACCTCGCGGTGGGCGCCGTCGTGGCGCTGGCCCACCCCGACCGGGTCGCGCGTCGCCGCACCGGCTCCGCCGGCCACCTGCTCGTCGGCGGCACCGGCTGCGACGTGCCCGGTGCCCTGGCCGAGCTGGAGTGGCTGGCCGTGGCCGACGTCGACCGCCGCCCGGGGCAGGCGCGGGCCCGGGTGCGCTCGGCGGCACCGCTGACCGAGGAGCTGGCCCTGGTGGCGGCGGCCGCGCGCCGCACGACCGAGGACGAGGTGACCTGGCGCGAGGGACGGCTGCGTGCTCGCCGCGTCACGCGGCTGGGCGCGATCGAGCTGTCCGCGACCGCGCTGGCGCAGCCGTCGTCCACGGCCGTGACGGCGGCCGTGCGCGAGGCGCTGGCCCGCGACGGCCTCGACGTGCTGCCCTGGACGGACTCCGCCCGAGCCCTGCGGCACCGGCTGGCCTTCCTCCACCGCGAGCTGGGGGCACCGTGGCCCGACGTCTCCGACGAGGCGCTCGCCGACGGCCTCGACGACTGGCTCGACGTCTCCCGGGTCCGCTCGGGCAAGGACCTCGCGCGGCTCGACGTGCTGAGCGGGCTCCGGGGCCTGCTTCCGTGGCCCGAGGCCACCCGGCTCGACGAGCTCGCGCCCGAGCGGCTGCCCGTGCCCTCCGGTGCCACGCACCGGGTCGACTACGCGGACGCCTCGGGCCAGCCGGTGGTGGCCTGCAAGCTGCAGGAGTGCTTCGGCCTGGCCGAGACCCCGCGGCTGGCCGACGGCCGGGCGCCCGTGCTGTTGCACCTGCTCTCACCGGCCGGGCGCCCGCTGGCGGTCACCGCTGACCTGGCCTCCTTCTGGGCCGGGCCCTACGCCGGCGTGCGCGCCGAGATGCGCGGGCGCTACCCCAAGCACCCCTGGCCGGAGGACCCCTGGTCCGCGCAGGCGACGGCGAGGACCAGCCGGCGCTGAGCACCGGATCGTCAGGACGGGGCTGTCGTGCGTCGTGGGGTCCCCGGGCGATACCGTGGGGGCATGTTCGCGGGCGACGGGGGCTTCTGGCTGGTGGCGGTCGTCGCCGTCGTCGTGCTCCTGGCCGGCACGGGCTCGGCCGTGCGTCGGCTCGTGCGCAGCCGCTCGGACCTGACCCCGCCACCCGAGGGCGTGCGGGCCTCGGCCCTGCGCCAGGAGGGTCGCGAGCACGAGGCGGACGAGGTGGAGGCCCGCGCGGCTGGCACGCGCGCCGCCACCGACGCGCCCGACATGCCTGATGTGTCCGGCGCGGCCGACGTGCCCGACCTCGCGGGGGACACCCTGGCCGACCACCCCTGGCTGGCTGGTGACGCCGGCGCCGCGCGCGGCTCGGCGGTGGGGCCGGAGGCCTCCACCGGGCACACGCAGGACGACGTCAGCCGCTCGCCGGTCGACCGGCTGCGCGTCATCGACGAGCTGTTGGCGAAGGGCTACATCACCGACGAGGAGCACGCGGCCGCGCAGCGCCGGATCGCCCAGGACCTCTGAGCCCGGCGCCTCAGCCCTGGTAGGTCCAGCCGATGCGGTGCCCCACGTGCGGAGCCTCGCCGAGGCCGATGCCGACCCCGGGCTGCACCGGGCGCACCTGGCTGTGGGCACGGCGCCGCTGCGCGCGCTCCAGCCGGACCACGAACACCACGAAGGCCAGCGTGCCCACGACGCCGAGCGTCCACCAGAGCCAGGTCATCCACCGACGGTAAGGCGGCCCTGACGGGTGGTCAAGGGTGCACGCTCATGAGACGGGCACCGGCTCGGCCTTGCGGCTGACGTCGCGCATGCCGAGCCCCAGGAGCACGAAGATGAGCCCCATCGCGACGGCCACGGCGCTCATCCCGAAGGCCAGCACCGAGGTGAACAGCGAGGACTGGAGGAACGCGGAGGTCATCGCGGTCTGGCGCAGCGGGTCGTCCTGGTCCAGCTCCGCGTAGGTCTTGCCGCCGGTGATCCCGAGGGTGTGCTTGTCGATCACCTTGGCCTGGCAGTAGGCGGCGAAGGGGTTGTCGACGTCCGCCCCGGCGAAGCAGTCGGCGTCCGCCGAGACGGTGATCCGCTGCGCGGACAAGGTGGAGGCGACCACCGACCAGGTCACCACCCCACCCAGCACGAGGACGATCCCGAGGACGATCGAGGAGATCCAGGCTGCTGCGCGCATGGAGGGTGCCCTTCCGTTGGTCCGAGTGCCGCCGGCCGGGACGGGTGCCCCGCCACGGCCAGCGAACTCGTGGACACCGAGCGGTGCAAGGCTTTGCACACGACCTCGGCCGTCGCGGTACGCGATACCGCAGGGGGTGTGCGTGTGCTAGGAGCGCGCACCTGCCCCGACCACGGACGAGACGACGGCACGCGCGGCGCGCAGGTTCTCCGCCAGCACCTCGGCCAGGGGGCCGCGGCGCTGCTCGTGCGAGATGATCTCCACGCCCCACGGGCCGGAGAACCCGACGTCGTGCAGGGCGCCGACCATCCCGTGCACGTCGAACGTGCCTCGACCGAGGTCGAGCCTCCGGTCGCGGGTCTCGGGGAACGGCGCCTCGCCGGTGGGAGCCGGCCCGTCGTTGAGCTCCACCACGAACACCTTCTCGCCCGGCAGTGCCCGCAGGTCGTCGACCGTCGAGGGCCCGCGGTCGACGTGCCACAGGTCCACGACGAGCCCGACGCCGGCGTGGTCGGCCGCCAGCACCAGGTCGGCCGCCCGGCGGAAGTCCCGGATGTTCGCGAACGGCAGGGGCTCGATGGCCACCCGCGCCCCGACCGGGGCGAAGTCGTCGCCGAGCCGGTGCAGCTCCTCGGCCCAGTGAGCCACCTCGTCCGGGTCCAGGAGCTCGGGGATCGAGCCGCTGAGGTCCCCGACGGCCGGGCCGGCCTTCACGGAGACGGCCCCGAGCACGCCCGCGGCCTCCACGAGCGCGGCCCGCGTGGCGTCCGAGGCCCGGCGCAGCTCACCCGTGGTCCACCAGTCCTCGACCAGCTCCACCTCGCGGTGCACCAGGCCCAGGTCGTCCAGCATCGCCCCCACCTCCTCGAGCGAGAGGGGCGAGGCCTGGAGGTCCTCGATGGTGAAGCCGATGCCGGTGAAGCCGGCACCCGCCGCCGCCTCGGCCCGCGTGCGCAGGTCGAGGGGCGAGAGGTGCCGACCGCCGGGGCCGGGCTGGGCGTCACCGGTGTGCGACCAGCAGGTGGCGAGGAACGCGGGGGAGACGGCCACGGGGCTCGTGCTCACGCGAGCCCGGGGCGGGTGCGCTCGGCCTGGGCGTCCAGGGCCTGCTCCAGCTCCTCGACCGACCACTTCTCGGCCAGGGCCTGGCGCATGAGGCCGGCCTGGGTCTGGGGTGCGATGAGGCCTACAGGCTGGTCACGGTCGAGGTTCGTCGGGAACGAGTAGCCCTCGGCCGACGACGCGATCACGTTGTCGAGGTCGGCCTGGTCGGCGCCATCGGCCTGCCGCTGGAGCAGGACGGGGTAGAGCGCCTTGCACATCGCGACGCGGTCGACGGACTCCATCGCCCGGCCGAACGGGGAGGAGACCTGGAGGAGGTTCGCCATGCGGCGCACGTCGGCGGAGACGTTGGTGCCGGCCCCGTGGAAGAGCGCGGGGTTGAAGAACGCGGCGTCGCCCTTGGCCAGCGGCAGCTGCACGTAGTTGGCCAGGAAGTAGTCGGTGAACTCCTGGAGGTGGAAGGCGAGGTAGCCGGGCTCGTACTGGTGGGAGTAGGGCAGGTACAGCGTCGGGCCGGTCTCCACGGGCATGTCGCAGTGGGCCACGGCGCCCTGCAGCGTGAGGGCGGGGGAGAGCAGGTGGGCGTGCGCCGGGAACTGCACCGAGGTTGCCGCGTCCATGAAGCCGAGGTGGTAGTCGCGGTGCGCACGCTGGGCCTGGCCCCCGGGATTGACCACGTTGACCTGCGAGGTCACCTGGTAGCCGGGGCCGAGCCAGGCCTCGCTGATCAGCGCGAGGGCGTCGTTGGCGTAGTAGTCGGCGAAGACCTCGGGCTCGGCGACGGCCAGCTTGTCGAGGGCGCCCCAGACGCGGTCGTTGGCGCCGGGCTTGGCGAAGTGGTCGCCCGCGGCGGTGCCCGCGGCCTTCTCGAGCTCGATGCGGGCCAGGAAGGCGTCGGTGGCCCGGTCGACGACGCCGTGGTCGTCGAAGGCGCCCTGGAGGACGACGATGCCGGGGCCGTCGGTCAGCGCCCGCATGAGCTCGGCCTGCACCTCGCGGCGCTGCGGCCCGGCCATGGCGGCGCGGAGCTTCTCGCCGTACAGCAGGACGTTGCTGGCGACCGCGTCCGCGAACGGGTAGTCGGCGAGCTCCGTGGTCTGCTCGACGACGGCCTTGAAGTCCTCCAGCGAGCAGTCGTCGGCCGACAGCCAGCCGGTGGCGGTGCGGGCCGACGCGGCGGTGGAGCTGGTGAGTGAGGGCATGTCCCTGACTCCTTCCCGATGGGGTCGAGGTGGGCTGGTGTGAGGCACGTTACGCCTGGCGTCAGGGCCGCGGAACGTCATCCGATCCGTCAAAAATGCCTCAGCGGACGGGAGCCGTGGGCGGGTTGCTGGGCCGGGGAGCGAGGCCGAGCGCGCGGTAGGCGTCGTCGACCAGCGCCATGGTGGCCGGCGTCGTCGGCGTCCGTGGTCACGGGGCCGCCACCCCGCACGGCTGCGGTGAAGACGCGCAGCTGGTGGGTGTAGGTCGAGTCGGTGCCGCCGTGCTCCACGCGCTCGGCTCCGCCGGCCTCCGGGGAGGCGCGGACGACCACCCGGTCGTCGTCCTCGCGGTAGAGCAGGTCGGGCACGGAGACGGAGCCGCGGGTGCCGTGCACGTGCACGGCCATCTCCCAGTGGCCCGAGGTCATCGAGCAGCGGGCCAGGCCGGTCGCGCCGGAAGGAAAGACGACCTCCACGTCCGCCCAGGCGTCGACGCCGGGGGAGTGCTCCTCGCAGCGGGCGCCGGTGACGACGGGCGCGCCGCCGGCGTGGGCGCCCAGCACGCGCTGGGCGTGCAGGGCGTAGCAGCCGAGGTCCATGATCGCGCCCCCGGCCAGCGCCATGTCCCACCGCGGGTCGGAGTCGTGGGGCGCCGGCATGAGCAGCGTGCTCTCGACGTGCCGCACCTCGCCGACCTCACCGGAGGCGACGATCTCGAGAAGGCGGACGAACATCGGGTGGTAGAGGTAGTGGAACCCCTCCATGAACACCTGGCCGGCGAAGCGGGCGGACGTCGCCGCGAACCGCTGCTGGACCCAGGACGCCTCGGCGTGGTTGCTCGCCGACGGCTTCTCGGTGAGCACGTGCTTGCCGGCCTCCAGGGCCGCCACGTTCCAGGCGGCGTGCAGGCTGTTGGCCAGCGGGTTGTAGACCGCCTCGACGTCGGAGTCGGCGATCACGTCGGCGTAGGAGTCGAGCACGCGCTCGACACCGTGCTGGGCCGCGAAGGCCTCGGCCCGGTCGCGGCTGCGGGCGGCGACCGCCACGAGCCGTGCGCCGGTGGCCAGCGCCGGCTTCACGATCGAGGTCTCGTTGATGCGGGCCGCCCCGAGGAGCCCGATCCGCAGTGGATCGAACGGCTGGTGCTCGAGCCGCTGGGGCTCGTCACCGGCGCCGGAGGCCTCCTCGGGGCGGCCGCCACTCACAGCGAACCCAGGACGGAGCGGACGTGGTCCGCGCTCGTGCGGACGTCGGCCAGCGGGCCCTCGCCCGCCGGAGCCTCGGTCAAGATCGTGTCCTGCTCGAGGACGTACCAGCCGTCGTAGTGGTGAGTGCCGAGCGTGCTCACGATCGAGGCGACGTCCACGTCACCCAGGCCGAGCGGGCGGTACATGCCGTTCGCGACGCCCTCGGTGTAGGAGATGCGTCCCGACTGCACCTTGGCGGCCACCGAGGCGTCCACGTCCTTGAGGTGGGTGTGCGCGATCCGCTCCGGCGCCTGCCGGGTCAGCTCGGCGGGGTCGGTGCCGCCGATGAGCAGGTGCCCGGTGTCCAGGCACAGCGAGACCGTGGAGCCGGCCAGCACGCGCTGCACCTCCTCGCCGTTCTCCACCATGGTGCCCACGTGCGGGTGCAGCACCGCGCGGACGCCGTGCTCGGCCGCCCGGGCGGTGATGCGGTCGAGGTTGCCGAGGAGCAGCTTCCAGCCGTCGCCGTCGAGGACGGGGCGGGAGTCGTAGCCGTCCTGGCCGGAGTCGGCGGAGAGCACCAGCACGTACGCGCCGGTCGCGGCGAACTGCGCGAGCACCCGGTCGACCTCCGGCATCGGGTCGTGACCCTTGACGTGCATGATCACCGGCGTGAAGCCGCCGACCGCGGTGAGCTCGTGCTCCTTGAGCACGGCCGCCATCTCGGCGGGGTCGCGCGGCAGGAAGCCGTCGGGCCCGATCTCGGTGGCCACGAGGCCGGCGTCACGCATCTCCCCGAGCACACGGGTCGGGTCCATCTGGTGGCCCCACCCGGGGACCTCGCACACGCCCCAGGAGATGGGGGCGCCGGCGATCTTCGCGCTGGCGGCCATCACTTCACCTCGTCGATGGTGACGGGGCGGTGCTCCTTGAGGGAGAGGTCGGCGGCCTCGGCCATCCAGGCCACGGCCAGCGCGTCCTGCACGGTGCACGGGGACTCCGTGCGGGCGCCGGAGACGAGCTCGGTGAACGCGGTGAGCTCGGCGCGGAAGGCGTCGGTGAGGCGGTCCATGAAGAAGCCCCACGGCTGGGCCGAGGGCCAGGTGCTGCCGGGCTCGAGGTTGCGCAGCGGGGCCTGGTCGCTCCAGCCGGCGGCGACGGAGTCGCCGGTGCCGTGGACCTCGAGGCGGACGTCGTAGCCGCGCGGGTTGTAGCGGGTGTTGGAGACGACGCCGGTGGAGCCGTCGGCGAAGGTGATCAGCGTCTGGGCGGTGGCGACGTCGCCGAACTCGGCGAACATCGGGTCGCCGTGGGCGTGGCCGGTGGCGTAGACCTCGACCGGCTCCTGGCCGGTGATCCAGCGGACGGTGTCGAAGTCGTGCACCGAGCAGTCGCGGAAGATGCCGCCGGAGGTCTCGATGTAGCCGCGGGGGGCCGGGGCCGGGTCGAGGGTCGTCGAGCGGACGGTGTGCACCCAGCCCAGGTCGCCGGCGACGCGGGCGTCGTAGGCCGCCAGGTAGGCGGGGTCGAAGCGGCGCGGGTAGCCGACCTGGACGGCGACGCCGCTGTCCTCGACGTGCTGGGCCACCGACACGGCGTCGGCCAGCACGGCCGACAGCGGCTTCTCGCAGAACGCGGGGATGCCGGCGTCCACGGCGGCGCGCAGCAGCGGGGCGTGCGCCGCGGTCGCGGCGGCGATCACGACGCCGTCCACACCGGAGGCGATCAGGGCCTCGGGGCTGTCCGCGGGCTCGGCGCCGAACTTCTCCGCCACGGAGGCGGTCGCGGCGGGCACGGCGTCGGCGACGACGAGGGTCTCGACGGCGTCGAGGTTGCTCAGGGTCTCGGCGTGGAAGGCGCCGATCCGGCCGAGGCCGATGAGTCCGAGTCGCATGGTGGTTCCTTCTCTTGGTGAGGCTGACCTGGTCGGGGCCAGCGGTCAGGGTGGTGCTGGTCAGGTGTGGTGCTGGTCAGGGGTGGGTCAGGTGCTGCGGGGGACGTCCCCGGGCGCGAGGCCGAGGCCTCCGACGACCGTCTGGTCCCAGTCGATGACGGAGCCGGTGACGACGCCGCTGCGGTCGGAGAGCAGGAGGACGACGAGGTCGGCGATCTCGTCGACGTCGCCGAGGCGCCCCATCGGCACGGACGAGGCGGCGCGCTCGAGCCACACCGAGCCGTCCGGGTCGTCCGCGGTACCGGCTCCCTGGGTGCGGTGCTCGCCGTCGGTGGCCGTCCAGCCGATGTTGAGGCCGTTGACGCGGACCCTGTCCCAGCGGTGGGCGTGGGCGGCGTTCTTCGTCAGCCCCACGAGGCCGGCCTTGGCCGCCACGTAGGGGGAGAGGAAGGACTGCCCGCCGTGGGAGTCGATCGAGATGATGTTGACGATCGAGCCGGGGGCACCGCGGCCGACCATGTCGGCCACCGCGGCCTGCATGGTGAAGAACGGGCCGCGCAGGTTGACCGCCACGTGGGCGTCGAAGAGCTCCGGGGTCGTGTCCAGCAGGGTGCCGCGGGCCGTCGAGCCTGCGGCGTTCACCAGCCCGTCGATGCGGCCGTGACGCGCGACGGTCTGCGCCACCGCGTCCCGCGCCTGCACGGGGTCCGCCACGTCGGCCCGCACGAAGTGAGCCGAGGCCCCGTCCGCGCGCAAGCCTGCGGCCACGGCCTCGCCACGCTCGGCGTCGCGCCCGGACACCACGACCAGGGCGCCCTCGCGGGCGGCCGCGCGCGCGATGCCCGCGCCGAGGCCCTGGGTGGCGCCGGTGACGAGCACGACGCGGTCATGGAGAAGCACGTGGACGATGTTGTGGCTCGTGACACATCAGCGTCAACAGTGACACTCCCATCAAAAAGCCATCACCCGTTGACGGGGTGCGCGGCTGCCCCGAGGATGCCTGCGTGGGACACCCGTACCCGATCCGGGAGATCGCCCGTCAGGCAGGCCTCAGCGAGGCGACCGTCGACCGCGTGCTCAACGAGCGCCCGGGCGTGCGGGCGAGCACCGTCGCCCTCGTGAAGCAGGCCGTCACGGACCTCGACCGCCAGCGCAGCCAGCTGCGGCTGACCGGTCGTACCTTCCTGGTCGACGTCGTCATGCACGCGCCCGACCGCTTCTCCTCGGCCGTCAAGGCGGCCCTCGAGGCGGAGCTGCCGATGCTGTACCCGGCCGTCATCCGCTCCCGTTTCGACTTCCGGGAGTCCGGGGACGCCGGCGAGATCGTGCGGGTCCTGGAGAAGGTCGGGCGTCGTGGGTCGGCCGGGGTGATCCTCAAGGCCCCGGACGTGCCCGAGGTGGTCGCCGCCGTCGACGCGCTGGTCGAGCTTGGCATCCCCGTCATCACCCTGGTCACCGACCTGCCCCTGAGCCGGCGGGCCGCCTACGTGGGCACGGACAACCGCTCCGCGGGCGCGACCGCCGCCTACCTCGTGGACCAGATGCTGGGCCCGGACGAGGGGGAGGTGCTCGTCGCGCTGAGCAGCAGCGTCTTCCGCAACGAGGAGGAGCGCGAGATGGGCTTTCGCGCCACGATGCGCAGCCGCAACCCCGGACGGGTGCTGGTCGAGCAGACCGACACCGACGGGCTGGACGTCGCCGTGGAGGCCGCGACGCTGCGCACCCTGGAGGCGCACCCGCGGATCACGTCGGTCTACTCGGTCGGCGGGGGCAACCGGGCGATCCTCTCGGCGTTCAGCCAGGCCGGCCGCGACGTCCGCGTCTTCGTCGGGCACGACCTCGACCGCGACAACCTCGACCTGCTGCGCGGTGACGAGCTCACCGCCGTGCTGCACCACGACCTGCGCCAGGACATGCGCACGGCCTGCCAGAACATCATGCGCGCGCACGGTGCCATCGAGGGGGAGCCGGAGACGCTGAGCGCGCCCATCCACGTGGTCACCCCGCACAACGTGCCGGAGCTGCTGGTCTGACCGGGGTGCGTCCCGCGGCGGCCTGTCCTCAGGGCCGCGAGCCGCGTGCCTCGTGCCAGGAGGCGGCGTCGCTGCTGGTGACGCGGAGGATCGCGTCCGTCGCTCGCGCGGCCGGCCACAGGTCGACCGCGTACCGGTCGACGACCTCGTCCGCGAACTCCCCGTCGCGGCCGGCGTCGCGCCCCGTGGCGCTGACGCGGAGGCGGTACTCGCCCGGGGGGACGGGCAGGGGGCCGCTGTCCTCGCCCGCCCAGCTGACCCAGCGCGGTGCTGCGTCCTCGGTCACGACGGTGGACACCTCCACCACGTCCTCCCAGGCGTCGTCGGGGAGTGCGGGCTCGACGTCGTGCAGGGTGACGGTGACCTGCGAGCCCCCCGACCGGCGCGCGAGGGTGAGGTGCACCCCGTCCGCGGAGGCTGCGCCCACCAGCCCGTTCGCCTGCCCCTCGAACAGGGCGTCGACGTCGCCGTCCAGGCCGAACCCGTCCGTCCAGGCGAGGTCCAGCCAGCCGTAGTCGGTGTCGATGACGTCGTCGAGGATCGTGCGTGCCACGCCCTCCATCCTCGCACTGACGACGGCTGCGCTCAGGCGCCCGCGACCTCGACCGTGGAGGTGCCCGAGAGATCGGTGACCTGCAGCTGGGTCGGCGGGGTCTCCAGCCCGGTGACGACGACGACCCACGAGACCGCGTCCATCGTGCACATCGTTTCCTTGTCGCCGCCGGGAGCGAGCGCGAGCGACCAGCCCGCCCGCAACGTCGCCTTCGGTGCGCACGAGCCCGAGTAGCCGACCTCCCCGACGTAGACGAGCGCACCCTCGTCCGCCAACCAGGCGGCCCCGCCGACCGGCGCGGCCTCGGCGTAGGCCATCCCCGCCTCGTCGTCGGCCCGGACGAGGTCGACGGACGCGTCCTCGGGCCACGAGGCCGGCTCCTCGTCGACGGTGCCGGGGGAGGAGGGTGAGGACGAGGCGGCGCCGGGGTCGGAGGCGACCGTGTCCTCCGAGCCGCACGCCCCCAGGACCAGACCGAGCGCGAGGCAGGCGGTCACGGCGAGCGGGGCACGGGTGCGGGAACGGCGCGTCATGGTGGTCATGCTCCGTGGGACGGCGCCCGGCCGTCCAGGGTTCCCCGCCCTCCTGCGTCAGGTCCCGGGCGGGTGGGGCGCCGCTGCGGAGGGGGTCGTCACACGCGCCGTGTCGAGTGGTGGACGAGCGTGGCGCGGAAGGGGCGAAAGGCCTGCGCGCTGCTATTCTCGGGCGCAGTCCGACATCCTTTAACGACCCGTCCTGTGAGGCGGAGAAGGAGGTACGGCGTGCCCTCGCATGCCCCCACGCCCGCGACGTCCTCGACCCGGGAGCCGAAGCCGGCCCTGCTGGTCCTGGAGGACGGTCGCACGTTCCACGGTGAGTCCTACGGAGCCGAGGGCGAGACCTTCGGCGAGGCGGTCTTCTCCACCGGCATGACCGGGTACCAGGAGACGCTGACCGACCCGAGCTACCACCGCCAGGTCGTCGTCATGACGGCCCCGCACATCGGCAACACGGGCGTGAACGACGAGGACCCGGAGTCCTCCCGCATCTGGGTCGCCGGCTACGTCGTGCGCGACCCCAGCCGCGTCTCCTCCTCCTGGCGCGCGCAGCGCAGCCTCGACGACGAGCTGAAGGCGCAGGGCGTCGTCGGCATCTCCGGCGTCGACACCCGTGCGCTGACCCGCCACCTGCGCGAGCGGGGTGCCATGCGCGTCGGCATCTCCTCGACCACCACCGACCCGGCGCTGCTGCTGGCGAAGGTGCAGGAGTCCGCCGAGATGGCCGGCTCCGAGCTGTCCACCGCGGTCTCCACCCAGGAGGTCTACGTGGTGCCGGCCCAGCCCGGTCCGTGGGGCGAGAAGCAGTACACCGTGGCCGCCCTCGACCTCGGCATCAAGGCCATGACGCCGTACCGGATGGCCGAGCGCGGCATCGAGGTGCACGTCCTGCCGGCCACCGCCTCCATCGAGGAGATCAACGCGGTGAACCCGGACGGCCTCTTCTACTCCAACGGCCCCGGCGACCCCTCCGCCACGACCGCCCAGGTCGAGACGCTGCAGGCGGCGCTGGCCCAGGGCCTGCCGTACTTCGGCATCTGCTTCGGCAACCAGCTCTTCGGTCGCGCGCTCGGCTTCGGCACCTACAAGCTGAAGTACGGCCACCGCGGCATCAACCAGCCGGTCATCGACCGCACGACCAACAAGGTCGAGGTCACCGCGCACAACCACGGCTTCGCCGTCGACGCGCCGCTGGACGCCGCCACCACCACGCCCTACGGCGAGGCCACCGTCAGCCACGTCAACCTCAACGACGACTGCGTCGAGGGCCTGGAGCTGCGGGGCGAGGACGGCGTCCTCAAGGGCTTCTCCGTGCAGTACCACCCCGAGGCCGCGGCCGGCCCGCACGACGCCGGCTACCTCTTCGACCGGTTCAAGGACCTCATGGCCGGGGGCCTGACCTCCACGGCCGCCACCACCCCCGTGATCAGCAGCAAGGAGGCCTGAGCCATGCCGAAGCGCACCGACATCTCTTCCATCATGGTGATCGGCTCCGGCCCGATCGTCATCGGCCAGGCCTGCGAGTTCGACTACTCCGGCACCCAGGCCTGCCGCGTCCTGCGGGCCGAGGGCCTGCGGGTCATCCTGGTGAACTCCAACCCGGCCACGATCATGACCGACCCGGAGTTCGCCGACGCCACCTACGTCGAGCCGATCACGCCCGAGTTCGTCGAGCGGGTCATCGCCAAGGAGCGTCCCGACGCGCTGCTCGCCACCCTCGGCGGCCAGACCGCGCTGAACGCGGCCATGAGCCTGCACGAGAACGGCGTGCTCGAGAAGTACGGCGTCGAGCTCGTCGGCGCCTCGGTCGAGGCCATCAACAAGGGCGAGAACCGCGAGCAGTTCAAGCGGATCGTCGAGGACCTCCCGGCCGAGTGGGGCGCCGAGGTGGCCCGCTCGATCATCTGCAACGGCGAGGACCTCGCCCCCGGCGCGACCAAGGAGGAGAAGGTCGCCGCCGCGCTGCAGAAGGCGCTCGACGGCGCCGAGGACCTCGGCTACCCCGTCGTCGTCCGCCCCTCGTTCACCATGGGTGGCGCGGGCTCCGGCCTGGCCTACTCCGAGGACGACCTGCGCCGCATCGGCGGCGCCGGCCTCACCGCCAGCCCGACCACCGAGGTGCTCCTGGAGGAGTCCATCCTCGGCTGGAAGGAGTACGAGCTGGAGGTCATGCGCGACAAGGCCGACAACGTCGTCATCGTCTGCTCCATCGAGAACCTCGACCCGCTGGGCGTGCACACCGGTGACTCGATCACCGTGGCCCCGGCCATGACGCTGACCGACCGCGAGTACCAGCGGCTGCGCAACATCTCCATCGGCGTCATCCGCGAGGTCGGCGTCGACACCGGCGGCTGCAACATCCAGTTCGCGGTGAACCCCGAGGACGGCCGCATCGTCGTCATCGAGATGAACCCCCGCGTCTCCCGCTCCTCCGCGCTCGCCTCGAAGGCCACCGGCTACCCGATCGCCAAGATCGCCGCCAAGGTCGCGATCGGCTACACGCTCGACGAGATCCCCAACGACATCACCTCGGTGATCGGCGAGGACGGCGAGAAGCGCGGCACCCCCGCCGCGTTCGAGCCCACGCTGGACTACGTCGTGGTCAAGGTGCCCCGGTTCGCCTTCGAGAAGTTCCCCGGCGCCGACCCGGTGCTCACCACGCACATGAAGTCCGTCGGCGAGGCGATGGCGATCGGCCGCAGCTTCACCGAGGCCCTGCAGAAGGCGCTGCGCTCCCTGGAGTCCAAGGGCGCCACCTTCGACTGGGACAAGGCGTTCGTCGACCTGGACAAGGCCGACCTGCTCGCCCGCGCCTCCGTGCCGCACGACGGCCGCCTCAAGCTGGTCATGGACGCGCTGCGTGCCGGGGCCACCGCCGAGGAGGTCTTCGACGCCACCAAGATCGACCCCTGGTTCGTCGACCAGCTCTCCCTCATCAACGAGGTCGCGCTGTCGGTGATCGAGGCCGAGGAGCTCACCCCCGCGCTGCTGCGCCGGGCCAAGCGCCACGGGTTCTCCGACGCCCAGCTCGGCAAGATGCGGGGCATGACCGCGGACGTCGTCCGCGGGGTGCGCCACGCGCTCGGCATCCGCCCGGTCTACAAGACCGTGGACACCTGCGCCGCCGAGTTCGCCGCTGCGACGCCGTACCACTACTCCTCCTACGACGAGGAGACCGAGGTGACCGGCCGCACCAAGGAGGCCGTGATCATCCTCGGCTCCGGTCCGAACCGCATCGGCCAGGGCATCGAGTTCGACTACTCCTGCGTGCACGCGTCGCTGGCCCTCTCCGAGGCCGGCTACGAGACCGTCATGGTCAACTGCAACCCGGAGACGGTCTCGACCGACTACGACACCTCCGACCGGCTCTACTTCGAGCCGCTCACGCTCGAGGACGTGCTCGAGGTCGTGCACGCCGAGCAGCAGGCCGGCCCCGTGGCCGGCGTCATCTGCCAGCTCGGCGGCCAGACCCCGCTCGGCCTGGCCCAGGGCCTCGCGGCCGCGGGCGTCCCGATCGTCGGCACCAGCCCCGACGCCATCGACCTCGCCGAGGAGCGCGGTGCCTTCGGCCGCGTGCTGGCGCACGCCGGGCTCGTGGCGCCCAAGCACGGCACGGCCACCTCGTGGCCCGAGGCTCGCGCGATCGCCCAGGAGATCGGCTACCCCGTCCTCGTCCGCCCTTCCTACGTGCTGGGCGGACGCGGCATGGAGATCGTCTACGGCGACGAGTCGCTCGAGGCCTACCTGACCAAGTACGTGGAGGCCGGGCTCATCAGCAGCGCCGCCCCGGTGCTGGTCGACCGGTTCCTCGACGACGCCGTGGAAATCGACGTCGACGCCCTCTACGACGGCACCGAGCTCTACCTCGGCGGCGTGATGGAGCACATCGAGGAGGCCGGCATCCACTCCGGCGACTCGGCCTGCGCCCTGCCGCCGATCACCCTGGGCGCCCGCGAGATCGACAAGATCCGCGAGGCCACCGAGGGGATCGCCCAGGGCGTGGGCGTGCTGGGCCTGATCAACATCCAGTTCGCGCTCGCCGGCGACATCCTCTACGTCCTCGAGGCCAACCCCCGCGCCTCGCGCACGGTGCCGTTCGTCTCCAAGGCCACCGCCACCTCGCTGGCCAAGGCCGCCTCCCGCGTGATGCTGGGCGAGTCCATCGCCCACCTGCGCGAGGTCGGCGTCCTGCCCACCACCGGCGACGGCGGCACCCTGCCCGCCGAGCAGCCGATCGCCGTGAAGGAGGCCGTGATGCCGTTCAACCGGTTCCGCGCCCCCGACGGCAGCCAGGTCGACACCATCCTCGGCCCGGAGATGAAGTCCACCGGCGAGGTCATGGGCTTCGACGCCGACTTCGGCACCGCCTTCGCCAAGTCGCAGGCCGCCGCCTTCGGGCTGCTGCCGACCGGCGGTGCGGTGTTCGTGTCGATGGCCAACCGCGACAAGCGGTCGATGATCTTCCCGGTGAAGGTCCTGGCCGAGCACGGCTTCGAGATCATGGCCACCCAGGGCACCGCCGAGGTGCTGCGCCGCTCGGGCGTGCCCTGCACCGTGGTGCGCAAGCACTTCGAGGGGGAGGGGCCGAACGGGGAGAAGACCACCGTCCAGCTCATCGCCGAGGGCAAGATCCAGCTCATCGTGAACACGCCGTACGGCGCGGGCGGCTCCGGCCACGCGCGCCTGGACGGCTACGAGATCCGCACCGCGGCGATCCGCGCCAACGTCCCCTGCATCACCACGGTCCAGGGCCTCGCGGCCGCCGTGCAGGGGATCGAGGCGATGCGCCGCGGCGACGTCGGCGTGCGGTCCCTGCAGGACTGGGCCGCGCTCGTCGGTCGCTGACCGGGGATCTGGTAGGAGTCAGCACATGGGTGCCTACGACCTGCTCTTCGACCAGGTGGCCACACGGATCGACCCCGAGCTGGCCCACCGGCTCGGCTTCGTCGGCGTCCGTGCCGGCGGGCCCGCCCTCGCGGCGGCCCGCCGGGGCGTGGCCCGCCTGCGGGGGACGACGGCGACGCCGGTGCACACCCTCGGCCTGACGTTCCCGCACGCGCTGGGCCTGGCCGCCGGGTTCGACAAGAACGCCACCGGCATCGACGCGCTGGCCGCGCTCGGCTTCGGCCACGTCGAGGTCGGCACCGTGACGGGGCGGCCGCAGCCGGGCAACCCGCAGCCGCGGCTGTTCCGGCTGCCCGCCGACAAGGCGATCGTCAACCGGATGGGCTTCAACAACGACGGGGCCGCCGTCGTGGCCCGCCGCCTGGAGCAGCGTGCCGAGCGGCTGCGCGGGCGCGACCCGCGCGGGCGGCCGGTGCTGGGCGTCAACATCGGCAAGTCGAAGGTCGTGCCGGACGACGACCAGACGGCCGTCGAGGCCGACTACGCGATCAGCGCGCGACTGCTGGCGCCGTTCGCGGACTACCTGGTCGTCAACGTCTCCTCGCCGAACACCCCCGGCCTGCGCAACCTCCAGGCCGTGGAGAAGCTGGGGCCGCTCCTCGAGCACGTCCGCCAGGTCGCCGACGCGGCGACCCACGACGGTCGTGGTCACTCCGGCCGCCGCGTGCCGCTGCTGGTCAAGATCGCGCCCGACCTGGCCGACGAGGACGTCGACGCCGTGGCCGACATGGCCGTCGCCGGTGCGCGCGACGGGGTGCTCGACGGCGTCATCGCCACCAACACGACCATCGGCCGCGGCGGGCTCGTGACGCCCGAGGCCGACGTTGAGGCGCTGGGGGCCGGCGGGCTCTCGGGCGCGCCGCTGCGCGAGCGCTCGCTGGAGGTGCTGCGCCGGCTGCGCCGGCGGGTCGGCCCGGACCTCACCCTGGTCGGCGTCGGCGGCATCTCCACGGTGGCCGACGCCCGGGAGCGGATCGCGGCGGGAGCGGACCTCGTCCAGGCCTACACCGGCTTCATCTACGGCGGGCCCGCGTGGCCGTCGCGGATCGCCGCGGGAGCGGGTGCCCGCACCCAGTGAGCACCCGGTGATGACCCAGTGAGCGCGCCCGTGCACGGCCCGGTCCACCTGACGGCCGAGGTCCTGTCCGGATCGCGCTCGGGGGCGTTCACCCAGCTCACGCTGGCCGCACCCGGCGTCGGGGAGCGCTTCCGCCCCGGGTCCTTCCTGGCCGTCTCGGTCGGCGAGCCGGGGGAGCGCACCCGCCTGGCGCGCCGGGCGCTGTGGATACACCAGGTGCGTCCGCTGGGCGGCCACGCCACCTCTGTCTCCGTGCTGGTCGACCCCGTGGGGCCGGGCACCCGGTGGCTCGCCTCCCGCGCCCGCGGGGACCGGCTCGAGATCACCGGCCCCCTGGGCGGGCGCGTCTTCGCCCTGCCGAAGGAGCCGGTCAGCACGCTGGTGGTCGGCGAGGGCGTGCACGCGGCGCCGCTGTTCGCGCTGGCCGAGCGGCTGCGCGAGCGGGACTGCCCCGTCCACCTCCTCCTCGCGGCGCCGGACGAGGCCCACCTGCTCTCCGCGCTCGAGGCCCGGCGCACGGCCCGCAGCGTCACCGTGGCCACCCTCGACGGCTCCGTCGGCACCCGGGCCCCCGCCGCCGACCTCCTGCCCGACCTGCTGCGCCGCACCGGGGCGGCCGTCGTCTACGCCGCCGGCTCGACGCCGCTCCTGCACGCTGTGGCCCGTGCCGCCGAGGACCACGGCGCCTGGAGCCAGACCGCGCTCACGCTGCCCACCCCGTGCGGGACCGGCCTGTGCCTCGGCTGCCCCGTGCCCGTCGTCGGTGAGGACGGCGTGGCCCGCACGGCCCGCGTCTGCGCCGAGGGGCCGGTGCTGCGCGGCGACCGGGTGCGCTGGGACGACCTGGTGGGCGCGGAGAGTGCCCCGCGGACCGGGACGGGGGAGGAGCGCGGATGAGCCCGACCACCCCCGGCACCCGCGTGGCCGGGCTGCACCTGGCCGAGCCGGTCATGCTCGCCGCCGGCTGCGCGGGCACGGGCCGGGAGGCGGCCGCCTACGCACCGCTGAGCACCTACGGCGCGGTGGTGAGCCGCACGATCACCCTGGACGCCCGAGCCGGCTCGCGCGCGCCCCGGGTGCTGGAGAGCCCGGCCGGGCTGCTGCACGCCACGGGGCTGCCGAACCCCGGCCTCACCGCCTTCTGCGCCACCGAGCTGCCCGCGCTGGTGCAGGCCGGGGCCCGCGTCGTCGTCTCCGTCGCCGGCGCCACGCCGGAGGAGATCACGCAGGTCGTCCGCGGCCTGGCCCGCACCTCCGGCGTCTCCGCCGTCGAGCTGCACCTGTGCGCGCCCGACGCCGCCGAGGCCGGGGTGCTGGCCCCCCGCGACGGTGCGGGCGTCTCCGAGGCCGTGTCCGCCGCGGCCGGGGTCCTGCCGCCGGGCGTGCCGCTGCTGGCCAAGCTCGCCCCGGTGCTCGCCGGCGTCGCCGAGCACGCACGGGCGGCCGCCGGGGCCGGGGCCGCCGCCGTCGTGGTCGGCGGGGCCCAGCCCGCCCTGCTGCCCGACGGCCGCCCCGCCGGTCTGTCCGGCCCGGCCGTGCGCCCGCAGGCGCTGCGCGCCGTCCACGCCGCCGCGACGGCCCTGGCGGGCACCGGCGTCGACGTGGTGGGCTGCGGGGGCGTCACGGTCGCCGCGGACGCCCGGGCGCTCCTGGACGCCGGCGCCGCCGTCGTCCAGGTGGGCTCGGCGCTCCTCTCCGACCCGACCTCCGCCGCCCGGCTCGTCACCGACCTGCGAGCCGGACGAGCCCCGGACGACCACACCTGACGCCCCTGACTCGACCGCCCAGCACGACCGCCCCGCACCCGCCCCGCACCCGCACCCAGGAAGGCCCCTGCATGACCATCGCGCCCCAGACGACGACCGCGCCGTTCGGTGCCCGCCTCGAGTCCGCCCTCGCCACGCGCGGGCGCTTCTGCGCCGGCATCGACCCGCACGCCGGCCTCCTGGCCGCCTGGGGGCTGGAGGACACCGTGGCGGGGCTGGAGCGGTTCGCGCTCACGGCCACCGAGGCCCTCGCGCCGGTGTGCTCGGTGATCAAGCCGCAGTCCGCCTTCTACGAGCGCTTCGGGAGCCGCGGCGTGGCCGTGCTGGAGCGGGTGCTGGCGACCGCCCGCGAGGCCGGCGCCCTGGTGGCGCTGGACGTCAAGCGCGGCGACATCGGCTCCACCTCGCAGGCCTACGCCGACGCCTACCTGGACCCGGCCTCCCCGCTGTGCGCGGACGCCGTGACGGTCAGCCCCTACCTCGGTTTCGGCTCGCTGAGCCCGTTCGTGGAGACGGCGCGCGCCCACGGGGGCGGCCTGTTCGTCCTCGCCCTCACCTCCAACCCCGAGGGCCCCGAGGTGCAGCACGCCCGCACCGCCGACGGCTCCGCCACGCCGGGGGAGCGGGTCGCCGACCGGGTGCTCTCCCACCTGGCCGCGCTGAACGCGGCCGAGGTGGAGGCGGGCTCGCTCGGCTCCTTCGGCGCCGTCGTCGGCGCGACGCTGGCCGACGGCGTCGTGACGCACGCCGACCTGGACTTCGGCGGCCCCGTGCTGGCGCCCGGCTTCGGCGCCCAGGGCGGCACCGTGGCCGACATCGACCGGATCTTCGGCCCCGTGGCGCCCCACGTGCTGGCCAGCTCCTCGCGCGAGGTCCTGGGCAAGGGCCCGGACGCCGGGATGCTCGCCGCGGCCGCCCGGGACGCCAACGACGCGCTGGCCGGGCTGGGGTGACGCGTCACCGGGGCGTCGCCGCGGCCGCCCGGGGCGCCGGAGTCGCCGGAGCCGCCGTCACCCTGGCGCTCCTGCTCTCCGGCTGCGCGGGCGACCCCACGCAGGAGTACTGCGACACCGTCACCGACGGTCAGGAGCAGCTGGCCGCGGCGGTCGACGCCGGCAGCCCCACCGCCCTCGTGGACGCGCTGCCCGCCCTGGAGCGGCTGCGCGACGCCAGCCCTGACGACGTGGCCGACGACTGGCAGTACCTCACCGGTCGCGTCGTCGCCCTCGACGACGCACTCGAGGACGCCCTCGACGGGACGGACCTGACCGCGCAGGACCTGGTCGACCTCGACGAGGACGAGGTGCCGGCGGGCGTCGAGGAGGCCGACCTCGTGGCCGTGCGGGCGGCGGCCGCCGAGCTGGCCTCGACGCAGACGCAGCAGGCGCTGGCGACCGTCACGGCGGAGGTCCGCGCGGTCTGCGGCACGTCCCTGACCGGTGGCTGAGACGGGGGCCCGACCCACCCCCGGACGCCACCCTGAGCGACCTCCTCACCCCCGCGCTGACCGGCGCGAACGGCCGTGAGCCGGCGCTCCGGGGCCCCCGCCGGGCGCCTGTCGGACGTCCAGCGCGCACCTGTGTGGTGGCCCGCGTTGCCGCTCACCCGGACGTGTGACTAGATTGGCCCCGCCCTGCACCACCCACCGCGTAGAAGGATTGAGCCCGTGGCCCTTCCCCCGCTGACCCCCGAACAGCGCCAGGCGGCGCTCGAGAAGGCTGCTGCGTCCCGCAGGGAGCGTGCGGAGGTGAAGAACCGGCTCAAGAACTCCGGTGCCTCGATCTCTGAGGTGCTCAAGGAGGGCCAGACCAACGAGGTCATCGGCAAGATGCGCGTGGTCGACCTGCTGCAGTCCATGCCGGGCCTGGGCAAGGTCCGCGCCCGTCAGATGATGGAGCGCCTCGGCATCGCCGAGAGCCGCCGCGTCCGTGGTCTGGGCTCGAAGCAGGTCGCTGCGCTCGAGAAGGAGTTCGGCGCGGACGCGGGTCTGTGACCCCTCCCGCTCCCTCCCGCACCACCGACGGGCCGGCCCGCAGCCGGCTCGTCGTCCTCGCCGGGCCCACCGCCGTCGGCAAGGGCACCGTGGCCGCCGCCGTCCGCGACCAGCACCCCGACGTCTGGATCTCGGTCTCCGCGACGACCCGCAAGCCCCGCCCCGGCGAGGTCGACGGCGTGCACTACCACTTCGTCACCGAGGCGGAGTTCGACCGCCTGGTCGACGCGGGCGACATGCTCGAGTGGGCGGTCGTGCACAAGGTGGCCCGCTACGGCACCCCGCGAGGTCCGGTGGACGAGGCGCTCTCCGCCGGGCGCCCGGCGCTGCTGGAGATCGACCTCCAGGGGGCGCGGCAGGTCCGCGACTCCATGCCCGAGGCGCTCCAGGTGTTCCTCAAGCCCCCGTCGTGGGAGGAGCTGGTCCGCCGGCTCGTCGGTCGAGGCACCGAGACCGAGGAGGAGCGGGAGCGCCGACTGGCCACCGCTCGCGACGAATTGGCGGCCGAGCCGGAGTTCGACGTCACCATCGTCAACCACGAAGTTCATGAGGCCGCCGACGAGTTGGTAACCTTGATGACGGCCGACCCGCAGGTCCGGCCCTAGCGTCCGCCGGCGCACCGACCTGCACCCCCGAGAAGACTTTGTGAGGCTCATCAGCGTGGCTGCCCCCAACATCGAGGCCGTGGGCGTGACGAACCCGTCCATCGACGACCTGCTCAGCAAGACGGACAGCAAGTACCAGCTGGTTCTCTACGGCTCGCAGCGTGCCCGCCAGATCAACGCCTACTACTCCCAGCTGGGCGAGGGTCTTCTGGAGTACGTGGGCCCCCTCGTGGAGACCCACGTCCAGGAGAAGCCCCTCTCCATCGCCCTGCGCGAGGTCAACGAGGACCTGCTGACCCTCGAGCACGTCGACCCGGCCGAGCTCGCCGCCGAGCAGGCCGCTGCCGACGCCGCTGCGGCCGACTTCTCCGAGTGAAGCCTCGCGGGTGAACGAGACCCGCGCCAGCGATCCCGTCGCCGACGCCCCGACCCGCGTGGTCCTGGGCGTCAGCGGCGGGATCGCTGCGTACAAGGCCGCCGAGCTGCTGCGCCGGTTCACCGAGTCCGGCCACGACGTCACCATCGTGCCGACCGCGGCCGCGCTGGAGTTCGTCGGTGCCCCCACCTGGGCCGCGCTCTCCGGCAAGCCCGTGCACACCCGGGTCTTCGAGGACGTCCACGAGGTGCCGCACGTGCGGCTGGGCCGCGAGGCCGACCTCGTGGTGGTCGCGCCCGCCACGGCCGACTTCCTGGCCCGCGCCACGCACGGGCGCGCCGACGACCTGCTGACCTCCACGCTGCTCACCGCCCGCTGCCCGGTGGTGCTCGCCCCGGCGATGCACACCGAGATGTGGGAGCACCCGGCCACCGTCGCCAACGTGGCGACGCTGCGTGAGCGGGGCGTCGTCGTCCTCGAGCCCGCCAGCGGACGCCTGACCGGCGCCGACACCGGCAAGGGCCGGCTGCCGGACCCGGTGGAGATCTTCGAGGCGTGCGTGGACGTGCTGGCCCGCCCCGGCGTCGCCGACCTCGCGGGCCGGCACGTGGTCGTCTCAGCGGGCGGCACCCGCGAGCACCTCGACCCCGTCCGGTTCCTCGGCAACGCCTCCTCGGGCAAGCAGGGCTACGCGCTGGCCCGCGCCGCGGCCGCCCGCGGCGCACGCGTCACCCTCGTCGCCGCGAACACCTCGCTGCCCGACCCGGCCGGCGTCGACGTCGTGCCCGTGGTCAGCACCGAGCAGCTGCGCGACGCGGTGCTGACGGCCGCCAAGGACGCCGACGCGGTCGTCATGGCCGCCGCGCCCGCCGACTTCCGGCCGACCAGCCACTCCGGGGTCAAGATCAAGAAGCGGGCCGACGGCACCGTCGACCCGGTCGCGCTGGAGCAGAACCCGGACATCCTGGCGACGCTGGCCCACGACCGGCCGCGCGCCGGCCAGGTCGTGGTCGGCTTCGCGGCCGAGACCGGGGACGAGACCGGCAGCGTCCTGGAGCTGGGGCGGGCCAAGCTGGCCCGCAAGGGCTGCGACCTGCTGGTCGTCAACGACGTGGCGGGGGGAGCCGTCTTCGGCGCGGACGAGAACGAGGCCGTCATCCTCGGGGCCGACGGCGCCGAGACGGCCGTGCCCCGCGCTGCGAAACGGGTGCTCGCGCACGCCATCTGGGACCAGGTGCTGCTCCGAACCACCCACGCACGCTGAACGACGGCCCCCGACCGGGGCGCCGCTGAGACACGCCACCCGGGTGACGCCCGCGGTGGTTACCGTGGGCGGGCCACCCCCGCCGGTACGAAGGATCGAGGACGACACACATGACCGGACGCCTGTTCACCTCCGAGTCGGTGACCGAGGGGCACCCCGACAAGATCGCCGACCAGATCAGCGACGCCGTCCTCGACGAGATGCTCCGGCAGGACGCGCACTCCCGCGTGGCCGTCGAGACGCTGCTGACCACCGGCCTGGTCGTCGTGGCCGGCGAGGTGACCACCAAGGGCTACGTGGACATCAAGAACATCGTCCGCCAGAAGATCCTCGACATCGGCTACGACCACTCCGACAAGGGCTTCGACGGCAAGACCTGCGGCGTCATGGTCGCCATCGGCGGCCAGTCAGGCGACATCGCCCAGGGCGTCGACAAGGCGCACGAGCACCGCACCGCCGCGTCCGTGGACGAGAAGGACCTCCAGGGCGCCGGCGACCAGGGCCTGATGTTCGGCTACGCGTGCGACGACACGCCCGAGCTGATGCCGCTGCCGATCAAGATCGCCCAGACCCTGGCGGAGCGGCTCACCGCCGTCCGCAAGGACGGGACGCTGCCCTACCTGCGCCCCGACGGGAAGACCCAGGTCACCGTCGAGTACGACGACGAGGGCGTGGCCCGGCGCATCGACACCGTGGTGCTCTCCACCCAGCACGCCGAGGGCATCGACCTCGACACCCAGCTGCAGCCCGACATCGCCAAGCACGTCATCGCGCCGGTGCTCGAGCAGTTCGACATCGACTCCGACGGCTACCGGCTGCTGGTCAACCCGACCGGCACGTTCGTGGTCGGCGGGCCCATGGGCGACGCGGGCCTGACCGGCCGCAAGATCATCGTCGACACCTACGGCGGCATGGCCCGCCACGGTGGCGGTGCCTTCTCCGGCAAGGACCCGTCGAAGGTCGACCGCTCGGCCGCCTACGCCATGCGCTGGGTCGCCAAGAACGTCGTGGCCGCCGGCCTGGCCAAGCGCTGCGAGGTGCAGGTCGCCTACGCGATCGGCAAGGCGCAGCCGGTCGGCGTGTTCGTGGAGACCTTCGGCACCGGCACCGTGCCGGACGAGAAGATCCAGGAGGCCGTGCTCGCGGTCTTCGACCTGCGCCCGGCCGCGATCATCGCCGACCTCGACCTCAAGCGGCCGATCTACGCGAGGACCGCCGCCTACGGACACTTCGGCCGTGAGCTCGAGGACTTCACCTGGGAGCGCACGGACCGCGCCGAGGCGCTCGCGGCAGCCGTCGGCCGCTGAGCCCTCCACCGACCCCGACCGGTCGCCGGCGGGGTCGGTGGGCCCTGGTAGGAATCCTCGCGTGAGCCCGCCACCACACCCCGCCGACGAGCAGCCCGACCTGCTGCCGGGGCTGGCGGGCGTCCGTGAGGCCAAGGCCCGGGCCACCCGGGCCCGCAACGCCGTCCAGGTGACCCCGGCCGAGACCGAGCCGGTCGCCCGGGTCCTCCTCGACCTGCCGCCCGCCCACCTGGACCGGGTCTTCGACTTCGCCGTGCCCGCGAAGCTGGACGCCTCCGCGCGTCCCGGGGTGCGGGTCAAGGTGCGCTTCGCCGGGCAGGACGCGGACGGCTGGCTGCTCGAGCGGTGCGCGACCTCCGAGCACGCCGGAGTGCTCGCCCCGATCAAGCGGGTCGTGGGCGCCGAGCGGGTGCTGACCCCGGCGGTCGCCGCCCTGGCCGAGGAGGTCGCACGGCGCTACGCCGGCACCCGCGCCGACGTGCTCCGGCTCGCCGTGCCTCCTCGGCACGCCACCGCCGAGGCCGAGGAGGCCCAGGTCCGGCCCGACCCCGTGCCGCCGCTGCGTCCGGTGCCCGCCGGGGCGGCGGAGCAGGCGTGGGGCGCGCACGAGCACGCCGCCGCCTGGCTCGGCCACCTGCGGGCCGGAGGCGCCCCCCGCGCGGTCTGGAGCCCTCCGCCGGGCACCGACTGGGCGGTGCTGGTGGCCGAGGCCGCGCTGGCCTCTCCCGGTGGCGTCGTCGTGTGTGCTCCCGACGGCAAGGACGTCGCCCGGCTCGACGCCGCGCTGACCGCCGCCGCGGAGCGCGCCGGCAGCGCCCCCCAGCACGCGCTGCTCACCGCCGACCTCGGCCCCGCGGTGCGCTACCGGCACTTCCTGCGGCTCCTGCACGGGCAGGCCCGCATCGCGGTCGGCACCCGCGCCGCGGCGTTCGCCCCCGTCGCCGACCTCTCCCTCGTGGTCGTCTGGGACGACGGCGACGACCTGCTCTCCGAGCCGCGGGCGCCCTACCCCCACGCGCGTGAGGTGCTGCTCCTGCGCGCCGAGAGCGAGGGCGCCGCGGCGCTGGTGGGCGGCTTCGCCCGCACGGTCGAGGCCGACCACCTGGTGCGCTCCGGCTGGGCCCACGAGCTGGGGGCGCGACGCGACGTCGTCCGGGCCGCTGCCCGGATCGAGGTGGCCGGCGCCAGCGAGCACGACCTCCTGCGCGACCCGCACGCCCGCACCGCGCGGATGCCGCAGCAGGTGCACCACCTGCTCCGCGACGCGCTCGAGCACGGCCCCGTGCTGGTGCAGAACCCCCGGGCCGGCTACGCCGCGACGCTCGCCTGCGAGCGCTGCCGGACGCCGGCCCGCTGCCCGGCCTGCACCGGACCCCTGCGGCTCACCGGCCCCACCACCCCGCCCGCCTGCGGCTGGTGCGGCGCGGAGCAGCCGGCGTGGGCCTGCCCCGAGTGCGGGGACCACGGTCTGCGAGCCCCGGTGCTGGGCCAGGCGCGCACCGCCGAGGAGATCGGGCGTGCCCTGCCGCGCGCCCGGGTGCGGACCTCGGCCGGGGACCACGTGCTGCACACCGTGCCCGACCGGCCCCAGGTCGTCGTCGCCACGCCGGGCGCCGAGCCGGTGGCCGAGCACGGCTACGCCGCCGTCGTCCTGCTGGACGCGTGGCTGCTGCTGGCCCGGCCCGACCTGCGCACCGAGGAGGAGGCACTGCGCCGGTGGGCGAACGCCGCGGGTCTCGTGCGCCCCGGCGGGCGGGTCCTCGTGGTGGGCGACGCCGCCCACCCGGCGGTCCAGGCGCTCGTCCGGTGGGACATGGCGGGCTTCGCGGCACGCGAGGCGGCCAGCCGCGGGGAGGCCCACCTGCCGCCGGTGTCGCGGCTCGCGGTGCTCACCGGGGGAGCCGGGGCGCTGGACGACGCCCTGGTGCTGCTCGACGCGCCCGAGGGCGCCGAGGTGCTCGGGCCCGTGCCGGTGGACCCGCTGGCGGGCGAGGACCCGGGCCACCGCGTCGTGGTGCGCGTGCCGCGCAGCCGCGGCGCGGCGCTGTCGGCGGCGCTCGGAGACCTCCAGCGGGTGCGCTCGGCCCGCAAGCTCGAGCCCGTCCGCATCCAGGTGGACCCCTACTCGCTCTGAGGGCTCCCCGCCCCCGGCCGCGAGGGCAGGGAGGGCAGTGGGGGCAGGCCCAGGAGCTCGCACACCCGCCCCGCCGTCTGGTCGGCGTCGCCGTGGTCGTTGGCCACCACGACGTGCCGCGACCCCGGCAGGTCGCGCAGCGGGAACGGCTGCTCGGGTCCGGTGTTCATCACGTGCGTGCGCCCGGCCTCGCGCACGTGGGCGCGTGCCCACGCGACGTCCGCCTTGGAGGGCTTGGCGGCCAGGCGCTCGGGCGTGCCCTCGCGTGCCACCCGGGTCTCCTCGGTGGCGGTGAGCTCGACGAAGTCGACCCGGCCGCCGGCGTCCAGGACGGGGGCGAGGAGGTGGCGCACGTAGGCGGTGTCCTCGGGCAGCTGGAAGGCCCAGACCAGGGTCAGGACGAGGCCGGGCACGCCGCTGGCGACGGCCTCCTCGATCACGCGTCGCCGGAACTCCAGCTTCAGGGTCTCGAAGGGCGGGGTGCCCCAGTCGAAGACCTCCAGCAGCGGCTCGATGGTCGCGTGGTTGTGGAAGAGCCGGTAGCGCGTGCGCGCGGCGATGCGCCGTCCGACGGCCATCTTGCCGACGGCGGGCGGCCCGAGGAGCAGGACGAGGTGCACGGGGGCACCCTCTCAGCAGCGGCCGTCGGAGGCGACGGGGTTTCGGGAGGCCGGGCCGCGACACCTAGGATCACAGCCATGGCAGTCCAGCCCATCCGACTCTTCGGCGACCCGATCCTGCGCAAGCCGGCGGTCGAGGTGACGGACTTCGACAAGGAGCTGCGCACGCTCGTCGCGGACCTCACCGACACCATGCTCGCGGCGCCCGGCGCCGGCCTGGCCGCGCCCCAGATCGGCGTGGGCCTGCGCGTGTTCACCTACCACGTCGAGGGCACCGTCGGGCACCTGGTCAACCCCACGCTCGAGCTCTCCCAGGAGACGCAGGACGGCCTCGAGGGCTGCCTCTCCATCCCGGACATGACCTGGGAGTGCCTGCGCGCGCTCTCGGTCGTCGCCCACGGCTTCGACATGCACGGCGAGCCGGTCACCATCCACGGCTCGGACTACCTGGCCCGCGCCATCCAGCACGAGACCGACCACCTCGACGGGGTGCTGTTCGTCGACCGGCTCGACACCGAGACCCGCAAGGCCGCCATGCGGGCCATCCGCGAGGCGGAGTGGTTCGGCCTGGACAAGCCGACCGTGAAGGTCTCGCCCCACCCGATGAACGGGTTCGGCATCTGATGCGGGTCGTCTTCGCCGGCACCCCCGAGGTGGCGCTGCCCGCGCTCGAGGCCGTCGCCGCGTCCGCGCACGACCTGGTCGGGGTCGTCACCCGCCCCGACGCCCCCGCCGGGCGGGGCCGCAAGCTGGTGGCCAGCCCCGTCGCGCAGCGCGCCGAGGAGCTGGGCGTGCCCGTGCTCAAGCCCGAGCACCCCCGCGACCCCGAGTTCCAGGCGCAGCTGGCCGCCCTCGAGCCGGACGCCTGCCCCGTCGTCGCCTACGGTGCGCTGCTGCCGCAGTCGGCGCTCGACGTGCCGCGGCTGGGCTGGATCAACCTGCACTTCTCCTGCCTGCCCGCGTGGCGCGGGGCCGCGCCGGTGCAGCACGCCATCTGGGCCGGTGACGAGGTCACCGGCGCGACGACGTTCCGCATCGTCAAGGCGCTCGACGCCGGCCCGACCTTCGGCGTGATGACGGAGCGGGTGCGACCCGAGGACACCGCCGGCGACCTGCTCGGTCGGCTCGCGGAGGGCGGGGCGCACCTCCTCGTCCGCACCCTGGACGGCCTGGAGTCCGGCGAGCTGGAGGCGCGGGAGCAGCCCGAGGACGGCGTCAGTCTCGCCCCGAAGATCCTCGTCGAGCACGCCGAGGTCGACTGGACGCAGCCCGCGGTGGCGATCGACCGCCAGGTCCGTGCGTGCACGCCGTTCCCCGGCGCCTGGTCGACGCACGAGGGCGAGCGGCTCAAGCTGTTCCCGGTGCAGCACACCGACCAGGTCCTCGAGCCCGGGGTGCTGGAGGTGGGCAAGAACCACGTCCTCGTCGGCACCGGCACCACCGCGGTCCGACTCGGCGAGGTGAAGGCCTTCGGCAAGAAGCAGATGGACGCGGCCGCCTGGGCGCGCGGGGCGCGGCTCGAGGCCGGCGTCCGGCTGGGTGGCTGAGGTGGCAGCGACGAGCGGCACCGACCGCCCCGCCACGCCCGACGACGTCGACGCGATCTGCGGCGCGCTGCCCGAGGCGACCCTCGGCACCTCGTGGGGCGACGTGCCCACCTGGCTGGTGCGCGGCAAGGGCTTCGTCCTGTACCGGCACCCGCGGCACGACTGCACCGACCCGGTCACGGGGGAGGAGTGGGACGACGTCCTCGTGCTCTCCACCGCCTCCCTCGAGGACGCGGCGGCGCTGGTCGACGACCCGAGCACCCCGTTCTTCACCATCGAGCACTTCGCCCGCACCCGCTCCCGCGCGGTCCTGCTGCGCGCCTCCCGGGTCGGCGAGATGAGCCGCGAGGAGCTCGCCGAGCACCTCACCGACGCCTGGCTGGCCAAGGCGCCGAAGACGCTGGCCCGCGGCTGGGTCGACGGAGGTCGACGTGCCTGAGCGTCCGTCCCGTCCCCGCCCCCGCGGCACCCGCCCCGGCCAGCGTCCCGTCGGTGGCCGACCCCCGCGCGTCGACGTCACGCGCCTGGCCGCCCACGAGGTGCTCACCACGGTGCGCACCCAGGACGCCTACACGAACCTGGTGCTGCCGGCGGTGCTGCGCAAGCACGGCCTGGCCGGCCGCGACGCCGGCTTCGTCACCGAGCTGGCCAGCGGCACCATCCGCCGCCGCTCCACCTACGACGCCGTCATCGGTGCCTGCTCCGCGCGCGGGCTGCGCGCGCTGGACCCGCCGGTGCTCGACGCGCTGCGCCTGGGCACCCACCAGCTGCTGTCGATGCGGGTGCCCGCGCACGCGGCGCTCTCGACGACGGTCGACCTCGTGCGGCACGTCGCCAACCAGGGGGCGGCCGGGTTCGCCAACGCCGTGCTGCGCAAGGTCGCCTCGCGCGACCTGGACGACTGGCTGCAGGAGCTCGCCCCGGCCCGCGAGGCCGACCCGGTCGCCCACGACGCCCTCGTGCACGCCCACCCCGCCTGGGTCGTCGCCGAGCTGCGCAAGGCGCTGCACGCCTCCCACCCCGACGACGACGTCAGCGACCTGCTGGCCGCCGACAACGTCGCACCCGGGGTCACCCTGGTCGCCCGGCCGGGCCTGTCGACCCGGGGGGAGCTGCCCGGTGAGCCGACGCCCTACTCGCCGCACGGCGTGCACCTCGACGGCGGGGACCCGGGCGCGGTCGAGGCCGTGGCACAGCGCCGCGCCGGCGTCCAGGACGAGGGCTCGCAGCTCGTGGCCACGGCCCTGGCCGGCGCCGACCTCGACGGCCGCGACGAGCGCTGGTTGGACCTGTGCGCCGGCCCGGGCGGCAAGAGCGCGCTGCTGGCCGCCCTGGCGGCCGGGTCCGGTGCGGTGCTCACCGCGCACGAGCGCCAGCTGCACCGGGCCGGCCTGGTCCGCCGCAACCTGACCCTGGCCGACGGCACCGCGGTGCCCGGCGCCGGTGCGGTGGTCGTCGGCGACGGCACCCGCCCGGCCTTCGCCCCGGGCTCCCTGGACCGGGTGCTCGTCGACGCGCCCTGCACCGGCCTCGGCGCGTTGCGGCGTCGTCCGGAGGCCCGCTGGCGCCGCCGCGCGGAGGACCTGCTCGAGCTGGTGATGCTCCAGCGGCGGCTGCTGGCGGCGTCGCTGGACCTCGTCCGCCCCGGGGGCCTGGTGCTCTACGCGACCTGCTCCCCGGTGCTCTCCGAGACCGCCGACGTCGTGGAGAGCGCGCTGGCGCAGCGCCGCGACGTCTCGCTGGTCGACCTGGGCCCGGCGTTCGCCCACGTGCCCGGCAGCCGGGGGCCCCTGGAGGGCACGGTCCAGCTGTGGCCGCACCGGCACGGCACCGACGCGATGTTCCTCGCCCTCCTGCGTCGGGACTGACCGCTAGCCTCGCCCCATGCCCAGCAAGCCGCCGTCGGTGGAGATCGAGGTGGACGACCGCGTCGTCCGCGTGAGCAACCCCGACCGGGTCTACTTCCCGGCCACGGGCGCCACCAAGCTGGACCTGGTCGAGTACTACCTCGCCGTCGGGCCGGGCATCGTCAACGCCCTGTGGGAGCGGCCGTGCATGCTGCACCGGTTCCCCCAGGGCCTCGACGGCCCGAAGGTGCACCAGAAGCGGCTTCCCGCGGGCGCTCCCGACTGGGTCGAGACCGTCCGGCTCCACTTCCCCCGGTGGAACCGGACGGCCGACGAGCTGTGCGTCACCGAGCTGGGCGCGGTGATCTGGGCGGTGCAGATGTCCACGGTCGAGTTCCACCCCTGGAACAGCCGCCGCCCCGACACCGAGAAGCCGGACGAGTGGCGCATCGACCTCGACCCGGGCCCGGAGTGCGACTACGCGACCGTCCAGCGCGTCGCCGGCGTCGTCCAGGAGGTGCTCGACGAGCTGGGCGCCGTCGGCTACCCCAAGACGTCCGGCAGCAAGGGCCTGCACGTCTACGTGCGGGTCCGGCCCGAGCACGGGTTCCCCGACGTCCGCCGTGCCGCCTGGGCGTTCGCCCGCGAGGTCGAGCGCCGGACCCCGGAGGCCACGACGACCTGGTGGACGAAGGACCGCGACCCCTCGGCCGTCTTCGTCGACTACAACCAGAACGCCCGCGACCACACGATCGCCGCCGCCTACTCCGTCCGCGGCCTGCCGGACGCCCGGGTCTCCACCCCGCTGCGCTGGAGCGAGGTGCCCGAGGCCGACCCGCGCGACTTCACCATCGCCACCGTGCCCGCCCGGTTCGCCGAGGTCGGCGACCTCATGGCCGACATCGACGACCACCCCTTCGACCTCGCCCCGCTGCTGGAGTGGGCGGCCCGGGACGAGGCGGAGGAACCCTCGGCCGCGGACACCGACGGCTGAGACCCGGAGCACACAGGTTCTCCTGGGGTGGGCTCTCAGGCTCCGCTCAAGCAGGGTGCCTAGGTTCGTCCACGTGATCGAGGAACCGCTCGGTCCCCGAGGTTCTCGCGGAGGAGCCCGACCACGGTCGGGGCGCGAGCCCGGCGGGCGCCGGCGGTCATGCCCGGACAGCGAGGTCCGGCCCCTCCCACGCCCGACGTCCAGCCCTTCCGGTCCCCGGCCCAGCCTCCGGGGGTCGGGAGGGCTCCGACGTTCCCGGCTCATGTCGCAGCCGACCTTCACAGCCGACCTTCACAGTCGCCGCTCAGCCGTCGGCCAGCCGGTCTCGCGCACGGGCTGCCTAGGGTCGCAGGCATGAGCACCCAGCCGTCGTCCCCGCCCGCCGCGTCCCGCCGTCGGTTCGGCCACGTCCAGGTGCTGCTGAACGCGGGCGCACGTCGCGCCCCGGGCGCGGCGGCGAAGATCCGGGCCCAGCTCGCCGCCGCCGGCTGGGGCCACGCGCACCTGCGCGTCCTGGCCGACGGCGCTGCCATGGCGGTCGCCCTCGACCGCGCGGTGGCCGAGCAGCCGGACCTGCTCGTCGTGGGCGGGGGAGACGGCAGCGTCACCGCGGCGGCGCACCGCGTCGCCGGTACTGGCACCGTGCTCGGGGTGCTCCCGCTGGGCACCGCCAACGACTTCGCCCGCACCGTGGAGGTCCCCGTCGACCTGCGCGGCGCCGTCCGCGCCCTCGTCGAGGGGCACGTGGTGGACGTCGACCTCGGCCGCACCGGCGACCACTCGTTCCTCAACGCCGCCAGCATCGGGCTGTCGGTGGCCGTCACCGAGCGGCTCACCCCGCGGCTGAAGAAGCGCCTCGGCCCGCTGGCCTACCCCGCCGCCACGCTGATGGCCTACCGCGGCACGCCCGGCTTCGCGGCCCGGCTCGAGTTCCCCGCCGGCGACCGGCCGCCCCTGGAGCTGGACGACGTCCTCCAGGTCACCGTCGGCAACGGCGTGCGCCACGGCGGCGGCAACCTCGTCGGGCCCGAGGCGTCCATCGACGACCACACCCTCGACGTCTACGCGATCAGCCGCGGACGGCTGGGCGACCACGTCTCGATCGTCCGGTTCCTCAAGGACGGGCGGTTCATCGAGCACGAGCTGGTGCACCACGTCCGCACCCCGGCCGTGCGGGTGCACGCCGAGGCGCCCGACGGCAGCGCGCTGCCGGTCAACGCCGACGGCGAGCTGGTCGCCACGACCCCCGCGTCCTTCCGCGTGGAGCGCAACGCCCTGCACGTGCTCGTGCCCACCACGAGCGCGGCGGCCCGCTGGGACGGGTCCTCCGACCAGCACGGCGAGGAGGGTGGGGGCCCCGCGCTGCGCGTCTGACAGGATCGGCGGCGTGGCCATGCAGATCACACCCAGCATCCTCAACGCCGACTTCGCCGCCCTGGGCGCGGAGGTCGCCCGCATCCCGAGCGCCGACATGGTGCACGTGGACGTGATGGACAACCACTTCGTCCCGAACCTCACCTTCGGCACGACGATGGTCGAGGCGCTCGCGCGCAGCACCGACCTCCCGCTGGACGCGCACCTGATGATCGAGGCCCCCGACCGGCACGCCCCGGCGTACGTGGAGGCAGGCGCCGCGTCGGTGACCTTCCACGTGGAGGCCACAGCCGCCCCGGTGCGACTCGCGCGCGAGATCCGCGCCGCCGGCGGCCGCGCCTCCATGGCGCTGCGCCCGGCGACCCCGGTGGAGCCGTACGAGGACATGCTGGGCGAGCTCGACATGCTGCTGCTGATGACCGTCGAGCCCGGCTTCGGCGGCCAGAAGTTCCTCGACCTCGTGCTGCCGAAGATCGCCCGGGCCAAGGCCATGACGGACAAGCACGGCCTCGACCTCATGCTCCAGGTGGACGGCGGGGTCTCGCTGGAGACGATCGCGCGCTGCGCCGAGGCCGGCGCCGACACGTTCGTCGCAGGCTCCGCCGTCTACTCCGCCGACGACCCCGACGCGATGGTCGTCGCCCTGCGAGAGACGGCCGCCGCCGCGGTGAGCGGGGCCGGCGCATGAGCCTGCCCGAGTCCGGCGAGGCCTACCGCCGCGCCGCCGACGCCTTCCGGTCCGCCACCGCCGGGCTCGCCGTGGCCGAGCTGGACGCCGCCGTCCCCACCTGCCCCGGCTGGACCGTCTCCGACCTGCTCACCCACGTGGCCGAGAACCACGAGCAGGTGTTCGCCGAGGTCGGGATCGAGCCGGTCGGCGCGGACGTCCTCGCGTCCTGGCACGAGCAGCTCTCCAGCCACCCGCGCACCTCGGCGCAGGCCGTCGACCTCGCCGTCCACGCCTGGGACGTCGGCCGGGCGACCGGCCGCCACGTCCGCCTGGACGCCCCCGTGGTGCGTTTCCTCGACGCCTTCGCGACCGACGCCGGGCCGCTGCTGGCCGCGGACGAGGCGTTCGCGCCGTGCCCGCTGACGCCGGACGAGGTCGCGACCCTCGACGAGCACGACCGTGTGCTCACCCGGTACGGCCGCGACCCCCGCTGAGGCGCCCCGTGCGTCCCGTGTGACGCACCCCGCGGGAACAACCACGCCCGATCGTGGTTGACTACGGGTGACGAGCAAGCACCACGCTCGCGTGCTCTGGGGTCGGTGAAAATCCGAGCCGGCGGTGAAAGTCCGCGACCCGGCCGCAGCCAGCGGCCGGCTGACCAGGTGGAACTCCTGGACCGACGGTGAGAGTCCGGATGGGAAGCGCACGCAGCAGTGGGAGCGGTCCGTCGACCCCCGCGCACCGTCGTGCGCGCGGAGCCGGCGCGAGCGTCCCCCTGCGTCCGAACGCGACCCCGGAGTCCCGCGGGCCCGTACCGGACGAGGACGCACCACATGAACGCGCAGGCTGCCGAGACCGAGGCGATGCGCCGCGCCCTGGCGCTGGCCGCGACCCCCGGCGTGCCGCTGGGGCCGAACCCGCGCGTAGGCTGCGTGATCCTGTCGCCCGCCGGCGAGGTGCTCGCCGAGGGTCACCACCGCGGCGCCGGCACCGCGCACGCCGAGGCCGACGCGCTGGCCCGGGCCCGCGCGGCCGGGATCGACGTCACCGGCGCCACCGCCGTGGTCACCCTCGAGCCCTGCAACCACACCGGCCGCACCGGGCCCTGCGCCCAGGCGCTGCTCGAGGCCGGTGTCGCCCGCGTCGTGCACGCCCAGGCCGACCCGAACCCGGTCGCCGCCGGGGGAGCCCGGACCCTGCGCGACGCCGGCGTCGAGGTCGAGTCCGGTCTGCTGGTCGAGGAGGCCCGGGCGCTCAACGAGGTGTGGACCTTCGCGGTCGAGCACGGTCGCCCGTTCGTCACCTGGAAGCTCGCGGCCACGATCGACGGCCGCTCGGCCGCCCCCGACGGCACCAGCCGCTGGGTCTCCAGCACCGCCAGCCGTCGCGACACCCACCGGCTGCGGGCGCTGGCCGACACGATGATGGTCGGCACCGGCACGATCCTCGACGACGACCCGCTGCTCACCGTCCGCGACGACGACGGCCACCCCCTGCCGCACCAGCCGCTGCGCGCGGTCATGGGCCTGCGCGAGGTGCCGGCGACCAAGCGCGTTCTCAACGACGACGCCGAGACGGTGCTGCTGCGCACCCGTGACCCCCACGAGGCCCTCGCCGAGCTCTACGCCCGCGACCGCCAGCACGTCTTCCTCGAGGGCGGCCCCACGCTCGCGGGCGCCTTCCTCCGCGCCGGCCTGGTGGACGAGATCGTCTGCTACACCGCGCCCTTCCTCCTCGGCGCCGGCCGCTCGGCCGTCGCCGACCTCGGCATCGGCACCATCGCCGAGGCCTACCGTCCCCGGGTCGTCGACGTCGCCGTCCTGGAACCCGTCGTCGAGGGCGAGACCCCCGACGTCCGCTTCACCCTGCGCACGGACGGCCTCGCCGCCGGCCCGCGCGCCGCAGAAGGAGAGTGAGAGATGTTCACCGGCATCGTCGAGGAGCTCGGCACCGTCGTCGACGTCACCGACGTGGGCGACGCCGCCCGCCTGACGTTCCGCGGCCCCCTCGTGCTGGAGGGCACCGGCCTGGGCGACTCCATCGCCGTCAACGGCTGCTGCCTCACCGTCGTCGAGGCGATCGCCTCCGACCCCGACGGCCCCATCGACTCCTTCACCGCCGACGTCATGGCCGAGACGCTGCACCGCACCAGCCTGGCCGGCATCGCCGCCGGGGACGCGGTCAACCTCGAGCGCGCCGTCACCGCCGAGAAGCGCCTGGGCGGACACATCGTCCAGGGCCACGTCGACGCCTACGGCGAGATCCTCGCCCGCACCCCCAGCGAGCACTGGGAGGTCGTCGAGGTCTCCCTGCCCCGCGACCTCAACCGCTACGTGGTGGAGAAGGGCTCGATCACCGTCGACGGCGTCAGCCTCACCGTCGTGGAGGTGAAGGACGACTCCTTCACCATCAGCCTCATCCCCGAGACCCTGGCCCGCACCACGCTGGGCGCCCGCGCCGTCGGCGACCGGGTCAACCTCGAGATCGACGTCATCGCCAAGCACGTCGAGAAGCTGCTCGCCCACCGCGTCGAGGGCCAGTGATGAACCCCGTCACGTGGCTGCTGGAGGGCACCATCGAGGTCGGTGGGGGCTACCTGTCGGTCCGCGAGGTCGTCGGCAACCTCTTCGGCCTGGCCAGCGCGATCCTCGGCATGCGCCGGCTCGTGTGGGCCTGGCCGGTCGGGCTCGTCGGCAACGTCCTGCTCTTCACCGTCTTCCTCGGCGGCGAGATCGGCCAGGTCACCGAGGAGCCGCTCTGGGGCCAGGCCGGCCGGCAGATCATGTTCGCCGCCGTCGGCGCCTACGGCTGGTGGAAGTGGCGGCGCTCCGCACGGGCGGACGACGGCGGTGCCGTCGCTCCGCGCTGGGCGACGGGTCGCGAGCGGGCCCTGCTGCTCGCGCTCGCGGTCGTCGGCTACGTCGTCTGCTACCTGCTGCTCGGCGTCATCGGCTCGTACTCGCCCACCACCGAGGCGTGGATCCTCGCCGGCTCCATGCTCGCCACCTACGGCATGGCCCGCGGCTGGGTGGAGTTCTGGCTCGTCTGGATCGCGGTCGACGTCGTCGGGGTGACCACGCTCGTGGACGCCGGCTACTACCCGACGGCCTTCATGTACCTGTTCTACGCCGTGTTCGTCGTGTGGGGCTTCGTGACCTGGTGGCGCGTCAGCGCCCGCGTCGCCCCCGCCACGAGCGGCGACACCCCCCAGCCCCCGCTCGAGTCCCGGCCCGACGCCGAGAACGGGCAGCACGAAGGAGTCCGCGCATGAGCGACCACGACCACCCCGACGCCCAGCACGACCAGTGGCACTCCTTCGGGGCGGACCCGAAGGACGGGCACGACGCCGACGCCCCGCACGCCAACGCCGAGCTGCGCGAGGTCCGCCTCGACACGGTCGAGCGCGCCGTCGCCGACATCGCCGCCGGCAAGGCCGTGGTCGTCGTGGACGACACCGACCGCGAGAACGAGGGCGACATCATCTTCGCCGCCTCGAAGGCGACCCCGGAGCTGATGGCCTTCACCATCCGGCACTCCAGCGGCGTGATCTGCGTGCCGATGTCGGGCAAGCGGCTCGACGAGCTCGAGATCCCCCTGATGACCCCGCACAACCGGGACGCCTACCGCACCGCCTACACGATCTCCGTGGACTCCCGCGACGGCGTGACCACCGGCATCTCCGCCGCCGACCGGGCCAAGACCGCCCGCGTGCTGGCCGACTCCGCGACCGAGCCGTGGGAGCTGACCCGCCCCGGCCACGTCTTCCCGCTGCGCTACCGCGAGGGCGGGGTGCTGGCCCGTCGCGGCCACACCGAGGCCGCGGTCGACCTCTCCCGGATGGCCGGCCTCGGCGAGGTCGGCGTGCTGGTCGAGCTGACCAACGACGACGGCACCATGAAGCGGGCCCCCGAGCTGCGGGCCTTCGCCGACGAGCACGACCTCGCGCTCATCTCGATCGAGGACCTCGTGGCCTACCGTCGCCGCACCGAGGTGCTGGCCGAGCGACAGGCCGAGACCCGGCTCCCGACCCGCTACGGCGACTTCACCGCCGTCGGCTACCGGATGAACGTCGACGGCTCCGAGCACGTGGCGCTCGTCTACGGCGACCTCGACGACCTCGCCTCGGGCGAGCCGGTGCTCACCCGTGTGCACTCCGAGTGCCTGACCGGCGACGTCTTCGGCTCCGCCCGCTGCGACTGCGGCCCCCAGCTGGAGGAGTCGCTGCAGCGCGTGGCCCGCGAGGGCCGCGGCATCGTCATCTACCTGCGCGGCCACGAGGGCCGCGGCATCGGGCTGCTCGCCAAGCTCCAGGCCTACGAGCTCCAGGACGGCGGCCGCGACACCGTCGACGCGAACCTCGACCTGGGCCTGCCCGCCGACGCACGTCACTACGGTGCTGCGCGGCAGGTGCTCGGCGACCTGGGCATCGAGCGGGTGCGCCTGATGACCAACAACCCCGACAAGGTGGCGAACCTCGTCGAGTACGGCATCGACGTCGTCGAGCGGGTCTCGCTGGCCACCCACCCCAACGACCACAACCTGGCCTACCTGCTCACCAAGCGGGACCGCATGGGCCACGTCCTGCCCGACCTGGACGACGAGACCACCAGCACCACGACCCCGACCTCCACCCCGACCTCCACCCCGAACGGAGCACACGCATGAGCGGACACGGAGCCCCCTCGACCGAGCCCATGGACTGCAGCGACCTCAAGGTCGCCGTGGTCGCCGCCTCCTGGCACACCCAGGTGATGGACGGCCTCCTCGCCGGCGCCCAGCGCGCGCTGGACGCCTACCGGGTGACCGACGCCCCCGTCGTCCGGGTGCCCGGCACCTTCGAGCTGCCCGTGGTCTGCTCGGCGCTCGCCGCGCAGGGCTACGACGCGGTCGTCGCCCTCGGCGTCGTCGTCCGCGGTGGCACCCCGCACTTCGACTACGTGTGCAACGCCGCCACCGACGGCCTCACCCGGGTCGCGCTCGACCACACGACCGCGGTCGGCTTCGGCGTGCTCACCTGCGACGACGACGCGCAGGCCTTCGACCGTGCCGGGCTGGAGGGCTCCAAGGAGGACAAGGGCTGGGAGGCCACCTCCGCGGCCCTCGAGACCGCCCGCACCCTCAAGCTCGTGCAGCGGGGAGCGGTGCAGGGCTGAGGGGAGCCGCGTCCGTGGTGGGCCGGCCGACGGGCCGGCGCACCAGCAGCACGGAACCGACCGCCCCGACGACGAGCCAGCCGGCGAGCACCAGGAGGCCCCAGCCGCCTCCGGTGCCGCCGAGCGGGCCGTCGAAGTAGACCGTGTCCCGCACCAGGGTCGTCGTGGCGCCGTTGGGCAGCCAGGGCCCGAGGACGCGGAAGAACGCCGGCAGCAGCGGCTGCTGGTAGGCGCCGCCCGCGCTGGGGTTGCCCAGGATGACGAACAGGGCGATCGCGGCGCCGATGCCGAGCGTGCCCAGCAGGGCCTGGAGCGTGAGCGTCACCGCGGCCACCGCCAGCACCGTCAGGCTGCCGACCAGGCCCAGGGGCAGCAGGTGCCCCGACCACACGCCCAGCGCGTCGGTGACCACCCAGGAGCCCCCGAAGCCGCCCAGCAGCGCGTAGGGCACCAGCACGGCCAGCCGCACGAGCGCGTGCCGGCGTCCTCGGGCCCGGGAGCCGTCGGCGATGCCGACGAGGCTCGCCACCAGGTAGCCGCCCACCACCCAGCCCAGGGCCAGGTAGAAGCCGGAGAGCCCCCGTGCGTCCCCGTCCGAGACCGGGACGACGTCGCTGACCGTCACGGTGCGACCCTGGTCGGCCTCGACCGCCGTCACGACCTGCTCCACGGCGCTCGCCAACGACGTGCCGCCACCGGAGGCGATGACGAGCAGGTCGGAGTCGGCGTCGGGCCGCAGCACCAGCGCCGCGGTGACCGTGCCGTCGGTGACGTCCTCGCGGGCCTGGGCCGCCGTGTCCGCGGTCGCGGCCGCCAGCGGCTCGCCCTCCAGCCCGTCGAGCGCCTCGGCGACCTGGCTGCTGCCGGTGCCGGCGACCTCGATCGTGACCGCGTGCGGGGTCGGGTCGTGGAAGGCCCCCACGTACCCGGCCACGAAGCCGAGCTGGAGCACCAGCGCCCCCAGCACCAGCAGCACCGTGCGGCGGGAGAGCCAGGGGGAGTGGCCGGCCGGGTGCCCGGTGCCGGTGCCGGTGGTGGTGTCGGGTTCGGTCTCGGGTTCGGTCTCAGGTTCGGTCTCAGGCGGCGTCGTCATGCCTCCACGTTACGATGCAGAATGCATTCAATACAAAGTGCATCGAGTGTGCTGTTGGCCATGCCCGGAGGCAGGATGCCGTCATGACCGCCGCCCCGCGCCGCCGCGAGCAGACACGTGCCCGGCTGGTGGAGGCCGCCTCGGACCTGGTCGACGAGACGGGGTCGGTCTCCTGGGGCGTGCAGGACGTCTGCCGCCGCGCGGGGTTCACCCGTGGCGCGTTCTACTCGAACTTCTCCGACCTCGAGGAGCTGCTCGTCGCCGTGTGGGGCGAGCGGGCCGAGGCGCTGGTGACCCACCTGGAGGCGGAGGTCGCCGGCAGGGTCGCCGCAGGCCCGCTCGACCTCGAGCGAGCCGTGGCCGACGTCGTCGCCGTGCTGCCGCTGCGGCCGGCCTACGCGGTGGCCCGCATGTCGCTCCTGGCCAGCGCCGCCACGTCCGACGCGGCGCGCGAGGTGGTCGCGGAGCACCAGCGGGTGCTGCGCGCCCGGCTCGGCCCCCTGCTGGTGGCCGCCGTCGAGGGTGCCGGCCGTCGACCCACCGTGGAGGCGGGCGAGCTCGCGGACCTGCTGATGGCCGCCGTCGACGGTGCCCTGCTGCAGGCCGGCGTGGACGGGCGCGAGCCCTCCGCCGCCGTCCTGGCGCCCGCGCGGGTCGTGCTGCTGGGCGCCTCCGTTCCCGTCTGACCCCCGCAGGGCGTCCGCCCACCCCTGTGGGCGCGCTGTCGGCTGGGTCGGGGCGGGTCGCCGACCTAGCATGTGCCGCATGCGGGTGGGCCTGACCGGAGGAGTGGCCTCGGGCAAGAGCACCGTCGCGGCGCTGCTGGCCGAGGCCGGTGCGGTGATCGTCGACGCCGACCGCCTGGCCCGCGAGGTCGTCGAGCCGGGCACCCCCGGGCTCGAGGCGGTCGTCGCGTCGTTCGGCGCCGGCGTCCTCGCCGAGGACGGCGGCCTCGACCGCCCCGCGCTGGGACGCCTCGTCTTCGGCGACCCCGACGCCCGCGCCCGCCTGGAGGCGATCATCCACCCGCTCGTCCGCGCCCGGGGCGCGGAGCTGGAGGAGGCGGCCCGGGCCGAGCACGGCCCCGACGCCCTGGTGGTCCACGACATCCCGCTGCTGGCCGAGACCGGCCGCGCGGGGGAGTTCGACGCCGTCCTCGTCGTCGACGCGCCTGACGACGTCCGCATCGAGCGGATGGTCTCCACCCGTGGCTGGACCCCGGAGGAGGCCGCCGCCCGCATCGCCGCGCAGGCCACGCGCGAGGCGCGTCTGGCCGTCGCCACGCACGTCGTGGAGAACACCGGCACCCGCGAGGACCTGCGCGAGCGCGTCGCCGCGGTGCTGGCCCGGCTGCAGGAGGACGCCCGGTGAACGGCCCCGAGGGGGAGCGCCCCGTGGACCGGACGCCGCACCGCCACCGCGGCCTGCGCCCGCGCCGCAGCCGCCGTGGCGTCGTGCTGGGCGGCCTGGGGCTGCTCGGCGCCGGCGCGCTGGGTTCCGCGGCTGCCTGGGCCGGCACCCGGTTGACGGGAAGTGGCGGGGACGTCGCCTCGGAGGCGACCGGGTCGCCGGTGGCCCGGCGCAGCAGCGGGCCCAGTGGGACGGACGAGCCCGAGACCAGCACCGACACCGGTATCGACACCGGCGACACCGCCGCGGACGCCGACACCCCCACGTCGTGGGGCCCCACCCTGGGCGAGGTCGAGCAGGCCCGTGCCCTGGTGGCGGAGATGTCCGCGGCCGCGCTGGCCGGGCAGGTGATCGTGGGCCGCTTCGCCTCGCCCGACCCGACGGTGCCCGCTGCGCTCGTGCGCGACCTCGGTCTGGCCGGGGTCTGCGTCACCCCCGACAGCGTCACCGACGGCGAGCAGGTGCGGGCGCTGACCGCGGCGGTCGAGGCCGCCGTCCGCGAGACCCGCCCCGACGTGCCCGCCGTCATCGGCGTGGACGAGGAGGGCGGCAGCGTCTCCCACCTCTCCGGGGTCGCCACCACCTTCCCGGCCTTCGCCACCGCCGGCGTGGCCGTCACCGCGTCGGGCGGGGCGGGTCGCCGCGCGGTGCGCGAGGCCGCTCGCTGGACCGGCACCGAGCTCCGCGGCCTGGGCTTCACCTGGGTCTTCGCCCCGGTCGCCGACGTCACCGTGGGCGCCGCGGACGTCACCATCGGCACGCGCTCGCCGTCCTCGGACCCCGAGGTGGCCGCGACCGCGGTGACCTCCGCCGTCCGCGGCTACGAGCGGGCCGGCATCGTCAGCACCCCCAAGCACTTCCCGGGGCACGGCTCGGCGACCGTCGACTCCCACGAGAGCCTGCCGGTGATCACGTCCTCGCTGGAGGACCTTCGCGCCCGCGACCTGGTGCCGTTCGAGGCCGCCGTGGCGGCCGGGGCGCCGGCCATCATGGTCGGGCACCTCGACGTCACGGCGCTCGAGACCGAGGGGCTCCCCACGAGCCTGGCGCCGGAGGCCTACGCCTACCTGCGCGAGGAGCTCGGCTTCGAGGGCGTGGCGATCACCGACTCCCTCGGGATGGGCGCGGTGATGGCGACCCCCGGGTCGGCGGTGAAGGCGCTGGCTGCCGGCGCCGACCTGCTGCTGATGCCGGCGGACACCACCGCCACGCACGACAACCTGCGGCGGGCCATCCTCGACGGCCGGGTCCCGCGGGAGCGGGCCGAGGAGGCGGCGACGCGGGTGGTGGCGCTCCAGCTGTGGCAGGCGCGGGCGGCCGCGGCCACCCCGGTGCCCGAGGACGTGACGGTCCGGACGCAGCAGGCCGCCGCGGATCTCTCCACGGCGGCCTACGGCTGAGGCTGGTCCGGCCGGCGGCTCAGGCGGCCCCGGCAGCCAGGTCCGGGTCGGCGAAGCGGCGCAGCTTCTGCAGCGCCTCCCGCTCCAGCTGGCGCACCCGCTCGGCGGAGATGCCGTGCTTGGCGCCGATGTCGGCCAGCTTGTGCTGACGGCCGTCGGCGAGGCCGTAGCGGGCGCGGATGATGTCGGCGGCGCGCGTGTCGAGCTGCTCGACGAGCGTGTTCAGCCGGTCGCGGGACTCGATGTCGAGCACCGTCAGGTCCGGGCCGGGCGTGGTCTCCTGCGCCATCAGGTCGCCGAGGCTGGTGTCGCCGTCCTCGTCCACCGGGGTGTCGAGGGAGACGTGCTCCCGACCCCAGGAGAGCAGGTCGATGACGCGCTCCACGTCCATGTCGAGCTCGGCGGCGATCTCCTCGGGCTCCGGGTCGCGGCCGAGCTGACGCTCCAGGGTGCGGCGTGCGCCGCCGACCTGGTTGAGCTCCTCGACCACGTGGACGGGCAGCCGGACGACGCGGGCCTGCTGGGCGATGCCGCGCGTGATGGCCTGGCGGACCCACCAGGTGGCGTAGGTGGAGAACTTGTAGCCCTTGGAGTAGTCGAACTTCTCCACGGCGCGGATGAGGCCGGTGTTGCCCTCCTGGATGAGGTCGAGCATTGGCATCTGCGCCCGGCCGTACTTGCGGGCGATGGAGACCACCAGCCGCAGGTTCGCGGTGATGAACTCCTGGACGGCCCTCTCGCCCTCCTCGGCGAGCCACTCCAGCTCCTCGCGGGTGGCGCGGCCGGGGGCACCACCCTTGGCCCGGCCGACGCGGCCGGTGTCGAGCAGGTGCTGGGCGTAGAGACCGGCCTCGATCGCCTGGGACAGCTCGACCTCTCGGGCAGCGTCGAGCAGGGGGTTGCGGGCGATCTCATCCAGGTACAGGCCGACGCTGTCCCGGCCCTCGATCTCGCGCGTGGTGCTGCGGTTGGCGGTGCTGGTGGCCATGAACCCTCCTCTGCGCGTGGACGATCGGGGACGTCCACACTGATCCAACGACCCTGGGGTTGCCCGGATTCCCACCGGCCAACCCACCCTTGCGGTGGGCCCTTCACCTCCAGCGACGAACGGAAGGGCCCACGAGTTGCACCGCAAGACAACTCTCAGTGTCTTCTCAGCACCTCACCTGGGCAGAGGTGTCCCAGGTCACATCCCGGTGCTGCCGGGCAGGCTCAGCGCGGGTCGATGCCGGCGAGGCCCATCCGGTCCAGCATCCACGCGAGGGCGAACGCGCGGTCCTTCCACGCCTTGTACCGGCCGGAGACGCCACCGTGGCCGCCGGACATCTCGGTGCGCAGGAGCACCTCGGGGCGCCGGTCGGGCACCGAGGCGCGCAGGCGGGCCACCCACTTCGTGGGCTCCACGTAGAGCACGCGGGTGTCGTTGACGCTGGTCTCGGCGAGGATCGGCGGGTACGGCCCCGAGGTGACGTTGTCGTACGGCGCGTAGGAGGCGATGTAGTCGTAGACCTCGGCGTCGGCCTCGGGGTTGCCCCACTCGTCGTACTCGGTGACGGTCAGCGGCAGCGTCGCGTCCAGCATGGTCGTGAGGTTGTCGACGAACGGGACGCCGGCGACGATCCCCGCGAACATCTCCGGTGCCTGGGTCGCGACCGCACCCATCAGCAGCCCGCCGGCGCTCGCGCCCTCGGCGACCAGCGTCTCCGGGCTGGACCAGCCGGCCTCCACGAGGTGCCGCGCGCAGGCGACGAAGTCGGTGAAGGTGTTCTGCTTGTGAGCCATCTTGCCGTCGTCGTACCAGTGGCGACCCATCTCGCCGCCGCCGCGGACGTGCGCGATGGCGAAGGCCGCGCCCCTGTCCAGCAGTGAGAGCCGGGCGATGGAGAAGTAGGGGTCGATGGACGCCTCGTAGGAGCCGTAGCCGTAGAGCAGCGTCGGCACCGGGCCGTCGGCGTTCGCGCCCGTGCGCGCCACGAGCGAGATCGGCACCCGCGTCCCGTCGGGGGACGTCGCCCAGAGCCGGTGCTCCTCGTAGTCGTCCGGGTCGTAGCCGCCCAGCACCGGGGTGCGGCGCCGCGGGGTGAGCGTGCGGCTGCGCACGTCGTAGTCGTAGATGCTCGCCGGGTGCGCCATCGAGGTGTAGCCCAGGCGCAGCACCGGCTGGTCGAAGACGGGGTTGCCCGAGGCACCGACCGTGTAGACCTCGGCGTCGAAGTGGACGAGGTAGTCGTCGCTGATGCCGTTCTCGTCCAGGTCCAGGACGCGCAGCTGGGTCAGGCCGTCGCTGCGCTGGTGGACGACCAGGTGGCCGGCGAACGCGTCGACGTCCTCCAGCCGGGTGCTGGCGTCGTGCGGGATGAGGGCCGTCCAGCCCTCGCGAGGCGTCGGCGCGGCGGGCGTGCGGGCCAGCTCGTAGTCCGGGCCGGTGGCGTTGTGCAGCACCAGGAAGCAGTCCTCGCCGCCGATCACGGCGTGCTCGAGGTTGTAGTCGACGCCCTCGGTGCGCGCGCAGAACAGCTGCCACCCGGCGTCCTCGTCCTCGGCGTCGAGGAAGCGGTACTCCGAGGTGGTCTTCGAGCCCGCGGCGAGCACGAGGAAGCGGTCGGAGCGCGAGCGGCCCACCCCGACGAAGAAGCGCTCGTCGGTCTCGTGGTGCACCAGGTCGTCGGTGTCCTGGCTCGTGCCCAGGGTGTGGCGCCAGACCTTGTCGGCGCGCCAGGACTCGTCGACGGTCGTGTAGTAGAGGTGGGTGCCGGAGCGGTCCCACGTGCCGCCGCCCAGCGCCCCCTCGATGACGTCCTCGAGGATCTCGCCGGTCGCCAGGACCTTCACCCGGATCGTGTAGCGCTCGTCGCCGACGGTGTCGACGGCCCAGGCCAGGTAGGTGCCGTCCGGGCTGATCGCGGCGCCGCCCAGGGAGAAGAACTCGTGGCCCTCGGCCAGGGCGTCGAGGTCGAGCAGGACCTCCTCGCCGGGCAGCGCGGGCTGGCCGTGGGCGGCGTCCTCGGCCGGGGTCGGGGGCGTCCAGTCGTCGGGGTCCGTCACCGGCACCCGGCAGGTGGCGCCGTACTCGCGGCCCTCGAAGGAGCGCGAGTAGTACCAGTGGCCTCGGTTGCGGGTGGGCACCGACAGGTCGGTCTCGCGGGTGCGGGTGCGGATCTCCTCGAACAGGCTCTCGCGCAGGTCCGCCAGGTGTGCGGTGCTCGCCTGGGTCCACGCGTTCTCGGCGGCCAGGTAGCCGGTCACCTCGTCGCTGTCCTTGGCCCGTAGCCACTCGTACTCGTCGGTGCGCACGCGCCCGTGGATCTCGCGGGTGGTGGTGCGGGTGGCGGCCAGCGGGGGCTCGCTCGGCTGCACGGCGGGGATCTGGGCGGGGACCTGCTCGGGCTGCTGGTCGGGCAGGGGGGAGGAGTCGGTCGCCATGTCCGCGAGCCTAGGTGGTGCCACCACCGCCCCTGTGGTTGCCCTACCGTGCGGAACATGGCCGTCACCGACCTGTCCGGACCGGACCTCTCCACCGCGCGGAGCACGGTGGACCTCAACGCCGACCTGGGCGAGGAGGTCACCGACGACGAGGCGCTGCTGACGGTCGTGACCAGCGCCAACGTGGCCTGCGGGTTCCACGCCGGGTCACCGGCGATCATGCGGGCGGTCTGCGAGGGCGCGGTGGCCCGCGGGGTCTCGATCGGGGCCCAGGTCTCCTACGCCGACCGCGAGGGGTTCGGACGTCGGCCGCTCGACGTGCCGCACCGCGTGCTGCGCGCCCAGGTGGCCGAGCAGGCCGGCCTGCTGGCGGACCTCGCCCGCGCCGCCGGGGGAGCGGTGGCCTACCTCAAGCCCCACGGTGCGCTCTACCACCGCACGCGCACCGACCACGAGCAGGCGGACGCGGTGTGGGCCGGCTGGGTCGACGCGGGGCTGGGCGCCCTGCCCGTCCTCGGGATGCCCGGTGCGCTGCTCACCCTCGCCGCGAGCACCGGGCGCGGGGTGCGGCACGAGGGCTTCCCGGACCGCGCCTACACCCCCGACGGCGCGCTCGTCGACCGCTCCCTGCCCGGCGCGGTGATCACCGACGGCCCCGAGATCGCCTCGCGCGCGCTCGTCCTGGCGCCGACCGTCGACTCGCTGTGCCTGCACGGCGACCACCCCGGCGCGGTCGAGCACGCCCGCGAGGTGCGCGCAGCGCTCGAGGCCGCCGGCTGGCGGCTGGCGGGCCTGTGACCGCCGGCCGCGTCCCCGGGCTCGCGCCCGCGTTCCTCCCCGCGGGCCCCACCGCGCTGCTGGTCGACCTGCCCGGCGCGGCGGCCGGGGAGGCGGCCTCGTTGGCCGCCCACGTGCGTGCCGGTTCGGTCGCCGCCGGGCTGAGCCTGCTCGACGTCGTGCCCGGCGCCGCCACCGTGCTGCTCGACGGGCTCGACCTGCCGGCGGAGCTGGGGGCGGTCCGAGCCCTGGTCGCCTCCTGGTCGCCCTCCCGGCACGGGGACGTGGCGCCGGGCCGCCTGGTGGAGGTGCCCGTCGTGTACGACGGCGAGGACCTCGCGGACGTGGCCGGCGCCTGGGGCTGCAGCGTCGAGGAGGTCGTGGCCCGCCACACCGGGGCCGAGCTCGTCAGCGCCTTCTGCGGGTTCGCCCCCGGCTTCGCCTACCTCACCGGCCTCGGGTCCGCCGACCCGCGGCGCCCGGGGGAGACCACCTGGCCCTGGTCGGTGCCGCGCCGTGCCTCCCCGCGTCCCCGGGTGCCGGCGGGCTCGGTCGCGCTCGCGGGTGGCTGGTGCGGGGTCTACCCGACCGCGTCGCCGGGCGGCTGGCAGCTGATCGGCCGCACCGACCTGGACCTGTGGGACGTCGCGGCCGACCAGCCCGCGCTGCTGGCCCCGGGCACGCGCGTCCGGTTCGTGGCGGTGCGATGAGCGGCCTCCTGGTGGAGCGGGTCGGCGGCCCCGTCCTCGTGGTGGACGACGGGCGTCCCGGCTGGGCGCACCTGGGGGTGCCGCGCTCCGGGCCCGCCGACCCGGCCGCCGCCGACCTGGCCCGTCGTCTCGTCGGCGCACCCGGCTCGGCCCTGCTCGAGGTCGTCCTGGGCGGGCTGGCCCTGCGCCTGCGCGGCCCCGGCCGCTGGGTGGCCCTCACCGGTGCTCCCGCCCCTCTGCTCGTCGACGGACGTGCCCGACCGGTCGCCGAGCCCGTGTGGGCCGCGCCCGGGGCGCGGATCACGCTCGGGCACCCACCCACCGGACTGCGGTCGTGGCTGGCGCTGGGCGGCGGGGTGGACGTCCCCGCGGTCCTGGGGTCACGGTCCGGGGACACGCTCTCGGGCCTCGGCCCGCGGCCGCTCGAGGTCGGGCAGGAGGTCGCGCTCCTCGAGGACGCCGGCCGGCCCGCGCCCCTGGACGTGCCCCCACCGGCGGGCAGCGGGCCACTGCGGCTGCACCCGGGCCCTCGGCCCGACTGGCGTGGCCCCGACCCTCGAGCGCACCTGGCACGGTGCGCGTGGGAGGTGGCCGCCGACTCCGACCGGGTCGGGGTGCGGCTGGCCGGCCCGGCGCTCCCGCTCACGCGCACCGGCGAGCTGGCCAGCGAGGCCGTGGTGCTGGGGGCGGTGCAGGTGCCGCCGTCGGGGACGCCCGTCGTCTTCGGGCCCGACCACCCCACCACCGGTGGCTACCCGGTGGTCGCGGTCGTGGACCCCCGCGACCTGCCTCGCCTGCTGCAGGCCAGGCCGGGGGAGCAGGTCCGCTTCCGCCGGGCCTGATGCCTCACACCTGGTGCCTCAGGCCAGCGGGTCGTCGTCCTCCGGCACCTCGGGGGTCCACAGGCGCAGGTCCGGGTCCTCCAGCGAGAAGGAGCGCACCGGACCGGCGGGGGACTCGCGGGTCTCGAACCTGACGGTGACCACGCCGCGTCCGGCCCCCCACACCCAGCCGCGACCGTGCTCGACGTGCTCGACGTCCACCCCCGGGGCGAACGCGGAGCCCTGGCGGGCACGGGGTGGCTCGGGGAGGTCCTCGGCCTCGTCGTCCTCGGGCTCCTCGAGGCTGGAGAACAGGTCCTCCTGCACCCAGTCGGCCAGGCCGGAGACGCCGACGCCGAGGAGGCGCACGCCCCCGCGCAGCTGGACGCCGACGTCCGGGCCCGCGGCCAGCTCGGCGAGCAGCGCTCGGGCCAGGCGCGCGACGACGCCCGGGTCGTCGGTGGGCGAGGAGAGGGTGCTGGAGCGGGAGACGGTGGTGAAGTCGTGCAGCCGCACCTTGATGCTCACCGTGCGGCCCGAGGCTCCGGACTCCCGCAGCCGGCGGGCGACGTCGGCGGCCTGCCGGGTCAGCACCGCCTCCATCACGCGCACGTCGGAGAGGTCGCTGTCGTAGGTCGCCTCGACACTGACGGACTTGGCTTCCCGCTCCGGCACCACCGGCCGGTCGTCACGGGCCCGGGCCAGCAGGTGCAGGCTGCCGCCGTGCGCCTTGCCGAGCAGGGAGACCAGCTCCTCCAGGGGCACCCGCTCCAGGTCGGCCACCGTGGTCACCCCGGCGCGGCGCAGCCGCTCGGCCGTGGCGGGCCCGACGCCCGGGATGACGGTGACGGCCATCGGGCGCAGCAGCTCGGTCTCGGTGCCGGGCGGCACGACCACCAGGCCGTCGGGCTTGTCGAGGTCGCTGGCGACCTTGGCGAGGAACTTGCTGCTGGCCAGGCCCACCGAGGAGGTCAGCCCGTCGGTGGCCTCGGCGACCCGGTGCCGCAGGCGGTCGGCCACGCCGGTCACGGTGTCGACCTCCAGGTCGGGCAGGTCCGCCGCGGCCAGGTCGACGAACGCCTCGTCCAGCGAGAGCGGCTCCACCAGCGGGCTCACCTCGCGCAGCGCGGCCATGACCTGGCGGCTGGCCTCGCGGTAGGCCCCGAAGCGCCCGGTGAGGAAGGCCGCGTGGGGGCACCGGCTGCGCGCCTCCCGCGTCGACATGGCCGACCGGACCCCGTACCGGCGGGCCTCGTAGGAGGCGGTGGCGACGACGCCGCGGCCGCCCACGCCGCCCACGACGACGGGCTTGCCTCGCAGCGACGGCTTGTCCCGCTGCTCGACCGAGGCGAAGAACGCATCCAGGTCGAGGTGGAGGACGGAGGCGTGGGCGCGCACGGCGCGAGAACCTACTCCCCGGTGCCGACAGCCGACCCATCCTCACCCTCGGGTACCCGCGCCACCCGGCGTCCACAGGCACCGGCCGCGACGACCTCCTCCACAGCCCCGGGAACCAGCGCCCCGCGGGCAGCTCGGTGGGCCGAGGGTCGAGTCATGACACCTGCACCCCGCACCTCCGTCCCCCACCCCGGCCGACCGGCCCGCTACACCGCCCGCAGCCCCGAGGACCTCGTCGCCCTCGTGCCGGTGGTGCTCGGGTTCGAGCCCTCCGAGTCGGTCACGATGCTCACCTTCGGCGCGACCCGTCAGTTCCACGCGCGGGTCGACCTGCCGCCCGTGGACGACCGCGGGGGCCACGCCCTCGCCGAGGTCGTCGACTCCCTGCTCGAGCCGTCGCTGCGCCACGGCGTGCGTCGGGTCGTCCTCGTGCTCCACGCCCGCCGACGACGTCAGGCCCGCCGCACCGCGGAGGCCCTGGAGCGTGCCTTCACCGCCGCCGGGATCGAGGTCGTGGAGGCGCTGCGGGTCGACGGCGGCGCCTGGTGGCCCGCCGCGGGGCCCGGCGCCACCGGCGAAGGCACGCCCCTGCCGGACGGCCCGCACCCCTTCGCCGTGCGCAGCGTGGTGGAGGGGCGCGTCACGCACGGCTCGCGCGAGGACCTCGCGGCCACCCTCGCCCGGGACGAGGAGGCGACCGGCGCGGTGGAGCGGGCGCTCGAGCCCGCACCAGGGTCCGCGTACGGGGCGGTCGCTCGCAGCGCGGCGGCGGTCACGGACCTGCTGGACCGCCGCGTGCCGGGCAGCGCGGCCGCCTCCGACGCCGAGGTGGCCGGTCTCCTGCTGGCGCTCGAGGACGTCGACGCCCGGGACGCGGCCTGGATGCACATGCGTCGCGACACCGCCCCCGACCACGTCGGGTTCTGGACCGACGTGGTGCGGCGGGCGCCCGAGCCGCACGTGGCCGATGCGGCGGCGATGCTCGGGTTCGCGGCCTGGCTGGCCGGGCACGGGGCACTGGCCTGGTGCGCGCTGGACCGCTGTCTGGAGGTCGAGCCCGACCACCCGATGGCGGTGCAGGTCTCGTTCCTCCTCGAGCACGCCGTGCCCCCGCACGACTGGGACCGGGTCAGCCGGGCCGGCTGAGTCGTCCTCCCGGGCGGGTGAGGAGCCGCACATCTAGGATCTCCGTCCATGGGCGAGGAGGTCGACGACCAGCAGTTCACCCGGGCCGACCGCACGGCGCACCGCGCCAAGGTGCGGCGCTGCCTGGACGTGCTGGCGAGGATGCTGCACGAGTCGGTCTTCGACACCGACGACCCGATGACGGGCCTGGAGCTGGAGCTCAACCTGGTCGACGCCGACGGGCGGCCGTCGCTGCACAACGAGGAGACCCTGGCCGACCTCGACGACGAGGACTTCACCACGGAGCTCGGGCGCTTCAACCTCGAGATCAACGTGCCTCCGGGCAGGTTGCGCGACGGCGGCCTGCGCGCCCTGGAGGAGGGCCTGCGGGAGCGGGTCGAGCGGGCGGACGACGCGGCCGGACGTCGCGGGGACCGGATCGCCCTGGTCGGCATCCTGCCCACGCTCACGCCCCGGCACCTCGAGCCCGACATGATCACCGCGAACCCGCGGTACCGGCTGCTCTCGGACCAGATCCTCGACGCCCGCGGCGAGGACATCACGATCGACATCGAGGGCACCGAGCGGCTGCAGACCTCGACGGACACGATCATGCCGGAGGCCGCCTGCACCTCGACCCAGTTCCACGTGCAGACCACCCCCTCACGCTTCGCCGCGGTCTGGAACGCCTCGCAGGCCATCGCCGGCGTCCAGCTGGCCGTCGGTGCCAACGCGCCGTACCTGCTGGGCCACGAGCTGTGGCGCGAGAGCCGCATCCCGCTGTTCGAGCAGGCCACCGACACCCGCTCGGCCGAGCTCAAGGCTCAGGGCGTGCGACCACGCGTGTGGTTCGGCGAGCGGTGGATCACCTCGGTCTTCGACCTCTTCGAGGAGAACGTCCGCTACTTCCCGGCCTTGCTCCCCGTCGTCGAGGACGAGGACCCCGTGGCCGTGCTCGAGGCCGGCGGCACGCCGAGCCTGGCCGAGCTGCGGCTGCACAACGGCACCGTCTACCGGTGGAACCGCCCGGTCTACGACGTGGTGGACGACGTGCCGCACCTGCGAGTGGAGAACCGGGTGCTGGCCGCCGGCCCGACCGTCGTCGACACCGTGGCCAACGCCGCCTTCTACTTCGGCCTGGTGCGCGCACTGGCGTCCTCGCCCCGTCCGCTCTGGTCGCAGATGTCCTTCTCCGCGGCCGAGGAGAACTTCCGCATCGGTGCCCGCGACGGGATCGACGCGCAGGTCTACTGGCCGGGGGTCGGGCAGGTGGCGGCCACCGAGCTGGTGCTGCGACGTCTGCTGCCTCTGGCGCACGAGGGGCTGGCCTCGTGGGGCGTCGACCCCGCGGAGCGCGACCGGCTGCTCGGCATCATCGAGCAGCGCTGCCTGCTGGGCACCAACGGCGCCGAGTGGTTCGTGGGCCGGGTCCGTTCGCACTCCGACCTGGGGCGTGAGGAGGCGCTGCGCGTCGTGCTGGGGGAGTACCTCGAGCACCAGCGCTCGGGCGAGCCGGTCCACACCTGGTCCCAACGGTGACCAGCCGTGACCGGCAGTGGCACCCGGCAGTGAAACCCGGCAGTGAAACCCGGCGCTGACGTCTAGCGTCGGCGCATCCGCTTCCACCGCCGCGTCGTGCCGCTGCGCGGGTCCCACCAGCCGCTGCGGGTGACGACCACGAACACCAGGCCCGAGCCCAGCTCGGCGGCCGCGGCGCGTGCGGCCGACAACCAGGCGGCATCCGCGTCCTGCAGGTCCAGGGGCCCGGTGCGGGTCAGCCAGACCAGCGGCCGCGCACCGAGGTCCTGCCACGCGGCCAGGAGCAGCGTGACGAGCAGGTCGGTGCGCAGGGCGGCGTCGAGGTCGGTGCGGTCGGCCGCCAGCACGCGGACCCTGCCGCCGGGCAGCCCGACGTGCAGCCGCGCCGGCGGACGGCGGCGGCGCTCACCGGTGGCCAGGTCGTAGACGGCTCGTCGGAGCGCGGCGGTGGTGGCGGCGGACGGGCAGGACGGCAGGCCGCCGCCGTCCCCACCCAGGTCTCCCGCGGCGAGGGGGACGTCGGGCGGGGAGAGGGGCACGCCTGGAGTCTGCTCCGCTCGGGCCCGGTGCGCGACCGGCTCTCCACAGGGTGGCGAGGAGCGGTGGCTCAGGCACCGGGAAGTGCGCGCACGGCACGGTCCGCGAGCTCCGCACCCGCTCCGTCGTAGAGCTGGAGGCCGGTGGCCGCACCGGCCCGGCGGGCGTGCTCGAGGTCGCTGTCCTGCTGGGCGACGACCGCGACGGTGCCCTCGTAGCCCGAGCCGCGCAGGTGGCTGAGCGCCTCGATGTTGTTGCCGTGGAAGGGCATGGCCAGCAGGACCACGGCGACGTCGCCGGTGCGCACGCGGTCCCAGAACTCCGGGTCGGTGGCGTCACCCTCGACGACGTCGAGCCCGTCGGCGCGCAGCTTCTCGGCCCGCTCGACCGAGTTCTCCACCCCGACCACCGAGAGCCCGTGCTCGCCGGCGAGCCGCTCGTAGGCGGAGCGGCCGACGCGCCCCATCCCGAGGACGACGGCCTGGTGGTGCCCCACGTCGACGGGCCGGTCGTCGGGGTGGAGGCGCTCGCTGGGGCGGTCGGGCATGAGCCGCGAGGTGACCCGGACGACCCACTCCGGGTGCCGCGTGACGGTGCCGAGCACGAAGCTCACCGCGATGGCGGTGGCGAGCACCCCGACCCACTCGGGCCCGAGCAGGCTCGCGGGCGCGGCGACGGCCACGATCAGCGCGAACTCCGAGTAGTTGGCCATCGCCGTCGCCGTGACCACGGAGGTGCGGCGGCGCAGCCCGGCCCACCACAGGAGCCAGGCCAGGGCGAGGCCGCGCAGGGGGATCAGCGCCACGAGGCCGAGGGCGATGAGCAGGTGGGGCAGGTCCGGGATGCCGGTGAACCCGATGGAGAGGAAGAACCCCACGAGGAAGAGGTCCTTGACCGAGAGCAGGCTCTTGGACAGCGCCTCGGAGCCCGGGTGGCTGGCCAGCAGCATGCCGATGGCCAGCGCCCCCAGGTCGCCCTTGAGGCCGACGGCGTCGAACAGGGCGTACCCCGGGACCAGCGCGAGCACGACGCCGAAGAGCGGGCGCAGCTCGGCGTGGCCCAGACGGTCCAGGACGCGACGCAGGACCAGGCTCCCGGGGAGGAGGAGCAGCACCAGCAGCGCCTCCGGCCCGGGCAACGACCCGTGCGAGGCGGTGAGGAAGACCACGGCCGCCAGGTCCTGGAGGACCAGGATGCCGATGGCCGTGCGTCCGGCCAGCGAGCGCGAGCCGGACTGCTCCTCGAGCACCTTCACGACGAAGACGGTGCTGGCGAAGGACAGCGAGAACCCGACGAGCAGCGCGGTGCGCCAGTCCGTGCCGCCGACGATCGCCCAGCCCGTGAGGCCGAGCGCGCCGAGGACGAGGGCGACCAGCGCCGTCGTGAGCACCATGTGCAGGGCCCCGACCCCGAGCACCTCGCGCCGCACGAGGGTGCGGACGTTGACCTTGAGGCCCACCGAGAACAGCAGCAGCGTCACGCCGAGGTCGGCGGCCAGCGAGACCACCGGCACCTCCGGCACGCCCAGCCCGTGCAGCACGAAGCCGGCGGCGAGGAAGCCGAGCAGCGGTGGCAGACGCAGGGCCGTGGCCGTCAGGCCGCCCGCGAGCGCGGCCAGCAGGGTGATGCTCGTCGGGTCCACGGTGCTGCTCCGTCCGTCTCCAAGGGCGTGGCGGGTGCTGGGCCGCATTCTGGCAGGCCGAGCGTCACCGTGGGGCCGGGACAGGGCCGGCGTGACACGCCGCGCGACGTGCGGGTGGCCAAGGCCCCGAGACGGGTGGTGCGGAGTTCGGTAGCGTCGGCGCTGCCGGTGCAGGAGCCGGCGTCCGCGCTCGGGGTCGCCCGGGCGCACGCGTCCCTGGCGGAGGCCGGGGCCGAGGCGGGAGGTCGACATGAGCACGGTCGTGGTGGGTTACGTCCCCAAGCCGGAGGGCGAGGCAGCGCTTCGCGCAGCGGTGTCGGAGGCGAAGCGCCGCGAGGTCACGCTGGTCGTCGTGGACTCCCACCGCGGTGGTCGAGACTTCGACAGCGATGCGGCGGACGACGCCGAGGCCTCCCTGACCACGGTCAAGGCGCTGCTGGAGGAGTCCGGCGTCGACTACGAGATCCGCCAGCTGGTGCGTGGTTACGAGCCGTCCGAGGACCTCCTCTCCATCGCGGAGGCCAACGACGCCGAGCTGCTGGTCATCGGGCTGCGTCGACGCTCGCCGGTCGGCAAGCTGATCCTCGGCAGCAACGCCCAGCGGGTGCTGCTGGACGCCCACTGCCCGGTCCTCGCGGTCAAGGGCAGCTGAGCACCGCCACCTTCCCGGCCCCGTGGTGCGCCACCGGACCTGAAGCGGAACACGTGTCATCCGAGACGTCCTGCGTGACGCCTGTGGGCGGAGTCATGCCTGCTGAGCAAGTCACGTCCAGACCGCGCGCCCCGGAGCAAGCGTTCTCTCACAGGATTCCTGTGAATCCTCGACGAGGCGGGACTTCGGACCCCTAGGGTCGGCTGCGGCCGGTACCCCTGGCGCTCTGCGCCCCCGGTCCACCCACCGCCGTCTCGCCGCCCTGGATACTGTCCCGTCCGGGCGGCGTGACGGCGGCCCCAGCGCGCGCAGCCCGACCGGCGCGTCTCAGTCCTCGCGCCGGCGCCGCTCGAGCAGCACCGTGTCGCGCCAGACCCCGTCCAGGGTGGCGATCCGCGAGCGCACGGCGAGGGTCTCGTAGCCGGCGGCGTGGTGCAGCGCGATGCTGGCCCGGTTCTCGGGGAAGATGGAGGTCTGCAGCGTCCACAGCCCGCCGGCGTCGGCCTCGGTGACCTGGCGGTGCACCAGTGCCTTGCCCACGCCCCGGCCGCGGGCCTCCTCGGCCACGTAGACGGACGTCTCGCCGACCCCGGCGTAGCAGGCCCGGGCCGAGACGGGGGAGACCGCTGTCCAGCCGACCAGGCGACGCTCGCCGTCCACGTCCGCCTCCGCCACCCACCGGTGCCCGTCGGTCCACTTGTGCCGCAGCGCGTCGACCTCGGGCACCTCGGTCTCGAAGGTGGCGTTGCGTGTGGCGATGCCCTGCGCGTAGATCTCCCGGACACGGGGGAGGTCCGCGTCGGTCATGGACCGGGTGCTCACGTCGACCGGCAGGTCGGCCGGGCAGCAGGGACGGGTGGTGAGGGCGCCCATCACCACGTCGGCGGCGTGCGGCAGACCGGTGCAGCAGGTCTCGTTCACGGCCACCACCGTGGAGGTGCCGACCTTCTTCAGGCTCACGAAGCCGACCTCGGCGAGACGCTTGACGTGGTGGGACACCGTCGGCTGGCTGATGCCGAGCTGGGTCGCGAGGTCGCCCACGCGGGTCGCGCCGGTGGACGCCGAGGCGACCGCGTGCAGCAGCCGCACCCGCGTCGGGTCAGCGAGCACGGCGAACCAGGAGGCGTAGGTCTCGGCCGCGGCGGGCTCCAGCGTCTCGCTCATGGCGGCACGGTACGGCAGTCATCGATCACTGTCGATCATTGACGAATATCGATGGAACTGCCACGGTGAGCGCATTCATCGATCCGCATCGATCAATGATCGTTCGAGTCCCGGCTCAGGAGGACATCGTGATCCCCACGCACCAGCTCCCGCTCGTCGTCGTCGGCGCAGGCCCCATCGGTCTGGCCGCGGCGGCCCACGCCGTCGAGCGCGGCCTGCCCACCGTCGTCCTGGAGCAGGGGGAGGTGGGTGGCGCGGTGCTCGGCTGGGGCCACGTGCGGCTGTTCTCACCCTGGTCGGAGCTGGTCGACCCGGCGGCCCGCCGCCTGCTCGAGGCCGCGGGCTGGACGGCCCCGGACCCCGACGCCGTGCCCGACGGACGCACCTGGGTGCGGGAGTTCCTCGCGCCGCTCGCCCGCGCGCTGGTGGACGCCGGCGTCGACCTGCGCACGGGAGCCCGGGTGGAGGGCGTCGCCCGCGAGGGGCGGGACCTGCTGGTCGCCGGTGGTCGGGAGGACGTCCCGTTCGCCGTGCACGTCGTCACCGTGGCCGGGCACGAGGAGACGCTGCGCGCCGCCGCGGTCGTGGACTGCTCCGGCACCGCTGGTCGTCCCAACCCGCTGGGCGCCGACGGCTGGCCCGTGCCCGGCGAGCGGGCGCACGCGGACGCCGTCATCTACGCCGTGCCCGACGTCGAGGACCCGGCCGTCATCGCCAGGCTGGCGGGCACGCACGTCGTGGTCGCAGGTGCCGGCGCCTCGGCCCAGAACGCCCTCGTCGCCCTCGGCCGTCTGGCCACGACCCACCCCGGCACCCGGGTCACCTGGCTGCTGCGCCGCGGCGACACCTCGCGGGCCTTCGGTGGCGGGGAGGCGGACGAGCTGGAGAACCGCGGACGCCTCGGCGAGGCTGCGCGGTCGGCGGCCGGGTCCGAGGTCGTCACCACCGTCACCGGGTTCCGCACCGCCGCCCTCGAGCAGGCCGACGACGGTCGGCTGAGCCTGGTCTCCGTCGACGGCACCCGCGTCGGCGACGTCGACCACGTCGTGGCCGTGACCGGATTCCGGCCCGACCACTCCTGGCTGGAGCAGGTGCACCTCGACCTCGACCCCGAGCTCGGCTGCCCGCGCGGGCTGGCCGTGGAGATCCACCCCGCCCACCACTCCTGCGGCACCGTGGCACCGCACGGCGCGGCGCTGCTGCGCCAGCCCGAGGGTGCGCTGTACCTGGCCGGGATGAAGTCCTACGGCCGCGCGCCCAGCTTCCTCGCGCTGACCGGCTTCGAGCAGGTCCGCTCCATCGTCGCCGAGGTCGCGGGCGACCACGAGGCTGCCGCGGCCGTCGAGCTCGTGCTGCCCGAGACCGGCGTGTGCGGCGCGGCTCCCGCGTTCGACGGTGCGCCCGCCGCGTCCTGCTGCGGGCCGTCGGTGCCGGCGGGGACGCCCGACCTGGTGCAGCTGGGGGCTACGCGGGGCTGACCTGCCGCGCGTCCTCGGCAGTGTCGTCGGGTCCCTCGTCGCCGTCGGCCGCGTCGGTGTGCACGGGCTCCCCGGCGGCGAGCCTCGCCTGCTCGACGAGGTAGCGCGAGAGCACGCCGAGGACGGCGGCGGTCGGGACGGCGAGGAAGGCCCCGGCGACGCCGAACAGGCTGCTGCCCAGCGTCACCGAGAGGAGGACGACGCCCGCGTGCAGCCGCAGGCTCCGCCCCTGGAGCCAGGGGGAGAGCAGGTTGCCCTCGACGTTCTGGACGAGCACGACGAGCCCGATCACGAGCAGTGCGGTGATCGGCCCCTGGTCGACGAGCGCCACCAGGACGGCCACGGCTCCGGCCGCCACCGCACCGACCACGGGCACGAACGCCGCCAGGAACGTGAGCAGTGCCAGCGGCAGGACCAACGGGACCCCCAGCAGCACCAGGCCGATCGCGATGAAGACCGCGTCGAGGAAGCCGACGACGGCCTGGGCGCGGATGAACCCGCCGAGGGTGTCCCACGAGCGGCCGAGCACCTCGGTGACGTGGGGGCCGGTGCGCGGGCCCAGGAGACCGCCGAGCCAGGGCAGGAACCGCTCGCCGTCCTTGACGAAGAGGAACGCCAGCACCAACGTCAGCAGCCCGGTGACCAGGCCCGAGGTCACTGCGTTGACGCCGGTGAGGACGCCGGTGGCGATGCTGCCGGAGCTGGACCGGACGCGCGACACCATCTCGTCGACGGCGGAGTCGATGTCGGACTGGTCGATGCCGATACCGGCGTTGACCGCGACCTCCTGCAGCTGGCGCAGGCCCCCGGTGATGCTGCTGCCCAGCTCGCTGCCCTGCGAGACGACCGAGGGGAGCACGGCCGCCACCACACCACCGAGCGCACCCAGCCCCACCACGAGCACGGTCGCCGCGGCGAGGGCCGAGGGGAAGTGGAGCCGCTGCTGGAGGAACCGGGCCGGAGGCGCCAGCACGGTGGCGACGATCAGGCCGAGCAGGATGGGGAAGACCGCCGGCCACAGGAGACCGACGACCCACAGCGTGGCGGCGACGCCGAGGCCGATGATCAGCCAGCGCAGGGTCCACGACGACGCCCACCGGATGCCGTGGCCGATGGCCGCCTCGTAGGTCGGGCGACCGTCGGCCACGGCATCAGCGGAGGGATCAGGGGAGGGATCAGCGGACGGCCGCTCGGGGGTGTGCTCGGGGGTCTGCTCGGGGGTTGGCTCGGGCAACGCGGGGCTCCTGGTGCGGCGGGGAGTCCCGGTCCCGGGACGCGCGTCAACCTAGTGACCGGGACCGGGGGTGTGCACCGCCCGAGCGGACGAGGCGGCTCGGCAGTACCGGACGTACCCGCGCGGGTACCGACGGTATGTGGGGTCTACATTCGCTGCGCGCTCGTGGGGAAGCCCGTCGCGGGCGAGGAGGAGGACCCACCGCATGACCGACGCCACCACCGCCTTCCGTGCGGCGCGAGACCTGCTGCTCGACCTGCGCGAGGACCACACGACCGCGCTCGAGCGGTTCACGTTCCCGGACGTGGGGGAGCGCTGGTGCTGGGCCATCGACTGGTTCGACGCCACGGCCCGAGGCAACGACACCGAGGCACTCGTGGTGCTGCACGAGGACGGCTCGCGTGAGGCGCTCACCTACGACGCGCTGGCGCAGGCCTCCGACCGGACCGCCCGCTGGCTCGCCGGCCACGGGATCGGCCGCGGTGACGCGGTGATGATCATGCTCGGCAACCAGGTGGAGCTGTGGACCACGATGCTCGGCGCCATGAAGCTGGGCGCCGTCGTGGTGCCGACGGCGATGGCGGCGGGGTCGGCGGAGCTGTCCGACCGGCTCGACCGGGCCGGGGTGCGTGCCGTGGTGACCACCCCGGAGGACGCGGAGAAGGTCGACGTGCTGCCGGAGGCGGCCTCCCTGCTGCGCGTCGTGGCCGGGCAGCGTGACGGCTGGCTGTCGCTGTCCGACGCGGACGCCTGCGAGGCCGGTGCGCTCGAGCACCCCGGCACCGCCCCGTCCGACCCCCTGCTCCTCTACTTCACCTCGGGCACGACCTTGCGGCCGAAGCTGGTGCAGCACACCCAGGTCAGCTACCCGGTCGGGCACCTGACCACCATGTTCTGGCTCGGCCTGCTGCCGGGCGACCGGCACCTCAACATCTCCTCGCCCGGGTGGGCCAAGCACGCGTGGTCGTCCTTCTTCGCGCCGTTCAACGCCGGCGCCACCGCCGTGGTGCTCGCCTACGCGCGCTTCGACGCCTCCCGCCTCGTCGCCCGCCTCGAGGAGGAGCGGGTGACGACGCTGTGCGCCCCGCCCACGGTGTGGCGGATGCTCATCCACGCCGACCTCGGCGCCAAGCCCGCTGCCCTGCGTGAGGTCGTGGGCGCCGGCGAGCCGCTCAACCCCGAGGTGATCGGGCAGGTCGAGCGCATGTGGGGCGTGGCCGTGCGCGACGGCTACGGCCAGACCGAGACCACCGCCCAGATCGCCAACACCCCCGGCTCGGTGCTCAAGCCGGGCTCGATGGGCCGTCCGCTGCCCGGCGTGCCCGTGGTGCTGGTCGACGAGCGCACCGGTGCACTCGTGGAGGGCGTCGGCGAGGGCGAGCTGTGCCTGGACCTCTCAGCCTCGCCCCTGCCGCTGATGACGGGCTACCAGGGTGACGCCGAGCGGCAGGCCGAGGCCACGGCCGGCGGCTGGTACCACACCGGCGACGTGGCGACCCGCGACGAGGACGGCTACCTCACCTACGTCGGGCGCACGGACGACGTGTTCAAGGCCTCCGACTACAAGATCAGCCCCTTCGAGCTGGAGAGCGTGCTCATCGAGCACCCGGCGGTCTCCGAGGCGGCGGTCGTGCCGGCGCCGGACCCGCTGCGCCTGGCCGTCCCGAAGGCCTACGTGGCGCTGGCCCCCGGCTACGAGCCGACCGCCGAGACCGCGCGCGACGTGCTCCGGCACGCGCGCGAGAAGCTCGCGCCCTACCTGCGGGTGCGGCGGCTGGAGTTCTTCGACCTGCCCAAGACCATCTCCGGCAAGATCCGCCGGGTCGAGCTGCGCGGACGGGAGGAGCAGCTGGCGGAGGCCTCCATCAGCACCGAGTTCCGCGACTCCGACTTCCCGGAGCTGCGCGGGTCCCGCTGAGGGCCGCTGTCGCCCAGGGCTCAGCCCAGGAGCGCCCCGGGTGGTCTCACGGAGGGCGTGGGGGCGAGTCGGGGGCCGCGCGTGCCGGGGGTGGAGCGGGGGCCCGGCCTGTCTCCTAGGGTCGCTGCCGTGAGACGACGGGTGCTGGTGACGGACGCGAACGACTTCCTGGGGCCGGGGGTGGTCGAGCGGTTCCGGGCCGAGGGCGAGGAGGTCGTCACTCGTGCGGCGCCCTTCACCTCGCGCGCCGAGGTGGCCGCGTTCGTGGCCGAGCACGGGCCGTTCGACGTCCTCGTGGCCAACCTCGAGGTGCCGATCACCGTCGCGCCCGTGGAGGAGCACGACGACGCGACCCTCGTCGGGGTCTTCGACCGGCTGGTGCACCCGCTGTTCTGGCTCCTCGCCGCGTGCCTGCCCGACATGCGCGCCCAGGGGGACGGGGTGGTGGTGGTCCCGACCTCGGCCGTGGTCCTGCGCTCCAGCGGGCACCCCGTGGCCGCGTACGAGGCGGCCCGCTCGGCCCAGGCCTCGGTCGTCCGCAGCGCCGCCAAGGAGGCGGCCGGGTCGGGCGTCCGGGTCAACGGCGTGGCCCCCAACTTCATCGAGAACCCGTCCTACTTCCCGCCCGAGACGGTCGAGGACCCCTCCTTCCGGGCAGCGGTGCGCGCCGAGGTTCCTGCCCAGCGCCTCGGCAGCGCCGCCGAGGCCGCCGCGGTCGTGTGGTGGCTGGCGTCGTCGGAGTCGTCCTACGTGCACGGCGTGATCGTCCCCACGGACGGGGGCTGGCGGCTGGCCTGACGAGTCCCGGCACGGTGCGGTCGTGGCACGGCCGCTGGGCGGCTCTGCAAACACGTTGTCCCTGCTGTGCTCGACTGAGACAGTCGCGCCGTGACTGCGATCTCGCTGGCCTCGCCCGAGCACCTGACGCCGGAGAGGACGAACCTCCTGGCGGAGGTCGCTGAACGCAACGACGCCACGCACGGGGACGACCTGCTCGGGCTGATCCTGTCGGGCTCGGCGGGCCGAGGGCTGGCCACCGACCGCTCGGACCTCGACGTCTACGTGGTGCTGACGGACGACGCAACTGCGGGCCGGCGCACGACCAAGACCGCCGCGGTCGACGAGATCCCTCTGTCCCTCTCGGAGCTGGCGGAGATCCCGCCGTTCGGCACCGATTACTGGTGGTACCGATGGTCGTTCGCCTGGGCGCCCGTCGTGCTGGACCGCACCGGCGGCATGCTGGACGACCTGGCCCTGCGGCAGGCCACCGTCTCTCCCGAGGAGGCTCGGTCGATCCTCGTCACGCACGACCGCCTGGACGGGTGGGTCAACTACGCCTACCGCGCGCTCAAGAGTGACCGGGACGGCCGGGTGCGGGAACGACGGCTGGACGCCGCCGAGTCCCTGCCGTGGCTCCTGGACACCGTGTTCTCGCTGGGCGGCCGCGTCCGGCCGTACCACAAGTACCTGCCGTGGGAGCTCGAGCAGCACCCGCTGCCGGGGTGGACGGCGGACGGCCTGCTGAGCCTGGTGGAGCGCACCCTGGACGGCGACCCCGCCGCGATCCGGGAGACCTTCGAGCGAGTCCTGGACCACCGCCGGGAGTTCGACCGCTCGCAGCCGGAGCCGGTGCTCGTGCCGATCGTCGACGGCTGGGGCAGCGAGCTGGCGCTGTTCGACTCATGAGCCGCTCTGAGAAGATCGCACCATGGCCCTCCAGATCACCGGCGACGCCGCCGCGGACAAGCTGCTCACCGATGACCCGTTCGCCCTGCTGGTCGGCATGATGCTCGACCAGCAGTACCCGATGGAGCACGCGTTCCGCGGGCCGGCGAAGGTCGCGGAGCGCATGGGCTCGCTCGACCCGAAGGCCGTCGCGGACGCCGACCCCGAGGAGTTCTCCTCGCTCTGCGCCCAGCAGCCGGCGATCCACCGCTTCCCGGGCTCCATGGCCACCCGGATGCAGGAGGTAGCGCGGATCGTCGTCGACGAGTACGACGGCCACGCCGAGCGGATCTGGACGGAGGCCGCGGACGGTCGCGACTTCCTCAAGCGCATGCAGGCGCTGCCCGGGTTCGGCAAGCAGAAGGCCCAGATCTTCGTGGCGCTCGTGGGCAAGCAGCTCGGTGCCGCCCCCGAGGGCTGGGAGAAGGTCGTGGGCGACTACTCCCAGCAGGGCTACCGGTCGGTGGCGGACGTCGTCGACGGCGCGTCCCTGCAGAAGGTGCGCGACCACAAGAAGGAGATGAAGGCGGCTGCCAAGGCTGCCAAGTCCTGACCTGCGGAAACGCTACTGGGCTGCACGGCGAGTCCGCAGAGAGTCCGCAACCGACATCATGGCGGCGTCGATGACCGACCTGGTGCGGTCGTCGTCGCCCGGCCACAGGTGCGCGTAGATCTCGAGCGTGATGACGGGGGAGGAGTGCCCCAGCCGCTCCTGCACTTGCTTCACGGAGGCGCCGCCGGCGATCAGTGCCGATGCGTAAAAGTGCCGCAGGCTGTGACTCCCGAAGTCGGTGCCAGCCGTGGCATTGGCACGGGCCATGACTCCCCGCCACGGTCGGTAGGCGAGCGGATCTCCGAACGGGTCCGTCCAGAGGGCCTCGGATGACGGGTGCAACGTCAGGTGCTCAGCGAGCGCGTCCACCGTGGACTGCCCCAGCGGAACAATGCGACGCGACGACTTGGACTTGAGCGGGCCGAGCTGTCGGTTCTGGTACCTCTGGCGCTCGACCGAGACCGTGCGCCGCAGGAAGTCGACGTCCGCAACCATGAGGCCGAGCGCCTCCCCGATGCGGAGCCCGCTCCCGGCCAGGAAGGCCACCAGTGTGCTGTGGCGCGGCTCCATGGCGTCCATCAGTCTCGCGACGTCGTCCGGGGTCGGCACGTGCACCGGTGCGTCCTCGAGGGGCGGCAGCTTGATGCGCGAGCACGGGGTGCGCGAGATGACCCGGTCATCAACGGCTGCGCGGAAGACCTGGGTGCACACGTGGTAGATCCCGCGGACGGTCGCCGGCTTGAGCCCCTGGATCTCGAGCTGCTTCACGATCGACTGGATCTCGGTCGGGCGGATGGTCGCCATCGGCTTGGGGCCGAGCCTGGGGATCAGGTGCACGCGGAGAGCGTTGTCGTTGATGTTCTCGGTGTTCCGGGCTGCCACCTGGACGGACTGCCACTGCCGCGCGTACCGCTCGAACGTCACTCGTCCGGCGCGAGGGTCGACGTACTCGCCATTGACCACCGTCGCGGTGACCTGGTCGAGCCAGCGCTGCGCATCCACCTTCCGGTCGAAGTGCCGGGCGTGCTCCTTGCCGGCCTCGTCACGGTACCGGGCGCGCCATCTGCCGTTGTCACGCTTCGCGATGCTGGCCATCGGCGGGCACCGCCTTCATCAGATCGGCGGTCGAGAGGTTTGACCACTGCTTGAGCGACTTTTCCCAGTGCCGCTCAATCGTGTCTCCAACGAGATCGAGGCTGTCGGAGGGGAATCCGCGCTCACCGTCGGGCACACCGGCCAGCTCGGCCGCCTCGTCCCGCGCCGAAAGTAGATCCCCCATCACGTCGCTCGTGCTGCCGAGCCACACCAGGGCCCAAGCCTCCATCGGGGTCGGAGCCCAATCTTCTAGTTGGCCTTGGTCCCGCGAGAAGACGTCGGATGTCAGCTGGTCGATGGCCTCTAGGAGCTCCAGCCCATCCTCAGTGAGATTCTCGAATAGCCGGCGACAACTCCTGCGGACTCGGTCAACGCCCAACTGAAGGGCCTGGTCCGATGCTTCCATGTAGGAAGTCATCGACGAAAGGCTCACGTCGAACACGTCCGCGACACAGTGAGCCTCATCGAGCCTGATCGGCCGCGTCTCTGCCTCGATGCGCTGGATGGTCTGCTGGTGAAACCGCAGTCCATACCGAGTCTGCAGAACGCGCGCCAAGTCGGTTTGAGTCATGCCTGCTCGCTCGCGAAGTCGCGCCAAGTTCGTGGCGAAGTGGTGCTCCCACAGTCCTCGCTGATTCCCATCGGTCACCAACGAACCGTACAACGTTTTGTAGGTGCACGTCTACAGCCTGGTTGCGCAGGATCAACTCTCATGTCAACATCAGATCGTAGATGACCACCAACGAACGGTTGTGATTGTGTTGAGCCACTCCACGAAGTTGCTACGGATCGATGAAGTTTCGACGCTCACCGGCGTCCCCGAGAGCACCCTCCGCTACTGGCGGTTCTGCGGATCCGGCCCTCGATCAGCCAAGCTCGGGCGTCGCGTGGTCTACCGCGAGGCGGATGTCCTCGAATGGATCGATGCCCAGTTCGAGCAGGCCGGCTGAGGCTGAGGCTTACGCCTCACGGAGACGGATGACTCGCCAGTCCTCTCCCCAGCTGCGGCCGATTGACCAAGGCCGCACCGTCGAGCAGCTCATCCGGGCCGCTCATCTTCAACTTGAGACGCTCGAGGTGACGCTGTCACCGAGCAAGGTCTCATCACTTGTTCGTCACTACCGGCGTGCAGTCGCACCGACCGGCCTTCCCTTCGAGATGTGGATCGAAGCTCAGGCCGAACTGGCTAAGCCATGCAAGTCTCCGGGGGCGGCATGAATGGTGCGGCGGTCTCCGGGACCGCCGCACCCACCGCGGGAGTTCGCTGCCGAGTCTGCGGACATCGCATCTGGTCGCCTGACTCCATCGCCGCCGGAATCGGGCTCGCCTGCCGACGAGAGGCAGCGCGGATAGCCCGCGCTGCCCAGCAGGCGGTGGGTCGATGAGCCGCATACTCACGGTCGTCCTGGACGGCTACCGCAGCACGATCGCCGGCCCCGGTGCCTTCTCGCTGATCCACGAGGCATCTGGCCGTAAGCCGGTGTGGATCGGCACCATTCGCGCGTTCTCGGTCTCCGAGCGCACCGCTCGCGACGTCATGGCCGAGGCTGAGCGTCGTCGGTACGAGGTCGCCGTCCGTGACCATGACGATGCCGACAAGGGGCACGCGATTGTGTGTACCCCTGGCCTGCCCGATGGGGTACGCCAGCCGTACCCCATCCGGCAGGCGGCCGCCGCCGACGGCGTACACACTGTGGACACCCCTAGCGCTGAGCAGGGTGGTCTCTGGTGAGCCCGCTCGAGGCCCAGGTGGCCGACTTCCGCGCCCGGGTGCTCCTGGATGCGCTCGCCGAGGGCACCGCGAGCTACTGGCTGCGTCGTGCTGCCGCGTTCGAGGACGCCAAGCCGCGGCCGGATGACTTCAACGGTGCCGCGACCGACGAGATGCTCTCGGCCCGCTGGCGACGGATGGACCAGATCGCCCGTGCTTGCCGGCGCGCTGCCGACATCGCCGTGACCGGTGACCGGGAGACCGCACGCGGGATGGTCCTGCGAGCTCTGCGCGAGGTCGAGGCGCTTGAGGCGGTGGCGGCATGAACAAGGTGACCGACCGTCGTCCTGGCCTGCTCGTGGCCGCCATGGCGAACCCGGACCTCAGCAACGCAGAGCGGGTCCTCGTCCTCGTCGTCCTGCACCTGCCGGCCGAGTACGTCGACGGCATCAGACGCCCGGGAAGCGCCGGGATCGACGTCCGCGGCAACTTCTCCCTGCACTACGACTACCTGGCTCGAGCACTGCACACCTCGCCCAGCAACGCCAAGAAGTTGATGCAGCGACTGGAGGCCAAGGGCGTCCTGAGCAAGCGGTCCACCGGCACGTTCGGACGACCAGCTTGCTTTCAGATGCTTCTCGTAAGGGGGGACAAAACGTACCCGGTTAGGGCGAGAAACCTTGTCCCCCCTTACGGCCCCGAGGACCCCACTTCAAGGGGGGACACCATGTCCCCCCTTACCTATAGGGAACCCACCCAGCCCAGACGGGCACCCACCTCGGAGGCGGAAGCCGTCGCCGATGGCGAGGCCGGATGGGTGCCTCGCTCCGCTGCATCCAGCGCCGAGGTCGGCACCACTGCGGACCGCCACGAGGGCAGCAACGACGGGGACGAGTCCTCTTCGCTGCCGCTTCCTCCCGTCACCCGTTGCCAGTGGCACTCGTGGCCTCACCTGTGCCCCAGCGACTGCGCCAACTTCACGCCTGCTTCCCGGAGGACCGCATGACCGCGACCGTGCTCGACCTGACTCCTCGTCTCCGCGCTGCTGCACCGACGTGCTCGTGCCGTGAGGACTGGACCTGCTTCACCCACCGCTGCACCGACCTGGCCGTGCTCCTGCGCGAGGAGATGGACGGCGCCGTCGGCGAGCTGCTGGTGCCGGCCGACCGTTACCGGGACGTGCTGACCCACGTCGTGGCCGTGCTCGACAGCATCACTGGCGAGGTTGGCACCGTCGTCCGTCCGAGCGAGGTGGGCCGATGACTCCCACCTCGCACCTCATCCAGCCCGACGCGCTGGTGCTGTGGCGGACGCTGTCGGACTTCGCCCGCGAGCTCGGGGAGGCAGGGCTGCCGGTCCCGTGCCGTCGTGACCCCGACCCGTTCGTCTCCGAGGAGGACGAGGAGCGTGACGCCGCTGCCGGCTACTGCCTTGCCGCCTGCCCGCTGGTCCAGCTCTGCGGTGCCTACGCCGACGCCCAGGGCGAGACCTGGGGCGTCTACGGCGGTCGTGACCGGACGACTCAAGCCCAAGGCCGCTCGTCCAGCCGACGTGAGCAGGTGGCCGCGTGAGCACGCTCTGCTCCTCGTGCGAGGCCACGCCGTCGGGGTGCCAAGCGCTCCACCTGCTGGCCGGCCGGTCGTGCTGCCTGAGCTGCTCTCACGGGCCTGGGGGAGAGGCCCCGGGGGTGGGGGTCACTCAGGACTGCGGGATTAAGTCAAGCCGCACACACAGAGCCATATCCACAGGAGGGGCCATGGCCTACACGCCCCGACCCAAGAGGGAAATGGCCTGCGTGATGTGCGGAAGTGTTATGCACACACACGCGCCGAACCGGCGGTTCTGCTCACAGAAGTGCGAGGCCGAGCACTGGAACAAGTCGCTCGTCACCTCGGGGGCGAGGCGCCGCGGATGATCGTCGGCGAGCAAGGACCAGCGGTGGTCATCTCCGCTGAGACCGCCTACTGGCTCGAGCGGATCTGCAGGGTCTCGTCGTTGCGTCAGCGGCTCCGAGACGGTCAGCACCAGGCCGTCTCCCAGGAGCTCTTGGACCTTCGTCGGGTCGCGATGACCTTCGATCCCGCACTGCTTCCGCAGACCGCGGCAGTCGGAAGTGACTCAGCGGAAGCGGCCACAGGCTTGGAGCAGCAGGAGTGGTTCACGGTCTCCGAGGCCGCCGACCGCCTCGGTATGGGGGAACGCGGTGTGCGCCTGGCGTGCAGCGAGGACCGCCTGGACGCCGAGCAGGTCGCCGGGCGGTGGCGGATCAGCCGGGAAGCACTCGAAAACTTCAACGCCGCCCGTGCGGCGTGAGCACCAGGGAGTCACCAGTGAACCGACAGGAAGCCATCCGGGCTCTGCTTCGCGCCGGCAAGAAGGCCGAGGCCGAAGCGATCGTCGAGAAGCGTCTCAGCGCCGCACGGAGTGCCTACGAGCGTGTGCGTTCGGACCAGACCAGGACCGAGGAGTACCGGCGATGGGTGCTCGCGGTGGAGGCGGCCCGCGCGGATCGACAGCTCACCGAAGACCTGGCTGCTCTGGCGCGTACCGCGTCCTCGTCCGAGCGTGTCGACGCCGGCCGTGTGTTCGGTACCGCCGGGCTCCCCGGTGACGCCGCCAGCCTCGCGATCTCGCGGCGAGACGCCTCCGACCGCGCCGAGAGCGCGAACGGCAAGGAGGAACTGCTCGACCTGCTCAGCCGGGCGACCAGGTCCGGTGACGAGGTGCTGGCCCGGGCGGTCGCCGAGGTCGCCGTCCGCAAGCGGCACGCCGAGGTCGTCAACGCCTTCGCCGACGACCGGCCAGACCTCGAGACCCCGATCCAGCGCCTGTGGAACGTCGAAGGCGCCGACAGCGGCGAGGCGATCTTCGGGTTCACCGTCGCCATCTCCGGTCTCAAGCCGGCCGAGCTGCAGTCCGACAGCTGGTCCTCGATCAACGCCCAGGCCAAGGCTGCCGAGCCCGGCTCCGGGTCCTCGTCCCTGGCGTACTTCTGAGGAGCGGCACCGTGAAGGCATCCCAGAACACCGACCTGGCCCAGCGCCGTCTCCTGGAGGCTCTGGCGTCTCTGGTGGAGTCCGGCCCGCACATCGTGGACGGGTTCCGCTCCGGTGTGGAGACCGGCCTCCAACTGGCCGACGCGATCGGAGCGGCGCCCGTCAGTGGGGTCTACCGACGTCTCGAGGATCTGCTGAGCGCTGTCGAGGCCGACCGGCAGGAGGCGCAGCATGGCTGATCGGACCTTCTCCTACGAGTTCCGCGGCAAGTTCGACAACCTGCGCGCCGGCCTCACCACTGCCGGCCGCAACGTCGACGAGTTCGGCAAGAAGCTGACGGCGCTGGACAAGGATGGCGCCCGGATGCGCGCCGGCATGACGCAGCTGGCCGACACCGCTGGCAAGGCGTCCCTGGCCCTCACTGCCGGTCTCGTCGCTGCCACCAAGGCCGCGATGGACTGGGAAAGCCAGTTCGCGGGCGTGCGGAAGACGGTCAACGGCAGCGCGGCCGAGATCGACGCCATCGAGGAGTCTCTGCGCGAGATGGCCCGCACCATGCCGGCCACCCACGAGGAGATCGCCGCGACCGCCGAGGCTGCCGGTCAGCTCGGCGTCGCCACGCAGGACATCGCCTCCTTCACCGAGGTCATGATCCAGCTCGGCGAGACGACGAACCTGACCGCCGACGAGGCGGCGACCTCCCTGGCGCAGTTCATGAACGTCATGGAGTCGACCGGGGACAGCGTCGACGAGATCGGCGCCACCATCGTCGCGCTCGGCAACAACGGCGCCTCGACCGAGGCCGACATCGTCAACATGGCCCAGCGGGTCGCGGGCGCCGGCAAGCTGATCGGTGCATCCGAGTCCGACGTGCTGGCCCTGTCCTCGGCGATGGCGAACCTCGGCATCCAGTCGGAGCTCGGTGGCGGCGCCATGCAGCGCGTGCTGATCGAGATGAACACCGCGGTCATGGATGGCGGCAAGCAGGCCCAGCAGTTCGCTGAGGTGGCGGGCATGTCGGCCGAGGACTTCGCTGCCTCGTGGCGCGGCGACCCGATCGAGGCCCTCGACGCCTTCCTTCAGGGCCTCGGCGGCATCCAGGACTCGGGCGGCAACGTCGTCTCCGTCCTGAGCCAGCTCGGCATCAAGGGCACCCAGAACCTCCAGGTGATGCTCCGCCTGGCCGGTGCTGGCGACCAGCTCACCGACGCGCTCGGCCTGTCCGCGGAGGCGTGGGACGAGAACACGGCCCTCATCAACGAGTACGCCCAGCGCGCCGGCACCACCGAGTCCCAGGTCACGGTGGCTTGGAACAACATCAAGGACGCCGGCATCGACGCGGGCGAGACCCTGCTGCCGATCGTCGCGGACCTGGCCGACGGGGTCTCGAGCGTGGCCCAGGCGTTCGGGGATCTGCCCAAGCCCGTGCAGGACGCCCTCGTCGGCCTGGCCGGCATCACCGCCCTCGTCGGAGGGGCCGCATGGTTCGGCGCCCGCACGATCAACGCCGTGGTCAGCACTCGTCAGGCGATCGTCGACCTCGGTGGCAGCAGCACGAAGACCACCAAGGCCATGAAGGGCCTGGCAGGTGCTGGTGCCGGTCTCGCTGTCTTCGGTGCCGCATCGGCCGGCATCCGCGCCATCCAGGAGGCCACCGACGAGGCGCTCCCCGGCATCAACGCCCTGACCATGCAGCTGCTCAAGCTCAACGACGGCCAGGTCAGCTCGCTGTCCAGCGAGTACGACTCCCTGGGCGAGTCCATCCGACGCATCACCGACAAGGGCGCCAACGAAGCGTTCTCCGACTTCATGATGACCCCGTTCGAGGGCTCCTTCGTGAAGTCCAGCTCCCTGCGCCAGGCTGAGGCCGAGGTCGACAGCCTGGACGCCGCCCTGGCCGGTCTCGTCACCTCCGGCCACGCCGACGTCGCCGCCGATTCGCTGAGCAAGCTCGCCGACGCTCAGGGCCTCTCCGAGGCGCAGACCGAGGCACTGATCGGCATCCTGCCGCAGTACCAGGAGGCACTCGACGGTGCCGCGAACTCCGCCGCCCTGGCCGAGGACGACACCGCCACCTACACCTCGCAGCTCCAGCAGGCCCAGGACGCGGCAAGCTCTTCCGCGCGCGAGATCCGCAACCTGATCGACGCGATGCTCGAGCAGCGCGACACCGCGCGCTCGGCCTTCGACGCCGAGACCCGCTGGCGCCAGGCACTCAAGGACGCCACCGCGGCAGCCAAGGAGAACAGCGCCGGCATCAAGGGCAACAGCGACAAGGTCCTGGAGAACCGGTCCGCGCTGTCCGAGCTTGCCGACGCCTGGAACTCCCAGGACAAGGCGGTCCGCAACAACGTCGAGCGTTACAAGGAAGCCCGCAAGTCGTTCATCGACACCGCTGAGGCCATGGGCGTGCCCCGCAAGCAGGCACAGGGCCTCGCTGACGACTTGCTCGCCATCCCTCGGCAGCGCCTGATCAAGATCGACGCAGAGGCCGCTGCTGCACAGGCTGCGCTCGACGCGACCCAGGCCAAGCTCGACAACCTCAAGGACAAGACGGTCACCGTCCGCGTCACCACCAGCGGCACCAACGCCTCCACCCCCGGCTTCGGCCCGGTGCCGGTCTCTGCGGACGGGTCCACGGTCCCCAAGGACGGAAAGCCCTACGGCGACCGCTACCTCTACATGCTTGCCCCCGGCGAGGAGGTCATCTCCAACCGCCGAGGCCAGGCCGACCGGCACCGGCCACTGCTCAAGGCCATCAACAACGCCGCCGACGGCGCCACTGTGGGCGGGCTGCGCGGCGGCCTGGAGTCCCGCGGCGATCAACTGCGACTCATCCAGTCGATCCGGCAGATCCAGCGCTCGCTGGAGAAGACTGGCGACGACCAGCTCAAGGGCCTCGAGCGCCTGATCGCCAAGAACGATCTGGCCCAGGCTCGCCGTGACCTTATGCTCGCCCGGATCGCGCCGGCCCTCGACAAGGCCACCGCGCGCCTGGACAGCACCACGGCCCGCCTCTCCGACGTCCGGCAGAACGCCTCCGCACTCTCTGGGACCGTCAGCGGCAGCCTGGCCTCAGAGCTCTTCTCATCCTCAGGCTGGGGCGGCGGCGACCTCGCGACCCTGCGCGGCGACATCGCCACCGGTCGCGGCATGAAGCAGGACATCGCCACCCTGCGCCGCAAGGGCCTACGCGGTGACGCTCTCCAGGCCGTGCTCGCCGACGGCGCCGCTACGACCGAGCGCTACGCCGGCATGAGCCGTCGCCAGATCGGCCAGTACGGGCGCCTCTACGACCGTCGCGAGCGCGTCTTGTCCAGCGTCGGGTCTGCAGCCGGCAGTGCGGTCTACGGCCCCGAGGCCAAGCAGCTGCGTCAGGAAGTCCGCGGCCTCCGCCGTGAGGTCAAGCAGCTCAAGTCCGCCACGGTCACCTCCAGCCGCGACAACGCCGAGCGCGTCGTGCAGGGCGTGAACGGGGCGGCTGCCGCAGGGATGCGCCGAGCCATGAAGGGACGCACTCGATGACGACCACCCACGGCGGCTTCGGTCATGCCGGCTGAGTCTCCTCGTCCTCATCGTCGTCCAGCGCAAGCTCTACCGCAAAGAGCAGGTCAGCGCGCCGCGCGTAGGCCCGTGAGCCAAGCAGGGTCGTCCCGAAGACGACTGCCGTTGCGATCAGGACCGCGTCCCCCTCAACCACGAGGAAGGCCAGGACGATAGAGATAATGAGGCCGACGATCGAAGCATCCCTGATGGCCTGCTCGAGCGGAGTGCGGAAGCGGCTGGCGCCGTCAGGGAGGTCCATGCGGTGAACCTTGCCAGGACGAGCAGCCGTGCGTGGGCGATCCAGGCAAGTGGGCCTGCACTAACGGTGGTCCCGCCCCGATGGTCCGCGAATCCGGCCCAGGACTCATCTCCGACGTCAGCTTGGGCGGATGCGGTCTCTCAACTCCTCGGCGAACCGCTCCCTGGCCATGCGCATCGTCTCCCTCACCTGCCTGGTGGGTAGCTCGAGTAGGTGCCCATCGACCTCTATCGTGAAGTCCAGCAGGAAGACCGAGTCGGTCTGGTGGCGCCTCGTCACGTCCATGGCAGCGTCCACCCTGATGCTCACCTCGCTCAAGGGCCACGATCGCGCCGCAACACCTCCGACTGTGTCCCGCCCGAAGTCGTCCGCGACCGTCGCCTCGCCGCGCAACAGGCGGGTGTCCGTAAGGACCCAGCACGTCCACTTGGCTGTCGAATCGCCCTCGACACGTGCCGTCACCGCGCCGGCAGCGCTCTCGTCACCGAGCAGCCACAGCATCGCCGCGTACAGCTCACCCGGCGGCTCGGACAAGGTTGCCTCGTCGGCTAGATCGAGACGGCCCCAGTCATCGTTCGTTAGGTTCATCCGGGCAAGTTAGCCCGTACCGCCGACACCATGGCCGCGCTGCGACTGGGGAGTCCCACCGTCACTCGCCTGGGTCGTCGCTGTTTCCAGAAACGTCGGCGTTCGAGCCGGGGCACTTAGGGGTCAGCCCGGCTCTGAAGGTCCGGTCGCAGGCAGGCGACCAACCGGACGCGCCGATCGGCACCCCAGAAGTCGGGGCCGATGGGCTCGCGACGTAGGCGGCGAGTCGTGGTCATTCTCGACCCTCAGCCGGCCGCCGGGGCTAGATTGCGTGCATGGCCAGCATTGACTACGCCTTCGTGGCCGACTACGCGAAAGTTGAGTCGCAGGGGACTCTCACGGTCGTTGGAGCTTCCTGGACCTTCGTCGTGGCCGATGGGTTCCCGACCCAGCGTCGTATGGCAGTCGCTGGCCGCATCCGAGGTGCCATGGACGAGGGCCCAATCCCCATGCGGGTGACGGCTCGAGGACCGGGACGCACGTTCGAGATCGTGGCAGGTATCGATCTGGTGGCCGGCCCAGATGCTCGGCCCTACGGTCCAGAGCGCTACGTCGGGCATCTGTTCGCCATCGACATGGGAATCCCGTTGCTGCAGGCGGGGTTGTACGAAGTGCTGGTCGAGCTGCCGAACGAGGGCTTGACGAAGCGGCTAGCATTCGAGGCTCAGCTAGGCGGACAGCCGGCCGAATGATCCTAGACATCCGCCAGGGTCATGCCACCGAACGGATGACCGAGCGCAAGATATCGCGTCAAGACATCGAGAACGCGATCCGCAACCACCGACAAGTGGTCAATGATCCAAGTAAGCCGAGCGTGACGTACATCGGGCCGGGTGTGAACGGAAGGACTCTCAAGGTCTTCACTCTGCCCCCCGGGTACGTCAACGAGCAGACTCCAGTCATAATTAAGTCAGCAGCGTGGAAAGGAACCCCATGAGCATCATCATCACGCTTGACCCCGGGATCGACGCTGGCTACATCCGCCTATCGGCGGACGAGGTGGCGGACACGATCGAGTTCAACGAGCAGATCCTCGTTGACGTAGATGAGTTCGGAGTAGCGGTGGGCATCGAGTTGCTCGAGCAGTCTGCTGCCCTTCCTTTTGCCGAGCTCGTGTCTCAGTTCCACGTTCACAGTGACGTGGTGGACCTCCTCCGTCTGATCCGCCCTGACCTGGAGTCTTTCCTCACTGTGTCGCAGGGGACGGACGGCGTCAGCACAGGGATCAAGGATCGACGCCTCATGCCGGCGTGAGTGGGGTCTAACCCCATTCGCCCTCCCCATCCCCGGTCTGAGTTGATCAGGCCGGGGATGACGTGTCTCTGCCCCGCTCCAGGCCGGCCAGACCGTCAACGGCGCCTCCCTCCGCGTCACGGCCGGCGCAATCAGGCCCTAAGGCCCCGGCATGTCGTCGCATGGCCAACTACGCGCGGACGGAGATCTGGGGCGGGGTCAGACGCCGCTCAGCGCAGCACGCAACGCCCGGCCGTCATGGCCGAGATAGACGATCCACGTAACCCGCGAGATCTTCGGACCGGAGCAGCCGCCGACGGCCGATCCTCACGCTGTCGATCTCACCGGCAGCCACCAGCTGCTCGATCACGCGGACCGAGAGGGAGAGCCTCGTAGCAGCTGTGGGTAGGTCATATAGGAGCCTGTCGCCTACGCGACCGGGATCTGAGGATGACTGGTCCTGCTGGGGCTCGACTGGAAGCTCAAGGGCGTCGGCGAGCTCTCGCAGCGCTCGAGCGATGGCGCGGTTCCGGGCGCTGGTCATGGCGCCAACTCTGCCCCGGGGGATTGGTCGTCTAGCATCGCCTCACAGCCCGTGCGTTGAACGGACCCGAGACCGGTCAGCGCACGGGCTGCCTAAGCCCCACGGAAGCTTCTGCCGAGGTGTTACCCGAGGTAACACCTCATGTTCGTCCCGGAGAGTCAGCGGAGACGCCGCCGTCGCCGCAGGGCCGGCTGGGGCTTGGGTCGCATGACTTCCCACATGGCGTCGACGTCGCTGCGCGTGAAGCGCCAGCCGGCGCGACCGCCGAGCTGCGCGCCGACCCCGGCCTCGTGCGCCAGGGCGGAGACCTTGCGCGTCTGACAGCCAAAGAACGCGGCTACCTCGCGTGCCGTGGAGATCTCCGGCAGATCGGAGCTGCTGCCTGGCGTGGCGTTCACAGGAGCATGTTCGCACGCCCTTCTGAGGCACCATGTGACCGGTGTGCGAATCGAGTCCCATTGCCTACTCGGTCAAGACCGCTGCGATCCTCACTGACCTCAGTGAGTCGACGATCCGCGACGCCATCAACAAGCAGGAGCTGCCGGCGTACCTGGTCGGCCGAGCGCCGCGCATTTTGCGTGAGGACTTGCTCTCGTGGCTCACCCACCGGCCCGCGCGACCGTAGGTCGCACCTGACACGCAGAACCGCCCCAGCCCGTTGATTCCGGCTGGGGCGGTTCTGCAGGTGTCCCACGTGGGACAGGTGTAAAGGGCTTTACAGGTGTCTCAGGTGAGACAGGTGTTAAGGACTTAACACCTGGTTGCTCAGTCGTCGCTCCACGCGAACTGGAGCTCGAGCCAGATCGTCTCGCAGCGCTTGCAGGGACGCAGTTCGGTGGTCGTCAGCGAGGTCGTCGGGACGCGGTTGCCCGGAGTCAGAATCGCCCCACACAGTGCCGGGTGCGTGGGCAGGTCGCGCATGTCGGACCAGACCTTGTGCATGGTCGCCTTCCGACTGTCGCCGCCGGAGTCGAGCGAGACGGCACCGGGCTCCACCTGTTCGGCGCTCATGCCTGCACCTCGGCGACGCCGTTGAAGCCGGGGTGCTGATCGGCGTAGGCCACAGCTGCGACGAGTGCCTCGGCCATCTTGCGAGCCTCGTCGATCTCGGCGCCCCCTTGGAAGCCCTCCGCGTAGATCGTCCCGACCTCGTGTAGGTACGTCCCGGGTTCACCAGCCTCCATGGTGGTGCCCTGGACTTCGACGTCCCAGGTCCAGTCGTCACCGCCGTCGAAGGAGTCGTTGCCGATGACGTGCGCGCACACGAGGACGCCTCGGGCGTTGAACTCCCCGATCGTGTGCTCGGTGGTGCACCCGTCCCAGCAGGGCGGGTTCGGGACGGTTCTCCACCAGGGGGCGCCGCGGTGCTCCTTGACCCACTCGAGCGCCTTTTCGACGTCCATCTTCAGGAGCGCCAGGCCGGTGATGTCGAGGTCCCAGGACTCCGGGGCCACGCACATGCCCCTGTCGAAGTCGAGGAAGCCAGGGTTGTCCTCCCGCTCCTCGGCGCCGCAGGAGACGAGCCCGAACGTCGGGCCGCCGTGGATGGCGCTCTGGACGCCCTTGTGGTCGATCGAGTCCCAGCCGTGGCCGCGCTCGAAGCGGCACCAGGGCGGGCACTGAACCAGGGGAGTGGGGCTAGCGCTCGAGAGCGCAGGGGTAGTACCTTCTGTCTCAGACATTGCATCCCTTTCGAGGGAACGAGGCCCCCGCGGAGTTGCAGCTCGGTGGGGGCCGATTCGTTTCGAACGCAGGACGCGACGGATTGCAGTCCGTGGCGTCGACGGTGGGCGTGACTCCTAGTCACGGCACCGGGTCGAACGGGACCGGCTTCGGCGGGCCGGCCTGTGTGATGGCGCGGAGCGTCTAGGCGCTCACCTCCCCAGATTCAGCGCTGCCCGTCGTCATAGACGGGCTGACAGGGTTGTCATTCTTCACCTTCGAACTTGACGACTGTCAAGGGTCTACGGTGCGGCATGTGGCGGACGAACTCATGGGCCTGGCCGAAGTGGCCGAGTTGCTCGGGGTGACTCGCCAGCGCGTCCACCAGCTCGCGCAGCGATCCGACTTCCCGAAGCCGACCGCCCGACTCTCGGCCGGCCTCATCTGGCTGGGGGCCGATGTTCGGCAGTGGGCCGTCGAGTCCGGTCGGCTTGGAGAGTCCGCGGACAGTCCGCAGGACGGCCAATCCTGACCAACGGCTACCAACGGTCGATGTTCCTGTTTGTGCTGGTCAGCCCCTGACCTCCGCAAACGGTCAACGGAAGCCAACGCGGGGGAGTCCAAGAAGGAGATGAAGGCGGCTGCCAAGGCTGCTAGGTCCCAGGGGTGAGGTGAGCCCCGCCCCGCCCGCCGGTGCACAGATTGGCGGACGGGGCCGCGGGGGAGGACTCTTGCGCGCATGAGCACTGGTCCCGCCGAGCCGGGCGCGAGCCCCGCCTCGTCCGCCCCCACCCTCGTGGACGGCGGCAGCGCCGAACGGCAGGGGGCCACCCTGGGGCAGCGGGTCGGCGACTGGATGCTGGCCGACCTCGAGGACCGGGTGCCGCACCAGGCACCGCACGGCCGCCCGCGGCCCGAGCACACGCGGCACCCCTGGTACCGGGTCGTCTGCCTCACCGGCGTCGACTACTTCTCCACGATCGCCTACCAGCCGGGCATCGCGGTGCTCGCCGCCGGGCTGCTCTCGCCCCTGGCGACGCTGGTGCTGGTGGCGCTGACGCTGTTCGGCGCCCTGCCCGTCTACCGTCGCGTGGCCCAGGAGTCGCCGCACGGCGAGGGCTCCATCGCGATGCTGGAGCGGCTGCTGTCGTTCTGGAAGGGCAAGGCGTTTGTCCTGGTCCTGCTGGGCTTCGCGGCCACCGACTTCCTCATCACCATCACGCTGTCGGCCGCCGACGCGACGGCGCACGTGGTGGAGAACCCGCACGTGCCGGCCTCGTGGGACGAGCACCCCGTGCTCATCACGCTGGTCTTCATCGCGGCCCTGGGGGTCGTGTTCCTGCGCGGCTTCTCCGAGGCCATCGGGGTCGCGGTGGTGCTGGTGCTGGCGTTCCTGGGCATCAACGCGGTCGTGATCACCGTGGGGCTCGTGGACGTGGCCACGCACCCGGACCTGGTGCTGGAGTGGGGCAACCTGCTGACCGCGCGACACGGTGACATCTGGACGATGCTCGGCATCTCGGCGCTCGTCTTCCCGCAGCTGGCGCTCGGCATGAGCGGCTTCGAGACCGGCGTCGCGGTGATGCCGCAGATCCGCGGGGACGAGGCCGACACCGAGCAGCGACCCACCGGCCGCATCCGTGGCGCCCGCAAGCTGCTGACGACGGCCGCGCTGATCATGAGCGGCTACCTGCTGACGTCCAACGTGGTCGTCACGCTGCTGGTCCCGCACGCGGAGCTGGAGCCCGGGGGAGAGGCCAACGGTCGCGCGATCGCCTACCTGGCGCACCACTACCTGGGCGACGGCCCGGGCACCGTCTACGACATGGCGACCATCGCCATCCTCTGGTTCGCCGGCGCCTCGGCGATGGCCGGGCTGCTCAACCTGATCCCGCGCTACCTGCCGCGCTACGGGATGGCGCCGGACTGGGCCCGGGCCGTCCGCCCGCTCGTCTTGGTGCTGCTGGCCATCGCCGCGATCGTCACCTGGCTCTTCGACGCGGACGTGGACGCGCAGGGCGGCGCCTACGCCACCGGCGTCCTCGTGCTGATGACCTCGGGCGCCGTCGCCGTGACGCTGGCCGCCCGGCACGCCCGCCAGTCGTGGCGCACCCTCGGCTTCGGCCTCGTGGCGGCGGTCTTCGCCTACACCACGGCCAGCAACGTGGTGGAGCGCCCCGACGGCGTGAAGATCGCCGGCGTCTTCATCGGGCTGATCATCGCGGTCTCCGCCTACTCGCGCGTGCGACGCGCGTTCGAGCTGCGCGTCACCGAGGTCGAGCTGGACGCCAAGGCCGAGAAGTTCCTGCGTGACACCGCCCGGCGCGCCATCCGGCTCGTGGCCAACGAGCCCGGCACCCGCGACGCGGTCGAGTACGAGGACAAGACCCGCCAGGTGGTGCGGGACAACGACCTGCGCGACGAGGGGGACGTGGTGTTCGTCGAGGTCACGGTCATCGACCCCTCCGACTTCGCGGGCAGCCTCCGGGTGCGCGGCGAGGTGCTGCACGGACAGTGGCGCGTGCTGCGGGTCGAGGCGTCCTCGGTGCCCAACGCCCTGGCCGCGCTGACCCTGGCCGCGCGCGACCTGACCGGCAAGGTGCCGCACATCTACTTCGAGTGGACCGAGGGCAACCCGGTGGGTCAGTTCCTCCGCTTCGTCTTCTTCGGCGCCGGTGAGGTGGCCCCGGTGACCCGCGAGGTCCTGCGACGCGCCGAGCCCGACCGTGCCCGTCGTCCCCACGTCCACGTAGGCTGAACGGAGCCTGAACGTCCGCCAGGACACTGCTGAGACCGAGGCCGGGCCGCCCACCTGCTGGGACACCCCCGTTTCCGGGGCTGGATGCTGGTGTGTTGGGAGGCGCGTGGCAGAATGGTCGCTGCGGTGCTTGACGAGTCCGGGCTTTGCCGCGCCCCTACGCCAGTTCACGAGAGGTGTTCGTGACTTCGAACGCACGTAAGGTCCCCGCCGAGGTGCTGGAGCACCCGGCAGTCGTGGAGCTCATCGAGCGGGGTACCCCCAGTGGGGTGGTCACCCCTGCCGACCTCCGCCAGGCCAGTGAGGACGCGGCCGTCGAGCCGCGCCACCTCAAGTCCCTGCTGGCGCACCTGTCGGGCCTGGGGATCACCGTGCAGATCGACACGGCCGGTGCCACCCGCGCTGTCGCCGCGACCTCCAAGGCCCCCGCCAAGAAGGCCGCCGCGAAGAAGACCACGGCCGCGAAGACGACCGCCGCGAAGCCCGCCGCGAAGAAGGCCGCCTCGGCGACCACCGCGGCCGAGGCCGGCAAGGGCGCCGAGCCCACCGTCGCCGAGGTCGCCCAGCAGCAGGCCGCCCAGGTCGGCCCCGACGGCAAGAAGATCCTCCCGGACGTCTCCGACGAGCAGTTCGAGAAGGACGTCGCCGCGGACCCCTCCATCAAGGAGGACGAAAAGGAGGCCTCGTTCGTCGTCTCCGCCTCGGACGACGCCGGCGAGCCGGAGCAGACCGTCACCGTCGCGGGTGCCACCGCCGACCCGGTGAAGGACTACCTCAAGCAGATCGGCAAGGTCCCGCTGCTCAACGCCGAGATGGAGGTCGAGCTCGCCAAGCGGATCGAGGCCGGCCTCTTCGCGGACGAGAAGCTCGCCAAGGGCGGCCGCATCAAGGCCGACCTGCTCGAGGAGCTCGAGTGGATCGCCGACGACGGTCGCCGGGCCAAGAACCACCTCCTCGAGGCGAACCTCCGCCTCGTGGTCTCGCTGGCCAAGCGCTACACCGGCCGCGGCATGCTCTTCCTGGACCTCATCCAGGAGGGCAACCTGGGCCTGATCCGTGCGGTCGAGAAGTTCGACTACACCAAGGGCTACAAGTTCTCGACCTACGCGACGTGGTGGATCCGTCAGGCCATCACCCGCGCGATGGCCGACCAGGCCCGCACCATCCGCATCCCGGTGCACATGGTCGAGGTCATCAACAAGCTCGCCCGCGTGCAGCGCCAGATGCTCCAGGACCTGGGTCGCGAGCCCACCCCGGAGGAGCTGGCCACCGAGCTCGACATGACCCCCGAGAAGGTCATCGAGGTCCAGAAGTACGGCCGCGAGCCCATCTCGCTGCACACGCCCCTCGGTGAGGACGGCGACTCGGAGTTCGGTGACCTCATCGAGGACTCCGAGGCGATCGTCCCGGCGGACGCCGTGTCGTTCACGCTGCTCCAGGAGCAGCTGCACGCGGTCCTCGACACGCTCTCCGAGCGCGAGGCCGGCGTGGTCTCGATGCGCTTCGGCCTGACCGACGGCCAGCCCAAGACCCTCGACGAGATCGGCAAGGTCTACGGCGTGACGCGTGAGCGCATCCGCCAGATCGAGTCCAAGACGATGTCGAAGCTGCGGCACCCCAGCCGGTCGCAGGTCCTGCGCGACTACCTGGACTGACACGCCGAGGGCCCCGGGACTGTTTCTGCACGTCAGAGACGGTTTCGGGGCCTTTCGCTTGCGTACGGTACCCGGCAATAGCGCTCTTAGTCCAGATATTCATCTACGGTGGGGCCTATGGACCCCGCTGAGGCGCGCCTGCTCGCCAACTCCTGGAACCTCTCCCTGCGCGCTGAGCGGAAGTCGCCGCAGACGCTCAAGGTCTACGGCGACGGCGTGCGGATGTTCCTCGACTACTGCGAGGCCAACGCCCTCCCGCCGATGCAGCGCTCCACGCTCAACCTGTGGGTCTCCGGCCTGCTCGACGCTGGTTCGGCCGCGTCCACGGCCCGATCACGGCAGCTGGCTGTCCGCCGGTTCTCGGCCTGGCTGGCCGAGGAGGGCGAGCTGCCGGCGGACCCGTTCGTCGGGGTCAAGGCGCCCAAGCTCGACGAGCGGGTCATCGAGCCTCTCACCGACGACCAGCTGCGCGCGCTGCTCAAGGCCTGCCAGCCGCCCAAGGGCGCCGAGCCGCGCGTCGCTCTGAGGCACCGCCGCGACGAGGCGATGCTGCGGCTCATGCTCGAGACCGGGATGCGCGCCGGCGAGGTCGTCGCGCTGGACGTCGAGGACGTGGACCTGACCACCGGAACCGTCACCGTGCAGCGAGGCAAGGGCGGCAAGGGGCGCGTGGTCCCGTTCGGGCCCGACGCCGGCCTGGCGCTCGACCGGTACCTGCGACTGCGCCGAGGTCACCGGCTGGCCGAGACCTCGCTGCTGTGGCTGGGGGACCGGGGCAAGCGGTTCTCCTACGACGCGTTGCACAAGACGCTGGCCGAGCGGGCGAAGGCGGCCGGCATCGAGGGGTTCCACCCGCACAAGCTGCGCCACACCGCGGCCCACCGCTGGCTCTCGGCCGGCGGCTCGGAGTCCGGCCTCATGGCCGTGGCCGGCTGGACCCGCCCAGACATGCTGATGCGCTACACCAAGGCGCAGGCGGCGGCCCGTGCGGCCGACGAGGCCCGTCGGCTGAATCTCGGAGAACTTTGAGCGTGGGAGGCCACAGCGTCGGCGCGCCCGAATAGCGTTTCAACCACACCTCGCAGGGCTTGACCCGGGCCCGCTGAGCGAGGGGAAGCCACATGTGTCAGGAGGCAACGAGGTGCATCGCGTGACGGTCCGGCCGGGTTGGACCACGATCACGGAGCCGCACCACAGGACTCGACCTGTGGAGGCTCCACATGCCCGGCAAGACATCCGACCAGGCCCCCGACCGGGCCCCTGACCCGACGCTCTCGGCGTTCGGGAAGATCGGCGCCCACACCTCGTGGGCGAACACCACCAACCGCACGGCCAGGACGGCGCCCGCCCGCGCTGCCCTCGACCAGAAGTTCCTCGACCAGGCCGACGGCGACCCCCAGCGCGCTGCCCACCTGCGCAAGGCGCACTTCCAGCGGCTCGCGCAGCTCTCCGCCCAGGCACGACGGTCCCGTGGGGGCACCGAGGGCGGGGTGGCCTGATCATGGACAGGAGCACCGAGGACGGCACGCGTCTGGGCGCGCACGGGCCTTTGGCCGTCGCCGTGCGCCAGGCGCGGGCTGAGCGGGGCCTGACGCTGCGCGCGGCCGCAGAGCAGATCGGGATGCCCTTCCGCACCCTGCACCGCATCGAGCGCGGGCACGGCTTCGACGCGGTGCACGCGCCCGCGCTGCGGCGCTGGCTCCGGGCCGCGGGGGAGGGGAGCAGCCAGTGACTCGCATGAGCACCGCGCCCGGCCTGTGCCACTACCCCGGCGGGCACGACGATCGGTGGGCGTGTCCGCTGCACGGCTGCCCCAGCTGCGCCGCCGGCGCCTTCCGGTATCTGGAGCCCGAGGCCTACGAGCCGCCCGTCCACCGCGACGATCCGCTGTGGGAGGTGCTCTCGGAGCTCGCCGAGGCCTACGTCGACGCGGAGGGCTGCATGGTGTGTCGTGAGATCACCACGCGGTCGTTCTGGGCCCGGTACCCCGGGTCGGAGTGCGAGACCGAGTGCCTGGCCGGCCACTGCGAGGCCTGCGGCCTGTGCGGGAAGTCCGGCCGGGTCTGCCGCAACTGCGAGCGTTGCCTGGACTGCTCGCGCGACGACGAGTACAACCCCTGCGCACTGGAGCGCTGGGACCGCACCCTGAAGCGTCGCGTGGTGGCTCGCTGGATCCACGAGCTGCTGAACCCCCGCACCGACCGTTGGACGCGCTACGACACGCGGACCGGGAGGTGGGGTGCGTGAAGCAGCCCTTCGACTGGGACGACGAGGCCAACTCCGAGGCGCTCGACGCGCTCGTCGGCGAGCTGCTGCGGCAGCGCGTGTTCCGCGAGGCTCGTCGTCGGCTCGACGTCGAAGCCCGGACCAGCGCCGAGGACGGCTTCGACGCCGGGCTGCTGGCCGATGTGCTCGCACGGCCGGCCGAACCGCCCGAGCGGGTCGAGGGCCTGATCCCCTCCGAGGCCAGCACGCTGATCGTGGCCATGCGCAAGACCGGCAAGACCACGCTGGCACTCAACCTGGCCCGCGCGCTCATCCTGGGCGGGGCGTTCCTGGGCCGCTTCCCGGTGCGGCCGGTCGCCGGTCGTGTCGCGTTCCTGAACTACGAGGTGAGCGCGGCCCAGCTGGCGCGATGGGCCTCCGAGCTCGAGCCGCAGATCCCGCGCGACCGCCTGGTGCTGGTCAACCTGCGCGGTCGCCGCAACCCGCTGGACAACGACGAGGACCGCGCCGAGCTCGCCGAGCTGCTGCGTGAGCTCGAGGTGGAGACGCTCATCGTCGACCCCTTCGGCCGCGCATTCTCCGGCGCAAGCCAGAACGACTCCGCCGAGGTCGGTGCGTGGCTGGTCCGGCTCGACCTCTTCGCGCGCGGTCAGGCCGGGGTCTCCGACGTCGTCCTGACCGCGCACGCTGGGTGGGAGGGTGAGCGCACGCGGGGCTCCTCCGCGCTCGAGGACTGGCCCGACAGCATCATCACGCTGACCCGGGACAAGGAGGGGGCCACCTACTTCCGGGCCATCGGCCGCGACGTCGACGTCCCCGAGGACCGCATGGAGTTCGACGAGCAGACGCGGACGATGTCGCTGACCGGTAGCGGGTCGCGCCGGCAAACGGTGCGCACCGACCACGTCACCGCCCTGGTGCCCGCAGTCGTCACCGCCGTGCACGACAACCCGGGCGCCGGGGTCAACGACGTGCTGACCGCGTTGCGCGCCACCAGCCTCAGCTTCAGGGATCGCGACGTCAGTTCCGCCCTCAAGTCGGCCACCGAACAGCTGCTCGTGGTCGCCAAGCCGGGTGGTCCAGGGAAGAAGACGGAGCACTACCCGTCGGGACCCCGTCCAACCCCGTCCACACTGCTGCCCGGCATCGGTTCCACCACCCCGTCCAACCCCGTCTATAGGGACGGGGTGGGGGTGGGCAGTAGTTCGAGCACCGAAGAGCTTGGACGGGGTCAGGAGCCAGAACTTCCGGCGACCCTGTGCACTTGCGGACACCCCCTCGGAGCGGCGCTGCCTCACAAGCGAGGGTGCGCCCAGATCGGCGGTACCGCGCGAGGTGGTGTCTCGTGAGGACGCTGCTTCCTGTGCGGCACGCGATGCAGCAGGCCAGGAACCGGCGGCTGCCGAACTGGCTGCGCCTGGCGTACTGGGCCGCCGCGCACGCCGACGAGAACGGGCACGCTCGTGCCTACCCCGGTGACCTGCGCCGGCTCCTGGCCGTGGACGCCCACGAGGTCAGCCGTGCGATCCGGCTGGCCAAGGCCCGGGGTCTGCTGGCCGAGAGCTCGCACGCGGGCTGTCTGGTGCTCGCCGGCTGTGCGACCAGCGCGTGCGACGCCGAGCACCAGGAGCTGGCGTGAGAGCCGGGGCCTCGTGGTCGGGGCGCGTGGTCACCCGCGCCCGGGCGGTGGTGGCGACGTGGCTGCCGATGCAGTGCGGACGCTGCCCACGCACCGTGGACGGCACCGAGCCGTGGGTCGTGGGCCACAAGATCAGCCGAGCGCTGCGCCCGGACCTCGCGCTCGAGCCGAGCAACTGGCAGCCCGAGCATCGCTCCTGCTCGGACCGCAGCGCGCAGGCCGCGGTGATCGAGAAGGCACGAGCCGAGGGCGCGAGAGACGCACTTCTCGGCGTTTTCCCCGCCACGACGACCGCCGGGCAGGCCCCGCCCCTGCCCGTCTCTCCCTCTGGCGCCGAAGATGGCCAGTGGACGGTGCCGGCGCGGCTGAAGTGGGCTCACCACGTCCGCACGGCGCCTGAGTGGCTCGCGCCGTACCTGGTGGTCCCGGACAACGCGTCCCCGCCGTTGGCGATGACCGAGGTGCACCCGCGCGCGGTGTGCTCCTACGCGGCCGAGGGGTGCACCCACGGGTGGGCGGGCGTGCCGTTCGTGCTCGAGCCGCCGGCGATCGCGTGGGTCGAGAAGGCGCGGGGCATCCGGCTGCGGTGGTGGCAGCAGCTGGCCATGGTGCGCCAGCTCGAGCACGACGCGGCGGGCCGGCTGGTGTGGTTCAACGTGGTGGAGTCCGGGACTCGGCGCATCGGGAAGTCGGAGCGGCTGCGGTCCCTGGCGCTGTGGCGGATGCAGCGCGGCGTGGAGCTGTTCGAGCCGGGGCAGACGGTGATCCACTTCGGCAACAAGCTCGACGTCGTCCGCGAGGTGCAGGAGCGGGCGTGGCCGTGGTGCGAGGCGCAGGGCTGGGCGGTCTCGCGGAACAACAACAACCGGTCGGTGACCCACCCGAACGGGGCCCGGTGGCTGGCGAAGACGACGGCGTACAGCTTCGACGTGCACCTGGGGCTGGCCGATGAGTGCTGGGACATCGAGCCGGTGCGGATCTCCGAGGACCTCGAGCCTGCGGCGCTGGAGCGGGAGTCGGCGCAGGTGGTGACGACGAGCACGGCGCACCGTCGCGCGACGGCGTTGATGCCCCGGCGGATCTCGGCGGCGTTGGCGTTCGATGATCTGCGGACGTTGCTGCTGCTGTGGGGCGTCGAGCCGGCGGCGGACATCTTCGCGGAGTCGACGTGGCGGGCGGCCTCAGCGCACTGGTCGCCGGAGCGTCGTGACCAGATCGCGGCAAAGCTGGTGGAGGCGCGCGAGGCGGAGCCGACTCTGGACGACCCGGACCCGGTGGGGTCGTGGGCGCACCAGTACCTGAACCGGTGGGACCTGGCGCCGCGACCGAAGAAAGCGAAGGGCGACCCGCTGATCGACGCGCCCGCGTGGGCCGAGCTGGCCGTCGAGCTGAGCGAGCCGCGTCCGGCGCCGGTGGCCGCGGCGGTGGAGTCCTGGTTCGAGGACGGGGTCTCGGTGGCGCTGGCGTGGCGGCTGCCGGCTGGCGTGGTGTCGGTCGGGGTGGCCGACTTCGCCGACCTGGGGACCGCGTTGGCCGCGGTGCGGGCGTCGGGGTTCCGGGGCCGGGTGACGTGTGGGTCCTCGCTGCTGGAGGACCCGGCGGTGCGGACCTCGCGGGTGCGGACGCGCCCGGGTGAGGGCCGGGTCATCTCGGCGGTGCAGGAGCTGCAGCGGCTGCTGGCCGAGGACGTGGTCCGCCACGACGGCGGGGAGCACCTGGCCGGCCAGCTCGTCGAGCTGCGCACGGCGCCGGGCGTGGACGGGCCGCGGGTGGTCTCCACAGGCCGCGCCGACGCGGTGAAGGCCGCGGTGTGGGCCATCCGCGACGCCCGGCTGGTGCGCTCGGGGAAGCCGCGCGTGCTCTCGCGCACCCCTGATCCGGGCAGCTGAGCCCCCGGTTGAGTTGGCGGGGTTGGCAGGTTCCTCACCACGGGGTGGGCAGGAACCTCCAACCGGGGCCCCAGCGTCGGCGCGCCCGCACACGCTGGGGTCCGTGGGATTGGTCAGGTCGTTGCTGCGGGGTCGCATGGACCCGTTGGTCCAGATGGCGATGGAGCAGGCTGACTCGGCGCCGGCCTTCGCGGTCGACGCCGAGTCGGTGCCGCCCGAGGCGTACGGGCTGACCAGCTACGCCGCCCCCGTGACCGCGGTCGCCCGGGTGGGCCGGCGGGAGGCCATCCAGGTGGCCGCGGTGAAGCGGTCCCGCGACCTCATCGCCGGGTCCCTGGGCTCGCTGCCGCTGCAGGTGGTCCGCTCGGACCTGCGGGTCGAGCCGACCTCGTGGCTGCACCAGCCTGAGCGTGACGTCCCGCGGTCGGTGACGATGACCCGCACCATCGAGGACCTGCTGTTCGAGGGCATCGCCTGGTGGAAGGTCACCGCCTTCGACTGGCGTGGCTTCCCCGCCCAGGTGCGGCGGCTGGACCCCCGCAGCGTCGACGTCCAGAAGGACGGCCGCGTGCACGTCACCCTCGACGGGCACCGGGGCACGGCCGATGAGTGGCCGAAGGACGGCGAGCTCATCCGGTTCGACTCGCCCAACGACCCGCTCCTGACGGCCGGCGCCCGCGCGATCCGGCAGTGCCTGCTCCTGGACCGGGCCGCGCAGCGGTACGCCGACGGGGCGCCCCCCGGCGACTACTTCTCCGCCGCCGACAACACCGACCCCTTCGACTCCGAGGACGAGGTCCGCGAGCTGCTCCTGGACCCGTGGCACCAGGCCCGACAGGCCCGCTCGACCGCGTGGGTGCCGGCCGGGGTCAGCTACCACGCCTCGACGTTCAACCCCGAGCAGCTCGAGCTGGCCGCCCAGCGGCAGCACGCGGTCCTGGAGATCGCCCGGGTGGCCGGCGTGGACCCCGAGGAGCTGGGCGTCAGCACGACCAGCCGCACCTACGCCAACCAGTTCGACCGCCGCAAGGCGTTCCTGGACTTCACCCTCGGCGGCTACCGGGCCGCGATCGAGGACCGGCTGTCCATGGGCGACGTCACGCCCCGCGGCTCGACGGTGCGCTACGACCTCGACGCGTTCCTGCGCACCGACCCGCTGGCCCGCTACCAGGCGTACAAGGCCGGCCTCGAGGTCGGCGCCATCCAAGACCAGGGCGAGGTTCGCGCCCTCGAGGGGAAGCCGGCCCCCACCACCACCGTCCCCGGATCCACCAGCGGATCCGCACCAGCACAGGAGACCACCGTGACCCCCAGCATGTCGGCCACCGAGCCGCTGACCATCACCTTCGACTCCGGCCCGGCCGTCGTCCTCGACGCGCCGCCGGCGGCCGAGTCCTTCTCCGTCGACGCCGAGCGCCGCGTGATCCGCGGCCTGGCCGTGCCCTACGGCAAGACCGGGATCAGCAACGGCCAGAGGTTCCAGTTCACCCAGGGCAGCCTCAAGTTCGCCGAGACCAAGCGCGTCAAGCTCTGGGTCCAGCACGACAAGAACCAGGCCATCGGCTTCGCCACGCGCCTGGAGGACCGCGCCGACGGCCTGTACGCCGAGTTCCAGGTGGCCCGCGGCGCCGAGGGCGACCGGGCGCTGCAGCTGGCCGAGGACGGCGTCCTGGACGGCCTCTCGATCGGGCTCGGACGCGGCGGCCGGTTCCGCGACCAGGGCGGCGTCCAGTTCGCCGTCGACGTGCCGCTGATGGAGATCAGCCTCACCCCGGCGCCGTCCTTCGACGACGCCCGCACCGGCACCTTCGAGAACGCCGGCCAGCCCGGTCAGGGCAGCGGCCAGGGGGCCGGCCAGGGCGGCGAGGCTCCGCGGTTCGAGGGCCTGGCCACCGAGATCCGCAAGGCCATGTTCCAGGGCTTCTCCGACTTCGGCGGCGGCCGCGAGCAGGTCTCGGCCGGCCACAGCGCCGGCTTCGAGGTCGAGGAGCCCTCCCCGTACCGCTTCGACGGCACCCGCGCCGAGCACTCCTTCGTGGCCGACATGCGCGCCGCGCAGCAGGGCGACGGGGAGGCCCGTCAGCGACTGGAGACCTTCGGTGAGGAGTTCGAGCGGTTCGCGGTCACCACCGGCAACGTCTCCTCGCTCAACCCCACCAAGACCCGCCCCGACCTGTACGTGCCGAACCTCCAGTACTCCCGCCCGCTGTGGGACTCGGTCTCGACCGGGTCGATCGAGGACCAGACGCCGTTCACGGTCCCGAAGTTCGCCGCCGCCACCGGCCTGGTCGGCGCGCACACCCAGGGCACCGAGCCCACGCCTGGCTCGTTCTCGGCCACCGTGCAGACCATCACCCCGGGTGCCACCTCCGGCAAGATCGAGATCAACCGCGAGGTCCTCGACCAGGGCGGCTCGCCGCAGGCCGACCAGATCATCTGGGGCGAGATGCTCAACGCCTGGTACGAGGCCATCGAGGCCAAGATCGCCACCGCGCTGGCCGCCGTCGCGACCGCCGAGCTCAACCTCGCCGGCGCCACCGACGCCGCCCTCGTCGACGCGCTCACCGGCTACTTCGCCGGCCTGCAGTTCGTCCGCGGCGGCAACCGGTTCACCGGCTTCGTCTCCGACGGCAACCTGTTCCCCGCGCTGGTCGCCGCCTCCGACACCGCGGGCCGCAAGCTGCTGCCCGTCCTGGGCCCCACCAACGCGCAGGGCAGCGTCTCCGGCGGCTTCGACCGCGTCCAGCTGGGCACCCAGACCATCCGCGCCGCCTGGGCGCTGGGCACCGGCAACGACAAGAAGTCCTACAGCTTCGTGCCCGCCTCGGTGTGGGCCTGGGCCTCGGCGCCGCGCAAGTTCGTCTTCGAGTACCAGGTCAAGTCCGTGGACATGGCCATCTGGGGCTACTCGGCCACCGCGATCCTGCGCGACTCCGACGTCAAGCCGATCGACTACACCACCGCGGACGCCTGATGGCCGGCAAGAGCACCTCCTCGGCGGGGCGGCGTCGGCCCTCCGCCGAGGAGCGCCGCGGCAAGCGGGGCCACGACGAGCACGGCAACGTCCGGCCCGCCGACGGCCGCTTCGAGCTGCACGACCCGGCCCAGGAGTCGAGCTTCGTGTCCAGCACCAAGGCCAGCAAGACCAGCAGCAAGACCCGGCCCACCCGAGGGAGCGACGATGGCTGACGACCAGGCACCGGAGACCGGCAAGAGCACGACGTCCACGACGTCCACGGCGCGCCGGGCGAAGCCGAGCCGTCGCGTCGGCGACCACGTGCAGCTCAAGCCCGGGGGCATCGTGATCCGCCCCGGCGGCGTCACGCACATCCTGGTCCGCGGCGGGTTCGTCCTCGACGAGCCCGGCACGTTCACCATCGACGGCGAGCCCGTCGAGGTCGCGTGAGCATCGACCAGGGGGCGCTCGAGGCCGTGCCCGTCCCGACTGCGCAGGAGGTCGCCAACCTCTCCGGCTGCGACCTGGTCGAGGTGGAGCAGTTCTACGCCGGCGAGGTGGCCGACCAGGCCCGCCGCTGCCGCGTCGCCACCTACACCCCCGCGCTGGCCGCAGCGCTCGTGCGCCGCGTGCAGCGCGCGGTGGCGATGAGCAACCTGCCGCTGGGCGTGCAGATCGACGAGGTCGGCGCCACCCGGCTGGGCAGCACCGGCCCCGAGGTCCGCCGGCTCGAGGGCCCCTACCGCAAGGTCGTGGTCGGATGAGCTTCCGCGAGGACCTGGTCACGCGTGCCGCCACGGTCGCCGGTATCCGGCCCCACCCCTACGTCGTGCAGGCCACCGCCGCCGGCACCCTCTACCCACGCCTGGAGCGGATCGATTACCCCAACCCCTTCGGGGGCGTGGCCCACTGGAACGTCGTCCTGGTCCTTCCGCAGTCCCCGGCCGACGCAGAGCGCTACCTCGAGCAGAAGCTCCCGGCGCTCAGGGCCGCGATCGCGCCGGCGCTCAGCGTGACCAGCGTGGCCCTCCAGCGACTTCAGCTCGACGGCATCGGCGTCCTGCCGGTCGCCTTCATCAACGGACACAGAGAGCAGGACCCCTCATGACCGCACTCGGCACCCGCCTGTTGACCATCACCGTCGACGGCGAGGACTACACCGCGCAGGCATCCAACGTGCGCATCACCGGCGCGCCGGCCGACTCCGACTTCGTCTCCTTCGAGGACGCCGCGAACGGCGGCAAGCGGGAGTACAAGCTGGCCTTCACCGCCGTGCAGGACCCCGCGACGGGCTCGCTGTGGGACCTGCTGTGGTCTCAGGCCGGCTCGACCGTCCCCGTCGTGGTCAAGCCCGCCGGCGGCACCACGGCCAGCGAGGCCACCCCGCACTTCACCGGCAATGTGGTCATCACCGAGCCCGACGGCGACCTGCTGGGCGGCGAGGCCAACGCCTCGACCAGCGCCCGGTTCACCTTCGACGCCGAGTGGACCTACGCCGCCAAGCCGGTCCGCGTCACGGCCTGACCGCCGCCCACGAGATCCGGAGTCGGCCGTGCACCTGGGAACCCGCTCGCTGACGCTCCGCGTCGACGGCCTCGAGCGCACCGCCGACGTCTCGGACTGTCGGATCGAGGCCGTCGAGGCCGACACCGCCGGCCGGACACTCTTCGGCGACACCCTCACCTTCCGCCTGCGCGGTGTCGCCGCCCAGGACATGGCGGCCGACTCGCTGTGGGCCCTGGCCTGGGAGGCGACGGCAGGCACCGTCGAGGCAGACATCCGCCCCGCAGGCGGGGCCGTCCCCACCGAGGAACAGCCCTGGTTCCTCGGCACGCTGCAGATCGACGCCGCACCCGGCGTCCTCGTCGGTGGCCCGGCCGACCCCGCTCTCGGGGGCCGGTTCACCTTCGAGTTCGACTGGGCCTTCCTCGCCAAGCCCGAGCGCATCGACGGGACCAGGCCATGGTGAACCGGAGCGGCTTCCGGGTCGAGGGCCTGCGCGACGTCGTCCGCGGCCTGCAGCAGATGGGCCTGGACGTCGACGACCTCAAGGACGCCTTCGCCAAGCTCGCCGCCAAGGGCTCCGAGGTCGCCTCCCAGCTCGCCCCTCGACGCTCCGGCCGCCTCGCCGGCGACGTGCGCGGCAACCGCGCGAAGTCCAAGGCCGTGATCACCGCCGGCCGCGCCACCGTCCCCTACGCGGGACCCATCAACTACGGCTGGCCCAAGCGCGGGATCGAGCCGTCGCTGTTCATGCAGCGCGCCGACGAGCAGATGCAGCCCACCGCCGTGCAGCTGCTCGAGGACGAGATCAACACCAAGATCCAGGAGAAGCACTTCCGATGACCACGAACCCCGCCACGACCACCACCCCCGGGCCCGCCGGCGTGTCCACCGGTGCGCCGGAGCCGCAGGTGACCGTCGACGAGATGATCCAGTCGCTGACCGGCTTCGACGAGCTCGCCATCGAGAAGCACTTCAACGGCTTCGACATCTACACCGACGGCGAGGCCCGCGGCATCCGCGCGATGCGCGCCCTGGCCTTCGTGCAGTTCCGCCGCAACGAGATGAAGGACCTTGACGCGTTCAAGGCCGCCCAGGGGCTGTCCTTCCGTGAGGTCTCGTCGATGTACCTGCCCGACGAGCTCGAGCTCGACCCCGACGCCCCCGAGACCGCCTCGGGAAAAGACTCCGCGCTGCCCGCCTGAGGGCCTACGAGATCGGGGCGTGGTGCTACCAGACCGGGCAGCAGCCCGAGCTGTGGCACCAGCTCTCCCGCCTGGAACGTGACCAGTTCGTCGAGGCAGCCCTCGACGCGAAGAAGAAGGGGTGGTGAGTGATGGCCGGGCCGATCCGGATCAGCATCCTCGCCGACGGGTCCAACGCCAACCGCGCGTTCGCGTCGGTCTCGGCCAACGCCGGCGGGATGGGCGTGCGCGTGGGGAAGGCCGGCAAGGCGCTCGGCCTTGCCGTGGCCGCCGGCACCGCGGTCGCGGGCGCCGCGGCGCTGAAGTTCGCCGCCGACTCGGTGAAGTCGGCCTCCGACGCCCAGCAGTCCCTCGGCGCGACCGAGACCGTGTTCGGCAAGTACGCCCGCAGCGTCGTCAAGCGCAGCAACGAGGCCGCCACCGCGGTGGGCATCTCGGCCAACGAGTACCGCGAGCTGTCCAACGTCGTGGGGGCCTCGCTGACCGGCGCCGGGGTCTCCATCAAGGAGGCCAGCTCGCTGACGGCCGACCTGAACAAGCGGGCCGCCGACATGGCCGCGACCTTCGGCGGCACTACCCGCGAAGCCGTCGAGGCCGTCTCCTCGGCACTGCGCGGCGAGACCGACCCGATCGAGCGCTACGGCGTCTCGATCAAGCAGGCCGACGTCAACGCCCGCCTCGCCGCTCTCGGCCAGGACGAGCTCACCGGCGCGGCGGCCAAGCAGGCCGAGATGCAGGCCCGCCTGGACCTGATCTTCTCCAAGACCGCCAAGACCCAGGGCGCGTTCGCCAAGGAGTCCGACACCCTCGCCCACCAGCAGCAGGTCCTGGGCGCCCAGTTCGAGAACGTCAAGGCCAAGATCGGCTCCGCGCTGCTGCCGGTCCTCACCCAGGCGTTCTCCTACGTGAACACCACGGTCGTCCCCGCGGTGGAGAAGTTCGGCGCCGCCATGCGCGACAAGCTGGCGCCCGTCTTCGACCGGATCAAGGAGGCCGCGGACCAGCTCGCTCAGCGGCTGCAGCCGGTGGCCGACTGGTTCCGCTCGAACCCCGACCTCATCAAGGGCGCGGGCATCGCCCTGGGCATCGCGGCCGCCGCAGCTGGAGTGCTGGCCCTCGCTATGGGCGCGGTCGCCGTCGCCACGTCCCCCATCACCCTGACCGTCCTCGCGATCGCTGCGCTGGGCGCCGGGTTCGCCTACGCCTACAAGCACTCCGAGACCTTCCGCAACGGGGTGCAGGCCATCGGCGCGGCCTTCCAGAGCCTGATCGCCACCGTGACCCCGATCGTCCAGCAGATCGTGGCCGCGGTCGTCGGCAAGTTCCAGGAGATGCGGCCCCAGCTGCAGGCAATCTGGCAGTCCATTCAGTCGATCGTCCGCTCGGCGCTGTCCATCATCCAGTCCGTCATCAAGGCGGTCACCGGGGCCATCAAGGCGATCTGGCAGAACTTCGGCGGCACGATCCTGCGCTTCATCACGACGACGCTGACGAACGTCGTGAACGTCATCAAGGGCGTCTTCAAGATCATCCAGGGCGTCTTCAAGGTCGTGTCCTCGGCGCTCAAGGGCGACTGGTCCGGCCTGTGGGACGGCATCAAGATGATCGTCTCCGGCGCCGTCGGCGTCGTGAAGGGCATCATCAGCCAGGCCTGGAACGTCATCCGCACGCTGACCTCCGCTGCCTGGACCGCGCTGAAGCTCGTGGTCTCCAAGGCCTGGGACGGCATCAAGAGCGCCGTGACCTCCGGCATCAGCGGTGCCGTCGGCCTGGTCCGCGGCCTGCCGGGCAAGATCACCAGCGCCCTGGGCAGCCTCGGCTCCCTGCTCGAGCAGGCCGGCACGGACCTGATCCAGGGTCTCATCGACGGGATCACCAGCAAGGTCGACGACCTGCGCGGCTACCTGAACCAGGTCACAGACCTCATCCCCGACTGGAAGGGCCCCGCGGACAAGGACCGCAACCTGCTCACCCCGGCCGGCCAGATGATCATGCAGGGCCTCATCGACGGGATCAGCGACCAGCTGCCCAACCTCGAGACCGTGCTGGGTCGCATCACCACCAGGGTCCCCGAGGCCATCACCAAGGTCCGCGACGCCCTGGAGACCGAGCGCGACCGCATCGCCGGCATCGTCGACAGCCTGAGCTCCAAGTTCGACTCGCTCTCGACCAGCGTCGCCGACGCCTTCACCCCGGACCTGTTCCAGGCCGGGAGCGCCGGGGAGTTCATCCGCCAGTCCCGCGACGCCATCGGCAGCCTGCGCCACATCCGCGCCGCGTGGCGCAAGCTCACCAGCTGGGGCATCAACCCCGAGTTCTTGTCCCAGCTGTTCGCCTCCGGCAACGGGGCCCTGATCATCGACATGGCCAAGGGCAGCCGCAAGGGCGCTCGCACCGCCGCGCGGCTCTCCCGCCAGGTCGGCCAGCTCGCCGGCGGGCTCGGCAACCAGGTGGCCACCGAGCGGTACGGCCCGAAGCTCGACAAGACCAACCAGCTCCTCGCCGACGTCCGCGGGCTGATCAAGGGCCTGCCGTCGGTCAAGGACCTCACCGCCTTCACCAAGGGTGCGAGGGCCGACAGCCGCCTCACCACCGGCAGCAGGAAGCGCCGCGGCGACATCGCCGAGGTCGGCGCCGGCTCGAGCGGCCGCAGGGTCAGCACCAGCCGCTCCAGCAGGAGCGCCCCGGACGCCGAGGACCTGCTCGCCCAGCTCATCGAGGTGGTGAAGGACTTCACCCGGGAACAGCGCCAACGCGACCGGGAGACGGTCCGCACCATGGGGGCCGCGGTCGTGAAGTCCGGCGACGTGTTCGCCGAACGGCTGAACCACTCCCTCGTGCGGGGCGTGCGCATGGCCGGCACCCGGAGGGGCTTCTGATGACGCGCGCAGCATCCGTGGCCGCAACCGCCACCCTCGTGCACGACTACACGATGGACGACGTCGAGCGGATCGCCTGGTCAGCCGCCCACCGGCTTCGAGCGCCCGTCCTCACTCTCGAGGACGGGCACGAGGCTGCCTGGCACGGCGTGGTCGAGCATCTCTACGGCAGCGAGGACTGTCCCCACTTCCACGACCTGATGAACAGCGCCGTCGCCGCCGTCGCCGCCGAGATCCGCGCCCATCACCAGAACCACGGCGTGAACGCCGACACCGGCGAGGTGCGGCCGGCGTTCCACAAGTACTGGCTGCCGGTCATGGTGCCGTTCGCGGACTTCACCGACACCCTCGTCGAGCGCATGGCGCTCCCGCAGGTCCTGGGCCTGCTCACCGACACCGAGTACGAGGCGATCGCAGCTCTGGCAGCTCACGGCTCCGGCCGAGCCGCAGCCGCCGCGCTGGGCATCAACGACAAGGCCTTCTACGAACGTGTGCGCAAGGCCCGGGCCAAGGCCGTCGCGGCATGGTTCGACGCCGAAGCTCCAGCCCCACGGTCCACGGTTCGCGCCGACGGCGAGGTCCAGTGCCGCGCCGGCCACGCCCGGTCCGAGCACGGCTACCTGACCGGCAGCGGCGACGCCCAGCGGTGGCGCTGCAGGGCCTGCGTCAACGCGGCCGAGCGCCGACGCTGGGCCCGCAGCCGCTGACCATCACACGCGCGCGGCGGTGGCACACGGCGCGCACCGCGGTCCTGCTGACCAGCAACCCGCCCGCGGTGCCGCCGCGAAGGTGGTGGCGCTGAGACCGCAGGCCGATTGGCTCGTGCCTCTCAGGACGAGGTGGACCTGATCGGTAGGGAGAAGCCCAGCCGGCCACTCGTCGTAGGTCTGTCCTGATGCGTTCTGAATGCTCACGACTCACGCAACCTATCAGCCGGGCTGGCGTTGGCAAGGGCCTGCTCAGCGACGCCGGGCCTTGGTGGTGGGGGCCTGTGGAAGACATCCCGCGACTGTCGGAGCGGCGTGGCAGTCTCCGGTCCGACGGACCCACCGGAGGCAGGAGCACGCATGAACGAGCAGGACCCCGAGTACGACGAGGACGATGCCCAGATCGACCAGGAGATGGCGCTGTGCGCGGCAGCCATCACCGCCCTGCACAAGCAGGACCATGACGCGCTCGCAGAGGTGGCGAACCTCGTCGCGGAGGAGATGGACCCCGGCCACATCGTCACCACGATGGCGTCGCTCGCACTGCTGCTGCACCGATCGCCAGACATGGGGCCTGAGTCGCTGACTTTCATGCTCAACGCGCAGGCATCGGGGGCGTACCTGGGGGAGGGCGAGAAGGACGGTTTCCTGGGGGAGGAGTTCCTGGACCTGCTCGAGGACAGCATGGCCGCACAGCTGCGTGACCATCCCGATGGCGGCGAGGACGACCTGTTCTCGGAGCAGGGCGAGCAGCTCCTGGCGCTGTACGACCGCCGGCCCGGGTCATCCGTGATCGTGCGCATGGGGGTGGTCGCGGCGAGCACGATGTTGATCAACCTTCTGCTGGAGATGTACACGCCTGGGCTGCAGAAGCGGCGGTCGCCCGAGGCCGCGACGAAGTACGCCCTCCTGGCAGCTCGTGCAGCCCTCCGCCGGGAGCCGATCCCCAACGTGTTCTCGGCGGAGTGGGACGACCTGGACCCCGAGGCCCCGGACGCCTGAGCGGTGGTGTCGGTGCTCGTCGCTACGGTCGAGGCCATGACCGACACCACCACGTGCAAGGAGTGCGGCGCGCTCGTCGCGGCCACACGCGAGCAGGACCACGAGGAGTTCCATGCCACCATCGAGGCGCTGATCGACCTGGCGCACCGCAAGGACTGAGCAGCACGACGCCCCGACCACCGCGGCTGGTGGTCGGGGCGTCGGTGGGTGTGGCTACAGCCCGGCCTCCTCCGAGGCATGGCCGGCGTCGCGCAGCAGTTGCGTCATGTGCCGGCGCAGCAGGTCGGCCTCGTGGAGGCTGAGGCGGTGCACCGAGGTCGACGGCGCGGCCTCGAGCTCCACCCAGGCGGGGCCGTCGTCCCAGCTGCGCAGCGCGGTGCGCATGCCGGGGATCTCCTCGACGTCCGAGCCGCCGACGTGCAGCTGGTGCTCCTCGGCACCGAGCTCGCACCACGAGAAGGTCGAGCAGGGCGAATCGCTCGTCACGAGGGCGCGCGAAGTCGTAGAATCGTTCATGGTTCGTTCCTCACAGGTCGGATCACCGGCCCCGACGGTGTTGCACCACCGCTTCGGGGCCTCTTGTTTTCTCGGGTCGCCGTCGTCACGACGGGCTTCGCTGCGCCTCGCCTCCTGTCGGGTGCGGTCGTGGGACGATGTGTGGTGTTCGTGAGCCCCTGGTGTTGCTGTGAGAGGTGTGCCGGGGGCTCCGGCGTTGTCTCAGGACCGTCCGGTGCGCTCGAGCAGCGCAGCCAAGCCCTGGACGTCGTGATGGACCGGGGCCAGGCCCCGGCCGTGGCGGATGAGGTCCTCGAGCTCGTCGACGCTCAGTCGCACCGTCGGCGTCCAGGCGGCCTCCGCCTGCTCCCGCGGGGTCATCTGCGCGATCGCCTGATCCGACGTCGCGAGCACGGCACCGGCGGCGTCGATGCACTCCTGCTCGGTGGGCATGTGTCCCCTTTCATTCCAGGATATTGCAGGCCACACCGCTCCTGAACTGCTCGTTTGTCAGCCGTGACCCAACAGCGCTCAGCCCACCACAGTGCGCGACTACCTGGACTGACCAGCAGCACCCGGCACGCACGACGAGGGCCGCCCACCAGCACGGTGGGCGGCCCTCGTCGCGTTCTGGCCGGGTGTGCTCAGCCCAGCGAGACCGCCGTCCACGAGACCGGCGGCAGCTCGACGGTCAGGACCCCGTCGACGAGGTCGACCACGCGGGGGGCCGCCGTCGTCACCCGCTCCGGCTGCTCGAGGGTGTTGCGGGCGTGCGGGTCCGCGTCGTGGAGCTGGTGGGCCTCGAGCACGGCGACGGCGCCGAGGGAACGCACGTCGACCTCGACGCTGCAGGACTCGGTGGTGCTGCGGTTGACGAGGAAGACGGCGCCCTGGCCGGTCTCGGCGTCGTGGGTGGCCAGGGCGTCGACCGTGTCGACCTCGCCGTAGGTGGCCGTCCGGTGCCGGGTCGTCTCCACCGGCACCTGGAGCGCCACGCCCCGCGCGAGGCGGGAGGTGAGGGCGAACGGGAAGTAGGTGGTCTGGCGCCACACGGGCCCACCCGGCTCCGTCATGATCGGGGCGATGACGTTGACCAGCTGGGCCAGGCTGGCGGCCCGGACCCGGTCGGCGTGCCGGAGCAGGCTCATCATGAGGCTGCCCACCACGACGGCGTCGGCCACGGTGTAGACGTTCTCCAGCAGGCGCGGGGCGACCGGCCAGGTGTCGATCCCCGTGATCTGCTCGACGCTGCGGAAGTGGTCGAGGTACCAGACGTTCCACTCGTCGAAGCTGATGGCGAGGGTCTTCTCGCTGCGGGTGAGGGCCTTCACGTGGTCGGCGGTCGCGGCCACGGTGCGGATGAACCGGTCCATGTCGACCGAGGAGGCGAGGAACGAGGCCAGGTCACCGTCGCGTTCCTCGTAGTAGGCGTGGCAGGAGATGTAGTCGACGTCCTCGTAGGTGTGCTCCAGGACGACGCGCTCCCACTCGCCGAACGTCGGCATGGCGGCGCTGGAGGAGCCGCAGACCACGAGCTCGACCTCGGGGTCCAGCTGGCGCATGGCCTTCGCGGTCTGGGACGCCAGCTTGCCGTAGTCGTCGGCGCTGCGGTGCCCGAGCTGCCAGGGGCCGTCCATCTCGTTGCCCAGGCACCACATGCGCACCCCGAAGGCCTGCTTGCTGCCGTGCTCGCCGCGCAGGTCGCTCAGCGCGGTGCCGGAGGTGACGTTGCAGTACTCGAGGAGGTCGAGCGCCTCCTGGGTGCCCCGGGTGCCGAGGTTCACCGCGAGCATCAGCTCGGAGCTGGCGCGCTCGAGCCATCGGGCGAACTCGTGCAGGCCCACCTCGTTGGTCTCGGTGGAGTGCCAGGCGAGGTCCAGCCGGCGGGGGCGCTCCTCCCGCGGGCCCACCGAGTCCTCCCAGCGGAAGCCCGAGACGAAGTTGCCGCCGGGGTAGCGCACGGTGCTGACCCCGAGCTCGCGGACCAGGTCCAGCACGTCGGTGCGGAAGCCCTCCTCGTCGGCGGTGGGATGGGTGGGTTCGTAGATGCCGTCGTAGACGCAGCGGCCGAGGTGCTCGACGAACGAGCCGAAGACGCGGCGATCGATGGAGCCGACACGGAAGCGGGGGTCGATCGTGAGGCGTGCGGAGTGCATGGGAAGTCCTTCTGGGTCAGCAGGGAGCGCCCGGCGCGACGTGCGCCGGCGCCCGAGGGCAGGAGGTCGGGGACGACCGGGGGAGGAGGGGTGGCTGAGCGGCCGCCGGTGGCCTACTTGACGCCGCCCATGGTCAGGCCGCCGCGCCAGTACCGCTGGAGGCACAGGAAGGCCACGACGAGCGGCACCACGGAGACGAGCGCGCCGGTGACGACGAGGTTCCAGACCTGCTCGCCGCCGGAGCCCACCGACGAGAGCCGCTGCCACTGGCCGAGGCCCACGGTGATCGGCAGCAGGTCCGGGTCGTTGAGCATCGCCAGCGGCAGGAAGTAGTTGTTCCACGCGGCGACCATCGTGAGCAGCAGGACGGTCACCACGGCCGGTCGCAGGAGGGGCAGGACGACCCGCGCGAAGATGCGCAGCTCGCCCGCCCCGTCCACGCGTGCCGCCTCCAGCAGCTCGGGCGGGATGGAGTCCTGGATGTAGACACGCATCAGGTAAACGCCGAGCGGGTTGAGCAGCGAGGGCAGGACGACGGCCCAGCGGGTGTCGGTCAGGCCGGCGTTCGCGAGCATCACGAACGTGGGGATGACCAGCGCCGTCGGCGGCACCATCACCGCCCCGAGCAGGATCGAGAAGGCCAGGTTGCGTCCGCGGAACCGGTACACGGCGAAGCCGTAGCCGGCCAGCACCGCCAGCACCGTGGCGCCGACCCCGCTGGTGACCGCGTAGAAGAGCGAGTTGCCCATCCAGCGCCAAAAGATCCCGTCGCTGCGGGTGCTGAGCTGCACGAGGTTGTCGACGAAGGAGACGTCGTCGTCGAACCACATCGATCCGTGCGCACCGTCGAACAGCGCGGTGTTGGACTTGGTGGCCGCGACGACCAGCCACCAGACGGGCAGCATGAAGTACGCGGCGGTGAGGACGAGGAACAGGTGCGAGCCCGGGCGCAGCGCGGCCCTACGTCCTCGTGGCCGGGTGGCCGTGCCGGGGCCGTGCGCCGGGTCGGGCTGCTGTCCGGCGGGTCTGGTGGTCGCGACGCCGTCCGAGGTGGTGGTCGTCATGAGAGTCCGTTCCGCTTGCGAGTGAGGAAGAGGAAGACGTAGGAGCCGAGGAAGGTCACCAGGCCGAGGGAGAACGAGATCGCCGAGGCGTAGTTGAAGGCCGAGTAGGAGAAGGCCTGCGCGTAGGCGTACATGTTCGGCGTGTAGTCCGGCGTGATCGCCCCGGGCGCCACGGCCTGGAGGATCGTGGGCTCGTTGAAGAACTGGAGCGTGCCGATCAGGGAGAAGACGGTGATCAGCACCATCGTCGAGGCGATCATCGGGACCTTGACCCGCAGGGCGGTCTGCAGGCCGTTGGCGCCGTCCAGCTGCGCCGCCTCGTAGATCTCCTGGTCGATGCCCTGCAGCGCGGAGTAGATGATCACCATGTAGTAGCCCACCCACTGCCAGGTCACGATGTTCACCAGCGAGGAGAAGATCGAGCCGTGGTCCAGCAGGTCCGGTGCAGGCAGGCCGAGGAGCTCGCTGAGCTGGGTGAAGGGCCCGAAGTCGGGGCTGTAGAGGAAGCCCCACATCATCGCGCCGATCACGGCAGGCACCGCGTAGGGCACGAAGACCAGGAGCCGGCTCACCGCCGCGAGCCTGGTGGTGAGGCTGTCGAGGACCAGTGCCACGACGAGCGCGATGCCGAGCTGGAGGGGGACCATCACCAGCGCGAAGGCCAGCACCCGCCGCACGCCCTCGAGGAACGCGGGGTCCGTGAACGCCTTGGTGTAGTTCTCCAAGCCGCTGAAGCGGGTGCCGAAGGCGAGGCTCTTGGTGTGCAGGCTCAGCCAGAACGCGTAGCCGAGCGGCACCACCAGGAAGGTGGTGAACACCAGGGCGAAAGGCGCGATGAAGAGCCACCCGGTGCGTTGGCGGCGTCGCGTGAGGACCGAGGGCCCCGGTGCCTCGGCGACCGAGGGCGGGGAGGCGGTGCGCGAGCTCATGTGTGCTCCTGTCGAGGACGGCGTGAAGCGTGCTGGCCGGGCGTGGCGCCCGCCCCGGTGCCGTTTCCGGTGTCGTTTCCGGTGTCGCTTTCGGGGTCGGGCGCGGGCGCCACCGGCCGGCCTACTTCTCGGTGACGGTGAACCCCTGCTCCTGCGCGTAGGAGACGACCTGGTCCTGGAGGTCGTCCAGGGCCGTCGCGGGGTCGGTCTCGCCCTGGTTGACGGCGGTCAGCTGCTCGGTGAGCTTGTCGTAGGAGAAGTTCTGGAAGGGGCTGAACGTGAAGCCCTCGTAGCCGGCCGCGGCGTCGAGGAAGACGTCGGCGTTGATCTTCTGCCCACCGAAGAACGGGTACTCGAGGTCGCGGTAGTAGTCGGACTCGAGCACGGGCCGCCAGAGCGGGAAGAGAGCGCCCTCCTCGATGCCGATCTTCCAGGCGTCCATGGTGCCGAAGATCTCCGTGGCCACCTGTGCCGAGAGCTCCTGGTCGGAGGCCTGGCTGGTGACGGCGAACGCGGAGCCGCCCCAGTTGACCTGCACCGGGTCGGAGGCGTCCCACTGGGGGAGCGGCGCGGCGCGCCACTCGGCCTTGGCGTCGGCGCCCGAGAGCCCGTTCAGGTAGCCGGGGCCCCAGGCCGCGGCGAGGTAGGCGGCGTAGGTGCCGTCGACCAGCTTGGTGTTGTAGTCCGGCGTGAACGCCTCGTCCGTGGCCACGACGCCTTCCTGGGCCAGCTCGTCCCAGTACTCCAGGACCTCCTTGGAACCGTCGTCGGCGAGGCCGATGGTGACGTCCTGCGGGGTCTGGAGGTCGTACTCGTACGGGGAGGCGCCCTTCTGGGCGAACAGCGCCTGGACGAAGGCGCGGCCGTTCGTGGGGAAGTCGGCGATCGTCCCCGGGAAGCCGGCCTTCTTCAGCTGGCGGGCTGCGTCGGCGAACTCGGCCCAGGTGGTCGGGACGGCGACGTCGTACTTCTCGAAGATGTCCTTGCGGTAGAGCATGCCCATCGGGCCACCGTCGACAGGGATGGCGTACACGGCCGATCCGCTGCTGACGTCGCGCCACGCGCCCTCGGTGTAGTCGCCCTCGACCTCGTCGGCGCCGAACTCGGTGAGGTCGACGAGGGCCTCGCGGATCGCGAAGCTCGTGATGACCTCGGACTCGAGCATGATGACGTCGGGGGCGCCCTTGCCCGCCTCGATCGCGGTGGAGAACTTGGTGTACTCGTCGTTGCCCTGGCCCGCGTTGGTCCAGCAGACCTGCACGTCGGAGTGGGTCTCGTTGTACAGGTCCACGACCTGCTCGAACGCCGGGTACCAGGCCCAGACCGTGACCTGGGGCGCGTCGGCCTCGACGATCTCGTTGGTGCAGCTGGCCTTGGCGCTGGTCGCGCCTCCGCTGCTGTCGCCACACCCGCTGAGCATCGTGGCGGCGACCGCAGCCACCGCCAGTGCTGTCGACATGCGCTTCATTGCGATTTCCCTCCGGTGCAGTGTCATCAGAGCAGCACGTCGGACGGGCGTTGCATGCGTCGACCAGCTGCGTTTACAACGTTGTAGGTAAACGTTGTAAAGCAGATTTTGGATGTGACCGGCGCCACTGTCAAGGGCGAGGTCGGTGTTCGACAGCCGTCGTCGGCGGCGTGGCCGGACCGCCTGCGGTCGGTCAGCCGGTGGCGGTCGACTCGCGTGCCACCACCGAGAACGGTGCAGCGATCTCGCGCGGAGGGCTGGCGAGCCCGTTCATGCGTTCGACGAGCACCTCCACCGCCCGGCGCGCGATCTCGGCGCGGCCGGGGTCGATGGTGGAGAGGGTGGGCTGGCTGTACCGGGTCTCGTCCACGTCGTCGAAGCCGATGATCGCCACGTCCTCCGGGACCCGCAGGCCGGCGTCGAGCAGGACGCGCATCGCGCCGAGCGCGAGGGAGTCGTTGAAGGCGACGACCCCGTCGAACGTGACGCCCCTGGCCACCACCTCTCGCATCGCCTCGGCCCCGTCGACACGGTGCCAGCGGCCGACGTGGGTCACCAGGTCCGGGTCGAAGGGCACGCCGGCTGCCTCCAGGGCCTCCCGATAGCCGTGCAGCCGCAGACCCGCCGAGCCGAGGACCTCGCCCTCGTGCGCACCCAGGGCGAGCAGGCGCCGCCGACCGCGCTCGAGCAGGTGCTCGGTCGCCGCCTTGGCACCCTCGGCGTTCTGGATGGTCACGTGGTCGGCCGGGCCGTGGAAGATCCGGTCGCCGAGCAGGACGAGGGGGACTGGGACGTCGATCTGGTCGGCGTCCTCGAGGTCGAGGTTGAGGACGCTGTAGATGACCCCGTCCGCCGCGCGCTGCCGCAGTCCGTGCAGCGTCTGCAGCTCCTGCTCGCGCTCGCCGGTCAGCTGCTCGATCAGCACCGTGAGGCCGTGCTCGGCCGCAGCCCGCATGACGTCGTCGGCGAGCTCGGCGAAGTAGGGGTTGCGCAGGTCGGGCATGACCAGGCTGATCGCACCGGAGCGCCCCGAGCGCAGGTTGCGCGCAGCCTTGTTCGGCACGTAGTCGAGCTCGGCGATGGCAGCACGCACCCGCTCGCGCGTGGACTCGCGGATGTGCGGGTAGTCGTTGACCACGTTCGACACGGTCTTGATGGAGACGCCCGCGAGGCGGGCGACGTCGTGCATGGTCGGCGACACGGGCTGACCTTCCTACGGAGGAGCGTCAGACTACAACCCCGGCGCGGCCGCAGGAGGCGGTCATCCCGCCGCGACCATCCCCACCGCGACGGCGCAGAGCACCAGCCCGGCCCCCTGGGCCCGGTGCACCCGCTCGCGCAGGACCAGGGCCGCGAGCGCCACGGTGAAGGCCGGGTAGAGCGAGGCGATGACTGCGACGACCGTGAGGTAGCCGCCCTGGGAGGCGAGCAGGAAGGCGGTGGTGGCACCGGCGGCCAGGACACCGGCCGCAGCCGCGGCCAGGGTGCCGCGCGACTCGCGGCGTCCCGGCAGCCAGTGGGCGTGCACGACGACCGCGGCGACGACCGTGATCAGGGCCGCCACGAGGTGGTTGAGGGCGACGGGCAGCAGCCCCGCCTCGTCCGGGACCTGGGCGAGGCCGACGAACAGGATGCCGAAGCCGGCCCCGGCCAGGAGGCCGTCGCGCAGGGGACCGGCGGTGGCGCCGCCCCCGCCCTCCGACGGCTCGCGGGCGACCAGCCAGATCCCGGGCAGCGCCGCGACGATGCCGAGCCCGACCAGCACGCCCGGGCGCTCACCGAGGCTGAGGCCGACCACGACCGGGAGCACGGCGGCGCCGACGCCGGAGACGGGGGCGACCACTCCCATCCGGCCGGTGGACAGGCCGCGGTAGAGGAACACCGCGCCGAGCCCGCCGCCCGTACCCGCCACCACGGCCCACAGCAGGTCGACCCCGTCGGGTGCGCCGCCGCGCACCAGCGACAGCACCCCGATGAGGACGGCGGCCGTCAGTTGCCCGACGAACGCGACCGCCCACGGGGTGGTGCGGGTGGCGGCCCGCCCGCCGATGAAGTCGGAGAGCCCGTAGGCGAAGGCGCTGGCGAGAGCGAGGAGGACGGCCACCCGCCCATCCAACCTGGCGGCGGCGCGGCGGCTGGGCCCCACCCGGCATGCGGACCGCTGACAGGCGTGACGTCGAGTCGGGCTAGTCGAGCGAGCCGGACCGTTCGTGCGAGCTCGTGCGCAGTGCGAGCCGCACGCCGACGCCGGCGGCGGAGACGACGACGCAGAACCAGCCGGCGACGTGCAGGAGGCCCAGGACCACGGCCGCGACGGAGAGATCGGCGCCGGCCTCCGTCGCGGAGTCGAACGAGCCGGCCATCAACCAGCGCAGGCCCAGCAGCGCGACGCCGGCCACCAACCAGGTGCGGACGTCGGCCAGGACGGGGTCCCGAGGTCGCTTCTCCTCCGGGCCGGCACCGGCGGAGGTGAGGCGCTGGAGGGCCTCGTTGCGTTCGTCGGGGGAGCTGGGCACGGCGTCAGGCTATCCCCACCGTCCGGTCCGACCCCGGGAACGACACGAGGCCCCGGGACCGTGCGGTCCGGGGGCCTCGTGTGGTGTGTCGGTACCTGCGGGCTCAGGCCTCGTCGGAGGGAGCGGGCTCGCCGGTGAGCTTGTGGGTCTCGTCCTGGACCGTGGCCGCCATGGCCTTGATCTTGTCGCCGTGCTCGCGGGCGTGGTGGGCGCAGAAGAGCAGCTCACCGCCGCTCTGGAGCTCGACGCGGAGGTAGGCCTGCGCGCCGCACCGGTCGCAGCGGTCGGCAGCGGTCAGCGAGGGGCTGGGGGCAACTGCAGTGGTCACAATCGGCCTCGTTTCTTGGTCGCTCGGTGTGGTGCACAACGTCCGGGGAGTCGCGGGTGTTCCCGTGTTCTCCGTCGCCGTGCCCGACCTCATGATCGGCACCCGGTGGTGCGTCTTGACGGGTCTCGCCTCAACCATCGTGCCAGGTCTGACAATTCCCGTCCGGACTTCGTCGTCCCGGACGACCGGCAGCCTCCGCAGGGAGCGTTCCGTCCGTCCACCCAGTCTGAACCCCCAGGAGCCACTTGGGGAGGTGACGAGGGTCTCGTCCTCGCAACTGTGTCCCGTTCGTGATCCTCGGGTGCTCGTCGATCACGCTAGACCGAGGACGAAGGGCGAGCCTCCACCCCGAACCGGCGTGTCGTACGTAGGTTCGTAACCTGTTCCCCGAGCGGATGGGATCGAACCCACCCGTCCGTACCAGGGTTTCGCACCGCCCCGACCGGGGCGGTGGCACGACGCAGGAGGCCGACGATCGCCGACAACACCTACAACGCAGCGCACCTGCTGGTCCTCGAGGGTCTCGAGGCCGTGCGCAAGCGCCCGGGCATGTACATCGGCTCGACCGACACCCGCGGCCTCATGCACTGCGTCTGGGAGATCATCGACAACGGCGTGGACGAGGCCCTGGCCGGGCACGCCACGCGCGTCGAGGTGACGCTGCACGTCGACGGGTCCGTCGAGGTCCACGACAACGGTCGCGGCATCCCCACCGACAAGGAGCCCCGCACCGGCCTGCCCGGTGTCGAGGTAGTCGCCACCAAGCTGCACGCCGGCGGCAAGTTCGGCGGCGGCTCCTACAACGCCACCGGTGGTCTGCACGGCGTCGGTCTGTCGGTCGTCAACGCGCTCTCGAGCCGGATGGACATCGACGTCGAGCGCAGCCCCGCCGTCCAGGGCATGAGCTTCCGCCGCGGCGTCCCCGGCGTCTTCGACGGTGCCGAGCCGGAGGCCGGCTTCGAGCCGCAGTCCGGCCTGACCCGCAAGGGCTCCCGCGTCGCCAAGGGCAGGTCCGGCACGCGCATCCGCTTCTGGGCCGACCGGCAGATCTTCACCAAGGACGCCGGCTTCGTCTGGGAGGACCTGGTCGGTCGCGCCCGCCAGACCTCCTTCATCGTGCCCGGTCTCGCCATCTCCCTGACCGACCTGCGGCCCACCGCCTCCGGCGAGAACGCCGTGGTCGAGGAGTTCCAGCACGACGGCGGCATCACCGAGTTCGCCGACTTCCTCGCCCACGACGAGCAGGTCACGCCGATCCTGCGCCTCCAGGGCGAGGACTCCTTCACCGAGACCGTCCCGGTCCTGGACGCGTCCGGCCAGATGATCTCCTCCGACGTCGACCGCGACCTGGTCGTCGACATCGCCGCCCGCTGGGGCACCGGCTACGACACCGCCCTGCGCTCCTTCGTGAACGTGATCGCCACGCCCAAGGGCGGCACCCACGTCACCGGCTTCGAGGGCGCGCTGGTGCGCACCTTCAACGACGCGATGCGCAACGCCAAGGTGCTCAAGGTCAACGACGACGACGTCTCCAAGGACGACGTGCTCGAGGGCCTCACCGCCGTCGTCACCGTCCGCCTCGCGGAGCCGCAGTTCGAGGGCCAGACCAAGGAGATCCTGGGGACGCCGGCAGCACGCTCGATCGTGCGCAAGGTCGTCGCCTCCGAGCTCAAGGCGTTCCTGACCTCCTCCAAGCGCGAGGAGAAGGCCGCCGCCAAGCTGGTGATGGAGAAGGTCGCCAGCGCGGCCAAGACCCGGATGGCCGCCCGTCAGCACCGTGAGAACCAGCGCCGCAAGAACGCGCTGGAGTCCTCGGCCCTGCCCTCCAAGCTGGCCGACTGCCGGTCGGGCGACAACGAGCGCACCGAGCTGTTCATCGTCGAGGGTGACTCGGCGCTGGGCACCGCGAAGCTGGCCCGCAACTCCGAGTTCCAGGCGCTGCTGCCGATCCGCGGCAAGATCCTGAACGTCCAGAAGGCGTCGGTCGGCGACATGCTGAAGAACGCCGAGTGCGCCTCGATCATCCAGGTCGTCGGCGCCGGCTCGGGCCGTACCTTCGAGCTCGACGCCGCCCGCTACGGCCGGATCATCTTCATGGCCGACGCGGACTCCGACGGCGCGCACATCCGCTGCCTGCTGGCGACGCTGTTCTTCAAGTACATGCCGGACCTGATCGCCGAGGGCCGCGTCTACTCCGCCGTGCCGCCGCTGCACCGGATCGAGGTGTCCAACCCGAAGAAGGGCATGGACAAGTACATCTACACCTACTCCGACGCCGAGCTGCAGCGAAAGCTCGCCGAGCTGCGCAAGAAGAACGTCAACTGGAAGGACCCGGTGCAGCGGTACAAGGGTCTGGGCGAGATGGACGCCGACCAGCTGGCCGAGACCACGATGGACCCTCGCCGCCGCACCCTGCGCCGCATCACCGTCGACGACGCGGAGATCGCCTCCGACGTCTTCGAGCTGCTCATGGGCTCGGAGGTGGCTCCCCGCAAGGAGTTCATCGTCCAGGGCGCCTACGACGTGGACGTCGAGGCCATCGACGCCTGAGCCCCGCCGAGTCGGCAGCAACTTTCACGAAGGGCCCAGGAAAGTTGTTGCGGCGCGGGGGGGGGGGGGGGGGGGCGCGCCACCCGCCCCCTGCCCCCCGCCGTGTCGCAACAAACTTCCCCGAAGGCCAATGAAAGTTGCTGCCGACTCGGCGGCTGGGTCGGCGGTCGTCGCCGGGCATGATGGTCCGGCCATGGCCAGACCCACACCGCGCAGCCTCCTCGCGCTGGTCGCAGCCGCGCTGCTGGTGACGACGGCTGCCTGCACGGGTTCCGAGGACGCCGGCCCGGCCGATCGATCGGGGAGCAGCCGCACGCAGGAGGCGGAGACGCCTCGTCCGACGCCCTCGGAGCGCCTGGGGCTGGCGACCGGGTGGGGCCCGAGCCGCGCCCAGCTCGATGCCGCTGCCCGGGACGCGCGGCGGCTCAGCGTCGACGAGCTGGCCGGCCAGGTGGTGGTCGCCCGCTGGCCCAGCGGCACGCAGGCCCCCGTGCGCTACCTCAACCGCCTGCACCTGGGCGGGGTGGTCGCCTTCGACGACAACATCGAGGACAGCGCCGCCGGCGACCGGGTGCTGAGCACCCAGCTGCGCGTCCTCCAGCGGCAGGCGCAGGTCGACTGGCCGCTGTTCCTCGGGGTCGACCAGGAGGGCGGCACCGTCACCCGGGTCACGCAGGACGTCACCCCGCTGCCGTCCTTCATGACCACCGGGGCCGCCCACGACGTCGCGCTCACCCGCACCGCCTGGCAGGGGATCGGCTCCGAGCTGGCCGGGCTCGGCTTCACCGTGGACCTCGCCCCGGTCGCCGACGTCACCTCCGGCACCAGCGACGCGATCATCCGCTCCCGGGCCGCCGCCGGGGACCCGGCACCGGCCTCCCGGCAGGCGCGCGCCGCCGCCCAGGGCCTCCTGGACGCCGGCGTCCTGCCCACCCTCAAGCACTTCCCGGGACACGGTGGACTGAGCACCGACAGCCACGTCGGGCTGCCGGTCCAGCGCGCGAGGCTGCGCGCCCTGCGCGAGACCGACCTCCTGCCGTTCACCGACGCGATCGACGCGGGCCTGCCCGCGATCATGGTGGGTCACATCGCGCTGCAGGCGGTCGACCCCGGCACCCCGGCCTCGGTGTCGCGCCCGGTGATCACCGGGCTCCTGCGGCAGCGGCTGGGCTTCGAGGGGCTCGTCGTCTCGGACGCCCTCGACATGGCCGGGGTCGCCGGCGTCCAGGGCCCGCCCGCCGTGGCGTTCCTGCGCGCCGGCGGCGACGTCGTCCTCATGCCGCCCGACGCCGAGGTCGCCCACGACACCCTCGTGCGGGCCGTGCGGCAGGGGACCCTCAGCCGCGGTCGGCTCGAGCAGGCGGCCGCCCGGATGATCGCCACCCTGCGCTGGTCACGGCGTCAGGCCGGCGAGGCGGGGGCGGCAGAGGGCACGGTCGGCGCTCGCCAGGCGGTGCGCGACCTCAGCCGGGCCGCCATCACGGTGGTGGCGGGGAAGTGCCGGGGCGCCCTGGTCACCGGCCGGGTCGTGCCGCTCGGCAGCAGCAGCGACGTCCGCCGGTTCGAGGCCGCCGCGCAGGAGGCGGGGCTGGCTCTGGGGAGGATTCGTCAGGTGCGCGAGCCCCGGCCCGAGCGGACGGGCAACAGGAAGCGGGACCGCCGCCGGCTCCAGCAGTGGCGCCGCACGCCGCCGCGCACGGTCGTGGGCGGCACGCCGGTGCACCTCGTGGGCAGCGACGGCGTGGTGCCCGGGCCGCAGCCCGACCGCGGGGTGGTCGTGGCCACCGACGTCCCGTACGTGCTCGGCCGCACCGCAGCCCCGGTGCGGATCGCCACCTTCGGCGACACCCCGGCGGCCATGACGGCGCTGGCGGACGTCCTCACCGGGAGCCTGCGCGCGGAGGGCAGGCTCCCGGTGGACGTGGCAGGCGTGCCGCGCAGCGCCTGCTGACGCCCGCCGGTCAGGCAGGCGGGCCGATCAGAACTTCTGGTCGAGCAGGCCCGTGTCGACGTCGTACATGAAGCCGCCGACCTGCACGGTCTCCGGGATGAGCGGGTGGCTGCGCACGCGGTGCACGTCCATCCCGAGCGACTTCACCTGGTCGGTCACCACGTTGAACGGGTGCCAGGTGACGTCGACGCCGGCGGACTCGCTGACCTTCTCGCGGATGAGCTCCTCGGAGTTGGTGCCCACGGCGCAGCGGGTGTGGGGCACGATCATGATCCGCTTGACGTTGAGCAGGTGCACGCCGAGCACGAGCGCCTCGAGGGCGTTGTCGGACATGCGGGCGCCGGGGTTGCGGAAGATCTTGGCGTCGCCGAGCTCGAGGCCCAGCATCTTCAGCGGCTCGATGCGGCTGTCCATGCAGGTCACTATGCCGATGCCGGCCTTGGCGATGCCGTCGAAGCCCCCGGAGGTGAAGGTGGAGGCGTAGTCGCGGTTGGCCTCGAGGATGTCGTCGAAGCCCTGTGGGGTGCTCGTTTCACTCACGGGCCCGACGTTAGTGGAATCAGCGACCATCAGTGGGTGAGGCCGAGGGGTGGGAATCCCCACCCGGGGTGGAGCCGACCAGCACGGAGCCCGCCGGCGCCCGGGTGCCGCGCAGGAGCACCAGCGCCCCCACGGCGGCCAGCAGCGCCAGCACCGCGGCACCGGCGAAGACGGTGCGCTCCTGGCTCAGCGCCGCCTCGCGCAGCAGGTCGGTCCACGCGTCGCAGCGGGCCGTGCCGTCCGCGCACACGGTCGCCGGGTCCGGCAGGTCCGCCTGGAGCGCGTAGTAGCGGCGCAGCCCGAGCGTGGTCAGGCCCGAGGCGCCCAGCAGCATGCCGACGCTCCGCGCGACGACGGCCAACGACGCCGCCAGCCCGTGGACGGCGGCGGGCGTGGCGTCCAGCACGGCCGCCGTCACCGGGGCGACGGCGAGGCCGAAGCCCAGCCCGCCGACCAGCAGCGCGGCCGTGGACGCCCAGGACTCCAGGGCACCGGCGTCCCAGCGGGCCATCGCCACGAACGACAGGGCGGCGAGCACCATGCCGGTCGCGGCGACCGGCCCGGGCGCCAGGCGGTGCACCAGCCAACCACCCACCACGGCGCCGACCGGCACCGTCACCAGGAACCGCACCAGCACCAGGGCGGCGCCCAGCTGGGAGTCGGGGTAGATCGTCGTGCGGGCGAAGATCGGGACGTCGACCAGCGCCGCGATGAGCGCGCCGCCGATGAGCAGGCTGACCACCAGCGACCCCCAGGCGGCCCGGTGGCGCAGGGCACCCCGCGGCACGAGGGGCGCGGGGGAGCGGCGCAGGTGGAAGACCAGCCCGGCCAGCGCGGCGGCGCCGAGCGCGAGGAACCACCAGCCCCGCGCCGACATGGCCTCGAGCTTCGGGTCGGTGGTCGAGAACGCCAGGACGACGGCGCCCAGCGCGGCTGCCAGCAGCAGCGCGCCCGAGACGTCCGCCTGCCGCAGCGAGGCAGCCCAGCCGCGCACGTCGAGCAGCGGGTCCGCGGCGGTGCGCAGCCGCACCACCAGCCCCACCGCCAGCGCGAGCACGACCAGGCCCAGCGGTGTCACCCAGTCCCCGCCACCGGGCACCAGCGGCACCCACAGCAGCCCCACCGTGAGGTCGGAGTACAGGGGGCCGGGTGGGTACCAGAGGACCACCACGCCGGCGGTCAGCAACACCAGCAGCACCGCGGAGAGCCGGTCGGGCCGGCGTCGGTCGCGCACCGGGCCGGCCGACCAGCGCAGCAGCACCGCCAGGCCCAGGCCGACGACCAGGTTGAGCGCGAAGATGACCCGCCAGTCCGCCACGGCGAGGACGGCGGCGCCCAGGAGCGGCCCCAGCAGCGCGCCCGTCTCCTGCGCGCCGGAGACCAGGCCGAGCGGGAGACCGCGTCGCTCGGGCGGGTACCGGTCGGCCACCAGCGCCAGGGTCGCCGGCACGAGGCCGCCGGCGCCGACGCCCTGGAGGAACCGTCCGGTGACCAGAGTCGGCATGTCGGGTGCCAGCCCCGTGACCAGCGAGCCCAGCGCGAACCCGATGAGGCAGGCGGAGAGCACCGGGAGCCGGCCGCGCATGTCGGCCAGGCGCCCGATCAGGGGCAGGATCGCCACGTAGCCCAGCAGGAACCCGGAGATGATGGGCGCGGCCCGCTGCAGCTGGTCGGGGGAGAGCCCGACCCCCTGCATCATGTCGACCAGCGCGAGCACCACCACGTAGGTGTCGGCGGCGGTGAAGCCCACCGCCACGGTCGCCAGCGCCAGGGTGCCCCGCGAGACCGGCTTGCGCGGCACGCCCACGGGGCCGGGCTGGGCCGCGCTCACTGCGGCGCGGTGATCTCGGGCGCCTCACCGTAGGAGTCGAGATCGAGGACGTAGGTGGTGGCCGCCGCGCCGTAGAACTCACCGGTCACCTCGGCCGAGCGCAGCTCGCCGTCCTCGGTGATCAGGTAGGTGACGTCCACGTCGCCCTCGGGCGCGCCCCCGCTGCCGACCACGGCGCCGACGGCCTCGCCGGCCACCGTGCCCGTGTAGGGGGTGAGCACCTCGCTGTTGTCGGTACCGCCGCGCTGGCTGCTGCCGGCGGCCAGGTCGGTCGTGGCCCGCAGGAGGGCCGGCACGCCGGCGTCCGCGTCGAGCAGGAGGGAGGGGTCGGGCGCGCCGTAGTCGGCGGGGTCGATGGCCGTCCAGCCGGTGGTCAGCGGCAGCTGGGCGTAGACGGTGTCGTCGACGGCCACCACCGGCACCTGGGGCTCCAGGCCCGCGTAGGTGATCGTGATGGACCCGTCGAAGGCCGGCGCGGCCGTGAGCGTCCCCTCCGCGCCGACCAGGGCGGAGACCCCCGAGGGCGGGGCGTCGGTGCTGATCGCGACCCGGACGCCGGCGGTGGCGGTGAGCGTGTCGGCGGCCGCGTCGACGGCCTCACGGGGCGAGAGCTCCTCGCTCTCGGCGCTGCTGCACCCCACGGCCGCGAGCAGGCAGGCCCCGGTGAGCGCCAGCGCGGACGCCCGGGACGCCGCCGCGCGGGCGGGGCGGGTGTGGTGGGGGGCCATGGGCGTCATCCCACCACACCCGCGCCCGACGGGGCGGCCTCAGCCCTCGGTGTCGCCGGCGTCGGCAGCGCCGTCCTGGTCGCCGTCCTGCTCCTCGGCCGTGCCGGGCAGCCTCAGCGCGTCGGCGACCCGGGAGGCGACCGCGACCACGGTCTGCGCCAGCGGCACGCCGGAGCCGTCGCGCCGGCCCGTGGGGGCGGGCAGCTCCACCGGGGCGCCGGAGTCGGCCGCGGCGCGCGCCGGGCCGGGGCCGACCCAGGCGAGCTGGAGCCGGTCCTCGCCCTTGAGGAAGCGGTGGCACCGGACGCCGCCGGTGGCGCGCCCCTTGGCGGGGTACTCCCCGAACGAGGAGACCTTGACGGTGCCCGAGCCCGTGCCGGGCAGGGAGTCCCCGGAGCCGGCGATCGTGACCACGACGGCACCCTCGCCGGCGTCCGGGTCGAAGGCGCCGAACGAGACGACCTGCTGGCCGGCCGCCAGCTTCACGCCCGCCACGCCGCCGCCGGCCCGCCCCTGGGGGCGCACCGCGTCGGCGGAGAAGTGCAGCAGCTGGGCGTCGGAGGTGACGAAGCACAGCTCCTCGGAGCCGGTGGTGAGCTGCACGACGCCGACCACGCGGTCCTTGCCGTCCAGGGTCACGACCTCCCACTCGTCGCCGCGCTTGGGCACCTCGGGCTTGACCCGCTTCACCACGCCGTGGCGGGTGCCGAGCGCGAGGCCGGGGCCCTCCTCGGTGATCGGGACGAGCGCGAGCGCCTTCTCGTTCTTCTCCAGCACGAGCAGCTGCTCCAGCGGCATCCCGCCCTGGAGGTTCGGGTCGTTCGCGGACGGCGGCAGCGTCGGCAGGTCCAGCACCGAGAGCCGCACCAGACGACCGGCGTCGGTGACCACGCCGACGTCCGCGCGGGCGGTCGTGCGCACCGCCGAGACGACGACGTCGTGGCCGGCGCGGCCGTCGCCGCGACCGGGCAGGTCGCCCGCGGTGCTGCGTGCCACGAGCCCGGCGGAGGACAGGTAGGCCACGCACGGGTCGTCGGCGATCTCCAGCGGGGTGGCGCTGGCCTTGGCGGGGGCGCCGGCGGACTCCAGCAGCACCGTGCGGCGCGGCGTGCCGTGCTCTTCGGCCACGTCGGCGAGCTCGTCGGAGACGACCGAGCGCAGCAGGCCGGCGTCGTTGAGGATCGCGTCGAGCTCCTCGATCTCGCGGCGCAGCTCCTCGGACTCCTTCTCCAGCTCCAGGCGGGAGAAGCGGGTCAGCCGGCGCAGCTGCATCTCGAGGATGTAGTCGGCCTGGAGCTGGGAGAGGTCGAAGACCGTCATCAGGCGCTGGCGGGCGGCGCCGGTGTCGTCGCTGGAGCGGATGACCGCGATGACCTCGTCGATGTCCAGCAGGGCCACGAGCAGGCCCTCGACCAGGTGCAGCCGGTCGGCCTTCTTGCCGCGGCGGAACGCCGAGCGGCGGCGGACGACCTCGTAGCGGTGCTCGAGGAAGACCTCCAGCATCTCCTTGAGCCCCAGCGTGCGGGGCTGACCGTCGACGAGGGCCACGGCGTTGATGCCGAACGAGTCCTCCAGCGGGGTGGAGCGGAAGAGCTGCTCGAGCACGGCCTCGGGCACGAAGCCGTTCTTGATCTCGATGACCAGCCGCAGGCCGTTGGCGCGGTCGGTGAGGTCCTTGAGGTCGGCGATGCCCTGGAGCTTCTTGTTCTGCACGAGCGTCTTGATCCGCTCGAACAGCTTCTCGGTGCCCACGCCGTAGGGCAGCTCGGTGATGACGATCGCCTTGCGGCGTCCGACCTGCTCGACGCGGGTGGTGGCACGCATCTTGAAGGAGCCGCGGCCGGACTCGTAGGCGTCGCGGATGCCGTCGAGACCGACGATCTTGCCGCCCGTCGGCAGGTCCGGGCCCGGCACGAACCGCATCAGGTCGTCCAGGCTCGCGCCCGGGTTGGTGATGAGGTGGCGCAGGGCCTGCACGACCTCGACGAGGTTGTGCGGCGCGCAGTTGGTGGCCATGCCGACCGCGATGCCGGCCGAGCCGTTGACCAGGAGGTTCGGGATGGCGGCGGGCAGCACCGCCGGCTCGAGCTCGCGGGAGTCGTAGTTGGGGCGGAAGTCGACGGTGTCCTCGTCGATGGAGGCGGTCATCGCCACGGCCGGCGAGGCCATCCGGCACTCGGTGTAACGCATCGCCGCGGGAGAGTCGTCGGGCGAGCCGAAGTTGCCGTGGCCGTCGACGTAGGGCAGCCGCATCACCCAGGGCTGCGCCATGCGCACCAGGGCGTCGTAGATCGCGCCGTCGCCGTGCGGGTGCAGGCGGCCCATGACGTCGCCGACGACGCGGGCGGACTTCACGTGCCCGCGGTCCGGCAGGAGCCGGTTGTCGTGCATCGTGTAGAGGATGCGGCGCTGCACCGGCTTGAGGCCGTCGCGCGCGTCCGGGAGGGCCCGGGAGTAGATGACCGAGTAGGCGTACTCCAGGAAGGAGCTGCGCATCTCGTCGCCGACGTCGATGTCGAGGATGTGCTCCTCGAAGTCGTCCTCGGGCGGCGGGGTGGTGGTGCTGCGTGCTGCCATGGGCGTCATTCTCACGCCTGCGCCCCTCGCACCCGGCACCTGCCCCGCCCACGGGCGCGTCCCGTCCCCTCCCGGGCGTGCCCGCGCGGGTAGATTGCTGCCCGTGAGCGACGGCCAGACCCCCACGACCGGAGCGACCCCCACCACCGGTGCCACCAGCACGGCCACGGGCCCCGAGGTGCACGTCGAGGTCGCCGACGTGCCGGTCGCGCCCAAGCACTGGGCCGCCGACGTGCTGCTGCGCGACGGGCGCACCGCCCACATCCGGCCCATCGGCCCGGACGACGCCGAGCTCCTGGTCGAGTTCTACAGCCGTGTCTCCGACCGCTCGAAGTACTACCGGTTCTTCTCCCCGATGCCGCGGCTGTCGGACAAGGACGTCTTCCGGTTCACCCACGTCGACCACCGCGACCGGGTGGCGTTCGTGCTCATGCTCCAGCAGCAGATGATCGCCGTCGGCCGCTACGACCTCATCCGGCCCGGCGAGGCCGAGGTGGCGTTCCTCGTGGAGGACCAGCACCAGGGGCGCGGCATCGCCCAGGTGCTGCTCGAGCACCTGGCCCAGGCGGGTCGCGAGCGCAAGGTCGACCGGTTCATCGCCGAGGTCCTGCCCGACAACACGCGGATGATCCAGACCTTCCGCGACGCCGGCTACAAGGTCGTCTCGGAGTACGAGGACGGCGTCATCCAGCTCGAGTTCCCGATCGACGCCACCGACACCGCCATCGGTGTCATGCAGGCCCGCGAGCACCGGGCCGAGGCCGCCAGCATCGAGCGGTTCTTCCACCCGCGCTCGGTGGCGATCATCGGTGCCTCGCGACGTCAGGACACCATCGGTCAGACGCTGGTGCGCAACCTGGTCATGGGCGACTTCACCGGGCGCGTGTACGCCGTGAACCCCACCGGCTCGGCCGTCTCGGGCCTCCCCGCCTTCTCCAACGTCGTCGACATCCCGGACGACGTCGACCTCGCCGTGGTCGCGGTGCCGGCCGACGCGGTGCAGGACGTGGTGCTCGACTGCGCCGCCAAGGGCGTGCACGGCCTCGTGGTGATCTCCTCCGGGTTCGCCGAGACCGGCGAGGAGGGCCGCGCCCGCCAGCGCCGCCTCGTCGGCCTGTCCCGCTCCTACGGCCTGCGCCTGATCGGCCCCAACTGCCTCGGCATCATCAACACGCAGTCCGAGGTGTCGATCAACGCCTCGCTCTCCCAGGTCATGCCGCCGCGCGGTCGCGCCGGCTTCTTCTGCCAGTCCGGCGCCCTGGGCTCGGCCATCCTGGAGAAGGTGCAGAACCGGGGCCTGGGTCTGTCGACGTTCGTCTCGGCGGGCAACCGCGCCGACGTCTCCGGCAACGACCTCCTGCAGTACTGGGAGGAGGACGAGGCGACCGAGGTCGTGATGATGTACCTGGAGTCCATCGGCAACCCGCGCAAGTTCTCCCGGATCGCCCGTCGGGTCTCCCAGCGCAAGCCCGTCGTGGCCGTCCGCTCCGGGCGCACCACCCAGGGCGTGCCCATGGGTCACGCGGTCCGCAAGATCGCCGCGCCCCCGGCCGCCGTGGACGCGATGTTCCGCCAGGCGGGCATCATCCAGGTCGACAACCTGGAGGAGATGTTCGACGTCGCCCAGCTGGTGGCCCACCAGCCGCTGCCCCGCGGGCGCCGCGTGGCCATCGTCGGCAACTCCGACGCGCTCGGCCTGCTCGCCGCCGACGCGGCCGCCGCGGTCGGCCTGGTGGTCAACAAGTCCGTCTCGCTCGGCGCCGAGGCCGACGCCTCCGACTTCGAGGACGCGCTGGACGCCGCCATCGACGACCCCGACGTCGACTCCGTGATCGCGGTCTACATCCCGCCGCTCAACGTCTCCGGCGACGAGGTCGCGAACGTGCTGGCGGCCATCGGCGAGCAGTCCGACAAGCCGCTGGTCTCCAGCTTCCTCGGCGTCGAGGGCGTGCCCGAGCTGCTCCGGGTGCCCGACGTGGCGGGCACCGCGGCCGGCCGCGGCTCGGTGCCGTCCTACCCGGCGGTCGAGGCCGCCGTGCGCGCCCTGGCGCGGGTGGTGGAGTACTCCGTGTGGCTGCGCACGCCCGAGGGCAGCCCCGCGGAGGACGACTCCGTCGACGTGATCGGCGCCCGGACGCTCGTGGCCGACCGGCTGCGCGGGGCCAGCGGCACCGTGGAGCTCTCCCAGGAGGACGTGGCGACGCTGCTGTCCGCCTACGGGATCGAGACCTCCCCGTCCGTGCCGGTCACCTCCGTCGGCGAGGCGATCAAGGCGGGCGTCGACCTCGGCTGGGACGTCGTGCTCAAGGCGACCGCCGAGCACCTGCGCGAGCGGCCCGACCTGGCCCACGTGTGGCGCAACATCGACGGCGCCCACATGATGCGGGACGCCTGGGCGACCCTCACGCAGGTCGTCGGCGACCCCTCGCGGGCCGGGTTCGTGGTGCAGCGCACCGCGGCCCCCGGCGTCCCGATCTCCATCCGCTCCATCGAGGACCCGCTCTTCGGCCCGGTGGTCTCCTTCGGCATCTCCGGCCCGCTCACCGAGCTGCTGGAGGACCGGTCCTACCGCATCCCGCCGCTGACCGGCCGCGACGCGTCCACGATGGTGCGCGAGGTGCGCTCGGCGCCGCTGCTGTTCGGCTACCGCGGCGCGGACGTGGTCGACATCCGGGAGGTGGAGCGGCTGATCCAGCGGGTCGCGCAGCTCCAGCACGACCTGCCGCAGGTCTCCACGCTCGAGCTCGGCCTCATCCTGGCCGGCCCCGACGGGGCGACCGTGCTGGCCGCCGAGGGACGCCTGGAGCCCGGCCCGGCGGCCCGCTCGGACTGGTTCGTGCGACGCCTGGGCCAGCAGGCCGGCGACACCCTGCCGAGCTGACGCTCCTATCCTGCGCTCGTGATCATCTCCGACCGCGCCCGGCTGCTGTTCGTCCACGTCCAGCAGACCGGCGGCGCCGTGGTGGCCGGGAGGCTGCGCGAGCTGCTGCCCGACGCCCGACGCCTGCCCGGCGTCGACCGGCACGCGCCGCTGGGCCAGCTGCTGCGCGCGGAGCCCGGCCTGACGGGTCACTGGACCTTCGGGGTCGTCCGCAACCCGTGGGCACGCACCTGGTCCTGGTGGCGGCACGTGGAGCGCGTGCGCACCGGCACCGCGAGCGCCGAGGGCGGGGAGCGACGCCAGCAGTTCCTGGCCGAGGTCGGGGAGACCTGCGAGGACTTCGAGGCGTTCGTGATGCGCGGGCTGGGGGAGTACCAGCGGCTGCAGACCCCGCAGGTGCGCTACCTGACCACCCGCGGACGCCGGGCCGACCTGATCGGTCGGCAGGAGAGCCTCGAGGCCGACCTGCGGGCCGTCGTCGCGCGGCTCGAGCTCCCCTGGACCCCGCTGACCGACGGGCCGGACCTCGCCGGCGACCCGGAGGCCTACCGCGAGGCCTACTCCGAGCCCATGCGCCGCCGGGTCGAGGCGGTCTTCGCCCGCGACGTGGCGGCCTTCGGCTACGAGTTCTGAGGTGCGCCGGGGCTACCCGTGGGGCGCACAGGTGCGCGTGCGAGACTGACGGCATGCGGAGCACCCGTACCGACGACCGTGACCGACAGGCGGACCTGCGCCGGGCCATCGACCGGACCGGCTACTACCCCGACGTCGTGGCCGACGGGGTCTCGGCGGCCCTGGCCGGCGAGCAGGTCGTGTCCTTCTTCGTCCACCACGAGCCGACGTTCGAGCACGACGAGGTGCGCCGCCACCTCTCGGTGCTGGTGCTGACCCCGACCCGCCTGGTCCTGGCGCACACCGACGAGCACGCCGGCGACGACCTGCTCCCGGAGCCCTACACCTCCACCTCCACCGAGGCGATCCGGCTGACGTCGGTCTCCTCCGTGGTGGTCACGCGGATGGTCACCAACCCGTCCAAGGGCCCGAGCACGCCCGCCGAGGCGAACATGACGATCGGCTGGGGCGGCGTCGGGCGGCTCGACCTCGAGCCCGCCGGCTGCAACGACCCCAGCTGCGAGGCGGACCACGGCTACACCGGCGTCCTGGCCTCGGACGACTTCTCGCTGCGGGTCTCCGCGGCGGCCGACGGGGTCGAGGCCGTGACCGGGCTGCTCGCGTTCGCCGAGAGCCTCTCGGCCCTCACGCAGACCTCCTGACCACCGGACCCGCCTTGGCCGACGACGCCCGGTTCCGGCTGCCCGCGTACGGCACCGCCGCCCTCTCCGACGTGGTGCCCGCGATCGCGCGCGCCGTGGGCCAGCCCATCCAGGAGAGCTCGCCGCTGGAGCTGGAGGACGCGGCCGCCTACGTGGTCTTCCTCGTCGACGGGCTCGGCCTGCGGCTGCTGGAGCAGCACGCCGACATGGCGCCGTTCCTCTCCGACCTGCTGCGCCCGGGGACGCGGCTGACCGCCGGCGTCCCCACCACCACCGCCACGAGCCTCACCAGCCTCAGCACCGGCCTGCTGCCCGGCACCCACGGCGTCGTCGGCTACCTCTCGCGGGTCCCCGGCACCAACGACCTGCTCAACGCGCTCCAGTGGGACCGCGACGTCGACCCGCGCGACTGGCAGCCCCACCGCACCGCCTTCGGCCGCCTGCGCGCCACCGGCTGCGACGTCACCGTGGTGAACAAGCGCGAGTTCGAGGGCTCCGGTCTCACCACGGCCGCCCAGCGGGGCGCCGACTTCGTCGGTGCCGACCGCGTGGGCGAGCGCATCGCCGCGGCCGTGGCCGCCGCCGGCCGTGGGCCCTCGCTCACCTACCTCTACGACGGCGACCTCGACTGGACGGGGCACCGCTACGGCGTCGCCAGCCACCACTGGCAGGCGCAGCTGGCGATGATCGACGCCCAGGCCGAGCAGCTGCGCGAGGAGCTGCCCCCGCACGTGCGGCTGCTGGTGCTGGCCGACCACGGCATGGTGGACGCCGACCCCGCGACCCAGGTCGACGTGGACGTGCGCACCGACCTGCGCGACGGCGTGACCCTGTTCGGCGGCGAGGCCCGGTTCCGGCAGCTCTACTGCGCGCGCGGCGCGCATGACGACGTCGTGGCCGCCTGGCGCGAGGCGATGGGCTCCACCGCCGTCGTCGTCACCCGCGACGAGGCCGTCGACGAGGGCTGGTTCGGGCCCCTGGACGCCGGCGTGGTGCCGCGCATCGGTGACGTGCTCGTGGCCTGCCGCGACCGGGCCTCGGTGGTGGCGAGCGTCGAGATGGCCTACGAGGCCAGGCTCGTCGGCATGCACGGCTCGCTCACCGACGAGGAGATGCTCGTCCCGCTCCTCGTGGACTGACGGACGCGGGCTCGAGCTCGGTCTGGGGCTCGAACTGGGGCTACACGCGCTCCATCGGGGCGTGCGGCAGCGGGGGCAGGGCGACGCGGACCCGGTCGCCGACGCGCACGTCCCCGCCCGCCAGCACGACGCCCATGACGCCTGCGCGGCGGACGACGGCACCGTCGTCGCCCCGGCCGACCACGCGCTCGAGCAGGCCGGGGGAGAAGGACTCGATCTGGGCGCAGGGGTTGCGCAGGCCGGTGAGGCCGATCCGGGTCTCGTCCCCGAGCGCCACGACCGTGCCGACGGGGAGGCTCAGAAGGTCGAGGCCGCGGGTGGTCACGTTCTCGCCGAGGTCACCGGGAGCGACCGCGAAGCCGGCCTCCACGAGCTCGTCCAGCAGCTCGGCGGCGACGAGGTGGACCTGACGCAGGTTCGGCTGCGTCGGGTCCTGCGCGACGCGGGATCGGTGCCGCACGGTCGCACCCGCGTGCGCGTCGCCCTCGACGCCGAGGCCGGCCACGAGGCGCAGCTGCGCGTGCGGCTGCTTGCTGAAGGTGTGCTCGGCGCTGCGGTGCAGCGCCACCACCCGACCGTCGTCCACGCGCGGCAGCCTACGACGCGTCAGCGTCGCAGGGTGGGACCGGACTCATCGACCGGCTTCGTCCCCAGGCCCAGGCGCCAGGTCTCGGTGTCGGCCCCCGCGTGGACGCGGGTGAACCCGCACGCCCGCAGCACGCCCCGGGAGCGGGCGTGCGCGGGGGAGACCAGTGCGAGGAGGGCCGGCAGCCCCCGACGACCGGCCTCGACGACCCCGGCCGCGAGCACGGCGGAGCCGAGGCCTCGGCCCCACCGGGCGGAGGGCCCCACGGCGTAGCCCACCTCGGTCGCGTCCGGCCCCGCGGCGAGGTCGAGGTAGCCGACGACGCCCAGGCCCGGTGTGGTCGCCGCCAGGCGCTCCCACCCGGGGAACCGGGCGGAGCGGCTCACCAGCCGCCGCTGGTGCTCGCGGTGCTCGGCAGCCGTGCGGCACGACCAGCCGGCCAGCGCGACGAAGGCCGGGTCGAGGGCCCAGGAGGCCACCACGCCCGCGTCCTGGAGCGTGAACGCGCGCAGGGTGACCGGCGGCGTCACCCGAAGGGCAGCGGCTCGGGGGCGAGGGAGACCGCCTTGGCGCGCGCGGCGGTGAGCCTGCGGCGGTGGTGCTGGCGGCAGAGGACCTCGTAGGCGACGTCGACGTCGGCGTCCCCGCCGCGGCCGTGCACGTGCTCGCCCTGCTCGACGTCGCCGACGACCACCTGGTCGCCCTCGACGACCATCACGCCGTTCTCGGTGCGGGCGTTGTGGGTGGCGCGCTTGCCGCACCAGCACAGGGCCTCGACCTGGAGCACGTTCATCCGGTCGGCCAGCTCCACCAGCCGGGCGGCACCCGGGAACAGCTGGGTGCGGAAGTCGGTGAGGATGCCGAACGCGAACACGTCGATCTGCAGCTCGTCGACGATCTTGGCGAGGCCGTCGATCTGCTCGGGCGTGTAGAACTGCGCCTCGTCGCACACGAGGTAGTCGATGCGCGCGCCGTGGGTGAGCTCGCTGACCACGTAGGACCAGAAGTCGAACTCCGGGCCGACCTCGGCGGCGTCGTGGGTCAGCCCCAGGCGGCTGGTGATGCGTCCGGCGCCAGCCCGGTCACGGGTCACGAAGATGCGCCCCGCGCGCCCGCGGGCGGCGTGGTTGTGGTTGGTCTGGAGGGCCAACGTGGACTTGCCGGAGTCCATCGTGCCGGTGAAGAACTGGAGCTCGGCCACGGGGCGTGATCCTCTCACGTCCGGCTCGGCGGTGACCCGCGGGGCCTCGGCCCGGCGTGCCCCCGGGAGAGACGCCGAGGCGGCCCGGCAGGATGGCGTCCATGCTGACCAGCCCGCTCGTCGACATCGCCACGCTCCGCACCCACCTGGAGGCCGGACTGCCGGTCACGCTGCTCGACGTCCGCTACCGCCTGGGCGGCCCGGCGGGCCCCGACGAGCACGAGGCCGGGCACCTGCCGGGCGCCGCCTACGTCGACCTGGACTCGGCTCTGGCAGGCGCCCCCGGGGACGGCGGCCGGCACCCGCTGCCGCAGACCTCGGTGCTCCAGGACGCGATGCGGGCCGCGGGCGTGCGCTCGGGGGTGCCGGTCGTGGTGCTCGACGACTGGTCCGGCCACGCCGCCGCCCGGTGCTGGTGGCTGCTGCGCCACCACGGTGTCGACGACGTCGCGGTGCTGGACGGCGGGCTCGCCGCCTGGGTCGCCGCCGGGCTGCCGCTGGAGACCGGTCCCGTCGACCCGGAGCCGGGCGACGTGACGCTGACGCCGGGCCGGATGCCCGTCGTCGAGGCCTCGGCGGTGCCCGGGGTCGACGTGCTCCTGGACGCCCGGGCGCCGGAGCGCTTCCGGGGCGAGGTCGAGCCCGTGGACCCGGTCGCGGGGCACGTCCCCGGTGCCCGCAACGCCCCCAGCACCGCGAACCTCGGCGCGGACGGGCTGTTCCTGGCCCCCGACGTGCTGGCGGAGCGCTACGCCGGCCTCGGCGCCGTGCCGGGCGCGGACGTGGCGGTGTACTGCGGCTCGGGCGTCACCGCGGCCCTCGACGTCCTGGCGCTGGAGGTGGCGGGCGTGCGTGCCGCGCTGTACCCCGGCAGCTGGAGCCACTGGGTCACCGACCCCTCGCGGCCGGTGGCCACGGGGGAGTAGCGGGCGCGGCGGCCGCGGGTGTTGCTCAGTCCTGGCTGTTGCCGAACATGATCTCGTCCCACGACGGGACGGAGGCCCGTCCGCGCTTGCGGCTGGGGCGGCGCGCGGGCTTGGTCGGCTCCTCGGCGGGCTCGTCGGCGGCGGGCGCCTCAGCGACCGGCTCCGGAGCGGACGACTGCTGGACGGCGGGCTCGGCGGGCTCGGCCACCGGGTCCGCCAGCGGCTCCACGACCGTGTCCTCCGGTGCCTCCGGCTCGGCCGTGGGCCGAGCCGGGGCGTCGGCGGCGTCGGTCGGCACGTCGAGGTAGGCCTCCATGGAGGCCACGAACTCCAGCGGCTCGTCGTCGGAGGGCTGCGCCGCGGCCAGGCGGCGCTCGCGGGCGAGGCGCAGGTCGTCGCGGGCGGGCTCCGGCTCGGGCAGCGGCTCGCCGATCAGCCACTTGGCCTCGTCGTTGTCCATCACCACGTAGTTGCCGGGCGGGTCGAAGGTGAACCGGGCCATGCCGGTGCGGTCCGGGGTGGCGAACTCGCCGACCAGCACCCAGCGGCCGTCCTCGCGGCGCCAGGAGTCCCACGAGACCACGTCGGAGTGCAGGCCCAGGCCCGAGAGGCGCTCCGTCACCGCGCGGCCGAGGATGCGGGGGCCCTCGGCCTCGCGACCGCGCACCGACGACCGCTGTGCGCGCTGGGCCATGTGCTCACGCTCGGCCAGCACCGGGCCCGCGTAGGGCTGGATGCGCTCGACGCTGGTGCGCGCCGCCTCGGCGACCGCCTCGGGGGTCTCGCCGGCGCGGATCCGGGCCTGGATCTCGCGGGGGCGGAGGGCGCTGTCCATGGTGATCTCCAACTGGCCTTGGGATGCGGTGTCGCCCGACAGGGCGGCGCGGAGCCGGGAGTCGTTGTCGACGGTGAAGCGGACGCCGGCCTCGCTGACCAGGAGGAGCTGCTTCCCGTCCCCGCTGATCCCAGCGAGGGTCAGGTGCACCACCTCCGAGCCACCTCCTCCTGCGCTCCCGCGGCACCGCTGGTCAGCGGCCCTGTCTCCGGTGGGCGCAAGGTTACGCCCCACAACCAGGCAGAACGCGAATGTCGCCTACCCTGCGATCCGTGTCCCCCCTGACCGCCCCGCTCGCCGCGCCCGACGCCCCCGTGACCGGCACGTTCCTGGACGTCGGGACCACCCTGTTGGTGCTCGACCTGCTCGGCATCGTCGTCTTCGCGGCGTCCGGCGGCCTGGTCGGCGTCCGCAAGGAGCTGGACCTGTTCGGCGTCCTCGTCCTGGCCGGGGTGACCGGCCTGGGCGGCGGGCTCCTGCGTGACGTGCTGATCGGGGTGGTGCCGCCGGCGGCCCTGGTCGACTGGCGCTACCTGCTGGCCCCGGCGGTGGCCGGCGTGGCCGTCTTCGCCTTCCACCCGACCTTCGGGCGGATGGAGAAGGTGATCACCGTGCTCGACGCGGCCGGCCTCGCCCTGTTCTGCGTCGCGGGGGCGCTCAAGGCCATGGACTACGGCGTCGGGCCGCTGCCCGCGGCGCTCATGGGCATGACCACCGCCGTCGGTGGCGGGATGATGCGCGACGTCCTCGCCGGTCGCGTGCCGGTGGTCTTCCGCGGCGAGCTGTACGCCACGCCCGCGCTGGGCGGGGCGGCGGTCGCCGTCGTCGGGACGTCGGGGTGGCTGCCGTTCGACCCGCCCGTGGTGGTCGTCAGCATCCTGGCCGCACTGGTGGCGCTCGTCTGGCGGTTGCTGGCCGTCTGGCGCAACTGGCAGGCCCCGTTGCCGAAGGGGCCTGCCAGCGTCTGAGGCGCTCGGTCGTGCCGGTCGGTCGTGCCGGTCAGTCGTGCCGGTAGCGGATCAGCTCACCGGTGCCGTCGGCGTCCGCGCAGCGGTCGCCCGCCACGTCCGAGGGGAAGTCCAGGGCCTCGAGGTCGGAGCAGACCCAGACGTCCTGGGTGCCGAGCGCCTCGGTCCAGGTGCCGTCCTCCGCCTGGACCCACAGCGCCTGGTACCCGCCGCAGTCGTTGACGGCCACCGAGGCGAACCCGTCGGAGCGGACGCGCTGGACGGTGATCCCGACCAGGGCGGTGCCGTCGCAGGTCGACTCCTGCTGGAGGGTCTCCACCTGAGAGGCCACCGCCTCCTGGAAGGACGCGGGCGTCTCGGCCAGCCGTCGCGCCACCTGGGCGGGGTCGGTGATGGTGACGCCCGGGTCGGGGTAGGTGACCAGGACCGGGTCGGCCGACTCGCCGGCCGACCCGCCGGCCGACTCGCTGGGGCCGTCCGCGGGGTCCACGGCCCGCGGGGTGGGCCCCTGCGCCAGGCCGATCGTGAGGGCCGCCACCGCCGCGGCCGCGGCGACGCCGCCCACGGCGCCGGCGACCCTACGGCGGCGCACGCGGCGCCCGCCCTCGCGGGTGACCGCGTCGAGGTCGATGCCGAGCGGGGCGTCGCCCGCACGCTCGTGCAGCACGGTGTGCAGGTCGCTGTTGCGCGGGGTGCTCATCGGGTGGCTCCCGTCCGGTCGGTGGTCTGGTCGTCGAGGTGGGGCAGCAGGTCCGCCCGGCCCGCGGACTCGCCGAGGTCGGCGCGCAGGGTCTTGAACGCGGCGTTGACCTGGCTCTTCACGGTGCCGACGGCGCAGCCCAGGGCCTCGGCGGTCTGGGCCTCGGTGAGGTCCTCGTAGTAGCGCAGGACGACGGCGGCGCGCTGCCGCGGTGGCAGCCGGTGGAGCGCGGCCCAGAGCCAGTCACGCCGGGCGACGTCGTCCGCGTGGTCGTCCTGACCCTGGGACTGGGACTGGGCGCCGGCGGGTCGCAGGTCCTCGGGTGTCTCACTGACCCGCTCGTGCGACCACGACTTGCGACGGAACCAGCTGATCGCGGTCGTCGTGATGGCGCGGCGGGTGTAAGCCTCCGCGGCCTCCGTGCGCCTCAGCCGGGGCCAGGCCACGTACGTCTTGGTCAGCGCTTCCTGCACCAGGTCCTGCGCCAGCGTCTGCTCGCCGACCATCAGGTAGGCGGCGCGCAGCAGCGACTGCTGGCGTGCGGCGGCGAAGTCGGTGAACTCCGCGCGTCTGTCGGTCCCCACCCGTCCTCCTCTCGGCGGGCCGGTCGTTCCGGCCCCGCCCTTACGACGAGGCGAGAGGGGCGGAAGGTTCGGTGGCCCCACGACGCCGCGGGATCGCCTGCGCGGCCACGGCCGCCACGACGCCGGCCGCCACGGAGACGAGGTAGCCCTGCGAGGCGCCCACGTGGTCGACGACCAGGCCCGCCAGCGCCGCACCCGGCGCGACGCCGGCCACGAGGCCGGTCTGCATGACGGCCATGCCTTCCGTCAGCCGCTCGCGCGGCACGGACGCCTCGGTCAGCGACATCGCGGCCACCATGGTGGGGGAGATGGACGCACCGCCCAGGAGCAGCAGCACGCCCAGGACGACCAGGTTCGGTGCGAACGCGAGCGGCACCATGGCGACGGCCATCGCGGCCGCGCCCCACCGGACCCGCACGTCGGGCCCGGAGCGCCAGGTGATCGTGCCGACCACGAGGCCGGCCAGCAGGCTCCCCAGGGCGTACAGCGCCAGCAGGAAGCCGGCGGCGGACTCGCGGCCCTGCTCGTCGCTGAAGGCCACCGTCACGACCTCCGCGGCGCCGAAGAGGACGCCCAGCGCGGCGCACACGACGGCCAGCGGCAGCACGGTGGCCCAGGGCAGGCGGGGGCGGGGGCCGGGGCCACCGTGGGTGTCGGGCAGGCCCGACTCACGCGGGTGCGCCGGAGGCTCGGTGCGGCGCTGGGCGGCGAACGCGAGGCCGCCCACGGCACCCGCCACGACGGCGGCGGTCAGGCCGGCGGTGGGGTGCACGGACGTGGCGAGCAGCGTGACCAGCACGGGCCCGGTCATGAACACGACCTCGTCGAGCACCGCCTCCAGCGCGAAGGCGGTCTGGACGTCGCCGGGGCGGTCGAGCACGTGCGACCACCGAGCGCGCACGGCCGAGCCGACCTGCGGCTGCGACCCACCGGCGAGGGCGGCGAGGACGTAGACCCAGCCCAGGGCCCACCCGGCCTGCACCGCGACGACGAGCAACGAGGCGGAGACCGCGAAGAGCACTGCGGTGACGGCGACGACGCGGCCCTGGCCCACCCGGTCCAGGAGCCGCCCCTGCACGATCGCGAGGCCGGCGTTGGCCACCATGAACGCCCCGGAGACGGACCCGGCCAACGCGTAGGAGCCCGAGGAGGCCTGCACCAGCAGCACGATGCCCAGCCCGGCCATGGAGATGGGCAGGCGTCCGACGAGGCCGGCGAGCGTGAAGGCCTTGGCGCCGGGGTGGGAGAGCACGGCGCCGTAGGTGCCGATCACGGGGTCATCACGCCCCGAGGCTAGGACCCGTTCTCAGCGGCTCCTCAATCCGCGCGAGTCCGTCCGCGCGAGCAGCATCCGGGACGGCGGAGGGCGGGCCCGCGCCCGGGTCCCGGACCGGGGCGGGGGCAGCCCGGTCGGGTGACCGCGGAGTTCCTACGATGAGGGCATGCAGAGCACTGAGCCGGTCGACACCGCGCCGGCCCCCGTCGACGTCCGCCCCTACGACGCCCTCCTCCTGGTCTCCTTCGGCGGCCCGGAGAAGCCCGAGGACGTCGTCCCGTTCCTGGAGAACGTCACCCGCGGTCGCGGCATCCCCCGCGAGCGGCTCGAGCAGGTCGGCGAGCACTACTTCCTCTTCGGCGGCAAGTCCCCGATCAACGACCAGTGCCGTGCGCTGCTGGCCGAGCTGCGCTCCGACCTGGTCGGCGCCGGCATCGACCTGCCGGTCTACTGGGGCAACCGCAACTGGGACCCCTACCTGAACGACACCTTCGAGCAGATGGCGCAGGACGGCGTCACCCGCGTCGCGGCCTTCGCCACGTCCGCCTACTCCTCGTGGTCCTCCTGCCGGCAGTACCGCGAGAACCTCTGGGACGCCCTGGAGGGCATCGGCGGGCTCGAGGGCTCGCCGCTGGTGGTCGACAAGCTGCGCCACTACTTCAACCACCCGGGCTTCGTGGAGCCGGTCGTCGACGGCGTCCTCGCCCAGCTCGCGGACCTGCCCGAGGACGAGCGGGCCGGTGCTCACCTCGCCTTCGTCACCCACTCGATCCCGACGGCGATGAACGAGCAGTCGGGCAACCCGGAGGTCGACTACGACGGTGGCGGCGCCTACGTCGCCCAGCACCGCTCGGTGATGGCCGAGGTCGTGGCCCGCGTCGCCGCCGAGACGGGCGTCGAGCACGACCACGCGTTGGTCTACTGCTCGCGCTCCGGCGCCCCGCACATCCCGTGGCTCGAGCCGGACGTCAACGACCACCTCGAGGCGCTCAAGGAGCAGGGGACGACGGCGGTCGTGATGATCCCCGTCGGGTTCGTCTCCGACCACATGGAGGTCATCTACGACCTCGACACCGAGGCCATGGCCACCGCGAACGAGCTGGGCCTGCACGCCCGCCGCTCCGCCACCGCCGGCACCGACGGACGCTTCGTCGCCATGGTGCGCGACCTGCTGACCGAGCGAGCGGCCGTCGAGCGCGGTGAGGACGTGGCCCGCGCCTCGGTGGGCTCCTTCGGCCCGAGCTGGGACGTGTGTCCGAAGGGCTGCTGCGCGAACCCCCGCAACCCGCGCCCCGCCCTGTGCGGCAGCGACCCGGCCCCCGCGGCGCCGGCCGGGGAGCCGCAGGCGTGAGCGCGCCCGACCCGCTCGTCCTGCCCGACGCCGTCGACCCCGGGTTGCCCGGGGCGCTGCTGACCGTCGCCCACGAGGTGGCCGAGGCCGCCGCGAGCCTGGTGCGGGAGAAGCGGGCCGGGCACGTGGAGGTCGCGGCGACCAAGTCCAGCGACGTCGACGTGGTCACCGAGGCCGACCGCGCGACCGAGGAGCTGCTGCGCAGGCTGCTGCGGGAGCGGCGGCCCGACGACGCGATCATGGGGGAGGAGGGCGACGACGAGCCGGGCACGTCCGGCGTGCGGTGGGTCCTCGACCCCATCGACGGCACCGTCAACTTCCTCTACGACCTGGGCCGGTACTCCGTCAGCGTCGCCGCCGAGGTCCTCACGGACGACGGCTGGCTCACCGTGGCCGGGGTGGTGCTCGACGTCGCCGACGACGTCGAGCACGCCGCCGTGCTAACGGCCGAGGGGCCGCGCGGCACCAGCGCGGGGCGCCCCGTCGCGGTGCGCGCACCCCAGCCGCTGGGGCAGATGCTGGTGGCCACCGGCTTCAGCTACGACCGCGACCTGCGACGCCTCCAGGCGCAGGGCTGGGTCCACCTGCTGCCACGCGTGCGCGACATCCGCCGCATGGGGTCGTGCGCGCTCGACCTCTGCTCGGTGGCCTCCGGCCGCGTCGACGCCTACGCCGAGGAGGGCGTGAACCACTGGGACTACGCGGCCGCGCTGCTGGTCGCCCGGGCCGGCGGCGCCCGCGCCGAGGTACTCGCCGGGGTCGGCGGGCGCACGTTCGTGCTCTGCGCGCCCCCGGCGTCCTTCGAAGCCCTGCACGAGGCCGTCACCGAGGCCGGACTGCTGGCTCCCGCCTGAGGGGCACGCCTCCGACCGACCTTCCCGCCCCGTCCGCACCCCTGGGACACGCCCGGGCCCAACAGGTGGGTTACGTCACACGCGAACGTGTGCGCAGGCGGGGAAACGGTGGAATAGCCGGACCGGTGGCCGGGTTCGGGAGAGGCCACGCCGGATCGGTGTTGGTCGAGGGGCTCACATGGTGCACACTCTGCGCCGACAGGGCAGGAGGGCGCGTCATGCCGCCCCTCCGGACCGGGTCCCCAGGTCTAGGAAGGGAGTGAGCACGATGGCGACAGATTACGACGCGCCGCGCAAGAACGAGGAGGACTCCTCCGAGGAGAGCATCGAGGAGCTCAAGGCCCGCCGCCACGACAAGAACTCCGGCAAGGTCGACGAGGACGAGGCGGAAGCCGCCGAGTCGTTCGAGCTGCCGGGCGCCGACCTCTCCCACGAGGAGCTGGCCGTCGAGGTGAAGCCGAAGCAGGAGGACGAGTTCACCTGCATGAGCTGCTTCCTGGTGCACCACCGCTCGGCGCTCGCCGACGCGAAGAAGATGATCTGCAACGACTGCGCCTGACGCGGACGTGACAGGAGCCCGGCACCCCGAGGGGTGCCGGGCTCCTGTGCTGTCCGGGGCCGGCCCGGGCGGACCCGACGGTCAGGCGGAGTCGGCCTGGAGCGACGGGGGCAGCTCGCCGGTGGACTTGCGGTAGTACTCCGCGACCCGACGCTGGGCGAGCATCCGGGCGACGGCGATGACGGCGCCGGTCGAGACCGCCCAGGCGACGGCCTCCCACATCTCGACGTCCGGGTCGGCCGGGTTGGCCGGGGGCTGCTTGCGCGTCGCTGCCTGCCACCCGGAGGTGAGGACCTTGCGCGCCACCTGCGCGGCGACGATCGCCGACACGCTCGCGCCGACCGAGTAGAGCTTCGAACCTTGGGCCATGTGGTGACCCTATCGACCCGGACGCGTCGTGGTGCCGCCCCGGTGGGTGAACCGCACCGGGCGCCACGGCCGCGGTGGTGCGCTCAGGCGGAGGCGACGCCGTCGGCCACGGCGGCCGTCACCGCACTCGCGAGCTGCTCGGGGCGACGGGTGCTGACCAGCCAGTACGGCGTGGGGTCGCGCGGGTCTGCCAGGCGCACCATGACCGCCTTCTTGCGGTAGGGCCGCAGCAGCAGGTAGGCCCGCGCGTCGGCGTCCCGGCCGGCGACGCGGCGGGTGTCCTCGGCGTCGAGGGCGTCGACCGAGCCGACGTAGGCCAGCGGGAGCCGGGCGCGACCGGCGGTGAGGACGCCGTCGGCGACCTCGACGCGCGGGGAGCCGTAGCCGAGGAACCACACGGCGACGAGGGCCAGGAAGCCCAGGGCCACCAGCGAGGCCACCCACAGGGGTGCCGCCACCGCGACGGCCAGCCAGATGGTCGCGATCATCATGACCGCCTGTGCCCACCAGCGCAGGGGCACGGACAGCCGCTCGCGGTAGGCCGGGGCAGTGCTCACCGACACATCATCCCACCCGGGTCGTGGCAGGCCGAATGCGCGGGCGCCCGTGGAACGCGCGTGGGCTGGGCCACGCACGTGTGGGCGGGGCTAGGGTGCCGCCCGTGGAACCGACGCTCGAGGTGCAGGTGGTCCGGCTCGACCCGGAGGTGCCGCTGCCCTCCTACGCCCGGCCGGGGGACGCCGGTGCCGACCTCGTGACGACCGTGGACCTGCGGCTGGCCCCCGGTGAGCGGGCCCTGGCCCCCACCGGCCTCGCCCTGGCCCTGCCGGAGGGCTACGTCGCGCTGGTGCACCCTCGCTCCGGGCTGGCGGTCCGGCACGGCCTCTCCATCGTCAACACCCCGGGCACCGTGGACGCCGGCTACCGCGGCGAGGTCAAGGTGCTGCTGATCAACACCGACCGTGCCGAGACCATCGAGCTGAGCCGCGGGGACCGCGTGGCCCAGCTGGTGATCCAGCGGGTCGAGCACGCCCGGTTCACCGAGACCGACAGCCTGCCGGAGTCCGTCCGGGGTGCGGGGGGCTACGGTTCCACCGGTGGGTTCGCCGGCGCCTGAGCGCCGCACCCGCCACGGACGACACGCACGCAGATGATCGACGCGAGGAGCACCAGGTGAGATTCCGCCGCAAGGCAGCCGAGCCCACCGGCACGACCGAGGAGACCCCGGACGCCGGTGACGCGACGGCGGCGGAGAACGACGCCCGGCCCGAGCAGCAGCGTGGCCCGTTCGACGTCTCCGAGATGCCGGAGGCGCCGGCCAACGTGACCCGGGTCGACCTCGGCTCGCTCCAGGTGCTGCCCGTCTCGGGCACCGAGCTGCGCCTCCAGGTGGACGAGTCCTCCGGCGACGTGCAGGCCGTCATCCTCGCCGGCCCCGACGGAGCGCTGGAGCTGCGCGCCTTCGCGGCGCCCCGCAACGGCGACCTGTGGTCGGAGGTCCGCCCGCAGATCGCGGCCGACATGGTCCGGCGCGGCGGCACCGCCGTCGAGGGCGAGGGCCGTTTCGGCACCGAGCTGCGCTGCGAGCTCAAGCGCACGCTGGCCGACGGCCGGGAGGGGGTGCAGCCCTCGCGCATCATCGGCGTCAACGGCTCCCGCTGGCTGCTGCGCGCCACCCTCATCGGTGGCGCGGCCCGCTCGCCCGAGGCGGCCGCCCGCTGGGAGGCCATCCTCTCCACCGTCGTGGTCGACCGCGGCGAGGGCGCGATGCCGGTGGGGGAGGCGCTGCCGCTGCGGCTGCCCGAGAACGCGCGACCGGTGCGCCGCGGCACCACCCAGCCGGGTCCCGGTCAGCCGGGCCAGCAGCCGGCTCAGCCCGCCGGCCAGCAGCCTGCTCAGCAGCCGACCCAGCAGCCCGGGTCCGCCGAGTCCTGAGCGCGTAGGATCCCCACGTGCCCGAGATCCGAGGCCTGCGCCGAGGCCGTGCCAAGAAGAACGCCGCTCCTGCGGAGTCGCCGGCGTTGAAGCTGGACCCCGGGGCGGTCCCGCCCGCCCCGGACACCATGCCGATGCCCGTGCTCCGCGTCGGCACGTCCACCATCGCGGCCGCCCCCGACCGAGACCTCGTCCGGGTCCGTGGCACCGTGCGCGACGTGCGCCGCGTGCAGATCGGTGACGGCCCCGCGCTGGAGGCCGACCTGTGCGACGAGACCGGGTCCGTCGTCCTGGTGTGGCTCGGGCGCGACCGGATCACCGGCCTCGAGACCGGGGTCTGCCTGGCCGCCGAGGGCCGCATCGCGCGCCACGACGGCCGCCGGGTGCTCTACCACCCCCGCTACGAGCTCGTGCCGCAGGCCTGTGGCTGAGCCGGGCACCGGGGAGCAGTCCTCCCCGCACGAGACCTCCCCGCACCAGTCCTTTTCGACCGGGTCGGAGACCCACGCGGCCGAGCACGCGACCCCCGACACCGTCGAGGCCGTCGTCCGCGGTCAGCTGGCCAAGGCCCTCGGCGGACGCCGGGGCATGGTCGAGGCCGCCGTCCCGACCCTGCTGTTCACCGCCACGTGGCTGCTCCTGCACGAGCTGCGCCTGGCCCTCACCGTCTCGATCGCGGCGGCGGTGCTGCTGCTCCTCGTGCGGCTGGTGCAGCGCTCGACGATCCAGTACGTCGCCAACGCGCTGGTCGGCATCGGGATCGGCTGGCTCTTCGTGCACCTGGCCGCCAGCCGCGGCGGGGACGAGGAGGCGCAGGCGCTGGCCTACTTCCTGCCCGGCCTCATCTACAACGGCGTCTACGCGGTCGGGCTCGGCCTCTCCGCGGTCCTGCGGTGGCCGCTGGTCGGCTTCATGGTCGGCTCGGTCACCGGTGAGCCCACCGCGTGGCGCGACGACCCGCAGGTGGTCTCGCTGTGCTCGCGGCTGACCTGGCTGCTGGCCGTGCCCTGCGTGGTGCGCGTGGTGATCCAGGTGCCGATCTGGCTGGCCGCCACGGCCGGCGCGATCGAGGCCTCGACCGCGATCGGCATCCTCGGGGTGCTCAAGGTGGTCCTCGGCTGGCCGCTCCAGCTGGCGGCGCTGGCGTCCATGGTGTGGGTGCTGGGGCGCAACAGCACCCCGGTGCAGCCCCGCCAGGCCTGAGCCGGCGCCAGGCTGGAGCCTGGGGCCGCTCAGCCCGGGTGCATCGACGGGGCGAGCAGTCGCTCCACCTCGTCCTCGAGGTCGGCGGGAACCACGAGCAGCAGCTCGTCGCCCGCCTGCACCGGCTGGTCGGGGTCGGGTGCGAAGACGCGTCCCTGGCGCAGGATCGTGGTGAGCGCGCAGTTCTCCGGCAGCGGGAACTCGCGCGGCGTGCGGCCGACGAAGGGGGAGTCCTCGGGCAGCGTCATCTCGACCAGGTTGGCGTTGCCCTGGCGGAACGTGAACAGGCGGACGAGGTCGCCGACCGCCACCGCCTCCTCCACGAGCGCCGACATGATGCGCGGGGTCGAGACGTTGACGTCGACGCCCCAGGACTCGCTGAACAGCCACTCGTTGTTGGGGTGGTTCACGCGGCTGACCGTGCGGGGCACGCCGAACTCGGTCTTGGCCAGCAGCGAGGCCACGAGGTTGGCCTTGTCGTCACCGGTGGCGCAGATCATCACGTCGCAGCGGTCGAGGCGGGCCTCCTCCATGGACGACAGCTCGCAGACGTCGGCCAGCAGCCACTCGGCGTCCGGCACCCGCTCGGGCTTGATCGAGGAGGCGTTCTTGTCGATCAGCAGGACCTCGTGGCCGTTGCCGATGAGCTCACGGGCGATGGACCGGCCGACGGCGCCGGCCCCGGCGATGGCGACTCTCACGGTTGCCTCACTGCTCCGTCTCGGGCCCGGCGGAGAGCTGGGCGAAGGTGTGGGCGGCGAGCTCCTCCTGGATGACCAGGTGCAGCACGTCGCCCTCCTGGAGGATCGTCTCGCGGCCGGGCAGCATGCCCTCGCCGAGACGGTCGATCCACGCGATGCGCGACCGCGTCTGGGCCTGGAGGTTGATGGTCCGCTCGCCGACCCACGAGGTGGGCACCCGCACGTGGTCGACCCGGATCTTGCCGGAGGGGTCGCGGAAGTCGGGCTCGGCGCCCGCGGGCAGGATGCGGCGCAGCACCTGGTCCGACGTCCACTTCACCGTGGCGACGGTGGTGATGCCGAGCCGCTGGTAGACCTCGGCCCGCCCCGGGTCGTAGATCCGGGCGCACACGGTGCCGATGCCGAACGTCTCCCGCGCGACGCGCGCGGCGATGATGTTGGAGTTGTCGCCCGAGGAGACGGCCGCGAAGGCGTCGGCGCGGCGGATGCCCGCCTTCTCCAGCACCTGCTGGTCGAAGCCGACCCCGGCGACCTTGTCCCCGTTGAACCCGGGGCCGAGTCGTCGGAACGCCTCGGGGTCGCTGTCGATGATCGACACGGTGTGGTTGCGGTCCTCGAGGGACCGGGCCAGCGTGGAGCCGACGCGGCCGCATCCCATGATCACGACGTGCACGGGTGCCACGGTATCCGCACGGACGCCTCCCGTCCGCGTTCGCGTAGCCTCCGTGGACGTGGCTCAGCACCGACGCACCCGCACGAACCGCCCTCGCAAGCCCCGCGGGGAGTCCCGCGTCGGCACGCGGCTCGAGGGCGTCGTCGGCCCGCCCGGTCACGGCGGCTTCTGCGTGCTGCGGCCCGAGTCCGGGCCGGTGGTCTTCGTCCGGCACGCGTTGCCGGGGGAGCGGGTGGTCGTGGAGATCACCGAGGGCACCGACGGCGACAGCTTCTGGCGCGGGGACGCCGTCGAGGTCCTGGACGCCTCACCTGACCGCGTCGAGGCTCCCTGCGCCGTCGCCGGGCCGGGTGGCTGTGGCGGCTGCGACCTCCAGCACGTGGCCCTGCCCGCCCAGCGGGAGTGGAAGACCCAGGTGGTGCGCGAGCAGCTGCGGCGGCTCGCCCGCATCAGCGAGGGCGTCGGGGCGGACGTCGTCGTGGAGGCCGTGCCGGTGCCCGGCCGCGCCGACGACGGGCTGCGCTGGCGCACCCGCCAGCGCTACGTCGACCTCGGCGGCGGGAGGACCGGGATGCGCAAGCACCGCAGCCACGACGTCGTCGAGGTGGACGACTGCCTGATCGACGCGCACGCACCCTCCGACCACGTCGTCGAGGGGCGGGCCTTCTCCGTGGCCGACGACGGCTTCTGGCAGGTCCACCCGGCCGCACCGGACGTGCTGGTGTCCACGGTGCTGGAGATGCTGGCGCCGAGGCCGGGGGAGTCCGTGCTCGACCTGTACGCCGGCGTGGGGCTGTTCGGCCGCTTCCTCGCGGAGGCCGTGGGCTCGGGCGGCAGCGTGGCGCTGGTCGAGGGCAACCCCGAGGCATCCGCCCGCAGCGTCGAGAACCTGGCGACCGCCTCCGCCGACGTGGCCGTGCGCGCCGGGGACGTCGCCGCCGTGCTGGCGACCGGGTTCGGCCCCGACACTGACGACCTGCACGCCGACCTGGTCGTCCTCGACCCGCCGCGTGAGGGCGCGAAGAAGGCCGCCGTCGAGCAGGTCGTGGCCCGCAGCCCCCGTGCCGTCGCGTACGTGGCCTGCGACCCGGCCGCCCTGGCTCGGGACGTCGCCCTGTTCGCCGAGCGGGGCTACGAGCTGACCGCCCTGCGCGCCTTCGACCTCTTCCCGATGACGCACCACGTCGAGTGCGTCGCGCTGCTCGCACGAGGCTGATCTGCTCTGGACTGCCCTCGAGCATTCCTCGCTCGCGGACTGAGCTGACTCACTTCCACGAGGCGAGCGAGCGCCGCGAAGGCTCATCTCGTCCTGCTCGCGTTGCGGCAATGCGAGCCGCGGGAAGCAGCAGGGAGTCAGCCTGGGAGATCGACGACGTCATGTGCACAGCGCAGGACCTCGATTTGTCCTGCTGGAAGTGACACGGGACGGTGTGGCAAATGGACGCGGGAGACTGGATCGCTGTCGGCATCATGCTCATTGGGATCCCGGGCATGTGGATACAGACGTTCCGGGTGTGGCGGCGGCAGGCTGACGTCAGCGCCGGGGTCACCTGGTTCACGGGAGACCCCAGTTCGGTGGGTGTGCATGCGTTCCTGTTGCCCGCGACTCTCGGGATGACGTTGCTGACTGTGGGATTTGTGTCGGACATGGGCGGCGAAGTTTCGGCGGCGACGGGCCAGGTGTCGACCTGGACGAAATGGATGGCGGGCCTGGGAGTCCTCATGGTCTTTCTGGCAATTTGGATGTGGTTGTTCGCATGGCCACGGTTTCTTGTTCCTCCGCACCTGCGCGGGCGTCCGGGATGGGTAAAGGCTTCATGGCGAGCGTGGCGGGAGGACCGGTCGGCGTCGCGTCAGCGGCGGCGTGAGCGGAACCGGCCTGGGGGAGATCACGCGCGTCGCTAGATGTGATGCCCAGGCACCTTGCTGGAGATTGCTACCCCCCGCTGACCCGGTTCAAGGAAGAGCTCTCGAGCCCGCGTGGTCGCAGCTCATGGGTATTGCCTCATCTGCGAAAGGCTTGTCGCGTGGGGCGACGCGCACCGGTGCATGCCGCCGGCAACGGCCCCGCTCGTCCTGCGCGTCAACGCCGGCGATGAACGAGGCGCGCACCAAGGACGAACGGCCTCCGGACCCGAGAGTCGTCGTCAGACGACTGTCGGGCTCAGGGGCCGCTGTCACGTGCGCCGGGAGAACGCGCACCCTGACTCAGGTGCCTGGGCGGGGCTCGCTCCCAGGTGGCGTCACTTGATGAAGAGCATCTCCCGGTACTTCGGCAGCGGCCAGGCGGAGTCGTCGACCTCGCACTCGAGGGCGTCGACGTGGACGCGGGCCTGGTCCATCAGGCCGCGCACGGTGGTCGCGATGTGCGTCATATGGGCCTCCACGTCCTCGAAGTCTTCCTTCGCCAGCTCCGCGCTGAGCGCGGTGACCGTCGCCAGCAGCCCGTTGCTGTGCTGGGCGATGGCCGTCGCCACGGAGGTGTCGAGCGTGGCACCGAAGCTGCCGGCTGCGGTGTACGTGCCGGTGAGCTCGGACAGGTAGCCGAGGGCCGCCGGGTAGATGACCGTCTTGCCCAGGTCGACGACCAGCTTGGCCTCGACGAGGACGCTGTTGATGTACTGCTCGGCGTACACGTCGTAGCGGCTGTGCAGCTCCACCGCCGACAGGACGCCGGTGGACTCGAACAGCTCGACCACCGCCGGCTCGGTGAAGACGGGCAGGGCGTCGGCGCTGGTGGGCAGATTGCGCAGGCCACGGTCCTTGACGGCGGCCTCGTGCCACTCGCTGGAGTAGCCGTCGCCACCGAACACGGCCGCGCCGTGCAGCTCCATGACCTCCTTCAGGATCGTCGCGACGGCCTCGGGGAGCTCGGCGCCACCGCCGAGCTCGGCCTCGAGCTTCTCGGCCATCCACTCCAGGGAGTCGGCCAGGACGGTGTTGAGAGCCACGAGCGGGCCCGACACCGACTGGGAGGAGCCCACGGCCCGGAACTCGAAGCGGTTGCCGGTGAAGGCCAGCGGAGACGTGCGGTTGCGGTCGCCCGGGTCCCGCTCGAACGGGAGGATCTGTGCCAGGCCGAGGTCCATCAGTCCGCCGTCGCTCGACGACGCGACCTTGCCCGAGGCGATGTCGTCGTAGACGGCCTCGAGCTGGTCGCCGAGGTAGACCGACAGGATGGCGGGAGGAGCCTCGTTCGCGCCGAGCCGGTGGTCGTTGGAGGCCGTGGCGATCACGGCCCGCAGCAGCGGACCGAAGAGGTGCACACCGCGGATGACGGCGCCGCAGAACACCAGGAACTGGAGGTTCTCCTCGGGGGTGGAGCCGGGGTCGAGGAGGTTGCCCTGCGTCGCGTTGCCGACCGACCAGTTCACGTGCTTGCCCGAGCCGTTGATGCCGGCGAAGGGCTTCTCGTGCAGCAGGCAGACGAAGCCGTGCTTGAGCGCGGTCGCCTTCAGGACGGTCATCAGCAGCTGCTGGTGGTCGGAGGCGACGTTCGCGGCCTCGTAGTAGGGCGCGATCTCGAACTGGCCCGGGGCGACCTCGTTGTGGTGGGTCTTGGCCGGGATGCCGAGGCGGTAGAGCGTGTCCTCGACGTCCTGCATGTAGACCTGGACGCGCTCGGGGATGGCGCCGAAGTAGTGGTCGTCGAACTCCTGGCCCTTGGCCGGGGGAGCGCCGAAGAGGGTGCGGCCCGCGAGCAGGAGGTCGGGGCGGGCGGTCGCGAACTGACGGTCGACGAGGAAGTACTCCTGCTCGGCACCACAGCTGGAGTTGAGCGGGGCGATCTCGGTCTCGCCCATGAGGGACAGGACCTTGCGGCCGGCCTTGTCCATGGCGGCGTTGGACCGCAGCAGCGGGATCTTCTTGTCGAGGGACTCACCGGTCCACGACATGAAGACGCTGGGGATCATCAGCGTCGCGCCGTTCGCGGTCTGCATGATGTAGGCGGGGCTGGTCGGGTCCCACGCGGTGTAGCCGCGGGCCGCGTTGGTCATGCGCAGGCTGCCGTTGGGGAAGGACGAGCCGTCCGGCTCGCCCTTGATCAGGAGGCTGCCGGTGAACTCGGTGATGGCGTTGCCGTCGGAGTTGGTGACGATGAAGCCGTCGTGCTTCTCGGCGGTGATGTTCGTCAGCGGGTAGAAGACGTGGGAGAAGAACTTCGCCCCCTTGCCCATGGCCCAGTCCTTCATCGCCGCAGCGACGACGTCGGCCGTGGCCGGGTCGAGCGGCTCGCCCGTCTGGACCGTCTTCTTCATGGCCTTGAAGGCGTTCTTGGAGAGCGCCTCCTCCATCGTGGCCAGGTTGAAGACGTCGCAGGCCCAGATCTCGCTCAGCGGCCGTGTCGCAGCAGCCTCGAAGGGCGTGCGGTTGAGGACCTCGCTGATCGCGTCGATGCGCGCGTCGCTGGTGGTCATGGGCTCTCACCTTCCATCGTGGCCGCAGGGTGCGGCGCAAGGACGTTCTGTTCCGTCGGCGGTTCCACGGGTGCCGTGGGACGACAGGGGATCTCCACCGAGAACGGACCCACTCACCGGCACCCCACGCACCGGGCTGTCACCGGAGCCGATCCGGCGGCTCGAACCTAGCGACCGTCGTGTGTCAGGCGGTTTGCAACGGCGTGACAATTGCAGTCCCGCGGCGCGGGACACGCCGGACCCCGCCCTCGCAACCTCGCTTGACGTCATGTATCTTGATGTCAAGACAGTTTGAGTGACCATCGGCCCTGTTGCTCGCGCCGGCGAGCCGGGCGGAGTTAGGCAAACCTTCCTTTCTCCGGCGCCGAGGACGGCGGCAAGATGGCTCGCGCAAACACCGAGTGATCCACCACCGCGTCGCGACGACGCGACAGAGGAGATGAGGGCCTGTGGCAAGTCAGGACAGCTTCGGTGCCAAGAGCACCCTGGACGTGGACGGCAAGTCCTACGAGATGTTCCGCCTCGACGCGGTCAAGGGTGACGGGCTCGACGTCGACAGCCTCCCGTTCAGCCTGAAGGTCCTGCTGGAGAACCTCCTCCGCACCGAGGACGGCGCCGACATCACCGCGGACGACATCAAGGCCCTCGCGGGCTGGGACCCGTCGGCGCAGCCCGACAAGGAGATCCAGTTCACGCCCGCCCGCGTGATCATGCAGGACTTCACCGGCGTCCCCTGCGTCGTCGACCTCGCCACCATGCGCGAGGCGATGGCCGAGCTAGGTGGCGACGCCACCAAGATCAACCCGCTCGCCCCGGCCGAGATGGTCATCGACCACTCCGTCATGGCCGACGTCTTCGGCACCCCCGAGGCGTTCGAGCGCAACGTGGAGATCGAGTACCAGCGCAACAAGGAGCGTTACCAGTTCCTGCGCTGGGGCCAGGGTGCGTTCGACGACTTCAAGGTCGTCCCCCCGGGCACCGGCATCGTCCACCAGGTCAACATCGAGCACCTGGCCCGCACGATCTTCACGCGTGAGGTCGACGGCGAGCTGCTGGCCTACCCCGACACCTGTGTCGGCACCGACTCCCACACCACGATGGTCAACGGCATCGGCGTAGTCGGCTGGGGCGTCGGCGGCATCGAGGCCGAGGCCGCCATGCTCGGCCAGCCGGTCTCCATGCTCATCCCGCGCGTGGTCGGCTTCAAGCTCTCCGGCGAGCTGCCCGAGGGCTCCACCGCCACCGACCTGGTGCTCACGATCACCGAGATGGTGCGCAAGCACGGTGTGGTCGGCAAGTTCGTCGAGTTCTACGGCCCGGGTGTCGCGGCGCTGCCGCTGGCCAACCGCGCCACCATCGGCAACATGAGTCCCGAGTTCGGCTCCACCATCGCGGTGTTCCCGATCGACGGCGAGACCACGAACTACCTGCGCCTGACCGGCCGGTCCGAGGAGCAGATCGCGCTCGTCGAGGCCTACGCCAAGGAGCAGGGCCTCTGGCTCGACCCCGACGCCGAGCCGCGCTACTCCGAGAAGCTCGAGCTCGACCTCGCCACCGTCGTCCCCTCGATCGCCGGCCCGAAGCGTCCCCAGGACCGCGTGCTGGTCTCCGAGGCCAAGCCGTCCTGGCGCGACTCGGTTCGCGACTACGTCGGCGACGCCGTGGACGAGGCCGGCGAGGAGTCCTTCCCGGCCTCCGACGCCCCGGCCATGACCGCCGGCCGTCCGTCCAACCCCGTCCAGGTGACGCTGGAGGACGGCACGTCCTTCACGCTCGACCACGGCGCGGTGACGATCGCCTCGATCACCTCCTGCACCAACACCTCGAACCCGAGCGTGATGATCGGTGCCGCCCTGCTGGCCAAGAAGGCCGTGGAGAAGGGTCTCGCCCGCAAGCCGTGGGTCAAGACCACCCTCGCGCCCGGCTCGCAGGTCGTCTCCGACTACTACGAGAAGGCGGGCCTGACCCCCTACCTCGACAAGCTCGGCTTCAACCTCGTCGGCTACGGCTGCGTCACGTGCATCGGCAACTCCGGCCCGCTGATCCCCGAGGTCTCCGCGGCCGTCAACGAGAACGACCTCGCCGTCGTCTCGGTCCTGTCGGGCAACCGCAACTTCGAGGGCCGCATCAGCCCCGACATCAAGATGAACTACCTGGCGTCCCCGCCGCTGGTCGTCGCCTACGCGCTGGCCGGCTCCATGGACGTCGACCTGTTCGAGGACGCCCTGGGCACCGACACCGACGGCAACCCGGTCTACCTCAAGGACATCTGGCCCTCGCCGGCCGAGGTCGAGGAGACCATCCGCGGCGCGATCAACTCGGAGATGTTCGCCGAGTCCTACGCCGACGTCTTCAAGGGTGACGAGCGCTGGCGCTCGCTGCCCACCCCGGAGGGCAACACCTTCACCTGGGACGAGGACTCCACCTACGTCCGCAAGGCGCCCTACTTCGACGGCATGCCCGACGAGCCGGCCCCGGTCACCGACATCGACGGTGCCCGCGTCCTGCTCAAGCTGGCGGACTCGGTCACCACCGACCACATCTCGCCCGCCGGCCAGATCAAGAAGGACTCGCCCGCCGGCAAGTACCTCTCGGAGAACGGCGTCGAGCAGCGTGACTTCAACTCCTACGGCTCGCGCCGAGGCAACCACGAGGTCATGATCCGCGGCACGTTCGCGAACATCCGCCTGCGCAACCAGATCGCGCCCGGCACCGAGGGTGGCTTCACCCGCGACTTCACCCAGGCCGACGCCCCGGTCACCACCGTGTACGACGCCTCGGTGTCCTACGCGGAGGCCGGCACCCCGCTCGTCGTCCTGGCGGGCAAGGAGTACGGCTCCGGCTCCAGCCGCGACTGGGCCGCCAAGGGCACCGCGCTCCTGGGCGTGAAGGCCGTCATCGCCGAGTCCTACGAGCGGATCCACCGCTCGAACCTCATCGGCATGGGCGTCATCCCGCTGCAGTTCCCGGCCGGCGAGTCCGCCGCGTCCCTGGGCCTGACCGGTGAGGAGACCTTCTCGATCTCCGGCATCACCGCGCTCAACGACGGCACCACGCCGAAGACCGTCAAGGTCAAGGCAGCCAGTGGTGAGCAGAGCGTCGAGTTCGACGCGGTCGTCCGCATCGACACCCCCGGCGAGGCGAACTACTACCGCAACGGCGGCATCATGCAGTTCGTGCTGCGCAGCCTGCTCAAGAAGGGCTGAGCCAGCCGCTCCACCCAGAGCAACCAGAGGAGCCCCGCCCCGGCAGCCGCCGGGGCGGGGCTCCTTGCATGTGGATCTGAGAAACTTCGCGACCGGCCCAACCTGACGAGCCCGCCGAGGCGTGCACGTGGGTGAGGACCAGCCGAGGAGACCCCCCCATGACCACTGACACCGAGCTGACCGACAGGCTCGCCGCGCTCCGCGACGGCCCCGCGGTCGGCGCGACGCCCGAGCACGTGCGGCCGGACGACACCTGGGCACGAGGACGCCGGCACGCCCGGCGTGCTCGCGTGGTGCAGACCGTCGTGGTGGCGGCCGTGCTGGCCGTCGTGCTGGGCACCGGCACCGTCGGCTGGCTGAAGGCGCAGCAACCCGACGCCATCGCCCCGGCCGGGGCGACCGACGGACTGGCTCTGCCCGACACCTTCGACGACGTCGCGACCTGGGCGCCCGAGCGCGCGCTGGACTCCGGTCCGTTCGTCGCCCTTCAGGCCGGCCGGCACGGGCGGCTGCTCGGAGGAACGACGGGGGTCCTCGCGGCGGTGGGGCCGGACGGGTCCGTGGGCACGCTCGACCTGCCGGGGCTCCTCCCGCTCGACGGGTCCGCCGACCCTGCGGAGACGGTCGCCATCTCCGCCAGCGGGCGGTACGTCGCCTGGTTCTACGAGGACGCGGACCGGACAAGCGATGCTCTCGACACCACGCGCGTGGTGGCTGACGGCGTCGGCCGGCTCGACTCGCTGACCGGCGAGGTCGAGCAGTTCGCCTTCGAGACCCAAGCCGTGGTGGGCAACGGACTGGGGTTCGCCGGGGAGGACCTGCTCGTGCCGATCTGGGAGCCCCTCGGGGGCTCGCGCACGGCAGCCACCGCCGTCGAGGTCCTGGCCTGGCGATCGGGTGCCGACGAGCCGGAGACCTCCGCCGTGCCCGTCGCCTTCGACGCGGGGCTGCCGTTCGCCGTGCCGGGCGTCGACGGCACCCTCGTGGACTCGACGAGTCGCTGGGTCAGGTTCGTGACCGCGGACGGCGTGGTCGCGCGGGTCCCCACGCCCGCGGGGCCGGGGTCCTGGTTGGCAGCCTCGAGCCCCGACGGCCCGGTGACGGTCCTGCGCCAGGTCAGGGGCACCGACGCCTACCGCGTGCTGCGCGCAGGCACGACGGGCGAGGCGCCGTCCTCCGTCGACGCGGATCACGACCTGTTCGCCGTCGTCGGCTGGCGGGACCCGCAGACGGTCGTCGGCCTCGAGTACTCGTCGGACCGGCCACCGGCCTACGTCGCGATCGACCTGGTCGACGGGAGCAGCGTCCAGCTCAGCACCTTCGTCCCCAGCCGGGTGGGGTACGCGCTGCCCCTGGTGGCCGCGGACGCCTGGACGGCACCGGTCGCGGCCACGGGCGAGCCGGCCGACCCGCTGGACCCGCGGCTGCTCTACGGCGTCCCGCTGCTGGCGATCGGCCTGGGTCTTGGCGGGCTCGCCCTCTGGAGGCGTCGTGCGCGGATCTGAGACCCCCGACAGCTTCACCGAGTTCGTCGTCGCACGCCGCGAGGCACTCCTGCGCACCGCCACCATGCTCACCGGCGACCCCCACGACGCCGAGGACCTCGTCCAGGTGGCGCTGGCGCGCTGCGTGCCCCGGTGGAGCCGGATCGAGGACGACCCCGAGCCGTACGTACGGACGGTGCTGGTGCGGGAGAACGTCACCCGCTGGCGTCGGCGTCGCTGGCGCGAGACGACCGTGACCACGCTGCTGGAGCCAGACGCCGCGCCCGATCACGCCGGCGCGCTGGGGGAGGTCGACGCCCTGCGGCGGGCGCTGGCCGGCCTTGCGCCGAAGCAGCGGGCGGTCGTCGTCCTGCGCTACGTGGAGGACCTGCCCGAGGACGAGGTCGCGCACCTCCTCGGGGTGCGTCGGGGCACGGTCAAGTCGCAGGCGCACGACGGGCTGAAGCGGCTCCGTGCGCTCCTGGACCAGACCGGAGAGAAAGTCTCGGTCTGACCCCCTCCGCGCAGGGGCGTCGTGACGTGGGGGAGAGTGACAGCCTCTCGGACCCCCGGACGGACCGCACCATGACGACCCCCACCGAGCACTCCGCGCAGCACACGCTCCCCGGCCTCGACCGTGCCCTCGACGACCTCGCCCACAAGGCACCGGTCGGCGCCCACGACCCGACCCTGTTCTCCCGGAGCATGCGTGCCCACCGCACCCGCCGGGCGTGGACGTCGGCGGCGCTGGCCGTCCTGGTGATCGGGCTGGCCTCGGTCACCGGTCTGGCCGCGCTCACGCGAGCACCGAGCAGCATCCAGCCGGCGGGGTCCTCGACGCCCGCGGGCCTGCCGTCGGTGGTGCAGCGGGTGAGCCCGTACCTGGCCGGGACGAACGGGGAGCCGTGGGAGGCGGCCGCGGTCCTCGTCGAGGCGCCGCGAGCCACCGGGGCCGGGGCCCTGATCGGCCGCACCGGCACCGGCATCCTGGCCGTCTCCACGGCGGGGGAGTACCGGTTCCTCGACCTGCCCGACGACTGGACGGGAGCCGACTCCGGCGGACTGCTGGACCTCTCCCCGGACGGGCGCCGTGTGGCCCTCTGGGTGACGGGGGAGACGTCGGGAGCGCCGTACGACGCGGACCAGTCGACCGTCGGGGTAGCCGTGCTGGACCTCACCACCGGCGCCGTCACGCGGCAGGCCGTCGACACGGAGCACGGTCTCGATCCCGGAGAGGTCCGCTGGGCCGACGACGACCGGGTGGTCTGGTCGTACACGCAGATCGCCGGAGGGCCGGAGATCGCGGACGACCTCGTCCAGGTGAGCGGCGACAGTTCCGGCACGCTGGTGTGGGACGTCGACGCAGGGACGGTCGACAGGATCTCCGACCAGGTGCCGGTCGCGGTCGGCACCGAGCGGGTCGTGGTGCAGGGCCGTGGCCGATGGGGCACGTGCATCGATCTGACGTCAGGCTCCCAGCAGCGCGTCCGGACGGCCGACGGCGGGTTCTGGCTCGGCAACTCCGAGGCGGTCGTGCTCGGCGAGGACTGCGCCCAGGGTTGGAACTACACCAGCATGCTGCCGGGGCGGTTCCAGGTGACGCGGGCCGACGGCAGCGTCACCACCCACCCGGGAGCGCCCCGGCTCGTGTGGCCACTCACGCTCACCGCGTCCACCGCCACGTGGTGGGGTCCCCGTCGGGGCGACCAGGCCGCCACGATCGGGAGGCTCTGGTCCGTGGACCTGGCCACCGACGAGGCCACCGAGATCCTGCGGGTTCCGGGCGGGCGGGGCCTGGTCGGCGTCGCGACCGACCTCGTCGACCTGCCGACGATCGAGGCCCAGGACCCGGGCAGCCCCGTTCCCCTGCCCTGGTTCACCGCCGCCGGTGCAGGGGTCCTGCTCCTCGGGCTCGGTCTCCTGCTCCGCGGCCGTGCCCGTGCTCGCGCGGCCGCGGCAGGAGGCACCGGTGCCTGAGCCGACCACCCACGAGCACTTCGACGACTGGGTCGCCGCCCGCCGTCCCGCCCTGCTCCGCACCGCCTACCTGCTGGCCGGCAACGAGCACGACGCCGAAGACCTCGTGCAGGCCACGCTGATCAAGGTGGTGCCGCGCTGGCACCGGATCGCCGACGACCCCGAGCCGTACGTGCGCACGGTGCTGTCGCGGGAGTCGGTCTCTCGCTGGCGCCGCCGTCGCTGGCGCGAGCTGCACACCGACCGGCTGCCCGAGGACCTGCGGACGTGGCGGCACGACCGCGACGTCACCGACCGCGAGGTGCTGCGCCAGGCGCTGCAGCGGCTCTCCCCGCGGCAGCGTGCGGTGATCGTGCTGCGCTACTTCGACGGGCTCACCGAGGCCGAGACGGCGCACGCGCTGGGGCTGGGGCTGGGCACGGTGAAGAAGCACGGACGCGAGGCGATGGCGCGGCTGCGCGGGCTGCTGGGCGACACGCTCGGCGACGCATCGCGCACCCCGGCAGGTCCATCCGCGGGCACCGGCTCCCCGACCCCCGCCGGGCAGCCCTAGGCTGCGGGTCGTGCGCCTGGCCGAGATCCGTCGATACCCCGTGAAGTCCCTGCGGGGGCACCGCGTCCACGAGGCCCGGGTCGAGCCCTGGGGCCTGGCCGGCGACCGCCGCTGGATGGTCGTCGACGCCGGCGAGGGCACCGCGGTCACGGCCCGCGAGGTCAACCGGATGCTGCTCGTCGGTGCCGAGCCGACGCCCACCGGCATCCGGCTCTCGGGTGCCGACCAGGAGCCGCTCGAGGTCGCCGAGCCGGACCCGGCCCGCCAGCTGCGGGTGCAGGTCTGGTCCTCCCACCTCTCGGCCGCGGCGGCCGGCTCCGAGGCCGACGCGTGGCTCTCGCAGGCCCTGGGGCGGCCGGTCCGCCTCGTCCACCTCGACGACCCGACGCGGCGCACCACCGACCCCCGCTTCAGCCGCGAGGACGACCGCGTCTCCTTCGCCGACGGCTACCCGCTGCTCCTCGCCTCCGCCTCCTCGCTGGCCGCGGTGAACGCCGCCCACCGGGAGCGCGCCGGCGAGGACGCCCCCCGGCTGACCATGACCCGGTTCCGCCCCAACGTGGTGGTCGAGGGCGCCGAGGCCTGGGCCGAGGACGACTGGCGGGTGCTGCGCATCGGTGGCGCCGTGCTGCGCGCTGTGAAGGGCTGCGCCCGCTGCGTGATGACGACCGTCGACCCCAAGACCGGTGAGCGGGGCAAGGAGCCGACCGCGACCCTCGCCCGCATCCGCCGGTTCGACGGCGCCACCTGGTTCGGCGTGAACCTCGTGCCCGACACCCCGGACGTGACCATCCGGGTGGGGGACGAGGTGGAGGTCCTCGACGCGGTCGAGCCCGGTGCTGGGCCGGTGCGCCCCACGCGCTGAGACCTGCCTCACCAGCTCCGCGTCCGGCGTAGATTGGTGGGCATGCTCGTCGCCTTCTCCATCGCCCCCACCGTCGGTGCCGAGGACGGCTCGGTCTCCGAGGCCGTCGCCGCCGCCGTGAAGGTCGTCCGTGACTCCGGCCTCCCCAACGAGACCACCTCGATGTTCACCACCATCGAGGGCGAGTGGGACGAGGTGATGGCTGTCGTCAAGCAGGCCGTCGACGTGGTCTCCGCGGTCTCCCCGCGCACCTCGCTGGTGCTCAAGGCCGACATCCGCCCCGGGTGGGACGGGCAGCTCACCGCCAAGGTCGAGCGCGTCGAGCAGATCCTGGCGCAGGAGTGAGCCAGACCGTCGAGACCGCGGAGCCGGGTGCCGAGGAGCAGCCGGAACCGGTCCGCCGCGGCAGCGCGCGTCGCCGCGTGGCGGTGCTGGCCGGCGTGGTGGTCGCCGGCGCAGCCGTCGTGGCCGCGGCCGCCGTGCCGGGCAGCGACGCGGGCATCGAGGCCACCGGGCTCTCGGCCGTCCGGGTCTACGAGAACCTCGACCGCACCCACATCCAGGGCGACGTCACCTACCCGCACTCGCCGCCGGTGGGCGGCCTCCACGACCCGAAGTGGCTCGAGTGCGGCGTCTACAGCGCCCAGGTGCGCGAGGAGAACGTCGTGCACGACCTCGAGCACGGCACCGTGCTCATCACCTACGAGCCCGGCCTGGACGACGAAGGCATCGCCACGCTGGCCGCGCTGCTCCCCGACAACGGCATCCTGTCGCCCTGGCCGGAGCAGGGCGCCCCGGTCAAGGTGACCGTGTGGGGGCGCCAGCTCGACCTCACCGGCCCCGAGGACCCGCGGCTGCCGCTGTTCATCGAGGCGTTCGGCCACGGCGAGACCGCACCCGAGCCGTTCGCCTCGTGCGCGGGCGGTCTCGACGACCCCGACGGCACCGGCGACAGGTACGGCGACGGGTCGGTCCAGGCCTGAGGGGCCCGCACTAGGGTGGCGGCGTGACCCTGACGCCGCTGGCCCTGCCCACCACCGCCGACCCCACCGCCTGGCTGGCCTTCCTCGACGCCCGCGGACGCCGCAGCCTGGACGAGGCGGAGCGGCTGACCAGCGCCCTCCGTGCGCTCAGCGACGGTGACACCGCCGCGCTGGAGGCCTGGAACGACCTCGGCATCGTGCTGGCCAACGCCTCGGCCGTCGGCTCGCTGGTCTCCCAGGTGCACCCGGACGCCGGCGTGCGCGAGGACGCCGAGAAGATCGAGACCGAGGTGCACGCCTTCCGCACCCGGCTGATGCTGGACACCGAGGTCTACGCCCGGCTGGCCTCGCTCGAGGGGGCCGACCTCGACGCCGCGCTGCCGACCGGGGCGGGCCGCGTCCTGGCCGACGCGCTGCGGGCCTTCCGCCGCTCCGGCGTCGACCGCGACGACGCGACCCGGGAGACCCTGCGGGCCCTCTCCGAGCGCGAGAACGACCTGAGCCAGGCCTTCAGCCGCAACATCCGCGACGGGGCGACGTCGACGCGCGTCCCCGCCACCGCGCTGGCCGGTCTCCCGGCCGACTACGTGGAGGCCCACCCGGCCGCCGAGGACGGCACCGTCGAGATCAGCACCGGCTACCCCGACACCCACCCCTTCATGGCGTTCTCGACCGATCGCGACGCCCGCCGCGCGGTGATGACCACCTTCCTCAACCTCGCCTGGCCGGCCAACGACCAGGTGCTGGCCGACCTGCTCGCGGTCCGCGAGGAGATGGCCCGCACGCTCGGCTACTCCGGCTGGCCGGACTTCGACGCCGAGGTGAAGATGATCGGCTCCGGCGACGCGATCGCGTCGTTCGTGGAGAAGGTGGCCACCGACGCGGTGGACTCCGCCGAGCGGGACGCGGCGCTGCTGACCGAGCGCGCCCGGATCGACCACCCCGACCTCGAGCGGCTCGACGTGGCCGACGCCCGGCACTACAGCGAGACGGTGCGCCGCGAGCGCTTCCAGGTCGACGCACAGCAGACCCGCACCTACTTCGACTTCACGCGGGTGCGCCAGGGCCTGCTCGACGTCACCGGCCGCCTCTTCGGGATCACCTACACCCCCGTGCCCGACGCCGTCTCCTGGCACGACGAGGTGACCGTCTACGACGTCAGCCTCGACGAGACGGGGGAGACGCTGGGCCGCATCCACCTCGACCTGCACCCGCGCGCCGGCAAGTACAACCACGCCGCCCAGTTCGACCTGGTGCCCGGCGTCCTCGACCGCCAGCTGCCCGAGGGCGTCCTGGTCTGCAACTTCGGCCGCGGCCTCATGGAGCACTCCGAGGTGGTGACCCTGTTCCACGAGTTCGGCCACCTGCTGCACCACACCCTGGCCGGCCGGCACCCCTGGGTGCGGTTCTCCGGGGTCGCCACCGAGTGGGACTTCGTCGAGGCGCCCTCGCAGATGCTGGAGGAGTGGGCCTGGGACCACGGCGTGCTGGCGACCTTCGCCACCGACGCGGACGGTGAGGCCATCCCGGCCGAGCTGGTGGAGCGGATGCGCGAGGCCGAGGAGTTCGGCAAGGGCATCTACGCCCGCACCCAGATGTACTACGCCGCCATCTCCTACTACCTGCACGAGCAGCGCCCCGACGACCTCACGGCCCGGGTCGCCGAGCTCTCGGAGCAGTACGCCGTCTCGCGGCGCCTGCCCGACACGCACTTCCACTGCGGCTTCGGCCACCTCGGCGGCTACACCTCGGGCTACTACACCTACATGTGGAGCCTGGTGATCGCGAAGGACCTGTTCTCGGCGTTCGACCCCGCCGACCTGTTCGCCCCCGACGTCGCACGCCGCTACCGGGACACCGTGCTGGCCGCGGGCGGCAGCGACGACGCGGCCGTGCTCGTGGAGCGCTTCCTGGGCCGGCCCTACGACAACGCTGCGTTCACCGCGTGGCTGGAGTCCTGAGCAGGTCGGTCGTGGTCGCCGGCCGGACGTGCTTCTCCGCCTGGAGCTGACGTCCGGCCGGGGCGAGGCCGAGCTTCTTGTACAGCCGGGTGATCGGGTCGTGCGGGTCGCACACCGTGACCAGCTGCTCGGCGCCGTGGGCGTCGTGCGCGTGGTCGGCGGCCGCCAGGACCAGTCCGGCCGCCAGGCCGCGCCCGCGCGCCTCGGGGTGGACGGCGGCCCGCCGGATCCGGGCGGTGGCCCCACCGGTGCCGATCACCCCGACCGAGGCGAGCATCCGGCTGCCCTCCCAGGCGCCGAACCACGCTGCGTCCCCGGCCTCGGAGAGTCGACGCTGCACCCCGGCGCGCCTGCTGGCGAAGGTCTCGTGTGCCTCGCTGCCGTCCCCGCCGTCGCAGGCCAGGTCGAGCGCCACCTTCTGGGTCCAGTCCTCGTCGGAGACGACGCGCGTGACGCGTGGTACGTGGGGGCCCGGTGCCACGGGGGTGAGTCGCTGCGCGGTCAGGACCAGGTCCGCGGTCACCGCGAAGCGGGCCTGCGCGAGGGCGGAGAGCACCGACGAGCCGCTCTCGGGGTCGTCGAAGCCGAGCGCCAGGTGGTCACGACCGGGCAGGGAGCGGGCAAAGAGGTCCAGCACCCCCGGCAGGTCGCGGCGCAGCGGCACGCGACGCAGGAGCAGGAAGTTCCCCCAGTGGTAGGTGGGCATCTCGGGGGTGCGCACGACGACGTGGGTCGGGTGCATCTCGACCTCGCTGCCGGCCAGCCGGAGCATGGCCAGATCCGTGCGCCAGGCGGGGGACAGGATCTCCATGCCCGCAGAAATTACCCGCTCGGGCATCCTCGCGTGGCTTCGGGCGCACATCCGTGGTGGTGGCGCCGCCGCGGGGAGCCGGGTGGCAGGGTGGGCACATGGACTCCGAGCTGCTGCACGTGCACACCGGACGCACCGAGCGGGTGCTCGACCTGACCCGCGAGGTCGCCCGGTTCGCCTCCGGCCGGTGCGACGGCCTCGTCCACGTCTTCGTGCCCCACGCGACGGCGGGCATCGCCATCCTCGAGACCGGGGCGGGCAGCGACGACGACCTCCTCGCCGCGCTCGCCGACCTGCTGCCGGCCGACGACCGGTGGGAGCACGCGCACGGCAGCCGGGGTCACGGACGCTCGCACGTGATGCCGGCGCTGGTGCCGCCCTACGCGACGGTGCCCGTCGTGGACGGACGGCTCCTCCTCGGCACCTGGCAGAGCATCTGCCTGGTCGACCTCAACGTCGACAACCCCGACCGCGACGTCCGGCTCTCCTTCCTGGCCTCGGCGTGAGCGCTGACGCCGCGGTCGAGGTCCGCCCGGCCCTGCTTGCGGACCTCCCAGCCGCCGACGCGGTCGAGGCCGCGGCCTTCGGCGACGAGGGGACCGTGATCACCGACCTGCTCGCAGCGCTGCGCGCGGCCGGCCGCATGGTGCACGAGCTGGTGGGGGCGGACGAGGCGGGGCGGGTGCGCGGGCACGTCGGGCTCTCCCGCGGGTGGGTGGACGCGCGGCCCTCGCTGGTGGAGGTGCTGGTCCTCAGCCCGCTGGGGGTCGCGCCCGACGCCCAGGGCCGGGGCCTGGGCGCGGCGCTCGTCCGGGCGGCCCTCGCGCGCGCCGAGGCCGACGGGGTGCCGGCGCTCTTCCTGGAGGGCGACCCCGGGTACTACGGCCGGCTCGGGTTCGAGCGTGCCGACACCCACGGCTTCGAGCGCCCCAGCGTGCGGGTGCCGGACGCGGCGTTCCAGGTGGTCACGCTGCCGGGCCACGAGTCCTGGCAGCGCGGCCGGCTGGTCTACGCCGACCCCTTCTGGGCCCTGGACGCCGTGGGCCTGCGCGACCCGTTCCTCGCCGAGGTGGAGGAGTGGCTCAGCTGAGCGCGCGCCAACGTGTCGCGCACGACGACGTGAGGGGGCAGCATCCTCGGCATGAGGGAGTCCTTCGTGCGAGTCCAGGCCACCTACCGCGGGCGCCTCGGGGTGGAGGTCGGGATCTTCGTCGCGGTCGACCACCTGCGCCGGGCCGGACGCCTCTCCTCGGAGGAGACCGAGCGGTACCTGGAGATCGACGACTGGTTCGACGCGCACCTGCCGCACCCGGGGTTCTACGCGGACGGCAACACGATCGGGGCCGTGACCTGGTTCCGGGAGCCCGTGCCCGCGGAGATGGCCGACCAGGTGTCGGCGCTCCGGGCGATCCTGGACGCGCACGGTGTCGCCCACGAGGAGGTGCGCTCGGTCGACCCCGGCACCGAGGTCTACCGGGACGCCTACCAGGTCGGGGTCCTGCCGCACGAGCGCCGCGAGCCGGCACCGGTCCCGCCGGGCACGGTGCTCGCGCCCACCTCACCGGGCTCGAAGCGAGCGGTGGCCGCCTCGACGGTGCGGACCGTGGTCCTGGACGACCTCGACGGGGCCGAGGCCTCCGTCGTCGTGGCCGGCCTCCGGCGTCAGGGCTACCGCGTCGTGGGGCGCAACGACGCGGGGCCCGCGGACGACGCGGACCGGGTGGACGTGCTCGTCGTCGGTGACGGCACGACCCCCGACGTGCGGTGGACGCCGGCGCAGGGCACCGCGGCCTTGGTCGACGCGCTCGCGGCACGGGGCGTCGACGCGCGGCTCGGCCGAGCAGACTGATCGAGACTGGAGTCGAACGTACGTTCGACTCCTGACGTAGGCTGGGCGGATGGTCCGACACGTCGCCCCGCCCGGCTGGCCCCCGCAGGTACGCCCCCCGGACGCCCCTGACTGGGAGCGCACGGCGGTCGGCTGGCTGCTGGACCAGTGCCCGCCCGAGTTCCGCGGGTACCCGGCCGTGCGCGGCCACCCGGTCGTGCTCGCCCGGTTCGCGGCCCTCCACGTCGAGGCCTCGATGGAGGCCTGTCGCCGTGGGGCGAGCAGGGCGCGCGCCGACCTGCGCGACGTGGCCCAGCTCGACGTGGTGGACGCGGCGGTGCAGTCCTGGCTGGCCGAGGAGGCGCGCCTCCAGGGCGTGCGGCGGGCCGTGGGGCTGGTGGAGGACGCCATCCGCGGACGCCGGTACGTGGCCCGGCTGTGAGTGGCGCCGGACGGGCCGCGCTAGCGTCACCGCATGCCGACCTTCGCCTCCGTGCTGCTCATCGACCCCCGGGGCTGGCTGCTCCTGCAGGAGCGGGACGAGCACCCGCGCATCGACCCGGAGTGCTGGGGCCTGCCCGGCGGCCACATGGAGCCGGGGGAGACCCCGCTCGAGGCGGCCGTGCGCGAGCTGGAGGAGGAGACCGGCCTGGTCGTCGCGCCGGAACTGCTCGAGGAGGTCGACCAGCACGACGCCGGGCACGGCCTGGTGCACACGCTCGTGGCCGGCCTGGCGCTGGCCGACGAGGACGTCGAGTGCCACGAGGGGCGCCAGATCGTGCTCGTCGACCCCGCGACCGTGCCGGGCCTGCGACTGACCCGCTCGGCCGCCGTCCTGCTGCCCGGGTTCGTCGGCTCGGCGCGCCACGTGGCGCTCACGGAGGACGCCCGGCGACGCGCCGAGGACGCGGGCGCCGTGGGTGGTGGACGCGTGCACACGGCCCCCTAGACTCGGGTGACGACCCCGGGAGGGGTCAGGTACGGCCGCGGCGAGCCCCCGCGGGAACCGAGAGGGACGGAGGCGTCCATGGGAGTCCTGGCGACGGTGAAGGAGCCGCGCGACCTGCGCGACCTGACCGAGGCCCAGCTCGACGACCTGGCGACCGAGATCCGCGACCTGCTGGTCCGCTCCACGTCCAAGGTCGGCGGCCACCTCGGTCCCAACCTGGGCGTCGTCGAGCTGACGATGGGCATCCACCGGGTCTTCGACTCCCCGCGCGACCGCGTCGTCTTCGACACGGGCCACCAGTCCTACGTCCACAAGATCCTCACCGGCCGCGCCGACGACTTCGACGTGCTCCGGCAGGAGGGCGGGCTCTCCGGCTACCCGAGCCAGGCCGAGTCCGAGCACGACATCGTGGAGAACTCCCACGCCTCGACCGCGCTCTCCTACGCCGACGGCCTGGCGAAGGCCTACGCGATCCGCGGGGAGGACCGGCACGTCGTCGCCGTCATCGGTGACGGCGCGCTGACCGGCGGCATGGCCTGGGAGGCGCTGAACAACATCGCGGTCGCCCCCGACAGCCGCCTGGTCATCGTCGTCAACGACAACGGCCGCTCCTACACCCCCACCGTCGGCGGCCTGGCCACCGCGCTGGCCTCGCTGCGCACCGACCCCCGCTACGAGCAGCTGCTCGACGTGGTCAAGCGCCGGCTCAACGGCGTGCCCGGTGTCGGACCCGCCGCCTACGACGCCCTGCACGCGATGAAGAAGGGCGTGAAGGACGCCTTCGCCCCGCAGGGCCTCTTCGAGGACCTGGGGCTGAAGTACGTCGGCCCGGTCGACGGCCACGACCGCGGGGCCGTCGAGCAGGCGCTGACGCAGGCGAAGAAGTTCCGCGGCCCCGTCATCGTCCACGCGATCACCCGCAAGGGCTTCGGCTACGACGCCGCCGAGCGGCACGAGGCCGACCAGTTCCACTCCCCGCAGCCGTTCGACATCGCCTCCGGCGAGGAGCGCAAGCGCGGTCGGATCTGGACCGACCACTTCTCCGAGGCGATGGTCGCGCTGGGGGAGCGTCGTGAGGACGTCGTGGGCATCACCGCGGCGATGATGCACCCCGTGGGCCTCGACGCCTTCCAGGCGCAGTTCCCCGAGCGCACCTTCGACGTCGGCATCGCCGAGCAGCACGCCGCCACGTCCGCGGCCGGCATGGCCATGGCCGGCCTGCACCCGGTCGTGGCCGTCTACGCCACCTTCCTCAACCGTGCCTTCGACCAGGTCCTGATGGACGTGGCGCTGCACCGCCTGGGCGTCACGTTCGTGCTCGACCGCTCGGGCGTCACCGGGGACGACGGGGCCAGCCACAACGGCATGTGGGACATGTCGGTCCTGCAGTGCGTGCCCGGGCTGCGGCTCGCCGCGCCCCGCGACGCCACGCGTCTGCACGCGCTTCTCGACGAGGCCGTCGCCGTGGACGACGCGCCGACCGTGGTCCGATTCCCGAAGGGTGCGCCGCCGGCGGACCTCGAGGCCGTCGACCGGGTCGGTGGCGTGGACGTCCTCGTCCGCGACGGTGCGCGCGACGTGCTCGTCGTCGGCGTCGGCTCCATGGCCACGACCGCCATGGGCGTGGCCGAGCGGCTGCGCGCCCAGGGCGTCGGCGTCACCGTCGTCGACCCGCGGTGGGTCAAGCCCGTCGACCCGGCGCTGCTGGACCTGGCCCGCGACCACGCAGTCGTGGTGAGCGTCGAGGACAACGGCGTCCAGGGCGGCGTGGGTGCCTCGATCCTCCAGGCGTTGAACGCCGCCGGGATCGACACCCCGGTGCGGCTGCACGGCATCCCCCAGGAGTTCCTCGACCACGCCAAGCGCGACGCGATCCTCGGCCGGATCGGGCTCACCGCGCAGGAGATCGCCCGCGACACCATCGAGGCCGTCTCGGCCCTCGACGTGTGCACGCCCGTCCCGCTGGCCGAGGAGGCGGCGGACGACACGCTGGCCTGAGCCCGTCTCCCTGTCCCTCCTCGCCTGACGCGAGGCGGCTCACACCCGGTCGTGGGAGTCGGCAGGTGACGGAGGGGCGTTGGGTGGAGTCATGACCCACAACAGCTACGACTTCGCAGGCAAGACCGTCCTCGTCACCGGGGGCGGCACCGGCATCGGTCTGGCGACGGTGCGGGCGTTCCTCGACAACGGGGCCAACGTCGTCCTCACGGGCCGACGCAAGGAGAAGCTCGAGGAGGCCGTCGACGGCGTCGACCCCGCCCGCGTGCTCACCGTCAGCACGGACATCGGCGACCGCGCGCAGATCGGCGACCTCGTCCGGCACATCAGCTCCACCTTCGGCGGCCTCGACGTCGTCGTCGCGAACGCGTCCGGGTTCGCCCCCGGCCCCATCACCGACGTCTCGTCCGAGGACTGGGAGACGGTGCGCCGCACCAACGTCGACGGCTTCTTCCACCTCGTGCAGGCCACGCTCCCGCTGCTCGAGGCCTCGCAGGGCAATCTCGTCCTGGTCTCGTCGGTCTCCGCGCAGGCCGGCGACTGGGGCCAGAGCGCCTACAACGCCACCAAGCACGCCCAGCTCGGGCTGCTGCGCTCCGTCGCGCTGGACTACGGCCCGAAGGGCGTGCGCCTCAACGCGGTGGCGCCGGCGTTCACCATCACCGACCTCACCGCCGACATGGCAGCGGACAGTGACGTGGTCGACTCCTTCGTCGACCGGGTGACGCTGGGCCGGCCCGGCCAGCCGGAGGACATCGCGCCCGCCGTGCTCTTCCTGGCCTCCGCGGACGCGGCCTACGTCACCGGCACGGTGCTCAACGTCGACGGCGGCACCATGGCCTCGACGGGGCAGCCGCACCTCTGAGCCATCAGCTGGCTGCACGCTGACTGCACGGCACGAGGGCCGGCACACCATCGCGGTGTGCCGGCCCTCGCCGTGTCCCTGTGCCCGGCTGCACCTGAACCGAACAGAGCAGCGGGCTCAGTGGAAGCGACCGAGTCGCTCCCGCTCGAGCAGCATGGTCAGCCCGCCGTTCCAGAAGGAGAACCCGGCGCCGGTGATCATGGCGAGGTCGAGGTCCTCGGCCGCGGCCACCACGCCGTCGTCCAGCATGATGCGGGCCTCCTGGGCGAGGCCCTCGAGCACCGTGCGGCGCACGTCGGCGGGCTCCAGGACGACCGGGTCGGCCGGCTTCTCCAGCATCGCGGCGACCTCGGGGTCGAGGGCGCCGTCGGGGCCGAAGTAGGACGGCTTGCGCGCGGCCACCACCCGCTCGAGGGCGGGGGAGACGTAGAAGCGCTCGGGGAAGGCCCCGGCCAGCGTCTCGGTGTTGTGCAGCGCGATCGCCGGACCGACGAGGGCCATCAGGGTGAGCGGCGGCATCGGGGCGACGCCCGAGAACGCGCCGTCGACGACCTCGATCGGGGTGCCGGCGTCCACGACCTTGGACACCTCGCTCATGAACCGGCCCAGGAGCCGGTTGACGATGAAGGAGGGGGAGTCCTGCACGAGGATCGTGGTCTTCTTCAGCGCCTTGCCGGTGGCGAACGCCGTGGCCAGCGTGGCGTCGTCGGTGGCGCCGCCCTGGATGATCTCCAGCAGCGGCATGACGGCGACCGGGTTGAAGAAGTGGAAGCCGACGACCCGCTCGGGGTGCTCGAGGTCGGCGGCCATCTCGGTGATCGACAGCGAGGAGGTGTTGGTCGCCAGCACGCACTCGGCGCTCACGACCTTCTCGACGTCGGCGAAGACCGACTTCTTGACGCCCATCTCCTCGAAGACGGCCTCGATGACGAAGTCCGCGTCCGCGAACGCCTCGGACTTCTCGACGACGCCCGAGACCAGCGCCTTGTGCCGGTTGGCGCGGTCCTGGGAGATCCGGCCCTTGGCCAGCAGCTTGTCGAGCTCGGCGTGCACGTAGGCCACACCCTTGTCGACGCGCTCCTGGTCGAGGTCGGAGAGCACCACGGGGACCTCGAGGCGGCGCACGAACAGGAGCGCCAGCTGAGAGGCCATGAGCCCGGCGCCGACGATGCCGACCTTGGTGACGGGCCGGGCGAGCTTCTTGTCCGGTGCGCCGGCGGGGCGCTTCGCGCGCTTCTGCACGAGGTCGAAGGCGTAGAGGCTGGCCATCAGCTCGGGGGTGGTGGCCATGTCGACCAGGGACTGGTCCTCGGCGGCGAAGCCCTCGTCGCGGGTAGCGGTGCGGGCGCCCTCGATGAGCTCGACGGCGCGCTTCGCCGCGGGGCTGGCGTCGCCGGTGCGGGCGGTGACGATGCCGCGGGCGCGGGCCAGGGCGTCGTCCCAGGCCTGGCCGCGGTCGACCTCGGGGCGCTGCACCTGCTCCTTGCCGGTGAGCACGTCGGCGGCCCACAGCAGGGACTGCTCGAGGTAGTCGGCGCCGGAGAACATCGCGTCCGCCAGGCCGAGCTTGTACGCCTCGAAGCCCTTCAGCGTCTTGCCGTTGTTGAGCGGGTTCTCGAGCATGACCGTGACCGCCTTGTCGGCGCCCACGAGGTTGGGGACGAGGTAGCCGCCGCCCCAGCCGGGGATGAGCCCGAGCATGACCTCGGGCAGGCCGAGGGCCGGCGCGGAGTCCATGACGGTGCGGTAGTCGCAGTGCAGGGCGACCTCGAGGCCGCCGCCCAGCGCGAGGCCGTTGATGAAGCCGAAGGACGTCTTGCCGCCCTCGCCGAGCTTGCGGAAGACCGCGTGGCCCAGCTCCGCGACGACGCGGATGCCCTCCGGGCCGCCGGCGGCGATGCTGGAGAGGTCGGCGCCGGCGGCGAGGATGAACGGCTTGCCGGTCACGCCGAGGCTGGTGACCTCGTCGTCGGCCAGGCCTGCGTCGATCGCGTCGTTGAGGCTGAGGAGGCCGCCGAGGCCGAAGGTGTTCGGCTTGGTGTGGTCCTCGCCGTTGTCCAGGGTGATCAGACCCATGACGCCGGCGCCGCCGGGGAGCGTCACCTTGCGCAGGTGGGCCTGGGTGACGCGCTCGTTCTCGGGGGCCAGCGCCCGCGCCTGCTCGAGCAGGGTGGTCATGTCGGTGCTCATCAGGCGTCGCTCCCGTTCTCGCTGCTGCCGGTCCAGTGGGGGTTCTCCCAGACGACCGTGCCGCCCATGCCGATGCCGATGCACATGGTGGTGAGGCCGTAACGGACGTCGGGACGCTCCTCGAAGCGCCGCGCCAGCTGGGTCATGAGGCGGACGCCGGAGGAGGCCAGCGGGTGGCCCATGGCGATGGCGCCGCCGTAGGGGTTTACGCGCTCGTCGTTGTCGGCGATGCCGAAGTGCTCGAGGAAGGCGATGACCTGGACGGCGAAGGCCTCGTTGATCTCGAAGGCGTCGATGTCCTCGATCGTCAGGCCGGCCTGCTTGAGCGCCTTCTCGGTGGCGGGGATCGGGCCCGCGCCCATCACCTCGGGCTCCACGCCCATGAAGGAGAAGGAGACCAGCCGCATCTTCACCGGGAGGCCCAGCTCGCGGGCGGTGTCCTCGTCGGCGAGCAGGCAGGCGGTGGCGCCGTCGTTGATGCCCGCGGCGTTGCCCGCCGAGACCCGGCCGTGGGGGCGGAACGGCGTCTTGAGCGTGCCGAGGTCCTCCATGGTGGTGCCCGGGCGCATCGGCTCGTCGAAGGTGGCCAGGCCCCAGCCCTGCTCGGCGGAGCGGGTGGCGACCGGCACGAGGTCCGGCTGGATCTGCTCGTTGGCGTAGGCCTTGGCCGTCTTCTCCTGGGAGCGGACGGCGTAGGCGTCGGTGCGCTCCTTGGTGATGGAGGGGTAGCGGTCGTGCAGGTTCTCGGCCGTGCTGCCCATCACGAGGGCCTCGGGGTCCACGATGCGCTCGGAGAGGATGCGCGGGTTGGGGTCGACGCCCTCGCCCATGGGGTGACGGCCCATGTGCTCGACGCCGCCGGCGATGGCGATGTCGTAGGAGCCGAAGGCGATGCCGCCCGCGGTGGTGGTCACGGCGGTCATGGCGCCGGCGCACATGCGGTCGATCGAGTAGCCGGGCACGGACTTGGGGAGGCCGGAGAGCAGGGCGGCGGTGCGGCCGATGGTCAGGCCCTGGTCGCCGATCTGGGTCGTGGCGGCGATGGCGACCTCGTCGACCCGCTCGGCGGGCAGGTCGGGATTGCGCCGGAGGAGTTCGCGGATGCACTTGATGACGAGGTCGTCGGCGCGGGTCTCGGCGTACTGGCCCTTGGCCTTGCCGAAGGGGGTGCGCACGCCGTCGACGAAGACGACCTCTCGCGACTGTCGGGGCACGGGGCCTCCTGTGGTGGGCGGTGCTTGCCCGCCCCACGTTACCCCTGAGTAACTACTCAGCGGTAGCCGGGAGTGTGGGGCGCGTCACGCGCAGTCCTCGCGATCCTGGGCCTCGACGGCGGGGCGCTCGCGGCGCGGACCACCGAGGCCGCGTCCGCGGCGCGCCGGGCGCCGGTGCGGCCACCGCCGTCAGGGCGTCGACGGAATATCGTGGGCGTGCACAGGTTGGTCCTGCCAGGCGGTCCGCCCGCCGCGAAGATGCTGGTCAGGGCGGACGCGACAGAACCACACCGTCCCGAGGGGCGGACGCACGCGTGTCGCCACCGACGAGGTGGACGACCGGGACGGAAGGAGCCCCCGTGGCCGAGGACCGACTGGTCCACATCCTCGACGAGGTGCCCGAGCTGGACGAGCGCCCCGAGGGCTCCGACCTCACGCTCGTGATGCACCTCGACGGCTTCCTCGACGCGGGCAACGCCGCCCGTCGGGCGGTCCAGCACCTCCTGGACGTGGCCGACGACAGCCCTGTCACCGGGCTCGGCGGCGCCGACCTCGCCGGCGCCGGAACCCCGCGGCCCACGGGGTGGCGACCGGGCAAGGTCGTGGCCACCTTCGACGTCGACGAGCTGCACGACTACCGCGCCCGTCGGCCCCCGGTGACGTTCGCGGTCGACCACTACGAGGCCTACGACGCCCCGCGGCTGGTCGTCCGGCTCCTGCACGACTCCGGCGGCAACCCCTACCTGCTGCTGCACGGCCCCGAGCCCGACGTGCGCTGGGAGGCTTTCGTGCGCGCCGTGCGCCGCGTGGTGGAACGCTTCGAGGTCACGCGCGTCGTGAGCCTCGGCGCCGTCCCGATGGCGGCGCCGCACACCCGCCCGCTCGCAATGACGCACCACGCCAACGACGCGGCGCTGCTGCTCGGCACCAGCCCGTGGTCCGGCCAGCTGCGCGTGCCGGCCAGCGCCCAGGCCCTGGTGGAGATCCGGCTGGGGGAGTCCGGGCACGCCGCCCTCGGCTTCGTCGCGCACGTCCCGCACTACCTGGCGCAGCTGGACTACCCCCGTGCTGCGACCGCCCTCCTGGAGCAGGTCGAGCGCGCCGCGCGGCTCACCATCGACCTCTCCGGCCTCGTCGCCGAGTCCGAGGACCGCGACGCCGAGATCGCGTCCTACCTGGAGGCCAACGACGACGTCGCCGACGTGGTGACCGCACTCGAGCAGCAGTACGACACGTTCGAGCGCGCCGAGACGTCCGGGGAGGGCCTGCTGGCCGAGGACGAGCCGCTGCCCAGCGGCGACGAGCTCGGGCGGCAGTTCGAGCAGTTCCTCGCCGACCTCGACAACGGGGGCACCGACCCGGGCGCCGGTGACGGCGAGGGCGAGGGTCCGCCCGAGTCCGGGTGGGGCAGCCCCCAGGGCTGACCCGCCCCGCCACGTCCCCTTCCCCGTCACCGACCCCAGCCCGCTCGCCGACCCCGCCTGCCCTCCGGAGGAGAACCCGCCCGTGCCCAGCACCACCGACGAGCTGCTCGCGCTGCTCGACCTCGAGACCATCGACGACAACCTGTTCCGCGGCATCCAGCTGCCGTCGATGCTGCCCCGGGTCTACGGGGGTCAGGTGGCCGCGCAGGCGGTGGTCGCCGCCGCGCGGACCGTCGAGCCGGGCTACGCGCTGCACTCGCTGCACTCCTACTTCCTGCAGCCGGGCGACACCGAGGCGCGGATCATCTACGACGTGGAGAAGCTGCGCGACGGGCGCTCCTTCACCACGCGACGGGTGCTCGCGCGACAGCACGGTCGGCCGATCTTCGTGATGACGGTGGACCTGGCACGCGACGAGGAGTCCTGGGACCACCAGGACCGGATGCCCGACTACGTCCCCGACCCCGAGTCCTGCCTGGACCCGCGCACCGTGGTCTCGCCCGGGCAGCGGTTCGACGAGTGGGACGTGGCAGACATCCGTTACGCCGGGAGCTCGGCGGACCTCCTGCCCGAGGATGCCGAGCGCCCCGGTCGGCAGCGGGTGTGGCTCAAGGTGGGCACCGACCTGCCCGACGACCCGCTGATCCAGGCCGCCGCCTTCGTCTACGGCTCCGACATGGCGCTGCTGGGCGCCGCCTACGCGCCCCACGGGCTGCGGTTCGCCGACGGGAAGTCGATGGCCGCGTCGCTCGACCACGCCGTGTGGTTCCACCGCCCGTTCCGCGCGGACGACTGGTGGCTCTACGACCAGCACTCGCCCAGCATGTCCGGCGCGCGGGCGCTCGTGAACGCCCGCGTGTTCACGCAGGACGGCCGGCTGGTGGCCTCTGTCGCGCAGGAGGCGTTGATCCGCAAGCGGGACCCGCGCCGCAACGGCTGATCTGCAGCCGAGCGTCGGCCCGGGCGCTGGGCCTGCCGTGCCTCGGGGTTCAGTCGGGTGTGGGGAACGCGCGCCCGAGCAGGTGCCAGGTCGGGTCGGCGCCGGGAGCACCGGGCCGCGACAGACTGAAGTCGAGACCGCCGTCGCCGCGCGGCCGGCTGCCGAAGGCGACCGAGCCGGGCAGCAGGACCGGCTTGCGGAACGACGCCTCGACGGTGGTGGCAGCCGGCAGGCGGTTCTCGAAGGTGGCCACGCAGCGCGCCATCGTCCACATGCCGTGGGCGATCGCCCGGGGGAAGCCGAAGGCCTTCGCGCTGAGCGGGTGCACGTGGATCGGGTTCCAGTCACCCGCGACGGCCGCGTAGCGCCGCCCGAGGCCGGCGTCGAGACGCCAGACCGCGCCGGACGGAGGGGTCTCGGCCAGCTCGAGGCCGCGGGGCGCCGCCTCGTCCCCGGACCCGCGGTGCAGGTAGCTGGAGGTCTCCTCCCAGACCACGTCTCCGCCCTCGTGGCTGACGACCGTCTCGAAGTCGAAGATCCGCCCGCGCGGGTGGGGACGGGGCTCGCCGACGCGGACCTCGACGTCGACGACCTGGCCCGGCAGGACCGGGGTGTGGGAGCGGATGACGTTGTCCACGTGCACGAGCCCCAGAGCGGGCGCGGGGAAGCCGGGCTCGCTCATGAGGGCCAGCTGCAGGTCGAAGCCCAGCAGGTGCGGGTAGGGCAGCGGGACCGCGTCCTTGCGGGGGAACCCGCACACCGCGGCGTAGCGCGCCGCGTGGTCGGCGTCGACGACGACGCCCGTGCGTCGACGCACCAGCAGCAGGTGGCCGCTGCTGGGCTCCTTGCGGACGCCCGGGAGCAGGGACACCCCCGGGACCGACGGCAGTGCCGCCTTGGCGAGGGTGGCGACGGCGTGGGGTGCCACCTCAGGCGCCCAGCATCATCTGGCCGCAGACGCGGACCACGTTGCCGTTGACCCTCGCCGAGCCCGGGGAGGCGAACCAGGCCACCGTCTCGGCGACGTCCACGGGGAGACCGCCCTGGGCCATGGCGTTGAGCCGCTGGCCCACCTCGCGGGTGGCGAACGGCACGGCCGCCGTCATCTGCGTGATGATGAAGCCGGGCGCCACGGCGTTGATGCGGGTGCCGGCGGGGAGGTCGTCACGCAGGGACTCGACGAGGCCGATGACGCCCGCCTTGGACGTGGCGTAGTTGGTCTGACCGACGTTGCCCGCGATGCCGGCGATGCTCGCGACACCGACGACGGAGCCGCCCTCGTTGAGGACGCCCTCGTCCAGGAGCGCGCGGGTGATGCGCTCGGGCGCGGTCAGGTTCACAGCGATGACCTGCTCCCAGCGGTCCGACTTCATGTTCGCGAGCTTCTTGTCACGGGTGATCCCCGCGTTGTGCACGACGACGTCGACGCCTCCGTGCTCGCGCTGCAGGTGCTGGGCGATGCGCGCTGGGGCGTCCTTGGCGGTGATGTCGAGGGCCAGCCAGTCGCCGTCGAGCTCGTCGGTGAGGCGCTGGAGGTCGCTGGCGGCCTGCGGCACGTCGAGGCCCACGACCGTGGCGCCGTCGCGGTGCAGGACGCGCGCGATCTGCTCGCCGATGCCGCGGCTGGCGCCGGTCACGAGCGCGACCTTGCCCTCCAGGGGGCGTCGCCAGTCGGTCTCGGGGGCCTGGGCCACGGCGCCGTGGGCACCCACGCGGACGACCTGGCCGCTGACGTAGGCGGACTTGGGGGAGAGGAGGAAGGCCAGGGTGCTGGACAGGTCCTGCTCGGCACCGTCGGCGACGTAGACGAGCTGCACGGTGCCACCACGGCCGATCTCCTTGCCCAGGCTGCGGGTGAACCCCTCGAGGGCCCGCTGCGCGACGCGCTCCGCGCCGGAGGTCTGCTCCGGGGGTGTGCCGAGCACCACGACGCGCGGGCAGCTCTCCAGGCTGCGCAGCACCGGCGCCACCTGGTCGCGCAGCGCGCCGAGCATCGAGGACTCGGTCAGGCCGGAGGCGTCGACGACCACGGCCCGATAGCGCGTCTCGGGCGCCTGCTCCGCCACGTGCGCCACCTCGAGGGCGTCGAGCTGCTTGCGGACGTCGGCGGCCAGTCGACCGTCCCCGGTGACGAGGACGGTGCCGTCGACCAGCGCGGCTCCCTCCTCCCACCGGCGGAGCCGGACCGGGCTGGGCAGCCCGAGGTTCTTCACGAGCAGCTTGCCGAACGGGCTGGCGGTGAACGCCTGGTAGCGGTCGGACATCGTCGGCGGACCTCCTGGAGCGGGGGGTGGAGTACAGGGCGCGGGGCTGTGTCGGACGACGGAGCCCACCGTGCCACGCCGGCCTGCGCGGGTGGGCGTCGGAGGCCGTGAGAGGAGGGTGGGTTCCCGCCGATGTAACCGACGAGTAACCTCCACTGTCCACGATACGTGACCTGGACCTCACCACCCTCCGGTGAGGCAGCCGAGAGCGCAAGGATCTCCCCATGCTGAAGCAGACCCGCCGCGTCGCCGTCCTGGGCGGCAACCGCATCCCGTTCGCCCGGTCCAACGGGCCCTACGCCACCGCGTCCAACCAGGAGATGCTCACCGCGGCCCTGGACGGTCTCGTCGACCGCTTCGACCTCCGCGGGGAGCGTCTCGGCGAGGTCGTCGCCGGCGCGGTGCTCAAGCACAGCCGCGACTTCAACCTCGCCCGCGAGGCGGTGCTGGGTTCCGGGCTCGCCCCGGAGACGCCGGCGACCGACATCCAGCAGGCCTGCGGCACCGGTCTCCAGGCGGCCATCCAGGTTGCCAACAAGATCGCCCTCGGACAGATCGACGTCGGGGTTGCAGGCGGCACGGACAGTGCCTCGGACGCCCCGATCGCCGTGAGCGATCGGCTGCGGCGCAAGCTCCTCGAGCTGAACAACGCCCGTGACGCCAAGGCGCGGCTCGCCGTGCTCGCCTCGCTACGGCCCGGCGACATCGGTCTGGCGATCCCGCGCAACAGCGAGCCTCGCACGGGTCTGTCCATGGGCGACCACGCTGCCCTGACCGCGGTGGAGTGGAAGATCGCCCGTGAGGCCCAGGACGAGCTGGCCGCGGCGTCGCACCAGCACCTCGGTGCAGCCTACGAAGCAGGCTGGCTGGACGATCAGGTCACGCCGTTCCGTGGGGTCGAGCGGGACACCAACCTGCGCCCCGACTCCTCGGTGGAGAAGCTCGCCACGCTCAAGCCCGTCTTCGGCAAGGGAGAGGCGGCCACCATGACGGCCGGCAACTCCACGCCCCTGACCGACGGTGCCTCGACCGTCCTGCTCGCCTCGGAGGAGTGGGCCGAGGCGCACGGCATCCCGGTGCTCGCCTACCTCACCGAGTACGAGACGGCCGCAGTCGACTACGTCCACGGCGGCGAGGGACTGCTGATGGCTCCTGCCTATGCGATGGCCCGGATGCTGCAGCGGGGCGGACTGACGCTCCAGGACTTCGACTACTACGAGATCCACGAGGCCTTCGCCTCCCAGGTGCTCGCCACGCTGAAGGCATGGGAGGACCCGGTGTTCTGCCGCGAGCGCCTGGGCCTGGACGAGGCGATGGGCTCCATCGACCGCAGCAAGCTGAACGTGCACGGCTCCTCGCTGGCCACCGGTCACCCGTTCGCAGCCACCGGTGGGCGCATCCTGCCGGTCCTGGCGAAGTTGCTGTCGGAGAAGGGCAGCGGACGCGGCCTCATCTCCGTGTGCGCCGCTGGTGGCCAGGGGGTCACCGCCATCCTCGAGCGCGCCTGACGTCGGAACGGCGCGCCGGGCATGCCGACCAGCCGGGCCCGGAGATCCGGGGCCGGCTGGTCGTGCGTGAGGGATACGCCCGGCCGTCAGCCGCGCGGCACCTGAGGCTCTGGCGCCAGTGAGCCGCGGGCCGGGCGACGCAGGCGGGTCCGGTCTCGACGCCACGCGGGCGGTCCGTCAGCCGCGGCTGCCACAGGTTCGAGGAACTCCGGGCGTCCGTCGTCGACCCGGATGCGCACCTGCCACGGCGATCCGTGGATCAGACGGTGGTGCTGACCGCACAGCATCGCCAGGTTCTCCAACGACGTCGCGCCACCCTCGGCCCATGGCTGCACGTGGTGGGCGTGGCACATCACCGGCGCCCGGGCGCATCCGGGGAACGTGCAGCCGGCGTCCCGGGCCACCAGCGCCCGCCACAGCGCGACCGGGACCACCCGGCTCTGCCTGCCGATGTCGAGGATCTCGGACTCGCCGCCCAGGACGACCGGTAGTACGTCTGCGTCGCAGGCCAGACTGCGCAGCGTGGAGGCCGGCAGCGGCGTCCCGTCCTCGGCCACGCAGGCGTGCGCGTCGTCGCCGCTCAGGACCTGCAGCGGCACCGTGACCGCCAGCCGGGCACGTGCGCCGTGGCTCTCGGGAGGCAGGTCGGTGTCCAGCGCGTGCTGGCCGAGCCGCACGAGGGCGTCCCACATGCGGGCGCCGTGGTCGCGCGGATCGAGCGTGCGCTCACCGCCCGAGGGGTCGACCGCACTCACCGGAGATGTGAGCGGCAGCAGCGCGGCCCGCAGCACTGCCGCGTCCTCGAGGGTGCCGCGCCCGCGCAGGCGGACGCCGCCGCAGCCGTCGTCGGTGATCGACAGGAACCGGCGGTGGTGGGCCACCCGGTCGAGTCGCTCGCGGCTCGCCTCGTGCCTCGCTGCTGCCCCGTCAGGGTCGAGGTCGGCCAGCAGCTGGACGGCAGTCCGGTCCAGGTCGGTGGCGTTGAGCCGGTGGGCGTGGTCGAGGAGCGTCAGCTCCGCGACCTCGCGCAGGGCATCGTCGCCCGGCAGTCGGTCGACCTGCTCGAGCACCACCTGCGCCTGCTCCGGGCTGGCGGCTCCGGTCTCCAGGGCCTCCAGCGTGGCCTGACGCTGCTCGCTGAGGATCGTGGCCGCCTCGACCAGGCGCCTGCCGGCCCCGCGCCGCAATCCGGCGAGGTGCGTGTACCAGTCGGTGGTCGAGCCCCAGCCGAAGGCGGTACGGGCTAAGTCGCGCGCCTCCACCGCGGCCAGGGCCCGGGACTCCAGGGCGGCCAGCCGACTGCGTAGCTGCTGCACGCTTTCGACGAGGTCGTGCAACGCGCCGGCGTCGGCCTGGATGGGGTCGAGCGCGCCGACGTCGTCCACGAGGTCGTGGGCCGCGTCCGCGAAGGCCGCGACCCGCGCGGCCGTGAGGACACCGTGCCCGAGCGGTTCGGGTGCCTCGAGTGGAGTGATCGCCATGGCAGCCAGTGCACCCCGTCAGGTGGGTCGGCACGAGGGCGAGGCCGGCACCTGGGGACAACCACGGCCCAGCCGGAGCCTGTGGATGGTTGGCGGCCCGGTGGGCCACCGCCCCGGTCAGAGCGTGTCGGCCGCCAGCACGGTCGCCACGAGACCGACCAGGACCGCCACCGCCAGGAGCGTCGCCCCGTTGGCGACGGCGGCGTTCGACCCACGGCCGATCTGGGCTCGGCCGAGCACGAGGGCCGCCAGCGTGAGCACAGCCAGCAGGGTCAGCAGCAACGTCACGTCCACCTGCCAAGCCAACCACGACGGCTGGTCGACCCGGCGCCGGGGTCGGGGGAGAGGGGGGAGGCTGGACGAGGTCAGGACGACGCGTCGCCGGGAAGCATCGTCCGCACCGTGTCGATCGTGTCGGCTTCGCCGGCGGTCTTGTCGTCGCGGTATCGCACGACGCGCGCAAAGCGGAGTGCGACGCCGCCGGGGTAGCGCGTGGAGCGCTGCACGCCATCGAGCGCGATCTCCACGACCTGCTCCGGTCGCACGGTCACCACCCACCCGTCATCGCTCGTCTCGAGCGAGCGGAACCGCTCGGTCTGCCAGGCCAGCATCTCGTCGGTCATCCCCTTGAAGGTCTTGCCGACCATCACCAGGTCGTCGGACGCGTCACCTGCACGTGCAGCCAGATGGATGTTGGAGAGCCACCCGCGGCGCCGCCCGGAACCGTGCTCGACGGCCACGACGACGAGGTCGAGGGTGTGCACGGGCTTCACCTTGATCCAGGACGCGCCGCGACGACCTGCCTCGTAGGTGGACTCCAACGACTTGATGACGACGCCCTCGTGCCCGGCCGCCACCGCCTCCTGCGCGAACGCGTCAGCAGCCTGCGGGTCGGAGGTGACCAGGCGCGCGACACGGTGGTCGGTGGGGACCAACGAGGTCAGCACCTCCAGCCGGTCGCGCAGAGGCCGCTCGTGCAGGTCCTCGCCGTCGACGTGCAGCACGTCGAAGAACCACGGGGTGACGGCGAGGTCGGGAGAGTCCTGCCGAGCGGTGCGCGAGGAAGTCTCCTGGAACGGGCGCGGGCGGCCGTCGCGCCCCAGGAGCAGGGCCTCGCCGTCGAGCACGACGCGCGTCACCGGCAGGGCGCGGACCACGGCCACCACCTCCGGCAGGCGCGCGGTGATGTCGTCCAGGGTCCGCGTGACGACCCGCACGTCCTCGCCGCTGCGGTGCACCTGCACCCGGATGCCGTCCAGCTTCACGTCGACGGCCACCTCGCCGCCACCGGTCCGCGCCACCGCGGCCGACACGTCGGGGGCCGAGGAGGCCAGCATCGGCAGCACCGGGCGCATCACCTCCAGGCCCACGGACGCGAGCCCGTGCTCGCCGTCGCGCAGCGCCACCACCACGGCGGTCACGGGCGAGCCGGACATCATGGCCGCGCGGCGCACTGCCGCGACGGGCACCTGGGCGGTGACAGCGGCACCCTCCACCAGCACGGCGTCGAGGGCGCCCTGGCGCACCTGGCCGGTCATGACGGCGCGCAGCCAGTCCTGCTCCGGCCCGGAGGCCCGAGAGAACAGGCCCTCGAGCAGGTCGGCTCGCCGCGCCACGGCGCCCGCCCCGGACACGGCTGCGAGGGCCTCCAGGGCAGCCTCCACCTCCGCGACCTCCAACGTCGGCTCGTCGGCGGCCGCGGGGAGCTCCTGGAGGGAGCGCCAGCCGACGCCGGTGCGCCGCTGCCGCAGGGACCCGCCGAGCCACGACGCCACCACCTCCACCTCGGACGCCGGCGTGCGACCGAGCAGGTCGGCCACCGCGTCCCGCTTGGCCAGCCGGGACCGGGTGGCCGCGACCTGCGCGGACGTGGCGACGACCTCGTGGAGCAGCACGCTCCGATTCAACAGGCCACCGCCGACGTCCGCCTCGCCCCGAGGTGCCCGAGCGGGGGGAGTGGCCTGCACGAAACGGGCAGAGAGGGCCACATGGTGGACGAGGTCAACGGCGCGTTGTGACTGGACCTGTCGCCGATGTGCCCCTGATCGGCCGCGAGACGTGCGCGGCGACGGCGACACACTGGCGCAATGCCGGGGCAACCGCGTTGACGCGGTCGGGCAACAGGCGTCGCAGAGCGTGCTCCACGATGAACAAGCGCATCCTGGTCCTCGTCGCGGTCGTGACCTCCTTCGGCCCCTTCTCGATGGATCTCTACCTTCCCGCCCTCCCGGAGCTGCGCGACGAGATGGGCGCCGGCGCCGCGGCCGTGCAGCTGACCGTCACGGCCTGCATCCTCGGCCTCGGCCTCGGGCAGCTCCTCGCGGGGCTGGTCCCGGAGTCCCGCGGCCGCAAGCCGGTCCTCCTCGTGGGATGTCCTGCTGGGTCGTCGCCACACTGGCCTGCGCCGCCGCGCCCACCATCGCGGTGCTGACCGCGGCCCGCGTCGCGCAGGGGATCTCGGCAGGCGTGGCGATCGCCATGGCGCGCGTCGTGATCTCGGACCTCGATCCGGTCAACCTGACCCGACACCTCTCCCGGATGATGCTCGTGCTGGCCGCGGTCCCCGTCCTGGCGCCCACCATCGGCGGGTTCGCCCTCATGGCGGGCGGGTGGCGCTTCCTGTTCGTCCTGCTCGCCGCGGTGGGCGTCGTCTTCACGCTGGTCGCGTGGCGCCAGATGCCGGAGAGCCTGCACCCGGACGAGCGCGTGCGCCGGCACAGCGTCCTGGCCCGCTACGGGGAGCTGCTGCGCAACCGCCGCTTCCAGGTCCCGGTGCTCGGCAGCGCCCTGGGCATGGGCATCATGTTCGCCTACATCGGGGAGTCCTCCTTCGTCTTCCGCGACGGCTACGGGTTCGGGGAGATCCAGTACGGCCTGCTCTTCGGCTGCAACGCCGTCGCGCTGATCGCCGGCTTCCAGCTCAGCCCGTGGCTCCAGACGAGGCTGGGCGACCGACGCCTGGTCGCCACGGCGGGCGTCGTCGGGGCCTGCTCCGCCCTGACCATGCCGCTGTCGTCGACGCTTGCCCCCGGCCAGGCGGCGCCCGTGGTCGTGGCGCTCATGCTGGTGCTGGGGTCGGCCGGGCTGATCGTGCCGGTCACCTCAGCGCGGGCGCTGCTCGCCATGCCCGAGCACCGCACGGTCGCCTCTGGCCTCATGGGGGCCTGCCAGTTCTTCCTCGGCGCGCTCGTCGGTGCGCTGCCGGCCATGCTGGACGTCGGCGGCCCTGCCGCCCCGTTGGGCCTCACTGCCGCCGCGGCACTGGCCGTCATCACCGTGACGGCCGCCCGCCCCGTCCCGGTGGTGGAGCCCGCAGCGATGGAGGTCCCCGACGCCGCCTGAGGGGCGCCTCTATTCCGGCGGAATTCCGTGTGGCCCCCGGGTGAGGCCGCCGTGACGTGCCCCTGACCTGCGACGTCATCTGCGTGTGACACCAGGGCGGTGGCGCAGTCAACCCGGAGCATCCGCGTGATGCGGGGAGAACCTGCCGGGTGTCGACTTGTCGGGGTCAGACGGCCGGGCCGCTCCGTGGCCGTCATCATCCCCTCATCGCGAGTCGTCGGGTGCGGCCGACCGACGACGAGCCGGGAGCTTGGATGACCGCAACGGCAGGCCTCGACCGGACCCACGACCTGCGCCGGGTCCAGCACCCGCGCTCGGTGCGGACCTCGGCGCAGCAGCGCGGACAGCGCCAGAGTGCGTCGCGCCGCGTCTACGACCTGGTCCGCAGCAGCATCCGCCACGGGCTGGCGCCCGCCGGGACGCTCCTGGTCGAGGAGACACTGACCAAGCAGCTGCTCGCCAGCCGACAGGCGGTGCGGGAGGCGCTGCAGTCCCTGACCGCGGACGGCCTGCTCTCGCGTGCCCGCGGGACGGGCACCACGGTGGCCGGGATGATCGGCGTCGTCCACGCGGACCAGCTGATGTTCCTCGGGCCCGACGAGGCCGACCTGCCCGGCTCGGGCATCGAGGTGCTGGAGCAGCGCCTGCTGCCGTGCCCGCGCTGGCTCGCCCAGCAGCTCGAGGTGGACGCCGGCGACGAGGTGCGGCTGACCGAGCAGCTCGTCCGCGTCGGTGACGAGGCGGTCTGCCTGCGCGTGTCCTACCAGCCGGTCTCGCGCCTGCCCCAGCGCGTCGTGGGCACGGTGCACGACCTCGCCGACGCGTTCGAGCAGGCCTACGGCGTGCCGATGGCCTCCGTGCAGTCGGCCGTGGAGGCGGTGGCCGCCGACCACGGGACCGCTGAGCTGCTCGGGCTGGACGCGGGCGCCCCCGTCCTGCTGCGCGAGACCCTCCTGCGCAGCACCGACGGGCTGGTCCGCGAGGTCTCCTTCGCCCGGTACCGCGGGGACCGCGTGTCCCTGCGCCAGTCCAGCTGCCAGTCGAGCTGCCAGTCCAGCTGCCAGTCCAGCCGCTGCGGCGCCTGACGCCGGCCACCGGGGTACCGTCCTGGGCGTGCCGATCCTCCACGAGACCCGCACCTGGCGGCCACCGCCGCTGGTCGGCGCGAGCGGCGCAGCCGTGCCGTGGCCGGTGCGTCGCGTGCTCGGGCTCCAGCGCCACGGCGGCGGGGACCCCACTTTCCGCGTCGCGGCGGACGAGGCGGTGTGGCGCGGCCTGCGCACACCGCTGGGGCCGGCGACCCTGGTGGTCGCGGCCCGTCCGTCCGAGGGCGTCGTGGTCACCGAGGCCTGGGGCCCGGGCGGGACGTGGGCACTGGACTCGGTGCCCGCGCTGCTGGGCAGCGAGGACGACTGGTCGGGCTTCTCCACCGACCACCCGGTGCTCATGGAGGCCCGCCGGCACCACCCGCACCTGCGGCTGGGGCGCACCGGCCTGGTGATGGAGGCGCTGGTGCCCGCGATCATCGAGCAGAAGGTGACCGGCCAGGAGGCGTTCGCCGGCTTCCGGATGCTGGTGCGGCGGTTCGGCGAGCCGGCGCCGGGGCCACACGCCGCGGCCCTCGACCTGCACGTGCAGCCCACGCCCGAGACGATCCGGCAGGTGCCCTCGTGGGCGTGGCTCAAGATGCACGTGGACCCGGCCCGCTCGAAGGCGATCCTGCGCGCCGCCCGCGTGGCGGCCGCGCTCGAGCGCACCATCGGCCTGGAGGGCGACGAGGTCGAGCGCAGGATCACCAGCATCCCGGGGATCGGGGAGTGGACGGCCGCCGAGGTGCGCCAGCGCGCGCACGGCGACCCCGACGCGGTGAGCTTCGGCGACTACCACGTCGCCAAGGACGTCGGCTGGGCGCTCACGGGCACCCCGTGGGACGACGACCAGCTGCGGGAGTTCCTCGAGCCGTACCGGCCGCAGCGCGGCCGGGTCCCCGCGCTGGTCGCGGCGGCGGGGCTGCACCGGCCGCGACGAGGAGCACGCATGGCGCCGCGCGGTCACCTGCCGGCGCGCGTCACGCGGTGGTGACCGGGACCGGAGGCGGGGGAAGGCTCAGAGCAGCGGCCGCAGCGGGCCGAGCACGGCCTCGGTGAACTTGCGGTGCATGTCGCGGGCCTGCCACTCGCCGAGGGTGAGCTCGAGGCTGTTGGAGCAGTCGGTCGCGAAGATCTCCTCCATGGCCTCGGCCAGGGAGCCGTCGACGACCTCGACGTTGATCTCGTAGTTGCCCGAGAGGGAGAGCCGGTCGATGTTCGCGGTGCCCACCGTCGTCCAGGTGCCGTCGATGGTGCAGGTCTTGGCGTGCACCATGGCGCCCACGAACCGGAAGATCCGCACCCCGGAGGCGAGCAGCTGGGCGTAGTAGCCGCGGGAGGCCCAGTCGGCCACGACGTGGTTCGACTTCAGGGGCACGATGATCCGCACGTCCACCCCGCGGGCGGCCGCGTCCTTGAGCGCGTCGACGAAGTCCTGGTCGGGGAGGAAGTAGGCGGTGGTCAGCCAGATCCGCTCGCTGGCCCGGTTGATGGCCTCGAGGTACATGCCGCGGATGGGGAACATCCACAGCCTCGGCACGTTGCGGTGCACGCGCAGCCAGGTCTCCCAGGAGCCGGCGGTCTCGAGCAGCAGCGGGCGCTCGGAGCTGCGGAAGCGCCGGCGTCGGTGGAGGTTCCAGAAGTCGGCGAACGCGCGCTGGAGGTCCCACACGGCGGGGCCCACGATGCGCAGGTGGGTGTCGCGCCACTCGCTGGCGTACTCGTCGCCGACGTTGTAGCCGCCCACGAACGCGGTCTCGGAGTCGACCACGAGGATCTTGCGGTGGTCGCGTCCGTAGCGGCGCAGGTCGAGGAAGCGCAGGCCGGCCGGGTACACGGGGTAGGGCAGCACGTGCACGTTGCCCGGGAAGCGCTTGAACCGGGGGTCGGAGACCAGGTTGGCGAAGCTGTCGTAGATGCAGTAGACCTCGACGCCGCGGTCGGCGGCCGCCACGAGGGCCTCCTTGATCCGCTCGCCCGTGCGGTCGGACTTCCAGATGTAGGTCTCGAACAGGATCTGCCGGGTCGCCGACTGGATCGCCTCGACCATCGCGTCGAACACGTCGGCGCCGTAGGTGTAGGTCGTCACGCGGCTCTCCCCGACCTCCACCGAGCGCGGGTCCGTCACCGGGAACGGGCGCGACCGCTTGCCGCGACGGCGGTAGGCGTCGACCAGGGACAGCGCGGCGGCCAGTGCGAGCTGGAAGCCGACGACGGCCAGCAGGGCGCGGCGCGCCGAGCGCAGGAGCCGCTCGAGGCGGGTGAGAGGGGAGCCCACGACACTCAACGTAGACGACCCGGCCGGGTGGTCACAGCGGTGGTGCGGACGACGGCGCGCCCGGCGTGTCCCTCGTCGCGCCCACCCGGGCGGGGGCGGGCTGTCGGACCTCCACCGTAGGCTTGCCGCATGCGTCCCACCACCGACCTCGAGCGCCGCGTCGCGCCGTTCCACGTCGAGTCCGACTACCAGCCGTCGGGCGACCAGCCGGCGGCCATCGCCGAGATCAGCAAGCGCATCGGCGGCGGCGAGCAGGACGTGGTGCTGCTGGGCGCGACCGGCACGGGCAAGACCGCGACGGTGGCCTGGGTGGCCGAGAAGCTCCAGCGCCCGCTGCTGGTGCTCCAGCCGAACAAGACGCTCGCCGCGCAGTTCGCCAACGAGCTGCGCCAGCTCTACCCGGAGAACGCGGTCGAGTACTTCGTCTCCTACTACGACTACTACCAGCCCGAGGCCTACGTGCCGCAGACGGACACCTACATCGAGAAGGACTCCTCGATCAACGAGGAGGTCGAGCGGCTGCGTCACTCGGCCACCAACTCGCTGCTGACCCGTCGCGACGTGATCGTGGTCAGCACCGTCTCGTGCATCTACGGCCTGGGCACGCCGCAGGAGTACGTCGACCGGATGCTCCGGCTGCGCGTGGGGGAGGAGCACGACCGGGACGCGATCCTGCGGCGCCTGGTGGAGATCCAGTACACCCGCAACGACCTGTCCTTCACCCGCGGCACCTTCCGGGTGCGCGGTGACACCCTCGAGATCTTCCCGGTCTACGAGGAGCACGCGGTGCGGATCGAGTTCTTCGGTGACGAGATCGAGCGGCTGATGACGCTGCACGCGGTCACCGGCGAGGTGATCACCGAGGACTCCGAGCTCTACGTCTTCCCCGCCACCCACTACGTCGCCGGCCCGGAGCGGATGGAGCGGGCGATCGGCGGGATCGAGGCCGAGCTGGCCGACCAGCTGGCCAAGTTCGAGCGCGAGGGCAAGCTTCTCGAGGCCCAGCGGCTGAGGATGCGCACCACCTACGACATCGAGATGATGCGTCAGGTCGGGTCCTGCTCGGGCATCGAGAACTACTCGATGCACATCGACGGCCGCGGACGCGGCTCCGCCCCCAACTGCCTCCTGGACTACTTCCCGGAGGACTTCGTGCTGGTCGTGGACGAGTCCCACGTGACCGTGCCGCAGATCGGCGGCATGTACGAGGGCGACATGTCCCGCAAGCGCAACCTCGTGGACCACGGGTTCCGGTTGCCGTCCGCGATGGACAACCGGCCCCTGCGCTGGGAGGAGTTCCTCGAGCGCATCGGCCAGACGATCTACCTCTCCGCCACCCCGGGCGACTACGAGCTCGACAAGGTCGGTGGCGACAAGCCCCCGCACGTGGTCGAGCAGATCATCCGCCCCACCGGCCTCATCGACCCCGAGGTCGTGGTCAAGCCGACCAAGGGCCAGATCGACGACCTGATCCACGAGATCAAGGTGCGCGCGGAGAAGGACGAACGGGTGCTGGTCACCACGCTGACCAAGAAGATGTCCGAGGACCTGACCGACTACCTGCTGGACGCCGGCATCCGCACCCGGTACCTGCACTCGGAGGTCGACACGCTCAAGCGGATCGAGCTGCTGCGGGACCTGCGGATGGGCGCGTACGACGTGCTCGTCGGCATCAACCTGCTCCGTGAGGGTCTGGACCTGCCCGAGGTGTCGCTGGTGAGCATCCTGGACGCCGACAAGGAGGGCTTCCTCCGCTCGGACAAGTCGTTGATCCAGACGATCGGCCGCGCGGCCCGCAACGTCTCGGGCCAGGTGCACATGTACGCGGACAAGATCACCCCCTCGATGGAGCTGGCCATCGAGGAGACCAACCGGCGGCGCACGAAGCAGGTCGCCTACAACACCGAGCACGGGATCGACCCGCAGCCGTTGCGCAAGCGGATCGCCGACATCACCGACATGCTCGCCCGCGAGGACGAGAACACCCAGGCGCTGCTGGAGACCTGGGCGGGCACCGAGGCCAAGGGGCGCGCCGGCAAGGCCGGCCAGAAGGCGGGCGAGGGCAGGACGAAGCAGCCCGTGCCGGCGCTCGGCGAGGCCTCCGGCCAGCACGCCAAGGACCTCGCCGGCATGCCGAGCGCCGAGCTCGCGCAGCTCATCCAGGACCTCACGGACCAGATGAAGACCGCGGCGACCGAGCTGCAGTTCGAGGTCGCCGCCCGCCTGCGCGACGAGATCGGCGACCTCAAGAAGGAGCTCCGCCAGATGATGGAAGCGACGAAGTGAGGAGGAACGCCGACCGAGGAACGAGGTCGAGCGATCCCGACGAGCGAGGAGCATCACGAGCGCAGCGAGCGTCGGCGACGTGAGCCCAGCCGCTGCAGGACGCGCCCGATTCGCGGCGTGACGCGCACCGCCGGCCGAGGAGGCGCCCCGGCCGGCGGCACGCTCAGCGCGCGGTGGCCCCGGCGGGCGCTCGCCGCCGCGCCAGCACCCAGACGAGCGCCAGCACGACGACGTGCACGAGCAGGCCCTGCCACCAGCTGTCCCGGTCGAGGCCGGGCACGTTGTCGACGGCGATCGCCTGGAACGCCTGCGCCACGACCACGGTGAGCGCGGCGCGCCCCAGCGGCAGGAGCACGGGGCCGAGGACACGCGCGACCGGCGTCCAGCAGGCGGTGAGCACGAGCAGCGCCGCGACCCCGACCAGGGCGAGGTCCACGAGCCGCCCCGGCTGCAGCAGCACGGGGTCGTAGAGGTGGTCGGCCACCCAGGCGTAGGTGCCGTCGGGGAAGGGCCCGGCCACCCCGTGACGCTCCTGCAGCCACAGCCAGCCGAGGCCGGCGCCGTACACGAGCGCGAGCGCCGCGGCGACGACGCGGATCGGCACACCGACCAGGCCGCGCGCCACGTCCTCCCGGTGGTGGGCCAGCACGAGGCCGTGCACGAACGGGAGCTGCCACACGAGCAGCGGGTAGGCGTCGGCGAACTGCGACCCGAGCAGGGTGGCGCCGGAGAGCACCCCCAGCACGTAGGCGGTCCAGGACAGGCCGAGCAGCGCCCACCACAGGCGGCGGTGCAGCAGCCAGACCAGCACCGGGGTCACGAGGCCGAGGACCACGAACAGTCCCAGCATGGAGACGACCCACGGGCCGAGCTGGAGCAGCAGGAGACGGCGCACCTCGTCCCCGGGCGGGGGGTAGGCGAGCAGGTCGGCGCCGCCGGTGTAGAGGTCGTGGACACGTCCGCCGTCGTCGGTCACGGTCGTGACCGCGTCCGTCCGGACGAACGGGATGCGGGCCAGCAGGTACACGCCGACGGTGGTGCCGAGCGCGGCCGCGTAGATGCGCGCCGCGCGACGCCACGTGGTCACGGCGGCGGCCCACTCCCCGAGCCGGGCGATGGTCGGCGTGGTGACGAGTCCGAGGGCGAGGCCGGAGACGAGGACGAACAGCTCCCGGCCGCTGACGGCGAGCAGGGCGGTGTCGGTGACGGCGGTGAACGGCCCCGCCACCTCGACCTGCACGACGACCAGCGCCACGAGGAGGAGCCCGCGGAGCAGGTCGAGGCGGGCGTCGCGGACGATCCCGGCGGTCCTGGTGAGCGGCCCCGCCGGGGCGCCAGGCTCGTCCTCTGAGCCGTCGACCCCGGTGGGCAGCCGGTAGGCCCACCCCGGGCGCACCCGCGCCACCCACGAGGCCACCAGGAGCAGCAGCGCGAGGACGAGCACGCACAGCGCGATACAGCCCAGCTCGTCGTCGGTGGTCTCGGGCTCGGGGAGGCGGGTGGTGGCCGCGGCCTCGTTGGCGCCGGCCTGGTCGAGCACCGAGGTGACGGGGCCGATGTCCGCACCGGAGCGACGCAGGGCCATGCGCAGGTCGTCGGCCAGTGCCGGACGACGGGTGGCGCGCCAGTCGACGACGGCGTCGGCGACCTCCGCCTCGGTCCGCCGCTGCTCCAACCAGCTGATCGCCTTGATCCGCGGGTGGTCGGTCAACGAGCCCAGCACCTGGTCCCACCAGGTGCTCTTGATGTCGTACTCGCTGTCGCCCTCGGCATCGGGCTCCCAGAGAGCCCCGGTCTCCACGATCATCGGGAGCCGGCGGTCCACGGCGTAGCGCTGGTAGAAGGTCTGGCGGGTGCCGGCGTCGGCCGCGTAGCCGTACCGGTCGTCGAGACGCTCGTCGAACGCCTTGCGGGAGGGGCGCACGTTGGGCTCGAAGCCCTCGCCGAGCCCGGCCTGGGTGCCACCGGTGGCAGGGTCGAGGTCGTTGTCCACGCGCTGCTGGTCGACGCCGAAGTGGTAGAGGGTCAGCCCGACCCAGTCGACGTACTGCTCGCCGGGCCAGTAGGGGCCGTAGGGGTCGTCCGCGGCGTCCACCACGCCGTCCCCGGTCGTGTCCAGGCCGGTGGCGGTCGCGTCCCGGCTGGGGGCGACGTCGCCGTACGCCGCACCGTAGGGGTAGCCGGCGCCGTAGACGGGGGACCAGACGATGGACACGACCGGGAGGGTGCCGCGGGCGGTCTCGCGGTCGTCCCCGACGGCCGTGGCCAGCGAGCGGAACGCCTGCACGTACCCGCCGGGCTGCTGGCCCCACAACGTCCAGGAGCCGTTCATCTCGGGGCCGAAGCGCAGGAGCCAGCGAGTGCCGCGGGTGCGGTGCAGCTCGTGCAGCTCGTCGGCGAGGAGCTGGGCGTCGTCCTCGGTGAGGTCGCGCAGGGCCACGGTCGGCTCCACGTCGAGGACGGCGACGGCCCCCTGGCCGGAGGCCTGCTCGGCGAACTGGCCGAGGTAGGTGACGTCGTCGTCGGAGAGCGGGTAGTCCACCCGCTGCGCGTACAGCGACGGGGTCGCCCCCAGCCGCTCGGCGTAGTCGGCGGCGGAGTCGCTGCCCCACTCCAGGCCCGACCCGAACCAGGCGTGGCCGGAGGCGGGCATCGCCGGCGGGTCCGTGGGCACGGAGGCCTCACGGTCCGACGCCGAGGTGATGCGGTGGGCGACGTAGGCGACGACGAGGGCGAGCACGAGGACGACGGCGAGGACGCCGGCCGCCCGGCCGAGCCGACGCCGCGTCAGGAGGTGATGCGGCACGTGAGCGTCCAGGTGTTGCGCGTCTCGGTGCGCGCGTAGGAGAGCTCGTCCACGGAGGCCAGGGCGATCGGCAGGCCACGGCCGGACTCGGCCTCGGCGTCCGGCATGCTGAGGTCGCTGAGGTCCACGGCGGCCGCCTGGCCGTCGTCCTCGACCACCGCGCGCAGGCGCTCGTGGTCGACGTCCAGCGCGAGGGTCAGCGAGTGGTCCGGGGCGGAGCCCTCCTCGGAGACGTGGGCGTAGGCGTGCTCGACGACGTTGCCGACGACCTCGGTGACGGCCAGCTCGAGGCGGAAGCGGTCTCCCGCCGGCGTCCAGGGAGCCTCGTCCCAGACCTCGGCCAGGAGGGCCCCGACCTCGTCGACGGTCTCGGGCACGGCGGGCAGGCGCACGGAGCGGGTGACGGCGTCAGTCACGGAAGGCCTCCTCCACGCTGGGGCGGGCGCGCAGCACGCGGTCCATGTTGGTGAGCTGCAGGACGGCCATGACCGGCTCGGTGACAGCGGCCAGCCGCAGGTCGCCACCGGCCTGGCGGGCGGTCTTGAGGCCCGCGATGATGGCGCCGAGGCCCGAGGAGTCCATGAACTCGGTGGCGGAGAGGTCCACGACCACCCGGGTGCTGCCGGCGGCGACCAGGTCGGCGAGGAGCTCGCGCATCCGGCGCGCGGCCACCATGGTCAGCCGCCCGTGCGGCCGGACCACGCCGACGCCGTCGGCGAGGGTCTCCACGTCGATGTCGATCATCGTCTGTCTCCTGTGTCGTGCTCGTGGACCTGCTCAGCGGTCCCGGTCGGGGGATGGCTCCGGTCGAGGCCGGTGCCGGTGGGAGTGGTCGCGGGGGTGGTGGGCGACGGGGCGGCGGTCTCCCGCGGTCGTACCGAGAGCGCGATGCGCGTCTCGACGTCCAGCGGCGCCCCCGCACCGACGAGCACCGGGACGGGGCGGGGCGGCGCGGCCGCCGGCTCCTCGGTCTCGGGGCGGTAGCGCACGGCCTGGAGGATCACGGAGAAGATCAGCAGGTCGAACAGGACCCAGCCGATGTTCACGAGCGCACCGAGGGCGGTGGCCTGGCCGACGGCCAGCCGGACCAGGCCGATGACGGCCGCCGCGACGAGCAGCCCCATCGCCCACAGCTGGGGGCGCACGAGGTCCCAGCGGTTGCCCTGGTCCTCGCGCCGGGTCTTGGGCGTGACCGCGAAGTCGAGGCTGCGCCCCAGGAACACGTTGCCGAACGCCGAGGTGAACGACTTGATCCAGACCGGGAACAGCGCCAGCGAGTACTGCTGGCCGCGCCAGGTGGGTCTGCCGTTGGCCACCACCGCGAACAACAGCTGGTTGAGGACGAGGAACGGCACCAGCCGCAGGAAGAAGTCCACGCTGAACGCCTGGACCGGCAGCACCCCGAAGACCAGGTAGACGATCGGGGCCGCGATGTAGACGATCGCGGCGAAGCCGGACAGGTAGCTCCACATGGTGGCGAAGTACATGAGCCGCTGCGTCCAGGTGAGCCGGGGCTGGGTCAGCGGGTTCTCGCGGAGCATCACCTGCACGGTGCCCTGGGCCCAGCGCAGCCGCTGGGTGAGCATGGTCGGCAGGTCCTCGGGAGCGAGGCCGTGCGCCAGCACCTCGTCGTGGTAGGCGCTGCGCCAGCCCATGCCGTGCAGGCGCATGCAGGTGGCCATGTCCTCGGTGACCGAGATGGTCGCCAGCGGCATGATCGGCTGGGCCTCGCCCGAGCGGCCGACGTCGACGGCGGCGACGAGCGCCTCCACGCCCTGGACGGCCCCGAGCGGGGACCAGTCGCGCGCCGCGAGGGCGTCGAGCGCGTCCGGCATCGCGTACGGGTCCTCGGGGAGCACGGTGAGCCCGTCCTGCGCGTGGTCGTGCACCCGCGCGTCGAGAGCGGGCGCGCTCGCGTCGTCCAGTCCGGCCTCCAGCTCCGCGATGATGGCGAGGTCGGCCTGGAGCGCCTCGAGGTCGGCGGCGACGAGCGAGCGGCGCACGGCTGCGACGCGCTGCTGGAAGCGGTAGGTGACGTCGAACAGCGCCTCGCCGCGGTCCAGGGCGCGCTGGGCGCGGCCGACGTCGTGGAGCACCTCGGCCAGGGCGCCGCGGACCTGGTGGTCGTCGGGGCCGGTGGACTCCATCGCGTGCCGCAGCACCGTGCGCGCGGTGCGCAGGGCGCGGTGCACGCCCTCCTCCACCTCGGCCGCGTAGCGGGCGATGCCCAGCTGCATGAGCGCCTCGCGCCGGATGACGGCGTTGGAGCCGCAGAAGAACGCGGCGTTCCAGCCGTCCTTGCCCTGCTGGATGGGGCCGTAGAACAGCGGGGCCTGGCTGCCGAGCGGGTCGCGGGCCGGCACGTTCTTGAACCACTGGGGCGTCTGCACGAGCGCCATCTGCTCGTCGTTGAAGTACCCGAGCGTGCGGTCCAGGATCTCCGGGAGCGGGACCTGGTCGGCGTCGAGGATGAGCAGGAACTCGCCCTCGGTGCTCAGCAGCGCGTTGTTGAGGTTGCCGGCCTTGGCGTGCCGGGGCATGCCGATCCAGTCCGAGGAGCGAGTGATCCAGCCGATGCCCGCCGCCTCGGCGGCGGCGCGCATCTCCGGGCGGTTGCCGTCGTCGAGGATCCAGGTGCTGTGCGGGTAGGTGATGTCGCGGGCCGCCAGCGCGGTCTCCATCACCATCTCGACGGGCTCGTTGTAGGTGGTGATGAAGACGTCGACGGTGCGGCCCGGCGGGGGCGGCACGGGCTCGCCGCGTTCACGCAACCGCCACATCGTCAGCCCGAAGAGCAGCGAGTCGATCAGGCTGTAGGTCTCCGCCAGCACCAGGGGCACGGCGATCCACCACGCGTCCCAGGCGACGGAGAAGAGCCACCGCCAGACGACGTAGTTGATCCCGAGGAGCGCCACCAGCACCACGATGACGCGGATGGCGAGCAGCCTGCGGGTCATGCGGCCCCGTCGCGGAACGCCACGAGCACCGTGACGTCGTCGAGCGGCGTGAGGCGGCGGGTGAGCTCCTCGACGGCGGCCAGGAACCCGGCGGCGTCGGGGGCGTCCAGCACCAGCTGCCCGATCTCGTCGCTCCAGCGCACCGGGTCCTGGAGGAGGTCCAGGAGGCCGTCGCTGAGCAGGAGCAGGCGGTCACCCGGCTCGATGGTCTCGGTGTGCTCGGTCCAGCTGTCCTCGCCCAGTGCCCCGACCGGGCGGTCGTGGCTGCCGAGCCGCTGCACCGTGCCGTCGGCGCGCACCAGCAGGGACAGCCCGCTGCCGGCGTCCACGTAGCGCAGGTAGCCGTCCTCGAGGTCCAGCGCGCACTCGAGGAGGGTGACGAAGGACGCGCTGCGGTCGAGGTCGGCCTGCACGGTGCGGGCCACGCGGGTGGTGGTCACGCCGAGGTCGACGCCGGCGGTGACGGCGTCGTGGGTCGAGCGGACCGCGGCGCGGACGGTCGCGCTGAGCAGGGCGGCCCCCGTGCCCTTGCCCATCACGTCGGCCAGCGTGAGGTGGACGGTGCCCCGCGTCTCCTCGTGGTCGAAGAAGTCCCCACCGACCGCCAGCGACGGCAGGCAGGAACCCCGGACGTCCCAGCCCCGGGCCACGAGGGGCCCGCGGGGGAGCAGCGAGGTCTGCACGAAGCGCGCCTGGCGGGACTCCCCGGAGGAGACGAGCTCCTGCTCCGCCCACGCGGCGAGGTCCTCGAGCGCGTCGACGGCCTCGCCCTCCAACGTCCGCGGCGTGGAGTCGTACAGGGCGAACATCCCCACCACGTTGCCCTGGGGGTCGCGCAGCGGCCGGACGAGACGTGGAGCCGGCAGGAGCTCGCCGCGGCCGTGTGGTCGGGGGAGTTCGTGGAGTCGGACTACCTGGTCGACGTGGCGGTGGGCGGCATCCGCACCAAGCTGCGCCGGGCCGGTTCCCGGGCGCGCTGGATCGACGCCGTCGACGGCTCCTCCTACGTGCTGCGGCGCCAGCCCGCCGTCGGCGCCTGAGGAGACCCGCGCCACCCCGGCGCCGGTCGGCGCCCGGCCCGCCTCGCGGGACGCCGCGTGCGGGGGAGCAGGATGAGCCGGTGAGCTCCGCCGCCGTCGTCCCGCCCGCCGACCCGGCCCCTCTGCGTCGTGCCCTGCTCGTGTGGGGCATCGGGCTCGCGGTCTACCTGCTGGCGATCTTCCACCGCACGTCCCTGGCCGTGGCCGGCCTGGAGGCGACCGACCGGTTCGGCATCACCGCCAGCCAGCTGGCGACGTTCACCATGCTCCAGCTGCTGGTCTACGCGGGCATGCAGGTGCCGGTGGGCCTGCTGGTGGACCGGTTCGGCCCCCGGGCCGTGATGCTCACGGGCGTCGTGGTCCTCTCCGCAGCGCAGGTGGGCTTCGCGCTCGCCGAGTCCTACGGGGTGGCGCTGGTGGCACGCACCTTCGTCGGCATGGGTGACGCCATGACGTGGATCTGCCTCCTGCGGCTGGTCAACCGCTGGTTCGGGCCACGCCGGGTGCCCGTGGCCACGCAGCTGTCCGGCGTGATCGGCCAGCTGGGTGCCATCGCGGCTGCGGCCCCGATGACCTGGGCCCTCGGGACGGTCGGCTGGACGACGGCGTACCTGGTGACCGCCTCGCTCGGCCTGCTGGTCGGGCTCGGGGTGCTCCTCGGCGTCCGCGACTCACCGGCCGCGCGGACGGTGCGGGGCGACGCCCTCTCGCTGGGGCGCGTCCGCTCCCTGCTGGCCTCCGCGTGGTCCCACCCCGGCACCCGGCTGGGCTTCTGGTCGCACTTCGTCACCCAGTTCTCGGCCACCACGATGGCGCTGCTGTGGGGGTACCCGTTCTTCGTCCAGGGCGAGCACCGGACCCCGGCACAGGCGAACCTGCTGCTCACGCTGATCGTGGTGGCCTTCATGTACTCCGGGCCGGTCCTGGGCCGCCTCGTCGCCCGGCACCCGTGGCACCGGTCCTCGATGGTCCTGGTGATCGTCTCGGCCATCGTCACCGTCTGGACCGCCGTCCTGCTGTGGCCGGGCGACGCCCCGCTGTGGCTGCTGGTGCTGCTCACGCAGGTCGTCGGTGTGGGCGGGCCCGCGTCCCTCATCGGCTTCGACCTGGCCCGCACCTCCAACCCGGGGGAGCGGCAGGGCTCCGCGTCCGGCCTGGTCAACCAGGGCGGGTTCGTGGCGAGCCTGGTGCTGGTGGCGGCGATCGGCCTCATCCTCGACTGGCGGACCCCCGCCGGCTCCACCGACTACGACGCCTCGGCGTTCCGCTGGGCCATGAGCTTCCAGTACGTGCTGTGGGGCCTGGGCCTCACGCAGGTCTACCGGCTGCGGCAGAGGACACGCCGCTACCTCACCGACCTCGCGCTGCGCGGCGGTGTGGAGGGGAACGCCGTGCCGGGGGCCCAGGAACGGGCCCAGGACCGGGGCTAGCGCCGCCCGTCGGGGCCGCGGCCCTGCTGTCGTCGCCCGTCGAGGCGCTCGTTCACGCGGCGCAGCACGTCCGCCTCGAGCGCGCGGGCGGCCTCGCCCGCCTTCCGCTTGGCGGCGTCCCGCGCCGCGCGCAGAGTCTCCTCGCCACTCGGCGCCCGGGTCCGGCTGCGGGCCAGCTCCTTGGCCCGGCGGCGCTCCAGCTTCTCCCGCTCGGAGGCCACGATCTCGTCGCGCGTGAGGAGCACGCGGAGCAGGTTGGCGAGGGTCGCGGCCATGACGATCAGCGGCCACGGGAAGGAGGCGTGCCCGTCGCTGGCCAGGTAGACCGCGCCCCAGATGGCCCAGGTGATCAAGGAGGGCGCCAGGACGCCCACCAGCGCCGAGGACCGCTGCCGCCGCCACGCGCGCTCGGCCTCCGCCTGGATCTCGGAGCGGGTGCCGGGGGCCAGCGTCGGCACCGGCACGGCGCGGGCGTCGGGCACGAGGTCGAGCAGGAGCGAGGCCAGGTCGCCCAGGGTGCGGGCCGTCTGGGCCACCTCGACCCGCTCGGCGCGCTCGACGGTGTCCAGGCGCCCCTCCGCGTAGGCCTCGTCCAGGAGGCTGCACGTCACCGCGCGGTCGTGGTCCGCGGCGCGCAGGTGCGCGTGCGCGGGGTCGCGCGGGTCCAGCGCGAAGGAGGACCAGACGAAGGCGTCCACGCGGCCAGCGTAACGGCCTGACGGGCAGCTCCCGGGGCGCCGGTCGAGACCGCACGTGACGTGTGCCGCGCCCGGCAGGGTGGCCCGGGCGGTTCTGCCGCGCGGGCGGGGTGGACGGGCCTATGGTTCGGGGGTGCACGACGAGACGGCCCTGCCCTCGCTGGAGCGCCTCGACTGGGCCGCCCAGATCAAGGACTACGCGATCATCACCCTGGACCCCCGCGGGCTGGTGACGTCGTGGAACGAGGGCGCCGTGCTGGTGAAGGGGTGGAGCGCGCCGGAGATCATCGGCCGGTCCTTCGAGACCTTCTACCCGCCGGAGGACGTGGCCGCCGGGCTGCCGCACCAGCTGCTGGCCCTGGCTCTGGCCGAGGGCCGCACGGAGCACCTGGGGTGGCGCGTGCGGCGCGACGGCACCCGGTTCTGGGGCGACGTGGTGATCACCGCCGTCCATGACGACAACGGGCAGCACACCGGCTTCGTCAAGGTGACCCGTGACCTCACCGAGCAGCGGGCGGTCGAGCGTGCGCGCGAGACCTTCATCGCCGGCCTGGGTCACGACTTCCGCAGCCCCCTGACCAGCATCGAGGGCTACGCCCAGCTGCTCGCCTCCGACCTCGACGACCCGGTGCTCGTCGACTTCGCCCAGCGCATCCGCTCCAACGCGAAGCGGGTGATGGGGATGGTCGAGCAGCTGGTCGAGCAGGCCAAGCTCCGGACCGGAACGGTCGAGATCGAACCGGAGCCCGTCGACCTCGGCGCCTTCCTCCCGGCGCTGGTGGGAGACCTCGGGGGCGTGCTGCGCACGCACGAGGTCGTGGTGGAGCCGTGCGAGGGCGTCTACGTGCTCGCCGACCCCGACGCGCTGCGCCGGGTCCTCACCAACGTCCTGACCAACGCCGCGAAGTACAGCCCCCGCGGCTCGCGGGTCGACGTCGTCGTGACGCCCGCGGCCGAGGCGATGGTGGACGTGGTCGTCGCCGACCGGGGCCGCGGGATCGCGGAGGACGACCGGGAGGCCGTGTTCGGCGAGTTCGAGCGCGGCACCCGCGCGGAGCGCGACGGCGGCTTCGGTCTGGGCCTCGCCGTCGTGCGTCAGCTGTGCGAGCTGATGGGCGGTACGGCTCGTGCGGACGCCGGCCGACACGGCGGCACCGACCTGATCGTCACCCTCCCCGCGGTGTGAGGAGACCCACCGCCTCCCACCAGCTGTCCTACCAGTGAGTAGGGTCCGGGGGACGAGGCCGTCGTCCCGGACGGCGGTGAACGGCCGTGGGCCGAGGAGGAGGTGAGCGTGCGCGTCGCGCTGCTGTCGTACCGCTCCCTCCCGCACGGAGGCGGCCAGGGCGTCTACGTACGACACCTCAGCCGGGCGCTCGCTCGCGCCGGGCACACCGTGGAGGTCTTCTCCGGGCAGCCCTACCCCGTCCTCGACGACCTGCCCGGCGGCGAGGCCCCGGACGCACGAACGCTGCCGGAAGGGTCCGGGAGCATCACGCTGACCCCGGTCCCGAGCCTCGACCTCTACCGCGAGCCGGACCCGTTCCGCACACCGCGGCTCGGTGAGCTGCGCGACCTCGTGGACGTCGAGGAGGTGCTCACCATGCGGGCGGGCGGCTTCCCCGAGCCGCGCACGTTCTCCCTGCGGGTGGCGCGGATGCTGGCCGAGCGTGCCGACGAGTTCGACGTCGTCCACGACAACCAGACGCTCGGGGCGGGGCTGCTCGACGTCGAGCGGGTGCTCCCGGTCGTGACCACGGTGCACCACCCGATCACCGTGGACCGCCGCGTCGAGATCGCCGCGGCCCCCCGGCTGCGCGAGGGCAGCCTGCGCCGCCTGAGCCTGCGCCGCTGGTACGGCTTCCTCGGCATGCAGGCCCGGGTGGCCCGCGCCTCCCGCGTGCTCGTGTGCCCCTCCGAGGCCGCGGCCGCCGACGTCGTCCGCGAGTTCGGCGTCGACCCCGCCCGGGTGCGGGTGGTGCCGCTGGGGGTGGAGGAGCACTTCGTGCCGCCGGCGCAGCCGCGGGTCCCCGGCCGCATCGTGGCCCTGGCCAGCGCGGACGCCCCCATGAAGGGGGTGGCGACCCTGCTGCGCGCCGTGGCCGGCCTGCGCGAGTCCGGGCGCGAGGTCGAGCTGGTGCTGGTCTGCCGTCCCCGCCCGGGCGGTCCCACCGAGCGGCTCGTCGCCGAGCTCGACCTGGGTGACAGCGTCCGGTTCGTCCACGGTCTGGACGTCGAGGACCTGGTGGCACTGATGGGGTCGGCCGAGGTCGGCTGCGTGCCCTCGCTCTACGAGGGCTTCTCCCTGCCCACGGCCGAGCTGATGGCGTGCGCGACCCCGCTGGTCGTCTCCGCCGCCGGTGCCATCCCCGAGGTGGTCGGCCCCGACGGCCTCTGCGCCGACCAGGTGCCGCCCGGCGACGAGGCCGCCCTGGAGAAGGCGCTCGCCCGCCTGCTGGACGACCCGGACCGGCGCGCGCGCTACGGCACCGCCGCCCGCGAGCGGGCCCGGTCCCTGTTCACGTGGGAGGCCGTGGCGGAGCGGACGGCGGCGGTGCACGCCGAGACGGTCGCCGCCTGGCACGCCGCCCCGCCGCGTCCTGGCCGACGCTCGCGCGCCCTGGTGCCCACTCGCCTCACCGCGGCCCCCGCCGCGCCACCGCTCGGGCCGCCCGGCACCGGCGGCGTCCCGTCCGACCCCCTGCCCGCACCGCTCCAGGAGGACCTCCGTGCTGACCGTTGACTTCGACCGCCTCGGCCTGGTGCCCGGCGACCGGCTGCTCGACATGGGCGCCGGGGCCGGCCGGCACGCCTTCGAGGCCTACCGACGCGGCGCCGACGTCGTCGCCCTGGACCGCGACGCCGCCGAGCTGCGTGGCGTCGAGGAGCTGTTCGGTGCCATGCGGTTGGAGGGGCAGGTGCCCGAGGATGCGGCGGCCCGTGTCGTCGAGGGCGACGCCCTGGCCCTGCCCTTCGCCGACGGCGAGTTCGACCGGGTCGTCGCCGCCGAGGTGCTCGAGCACCTGCCGGCCGACATCGCCGCCATCGACGAGCTCGTCCGCGTGCTGCGTCCCGGCGGCACCATGGCCGTCTCGGTGCCCCGGTGGTTCCCGGAGATCGTGAGCTGGCGGCTCTCGGAGGAGTACCACACGGTCGAGGGCGGACACATCCGGATCTACACCGACGCCGAGCTGGTCGCGAAGCTCACCGGCGCCGGCCTCGTGGTCGAGGGCACGGGGTACGCCCACGGCCTGCACAGCCCCTACTGGTGGCTCAAGTGCGCGGTCGGCGTGGACAACGACACGCACCCGCTGGTGCGCGCCTACCACCGGCTCCTGGTCTGGGAGATCACCGACGCCCCGCGCGTGCTGCGCTGGGCCGGCCGGGTGCTGGACCCGCTGATCGGCAAGAGCCTGGTGGTCTACCTGCGCAAGCCCGAGGTGCCGTGAGGGTCCCGAGCCTGCCGGGCGTCCTGACGGTCGCGGAGGTCGAGCGGACGGCGGCGTCGCTGGCGTCCATGCAGGAGCCGGACGGCGCGGTGCCGTTCACCACCGGCCAGCACGCCGACGCCTGGAACCACGTCGAGGCGGCGATGGCGCTGCTCGTCGGCGGCCGGGTCGCCGAGGCGGAGGCCGCCTACGACTGGGTGCTGCGGCTCCAGCGGCCGGACGGCTCCCTGCCCATGCGCGTCGAGCGCGGCGAGGTCACCGACGCGCGCGGCGAGGTGAACATCTCCGCCTACCTCGCCGTCGGGGTGCTGCACCACTGGCAGGTGCGCGGCGACTCCTCCCTCGTGGAGCGCTGCTGGCCCACCGTGGCCCGTGCCCTGGACTGGGTGGTGGCCCAGCAGGCCGACTGGGGCGGCCTGACCTGGACGCCCACCGAGGAGGGTGCACTGCTCGCGGGCTCCTCCAGCGTCTACCAGTCGCTGCGCGCCGGCCTGGCCCTGCTGGACCTCGTCCAGGACTCCACTCCCGGTCGACGCGAGCGCTGGGAGGCCGCGACCGGACGTCTCGGCCACGCGGTGCGGCACCACCGCGACCGGTTCCTGGACAAGTCCACCTACTCGATGGACTGGTACTACCCGGTGCTCGGCGGTGCGGTGCGCGGCGCCGAGGCACAGGCGCTCCTGGCGACCCGCTGGGACGACTTCGTGCGGCCCGGCCTCGGCATCCGCTGTGTCGACACCAACCCCTGGGTCACCGGCGCCGAGACCGCCGAGCTCGTCATGGCGCTGGACGCCGTGGGCGCCCACGAGGACGCGCACCGCCTGCTGGCCGACGTCCAGCACCTGCGCGCGGAGGACGGCGGGTACTGGACCGGCTGGGTCTACGGCGACGACGTCGTCTGGCCGCAGGAGCGCACCACCTACACCGCCGCCGCCGTCGTCCTCGCGGTCGACGCCCTCGCCGCCCGGCACGGCACCGGCACGGGCGGGTCGGGGATCATGCGCGGCGAGGGCCTCGCCCCGCACCCGCCCGAGACCGGGCTGCGGTGCGGCTGCCCCGACGCCCTCCCGATCTCCCCGGAGGCGTAGGGCTCAGCCCTCGAGCGGCTCGCCCGCCTCGCCGCGGGTGCGGACGAGCACCCGCAGCGAGCCCACGTGGTCGACCTCGACGAAGCAGCCGGTCGCCAGTGCACGCTGGTGCACGTGCCAGGGGGCCTGACCGCCGTCAGCGGGGTCGGGGAAGACGTCGTGCACGGCCAGCAGGCCGCCGCGGACCAGGTGGTGCGCCCAGCCCTCGAAGTCGCCCTGGGCGTGCTCCTCGGCGTGGCCGCCGTCCACGAAGACCAGCGACAGCGGCGTGGTCCAGAACGAGGCCACCGTGTGCGAGCGGCCCACCACGGGCACCACCACGTCCTCCAGGCCGGTGGCGGCCAGCGTCGTGCGGAAGCGGGGGAGCGTGTCCATCAGACCCAGGCCGGGCACCACCAGGGACGGGTCGTGGTGCTCCCACCCGGCCTGGTTCTCCTCCGCGCCGCGGTGGTGGTCGAGGGTCAGGACGACGGGCGGGGCGCCTTCCCGGCCGATCGCCGAGCGGGCCGCGGCACCGAGCAGGATGGCGGACTTGCCGCAGTAGGTGCCGATCTCCAGCAGCGGGGCCGGCGCCTGGTCGAGGGCCACCCGTGCCCACCGGTGCAGGGCGGCGCCCTCGTCGACCGGCATGAAGCCGTCCGCCTCGTCGGAGAGCCGTTGCAGCCGCGACTCGACGGGCGGCACGGCGGCCGCCCGCGCTCGCAGGGCTTTGGGGTCGACGCGGTCCGGGTCGGCGGGGTCCGGGTCGGCGGGGTCGGCGGGCGCGGGGTGCACGCCCGTCAGCCTAGGAGGCCCGGACGTGTCAGGGCGGGTCGCACTCGCGGGTGACCGGCACGCACTAGGGTATGCGGCATGGCAGTGATCGTGGCGGTCGAGGACGACCCGGACGTGCACCAGCTGCTGCGCCTCCTCCTGGAGGACGCCGGGCACGAGGTGCACATGGCCACCGAGGCCCTGGTGGGTCTCGACCTGGTCGCCGAGCACGGGCCGGGCCTGGTGATCCTCGACGTCTCGCTGCCCGGCGGCGTCGACGGTGTGGAGGCGTGCACCCGCCTGCGCGCGGACGGTGCGCACGCCGACCTGCCCGTGCTGATGCTGACGGCTCGCGCCCGCGAGGAGGACCAGCGCCGCGGCATGGCCGCGGGCGCCTCGGACTACCTGGTCAAGCCCTTCGACATCGTCGAGCTGCTGGGGCGGGTCGAGAAGCTCCTCGGCTGACGGGGCCGCGCCGGCGGTCCCGCGGATCAGCGCCGACGGATCAGCGCCGACGGATCAGCGCGGGAGCACGATCTCGAACGTCGACCCGACTCCGGGCTCGGAGGTCACCTCCACGGCGCCGCCGTGGGCCTGCACGATCGTCTCCACGATGGACAGCCCCAGCCCCGTGCCCTGCACGGTGGCCTCCACGGCGTGGTCGCCGCGGAAGAACCGCTCGAACAGCCGGGCGCGGTCCTCGGGCGGGATGCCCAGGCCGGTGTCGGTGACCCGGACGCGGTCGTGGGCCTCGTCCCGGACGACCTCGACCGTGATCGAGCCGCCGTCGGGTGTGAACTTGACCGCGTTCGTGACCAGGTTGGTCACCGCGCGCTCCATCTGCTCGGCGTCGAGCCAGGAGGGCACCGGGCTGCCCGGCAGGGCCAGGTCCAGGGTGAGGTCACGGGTGCGACGCATCTCGGACGTCTCCTCCACCGCCGCGCTCACGCAGTCGCGCAGGTCGGCGGTGGTCAGGTCGAGGTCGTCGCGGCGCGACTCCAGACGGGAGAGCGTGAGGATGTTCTCGATCAGCCCCAGCAGCCGGCGGCCGCTGCGGTCGATCCGGGCCAAGGACTCCTTCTGCCGCTCCGTCAGCGGGCCGAGGTGCCCCGAGCTCAGCAGCTGGGTGAAGCCCAGCACGCTGGTCATCGGGGTGCGCAGCTCGTGGCTGACCGAGGAGACGAACTCGTTCTTGGTGCGGTCCAGGTCCTCCAGCCGCTCCACCGCCGCCTGCTCGTGGGCCAGCGCGGCCCGCATCGACGCCTCCCGCTTGCGCCGGTCCGTGACGTCGTCGGCCACCACGAGGAAGCCCAGCTCGCGGCCGTCGGCGGCCTGGAGCGGACGGGTGCGCAGCGTGACGGTGAGGTGGCTGCCGTCGGCCCGCACCCAGGTCCAGTCGCGCCGGTCCGGGCCGTGCGAGCGGGCCGCCCGCAGGAGCACCACGTCCGGCTCGTCGGCGCCGGGGTCGAGGTCGGCCAGCGCGTGCGCGATCTCGGCCGGCGGGTGCAGGTCCCGCAGCGGACGTCCGACGAGCACGGCGGCGCTGACGCCCAGCATCCGCTCGGTGCCGGTGTTGACGTAGGTGAGCCGGCCCTCGCGGTCCGTGCCGACGATGCCGATCTCGGTGGTGCCCCGCAGCAGGGCCGTGGTGAACTCCCGCTCGTCACCGAGGTCCTGGAGCGCCTGGCGCTCGTCGGTGAGGTCGACGAGCTGGGCCACCACCAGGTGGCCGCCGGCGGTGCGGCGATCCGCGTCGGCGCCGCGCAGGTAGGACAGGGCCAGGCGGACGGTGCGGACCGGCTCGGTGTCGAGCACCACCTCGTCCTCCCACAGGGGGCTGCCTCCGGCGGCCATCGTCTCGACGACGGCGGACACCTGAGCCCGGTGCGGGCCCAGCCCGGCCTCCCAGGGTCGGCCGAGCAGGACGCCCTGGGGCGGGCCGAGCAGCCGAGCGGCGCGCTCGTTGGCCTCGAGCACCACCAGGCCCTGGTCGGTGGGGCGCAGGATCAGCATGCCGATGAGGGACTCCGAGATCCCCCGGCGGTAGGTCTCGCGGCTGCTCACGGCGTCCTCGATCGCCAGGCGACGCTGCGCCATCGCCATGGCCAGGGGGAGGGCTGCCAGCACGAGGACGACGAGGAACAGCTGCACCATCGCGTCCCGGATCTCGGGGTCGCCGACGGGAGACTGCGAGAACGGCCCGCCGCCGGCGCCGGTGAGCAGTGTCACCAGCACGCTCATCACGATGACCTCGGCCACCAGCCACCGCACCGGCAGCACCATGGCGCCCCACACCACGAACGGCACGGGCAGGAACGCCAGCGGCAGGACCTGACCGGGCAGGAACACCAGCGTCGAGCCCAGCGCGGCCAGGACCTGGACGGGTCGCCACCACGCGCTGAGGTTGCCGGGCGCCCGGGAGGGCAGCCGCAGGAACAGGGGCGCCACGACGAGCAGTGCGGCCGCGTGCGTGGCGGTGACGGTGCGGAACGTGCTGAACGGCGAGCCGTCCGTGAGCGCGGCGACCGCGGTGGCGCCGAGGGCGGCGGTGAGCAGCGAGGCGGCCAGGGAGGCCACGAGGAGGCGCACCAGGTCCTCGAGGGAGGCGAGCGCCGGCAGCCGCCGACGGCCACCGAGCAGGACCGCGAACACCAGGGCCTCGACGGCCTGGATGGGGCCGTAGACCAGGGCGAGGTCCCACGGCCGTCCGCCGAGGAGGTTGGAGAGGAGGCTGACCAGGGCGATCAGCACCGCCACCAGTGGCCAGCGGCGCGCGGGCGAGAGCAGTAGCGCGGCGGCGGCCATGCCACTGGCCGGCCACCAGGGCGCGACTCGGGCGCCGGCGGCGGAGAGCTCCACCGCGGCGAGCCCGAGCACGAGCTGCCCGAGGAGCAGGCCCAGCAGGGACCACGTGCCGAGCGAGCGCGGTCCGGGGGCGGGTGAAGCAGGCACGGGGACATCATGCGGCTCGGACGCCCCGCGGGACGCGGTGAAACGCCCGGGAGCGGGCACGGGGTTCAGCACGGGTTCAGGACACCCCGGGGTCGGGGTCCGGCTCGCCCTCGTCCGGCGAGCCGGCGCCGGTCATCAGCGCCTCCAGCCGGGCCACGAGGGCGTCCACGTCGAACGGCTTGCGCAGCACCGGGACCCCGGCCGCCGCGGCGGCGTCGCGCACCGGCGTGCTGCGGTCGGCGGTGAGGAGCACGGTGCAGCGGGGGCGGCCACCGGGTGCCGCGTCCAGGGCGCGGACGACCGCGAGGCCGTCGGGCCCCGGCATCGCGAGGTCGAGGACGGCGGCGTCGAAGGAACCCTCGTGGACCGCAGGGGACGCGGACGGGAGCAGCAGCCCGAGCGCCTCCTCGCCGCTGCCGACGGTCTCGACGCGGTGTCCGCGGTCAGCGAGGACCATCGCCACCAGGGCGCGGAGGTCCTCGTCGTCGTCGGCGACGAGGATGCGTGCCACGCGTGTGCTCCGTCCTGGGGGTCCGTGCTGCCCCGCTCGCTGTCGCGGGCACCCGCGCGTGGGCGGGGCGCGGGGCCCGGGCGCCGACCCTGCGGACGGCGACCCGGCCCCCTCCGGTCGCCCACCGGGGGGACGTGGAGGGCCGGTGGCACCACGGTCGCTCCCGGGCCGTGAAGGACGCCTGAGAAGTCGACCCGTCGCCCGTGAAGATGACGTGAAGGATCGCGGGGACGGATGTCGGGAGTCGTCGGACGCCGGGCACGGTCGTGCGCCTAGAGTGGCGGCCATGACACGCGTGCTGGTGATCGACGACGAGCCCCAGGTGCGGCTGGCGCTGCGCAGCGCCCTGGCCCGCGCGGGGTTCGAGGTCCTGCTCGCGGCGGACGGTCGCGAGGGGTTCGAGACGCTCGCGACGGCCGCGCCCGACGTCGTCGTCCTCGACCTGTGGCTGCCCGACACCGACGGGCTCACCCTCGTGCGCACGCTGCGGACCTGGAGCAGCGTCCCGGTGCTCATCCTCTCCGGGGTCAGCGACCAGGCCCGGCGCGTGGCCGTGCTGGAGGCCGGCGCGGACGACTTCCTCCAGAAGCCGTTCGGCCTGGACGAGCTGGTCGCCCGCCTCCGGGCCCTCATGCGCCGCACGCAGCCCGCCGGCGACGACGACCTCCAGCGCTCGCGTCGCTTCGGCGGCCTGGAGGTCGACCTCTCCAGCCGGGCGGTCACCCGTGACGGTGGCTCCCTGCACCTCACCCCGACCGAGTGGCGGCTCCTCGAGGCGCTGGTCACCAACCCCGGCAAGCTGCTGACCCACCGCTGGCTGCTGCACACGGTCTGGGACGCCGGCCACGGCGACGAGACGCGGGCCGCGCTGCGTGCCCACCTCCGGTCGCTGCGGGCCAAGATCGGGGACGACGCCGGCTCCCCGATCTACGTGGCCACCGAGTCGGGGGCGGGCTACCGCTGGATCGCTGTCGAGGGCGGCCCGGCGCCGGCGGAGACGCCCGCCGAGGCGTCCGACGGCCTGGGGGCGGTGGGGCACACGCCCGTGCCCGTGCGCGCGGACTACCCCGACGTGCGACCCGCGGACGAGGTCACCCACGAGCTCAACAACGCCCTCACCGCGCTGCGCCTGGCCGTGCACGTGGTGCGGTCGCGTGCCGAACGGGCCGGTGACGAGGCCTCGCGCGAGCTCGCGCCGCCGCTGGAGCGGTTCGACGCGGCCCTGGCCCGGGTGAGCGGCCTCGTGGTCGAGCTGGAGAAGCACCTCGGGACGCAGCCCGAGGTCGGCGCCGAGTCCGATGCCGAGTCCGATGCCGAGTCCGATGCCGAGACCGGTGCCGAGACCGGTGCCGAGACCGGTGCCGAGACCGGTGCCGAGACCGGTGCCGACCCGGAGGGTCCGTCTGCCGGCTGAGGCTCCTCAGGCGGTCCCGGGGAGGACCAGGCGCGACCGCAGGAACCCCAGCACCTCGTCGACGGCGTGCTGGTCGCGCTGCTCGGTGACGGTGGAGTGCCCCGCCCCGTCCAGCTCGACGGCGAGGAACCCCTCGCCGAGCTCGCGCCGCAGGGTGTCGAACCGCGTCCCGACCAGCGGGTCCTCGGCGTAGCGGACCCCCAGCACGGGGCAGCCCGCACTCACGCGCGCCTTCACGGTCTCCAGGTCACCGGGGGAGAGGTTCAGGTCCGCGCTGCGCCGTCGGCCGATCGCGAAGGGCGCTGACGGCTGGCACAGGACCGGCGCGGCGACGGCCTCGTCCACCATCGTGGCGAGGGCGAAGCCACCGGTGAAGCACATGCCCACGACGCCCACGCCGGGTGCGGCGGCCGGGCCGCCGACGCGCTCGTGCAGGTCGCGCGCGAGCGAGCGGAGCCAGCCGGCCACGGGGGTCGTCACCCCGGTGCCGAGCGCGGTGAACTCCCGGCTCACGCACACCCGGGCCACGGTGCGGGCGAGGTACCCGCCGCTGGGCGGGCGGCCGAGGTCGCCGAACAGGTGCGGCAGCGCCACGGTGAAGCCGGCGTCGACGACCTCCTCGGCGAAGGCCACGACGCTCGGCGTGGGCCCCGGGACCTCGTGAACGACCACCACGCCCGGGCCCTCGCCCCGCTGGTGCACGGGGTGGGTGGTCCCGTCGTGGGTGTGCAACCGGCGGTCCCAGCCCGGGAGGGTCGCGTCGTCGTGGCGCATGGCGGCACGCTACGCCCCCGCCGGGGTGAGCGGCCGCGGGTCCGGGCCTGCCTAGCGTCGGGCCCATGCCGGACCGCCCCGACGAGCGCCACCTGCGGCTCGTGCTGCCCCACCAGCTCTTCGTCGAGCACCTCGACGTCCCGGCCGGCACCGTCGTGGTGCTCCTCGAGCACGACCTGCTCTTCCGGCAGTATCGCTTCCACGTGCAGAAGCTGGTGCTGCACCGGGCCTCGATGCGGCGCTTCGCGCAGCGGCTGCGCGAGGCAGGTCTCGCGGTGGAGCACGTCGAGACGGACGGCCGCACCACCAGCCGGCGGGCCCTGGCCCGGGTCGTGGAGCGGGTACGGCCCACGTCGGTGAGCGTCTTCGACGTCGTGGACGACTGGCTCGCCCAGGACCTCACCGCCGCCCTCGCCGACGGCGGCTACGAGCTGCGGCCCGGCGACGTCCTGGAGACCCCCGGCTTCCTCACCACCCGCGCCGACCTGGTCGCGCAGATGGACGGCGCGAGCGGCCCCCGTGGCAAGGCCGCCCGGATGCAGCACTTCTACACCTGGCAGCGGCGCCGCCTCGGCGTCCTCCTCACCGGTGACGGCGACCCCGTGGGCGGGCGCTGGTCCTTCGACGAGGACAACCGCAAGAAGCTGCCGCGCGGCCACCCCGTGCCCCGCGTCGCGGTGCCGCCGGCCCACGACGAGGTCGCCGCGGCCATGGACTGGGTCCGCCGCGCGTTCCCCGACAACCCCGGCCGGCTGCCCGCGCCCGACGCGTTCCGGTGGCCGACCTCCCACGCCGACGCGGAGGCGGGGGTCGAGGACTTCCTGGAGCACCGGTTCGCCCAGTTCGGCCCCTACGAGGACGCGATCAGCGCCGAGCACGCCCACGTCTTCCACGCGTTGCTGACCCCGGGGCTGAACGTCGGCCTCGTGGACCCCCGACACGTCCTCGACAGGGCCCTCGCGGTCGCCGAGGAGCGCGAGGGTGGCCCGGACGAGGTGCCGCTGGCGAGCCTGGAGGGCTTCGTGCGCCAACTGATCGGCTGGCGCGAGTACATGCGCGCGACCTACACGCTCTGGGGCCGGCGCCTGCGCAGCCGCAACCGCCTCGAGCACGGTCGTTCGCTGGCGCCCGGGTGGTGGACCGCGCAGACCGGGCTGGCACCCGTCGACACGGTCGTGGAGCGGGTGCTGGACTCCGGCTACGCCCACCACATCGAGCGGCTCATGGTGCTCGGCAACGCCATGTGCCTGCTGCGCACCGACCCCGAGGCGGTGCACGAGTGGTTCATGGAGCTCTTCGTCGACGCCTACGACTGGGTGATGGTGCCCAACGTGCACGCCATGAGCCAGTTCGCCGCGGGCGAGGCCGTCACCACCAAGCCCTACGTCTCCGGCTCCGCCTACCTGCGCCGGATGTCGGACCTGCCGCCGGGGGAGTGGACCGACGACTGGGACGCCCTGTACTGGACGTTCGTGCGCGACCACCTGGACGTCTTCTCCGCCAACCCCCGCAGCAGCATGATGGCCCGCGGCTACGAGCGGCTGGACCCGGCGAAGAAGGCCGCCCACACCCGCCGGGCCCAGCCGTGGCTGAGCTCGTGACCTCCCGGCGAGCCTCGTCCGCACGCGTGGCAGGCTGAGCGGGTGCGTCGACCCCACAGCCTCGAGCTCGTCCTCGACGACGCCGGCGACGCGCTCGTCCGGGCGCAGTGGGAGGCCCTGCGCGCCGCCGGTCTGCCCTCCCAGGCCGACCACCCCTCGCCGACCAACGCCCCGCACGTGACGCTGGTGGAGGCCCCGGCCATCCCGGAGGCGGCCCTCGACGTCGCGCACGTGCGCCTGCGCGGCGTGCTGCCCGCCACCGCCCGCGTCGGCGGTGTGCTGCTGCTCGGCCGGCGACGGCTGACGCTCGCCCGCCCCGTCCAGGTGGACGACGACGTGGCGCGTCGGGCCCTGGCGGTGCGGGCACAGGTTCCGGACCGGCTGCACGCCGGCTGGCTGCCGCACCTCACCCTGGCCCGTGGGCTGGAGCCGGGGCAGGTGCCTGCCGCGCTGGCGGCACTCACCGAGGGCGGCGGCACCGTGGACGCGGACAGCGCGAACGGGGCCGCCACGTCGGAGGTCCGGCTGGTCGAGGTGCGCCGCTGGAACCCCGACACCGGGCACACCACGACCGTCTGAGCGCGGTTCCTCCGAGCCCGGGACCTCCGAGTCCCGACCGACCGGGCGAGGTACCTCGCGCCGCTGGCGGGCCTCACTAGGGTGGGGCCATGTCGACGACGCACCCGGCCGACGCGGCCGACCTGGACGAGGTGTCCCAGCGCGTGCTGGGCGCGCTGATGGAGAAGCAGGTCACCGTGCCGGGGTCGTACCCGATGACGCTCAACGCACTGCGCACGGCGTGCAACCAGTCCAGCTCGCGCGAGCCGGTCATGGACCTGGACGAGCAGACGGTGGAGGCCACGGTCCGCGCGCTGAAGGAGCAGGGGCTGCTGCGCATCGTGTGGGCCGACAGCGGTCGGCGCACCCTGAAGTACCACCAGGCGCTGGACGAGGTGCTCGGCCTCGCCGAGGACGAGAAGGCGCTGCTCACGGTGCTCCTGCTGCGCGGTCCGCAGTCGCCCGGCGAGCTGCGCTCGCGCACCGAGCGGCTGCACGCCTTCGCCGACCGCGAGGACGTCGAGCGGACGCTGGAGGAGCTGGCCGCCCGCGAGCAGCCGCTCGTGCGCCGCCTCGACCGTCGCTCCGGCGACCGGGACCACCGCTGGGCCCACCTGCTCGGGCCGGAGCCGGGGGCCGCGGCCGCCGCCGCGCCCGCCCTGCCCGACGACGCCGGAGCCGAGGACGGCCCGGAGGCCAGGGACGCCGTGGTCCTGGGGATGTACGACGGCCTGGCCGACGCCTACGCCGAGCGCTATGCCACGGAGCTCGACGGCTGGGGGCTTCCGCTGGAGCGCTGGCTGCTCTGGCGGGTGGCGGAGCACGCTGCCGAGACGGGACTCCCGCTGGTCGAGGCCGGTGCCGGCCCGGGACACGTCACGGCCTACCTGGCCGCCCAGGGCGCCGACGCCCGGGGCCTCGACGTCAGCCCCGCCATGGCCGCGCTCGCCCGCGCTCGGCACCCCGAGCTGCGCTTCGACGTGGGAGACCTGCGTCGGCTGATGCGGCCCGAGGCCGCCGAGGGCTGGGGCGCGGTCGTCTCCTGGTTCTCCACCCACCACTTCAGCCCCGGCGAGCTGCCGGACGTGGTCGCGGCCCTGGCCCGTCCGCTGGCGCCCGGCGGGCAGCTCCTGCTCGCGACGTACACCGGCACCGAGGTGCATCGGGTCGGGGAGTGGCTGGGCTACGACGTCACCGGCCTGGCCGTGGTGCCCACCGATCCGACGCGGCTCGTCGAGGCCGTGCGGGCCGCGGGGCTGGAGGACGTGGAGTGGTACGTCCGGGGCGCCCGCCCCGAGGACGGCGAGGACTCTGACCGCGTGTTCGTGCTCGCGAGGCGGCCCTGAGCGACGCCGGCTCCTCGACTCCCAGGCGCCTGGGAAGCACTCGGGAAGCACTCCGGAAGCACTCCGGCCCGGCCACCCGCGGGTGGCCGGGCCGGAGAACACGTCGAAAGGGTGCTCCGACGTGGGTCAGAGCTTCGTGCGGCGCGGATTGGCCACCATGCCGGTCACGGCGGGGGCGGCAACCTTCTGGTCCTGCTGGGTCTGCGTCTCGGTCGTCTCCATGGGGAGAGGGTAGGCCCCATGGACGCGGAGCGGGAGCGCGGCGGGGTGGGGTGTGCGCCACGTCACCCGATCGGGGTCGCAGGGCCCGGGCCCTGGTCCGGGATCAGTCCCGGGCGGTGAGGACGAGCGGCCCCTCCGCGGTGATCGCCACGGTGTGCTCCATGTGGGCTCCGCGGGAGCCGTCGGCGGACCGGAGCGTCCACCCGTCCGCGTCGGTGTAGATCTCGTCGGTGGTGTGCAGGAACCACGGCTCGATGGCGATCACGAGGCCCTCGGCGAGCTTGAGGCCGCGTCCGGCTCGCCCGTCGTTGGGGACGTGGGGGTCGCCGTGCATGGTCCGTCCGACGCCGTGACCACCGAACTGGGTGTTGATCGCGAGGCCCTCGGCCCGGGCCACGCCGGCGATGGCCGCGGAGATGTCGCCGAGGCGGTTGCCCACCGTGGCGGCCCCGATCGCGGCGTCCAGGGCCCGCGTGGTGGTCTCGATGAGGCGCAGGTCCTCCTCGCGCGGCGTGCCCACCACGACGCTGAGGGCGGAGTCCGCCACCCAGCCGTCCACGGAGGCTGCGAAGTCGACCGAGAGCAGGTCGCCGTCGCGCAGCACGTAGTCGTGCGGCAGTCCGTGCAGGACCGCGTCGTTGACGGAGGTGCACAGCACCTTGCCGAACGGCGAGGCGCCGAAGCTCGGGTGGTAGTCGATGTAGCAGGACTCCGCCCCGCGCTCCCGGATCATGGCGTGCGCGAGCGCGTCCAGCTCGAGCAGGTTGACGCCCACGTCGGCGGCGCCCTGGAGGGCGGTGAGGACGTCGGCCACGAAGCGTCCCGCGGGACGCATCTGCTGGATCTGGGTCGGGGTGCGCAGCTCGATCACGCGCCCGAGCCTACGCACCGGCGCGCGTGTCTCTGCGCGGGGGAGCGGCAGGCGCAGGCCCGGCCGCGCACCTGGCCGTGACGCCCTGGGCTACGGCTCGTTGTGCCGTGCGTCCCGGTCTCTCCCCCCCAGGCGCGCCGCCCGCACGTCGGAGACCGTGAGGAGCCCCCCGTGACCGTGCACTCCGCCCCGCCCGTCGTCCACACGCTCGACACCGCCGTCGGCGCCGCCCTCGACACCGTCCCCGCGCCGGGCCTCGCCCTCCTCCTGGGCCTCGCCCTGGCCGCGTCGCCGGTGCTGCTGCTCGTCCCGCTCCTCTCCATGGCGCGGCCGGCCCTGTCGCCGGCCGTCCCGCAGCCCCCTGTCGTCGAGAGGCCTGTCGTGGAGAGGCGTGTCGCCGAGCCGGCGGTCGCCGAAGGACCCGGCGTGCCGGAGGACGAGGCGAGTCAGCGGGCTGCCGACCGGTGGGCCGAGGAGGTCGCGATCGAGATCGCGGTGGCCCGGCTCATGGCCGAGGCCGAGATGATCCTGCGGGGTGCTGCCACCCGCGACGAGCGTCGCGGTGACGGTGGTCACCCAGGCTGACGACGAGCTGAGCGCACACCTGTAACGGGCCACTGTGCCCTGGATGATGCAGGTCAAACGCCCAGAGGGGCATTTTTGTCCGCCCCAGGGTGAAGATGGCCCGAACGGGCCGTACCAGTAGTCGCAACGGACCAGGGCAGGACTGTCATTACGACCCTCCCGACAGGTGTCCTGGTGCCCCACCATGGAGCCTGTCGACCTGGGAAGCGCGGGCGACCGGTCCACCCCCAGGTCCGGCCACCGCGGCGTCGACGCACCGGACGTCGTCGGCCCCCATCGATCCAGCAAGGTTCGAGTCCTCGGCCTCCGGGAAGGGGAAGAACTGATGATGCTGCTGCTGATCGCGATGACCGGCCTGCTCGGGACGATCGTCTGGTACGTCGTGGCGGCCGGCCGCGCGCCCGCGCCGGCCGGCGCGAGCTCCGGCGTGTCCGCCCGGACCGAGCTGGGTCGTCTGCTGCGCACCGAGGGCCTCCACCACGCCGACGCGGCCTACGTCATGACGGCCACCACGCGCGTGGACGTGTCGGTGCTGAGCGCGTGGGCGCACCGCCACGACGCCCACGTCCTGGCGGCCGTCGTCCGCGCTGGGACCGACGAGGACGAGATGCGCCGCCACCTGGCCGACGACACGCTGCCGGACCTCGCGGCGCTGCGACGCTACGCGGCCGACCAGGAGGTGCGGGTTGTGGCGCGCGCCGCCCGACCGGTCGTCCGTGCCGAGGGCGGCTCGGCGCTGCCCGAGGTCACCGCCCCGGGCATGCCCGCCGCGGACGCCCCCGTGGTGTCGATGCCGGAGCCCACGACCGCCTCGGGCATCCCGCTGCGCGAGATGCTGGGGGACGAGGAGGAGCTGCTGGCTCCGGGCGGAACCGAGACCGTGGCGGGGCTGACCATCACCCACCCGGGCAGCTGGCCCTACGGAGGACTCGAGGAGACCGGCCGCGCCGGCCGCCGTCACGTGGCCTGAGGCTCGCGTGTCACCAGCCCCGCGCTCGCCACTCGGCGAGGCGGGGACGCTCCGTACCGAGGGTGGAGTCGTCCCCGTGCCCGGGGTAGAACCACGTGTCGTCGCGGAAGCGTGCGAAGACTTTCGTCTCCAGGTCGTCCATGATGGAGGCGAACGCCTCGGGGTCCGGCGTCCTGCCCGGACCACCGGGGAACAGCGAGTCGCCGGTGAACAGGTGGGCGCGGCCGCCGGGCTCGGTGAACGCCAGCACGATCGCGCCGGGGGTGTGCCCGGTGACCCGCACGACCTCCACGGCACAGGAGCCCACGGCCACGGTGTCCCCGTCGGAGACCTCCCGCGTGACCGACACCCCCGTCTGCTCGGACACCGCCGCGGCGTCCGGGGCGCCCACGACCACCTCGGCGCCGGTCGCGGCCACGACGTCGGCCAGCGCCCGGTGGTGGTCCCAGTGCTGGTGCGTGGTGACGACCGCACGGAGCCGCTCCGGGTCGAGGACGGTCAGCAGCGTGGGTGCGTCGTCCGCCGCGTCCACCAGCACCTGGTCGCCGGTGGAGAGGCACGTGAGCAGGTAGGCGTTGTTCGCCATGCGCGGGTCGACCGCGACCTTGGTCACGCGCAGGTCGCCGATCTCCCGGACGGCGGGCGGACCGCCGACGGTGACCTGGCCGGTGTAGCTCTCGCTCATGGGGTGCTCCTCGTCCGCCCGCGTGGGGCCCGGTCGTGCGGTGGGCGCTCACCCACCCGGGGTGTCGGTGGCGCGTGAGAGGCTGGGACCTCCCTGGCGAACACCGTAGGCTGGGGAACGCACGTTCGAACGTCTGCCGTCCCCGACACTCCGTGGCCCCGCCACGCCCGTGGGGCGGCACCCTGCCTGGAGAGGACCCCTGTGGCCGAGTCGGAGGCTCCTGTGGTGGACGACGCCCGCACCCCCGCGCTGAACCAGCTGGTGGTGCGTGGTGCCCGCGAGCACAACCTGAAGGACGTGTCGGTCGACCTGCCGCGCGACTCGCTGATCGTCTTCAGCGGCCTGTCGGGCTCGGGCAAGTCCTCGCTGGCCTTCGACACGATCTTCGCCGAGGGCCAGCGCCGCTACGTGGAGTCGCTGTCGGCCTACGCCCGGCAGTTCCTGGGTCAGATGGACAAGCCCGACGTCGACTTCATCGAGGGCCTCTCCCCGGCGGTCTCGATCGACCAGAAGTCCACCTCGCGCAACCCACGCTCGACGGTGGGCACCATCACCGAGGTGTACGACTACCTGCGCCTGCTCTACGCACGGGCCGGCCGGCCGCACTGCCCCACCTGCGGCTCCCTGATCGAGCGGCAGACGCCGCAGCAGATCGTGGACCGGGTGCTGACGCTGGAGGAGGGCCGCCGCTTCCAGGTCCTCGCGCCGGTGGTCCGCGGCCGCAAGGGCGAGTACGTCGAGCTGTTCTCCCAGCTCCAGACGCAGGGCTACTCCCGCGTCCGGGTCGACGGCGCCACCCACACGCTCGACTCACCGCCCACGCTCGACAAGAAGCTCAAGCACACCATCGAGGTCGTGATCGACCGCCTCGCGGTCAAGGAGAGCGCGAAGCGCCGCCTCACCGACTCCGTCGAGACCGCCCTGCGCCTGGCCGACGGGCTGGTCGTGCTCGACTTCGTCGACCTCGAGGAGGGCGACCCGGGCCGCGAGATGCGGTTCAGCGAGAAGATGGCCTGCCCCAACGAGCACGCCATCGACGTGGAGGAGCTCGAGCCGCGCTCGTTCTCGTTCAACGCGCCCTTCGGCGCCTGCCCGGCGTGCTCGGGCATCGGCACGCGGATGGAGGTCGACCCCGAGCTGGTCGTGCCCAACCCGTCCGCGACCCTGGGCGAGGGCGCGATCGTGCCGTGGGCCCACGCGCACGTGAGCGACTACTTCCTGCGGCTGCTCGGCGCGCTGGGCGACGAGCTCGGCTTCGACCTGAACACGCCCTGGGAGGAGATGCCCGCCAAGGCGCGGCGCTCGATCATCGAGGGGCACTCGACCAAGGTGCACGTGGTCACCCGCAACCGCTACGGGCGGCAGCGTGCCTACGACGCCCAGTTCGAGGGTGTCCGCTCCTACATCGAGCGCCGGCACCGCGAGGCCGAGTCGGACACGAGCCGCGAGCGGTTCGAGGGCTTCATGCGTGAGGTGCCCTGCCCCACGTGCGAGGGCACGCGCCTGCGCGAGACCGTCCGTGCGGTGACGGTGACCTCCCGCGACGGTCGCGAGCTCGGCATCGCGCAGGTCTGCGCCCTCTCGATCAGCGAGGCGGCCGAGTTCCTGGCCGACCTGGACATGACGGCGCGCGAGCGGCAGATCGGCGAGCGGGTCCTCAAGGAGATCAACGAGCGGCTCCAGTTCCTCCTCGACGTCGGCCTGGAGTACCTCTCGCTGGCGCGTCCCTCGGGCTCGCTCTCGGGTGGTGAGGCCCAGCGCATCCGCCTGGCGACGCAGATCGGTGCCGGCCTTGTCGGCGTCCTGTACGTGCTGGACGAGCCGTCCATCGGCCTGCACCAGCGCGACAACGCGCGCCTGATCGAGACGCTGGTGCGCCTGCGCGACCTCGGCAACACGCTGATCGTCGTGGAGCACGACGAGGACACGATGAAGGTGGCCGACTGGGTGGTCGACATCGGTCCGGGTGCGGGCGAGCACGGCGGCCAGGTGGTCCACTCCGGCACCGTCGAGGACCTCTACGCCCACCCCGACTCGCTGACGGGCATGTATCTCTCCGGCCGCCGGGAGATCCCCGTCCCCGCCGTGCGGCGCCCCCGCACCAAGGGTCGCGAGCTCGCCGTCCTCGGCGCGCGGGAGAACAACCTGCGCAACGTGGACGTCTCGTTCCCGCTGGGGCTCCTCGTGGCGGTCACCGGCGTCTCGGGTTCCGGCAAGTCCACCCTGGTCAACGACATCCTCTACACGTCGCTGGCCAAGGAGCTCTACAACGCCCGCACGCTGCCCGGGCGGCACCGGGCCATCACCGGCATGGAGCACGTGGACAAGGTGATCCACGTCGACCAGTCGCCGATCGGCCGCACCCCGCGGTCGAACCCGGCCACCTACACGGGCGTCTTCGACCACGTGCGCAAGCTGTTCGCGGCCACCCAGGAGGCGAAGGTCCGCGGCTACCTGCAGGGCCGCTTCTCGTTCAACGTCAAGGGCGGACGCTGCGAGGCCTGCTCCGGCGACGGCACCATCAAGATCGAGATGAACTTCCTGCCGGACGTCTACGTGCCGTGCGAGGTCTGCCACGGCGCCCGGTACAACCGCGAGACGCTCGAGGTGCACTACAAGGGCAAGACCATCGCCGAGGTCCTCGACATGCCGATCGAGGAGGCCGTCGACTTCTTCGAGGCCGTCCCCGCGATCAACCGGCACCTCAAGACCCTGGTCGAGGTCGGCCTGGGGTACGTGCGTCTCGGTCAGCCGGCGACCACGCTGTCGGGCGGCGAGGCGCAGCGCGTCAAGCTGGCCGCGGAGCTGCAGAAGCGCTCGACCGGCCGCACGGTCTACGTCCTGGACGAGCCCACGACCGGCCTGCACTTCGAGGACATCCGCAAGCTGCTCCTCGTCCTGCACAAGCTCGTCGACAACGGCAACACCGTGCTCGTGATCGAGCACAACCTCGACGTCATCAAGTCGGCCGACTGGCTGGTCGACATGGGCCCCGAGGGCGGCTCCGGTGGCGGCACCGTCGTCGTCGAGGGGACGCCGGAGAAGGTGGCCGGCACCCCGGAGAGCCACACCGGACGCTTCCTCCAGCCCCTCCTGGAGGGCAAGGAGGCCGAGCAGCCGAAGCGCATGCTGCCGGCCAGCGAGGCGCCGGCGCCCACGCGCGGGACCCGCCGCCAGGCGGCCAGCCGGGCGGCGAACGAGCGGGCGGCCTCCCGGACGAGGAAGAAGAAGGCCTGACCCCGCGACGCGCTGGTCGCCGCGACGAGCCGCTCGTGCTGGGCGGGCCCCGGTAGGTTCGGCACACCGACGGGGCGCGTGCGCGCCTCGGGACCCGCACCGGACCGCAGGAGAACGCCGTGACCGACGCCCAGCAGACCGACTCCTCCACCACGGACCAGCACTCGGGCTCCACCGGGTGCTGCTGCGGCGCCGGGCACGGCCTGAGCCGCCGCCGCGCCCTCGGGCTGGGCGCAGCCGGCCTCACGGCGCCGGTGCTGGCTGCCTGCGGCTCCTCCGAGGAGGCCGCCACCGACACCGAGCCGACCGCCACGTCCGGCGAGGCCCTCGGGGCCGCGGCCGACGTGCCGGTGGGCAGTGGCGTGATCTACACCGACGCCGAGGTCGTCGTCACCCAGCCCACCGAGGGCGAGTACAAGGGCTTCTCGGCCGTCTGCACGCACCAGGGCTGCATCGTCAGCCAGATCAGCGCCGACGGGATCGTCTGCACCTGCCACAACTCGGTCTTCGACGTCGCGACCGGCGAGGTCGTCTCCGGCCCTGCCCCGTCCCCGCTGGGCAGCGTCGAGGTGACCGTCGACGGCGACGAGGTCACGGTCGCCTGAGACCAGGGCCGCGTCGCGGGTGACGCACCTGTCGGACCCGGCTCGTAGGCTGACGCGGTGGCTGCACGACGCGTGACGAGGACCTCCGACCCCCTGTCCTACCGACCCGAGCCGGGCACCATCCCCACGCAGCCAGGGGTCTACAAGTTCCGGGACGGCCACGGCCGCGTCATCTACGTGGGCAAGGCCAACAGCCTGCGGGCGAGGCTCTCGAACTACTTCCAGCCGATCCACAACCTGCACCCGCGCACGGCGACCATGGTCACGACCGCGCGCAGCGTGGAGTGGACGGTGGTCAACACCGAGGTCGAGGCGCTCCAGCTGGAGTACTCCTGGATCAAGGAGTTCGACCCCCGGTTCAACGTCAAGTACCGCGACGACAAGTCCTACCCGTGGCTCGCTGTGACGATGTCGGAGGAGTTTCCCCGGGTGATGGTCGGCCGGGGCGCCAAGCGACGCGGCACCCGCTACTTCGGGCCCTACAGCCACGCCTGGGCCATCCGCGAGACCGTCGACGTGCTCCTGCGCGTCTTCCCGATGCGCTCGTGCAGCAACGGCGTGTTCAAGCGCTCCGCCCAGATCGGCCGGCCGTGCCTGCTGGGCTACATCGACAAGTGCTCCGCGCCCTGCGTCGGCAAGGTCTCTCCGGAGGAGCACCGCGCGATCGTGGACGACTTCTGCGACTTCATGGGCGGGCGCACCCAGGCGTTCGTCCGACGCGTGGAGAAGGAGATGTACGCGGCCAGCGAGGACCTCGACTTCGAGCGCGCGGCCCGGCTGCGCGACGACCTCGGGGCCATGAACCGCGCCCTGGAGAAGCAGGCCGTCGTCCTCGGCGACGGGGCGGACGCCGACGTCGTCGCCCTGGCGGAGGACCCGCTCGAGGTGGCCGTGCAGGTGTTCTACGTCCGCGGCGGCCGCATCCGCGGGCAGCGTGGCTGGGTGGCGGACCGGATGGACTCCGGCGACACCGCCGACCTGGTCGAGACCTTCCTGCTCCAGCTCTACGCCGGGGAGTCGGGGGAGGCGGTGCCCAAGGAGATCCTGGTGCCGCAGATGCCCACCGACACCGAGACCCTCGAGGAGCTGCTGGGGGAGCGGCGCGGCTCCCGCGTCCAGGTCCGGGTCCCGCAGCGCGGGGACAAGCGCACGTTGCTGGAGACGGTGGAGAAGAACGCGAAGCAGTCCCTGGCGCTGCACAAGACCAAGCGCGCCAGCGACCTGACCACCCGCAACCGGGCCCTGGAGGAGATCCAGGAGGCGCTCGCGCTCGACGACGTGCCGCTGCGCATCGAGTGCTACGACATCTCCAACCTGCAGGGCACCGAGGTCGTCGCGTCCATGGTGGTCTTCGAGGACGGCCTGGCCCGCAAGTCCGAGTACCGGCGCTTCGTCATCAAGGGCGTCGACGGGCAGAACGACGTCGCGTCCATGCACGAGGTCATCACCCGCAGGTTCAGGCGGCTGCTCGACGAGCAGGCGCGCAGCGAGTACCGCCCCGGGGACGGCGACAGCGGTCCGATGCTGGTCGACCCGGAGACGGGCCGCCCGCGCAAGTTCGCCTACCAGCCGGGACTCGTGGTCGTGGACGGAGGCCCGCCGCAGGTCGCGGCCGCCAAGGCGGCCCTCGACGAGCTGGGCATCGACGACGTGCCGGTGTGCGGGCTGGCCAAGCGGCTGGAGGAGGTCTGGATCCCGGACGACGAGGACCCGGTGATCCTCCCGCGCACCTCCGAGGGGCTCTACCTGCTCCAGCGCCTGCGCGACGAGGCCCACCGCTTCGCCATCACCCACCACCGCAGCCGCCGCTCGAAGTCCATGGTCGAGTCGGTCCTCGACGACGTGCCGGGCCTCGGTGAGGTGCGGCGCAAGACCCTCATGACCCACTTCGGGTCCCTGAAGAAGCTCCGTGCGGCCACCGTCGAGGAGATCGCCGCCGTGCCCGGCATCGGCCCGCGCACGGCCACGGCGATCAAGACGGCGGTCGACCCCGGTGGGTCGCAGCCTGCCGAAGGCGCCGCGAGCGGCGAGGATGGGAACGGCACCGACGCGTCCACGACCCCCTCGACCTCCACGGGCGAGCGCGGGTGGGTCGTCAACACCGCCACCGGCGAGATCGAGGAAGCATGAGCACCAGCAGCGAACCCGTGAGCCACACCGGCAGCGACTCCGGCAGCGATGCGCCGGCGTCGCCGGGGCAGGCCGAGGCAGGACCCCTCGTGGTCGTCACCGGGATGACCGGTGCCGGGCGCAGCACCGCCGCCAAGGAGCTGGAGGACCTCGGGTACTACGTCGTGGACAACCTCCCGCCGAGCCTGCTGGTGGACGTGGTCCGGCTGGTCGACGACAGTCGCGGCGTGGCCCAGCCGGTCGCGGTGGTGGTCGACGTGCGGTCGGGGTCGTTCTTCGACTCCCTCCAGCAGCACCTGGCCGAGGGGGCGCACGGACGACGGTCCACGCTGCTCTTCCTCGAGGCCGGTGACGAGGTCCTGGTGCGGCGCCAGGAGGCGGCCCGCCGCCCGCACCCGCTCCAGGGCAGCGGTCGGCTCCTCGACGGCCTGCAGCGCGAGCGCGAGGTGCTCGCCGCCCTGCGTGGCGACGCCGACCTGCTGATCGACACCACGTCGCTGAACGTCCACCAGCTGACCAAGCGCATCCGCGAGTCCTTCGGCGACCCGGAGTCCACGCGCCTGCGCATTCGCGTCGTCAGCTTCGGCTTCAAGTACGGCATCCCGGTCGACGCCGACTACGTCGCGGACATGCGGTTCCTGCCGAACCCGCACTGGATCCCCGAGCTGCGCGCCTCCACGGGCCGCGACGCGGAGGTCTCCGACTACGTGCTCTCCCAGCCGGGCGCGGCCGAGTTCCTGGACGGCTACCTGCCGGTGCTCACGGGCGTCGCCGAGGGCTACGTGCGCGAGGGCAAGCGCTTCATGCGGATCGCCATCGGCTGCACCGGGGGCAAGCACCGCAGCGTCGCCATGACCGAGGAGGTGGCCCGACGTCTCGTCGAGCAGGGCCTCCAGGCGACGACCACCCACCGCGACCTGGGGCGGGAGTGAGCACCCGACGTGTCGTCGCGCTCGGCGGCGGGCACGGGCTGCACGCCACGCTGCGCGCGCTGCGCGAGCTCAGCTACGACGGCGTCGTGGACGAGGTGACCGCGGTGGTCACCGTGGCGGACAACGGCGGTTCCTCGGGCCGGCTGCGGGGGGAGTTCGGGGTGCTGCCGCCGGGGGACCTGCGGATGGCCCTGGCGGCGCTCTGCGGCTCCGACGACTGGGGCGGCACGTGGGAGCGGGTGCTCCAGCACCGCTTCGCCGGCGACGGCGAGATGCGGGGCCACAACGTCGGCAACCTGCTGATCGTGGCGCTCTGGGAGCAGCTGGGTGACCTTGTCGCCGCCCTGGACCTCGTGGGGAGGCTGCTCGGGGCGCAGGGCCGGGTGCTGCCCATGGCGCTCTCGCCGATGGACATCCGGGCGCAGGTGCGCGGCGCCGACCCCGGGGCCCCGGACGCGGTCTCGACCGTCCGTGGCCAGGTGGAGGTGGCCACCACCCCGGGTCGGATCGAGTCCGTGGCCCTGGAGCCGCACGACCCGGTCCCGTGCGACGAGGCGCTCGCCGCGGTGAGCGTGGCCGACTGGGTGCTGCTGGGGCCCGGCTCGTGGTTCACCTCCGTGCTCCCGCACCTGATGGTGCCCGGCCTGCGGGAGGCGCTGGTGAGCACGCGCGCCCGGGTGGCCGTCGTCCTGAACCTGGCCGAGCAGCCGGGGGAGACCGGCGGCTTCGCGCCCGCCGACCACCTGCGCGTCCTGCGCGAGCACGCCCCCGACCTGCGCGTCGACGCCGTGGTGGTCGACCCCCGCATGCTCGACGGCCGGACCCTCCCCGCCCTCGAGCGAGAGGCGGCCGGCTGCGGCGCGCGCCTCGTCGTCACGCCGGTGGCCATGGCCGACGGCACCCCGCGGCACGACGTGCACCTGCTCGCGGGCGCGCTGGAGGGGCTCGTCACCGATTCCGGGGATGACACGGGCCGCGGCACGGGTCACGACACCGGGCACGACACCGGGCGCGACACCGTCCCCGGAACGGGTGCGCAGGGAGTCCGCGTGGCAGGATCGTCCGCATGGCGATGACGGCACAGGTCAAGGCGGAGCTCGCGAACACGCAGGTCACCCGCACGTGCTGCCGCAAGGCCGAGGTGGCGACGATGCTGCGGTTCGCCGGTGGCCTCCACCTGGTGAGCGGCAAGGTCGTCATCGAGGCCGAGCTCGACACGGGTGCAGCCGCACGGCGGCTCCGCAAGGACATCGCCGAGGTCTTCAACGCCTCCTCCGAGATCGTGATGGTGCAGGGCAACGGCCTGCGCAAGGGCAGCCGCTACCTCGTCCGGGTCCACCGGGACGGGGACGCGCTGGCCCGCCAGACCGGCCTCCTGGACCAGCGTGGCCGACCGGTGCGGGGCCTCCCGCCCGCCGTCGTCTCCGGCGGCACCTGCGACGCGGTCGCCGCGTGGCGCGGCGCCTTCCTCGCGCACGGCTCGCTGACCGAGCCGGGCCGCTCGAGCTCCATGGAGATCACCTGCCCGGGTTCCGAGGCCGCCCTCGCGCTCGTCGGCGTCGCACGTCGCCTCGGGATCTCGGCCAAGGCACGGGAGGTGCGCGGCGTCGACCGCGTGGTCGTCCGCGACGGCGACGCCATCGGGCAGCTGCTGACCCGACTGGGGGCGCACGAGTCGCTGCTGGCGTGGGAGGAGCGTCGGATGCGCCGCGAGGTGCGTGCCACGGCCAACCGGCTCGCCAACTTCGACGACGCCAACCTCCGCCGCTCGGCCCGGGCCGCCGTCGCGGCCGGTGCCCGGGTGGAGCGCGCGCTGGAGATCCTCGGCGACGAGGTGCCCGACCACCTCAAGCTCGCCGGCGCGTTGCGGATCGAGCACAAGCAGGCGTCCCTGGAGGAGCTGGGCCAGCTGCACGACCCCGTGCTCACGAAGGACGCGATCGCCGGACGCATCCGCCGGCTCCTGGCGATGGCCGACAAGCGTGCCGAGGACCTGGGCATCCCCGACACCGAGTCGTCGCTGACCGCCGAGATGCTCGCCGACGAGGCCTGAACCGGGCGACGCGCCCGGCGGGGATTTTTCGATCGTTCCAATCGCTCGTCGGGCGTGGCTTGGCAGATGCACGGTGGCCAGCACGTGACACGGCGGCGAGAGGAGTCCGACATCACCTCGTTACCTGCTCGTAGCACGGACGCCGCCATCCCGCTGGGGCCCTCGGCCCGCTAGGGTCGAGGGGTCTGGACCGAACCAGGCCTCGCAGCGGCGGGACCGAACTCGCCGCGACCCTCACCTGACTATCTGAGCAGGAGCAGCAGTGACCGTTCGTGTAGGTATCAACGGATTCGGCCGCATCGGCCGCAACTTCTTCCGGGCCGTGGCGGCCTCGGGTGCTGACGTCGAGATCGTCGGCATCAACGACCTGACCGCCAACTCCGTGCTGGCCCACCTGCTGAAGTACGACTCGATCCTCGGTGTGCTGCCCGAGGACGTCGAGGCGACCGACGACGCGATCATCGTGGGCGGCAAGACCATCAAGGTCACCTCTGAGCGCGAGCCCGCCAACCTCGCCTGGGGCGAGCTGGACGTGGACGTCGTCGTCGAGTCCACCGGCTTCTTCACCGACGCCACCAAGGCCAAGGCCCACGTCGACGCCGGCGCCAAGAAGGTCATCATCTCCGCGCCCGCCTCCAACGAGGACATCACCATCGTGATGGGCGTGAACCACGACCTGTACGACCCGGCCGCGCACACCGTGATCTCCAACGCCTCGTGCACGACCAACTGCCTGGCCCCGATGGCGAAGGCGCTCAACGACGGCCTCGGCATCACCAAGGGCCTCATGACCACGGTGCACGCCTACACCGCGGACCAGAACCTGCAGGACAACATCCACAAGGACCTGCGCCGCGCCCGCGCCGCCGCCCTCAACATCGTCCCCACCTCCACCGGTGCGGCGAAGGCGATCGGCCTCGTGCTCCCCGAGCTCAAGGGCAAGCTGGACGGCTACGCCCTCCGCGTGCCCACTCCGACCGGCTCGCTCACCGACCTCACCTTCGAGGCCTCGCGCGAGACCTCCGTCGAGGAGGTCAACGAGATCGTCAAGGCCGCGTCCGACGGCAAGTTCCTCAAGTACTCGACCGCGCCGATCGTCTCCTCCGACATCGTCACCGACCCGGCCTCGTGCGTGTTCGACGCACCGCTGACCAAGGTCATCGGCAACACCGTCAAGGTGGCCGGCTGGTACGACAACGAGTGGGGCTACTCCAACCGCCTCGTCGACCTGATCGCGCACGTCGGGGAGACCCTCTGACATGAGCGACTTCCCCGGTCTCGGGGACGTCGCCGGCAAGCGGGTCCTGGTCCGCTCCGACCTGAACGTCCCCCTCGACGGCAGCAGCATCACTGACGACGGACGGATCCGCGCCAGCGTGCCGACCATCCGAGCCCTGGCCGAGGCCGGGGCCCGGGTGGTCGTCACCGCGCACCTCGGCCGTCCGAAGGGCGCCCCGGAGGCGAAGTACTCCCTGGCCCCCGTCGCCGGCCGTCTCGGCGAGCTCCTCGGCGCGCCGGTGGCCTTCGCCACCGACACCGTCGGCGAGTCCGCCACCACCACGGTCGCCGGCCTCGCCGACGGCCAGGTGGCCCTGCTGGAGAACGTCCGCTTCAACGCGGGCGAGACCAGCAAGGACGAGGCCGAGCGCCTCGCCTTCGCCCAGCAGCTCGCCGCCCTCGCCGACGCCTTCGTCTCCGACGGCTTCGGCGTGGTGCACCGCAAGCAGGCGTCCGTCTACGACGTGGCCACGTTGCTGCCGCACGCCATGGGTGGCCTGGTCTCCACCGAGGTCGAGGTGCTCGAGCGGCTGACCGAGTCGCCGGTGCGTCCGTACGCGGTCGTCCTGGGCGGCTCCAAGGTCTCCGACAAGCTCGGGGTCATCGACAACCTGCTGGGCAAGGCCGACAGCCTGCTCATCGGCGGTGGCATGGTCTTCACCTTCCTCGCGGCCCAGGGCCACGAGGTCGGCAAGTCCCTGCTCGAGGCCGACCAGCTGGAGACCTGCCGCGGCTACCTGGCGCGCGCCGAGGAGCTGGGCGTGAAGATCGTCCTGCCCACCGACGTCGTCGTGGACACCACCTTCCCGTCCGGGGACGTGGAGCCGCACCCGCAGGTCGTCGCCGCGGACGCGATCCCGGCGGACAGCCTCGGCCTGGACATCGGCCCGGAGTCGGGCAAGGCCTTCGCGGCCGTGCTCGCCGAGGCGCACACCGTGTTCTGGAACGGCCCCATGGGCGTGTTCGAGGTCGCGGCGTTCGCGGAGGGCACCCGGGCCGTGGCCCAGGCGCTGACCGGCGTCGACGGGCTCTCGGTCGTCGGTGGTGGCGACTCCGCCGCCGCCGTCCGTGCCCTGGGCTTCGCCGACTCCGACTTCGGACACATCTCGACGGGCGGCGGAGCCAGCCTGGAGTACCTCGAGGGCAAGACCCTCCCCGGCCTGCAGATCCTGGAGGACTGACACGTGGCACGCACCCCGCTGATGGCGGGCAACTGGAAGATGAACCTCACGCACGTCGAGGCCGTCGCCCTGGTCCAGAAGCTCGCCTGGACGCTGGACGACAAGAAGCACGACTACGCGGGCGTCGAGGTCGTCGTCGTCCCCCCGTTCACCGACCTGCGGTCGGTGCAGACGCTGGTGGACGGCGACAAGCTGAAGATCGCCTACGGCGCGCAGGACGTCTCCGCGCACGACGCGGGCGCCTACACCGGCGAGGTGTCGGCCGCGATGCTGGCGAAGCTCGGCTGCGGCTACGTCGTCACCGGTCACTCGGAGCGTCGTGAGTACCACGGCGAGTCCGACGCGCTGGTCAACACGAAGTCGCGCAAGGCGCTGGACGCCGGCATGACGCCGATCGTCTGCGTGGGCGAGCCCCTCGAGGTCCGCAAGGCGGGGGAGCAGGTCTCCTACACCCTCGAGCAGGTCGCCGGCAGCCTGGCGGGCTTCACCGCCGAGGAGGTGGCCGGCCTGGTCGTCGCCTACGAGCCCGTGTGGGCCATCGGCACCGGCGAGGTCGCCACCCCCGAGGACGCCCAGGAGGTGTGCTCGGCCATCCGTGGCTGGGTCGCGGAGAACCTGGGCGCCGAGGCCGCGGACGCCGTCCGCGTGCTCTACGGCGGCTCGGTGAAGGCGGCCAACGCCGCCGCGATCATGGCCAAGGACGACGTGGACGGCTGCCTCGTGGGCGGGGCGAGCCTCGTCGCGGACGAGTTCGCAGGCATCTGCCGCTTCGCGGAACTGCCGGCCGTCTGAGCAGCACCCGACCCGTCGTCAGCGGGTCGTCGCAGGAACGTCGGGCACCGGCGGCGGGTCGCAAGGACCCGCTGCCGGTGCCCTTCACCTTCGTCGCCTAGGATGACGCCGTGGCTACCGTCTTCACCGTCCTGCTCGTGATCACCAGCGTGCTGATGATCATGCTCGTCCTCCTGCACAAGGGCCGCGGTGGCGGCCTGTCCGACATGTTCGGTGGTGGCATGTCGAGCTCGCTGGGCGGCTCGTCGGTGGCGGAGAAGAACCTGGACCGCCTGACGATCGGCACCGGCGTGCTGTGGTTCGCCGTGACCATCGCCCTCGGGCTGATCCTGGCGTACTGACCGACCTGGCCTACTGACGCGACGGGGACGAGGAGAGCACGATGGCTGGTGGGGGAAACGCGATCCGGGGCAGCCGGGTCGGTGCGGGTCCGATGGGCGAGGCCGAGCGCGGCGAGGCGGCTCCCCGCCAGGCCGTCTCGTACTTCTGCTCGCGCGAGCACCGCGTGGTCGTGGCGTTCTCGGTCGAGGCCACCGTGCCCGACACGTGGGACTGCCCGAAGTGCGGCCTGCCGGCCAGCGTCGACTCCGACAACCCGCCCCCGGCGCCCAAGATCGAGCCGTACAAGACGCACCTGGCCTACGTGAAGGAGCGCCGCTCCGACAAGGAGGCCGAGGACATCCTGGACGAGGCGCTCAGCCTGCTGCGCAGCCGCCGCAAGTCCGGCGACCTGATCTTCTGATCCACGGCCGGTCCGCGCGAGCGGCCGGCCCCGGGACGACGAGAGCCCCTGACCCGTGCGGGTCAGGGGCTCTCGTGCGTCCGGAGCGGTCTCAGAGCCGGGAGGCGGCGTCGCGGTCCAGGAACCAGCGGGTGTCCTCGGTGCCGGTGAGCCCGACGGCGGGGATCTGCTCCTTGGTGGTGCCCGGGGCGTGCGCGGCGGCCACGGCCTCGGCCTTGCCCTCGCCGGAGACGAGGAACCACACGGCCCGCGCCCGGCGCAGGGCGGGGTAGGTGAGGGTGACGCGCTCGGGCGGCGGCTTGGGGGCGTCCCGGACGCCCAGGACCGTCGCGGTCTCCTCGGCGAGCTGGGGGAAGCCCGGGAAGAGGGAGGCGATGTGGCCGTCGGGGCCGACGCCGAACATCACGACGTCGAACTCCTCGGGTCCGTGCTCGGCCAGCTCCTGCGCGTAGGACGCGGCGGCGGCGTCGACGTCCGAGGCGTCCTCGGTGGCGGGAATGGCGTGCACCCGACGCGCCGGCACGCCGGCCGGGTCGAGGAAGGCGCGCCTGACCTGACCGACGTTGCGGTCGGCGTCCTCGCCGCCGACGAAGCGCTCGTCGCCGAACCAGAGCTCGACCTCGCCGAGGTCGACCCCCGAGGCGGGGGCGAGCCGGGTCAGCTCGTGGTGCATGGCGTCCGCGATGGTGCCGCCGGTCAGCACGACGTGCGGGGTGCGGCCGGCCGCCTGCGCGTCGGAGAGGCGGTGCAGCAGCTCTCCGGCGATGGCGGTGGCCAGGGCGTGGGCGTCGGGGTGGACCTCGACGCGGGGCGCGGCGCGCTCGGGAAGGGGGGACACGGGGGACCTCCGTGGTCGTGCGGCACGTGGTCGGGCCCGGCCCGCGCCCGCGGGGCGTGGACCGGGCCCGGTGTGCCTGTCCGGGTGGTACGGGTCAGGAACGGTGCTGCCGGTAGTAGGCGACGAGGGCCTGCGTGGAGGCGTCCTGGGACGCCGCCACCTCCTCGTCGCCGCCGACGGCGGGGGTGAGCGCCTGGGCGAGCTGCTTGCCCAGCTCCACGCCCCACTGGTCGAAGCTGTCGATGCCCCACACGACACCCTGGGTGAAGGTGATGTGCTCGTACAGGGCGATCAGCTGGCCGAGCACCGACGGGGTCAGCGCGGGGGCCATGATCGAGGTGGTCGGCCGGTTGCCCGAGAAGACCCGGGCGGGGACGACGGCCTCGTCCGTGCCCTCGGCACGGACCTCGTCGGCGGTCTTGCCGAACGCCAGCGCCTGCGTCTGGGCGAAGAAGTTCGCCAGGAACAGCTCGTGGACGTCGGTCTCGCCGTCCTTGAGCGGGTAGGCGGGCTCGGCGAACGCGATGAAGTCCGCCGGCACGAGCCGGGTGCCCTGGTGGATGAGCTGGTAGAACGCGTGCTGCCCGTTGGTGCCGGGCTCGCCCCAGAAGACCTCGCCCGTGGCCGTGGACACGGCGTTACCGGCCCACGTCACGCTCTTGCCGTTGGACTCCATGGTCAGCTGCTGCAGGTACGCCGGGAAGCGGTGCAGCAGCTGGCTGTAGGGCAGCACGGCGTGCGTGTGGGCGTCCAGGAAGTTCGTGTACCAGACGTTGAGCAGGCCCATGAGCGCCGGGACGTTCTCGGCCAGGGGAGCGGTGCGGAAGTGCTCGTCCATGGCGTGCATGCCCTCGAGCAGGTCCGCGAAGGCGTCCGGGCCGATGGCGACGGCCAGGGAGGTGCCGATGGCGGAGTCCATCGAGTAGCGGCCGCCGACCCAGTCCCAGAACCCGAAGGCGTTGGCGGGGTCGATGCCGAACTCCGCGACCTTCTCCAGGTTCGTGGAGACCGCCACGAAGTGCTTGGCCACGGCGGTGCCGGTCTCGGCCCCCGCCTCCTCGAGGCCGTCCAGGAGCCACGCCCGGCACAGGCGGGCGTTGGTGAGCGTCTCCAGCGTCCCGAAGGTCTTGGAGGAGACGATGAAGAGCGTGGTCTCCGGGTCGAGACCTGCCAGCGTGGTGGCCGCGTCGGTCGGGTCGATGTTGGAGATGAAGCGGCACTCCAGGCCCTCGCGGACGTAGGGCTGCAGGGCCTCGTACGCCATGACCGGGCCGAGGTCCGAGCCACCGATGCCGATGTTGACCACGGTTGCGACCGGCTTGCCGGTCACACCGGTCCACTCGCCCGAGCGGACCTGGTCGGCGAACTCGTAGACCCGGCCGAGGACCTCGTGGACGTCGGAGACGACGTCCTGGCCGTCCACCTCGAGCGAGGCGTCGGACGGCAGGCGCAGCGCGGTGTGCAGCACCGCGCGGTCCTCGGTGACGTTGATGTGCTCACCGGTCAGCATGGCGTCGCGGCGCGCCGCGAGCCCGACCTCGTCGGCCAGCGCCACGAGGTCGGAGACCAGCGCGTCGTCCGCCAGGTTCTTCGACAGGTCGACGTGGAGGTCGGCGGCCGTGTGGGTCAGCTTCTCCACCCGGGCGGGGTCGGCGTCGAACCAACCCCGCAGGTCGGGCGTGAAGTCCGCTGCCCGAGCGGCCAACCGACCCCACGCCTGGGTGGACGTGGGGTCGATCGGCGTGCTCACTGGGCGGCCTTCTCCATCTGGGCCTGGACGCTGGCGACGAGGTCGGTCCAGGAGTCCTTGAACTTCGAGACGCCCTCGTCCTCGAGCAGGGTCATGACCTCGGCCCAGTCGACGCCGGCGGCGACGACGGCGTCCAGGACACCCTGGGCCTCGGCGGAGGTGCCCGAGACCTGGTCGCCCTTGACCTCGCCGTGGTCGGCGACGGCCATCATGGTCTTCTCCGGCATGGTGTTCACGGTGTCCGGCACGACCAGGTCGATGACGTACATCGTGTCGGAGTAGTCCGGGTTCTTGACGCCGGTGGAGGCCCACAGCGCGCGCTGCGGGTTGGCGCCGGCCGAGGCCAGCTGCTGCCAGCGGTCGGTGGAGAACGTCTCCTCGAACGCGCCGTAGGCGACGCGGGCGTTGGCCACGGCGGCCTTGCCGCGCAGCGCCAGCGCCTCGTCGGTACCGATCTTCTCGAGGCGCTTGTCGACCTCGGAGTCCACGCGGGACACGAAGAAAGACGCCACCGAGTTGATGGTCGACAGGTCGAGGCCGGCCTCCCGGGCCTGCTCCAGGCCGGTGAGGTAGGCGTCCATCACGGCCTGGTAGCGCTCGAGGCTGAAGATCAGCGTGACGTTGACGCTGATGCCCTCGGCGATCGCGGCGGTGATGGCCGGGAGGCCCTCGACGGTCGCCGGGATCTTGATCAGGGCGTTGGCCCGGTCGACCTCGGCCCACAGGGCGCGAGCCGAGGCGATGGTGCCCTCGAAGTCGTTGGCCAGACCGGGCTCCACCTCGATGGAGACGCGGCCGTCGTACTTGGTGGCGGCCGCGACGGGCTCGAGGATGTCGCAGGCGTTGCGGACGTCCTCCGTGGTCAGCGCGAAGATGACCTCGTCGACGCTCTTGCCGGCGGCGACGAGCTCGCGCACCTGGGCGTCGTAGCGCTCGCCGTTGGAGATGGCGCCCTGGAAGATGGTCGGGTTGGTGGTGACACCGACGACCGACTTCTCCTTGACCAGGTCGGCCAGGTTGCCGGTCTCGATGCGCTCGCGGGACAGGTCGTCGAGCCAGATGGACACACCGGCGTCGGCGAGGGCCTTCAGACGATCACTCATGGTTGCTCCTTCGGATCAGTGCTGTGCGGTGGACCGGGCGCTCAGCCCAGCGAGGCGATCGAGTCGCGTGCGGCGTCGGCGACGGCCTGGGCCGTGATGCCGAACTCGGAGAACAGGCGGGCCTGGTCGGCCGAGGCGCCGTAGTGGTCGAGGGAGACGATGCGGCCGTGGTCGCCGACGTACTCGCGCCAGCCCATCTTGATGCCGGCCTCGACCGAGACACGGGCCTTGACCGAGGGCGGGAGGACGGTGTCGCGGTAGGCGACGTCCTGCTCCTCGAACCACTCCAGGCAGGGCAGGGAGACCACGCGGGCCTTGATCCCGTCCGCCGCGAGCAGGTCGCGGGCCTCCACGGCCAGCTGGACCTCGGACCCCGTGCCCATGAGCACCACGTCCGGCTCGCCGTCGCTGTCGACCAGGACGTAGCCACCCTTGGCGACGCCCTCGGTGGTGCCCCAGCCGTCGGTGCCGCGGGGGAACGTGGGGACGTTCTGGCGCGTGAGCGCCAGCGCGGCCGGTCGGTCGGTGTTCGCCAGGAGGGCGGCCCAGGCCGCGGCGGTCTCGTTGGCGTCCGCCGGGCGGATGAAGTCGAGACCGGGGATCGCGCGCAGGGCGGCGAAGTGCTCGATCGGCTGGTGCGTGGGGCCGTCCTCGCCCAGGCCGATGGAGTCGTGCGTCCACACGTAGGTGACGGGCAGCTTGGAGAGAGCCGCCACGCGGACGGCACCGCGCATGTAGTCGGAGAACGTGAGGAACGTGCCGCCGAAGACGCGGGTCAGCGTGTCCGCCGCGATGCCGTTCATGATCGCGCCCATGCCGTGCTCGCGGATGCCGAAGTGCAGCACGCGGCCCTGGAACGGGTCGACGTCGTACTCCTCGACCTTGCTGGTGGCCGGCAGGAACGACGGGGCGCCCTTGATCGTGGTGTTGTTCGAGCCCGCGAGGTCGGCCGAGCCGCCCCACAGCTCGGGCATGACCCCGGCGATGGCGTTGATGACCTCGCCGGAGGCCTTGCGCGTGGCGACGCCCTTCGGGTCGGCCTCGAACACCGGCAGAGCCGCGTCGAAGCCCTCGGGCAGGGCCCGGGCCTTGAGCCGGTGCAGCAGCTCCGCCTTGTCGGGGTGGGCCTGCGACCAGGCCTGGTACGCCTGGTCCCACTCGGCACCCCAGGCCGCGCCGCGCTCGGTGAGCGAGCGGGTGTGCGCCAGGACGTCGTCGGGCACCTCGAAGGTCTGCTCCGGGTCCCAGCCGAGGATCTTCTTGGTCGCCGCGACCTCGTCGGCGCCCAGGGCCGAGCCGTGGGCGGCCTCGGTGCCCTGCGCGTTCGGCGCGGGCCAGGCGATGACGGTGTCCAGCACGATCAGCGAGGGCTTGTCGGTGACGGCCTCGGCGGCGCGGACCGCGGCGTGCAGGGCGTGCACGTCCTCGGTGTACTCGGTGCCGCCGTTGGTCCAGTCGACGTTCTGGACGTGCCAGCCGTAGGCCTCGTACCGCTGGGCGACGTCCTCGGTGAACGCCACGTCGGTGTCGCCCTCGATGGAGATCTTGTTGCGGTCGTAGATCATCGTCAGGTTGCCCAGCTCCTGGGTGCCGGCGATCGAGGAGGCCTCGCCGCTGACGCCCTCCTCCAGGTCACCGTCGGAGCACAGCGCGTACACGTGGTGGTCGAACAGGCTCTCGCCCGCGGCCGCCTCGGGGTCCAGGAGGCCGTGGACGCGGCGGGCCGACATGGCCATGCCGACGGCGTTCGCGACGCCCTGGCCCAGGGGACCGGTGGTCACCTCGACGCCGGCGGTGTGGCCGAGCTCGGGGTGGCCCGGGGTCTTGGAGCCCCAGGTGCGCAGCGCCTTCAGGTCGTCGAGCTCGAGGCCGAAGCCACCGAGGAAGAGCTGGGTGTACAGGGTGATGCTGGAGTGTCCGCACGACAGCACGAAGCGGTCACGCGAGATCCAGGTCGGGTCCGCCGGGTCGTGCTTCATGACCTTCTGGAAGAGCAGGTAGGCCGCGGGCGCCAGGCTCATGGCGGTACCGGGGTGGCCGTTGCCGACCTTCTGCACCGCGTCCATCGCCAGGACGCGGGCCGTGTCGACGGCCTTGGCGTCGAGGTCGGTCCACTCGAGCTGCTCGCTTGTGGTTGCCACAAAGTTCCTCTCGTCGCTGCTCGCCGGCAGCGTCCTCGTCCGTGTCTGCGTCACCCTGGAGGGGCGGGTTGCGACCCTCCACGGCAACGGGCTGGAGTCCCGGCCTGTTCCCAGGCGATTCCGAGCCTACTCACGTCGGGCAGTAGACTTCTCGCCGCACCTCCCCGCATCACCCGTCCGCACGATCGAAGGTCATCTGTGACGTACGTCGGTTCCTCGTCCGCCTCCCCGCGTGACGACCAGCACGCCGACCAGCAGGCCTCGGGCACCAGCGGTCCGGCGGAGGGTGTGCAGGCAGCGGACGCGGCCGGCGGCCGGGCGGGGGAGCAGCACGAGGCGGCCACCTGGCGAGACGTCGTGGCGGCGTACGTGGGACTCACCAAGCCCCGCGTCATCGAGCTGCTCCTGCTGACCACCGTGCCGGTGATGTTCTTCGCGGCGCGCGGCGTCCCGGACCTGCTGACGGTCGTGGCCACGGTCGTGGGCGGAACGTTCTCCGCAGGTTCCGCGTCGGTCTTCAACTGCGTCTACGACCGGGACATCGACGAGCAGATGCGCCGCACGCGTCGGCGTGCCCTGCCGCGCCACATCGTCAGCCCGCGGGCGGCGCTGGTCTTCGGCGCGGTGCTGGCCGTGGCCTCGACCGCCGTGCTCTGGGGGTTCGTCAACGGGCTCTCGGCCGCACTGTCGCTGGGCGCGAACGCGTTCTACGTCTTCGTCTACACGATGGTGCTCAAGCGTCGGACGACGCAGAACATCGTGTGGGGCGGCCTCGCGGGCTGCTTCCCGGCCCTCATCGGCTGGACGGCGGTCACCGGGTCCCTGGCGTGGACGCCGGTGGTCCTCTTCCTGGTCGTCTTCTTCTGGACCCCGCCGCACACCTGGGCGCTCGCGCTCCGCTACCGCGAGGACTACGCCGGCGTCGACGTCCCCATGCTGCCGGTGGTGGCCCCGGCCGCCGAGGTCGGCCGCCAGGTCGTTCTCTACACGTGGGCGACCGTCGCCACGTCGCTGCTCCTGTGGCCCGTCGCCGGCACCGGGCTGCTCTACCCCGTGGTCGCCGTCGTCCTCGGCGCGGTGTTCCTGGTCGAGGCGCACAAGATGTGGGGCCGGGCGCGCCGCAGCGACGAGCTGTCCGAGATCCAGCCGATGCGGCTCTTCCACCTCTCGAACCTCTACCTCAGCCTCCTCTTCGTGGCCGTGGCGGTGGACCCGCTCCTCTTCATCGGCTGAGTCACCGACTGTTTCCTCGTCCCCCGAGGCCGAGCACGGCCCGCCCTCAGGCGAGCCCCAGGTGAGACTCAGCACCGTGCCGCCTGATGGTGGTCGGCGTCGCCCAACGCCGGTGCGGCCGCGAGGTCACGGGTGGACGCGTGTGATCTGCGAGGCGTCACCCAGGTGGTGTAGACCGCGCCGCAGTGGGCAAGGTCGATAGCAGCGGACACAGATGTGCACCGCAGTGACACCATGGGGGGTTTCACGCATGACCATGCACGCCCAGATCGAGGCGCCGACGACCAGGTCGGCCACCCCGACGGTGAGCGTCGTCGTCCCGGCACTCAACGAGGCCCGCAACCTGGAGGTCGTGCTTCCGACGCTCCGGGCCGCGGACCACCGGATCACAGAGGTGCTGCTCGTCGACGGCGGCTCCGTCGACGACACCGTCGCGACCGCACGACGGGTCCTGCCCGACGTCCGCGTGCTCACGCAGGGACGCAAGGGCAAGGGCAACGCCCTGGCCACCGGATTCTCCGCCGCCACCGGCGACGTGATCGTGATGTTCGACGCCGACGGCTCCGCCGACCCGGCCGAGATCCCGGCGTTCGTCGACGCGCTCGTGGAGGGGGCCGACTTCGCCAAGGGCAGCCGGTTCACCCTCGGTGGCGGCAGCGCGGACATCACGCCCGTGCGCCGGGCCGGGAACTACGGGCTCAACGTCGCCATGAACCGCACGTTCGGGACGCACTTCACCGACCTCTGCTACGGCTACAACGCCTTCTGGACCGACGTGCTCCCGGTCCTCGACCTCGCCGATCCCCAGGCCCCGTCCCGCGACGGGGACATGCTGTGGGGGGACGGGTTCGAGATCGAGACCGTCATCAACTGCCGCTTCGCCGCCGGGGGTGCACGCATCGCCGAGGTGCCCAGCGTCGAGCGCGAGCGGATCTTCGGCCACAGCAACCTCAACGCCGTGAAGGACGGGCTCCGGGTGCTGCGCACGATCGCCACGGAGCGGGTCCGTGCCCGCCGCGGGGTCCCGGCACGCCCGGGCTCCCGCCAGACCGCCGGCGTGACCCGGATAGCGTCGTGAGCGCCCGCGCACGCCGGCGTGGCACGACCCGGACGCTGGGCCTGGCGGTCGCCGGCCTGGCCGGGGTGCTGGCACCCCTGCTCACCAGGCTCAGGGAGCGTCGGCACGGTCTCGTGGCGGTCCCGTCTGCCGGGCCCCGGCCGCGGCTGACGATGGTCACCACGCAGGCCCACCCCGACCTCGGGGGCATCGAGTCCCACGTGGCCGAGGTTGCCGGGCGGCTGGCCGCCCGCGGGTGGGACCTGGAGGTCCTCACCACCGACCGCACCGGCCGGCTCCCGCGCGCGGAGCGCCACGACGGGTACCTGGTGCGCCGCTACGCCGCCTACCCGCGGAACCGGGACTGGTTCGCCAGCCCGGGGCTGCTGCTCGCCCTCCTGCACCGCCGCCACGAGCTGGTCCACGTGCAGGGCGTGCACACGCTCGTCCCGCCCGTGGCCATGCTCGGTGCGCTGCTGCGCCGCAGCCCGTACCTGCTGACGTTCCACTCCGGCGGGGCCACCTCGGACCTCCGGGCCCGCGCGCGCTCGACCCAGTGGCGGCTGCTGGGCCCGCTCCTGCGGCGCGCCCGCGTCCTGATCGGGGTCTCCGACTACGAGGTCTCCCGCTTCGAGGAGGCGACCGGCGCTCCCGTGCGGCTCGTCCGCAACGGCGGTTCCCTGCCCGAGCCGGAGCCCCGCCCGCAGGTCGAGCCGGGGCTCGTGGTGAGCGTCGGTCGGCTCGAGCGGTACAAGGGCCACCACCGGGCGATCGCGGCCCTCCCGGCCCTGCTGCGCCGCCGCCCGGACGCCCGCCTGGAGATCCTCGGCGCCGGGCCCTACGAGGCCGAGCTGCGCAGCCTGGCCGCCGACCTCGGCGTGGCCGACCGGGTGAGCATCCGCTTCGTGCAGCCCGCCGACCGCGTCGGCATGGCCCGCGCCGTGGCCGCCGCCGGCTGCGTGGTGCTCCTCAGCGACTACGAGGCTCACCCGGTCGCGGTCATGGAGGGACTCGCGCTGTCCCGCCCGGTCGTGGTCGCGCGCACCTCCGGCCTGACCGAGCTGGGGGAGCGCGGCTGGGCACGCACGGTCGAGGCAGACGCGCCCGCCGCCGACGTGGCCGAGGTGATCGCGGCCCAGCTCGAGGACCCGCTGGTGCCCGAGGTCAGCGACCTGCCCACCTGGGAGGGGTGCGTCGACGCCCTGGAGGTCGCCTACGCTGACGCGCTGGGCAGGCCGGTCGAGGCGGTGCCGCCCGTCACGGCTGCTCACGCCGCTGCCCACCGCCGGTGAGGAGCCCGGCAGCCCCGATGAGCGACGAGCAGAACCCCGACGGCTCGTCGGCACCCGGTCGCGCCTCCGCGGCGCCCGGTGCCGGTCCGTCGCCCGAGGACCCGGGGACCCCGGTGGGCCGCACCGGCCGGTGGCGGGCGCTGGTGTCCCGGGCCCCGGTCCGCCTCGCCCTGCTCGTCGCCGCCCTCGGGCTCGCGGTCCAGGCCGGCGGGTACGCGGTGGGCTGGGCCGGTCACCCCGGCCTCGCGCTCGTGCCGTACTACGCGGGCCTGGTGGCGATCATCGTGCCGTTCGGCGCGCTGCTGACCGCACCGGGGCTGCGCGCCCGACAGCGGTTCGCCGGCGCCCAGCTGCTGGGCCTGACCATGTGGCTGAGCTGGTTCCTGTCCAACCCGGTGATGGCCACCCGGTTCGACGAGACCCTGCACGTGCGGACCCTGCTGGACCTGCTGGAGGGCGAGGGCCTGTTCACCGCGAACTCCATGCTGCCGGTCTCCCCGTACTACCCCGGCCTGGTGCTGATGGCCGCGGCCGTGCGCTGGACCACCGGGCTGCCCACCATCGTCAGCATCGGGGTCGTGGACGCCGGGTCGCGCGCCGTCCTCGTCGCCGCGCTGTTCGCGCTCGGCACCCTGGTCGGCCGCCTGGCCCAGCGCTGGGCACCCGCCGACGCCCTGCGCCCCGGCTCTGCCTCGCTCGTCGGCGGCCTCGCTGTCCTGCTGTACGCGGCCAGCCCGCAGTTCTACTTCTTCAACGCGCAGTTCGCCTACCAGACCCCGGCGCTGGCGCTCAGCGTGGCCGCCGTCGTGCTGCTGCTCCGGGCGCTGAAGACCTCGGTGCTCACCGGGCCACGCCGGCCCCGCCTCGTCCTGCTCGGGACGGCGCTGGTCGCGGTGGCCGCGACCGCCGTGACGCACCACCTCACCTCCTGGCTGCTGCTGGCCACCTTGTGGGCGCTCGCCGCGCTGCTCGGGCTGGAGGCACGACGTGTGCGGGCCGACGAGCAGGTCGCGGAGACGGCACGGCTGCGCGCCAGGACCGTGCTGGTCGTGGCCGAGCTGGGCACGGTGCTCGCCGCGGCGTGGACGACGGTCGTGGCCCCGCTGCTGCTGACCTACCTGGCCCCCATCTTCGACACCACCGGCTCCGAGCTGATCAACCTGGTCACGCTCAACTCCACCGGCAGCCGGGAGGTGCTGGCCGACACCTCGGGCAGCCGCAGCCCGCTGTGGGAGATCGCCGTCATGGCGCTCTCGATCCTGCTGTGGCTGGCGCTGCTGGTGCCTGCGCTGTGGTCGGGCTGGCGAGGTCGGCTCCTGGGCCCGTCGCGTGCCCGCCTGCTCCTCCTCGCCATCGCGCTGGTCTACCCCGCGCTCTACGCGGTGCGGTTCTTCCCGACCGCCGCAGAGGTCGCCGACCGGGCGACCACCTTCGTGTGCCTGGGCACCGCCGTCCTGGCTGCCGTCTGGGTCGCGCCCCGCCTCGCGTCGGTGCGCAACCTCGTCGTGCCGGCCGTGCTGGTCATGCTGCTCGGCGGCGTGATGCTCGGCGGAGGACCCGACTGGCAGCGGGTGCCGGGCCCGTACCTCGCAGGCGCCGAGCAGCGCTCGGTGGACGCGGGCACCGTGGCCGTGGCCCGGTGGGCCGGCCGCTACCTGCCCGCCGGCTCGCGCATCGTCTCCGACCTCACCCTCGACCGGGTCATCCCCGACTTCGCTCCCGTGGACGCCGTCACCAAGCAGTCCGGCGGCGACAACATGACCCCGGTCTTCATCGACACCAGCGTCGACGACGAGGTGCTCGACCTGCTCACCGACAACGACGTCGACTTCCTCGTGGTCGACGAGCGCATCATCGGGCAGAAGGTCCTCTCCAACGCCTACTTCGAGGCCGGCGCCAGCTACGGCGACGACGCCCAGCAGCCCAACCGCCAGATGCTGACGAAGTTCCGCGGCGTCGAGGGCTTCGACGTGGTCTACGACGACGGCGACGTGGTCGTCTACGACGTCCGCTCCCTGCGTGGCGAGGACGCGACCTTCGCCGACCGCGCCGACCCCGGCCTGCCCGGCGACGCCGACCTGCTCCAGAGCGGCCTCGTCCTGCTCGGCGCCGCGGTCCTGGCCTGGTGGCGCCGCCGCTACCTGCTCACCGTGCTGCGGCACCCGCGCCGCTCCCACCTGGTGGGTGCGACGCTCGTCCTGCCCGTCGCCGTCGTCGTGGGCCTCCTCGGCTCCGTCGGCGGGTACCCGCCGGTGCAGGGTGCCCTCGTGCTCCTGCTGCTGGCGCTCGCAGCGATCCTGCTGCGTGCCGGTCGCGGCGACCCGCCTGCCGAGCCGGCAGCGCCCTGGCGCGAGCGGCTCCCGGGCCTGGTCGCGGGCGGCCTGGCCGTCGTCCTGCTCGTCGGTGCCGGCACCCTCGCCGCCCTCAGCGCGCGGCACGCCCTCCTGGACGAGGACCTGCAGCCCGCCCCCACGGCCTCGAGCAGCGCGAGCACCTCGGGCACCTCGGGCACCTCGGACGAGGGGGGAGCCTCATGAGCACCACGGACACCCCCCGGCGTGAGCACGGCGTGCTGGCGCCGTTCCGCTCGCTGCTCACCGCCCAGCTGGTCGGCACCGGCCTCGGCCTGCTGTTCTGGGTGGTCGTGGCGCGCGTGGTGCCCGCCGACTCGGTGGGCACCGCCTCGGGTGCGATCAACACCCAGACGCTCCTGGGCTCGCTCGTCTCCCTGGGCCTCGGCACCCTCCTCATCGCCGAGCTGCCCCGCCTCGTCCCCGGGCGCCAGCGCGCCCTGCTGCTGCGCGGCGTCCTGGTGGCCGCCACGGTGGGCGCCTCACTGGCGCTCGCCGTCGGGCTCGCCGCGCGCGCCGGCCTGCTGGGGCCGACGCTGCGCGCCGCGCTCGAGCCCGTGGCCGGCCTGGTGGTCTTCGTCGTGGGCGTGGCCGCGGCCGCCTGCGGCGTCGTGGTCGACGAGTCCAGCCTCGGGCTGGGTCGCTCGTCAGTGCAGGTCTGGCGCAACCTCCTGGCCGCCGGCTCCCGCTTCCCGGTGGCCGCCGTGCTCGTGCTGGCCGGGGTCCGCGACCAGCTGGTGCTGCAGGTCTGCTGGGTCGCACCCATCGTGCTCTCCGTCGCCGTCGTGCTGTGGCGGGTGCTGCCGCGCGAGCGGGCGGGCTCCGGCCCCGGGCTGCTGGCCGACCTGCGCGGCTACGCGGCCGCCGCCGCGCACCACCAGGTGCTGAACGTCGCGGTCGCGGCCGCCACGCAGCTCGTGCCCGTGGTCGCGGCCGTCGTGCTGCTCCCGCGCGACAACGCGGCCTTCGCGATCGCCTGGCTGGCAGCCGGCTTCGCCTTCCTGCCGCCGTACCTGCTCGCCGTCGCGCTGTTCGCCCACGGCGCGGACGCCGGGGAGGCGGCGCTGCGCCGCAGCATCGGCACCACCCTGCCCGCCGGGCTGCTGCTCAGCGCCTGCCTCGTCGCCGGCGCCTGGCTCCTGGGGCGTCCGGTGATGTCCTTGTTCGGGCCGACGTACGCCGAGGAGTCGGCCCACCTGCTCGCGCTGCTGGTGCCGGCCGGCCTCTGGATGGTCGTCAAGGACCACCTCGTCGCACTGCTCCGCACCCAGGAGTGCTTCACCCTCGCCTCCCGCCTGGCCGTGGTCGCCCTCGTGCTGGAGCTGACGGGAGCCGTCATCGGTGGCCTGCTGCACGGCGCCGACGGGGTCGCGCTCGGCTGGATCGCCGCCATGGTCCTCGAGGCCCTCCTCGCCGCGCCGCTCGTGCGGCGCACGCTGGGCGGTTCCCCGTGGGTCGCTCCCTCGCCCCGGCGCCTGCTGGCGGCCCGCGCCGGTGGTGGCGGGACGTCCGGCGAAACGGGCGAGGCGCACGCCGAGCGCGGCGCCGTGAGCCTGCGCACCACCACCATCCTGCTCGGGGTCCTCACGCTCGTCCTGCTCCTCGTGGTCGTCGGCATCGGCGTCCGCAGCGTCCGCGCGCCCTCCGACGACGTCGCGGACGGCGGCACCGGGACCGCCGGCACCACCCTGAGCACCTGCATGCCCACCGCGGCGCGGCCGGGCCCGCTGCTGGACCTGGGGGTGCAGGCCGCCACCGGCGACGCCTCCGACCCCGTGCTCGATCCCGAGCAGGTCGACGCCCTCGTCGCCGCGGCCGCCGACGCCGGCGCCGACGTCGTCTCCACTGCCGTGGCGCGGCAGGCCGTCGAGCCCAGCCGGGGCGCACGGCGCTGGGCGGCCGTGGACGAGGTGGTCGACAGCGCCCTGGCCGCCGGGCTCGAGGTCCGCGTGGTCCTCACCGGCTCGCCGTCCTGGGCCGTGGGCGACGGCACGCTGAGCGACGCCGAGGCCCGGTGGCGGGCGCCCACCACACCGGCCGAGCTGCGCCGGTGGCGCTCGTTCGTGGCCGCGGCGGCCGAGCACCTCACCGGCCGGGCCACCTACGTCGAGGTCTGGTCGGAGCCGGACACGCCGGAGTTCTGGACGACGGGCCCCTCGCCCCGCGCCTACGCGCGCCTCCTGACGCAGACCTCGCAGGTGCTCCGCCGGGTCGCGCCCGACCTCACGATCATCTCCGGCGGGCTCGGCGGCAACGACATCGGCTTCCTGCGCCGGGTCTACCGCGCGCTCGGCCCGGGGGAGCGTCCCTTCGACCTCGTCGGCGTGCACCCCTGGCCCGGTGACGACGCGCCCGAGGCCGTCGATGCCTCGGCGCCGCTGACCGGCACGTTCGGCGCCTACGACGACACGTTCGCCGGGTACCGCGACGTGTGGCGGGTGCTGGTGGCACACGGCGACGACGACCTCGGTCTGTACGTGGGCGAGTTCGGCTACAGCACCAGCGACCACGACGACGTCCGGGGAACCGACGACGCCACCCGCGCCGACTACGTCGCCCAGGCGCTCGGCATCGCCACCTGCACCCCGTACGTCGTGGGGTTCTCCTGGTACTACCTGAACCCCACCCCGTGGAACCCCGCCTCGTGGACCCTGCTCGACGACCAGGGCACCACCAACCGGACCTACGCCGCGCTGCGCACCTGGACGCAGGGCCGCCAGGATCTCCTGGACGACACCGGTACCGACTCCGGCACCGGCACGGGGGACGAGTCGTGACCCTCGGCCCGCCGACCGCTCCCACCTGGGACGACTCCGCGCGTTCCTACCCCTTCGAGGAGACTCGCTTGCTACTCTCAAGCGCCGCCTGGGTCCCCGCCCGGCCCGACCAGCACGAACGTCGGACCGTCCAGTCGCGGCTCGTCCCCCCTGGAGGTAGCCGAGATGGCGTTCCGCCCCGGCCACGCGCTGCGCTCCGCAGCGGCCACGATCAGCTGCCGCTGCGGTCACCCGCGCAGTGTGCACCAGCACTACCGGGCCGGCAGCGACTGCGGTCTCTGCGAGTGCCGGGTCTTCCTGCTCCGACTGCTCGGGCGGGTGCGCAGTGAGCGCCCGGCCGGCAGCGGCGGGGCTGCCTGACGCCACCGTCGTCGTCTGCGCCTACACCGAGAGGCGCTGGGACCAGGTCGTCGCCGGCCTCGCGGGCGTGGACGCCCAGACGCGGCCCGCGGCGCGCTACGTCCTGGTGATCGACCACAACGACGCCCTGCTGGAGCGCGCCCGAGCGGCCCTGGCACGTCCCGCGTCGCAGGAGGGGTGCGAGGTCGTGGTCGTGCCGAACACCGGTGCCCGGGGCGCCTCGGGGGCCCGCAACACGGGCACGGCCCTCGTCGACACGCCCGTCACCGTCTTCCTGGACGACGACGCGGTGCCCGAGCCCGCGTGGCTCGAGCACCTCCTCGCTCCGTACACCGACTCCACGATCGAGGCGGTCGGCGGGCACGCCGAGCCGGTCTGGCCCGACGGGGACGCGCCGCCCCAGCTCGCGCCCGAGCTGTGGTGGGTCGTGGGCTGCACGTACCGCGGGATGCCGACCCGCACCTCCCCGGTGCGCAACCTCTGGGGCTGCAACATGAGCGTGCGCACCCAGGTGCTGCGCGAGGTCGGTGGCTTCGACGAGACGGCCGGCCGGGTGGACACCTTCCCGCTGGGCTGCGAGGAGACGGAGCTGTGCATCCGCATGGCGGACCGGCACGGGCGCGGGCGCATCCTGCTCGAGCCGCGGGCCCGGGTGCACCACCACGTCTCCCGCGACCGCGTGGCCTGGTCCTACCTGCGTCACCGCAGCCTCCTGGAGGGTGTCTCGAAGGCCGCGATGGCCGCCCGCGTCGGCGACCACCGCGCCACCGAGACCGAGTGGGGCTACGTCGCCTCGGTGCTGCCTCGCGGCGTGCTGGCCGGTCTCGGCCGAGGTCTGCGCGGCGACCCCGCCGGCTGGTCCGCCGCGGCCGGGATCGTGGTCTCGCTCGCCCTGGCCTCCCTCGGGTACGCCCGGGCGCGGCTCGGGCTGGCCGGGCGTCTCGGCAGGCTCCCCGCCGGAGGTGCCTCGTGACGGACCTGCCCGTGCTGATGTACCACTCGGTCGGCGGACACGTGCCCGCCGCGCTGCGCGAGCTCTGCGTGCCGCCCGGCCTGCTCGCCGAGCAGCTCGCGGCCCTGCGGGGCGCCGGCTACGCCCTCACGGGGCTGACGCACGCGCTGGCCCTCCGTGACCAGGGGGTCGCGGCCGCGGCGGTCACCGTCGACGACGGCTACACCGACTACGTGGAGCACGCGCTCCCCGTGCTGCGCGGCGTCGGTGCCGCCAGCACCCTGTACGTGCCGACCCGGGAGCTCGGTGGCGCCCCCGGCTGGCTGGCGGACGCGGGGGACCTGCGCCTGCTCGGGATGCCCGAGGTCGCGCGACTGGGGGCGGAGCCCGACGTGGAGATCGGCAGCCACGCCGCCGTCCACGTGCCCCTCGACGCGCAGCCCGCGGCCCGCACCGCCCGCGAGGTGGCCGAGAGCCGTCGGGTGCTGCAGGACGCCACCGGGCAGGAGGTGCGCTCCCTCGCCTACCCGCACGGCTACCACGACGGACGGGTGAGAATGGGTGTGCACGCAGCCGGGTACGAGAGTGCGTGCGCCATCGGTCACCGGGTGAGCCCCGCGGGGGAGGACCCGCTGGCCGTCAGTCGCCTGCTGGTCGGCCCCGACGACAAACCGGAGGGGCTGCTGGCACGGGTGCGAGACGCCGGGACTCCCGGCCTCTCCGCCCGGTTCAAGCAGGTGGCGCGCCCACCCTGGCGGTGGACCCGGCGCGCCGTGCACAGCGCCACCGGGAGGTACCTGACATGACGACCAGCAGCCGCGTCGAGGACGACACCACCAGCGCGTCCGCACCCCAGCCGGGGCGGCCCCGACCCGTGGGCACGGTCGGTGTCCTGGTGTGCACCCACGACGCCGCTCGCCTGGACCAGGTGACGGCCGCCGTCGCCTCCGTCCGGGCCCAGACGGCCACGGTGGACGAGGTGCTCGTGATGGTGGACGGCACCGACGACCTCCGCGACCTCGTGCGCGCCCGCCTCCCGCGCGAGCGCGTGGAGGGCCTGGGTGCCAACCACGGGGTCTCGGTGGCCCGCACCCGGGGGGCGCAGGCGCTGGACACCGACGTCGTGGTCTTCCTCGACGACGACGCCGTCGCGGACCCGGGCTGGGTGGAGCACCTCCTGCAGCCCCTGGCCGAGGACGACGTGCTCGGCGTCAGCGGCCGCTCCGCGGGGCTGTGGGACTCCCCGCGCCCCGACTGGCTGCCCGAGGAGTTCCTCTGGACGGTGGGCCTCAGCTTCGCCGGTCAGCCGACGCGCTGCACGCGGGTGCGAAACGTCTACGGGGGCTGCGCGGCGCTGCGGCGCGACGTCTTCCTGGCCGTCGGCGGCTTCGACCCCGACCTCGGCCACCGCGCCGGCGTCAGCGGCGGGGGAGAGGAGGCGGAGTTCTGCCTGCGCGCCTCCGCGCGCACCGGTGGCACCTTCGCCTACCACCCGGACGCGGTCATCCGGCACCACGTGCCCGGTGACCGGCTGACCTGGCGCTTCTTCTGGGACCGGTGCTTCAGCGAGGGGGTGCAGAAGGTACGGCTCTCGCGACTCGTCGCGGGCGCCGCGCTCGGCGACGAGCGGGCGTTCGCGGCCCGCCTGCCGCGCTCGGTGCTCGCCGCCGCGCTGCACCGCGAGACCCGGCCGCGTGCCCTGGGCCTGGTGGTGGGTGCCCTGGCCGTCCTCGCGGGCATGGGGCGTGCACAGGTCGACGGCCGGCGGCTGCGGGGCGGTCGCGCGTGAGGGTCCTGCTGCTGGCGCAGTTCTACCCGCCCGTCATCGGGGGCGAGGAGCGGCACGTGCGCAACCTCGCCACCGCCCTGGCCGCACGAGGGCACGACGTCCACGTCGCCACGCTCGGCACCGACCGCGGGGCCCCGCAGGAGGACGACGGCGTCACCGTGCACGTGCTGGAGCACACCGGCTCCCGCGTCCCCGCGCTCTACCCGACCGCCGACCGGCCCCTGGCGCTGCCGGTGCCCGACCCGTTCACCGTGCGTGGCCTGGCGCGCCTGGCCCGTGAGGTCCGACCCGACGTGGCCCACAGCCACAACTGGATCATCAACAGCTGGCTCGCCGTGCCGGCCGCCCACCGGATCCCGCTGGTGCACTCGCTGCACGACTACAGCCACGTGTGCGCCACCAAGCGCCTGGTGTACGAGGGCGAGGTGTGCCCGGGCCCGTCCCCGCGGCGCTGCCTGTCCTGCGCGCCCGGCCACTACGGGCAGGGGCGGGGCCAGGCGATCTACGCGATGGTGCGGGCCGGGCTGCCGGTGCGACGCCGGTCGGTGGACCTGTTCACGCCCGTCAGCACCTTCGTCGGGGAGGCGAACCGGCTCTCCGAGCAGGGGGTCGACTGGGAGGTCGTGCCGAACTTCGTGCCGGACGACCTTGCCGCCGACGCCCCGGTGGACAGGGACCCGGCCCTGCCCGGCGGCGACTACCTGTTCTTCGCCGGCGACCTCTCCGAGCAGAAGGGCGTGCACACCCTGCTGGAGGCGTGGCGACGCCTGCCCGGCACCGTGGGCGCGGACAAGCCGTCCCTGGTGATGGTCGGACGACCGGACGCCGACCTCGGCACCCTGCCGCCCGGGGTGCTCGTGGACCACGGCTGGACCCACGACCGGGTCGTGTCCGGCTTCCGGCACGCCCGCGCCGCCGTGCTGCCCAGCGAGTGGCCCGACCCCTGCCCGACGACCGTGCTGGAGGCCATGGCCCTGCGCGCCCCGCTGGTGACGACCCGGCAGGGCGGCATCGCCGACATGGTGACCCACGAGGAGTCGGCCCTCGTGGTCCGCACCGGGGACGCGGCCGGCCTGACCGACGCGATCCGGCGCCTGCTCGACGAGCCGGCGCTGGGGGCCCGCCTCGCCGAGGCCGCGGAGCGCGAGGTCGTCCGCTACCGCCAGGGCAGCGTGGCCGACCGGTTCTCCCAGATCTACGCGGACGTGGTGGCGGCCAGGTCCTGAACCGGCTCGTCGCCCCGCGGCTCTCGGGGGGGCTGGCGCACCTGGAGCAGCAGCCACGTCGTCCAGCCCGCGACCATCGTCGTGCCGGCCATGTGCGCCCCGACCAGCACCTCGGGCACTCCGGTGAAGTACTGGACGAACCCGATCACCGCTTGCGCCAGCTGCACCCCGATCAGCCACCAGGCGGCCCGCACCGAGGCCCGAGGCGCGCCCGTGGCCAGCAGGAGGAGCAGCAGGCCGACGGTGAGGCCGATGTAGAGGAACACCGCGTCCGCGTGCAGCTGGGAGACCTGGAGGGTGTCGAGGCCACTGCGCGGCACGTCGGCGTCGCCGGCGTGGGGCCCGGCTCCGGTCACCACGACGCCCAGCACGATCACCAGGGCGGCAGCCGCGAGGACGATCCACGCGAGGACGACGGCAGGGCCACGCCGCGGGGCCGAGGTGCTGTAGGTCCGGTGCAGGAGCAGGACGGAGAGCCCGATCAGGATCATCGAGAGGATCATGTGGGCGCCCACCACCCACCAGGTCAGCCCGGTGAGCACGGTGATGCCGCCCAGGACGGCCTGGACCGGGATGCCCAGCGCCGCCAGGAACGCGATCTTGCGCAGGTCGCGGCGTGCGGTGCGCCAGGCCGCGACGAAGGCCCAGATGGCGATCGCCACGAGCACGTAGGTGAGCAGTCGGTTGCCGAACTCGATGATGCCGTGCAGGTGCGCCTCGGGCGTGAAGCTCGTCGAGGTGCACTTCGGCCACGTGGGGCAACCGAGCCCCGAGGCCGTGAGGCGGACGGCTCCACCGGTCACGACGATCACCGCGTTGGCGACGATCGAGGCCCAGGCGGCCCGTCGCATGGTGCGCAGGCGACCGGCGGGGACGACGTCGGGGTTGCTCATCGGGGTCACTCCCAGGTGAAGGTGCGGGCGGTCACCACGGTGCCGACCAGGGTCCAGGCCGCCAGCACGAGCAGGCTGGCGGCATCGATCGTGCCGTGCAGGAGGCCGGCGCGCAGCGCCTCGCCGAGCGCGCCCGACGGCAGCCAGGCGACCACGTCGCCCACCCCGCCGTACGCGGAGGCGGGCAGGACGACGGCCCCGCCGGCCATCAGCAGCAGGTAGACGAGGTTGGCGCCGGCCAGGGTCGCCTCGGCGCGCAGGGAGCCCGCCATCGCCAGGGCGAGGGAGGCGAACGCGGCCGTGCCCAGCACCGCGGCGAGAAGCGCGCCCAGCAGCCCGACGGCGCCCGGCTCCGGTCGCCAGCCCAGGGCGAGCCCCACCGCGGAGACCACGAGCACCTGGAGCACCTCGACCACCAGCAGGGCCAGGACCTTGCCGGCCAGCAGGCCGGAGCGCGGCAGGGGAGAGGCCCCCAGCCACTTGATGACGCCGTAGCGACGCTCGAAGCCCGTGGCGATGGCCAGCGAGGTGAACGACGTCGACATCACCGCGAGCGCCAGGACGCCCGGGGTGAGGACGTCGGCGACCGGCTGGTCGAAGGTGAGGCCCACCCGCTCGGCACCCAGCACCCCGCCGACGAGCACCACCACGGGGATCACGACGGCGATCAGCAGCTGCTCACCGTTGCGCAGCAGGAGCCGGGCCTCCATCGAGGCCTGGGCGAGCACCTGCCGGCCCCAGGGGGCCGCGCCGGGCTCGGGACGGAACGTGCCGCGCGCGGTCACGTCCTGCTCGTTCGACGACTGGCTCAGCTGCTCGCTCATCGGGCCACCTCCACGGAGCCGTCGGTGCCCGCAGGCAGGGGCTCGCCGCCCGGCTCCGCCGAGTCGCGCCCGGTGAGCTCCAGGAAGGCGTCCTCGAGGGAGCGGGTGCCCAGGCTCAGCTGCACGGGCACCACGTCGTGCTGCTCGCACCAGGCGGCCACGCGGCCGAGCGTGGTCGAGTCGGCCGGCCCGGTGAGCACCAGCGACGTGGCGTCGAGCACCTGGAGCGTGGCGTCCAGCTCGGCGGCCAGTCGCTGCGGCGCGCCCTCGGGCACGGGGCGCTCGAGCACGAGGCGCAGCGTGGAGACCCGGCCGCCCCGGGTGAGCTCGCTGGGCGTGCCCGTGGCCACCAGCCGGCCGCGGTCGATGATGTGGACGACGTCGGCGAGCCGCTCCGCCTCGTCCATGTAGTGCGTGGTGAGGACGACGGTCACGCCGTCCCCGCGCAGCTCCTCGAGCAGCTCCCAGGTGGCGCGACGCGCCTGCGGGTCCATGCCGGCGGTGGGCTCGTCCACGAAGACGAGCTCCGGACGACCCACGACGGCCACCGCGAGGGCCAGCCGCTGCTTCTGGCCACCGGAGAGCCGGCGGTAGGGCGTGCGCCCGCACTCGGCCAGCCCCAGGCGCTCCGAGAGCATCGCCTGGTCCAGCGGGCGGGCGTGCAGGCGCGCGACGTGGCGCAGCATCTCCTCCGCACGCACCCCCGACCAGGCGCCGCCGGACTGGAGCATGACGCCGATGCGCGGCAGGAGGGCACGGCGGTCGGCGACGGGGTCGAGCCCGAGCACGCGCACGCTGCCCGCCTGCGGACGGCGGTAGCCCTCGCACGTCTCCAGGGTCGTGGTCTTGCCCGCGCCGTTGGGGCCCAGCACCGCGGTGATCGACCCGCGCGGCACCTCGAGCGAGAGACCGTCCACGGCCCGGGTGCTGCCGTAGGTCATGGAGAGGTCGCGGACCTCCAGGGCCGGTCCGAGGCCCGCCGACGTGGCGGGGGACGACACCGGGGAGGACACCGGCGAGGACGCGGCCGGGCGGTGGGACGGTCCGGCGTCGGCGCCGGCAGGGTGGGGCACGGGTCGAGTGTAGGAGCGGGCAGCACGCGGGCCCCAACCCGTGGCCGGCGACCCGGCGTCGTGCGTGGCGTCGCCCACGCCCCTAGGCTCCCTGGTCGTGACAACGTGGATCGTGGCGCCGGTGCTCGCCCTCAGCCTGGCGGCCGCCGTGTGGACGGTCGTGATGATCGTGCGGGCCCAGCACCCGCCGAGCGATGCCTACTTCGTGCTCCTCGGCGCGCTGCTGGTGCTGTTGGTCGTGCAGATGGTCGTGGGCTTCGTGGCGCTGGGCGCCACCGACCGCCCCGTCGAGGGCGTGACCTTCGTCGCGTACCTGCTCACCACGGTGGCCGTCGTGCCGGTCGGCGCGGCGCTCGCCCTGGTGGAGCGCAGCCGCTGGGGCACCGCGGTGCTGCTCGTCGCCGTGCTGACGGTCGCGGCGTGCGAGCTGCGGCTCGAGGCCCTCTGGGACGTCGCGGCGGTGGCCGGTGCCTGAGCAGCGCACCACCCTCTCCACCGGGCCCGGGCGGCTCCTGGTCGCCCTGTACGGCCTTTTCGCCCTGGCCGCCACCGGTCGCTCGGCCGTCCAGCTCGGGATGGAGCCGGGCCGTGCGCCGCTGGCCTACACGTTGTCCCTGGTCGCAGCGGTCCTCTACCTCGTCGCCACCGTCTGCCTCCTGCTCGGCGGGCGACGTGCCCGGGTGGTGGCCCTCGTGGCGGTCAGCATCGAGCTGGTGGGCGTGCTCGGGATCGGCACGCTCACGTACCTGGAGCCGCAGCTGTTCCCCGACAAGACCGTCTGGTCGCACTTCGGCCAGGGCTACGGGTTCCTGCCCCTCGTCCTGCCGTTCCTCGGACTCGCCTGGCTGCGCAGCCGGCGCTGACGGTCCGCGCCGGCGGCACCCCGACGGGCAGGCCGTGAAGATCGCGTGAGGACGCCGCCTGGCACGCCCGCGACAGGTTAGGGGAGCCTTCCTTGAAGCCCCGCGAGCATTAACGGCACACTGACGTTGTGGAATTCACCGGGACCGAGCAGAAGCAGGAGCAGAGCACGCGACGCCGCGTGGCCTCGACGCTGCTCGCCCGGGGCCCGCAGACGGCGGCAGCCCTGGCGAGCGAGCTGGGGCTCACCCCTGCGGCCGTGCGACGCCACCTCGAGGCGCTCCAGGCGGACGGCGCCGTGGAGCCCCGCGAGCCCCGCACCGTGGGCTCGCGCGGCCGTGGCCGTCCGGCCAAGGTCTTCGCCCTCACCGAGCAGGGCCGTGAGGGCTTCGCCTCCGGCTACGACGACCTGGCCGTGCAGGCGCTGCGGTTCCTCGCCGAGACCGGCGGGGACGACGCCGTGCGCGCCTTCGCCGAGCAGCGGGTGTCCTTCATCGAGGACAACTTCGAGGACACGATGACCGAGCACCCCGAGGCCACCCCGGCCGAGGTGCTCGCCCTGGTGCTCAGCCAGCAGGGCTACGCCGCGTCCGTGCGCGACGTGCCCGCCCCGGCCGCGACGGGGGAGCAGCTGTGCCAGCAGCACTGCCCGGTCTCCCACGTGGCCCACGAGTTCCCGCAGCTGTGCGAGGCCGAGACGGCGGCGATCAGCCGCGTCCTCGAGCGGCACGTCCTGCGGCTGGCGACCATCGCCCACGGCGACGGCGTCTGCACCACCTGCATCCCCGAACCACCCGCCGCGCCGTCCTTCCCACAGGCCTCGCAGGCCTCCGCGTACTCCCGCCCGTCCGACGAAAGGAAGCAGGTCACCTCATGACCTCCATCGAAGAGCTCAACCCCGAGCTGCAGGGCATCGGCCGCTACGACTTCGGCTGGGCCGACCCGGACGTGGCCGGCGCCTCCGCGCAGCGCGGCCTCAACGAGGCCGTCGTCCGCGACATCTCGGGCAAGAAGAACGAGCCCCAGTGGATGCTCGACCTGCGCCTCAAGGGCCTGAAGCTGTTCGACCGCAAGCCCATGCCCACGTGGGGCTCGGACCTGTCGGCGATCGACTTCGACAACATCAAGTACTTCGTGCGCTCCTCCGAGAAGCAGGCCACCAGCTGGGAGGACCTGCCCGAGGACATCAAGAACACCTACGACAAGCTCGGCATCCCCGAGGCAGAGAAGCAGCGCCTCGTCGCCGGCGTCGCGGCCCAGTACGAGTCCGAGGTCGTCTACCACTCGATCCGCGAGGACCTCGAGGAGCAGGGCGTCATCTTCGTCGACACCGACACGGGCCTGCGCGAGCACGAGGAGCTCTTCAAGGAGTACTTCGGCACCGTCATCCCCGTCGGCGACAACAAGTTCTCCGCGCTGAACACCTCCGTGTGGTCCGGCGGCTCGTTCATCTACGTGCCCAAGGGCGTCCACGTGGACATCCCGCTCCAGGCCTACTTCCGCATCAACACGGAGAACATGGGCCAGTTCGAGCGGACGCTGATCATCGTCGACGAGGACGCCTACGTGCACTACGTCGAGGGCTGCACCGCGCCGATCTACAAGTCGGACTCCCTGCACTCCGCCGTCGTCGAGATCGTCGTGAAGAAGGGCGGCCGCTGCCGCTACACGACCATCCAGAACTGGTCGAACAACGTATACAACCTGGTGACCAAGCGCGCGACCTGCGAGGCCGGCGGCACCATGGAGTGGGTCGACGGCAACATCGGCTCCAAGGTCACCATGAAGTACCCCGCCATCTACCTGATGGGCGAGCACGCCAAGGGCGAGACGCTCTCCATCGCGTTCGCCGGCGAGGGCCAGCACCAGGACGCCGGCGCGAAGATGGTCCACGCGGCGCCGCACACGTCCTCCTCGATCCTGAGCAAGTCCGTCGCCCGCGGCGGCGGCCGCACCTCCTACCGCGGCCTGATCCAGGTCAACGAGGGCGCGCACGGCTCGAAGTCGAACGTGCTGTGCGACGCGCTGCTGGTCGACCAGGTCAGCCGCTCGGACACCTACCCGTACGTCGACATCCGCGAGGACGACGTCTCCATGGGCCACGAGGCGTCCGTCTCGAAGGTCTCCGACGACCAGCTCTTCTACCTCATGTCGCGCGGCATGGAGCAGGACGAGGCCATGGCGATGATCGTCCGCGGCTTCGTCGAGCCCATCGCCAAGGAGCTCCCGATGGAGTACGCGCTGGAGCTGAACCGCCTCATCGAGCTGCAGATGGAGGGCGCGGTCGGCTGACGCCGGCCCTCCCACGTACGCCCCTCCTCGCTCACGACCAGAAAGAACTGCAGTGACCGTCACCGATGCTGCCCGCGACACCGTCGCGGCCGCGCTCGAGTCCGACCGGGTCGAGTCCCACCTCAACCCGCCGCCGTCCTACGACCTCGCCGACCACCCGCTGCCCACCGGGCGCGAGGAGGTCTGGCGCTTCACCCCGCTGAAGCGCCTGCGGGGCCTGCTGGACGGTGAGGCTTCGGACGCCCACCTGACCTGGGACACCACGATCCCCGCGGGTGCGAACCTGACCGAGATCTCCGCCGACGAGGCCCGCGGCCTCGAGCTGCCCCCGAACGAGCGGCCCGCCGCCCTGGCCGCCTCGCTCTCCGGCACGGCCACGCTGCTCGACGTGCCCGCGGACACGCGGGTCGAGGAGCCGATCGTGCTCCGGCTCTCGGGCGCCACGGTCGAGGACCTCGTCCACGGCCGGATGATCTACCGCTTCGGCGCGCACAGCGAGGCCACCGTCGTGCTGGTCCACGAGGGCTCGGCCCGCTACAACGCCATCTCCACGTTCCTCGTGGGCGACGGCGCCAAGGTCACCGTGCTCTCCCTCCAGGACTGGGCCGACGACGCCGTGCACCTGGGCCGCGACTCGATCCGCGTGGGGCGCGACGCGAGCGTCAAGCACGCCTCGATCTCCTTCGGCGGCGACGTTGTGCGGCTGCACGCCAACGTCGAGTACGCGGGCCCCGGCGGCGAGGCCGAGCTGCTCGGCCTGTACTACGCCGACGCCGGCCAGCACCTCGAGCACCGGCTCTTCGCCGACCACAACGCGCCGAAGACCAAGAGCAACGTCAACTACAAGGGCGCGCTCCAGGGCACCGGTGCCCACACCGTGTGGATCGGCAACGTCCTGATCCGCAAGGTCGCCGAGGGCATCGAGACCTACGAGGAGAACCGCAACCTCGTCCTCACCGACGGCTGCCAGGCGGACTCCGTGCCGAACCTGGAGATCGAGACCGGCGAGATCGAGGGCGCCGGCCACGCGTCGGCCACCGCGCGCTTCGACGACGAGCAGCTCTTCTACCTCAAGAGCCGCGGCGTCTCCGAGACCGAGGCCCGCCGTCTCGTCCTGCACGGCTTCTTCGTCGACCTGATCCGCAAGGTGGGTGTGCCCTCCCTCGAGGAGCGCCTGACCGACACGGTCGAGGCCGAGCTGGCCAAGACCGTGACGAGCGGACTGAACCAGCGATGAGCCTGGTCCGCGCCTGCACGCTCGCCGAGGTCCCCTCCGGGGAGGCGCTCGCGGTCGACGTCGAGGAGTACACCCTCGCGCTGACCCGGGACGGCGACGCCGTGCTGGCGATCCAGGACCTGTGCAGCCACGCCGCCGTCGCGCTGAGCGAGGGCGACGTCGAGGCCGGCCCCGACGGGGCCTGCGAGATCGAGTGCTGGCTGCACGGCTCCCGCTTCGACATGCGCAGCGGCGCCCCGAGCGGCCTGCCCGCCACGTCCCCCGTGGCGACCTTCCGCACGGAGGTCCGCGACGAGGACGGCCAGCAGGTCGTCTACGTCGACGTCGCCACCACCCTCAACGGCGTCCGGCCGGACTGACCCGGCCACCGCCCACCCCACACACGCACCCGGCGCTCGCAGTGAGCGCACACCCGCACGCAGCACCGCGAGAACCCGCGAAAGAGAGACATCAATGAGCACCCTGGAGATCAAGGACCTGCAGGTCTCGGTCGAGACCGAGGACGGCCCCAAGGAGATCCTCAAGGGCGTCACGCTGACCATCAAGGCCGGCGAGACGCACGCGATCATGGGCCCCAACGGCTCGGGCAAGTCGACCACCGCCTACTCGATCGCCGGTCACCCCAAGTACACGATCACCGGCGGCACCGTGACGCTCGACGGCGAGGACGTCCTGGCGATGAGCGTGGACGAGCGCGCCCGCGCCGGCATGTTCCTGGCCATGCAGTACCCGGTCGAGGTGCCCGGCGTGTCCATGGCGAACTTCCTGCGCACCGCCAAGACCGCCCTCGACGGCGAGGCCCCCAAGCTGCGCACCTGGGTCAAGGACGTCAACGGCGCGCTCGAGCAGATGAACCTCGACCCGCAGTTCTCCTCCCGCTCGGTCAACGAGGGCTTCTCCGGTGGTGAGAAGAAGCGCGCGGAGATCGCCCAGCTGGACCTGCTCGACCCGAAGATCGCGATCCTCGACGAGATCGACTCCGGCCTCGACATCGACGCCCTCAAGGTCGTCTCCGACGGCATCAACCGCTTCTCGGCGCGCGAGGACAAGGGCCTGCTGCTCATCACGCACTACACGCGCATCCTGCGGTACGTGAAGCCCGACGTGGTGCACGTGTTCGTCGACGGCCGCGTGGCCGAGTCCGGCGGCCCCGAGCTCGCCGAGGAGCTTGAGGCCAACGGCTACGAGAAGTACACCGCCGTGTCGCGATGAGCGGCGCCGGGCGGCGTTGTCGACGCTCGACGGCCCGCTCCGCTCCAAGGCCGCCTTCGCGCCTCCGCCTTGCCCGGCACCACACCTCGCACCACGTCGTCGCACTTCACCCCACTAGGAGATCCACATGATCGAGGGTCTGCTGCCTGACCTGGAGGTCGTCCGCAAGGACTTCCCGATCCTCACCCGGACGACCCCGGGTGGCGGTCCGCTGGTCTACCTCGACAGCGCCAACACCTCGCAGAAGCCGCAGGTCGTCATCGACACGATGGTCGACCACCTCGAGCGGCACAACGCGAACGTGGCGCGGGCGATGCACATGCTGGGTGCCGAGGCCACCGAGGCCTTCGAGGGTGCGCGCGACAAGGTCGCGTCGTTCCTCGGCGCTCCCAGCCGGGACGAGATCGTCTTCACCAAGAACGCCTCCGAGGCGCTCAACCTCGTGGCGACGACGCTCGGCCTCAAGGGCGACCTGCAGGTCGGCGAAGGCGACCTCGTGGTGACGACCGAGATGGAGCACCACTCCAACATCGTCCCGTGGCAGATGCTCTGCGAGCGCACGGGTGCGGAGCTGGCGTGGTTCACCTTCGACGAGCAGGGCTACCTCGACCTCTCCGACATGGACCGCCTCATCACCGAGCGGACCAAGGTCGTCACCCTCACCTGGGTCTCGAACATGCTCGGCACCGTCAACCCGATCGGTGAGATCGCCCGCCGGGCCCACGAGGTCGGCGCCGTGGTCGTGGTGGACGCCAGCCAGGCGGCCCCGCAGCTGCCCATCGACCTGGCCGCCATGCCGGCCGAGGAGCGGCCCGACGCGCTCGTCTTCACCGGCCACAAGGTCGTGGGCCCCACGGGCATCGGCGTGCTCTGGGGCAGCCGCGCGCTGCTCGAGGCCCTGCCCCCGTTCCTCGGCGGCGGCGAGATGATCGAGACGGTGCGGATGACCGGCTCCACCTACGCCGGCATCCCGTACAAGTTCGAGGCCGGCACCCCGCCGATCGTCGAGGCCGTCGGCCTCGGCGCCGCGGTCGACTATCTCTCCGCCCTCGGCATGGAGGCAGTGCACGCGCACGAGCAGGCCATCACCGGCTACGCCCTGGAGGGCCTGGCGAGCGTGAAGGGCCTGAAGGTCCTGGGCCCGCTGGACGTCACCCGCCGCGGCGGTGCCGTCTCCTTCGAGATCGAGGGCGTGCACCCGCACGACGTGATGACGGTGCTGGACACCCGCGGCGTCGCCGTCCGGGCCGGCCACCACTGCGCCCGGCCAGCGCACGAGAAGTACGGCGTGCAGAGCTCGACCCGCGCGTCCTCGTACCTCTACACGACGCCCGCGGAGATCGACGCCCTCGTCGACGCCGTGGAATACACCCGCTCCTACTTCCGCTTGGACAACTGATGAGCAGCGAGCTGGACGCCCTGTACCAGGAGATCATCCTGGACCACTACAAGAACCCGCACCACCAGGGCCTGCGCGACCCCTTCGAGGCCGAGGTCCACCACGTGAACCCGACCTGTGGGGACGAGCTGACCCTGCGCGTGCACCTCGAGGACGGCGCCGTCGCCGACGTCTCCTACGACGCGGTCGGGTGCTCGATCAGCCAGGCGTCGACCTCCGTGCTCGCCGACCTGCTGATCGGCAAGTCCGTGGAGGAGGCGCTTGGCGTGCACCAGACCTTCCTCGAGCTCATGCAGTCCAAGGGCACCATCGAGCCGGACGAGGAGGTCCTGGAGGACGCCATCGCGTTCGCCGGCGTCTCCAAGTTCCCCGCCCGCGTCAAGTGCGCGCTCCTGGCCTGGATGGCCTGGAAGGACGCCACCGCCCAGTCGCTGGGGACGCTCCCCGAGCCGGCCACCACCACCTCGACCCAGGAGGGCTGAGAGAGATGACCGAGAACGCCACCACCGAGGCCACCGCCCCCGACCACGGCGACCTGCCCGAGGTCCCCGAGGCGACCGGCGCCGCCGCGCCGGGCACCTCGCCCGTGTCCGAGGACGAGGTCGTCGAGGCCCTCAAGGACGTCGTCGACCCCGAGCTCGGCATCAACGTCGTCGACCTGGGCCTGGTCTACGGCGTGCACGTCGACGAGGGCTCCAACGTCGTCGTCGACATGACGCTGACCTCCGCGGCCTGCCCGCTGACCGACGTGATCCAGGACCAGACCGACGCCGCCCTCGAGGGCATCGTCAACGACGTCGCGATCAACTGGGTCTGGATGCCGCCGTGGGGCCCGGACAAGATCACCGAGGACGGCCGCGAGCAGCTGCGCGCCCTCGGTTTCAACGTCTGAGCGCTGACGTCCCGAGGAACGAGGGACGTCAGCACGCGCAGAGGTCGAGGAAGCGCACCGTCGAGCTTGCGAGACGGTGACCGCGGCTCGAGACCCGGATCGCGTCAGGCACGTCGCCCGGCCTCGGCTGAGAACAGCCCGCCGACCACCCGGTCGGCGGGCGGCGGCGTTCCGGAGGCGTCCCTAGGCTCACCCCATGACCGACGACGCGGCCGGCCCGGACGACGCTCTCCTGCAAGCCTTCTGGGACGTGGCGCGCGTCCACGCCCGGCTGGGCAGCACCGTCCCGAACTACCTCGGCCCGTCCACGCTCGAGATGCTCCGTCCGCCGTGCTGGTCGTTCGGGGACGACGAGGAGGCTCGCGTGCACACCGCCGAGGTGGTGGGTGGCCTGGTGACGGCCGGGACGTCCCTGCTCAGCGACCACGAGCCCGACGACCTGCCTCAGCCAGGCTCCCTGTCGGTGCTCCTGGACCACGAGATGAGGCCGGTGGCCCTGCTCGCCACCGACGACGTGCAGGTCGTCGCCCTGGCCGACGTCCCCGACGCCCACGTGGCCGCCGAGATGCCGGGGGAGGCCTCGCGGGAGGAGTGGCTGGCGGCGCGCCGCGCCGACCTGGTGGAGCACCCCGACGACCTGCGGCCCGAGACCGAGGTCGTCCTCGAGTCCTTCCGCGTCGTGCACCGTGCCGACTGACGGGGCGACCACGCTGCTGCTGCCCGCGCAGCGACTGCCCCGCTGGCTCGAGAACTTCGCCCGCCGCCACGGGGACCCCGCGTTCGACCTGGACGCCGGCGTCCTCGTCGGGCGCGCCCCGGACGGGGCGTGGTGCCGCGTCGCCCTGCCCGGAGGTCACGAGGCGACGGCGCCCGACGCGGCGGACGTCGCCGCGCAGGCGGGCGCCCTGGCGCGCGCGGACCGCGGTGTCCTGCTGGTGCGGCGCGGCGGCTTCGCGGTCGCGCTCGTGCGCGACGGCGCGGTGGTCGCCAGCAAGGTCGGCCAGCGGCACGTCCAGGGCCGCACGAAGGCGGGCGGCTGGTCGCAGCAGCGGTTCGCGCGGCGCCGGGACGCGCAGGCTCGCGTCGCAGGGGAGGCCGCGGCGGGCCACGCGGCGCGGGTGCTCGACGGCCTGGTCGGTCCGTTGGTGACCGGCGGCGACCGGGCCATCGTGGGCGAGGTCCTGGAGGACCTGCGGCTCGGGTCCGCGCACCCGGACGCGGCGGTGGCCGGCGTCGTGGTCGACGAGCGCTTCCTCGACGTGCCCGACCCCCGCCGCGACGTCCTCGACCGAGCCGTGGTCGACGCGGCCGCGCTGCAGGTGGTCGTGCACAACGGCTGAGCCGTCCAGCCCGGTCCCCGACCGACCCCCGCAGGCGGCCGCGGAGGTCTAGCGTGGGGGCGTGAGCGAGCACGTCATCCACGTGGCCGGCCTGGTGAAGACGTTCGGCCGGTTCCGGGCGCTCGACGAGCTGGACCTGCGGGTGCGGGCCGGCGAGGTGCACGGCTTCCTCGGGCCGAACGGCTCCGGCAAGTCCACGACCATCCGGGTGCTGCTGGGCCTGCTGCGCAAGGACGCCGGGGAGGTGCGCCTGCTCGGCGGCGACCCGTGGCGACAGGCGCCGGCCCTGCACCGTCGCCTGGCCTACGTGCCGGGGGACGTGGCGCTGTGGCCGAACCTCACGGGCGGCGAGGCCATCGACCTGCTCGGGCGGCTGCGCGGCGGGCTCGACCCGGCGCGGCGCGACGCCCTCGTCGACGCGTTCGACCTGGACCCGACGAAGAAGGGCCGCAGCTACTCCAAGGGCAACCGGCAGAAGGTCGCGCTGGTGGCGGCGCTCGCCGCGGACGCGGAGCTGCTGGTGCTGGACGAGCCGACGTCGGGCCTGGACCCGCTGATGGAGGCCGAGTTCCAGCGGCACGTCGAGGCGTTCCGTGAGCGTGGGGGCACGGTGCTGCTCTCCAGCCACATCCTGGCCGAGGTCGAGCGCCTGTGCGACCGCGTCAGCATCGTGCGGGGCGGGCGGACGGTCGAGTCGGGGAGCCTGGCCGAACTGCGCCACCTGACCCGCACCTCCGTGGTGGCCGACCTCGACACCCTCCCGCGTGGGCTCGGCGACCTGGCCGGCGTCCTCGACCTGACCAGCGAGCCGCTGGTGGGCGACAGCGGCGGCGACACGGGCACCGGCACCGGGGTGCGGGTCCGCTGCGAGGTGGACACCGCCCGGCTGGGCGCGGCCCTGCCGCTGCTGACCGCGGCAGGCGTCCGGGCGCTCACCGCGCAGCCGCCGACCCTGGAGGAGCTGTTCCTGCGCCACTACGGCGACCCCGCCCCGTCCGAGCCCCGGGAGGGGGACGGACGGCAGGGCCGGCACCGGAGCGCCCACCGGGACAGGCGAGCGCGGTGAGCCCGCGGGAGGCGCTGCGGGGCCTCGGCACCCTGGTGCGCGCCGACCTGCGGCGCGACCGGGTGATGATCCCGCTGTGGGCGGCCGGCATCGCGCTGCTCTACGGCAGCCAGGGCCCGGCCATCGACGGCCTGTACGCGACGCAGGAGGAGTTCGACGCCGCCGCGGCCGCGATGGGGGCCAACAGCGCCTTCGTCGCGATGGCCGGCCCGGCCCGGGCGCTGAACACGATCGGCGGTCAGGTCACCTGGCAGGCCACCGCCTTCGGGGCACTGGCTGCCGACCTGATGAGCGCCCTCGTCGTGCTGCGGCACACCCGCGCCGAGGAGGAGCAGGGCCGCGACGAGCTGGTCCGGGCCGCGGCGGTGGGACGCTGGGCGCCGCCGGCCGCCGCCCTCGCCGTGGCGGTGGGGGCCAACGTCCTCGCCGGCGTCCTCGTGGCCCTCTCCCTGGTGGTGTTCCCGCTGGCCGTCGCCGACTCCGTCGCGCTCGGGGCGGGCCTCGCGCTCACCGGCTCGGCGTTCGCGGCGCTCGCCCTGGTGGCCGCGCAGCTGACCACCAGCAACCGCGCGGCGGGCGGGCTGGTGGCGGTCGTCCTGGGTGCCTCCTACGCCCTGCGGGCCGTGGGGGACGTCGGCGGTGGCACCCTGTCCTGGTTCTCGCCCATCGGTTGGTACCAGGCCACGCACGCCTTCTCGGGGCTGCGCTGGTGGCCGCTGCTGCTGACGGTGGGCCTGCTCGTCCTGGCGGTCGTCGCGTCGGCGGCCCTGCTGGAGCGCCGGGACATCGGCTCCGGCCTGTGGGCGACCCGTCCGGGCTCGGCTCGCGCCGGGCGGACGCTCGCCGGCCCGGTGGGGCTGGCCTGGCGGCTCCAGCGGGGCGGGGTCCTGGCCTGGTGCGCCGGCCTGTTCCTGACCGGGCTCTCCTACGGGTCGATCGGCGACGACGTCGACTCGCTGCTGGGGGAGGGCGGTGCCTCGTCGGAGATGATGACCCAGGGCCTGGGGGTGGCGACGCCCGAGGCGCTGACGGACGCGTTCTACGCCACGAGCCTGGTGATGATGGCGTTGATCGGCGCCGGCTTCGCGGTCTCCTCGGCGCTGCGGCTGCGCGGGGAGGAGACCGCCGGCCGGGCGGAGACCCTGCTCGCGGCCGGCCTCTCCCGCGGGCGCTGGGCGGGTGCCTCGGTCCTGGTCACCGTGCTGGGCACGCTCGCCGTCGTCGTGGCCGGCGGTCTGGGGATCGGGATCGGCTACGCGCTGGTCACCGGCGAGGCCGGCGCCTGGGCGCAGTACGTGCTGCCGGCGCTGGTGCCCGGTGCCGGGGTGCTGCTGCTGGCGGGGCTGGCCCGCCTGGTGCTGGGGGTGCTGCCGCGGCGGTCGGGTCTGGCGTGGGCGCCGCTCGGGCTGGCCGTCGTGGTGCTCTTCTTCGGAGAGCTGCTCCGGCTGCCCGGCTGGCTGACCGCGCTGTCCCCGTTCGATCACCTGCCGCTGGTGCCCGCCGAGTCGTTCGACGCGGCCCCCGTCGTGGTCGTGCTGGGTCTCGCCGCGCTCGCCTCCGCCGCCGGGCAGCTGGCGTTCCGGCGCCGCGACGTCGGCTGAGCGCGCTCTCCCACGCACGCCAGCGCATCGAAGGACTCGCCGACACCAGGCCCTGACCTGCACCGATCGGGGGAGAACTTCGCTACCGTCGAGCCATGTGGCAGCCACAGCCGGGCTGGCACCCGCTCCCGGGTGGTAGCGCGCCGAGCACGCTGGGGGTCTGGCGCGCCGTCGTGGGGGACGAGCCGGTGTCGGTGAAGCGGCTCGCCCGCCCCGTCCCGGGGGACCCCGAGGAGCTCTCGGACCCCGGCCACTTCGCCTACTGGCGCCGCGCCGCCGACGTGGCGCTCTCGGGGGTGCTGGCCCGGTCCGCCGGGCTGCGGCCGCCGGTGCGCAGCCAGGTCGTCGAGGACGACGAGGGCATCACGATCACCGACGACTGGGTCGAGGACGCCGCGGTCAACGGCCTCTTCGCCGCCCACGCGCTCGGACGCTTCGCCGGCACGCCCGTGCCCGAGGTCGACTGGCTCGCCCGCGACCAGCTGCGCAGCCGCCTCGCCCGCACCGAGACCCGCGGCGGGTGGCCGACGCTGGCCAGGACGCCGGTGGCCGACCTCGCCGACGTCCTGTGGCGCGCCCGCCTGCACCACCTGGCCACGCTGGACGGCCTGCCGCGGGTGCTCCAGCACGGTGACCCGACGCCCGCGAACCTGCTGGGGCGCGAGGGCGACGACGTGGTGGCGGTGGACTGGGGGACGCTCGGCACCGGGGCGCTCGGCGGCGACCTGGGCTACTACCTGCTCTCGGCGCGCGAGGAGTTCGAGCCGCTCCTGGACGCCTACCTCCTGGGTCTTCCGCCCGCCCTCGCCGACCTGCCCGACGTCCGCCACCTGGCGGGCACCGGCGCCCGGGTCGTCGCCGTCTACACCGCCCTGAGCCGCGCCGAGTGGGCCCTGGCCCGCGTCGCGCCGGGCGAGGGCCCCCTGCTGGCCAAGCTCCGGCACCCCGCCGTCGCCCCCTACATCCGCTCCCTCCAGCGGCAGTACCAGCTGATCGAGGCGCTCGTCGACGGGTGATCGCGGTGGGTCCTGCGGCCGGTGGGTGAGGTGCTGGGCACACCGGGGCGCCGTCACGGTCCAGGGAATCGCCCGCCGGGGTCGGGCGACCCTAGACTCGGTGGACGATGATCACCGCTCACCAGCTCGAGGTCCGCGTCGGCGCCCGACTCCTCATGGACGACGTCAGCTTCCGTGTCGGGGCGGGGGACAAGGTCGGTCTGGTCGGGCGCAACGGCGCCGGCAAGACGACCCTCACCAAGATCCTCTCCGGCGAGGCCCTGCCGGCGTCCGGCAACGTGACGTCCAACGGTGAGGTCGGCTACCTGCCGCAGGACCCGCGGACCGGCGACCCCGAGGTCATCGCCAAGGACCGCATCCTCTCCGCGCGCGGGCTGGACACCATCGTCGCCCGGATGCGCAAGGCCGAGGAGATGATGACCTCCGAGAAGGCCAACGAGCGGGAGAAGGCCATGCGCCGCTACTCCCGCGCCCAGGACGAGATGCAGGCGGCCGGCGGCTACGCGGCCGAGTCCGAGGCCGCGACCATCGCCTCCAGCCTCGGCATCCCCGAGCGCATCCTGGAGCAGCCGCTGAAGACGCTCTCGGGCGGCCAGCGCCGCCGGGTCGAGCTGGCGCGCATCCTGTTCTCCTCGGCCGAGGTGCTGATCCTCGACGAGCCGACGAACCACCTGGACGCCGACTCCATCATCTGGCTGCGGGACTTCCTCAAGGCCTACTCCGGCGGCTTCATCGTGATCTCCCACGACAACGACCTGCTCGCGGCCACCGTCAACAAGGTGATGCACCTCGACGCCAACCGGCAGGCCATGGACGTCTACAACATGGGCTGGAAGAACTACCTGGTCCAGCGGGAGACCGACGAGAAGCGCCGCAAGCGCGAGCGGATGAACGCCGAGAACAAGGCCAAGACGCTCACCGACCAGGCCAACAAGATGCGCGCCAAGGCCACCAAGGCCCAGGCGGCGCAGTCCATGCTCAAGCGGGCCGAGAAGCTGATGGCCGGCATCGAGGGGGAGCGGCAGAGCGACAAGGTCGCCGCGATCGCCTTCCCGAAGCCCGCGCCGTGCGGCAAGACGCCGCTCACGGGCGAGGGCCTGTCGAAGACGTACGGCTCGCTGGAGGTCTTCACCGGCGTCGACCTGGCCATCGACCGCGGCTCCCGCGTCGTCATCCTGGGTCTCAACGGCGCCGGCAAGACCACGCTGCTGCGCATCCTCGGCGGCGTCGACCAGGCCGACAGCGGCGAGGTCGTGCCGGGCCACGGGCTGAAGATCGGCTACTACGCCCAGGAGCACGAGACCCTCGACGTGAAGCGCACCGTGCTGGAGAACATGCAGTCCGCGGCGCCTCAGCTGACCGACACCGAGGCGCGCAGCGTGCTGGGCTCCTTCCTCTTCTCCGGGGACGACGTGCACAAGCCGGCCGGCGTGCTCTCCGGTGGCGAGAAGACCCGGCTGGCGCTGGCGTCCCTGGTGGTCTCGGCCGCCAACGTCCTGCTGCTCGACGAGCCCACCAACAACCTCGACCCGGCCTCCCGCGAGGAGGTGCTCGGCGCCATCCGGGCCTACGAGGGCGCGATCATCCTCGTCACCCACGACGAGGGCGCCGTGCACGCCCTCGAGCCGGACCGGGTGCTCCTGCTGCCCGACGGCACCGAGGACCTCTGGAACCCCGACTACGCCGACCTCGTCTCGCTGGCCTGACGCACCTGACGACCTCACGTTCGGTCACCAACGTGGTGCCGGACGGCCTCGGACACGGCGTTGGTGACCGAACCCGGTGCTGCGCCGGGGGTTCACCCCACCCCCGGATGCGCTCCTAGACTGCGTGGCATGACGCCCCAGGAACTCGCGCAGGTCGGACTGTCGCTGTCGGTCACGGACGGCGTGGCCACGCTGACGCTGGACCGGCCGGAGGTGCGCAACGCCCAGACGCCGGACATGTGGCTCGCGCTCGGGCAGGTCGGCGAGGACCTCCTGGCCGACGAGGCGGTCCGGGTGGTCGTGCTGCGGGGTGCGGGGGCGGGCTTCTCGGCCGGCCTGGACCGCTCCGTGCTGGCCCCCACCGCACCCACGCCCGGGCAGCCCGCCCGGGAGAGCGTGCTCGACCTCCTCGCCCTCGACGACGCCGGCATGGCCGACCGGATCGAGGTGTACCAGCGTGGGTTCACCTGGCTGCGCGACCCCCGGATCGTCTCCGTCGCGGTCGTCCACGGGCACGCGGTCGGCGCCGGCTTCCAGCTCGCGCTCTCCTGCGACCTGCGCCTGCTCGCCGACGACGCCTCGTTCTCCATGAAGGAGGCGGCGCTCGGCCTCGTCCCGGACCTCACCGGCACCCTGCCGCTGGTCGAGGCGGTCGGGTACGCCCGCGCCCTCGAGCTGTGCACCACCGCCCGCACGGTGGACGCCGGGGAAGCGCTGCGTCTCGGTCTCGCGCTCGACGTCGTGGCGGCCGACGACCTGGACGGGGCCCTGGCCACCCTGGTGGGCGCCCTCACAGCGACCCCTGCGGCCAACGCCCGGGCGGTGAAGACGATCCTGCGCGCCGCGGTGCCGGGCGACCTCGACGCCCAGCGTCGCGTCGAGCGCGAGCACCAGGTCGGCAGGTTCCGCGAGCTCGCGGCCCTGATGGCCGCTCGCTGAGCCGGACAGCCACCAGCACCAACCAGCACGAACCAGCACGAACCAGCACCACCGCAGCACCGCACCACAGCAGCAGAGAGGAGCCGACACCTCCGTGTCCGGCATGATGAACGCAGGTGGCGCCTGGCGGCACCTGCGCACCGACCGCAGCGTCGTCCACCAGCGCGTCGGCTGGCCCACCGTCCGCCGCATCCTGCGCTTCGCCCGCCCCCACCGCCGGGTGATCGCGGTCTTCCTGGCGCTCACGGTGCTGGACTCCGCCCTCGTGGTGGTCGTGCCGCTGCTGACCAAGCGGGTCGTGGACGTCGGCATCGCCGAGGCGGACACCTCGCTGGTGGTCGAGCTCGCGGCAGCCATGGCCGTGTTCGCCCTGTTCAGCGCCGTGCTCAGCGTGCTCAGCGGGTGGCTGTCGTCCCGGATCGGCGAGGGCCTCATCTTCGACCTCCGCACCCAGGTCTTCGCCCACGTGCAGCGGCAGTCGATGGCGTTCTTCACCCGCACCCAGACGGGTGCGCTGGTCTCGCGCCTCAACAACGACGTCATCGGCGCCCAGCGCGCCTTCACCTCGACGCTGTCGAGCACGGTCTCCAACGTCGTGGCCGTGGTGGTCGTCGGCATCACCATGCTCGCGCTGTCGTGGCAGGTCACGCTGCTGTGCGTCGCGGTGTTCCCGGTGCTGCTCCTGGCCTCCCGCATGGTCGGGCGACGGCTCGCCGGCCTGACCCGGCAGCAGATGGACGGCAACGCCGAGCTGGGCAGCCTCATGACCGAGCGCTTCAACGTCGGCGGCGCGATGCTGCTGAAGCTGTTCGGCCGCCGGGCGGACGAGGACGCCCTGTTCGCCTCGCGCGCCGCGACCGTGCGCGACCTGGGCATCCGCATCGCCCTGGTGACCCGCATCTTCGGGGCCGCCATGACGTCCGTCCCTGCCCTGGCCGGTGCGCTCGTCTACGGCGTCGGCGGCGTGCTGGCCATCGAGGGCCGGCTCAGCGTCGGCACGCTGGTCGCCCTGGCCCTGCTGCTGCTCCGCCTGCTCGGGCCGCTCCAGGGGCTCTCGAACGTCCGGATCGACGTGATGACCGCCCTGGTCTCCTTCGACCGCGTCTTCGAGGTCCTGGACCTGCCCTCCCTGGTGCAGGAGAAGCCCGACGCCGTGGCCGTGCCGCGGGGCGCGGCCACGCTGGAGCTCGACGACGTCACGTTCGCCTACCCCGACGGCTCGGAGGCCTCCCTGCCGTCCCTGGAGGGGGTCACCCGCGAGGGCCAGGTGACGGACGCCGGACCCGTGCTGCACGGGGTCAGCCTCCGTGCCGAGCCCGGCCGGATGGTGGCGCTCGTGGGCCCGTCGGGTGCGGGCAAGACGACGGTAACCAGCCTGGTCGCCCGGCTCTACGACGTGGACGCCGGTGCGGTGCGCGTGGGCGGGCTCGACGTCCGCGACGTCACCCTGGACTCCCTGGAGGACACGGTCGGCTACGTCACCCAGGACGCCCACCTCTTCCACGACACCATCCGCGGCAACCTCCTCTACGCCCGGCCGGACGCCGACGAGGACGCCATGTGGTCCGCCCTGGAGGCCGCCCAGGTCTCGGGGATGGTCCGCCGGCTCCCGGAGGGCCTCGACACCGTGGTCGGCGACCGCGGCTACCGGCTCTCGGGTGGCGAGCGGCAGCGGCTGGCGATCGCCCGGCTGCTGCTGAAGTCGCCGTCCATCGTCGTCCTCGACGAGGCCACGGCCCACCTGGACTCCGAGTCCGAGGCCGCCGTCCAGCGTGCCCTCGACGCCGCCCTGGAGGGCCGCACGAGCCTCGTCATCGCCCACCGGCTCTCCACCGTGCGCGACGCCGACACCATCGTGGTGCTCGAGGACGGTCACGTGGTCGCCCGCGGCACCCACGAGGAGCTCCTGGCTGCCGGTGGCCTCTACGCCGACCTGTACCGCACGCAGTTCGCCACCGACGCTCCGGACGTGGCCCGCGGCTGAGCCCGGCCGCCTGCGCGCCGGGGTCCAGGGGCCCCTCAGGAGCGTGACTGGTCCCGGTCGGCGTCCTGCTGCGCCATCATCCGCGCGTACGGGTGGTTGGTCTGACGCGGCTTGCGCTCCCGCCGAGCCGCCGGCTGCGGCGGGTGCGGCCGTGCGGGGGAGCCGTCCTCGGTCGGGGACGTCGAGCCCGCTGGGCCCGTCGCACCCGTCGCGTCGGCCGCGGCCCTGGCGGCACGCCGCCCCGTCCGCCGCTCGTCGATGGCGAGCCAGACGAACCCGACGACGGCCAGCAGCGCGAAGAACCACCACTGCAGGCCGTAGAAGAAGTGGGGGCCGTTGCCGAGGTCGGGCAGCTCGACCGGTTCCAGGGCGGTGGCCGGCTCGGGGGACTCCGAGCGGAGCTCGACCCAGCCACCGAGCACGTCCAGGCCGAGGGCCTGCCCGACGGCGGCGCTGTCGACGGCACGCGTGGACTGGTCGTCCACGGCGGTGCTGTCGCCCTCCGCGTCCACCCGGACGTAGCCCGTGACGTCGACCTCGCCCGACGGGGGAGCGGGCACGTCGCCCGGGTCGGCGGTGCCGGCGTTGTCCGTGGCCAGCCAGCCGCGGTCGACCAGCAGCGCCGTGCCGTCGTCGAGCAGCAGCGGGACGACGACGTCCACGCCGGCCTCGCCGTCGCGGGTGCGGTAGCGCACGATGACGGTGTCCTCGGGCTCGTAGGTGCCGGTCGCGGAGACCACCCGCCACTCGTCGGCGTCGTCGACCTCGGTGCCCACCGCGAGGACGTCGGTCGCCGGCGAGGCGTCGGCGTTCTCGTTGGCCGTGACCTGGGCGTTGGACGCCTTCTTGTCGGCCAGCCGGCCGAACTGCCACTGGCCCAGCGAGTACGCCAGCCAGGCCAGGAGCACGACCACGACAGCGAGGACCAGCCACCGGCGGCTGAGCAGGAAGGACCAGGACCGCACGGCCTCAGGGTACGGGCCCCGCCTGAGAGCGAGGTGATCCGCGTCCGGCCCGGGCAGGGCTCGCCGCTCCGGGTGGCGTCCCGACATGCCCCCGCAACAGGGCCGACGTACCCTGGTGGTGATGAGGACGCTCCCGCTGCTCGACCGGTTCGGCCGGGTCGGGCGTGACCTCCGGGTCTCGCTCACCGACCGGTGCAACTTGCGCTGCACGTACTGCATGCCGCCCGAGGGCCTGCCCTGGCTGCCCGACGAGCAGGAGCTCTCGGACGACGAGGTGGTGCGTCTGGCCACCGTGGCGGTCGAGCGCCTGGGCATCACCGGCATCCGGTTCACCGGCGGCGAGCCGCTGCTGCGTCGGGGCCTGGTGGACATCGTGCGGCGCGTCCGCGAGGTGCAGCCCGACCGCGGCCGCCTCGGCCTCTCGATCACCACCAACGCGCTCGGCCTGACCCGCCGCGCCGAGGACCTGGCCGCCGCCGGCCTGGACCGCGTGAACGTCAGCCTGGACACCGTCCGCCCCGACACGTTCCAGCAGATCGCCCTGCGCGACCGGCTGCACGACGTCGTCGCCGGCCTCGAAGCCGCGCACCGCGCCGGTCTGGGCCCCGTGAAGGTGAATGCCGTGCTCCTGCGCGGCGTCAACGACGACCAGGCGCCGGAGCTGCTGCGCTGGTGCCTCGAGCGCGGCTACCAGCTCCGGTTCATCGAGCAGATGCCGCTGGACGCCCAGCACGGGTGGGACCGCTCCTCCATGGTCACCGCGGACGAGATCCACGCGCGGCTCGCCGAGGAGTTCGACCTGGCGCCGGCGTCCGAGCCCCGGGGCTCCGCCCCCGCCGAGCTGTTCGCGGTGGACGGCGGCCCGGCCACCGTCGGCGTGATCGCCTCGGTGACGCGGCCGTTCTGCGGCGACTGCGACCGGGTGCGGCTGACCGCCGACGGGCAGGTCCGCACCTGCCTGTTCGCCCGGGACGAGTCCGACCTGCGCACGGCCCTGCGCGCCGGGGCCACCGACGAGGAGCTCGCGGAGCGGTGGGTGGTGGCCATGCGCGGCAAGGCCGCGGGCCACGGCATCGACGACGAGAGCTTCCTCCAGCCCGACCGGCCGATGTCGGCCATCGGCGGCTGACACGGCCTCGGGCCCGCCGCCGACGTGCGGACGGCGGGCAGCCGTGGACGCGGCTAGACCGCCAGGTCCGCGCCCGGCTCGAACGGCACGACGTCCTTGAGGAAGCCGCGGCTGCTCAGGAAGGACGTCAGGGTGGGGCGGTGCTCCTCGCAGGCCAGCCAGACCTTCCGGCGCTCGGGCGTGTGCACCTTGGGGTTGTTCCACAGCAGCGCGTGCTCGGCGGCGGCCGTGCACCCCTTGGACGAGCACACGTCGGGCTCGGTGGCGGGAGGCTCGGGGAGGGTCATCGTCCGCCCTCCACGGCGTCGCGACCCGACGACCCACCCAGCTGGCGCTGGACGTAGGCCGACGAGCGCAGGTCCGCGCCGTCGTCCTTCGTGGTCTGCACGTTGGCGAGGATCACGGCGACGTAGGGCAGGAACAGGGCGCCCACGATGAGGATCGGCCAGAGCCAGCTGACGCCGAAGACCCCGGCCAGGCCCGCACCCACGAAGCAGGCGCTGCGGATGCCCATGGAGATCAGGTAGCGCCGCTGGCGCACCTTCAGGTCCTCGGCCCGGCTGGTCGGCGCGGTGGTGATCCGGACCGGTTCGTCAGCGCGCTGCCTTGCCATGGCTCGAGTGTACGGAGGCGGTCCACAGGTGCCTCATCCCCCGGGCGCCGGGGCGACGTGGCTGGCCTAGGGTGGTGGGACGCGTGAGGCGCCTCACGCGGAACCGGCTCCAGGAGGCTCCCATGACCGACCGCACCTACCGCGTCACCGAGATCGTCGGCACCTCGCCCGACGGCATCGACCAGGCCATCCGCAACGGCATCAGCCGCGCGTCCAAGACGCTGCGGCACATCGACTGGTTCGAGATGACCCAGGTCCGCGGGCACGTCCGCGACGGCGAGATCGAGCACTTCCAGGTCGGCCTCAAGGTGGGCTTCCGCCTCGAGGACGAGTGACGGGCCAGCGCGACCTGTGACACAGCCTTTGCGGTCCGTGCGGCGGGCCGCACTGTGCCTACTGGCCGGTCACCACTAGCGTCCGGGGCGTGAGCGAAGCAGAGCAGAGCAGCACCGACGCACCGCAGGGCCGGTCGGTCCTCGTCACCGGCGGCAACCGAGGCATCGGCCGCGCCATCGCCGAGGCCTTCCTGGCCCAGGGCGACAAGGTCGCCGTCACCACCCGCAGCGGCGGCGCCCCCGAGGGCGCCCTCGACCTGCGGTGCGACGTGACGGACCCCGACCAGGTCGAGGCGGCCTTCAAGGCGGCCGAGGAGGCCCACGGGCCGGTCGAGGTCCTCGTCGCCAACGCCGGCATCACCTCCGACACCCTGCTGCTGCGGATGAGCGAGGACGACTGGGACAAGGTCATCTCGACCAACCTCACGGCCTCGTTCCGGCTCGCCAAGCGCGCCGCGAAGGGCATGCTGCGGCTGCGCCGCGGCCGCATCGTGCTCATCTCCTCGGTCGTCGGACTTCTCGGCTCGCCGGGCCAGGTCAACTACGCCGCGTCCAAGGCCGGCCTCGTCGGCATGGCGCGCTCCATGGCGCGCGAGCTCGGGTCGCGCTCGATCACCACCAACGTCGTCGCGCCCGGCTTCATCACCACCGACATGACGGCGGAGCTCCCCGAGGAGCAGCGCGCCGAGTACGCCTCCCGCATCCCGCTGGGTCGCCTGGGCGCCGTCGAGGACGTCGCGCAGACCGTCACCTGGCTCGCCGGCCCCGGTGCCGGCTACGTCACCGGCGCGGTCATCCCCGTCGACGGTGGCCTCGGCATGGGCCACTGAGCCCGCTCGGCCCCGCAGCCCCGCACCACACCCGCAGACATCCCGCAGCACCACGCTGCACCCACAGGCAGGAGCATCACCACCATGGGCATCCTCGACGGCAAGCGCATCCTCGTCGCCGGCGTCACGATGGACACCTCGATCGGCTTCGCGACGGCCAAGATCGCGCAGGAGCAGGGCGCCACGGTGCTCATCTCCAACTTCGGGCGCGCGCTCGGCATCACCAAGCGGATCGCCAAGCGCCTCCCCGTGGAGCCGCCGGTCCTCGAGCTCGACGTGACCGACCCCGAGCACCTCGAGCGGCTCCCCGACCTCGTCCGCGAGCACGTGGACGGCCTCGACGGCGTCGTCCACTCCATCGCCTACGGCAACCCGGAGACCCTGCTGGGCGGCAAGTTCCTCACGGGCCCGTGGGAGGACGTCTCGCAGGCCGTGCAGGTCTCCGCCTACTCCCTGGCCAGCCTGACCAACGCCTGCCGCCCGCTGATGAGCGAGGGCGGCTCCGTGGTCGGCATGACGTTCGACGCGACCGTCGCCTGGCCCGCCTACGACTGGATGGGCGTGGCCAAGGCCGGGCTGGAGTCGACCTCCCGCTACCTGGCCAAGAACCTCGGCTCCGAGGGCATCCGGGTCAACCTGGTCTCCGCCGGCCCGCTCAAGACGCTGGCGGCCAAGGCCATCCCCGGCTTCGAGGACCTCGAGGAGCTGTGGCAGAACCGCGCCCCGCTCGGGTGGGACAACACCGACCAGATCCCCACCGCCAAGGCGGTCGTGGCGCTGCTCTCGGACTTCTTCCCCGCCACCAGCGGCGAGATCGTGCACGTCGACGGCGGGTTCCACGCCACCGGCGCCTGAGCCCGGCCACCCACGCCCGACGGCGCCCCGCGACCCCGCGGGGCGCCGTCGGTGCGTGTAGGGCACGCTGTGTCCATGCCCATCCCGCCCGCGTCGCCGTCACGCCGCCTCGTCCTGCTGCGCCACGCCCAGGCCGAGCAGCTGGGCAGCAGCGACCACGAGCGGGCGCTGACCGCGCGCGGCTCCCGCAACGCGGTGGCTGCCGGCCGCTGGTTGGCCGAGCAGGGCGTCAGCCCCGAGGTCGCGCTGGTCTCCTCGGCCCGGCGCACCCGCAGCACCTGGGCCGGCGTCGCCGACGGTGCGGGCTGGTCGCTGGACCCCGTGGTCGAGGACGGGCTGTACGAGTCGGGTCCCGCCTCGGTGCTCGACCTCGTCTGGGCCACCGACGACGCCGTCCGCACCCTGCTGGTCGTCGGCCACAACCCGACCATGGCGATGCTCGCCAGCACCCTGGACGACGGCGAGGGCGACCCGGACGCCGGCAACGCGCTCGCGCTGGGCTACCCGCCGGCGTCGGTCGCGGTGCTCAACGTGCCCGGCGGCTGGACGTCGGTCCAGCAGGCCGCCCTGCGGCTCACCGCGTTCCACACCGCCCGGGGCTGACCGAGCCGACCCCACTCCACGTTTGGTCACCAACGTGGGGCTGGGCGGCGTCGGGCACCGGGTTGGTGACCAAACCCGACCCGCTACCCGACCCTTCGACCCGCGCCGGAGGTCAGCCCAGCGGGGGAGCGGGGGTGGTGATGCCGGCGGCGGCGTCGGCCGCCTCGATCTCCTCGCGGGTGATCCCGAGCAGGTACATGATCGTGTCGAGGTAGGGCACGTTGACGGCGGTGTCGGCACGCTCGCGCACCATCGGCTTGGCGTTGTAGGCGATGCCCAGGCCGGCGGCGGCCAGCATGTCGAGGTCGTTGGCACCGTCGCCGATCGCGACCGTGGCGTCCGGCTCGACGCCCACCTGGGCGGCGAACTCGCGCAGGGCCGTGGCCTTGGCGGCCCGGTCGACGACCTGGCCGACGACCCTCCCCGTCAGGCGGCCGTCCACGATCTCCAGCTGGTTGGCCCGGGCGTAGTGGATGCCCAGGTCGACGGCCAGCCGGTCGGTGATCTGGGTGAACCCGCCGGAGACGATGGCGAACCGGTAGCCGAGGCGGCGCAGGGTGCGCACCATCGTCCGTGCCCCCGGAGCGAGCTCGATGCTGTCGTAGACCTCGTGCAGCGCGGAGGCCGGCACGCCCTCCAGCAGCGCGACGCGGGCCCGCAGCGACTCCTCGAAGTCCAGCTCACCGCGCATCGCCCGCTCGGTCACCTCCGCGACCTCGGCCTCGCACCCGGCGTGGGCGGCGATCATCTCGATCACCTCGCCCTGGATGAGGGTGGAGTCGACGTCCATGACGATCAGCCGCATCCCGCGGCGCAGCATGCCCGCCGGCTGCACGGCCACGTCGATCTGCTGCCGGGCGGCCTCGGTGGCCAGCAGCTCGCGCAGCCGCTCGGGCGCGGCACCGGAGACGTGCAGGTCGATCGCGGTGACGGGGTAGCTCGCGAGCCGCTGGATGCGGTCGATGTTCGCCCCGGCTTCGGCGATCGTCGAGGTGATGCCCGACATCGCGGCGGCGCTGAGCGGGGTGCCGAGCACGGTCACGTGGGCGCGTCCGGCCTTGGGCGCCACGGTCAGGCCGGTGCCCGGCTCGACCTCCACCGACATCTCCAGCCGTGCGGCGGTGCCCGCGACGGCCGCGGTGATGGGGGCGGTGTCACCCTCGACGGCCACCAGCACCCCGAGGATCAGCCGGCGTCGCAGCACGATCTGGTCGAGGTCGACCACCGTGCCGCCGTGCTCGGCCAGGGTCGCCAGGATCGCCGAGGTCACGCCCGGCCGGTCACGACCGGAGAGGGTGACCAGGAGGGTGTGGGAGTCGGGACGCGGGGTGGCCGCGGGGACGGCCGGCTGCTCGCTCATCGGGTCAGAAGGCTAGCGCCAGGAGACCGCGGGAGAGGCGTCGGTCCACGGCGGCCACGCCGACGCGGCTCAGCCCGCGGGCGGCCAGCCCTCGGGCGAGCCCGCGGCCACCAGCGCCTCCCGGGCGGCGCGGGCGAGGGGCCGCAGGACGTCTGCCCGCCGCTGGGCCTCCCCGAGGCTCACCGCACCGCCGTCGTCCTCGAGGGCGAGGTCGCAGATCTCCTGAGCCTGGAGCGCGCGAGCCGCCAGGTCGACGGCCCGGGACGGCACCCCCGGCGGGCCCGCCAGCTCCTCGCGGCGCCGCAGGTTCATCAGCACGTCGGCCACCTCGGGCCGCCACCGCGCCACGTCGAGCGCCGCCAGCGCGTCGGCGGCCGCCGGCAGGGCGGCGCGGAGGCCGCGGTCGGCCTCGCCCAGGTCCGTGAGCGGACGACGGCGGGCCGGCTGCGCCACCCAGGTGGTGGCACGGCCGGTCTCGTGCGGCACGAGGCCCACGGGAGGCTCGACCCCCGGCCCGGAGACGACGACCGCCTCGCCGGCGTCCAGCGCCGCGGCGTTGAACGGGGCCGGCCCGCCCAGCCCTGCGGGGTGCCCCTCGGCAGGGAACGCGGCACCGATGGTGTCGGCGCCCTCGGCGCGCAACCGGCCGAGCCCGCCGATGAGCGTCTCGGTCTCGGCGCCACCGAGCCCGAGCCCGGCGAGGCCGTGCACGGCGTGGGTGGCCTGGTGGGCCACCACCTCGTCGATCAGGTGGTCGGCGACCACGTGGCCACGCAGCCACGCGGTGCCCCACCAGGCGAGGCGGAGGGCGTCGGGGAGCGGGCTCGTCACGGACGCGACCGTACGCGGCGCACGCATCCTCGGGCACACCGTCGACACCGTGGGTCGAGCGCTGGGTGGAGTGCTGGGTCGAGCGCTGGGCCGGGCGCTGGATCGAGCCACGGCCACCCGCCGGAGGGCGGTCCCCGGACGGGTGCGGCGGCGCGGCTAGGGTGGCGGCATGCCCGCAGTCCTGGACCTCGTCGACGTCACCGTCCGCAGGGGGAACAACCTCCTCCTCGACCGCGTCAGCTGGACCGTGGAGGCCGAGGAGCGCTGGGTCGTCCTCGGGCCCAACGGTGCCGGCAAGACCACCCTGATCTCGGTGTGCTCCACGCAGATGCACCCCACCTCGGGCATCGCGAGCGTGCTGGACGAGCTCATGGGGGACGTGGACGTCTTCGAGCTCCGCCCCCGCATCGGCCTCACCTCCGCCGCGCTGGCGGACCGCATCCCGGGCCACGAGATCGTCCACGACGTGGTCGTCTCCGCCTCCTACGGCGTGCTCGGCCGCTGGCGCGAGACCTACGACGAGATGGACCACGACCGCGCGACCCAGCTGCTGCGCGAGCTGCACGCCGCGCACCTGACGGACCGGCGCTTCGGCACCCTCTCCGAGGGAGAGCGCAAGCGGGTGCAGATCGCCCGCGCGCTCATGACCGACCCCGAGCTGCTGCTCCTCGACGAGCCGGCCGCCGGCCTCGACCTCGGTGGCCGTGAGGAGCTGGTGGGCACCCTGTCGATGCTGGCGTTCGCGCCGGAGTCGCCCGCCACGGTGCTCATCTCCCACCACGTCGAGGAGATCCCGCCGGGCTTCACCCACGCGCTGCTGCTGCGCGACGGCCGGGTCATGCAGGCCGGCCCCATCGACGAGGTCCTCACCGAGGAGCACCTCTCCTCGACCTTCGGCGTGCCCCTGCAGGTCACCCGCAGCGAGGACGACCGCTGGAGCGCCCGGCGCAAGGCACCGCGCGCCCGCTGACGCTCGCTGACCCCACGACTGACGCCGGCCCACCGGTGGGTGCGGCCTGGCTCACAGCCATACCGCTAGGGTCGAGGGCATGGACTGGCTCTCCGACCACGGCTGGGCCGTGTGGCTCGGCCTCGCGGTGCTGCTGGGCGTGGGCGAGATGCTCACGCTCGACCTCATCCTCGCGATGCTCGCGGTCGGCGCGCTCACCGGCATGGTCGCAGGCCTGCTCGACGCCCCGCTGGTCGTCCAGGCACTCGTCGCCCTCGCCTCCAGCGCCGCCACGCTGGCACTGCTGCGTCCGCGACTGATCGGTCGCCTGCACCGCGGCCCCGACCTGGTCATCGGCCCGGCGCGGCTGATCGGCACGCAGGGCGAGGTGCTGGAGGCGATCACCGGCAACGCCTCGGGCACCGTCCGGCTCGGCCACGACACGTGGACCGCCGTGCCCTACGACCCCACCCTCACCATCGCCCCCGGCGAGCAGGTCGAGGTGATGGAGATCCGCGGTGCGCGCGCCGTCGTCCACCCGGTCTCCGGCTTCACCGGGCTCGGCCCGGCCGGCGACCAGACCTGACAAGCCCGTCCCACACCCGCCCCCCACCGACCGGAGGAACCCGTGGACTCCCTGCCCGTGCTCGTGCTGCTGCTCCTGGTGGCCGTCTTCGTCATCACCGTGCTGAGCAAGGCGGTGCAGATCGTGCCCCAGGCACGCAACGGCATCGTCGAACGGTTCGGCAAGTACAACGGCACCCTCTCCGCGGGCCTGAACCTCGTGGTGCCGTTCATCGACAAGGTCCGCTACATCGTCGACATGCGCGAGCAGGTCGTCTCGTTCGCCCCGCAGGGGATGATCACCGAGGACAACCTGTCGGTCGAGATCGACACCGTCATCTACTTCCAGGTCACCGACGCCGTCACGGCCACCTACGAGATCGAGAACTACATCTCGGCCGCCGAGCAGCTGACCATGACCACGCTGCGCAACATCGTCGGCGGCATGGACCTCGAGGCCGCGCTGACCAGCCGCGACTCCATCAACACGGCGCTGCGCTCGGTGCTGGACGAGGCCACCAGCAAGTGGGGCCTGAAGGTCAACCGCGTCGAGATCAAGCAGATCGACCCGCCGCCCTCCATCAAGGACTCGATGGAGAAGCAGATGCGCGCCGACCGCGACAAGCGCGCCGCCATCCTCAACGCCGAGGGCGACCGGCAGGCCGCCATCCTCACCGCCGAGGGCCAGAAGCAGTCCGCGATCCTGCGGGCCGAGGGTGACCGGGAGTCGGCCATCCTGCGTGCCCAGGCCGAGCGCGAGTCCGCGATCCTCAAGGCCCAGGGCGAGGGGCAGGCCATCAAGACGGTCTTCCAGGCCATCCACGACGGCCGGGTCGACCAGTCGCTGCTGTCCTACCAGTACCTGCAGATGCTGCCGAAGATCGCCGAGGGCGACGCCAACAAGGTGTGGGTCATCCCCAGCGAGGTCGGCAAGGCGCTCGAGGGCCTGGGCTCCACCATGAACCAGATCAGCGGCGTGCCCCAGCAGGTCGACGGGCCCAAGGAGCGCGTCGACATGGGCCCGAGCGAGCCGCAGGTCCCGGACGCCGGCTCCAGCCCGTCCGACGACGTGGTCGCCGAGGCCATCGCCGAGGCCCAGCGCGCCGCCAACCCGGGCAAGCCGGACGACGAGGCCTGAGCCCAGCCCGGCTCCGCCAACGCCGCCCGACCCGGACCGGGCGCCCCGGCCTCAGGCCGGGGCGTCCGCCAGCACGTAGGCCTCGTGCCAGCGGTCGATCTCGGCGTAGGCCCGCTCGCGCACCGGGCGCCGGCTGAGCACCACGTCGTGGATCGCCCCGGGCACGGCGGTGTAGGTCACCTGCGTGGAGAGGCTGGAGGCCCAGCGGCGGATCTGCCGCACGTCGAGCACCACGTCGGTGGAGACGAGGTCGTCGTCGAAGGACGTGGGGTGCGAGCTGCGGTCGGAGGAGAGCACGAGGACCGGCGCCCCGACGTCGAGCCCGCGGTGGACCCGCGCGTGGCCGCGGCGGATCGCCCGCAGCCACCCGGCGTAGACCTTCATCGACTCGGCCGGCTTCCAGTCCAGGTCGAAGTCCCACTCGCCGTGGTGGTCGCGGTGCAGCGCCTCGGTGTAGAAGCCGTCCACCGCGCGCTTGATCTCGAACCGGGGCCTGCGGGCACCCAACTGGTCGATGGCCACCGTGCCGACCGTGCGCAGCCAGACGCTGCCCTGCATGTCGAGCCAGGGGGAGTTGAGGACGAGGCCCGCGAGCTCCGCCGGCCGTGCCTGGTCGAGCCACAGCGGCAGCACGAGGCCGCCGGTGGAGTGGGCGGCCCCGATGACGTGCTCGTGCCCGTCACGCTCGGTGATCCGCGCCCACGCCTGGCCGAGCTCGGCGCCGTACTCCGCCACGTCCGTCACGAACGCCGGCGTCTGGCCGTCACGCAGGGAGCGCCCGTACTTGCGCAGGTCCAGCGCGTAGAAGTCGTAGCCTCGCTCGAGCCACCATGCCGCGAAGTCGACCTGGAAGAAGTAGTCGCTGAAGCCGTGCACGTAGAGCACCGCCCGACGCGTCGGCTGCGGCGCCCGACGGTGCACGAGGGTGGCCACGACCGGACCCTCGTCGTCGTGGCCGAGGTCGAGCGTCTCGGCGGTCCACGGGTCACCGAGGACGTCGGTGACCCGCTCGCCGGCGGGGTCGCCTGCGGGGTCGGAGGTGCCGGGACGGGAGGCGGGGGAGGTGCTCACGGGTCGATCCTGCCAGCCCGCAGCCCGCGGGCGCGCGCCCCACGGGCGGTCACGGTGCGGCGGCGACGTCGCACGCGGTGCGGACGCAGGGCGACCCGCTCCTCGGGGTGCAGCCACCGCGCACCGATGCCGTAGCGGCCACCGCGGTGGGCGTCGCGCACCGCCAGCGCCCGGTCGGGGTGGTTGCTGGTGACCAGCCAGGCCCGCCCCGGGCGCAACCAGCGGCGCAGCCCGCGCTCGGAGTCGACGGTCCACACCAGCAGCGGGATGCCGTGACGGCGTGCGAAGGACGCCGCCCCCAGCCGCGCCACCGTGTACTGCGCGACGACCAGGTTCGCGCGGCTCGCCCGGATGCGGCGGGCGGGCCTGATCTCGGAGAGGCGGGCCGCCACCTGGCGCCACCAGGGCAGCTCGGTGACCGGCCGCCCGAGGCTCAGCCCGACCAGGATGTCGTGGCCGTGGGCGTCGGCCCAGTCGCGGACGGCCCGGACCGACTTGTCCACCAGGGTGGTCACGATGACGTCGGCGGGGCGCAGGTGCTCGAGCGCCAGGCGGGTCACCGCGACCTCGTGCGTGGACGCGGGGTCGGCGTAGGACGAGGTGGGGGAGGTGAGCTTGAGGTCGACGTGGGCGCGGGCGCGGCCGGCGAGCAGGCGCAGGACGTCCTCGAAGAGCAGGTGCTGCGGCGCGGCGGCGGCGAACGCGGCGTAGTCCAGCGACTCCAGGCGTACCCGGCGTCCCTGGAGCGTGACCCTCTCGTCGTGGAAGCAGACCAGCGTCCCGTCCGCGCAGCGGCGCACGTCGACCTCGACGAAGTCGACGCCGGAGGCCAGGGCTGCCTCGAGCGCGGGCCGGGTGTTCTCCAGCGAGCGGTCGTCGCCCGCGCCGCAGCGGTGCGCGCTGACGAGGACCGGGCGTCCGGGCAGCCGGGGATGGATCGGCATTCCTCGAGCGTACAAGCGTGGACGCCCCGACCCAGCAGGGTCGGGGCGTCCTGGTCGCGGTGCCGGGGGAGGCGTCCGCCTCAGACGGTCTCCTCGGCGTCCGTGGGGTGCGGCGCGGGGTCGCCGTGGTCGCCGGAGCGCACGGCCTCCTCGATCCGCTTGCCGATCTCGGCGTCGACGTTGCGCCAGTACTCGAACGCACGCTCCAGCACGGGCTCGCTGACCCCGCCGGCCAGGTGACCGGCCACGTTGCCGACGAAGCGCTCGCGCGCTGCGTCGTCGAAGACGTCGCGGACCATGGTGCCGGCCTGGCCGAAGTCGTCGTCCTCGGCTCGCAGCGTGTACGCCTCGCGCACCATGTCGCCGTCGGTCTCCCAGCCGTCCTCGGCCGGGCCGGTGAGGTCGGAGTAGGGGTCGTCGTAGGTGTTCGGGGCGTACTTCGACCGGTCGCCGACGTGGTCGTAGGCCATGGGGCCGTCGAACTGGTAGGTGTAGGCGCCCTCGACCCGGTGCCGGTTGACCGGCAGCTGCTGGTAGTTCGGGCCGATCCGGTACCGGTGGGTGTCGGCGTAGGCGAAGACGCGGCCGAGCAGCATCTTGTCGGGGGAGAACCCGATGCCGGGGACGATGGCGGAGGGCTCGAACGCCGCCTGCTCGATCTGGGCGAAGTGGTTCTCGGGGTTGCGGTTCAGCGTCATCGTGCCGACCTCGATCAGCGGGTAGTCGCTGTGCGGCCACACCTTGGTCAGGTCGAACGGGTTGAACCGGTAGGTCTTGGCGTCCTCGTACGGCATCACCTGGATCTTCAGGGTCCAGGCGGGGTGGTCGCCGTTCTCGATGGCCTCGTAGAGGTCGCGGCGGTGGAAGTCGGAGTCCTCGCCGGCGATGCGGTTCGCGTCGGCCTGGGTCAGGCACTCCACGCCCTGGTGGGAGATGAAGTGGAACTTCACCCAGAACTTCTCGCCGGCCTCGTTGTAGAGCATGTACGTGTGGCTGCCGTAGCCGTTCATCGTCCGCCACGACGCGGGTATCCCGCGGTCGCCCATGAGCCAGGTGACCTGGTGGGCGGACTCCGGGTTCAGCGTCCAGAAGTCCCACTGCATGTCGTTGTCGCGCAGCCCGGAGCCACCGCGCCGCTTCTGGCTGCGGATGAAGTGCGGGAACTTCATCGAGTCGCGCACGAAGAACACCGGGGTGTTGTTGCCCACCAGGTCCCAGTTGCCCTCGGAGGTGTAGAACTTCAGCGCGAAGCCACGGGGGTCGCGCCAGGTGTCCGGGGAGCCCATCTCGCCGGCGACGGTGGAGAACCGGGCGAGCATCTCGGTCTCGGCACCCGGTTGGAAGACGGCGGCCTTGGTGTAGGCGGTGACGTCGCCGGTGACCGTGAAGGTGCCGAACGCGCCGGAGCCCTTGGCGTGGACGTTGCGCTCGGGCACGCGCTCGCGGTTGAAGTGCGCCATCTGCTCGACGAAGTGGTGGTCGTGCAGGAGCATCGGCCCGTCGGGGCCGACGGTCAGGCTGTTGCGGTCGGACGGCGCGGGAGCGCCGGTGCCGGTGGTGCTGCCGGTCGTGCTGCCGGTCGTACTGCGGGTCTGCTGGGTCGTCATGGTTCCTCTCCCTGGTGGGCGACGGGGACGGACGCGGCGGCGTCCGTCGTCCTCCCTCCACCTTTCTCCCTGGAACGGTTCAGGAAGACACCCGCTCGGGTGGTCGGTCCGCGATCCGCCGACCACCGGGGCCGCGCCACGCGTCGTTCGTTGCCCGTGTCGACCACTCGCCCACTACTGTCGTCCCGTGCCTGACCGTTCACCCCGCCCGGCCTCCGCGCTGCGCGCCCTGCTGCACGCCGGCGACGACCTCGCCGGTCAGTGGCGCTCGGGCACCACGCGCAGCCAGGGCACCGTGCTGGGCGTGCTGCTGGTCGGGGTCGCGGTGTGCGTGGCGATCTCGCTGTGGCGCTATGCGGTGATGCCTGTCAGCACCTACTACGTGTGGCTGGTGCTGGGGATGCTCCTGCTCCGCTTCCGGGCGCTGCTGCTGCTGACCGCGGTCACGCTGCCCGCCGCCTACGTGGTCGGCCTCGTGGACTGGATCTCCGGCGGCGAGTTCGGCTCGGCCCGGGCGTCCGGGATGATCGCGCTGGCCCTGGGGTCCGCGCTGGTGCTGTGGCAGTCCAGCCGGCAGCGCAGCGGCCTGCCGGCCCCGCTGAGCGAGTCGATGCTCGCCGACCTGCGCGACCGGCTCGCCAAGCAGGGCAACGTGCCGCCGCTGCCGGACGGCTGGCGCGTGCAGACCGCCACCAAGGCCGCGCACTCGGTCGGCTACGCCGGCGACTTCATGGTGGCCCGGCTCGACGAGGACCAGCACCACCTGGAGATGATCCTGGTGGACGTGGTCGGCAAGGGCGTGGCCGCCGGCACCGACGCGCTCCAGTTCGCGGGCGCGCTGGGCGGGCTGCTCGGCTCGCTGCCCCCGGTCGCCCTCATGGAGGCCGCCAACGACTTCCTGCTGCGGCAGGACTCCGACGAGGCCATGGCCACCGCCGTGCACGTGCTCGTCGACCTGCGCAGCGGCCGTTTCCAGGTGCACAGCGCCGGGCACCCGCCGGCGCTGTCGTGGGTCGGCACCCGCGGCACCTGGGCCGCGGACGAGGCCCGCGGGCTGGCGCTCGGCGTCATGCACCGGGCCCCGTTCGAGTCCAGCTGTGGGGTGCTGGAGCCCGGCGACGCGCTGCTCTTCTACACCGACGGCGTGGTCGAGGAGCCCGGCGGGGACATCGAGGACGGCGTCGAGTGGCTGCGCGAGACGGCACGACTCGCCGTGCGTCCCGGCTTCGACGGCGCCGCGCGCCGCATCCTGCGGTCGGTGCCTCGTGGCGACGACGACCGTGCCGTCCTCCTGCTCGAGCGCTACGCCCCCGTCCAGCTGCCGCCGGAGCTGCGGGTGGGTCTGGCCGTGCCGCCGCGGCGCTCGACCGCGCAACCGCCGGCCTGACGGGCCCGCGCCGGTGCGCGCCGGTCCGGCGGCAGCCGATCAGCCGGGGCGTGCGGTCGAGTAGAGCCGGGAGATGACCTGCTCGATGTCCGGCTCCTGCAACGAGAGGTCCGCCACCGGGTAGCGGGCGGCGAGCGCGGCGACCAGCGGTGCGGCACTGGCGTCGGCCGGGAACGACAGCCACTGGCGCGGGCCCTCGACCCGGACCACCTGGGCGCCCTCGACCTCGACCGCCGGCCCCGGCTCGGCCAGGTCGACCACGAGCGTGCGGGTCGCCCCGGCGTGCGCCCGCAGGTCGTTCAGGCGGCCGTCGAAGGCCAGCGAGCCGTGGTCCACCACCATCACCCGGTCGCACAGCGCCTCGATGTCGCCCAGGTCGTGCGTGGTGAGCACCAGCGTCGTGCCCCGCTCGCGGTTCAGCTCGCGCAGGAAGCTCCGCAGCCGCGCCTTGCTGACGACGTCCAGGCCGATCGTGGGCTCGTCGAGGTACAGAACGTCGGGGTCGTGCAGGAGGGCCGCGGTGATGTCGCCGCGCATGCGCTGGCCGAGGCTGAGCTGGCGCACGGGGGTGTCGAGGAGCGCGGTGAGGTCCAGCAACGAGGTGAACCGCTCGAGGTTCTCGGCGTACCGCGCGGCCGGCAGGTCGTTGATGCGGGCCAGCAGGTCGAAGGAGTCGCGCAGCGGCAGGTCCCACCACAGACCCGTGCGCTGGCCGAAGACGACGCCCATGCGCCGGGCCAGGTCCGTGCGGCGGCGGCTCGGGTCGACGCCCGCGACGCGCAGGTGGCCCGAGGTGGGCACGAGGATGCCGGTGAGCATCTTGATCGTCGTCGACTTCCCCGCGCCGTTGGGCCCGATGTAGCCGACCATCTCACCGGGCTCGACGGTGAAGCTCACGTCCGAGACCGCGGTCACGACGTCGCGCTCGCGGCGCAGACGACCCCTCCGACGGTGGACGACGAAGTCGCGGCGTAGGTCACGGGCCTCGATGAGCGGCACGGTCGGCTCCTCCTCCCCGGCCCTCACGAGCCGGTCGAGCGGTAGTGGCGGACGCCGAGACGCCACACGAGCCCGGCCAGGGCCAGGACGAGGGCGGCGACGACGGGGGAGGCCAGCCCGAGCCAGCCGGGGTAGCCGGAGGCCTCGGGACGGTCGAGCACCAGCAGGGCGGGGTACCAGTTCACGAAGGCGACGGGCACGAGGAAGGTCAGCCCGGCCACCAGCTCACGCGGGTAGATCGTGAGCGGGTACTGGGTCAGCGACGAGCCGCCGTAGGTGAAGGCGTTGGCGACCTCGGCGGCGTCCGCCGTCCAGAACTGGATGGCCGCGAAACCCACGAAGATGCCGAAGAAGATGGCCGTGCCCGCGAGCAGCGCCACCAGCGTCAGCAGGACGGCGGCGGGCGACCAGTCCACGAACAGGCCGGCCCACACCAGGACCGCGACCGCCTGCCCGAGCCGGCCGACCCGGCGCAGGGCGAACCGGTCCGAGCAGACCTGCACGAGCAGCGGCACCGGACGCACCAGCATCTGGTCGAGCGTCCCGGTGCGGATGCTGCGCCCGAGGTCCTCGACGCTGCCGACCAGCAGGTTGGCCAGCGCCATGGGCACGCCGGTGGTGCCGTAGAGGAACGCGACCTCCCGCAGGGAGAACCCGCCCAGGTCGGGCACGTTGGCGAAGATGAAGACCACGGCGAGGAACTCGATCGCGTTGACCGCGAAGCTGCTGAGCACCATCAGCCAGAACGACAGCCGGTAGCTGTAGGAGGAGCGCACCCAGGCCGCGGCCAGCCGCAGGTAGGTCCGGGCGTGCCGCAGGACCGCGGCCGGTCGGGGCCGTGCGGGAGCCAGGACGTCAGCCACCCTGGACCACCACCTTGCGCTCGGCGGCCCGGAGCACGAGCGCGGTCGCCCCCAGCAGCAGCACGGCCCAGCCGACCTGGAGCGCCAGGCCGCCCACGAGGGCGCCCCCGGTGCGCTGCCCGAGCCAGACGTCGGCCGGCACCTGCAGGTAGGAGGCCCACGGCAGCACCATCGCCACCTCGCCCAGCCAGCCGGGGAAGAGGACGAGCGGCAGCGTGATGCCCGAGAAGAAGATGGCGAGCAGGTTCGCGGTCATCGTGAGCCCCTGGGAGTCCAGCACCCAGAACCCGGCGACGGCCACGAGCATGCGGACGGCGAAGCTCACCAGCAGCGCCAGGGCGACGCTGAGGGCGAAAGCCAGGACGGTCAGCGGGCCGTCGGGGTAGCGCAGGTCGAAGAGCAGCGCGCCGACGACCGTGGGTGCCACCCCGCGGGTGAGCAGGTGGAAGACGGCACGTCCGGCGTCCGCGGCGAGGTACCAGGAGAGCAGACCGACCGGGCGGTAGAGGTCCAGCGCGACGTCCCCCGTGCGGATGCGCTCGGCCAGGTCGCTGGGCGCCCCGCCGCCCCACAGCATGATCGTCATGATCATCGACTGGCCGAGCCACACGTAGGTGACCGCGTCGGTCGCGTCGTACCCGCCCGCGCCGGGGTTCGCGCGCCACACGGCGAGCAGCACGAAGGCGTTGATGACGCCGAAGACCGAGTTGGTGAAGATGCCCGACAGCGTCGCGGCGCGGTAGGTCGACCAGCGACGGAAGGACCGGACCGCCACGGCGAGGTGGAGACGGAGCCCGGGCACCGCTCGACGCTACCGGCGGCGGCGCCGCACGAGGGCGATCGACACGCCTGCGACCGTCGCACCCAGCGTCCCGAGCACCTCGTCGCCCAGCGTGTCCTCGTAGGCGGTGCCCAGCTCCGTGCCGTGCCGGATGAACGTCCACCACTCGCCGACCTCCCACCCGATGGCCAGCACCGCGCCGAGCCCGGCCACCACCAGCACGTCCAGCCCCGCCCGGCCGGTGCGGGGGAGCAGCAGCCCCAGCCCGCCGCACAGCAGCGCCCAGTTCACGAAGTGGTTCGCGTCGTCCCACCACACGACCGTGTCGTAGAGGTCGAGGGTGTTGCCGGTGACGTCGATCAGGAACGGGACCATCACCAGCGTGGTCGCCACCCAGGGCTGCCCGCGCCACCCGCGGCCGCGATGGGTCGCCCACCACAGCACGGGCACCAGCAGCATCAGCACCGGGTAGGCCACGAGGCGGGCGCCGAAGGCCTTGCCCGCGAAGCGGTCGATGCCGGGCACGAAGGTCGCCACCGCCAGCTGCCCGGCCGTGAGCAGCAGGACGAGGCCCGCGGCCGCCGCCCAGACGGCCGGTCCTCCGGGCGCCACCGCTGCGGGAGGACGGGTCTCGACGGTCTCGCTCATCCGTCCAGCATGCCGCGACGAGCTGCTCGCGGCCGGTGTTGCCGACCGCGAGGAATAGCGTGTCGTGCACCGCGGTTGAGGCGATTGTTCAAAGATTCAACTACTCTGGTGGAGTGAGTGACATGGAGCAGAAGCAGCACACCGGGATGCAGCTCGGCATCTTCACCGTCGGCGACGTGACGCCGGACCCGACCACGGGCCGCACCCCGACCGAGCACGAGCGGATCAAGGCGACCGTCGCGATCGCGAAGAAGGCCGAGGAGGTCGGCCTCGACGTCTTCGCGACCGGCGAGCACCACAACCCGCCCTTCATCTCCTCGGCGCCCACCACGACGCTGGCCTACATCGCCGCCCAGACCGAGCGGCTGATCCTGTCGACGGCGACGACCCTGATCACCACGACCGACCCGGTGCTCATCGCGGAGAACTACGCCAAGCTCCAGCACCTCTCCGACGGCCGCGTCGACCTGACCATGGGCCGCGGCAACACCGGCCCGGTCTACCCGTGGTTCGGCAAGGACATCCGCCAGGGCATCAACCTGGCCATCGAGAACTACGCCCTGCTGCACCGGCTGTGGCGCGAGGACGTCGTGGACTGGGAGGGGCGCTTCCGCACCCCGCTCCAGGGCTTCACCTCGGCCCCGCGGCCGCTGGACGGCGTGCCCCCGTTCGTGTGGCACGGGTCCATCCGCAGCCCCGAGATCGCCGAGCAGGCGGCGTACTACGGCGACGGCTTCTTCCACAACCACATCTTCTGGCCGGCCTCGCACACGCAGAAGATGGTGGCCTACTACCGCCAGCGCTTCGAGCACTACGGCCACGGCCGCGCCGACCAGGCGATCGTCGGCCTCGGCGGCCAGTTCTTCATGCGTCGCAACAGCCAGGACGCCGTCCGGGAGTTCCGTCCGTACTTCGACAACGCGCCGGTCTACGGCCACGGCCCGTCGCTGGAGGACTTCACCTCGGGCACCCCGCTGACCGTGGGGTCGCCGCAGGAGGTGCTGGAGCGCACCCTGTCCTTCCGCGACTACGTCGGTGACTACCAGCGCCAGCTGTTCCTCATCGACCACGCCGGCCTGCCGCTCAAGACCGTCCTGGAGCAGCTCGACCTGCTCGGCGAGATCCTGCCCGACCTGCGGGCAGGGTTCGCCGAGGGCCGGCCCGCCCACGTGCCCGACGCCCCCACGCACGCGTCCCTCGTGGCGGCCGCGGGCGGCGCCCGCGACAGCAGCGTCCACGCCGTCGACGACGTCACCGGCCGTCGCGCCGAGGAAGAGGTGTCGGCATGACCCGCCTCGTCGTCGTCAGCGGCGGGCTCTCCACCCCGTCCTCCACCCGCCTGCTGGCCGACCGGCTCACCGAGGCGACCGTGGCCGCCCTGGCACGGCCGGTCGAGGTGGACGTGGTGGAGCTGCGCGACCTCGCGCACCCGCTGGCCGACAACCTGCTCACCGGGTTCCCGTCCGGTGCGCTGGCCGAGGCCGTGGAGCTGGTCCGTCGGGCCGACGCGCTCGTGGTCGTGACGCCCGTCTTCAGCGCCAGCTACTCCGGCCTGTTCAAGACGTTCTTCGACGTCCTGGAGCCGGGCACCCTGGCGGGCAAGCCGGTGCTCGTGGGGGCCACCGCCGGCACCGCCCGGCACAGCCTCGTGCTCGAGCACGCCCTGCGGCCGCTGTTCGCCTACCTGCGGGCCGTGGTCGTGCCCACCGCCGTGTTCGCGGCCTCGGAGGACTTCGCCGACCCGGCGCTCCAGCAGCGGGTCGAGCGTGCGGCCGGCGAGCTCGCGGCGCTCCTCGGCGTCGCGTCCGCCCCGGCGGCCGGTCGCCCCACCTCGTTCGAGGAGCAGGTCGCCTCGCCGGTCGCCTTCGAGGACCTGCTGCGGCGGGCGAGCACCCCCGGCACCTGACCGGGCTCCCGTCCTCCTCGCCGCGCCCAGGCGTGGGCGCGGCGAGGGACGGGTGGTTGGATCGAGGCATGGAGGAGCCGGACACCGACCAGGCCCACCCGGGGCTGCCGACGCAGGAGCCGGGCGCGCAGGACGCGCGGGTCCGTGACGAGCTGCTCGCGGCGGTCTCCCGTGAGGAGGAGGGCTCCGTCCCCGACGCAGCCGTGTGGGCCGCGATCGCCTCGGTCGAGCGGATCGCCTGCCACGTCGGTACCACCGACGCGGAGGAGCTGACGGTCCTCCTGACCGACGGCGCCGCCGCGATCGGCAACGCCGAGACGCTGCGGCTGGTGGGGGAGGCCCACGACAGCGTGGTGCGGGGCCTCGGGTACCGCGCCCGGGGCATGGTCGTCGACGCCGGAGTCCTCAACCCGGAGGGCGGGGTCTACCCGGTGACCACCGACGCCCGACTGCTGCGGGCGGCCGTGCGTGCCGCGCACCGCACCTGTGCGCACGTGCCGTACTACGGGGCCCGCTACGCCGACAGCGCCGGGCGCTACTCCGGCACCGACTCGGCCTGGCTCGCCCAGCTCGCCGACCAGCCCCTCACGGAGTCGCAGCGCCAGGTGGACTGGCTGACGCGCCTGCTCGCCGCGCGCGGCATGCCGTCCTGGCTGATGGAGCGGCACCTGGGCGACCTCGTGGACGCCCTGGAGGAGGCTGCGGGCAGCCAGGCCGCCGGCAGCCTGCCCCAGGTGCGTGACGAGCTCGCCCGGCGGCGCCAGGCCGTCGTCCCCGACGTCATCCTGGACGAGGCGGAGCGCGTGCTGGCCCAGGAGCTCGGCGAGGAGCCGGCACCGGTGGGAGGCGCCGGGGCCCTGCTGGCCGCGGCGGTGGCCGACGTGGGCTCGGGGCTGCTGACCCACGACCGGGCGCTGTTCACCTGGCTCACCGACCCGGCGCGCTGCGGCGCCCCGGCCCGGCGAGCCCTCGAGAGCACGCGCGCCTCGGTCTACCGCGTGGCGCGGGTCGACGTGCCGACGCTGCAGCAGGCCCGGGGGCGGCGCCCCGCCTCGTCCTGACCGGGGATCAGTGCTGGTAGGTGCCGTGCAGGATCGCGCGGCCCGCCGTCTTGAACGCCAGGTTGAAGGAGACGACCGCGGGGGAGGCGTCGGCGTCGACGCCGAGGCTGTCCTCGGTCACGGCGTGCACCACGAAGTAGTACCGGTGCACCTGGTCGCCCTCCGGCGGGGCCGCGCCCATGAAGGCGTGGGTGCCACCGTCGTTGCGGCACATGAACGCGGCCCCGGGCAGGTCCGCGCCCTCCTTGCCGGCGCCGGTGGGGAGCTCAGTGCAGTCGGCGGGCAGGTCGACGAGGACCCAGTGCCAGAAGCCGCTCGGGGTCGGGGCGTCGGGGTCGAAGCAGGTGACGGTGTAGCTCTTGGTGCCCTCCGGGCCGGGCTCCCAGGACAGCTGGGGGCTGGTGTTGCCGCCGGACGCGACCTGGGCGTCGTCCAGGGGAGCACCGTCGATGACGTCGGTGCTGGTGACCGAGAAGGACGGTGCGGCCGGGAGCAGCTCGTACGGGTTCGGGGTGACGGGTCGGTCGAGACTCATGCCCTCGACGCTAGCGGCGCATCGCTGCGGGCCGCTCACCCTCCGAGCCCGGTCATGCCCCTGTCACACGAGAGCGCGAGAATGTGGGCATGACTCGTCCGGGAGAGAACCACCGCACCGACCACACGCCGTACCCGGTGGGGCTGCGCCTCGCAGGACGACGAGTCCTCGTCGTGGGCGGAGGGCACGTGGCGCAGCGCCGCATCCCGGCGCTCATCCGGGCCGGCGCCGACGTCGTCGTGGTCTCGCCCGACGTCACGCCCTCGGTCGAGGGGCTCACCGGCGTGCTGACCTGGCACGCCCGTGAGTTCGAGCCCGCCGACCTCGACGGCGCCTGGTACGCGCTGGCGCTCACCGACGACCCGGCGGTCAACGCCGCGGTCGCCGAGGCGGCCGAGGAGCGACGCATCTTCTGCGTGCGCGGCGACGACGCCAGCGAGTCGAGCGCGTGGACGCCGGCGGTCGGGCGGCACGGACACCTCACCGTCGCCGTCCTCGCGAACCGGGAGCCGCGTCTCTCGGCCGGCGTCCGGGACGAGATCATGACCGGCCTGCGCGACGGCACCATCTCCGCGCGCGCTGGCCTCGACACCACGGCCGGGGTCGTGCTCGTGGGCGGTGGCCCCGGCGACCCCGAGCTGGTCACCGTCGCGGCCCGGCACGCGCTGGCCTCGGCCGACGTCGTCGTCGCGGACCGGCTGGCGCCCCGCGAGCTGCTCGACGAGCTGCCGGCGCACGTGGAGCTCGTCGACGTGGCGAAGCTGCCGCGCGGTCGGCACACGACCCAGGAGGTCATCAACGAGACGATCGTGAACCGGGCGCTCGAGGGCAAGCGCGTCGTCCGGTTCAAGGGCGGCGACAACTACGTCTTCGGCCGCGGCTACGAGGAGGTCATCGCCTGCCAGGAGGCCGGTGTGCCGGTGACGGTGGTGCCCGGCCTGACGTCCTCGATCTCCGTGCCCGCCCGGGCGGGCATCCCGGTGACCCACCGCGGCGTCGCGCACGAGTTCACCGTCATCTCCGGCCACGTGCCCCCGGGTCACCCCACCTCGCTCGTCGACTGGTCGGCCGTGGCTCGCATGCGCGGCACTGTGGTGCTGCTCATGGCCGTGGAGAACGCCCCGCTCATCGCGACGACGCTGATGGAGGGCGGGCGCGACGCCGGGACCCCGGTCGCCGTGGTCGTCGAGGGCACGCTGCCCGAGGAACGCACGGTGTTGACCACGCTGGGCTCGCTCGCTGCCGACCTCGTCGCCCACGAGGTGCGCCCGCCCGCCATCATCGTGGTCGGCCAGGTCGTGGCCGTGGCCAAGCCCGGTCACTACGGGCTCGCCTGACCCGTGGCACGACTGGTCGAGGTCACCGACGCCGACGATCCCCGGCTCGCCGACTACCGGGACCTGCGCGACACCCAGCTGCGCCGCAGCCTCGAGGCCGAGCACGGCCTGTTCCTGGCCGAGGGGGAGAAGGTGGTGCGGCGGGCGGTGGCCGCCGGGTACCCGCCGCGCTCCTTCCTGATGAGCCCGCGCTGGGTCGAGGGCCTCCACGACGTCCTCGAGGCCGTCGACGTCGTCTGCTACGTCGCCCCCGAGCCGCTCCTCGAGGGGATCGTCGGGTTCCACCTGCACCGCGGGGCCCTGGCCTCGCTGGCGCGCACGCCGCTGCCGGCGGTCGCCGACGTGCTGGCGGGGGCACGCACCGTGGTGGTGCTCGAGGACATCGTCGACCACACGAACGTCGGCTCGGTCTTCCGCTCCGCCGCCGGCCTCGGGGTGGACGCGGTGCTGCTGGCGCCCCGGTGCGCGGACCCGCTGTACCGGCGCTCCGTGAAGGTCTCCATGGGCACCGTGTTCTCGGTGCCGTGGACGCGCGTCGAGGACTGGTACGCCGCCATGACCGACCTGTCGGCCGCCGGGTTCCGCACGGTGGCGCTCACGCTCGCCGAGGACTCCGTCGACCTCGCCGACGCCGTGGTGGGCGCGGAACGGCTCGCCCTGGTGCTCGGCACCGAGGGCGACGGTCTCTCGGCGCGCTGGCAGGCCTCCGCCGACGTCCGGGCGGTGATCCCCATGGCCGCCGGTGTCGACAGCCTCAACGTCGCCGCCGCGTCCGCCGTGGCCTGCTACGTCGCCGTGCGGCGGTAGCCCCGGCCCCAGGTCGGGCCCCGGGTCGGGCCCCGCGGCGAGCACCGGGGGCCCGTCCGAGGGGCGCTCAGGCCTCGAGCGGCCAGCCGGCCGGGTACTCCTCCACGGCCCGGTCGTGCTCCTTGGTCAGCTTCTTGCGAGCCTTCGTGGCGATCCGGTCGCCGAAGACGGTGCCCTGCAGGTGGTCGGTCTCGTGCTGCAGGCACCGTGCGAGCAGGCCGTCGCCCTCGAAGGCGACGGGCTCGCCGTCGAGGCCGGTGCCCGTGACCGCGGCGTGGTCGGGGCGGGAGCAGTCCACGAAGGCGCCGGGGTAGGACAGGCAGCCCTCGAGGTCGGTGTCGATCTGGCGGTCCTTGCCCTCGGGGAGGGTCAGGACGGGGTTGCAGACCACGCCGACCGTCCGCTCGCCGGAGGCGTCGGGACAGTCGAAGACGAAGATCGAGCGGTCCACGCCGATCTGGCACGCGGCCAGGCCCACCCCGTCGGCGGCGTACATGGTGGCGACCATGTCGGCAGCCAGCGCGCGCAGCTCGTCGTCGTAGGTGCTGACCGGCTCCTGCACGCGGTGCATCACGGGCTCGCCCCAGCGGGTGATCGCCCGCACGGAGCCGCCGGTGGGCAGCTGGCCGTGGGGGGCGTGCTCGGGCGGCGGGGGAACAGCGGTCTCCGACATGCGCAGGATCCTAGGGACGACGGCGGCCCAGCGCCCATCGAGGCCCCTCGGGGCCGCACCCGCGCCTCCGTCGTCCTGCCTTCGCGGGGCCTCTCACCCCCGGGGGTGAGAGGCCGGTGCCGGGAACGGGAACGCTGCCCCTCATGGACACCGAGAAGCGCATCCAGACGATCGTCGAGACCCTCGAGGACGCCTTCGGTGGGCTGATGCAGGCCGACCCGGCGGCGTTCCGCGGCAAGTACCGCAAGATGGCCAAGGACTCGCACGCATTCTACCGGGGCACGGCGTGCCTGTTCTTCCGGGACGTGACCGCGGGCCACGTGGACGACCTGGTGGGTCGCCCCGACGACTTCTCCGACGAGCGGTCGGGCCGGATCTGGGTCCACGGCGACCTGTACGTGGAGAACTTCGGCACCTACCTCGACTCCGACGGTCGGCTCGTCTTCGACGTCAACGACTTCGACGAGGCCTACGTGGGGTCCTGGACGTGGGACCTGCTGCGCTTCGCCGCCTCGCTGTCCCTCACGGGGTGGCAGAAGGCGCTGCCCGAGGACGACGTGCGCGACCTGGTCGCGGCCTACGTCCGGTCCTACCTGGACCAGGTGCGCACCTACGCGCAGGACCACGACGACGACTTCGCCCTCACCCTGGACAACACCTCCGGCCCGATCCGCGCGGCACTCGCCGCGGCCCGCCAGAACCGGCGCGCCGGCCTGCTCGACGCGAACACGACCCGCGAGGGCGAGGTGCGGATGTTCCTGGAGGACGCGACCATCCGCCGTCTCCCCGACGACGAGCGCGCCCGCGTGGAGGACGCCTACCGCCGCTACCTGGAGACGATCCCGGCCGACCGGCGCCGCTCCAGCGTCTTCCACGACCTGCGCGACGTGGCCGGCAAGTCCGGCTTCGGCATCGGCAGCGCGGGCCTGCCCGCCTACAGCCTGCTGATCGAGGGCCACAGCCAGGCGCTGGACAACGATGTCATCCTCTCGATGAAGCAGGCCAACGTGCCGGCCGTGAGCCGCTACGTCGACACCGACGCCGTCGAGCGGTACTTCGACCACGAGGGCCAGCGCACCGTCGTGTCCCAGCGCGCCCTCCAGGCCCACACCGACCCGCTGCTCGGCTGGACCGACATCGACGGCGTCGGCTACGTCGTCTCCGAGGTCTCCCCGTACGAGGAGGACCTGGACTGGGCCGACCTCACCGAGCCCGACGACATCCGGGAGGTGGTCGGGCTGCTGGGGCGCGCGACCGCCAAGATCCACTGCGCGTCGGACTCGGACTCCGACCAGGACCTCGTCGACTTCCAGGTCGAGGACGCCGTCCTCGCCTCGCTGGGGGAGCGCGAGGACGACCTGGTGTCGTGGCTCGCGGACGCCGGCGCCGCCTACGCCGAGCAGGTGCGCACCGACCACGGGCTGTTCGTCGAGGCCTTCCGGTCGGGCCGGATCTCGGTCTCGGCGACCTGAGGCACGCCCTCGGCTTCCCGCCTCAGCTCCCCGCCTCAGCCCAGCCTCCCGGCCCCGACCGAGGGGACGCCCAGCAGGTGGGCGGGCGCACGGAAGCCGGCGGTGACGAAGCGGGCGTCGATCGCCCGGACGACGGCGCTCACCCGCTCGGTCGGCACCAGCGAGACCGCCGAGCCGCCGAAGCCCCCGCCGGTCATCCGGGCGCCCACGGCGCCGGCCTCCACGGCGGTCTCCACCACCGTGTCGAGCTCCTCGCAGGAGATCTCGAAGTCGTCGCGCATGGAAACGTGGGAGGCCAGGAACAGTCGGCCGAGTGCGGCCCGGTCCTGCTCGGCGAGGGCCTCCACCGTGGCGGTGACCCGGGCGATCTCGGTGACGATGTGCCTGGCCCGACGGCGCAGCCGGTCGTCGGCCAGGCCCTCGACCTGCTCGAGGGTGGCCTCGCGCAGGCTGGGCAGCCCCAGCAGCCGGGCCGCCTCCTCGCAGTCGGCGCGGCGCGAGGCGTAGCCGCCGTCGTGCAGGGCGTGGGAGACCCGAGTGTCGGTGACCAGCACGGTGAGCCCGAGGTCGTCGAGGTCCAGCGGCACCGGGCGGTGCTCCCCGGAACGGAAGTCGATCAGGAGGGCCGCGCCGCCTCGTCCGTGCATGGCGATCGTCTGGTCCATGCCCCCCGTGGGGGCGCCGACGACCTCGGTCTCGGCCGTCATCGCCGCCCGCACGAGACGGGCGCGCAGGTCGTCGTCGAGCTCCTGGTCCGCCAGGGCGACGGCGGCCACCGCCACGGCGCACTCCAGCGCCGCCGAGCTGGACAGCCCCGCACCGAGCGGCACCGTCGAGTCGACCAGCACGTCCATGCCCGGCACCGGCACGCCCTCGCGCTCGGCCAGGGCCCACAGGACCCCGGCGGCGTACCCGGCCCAGCCCGGCGCCGCGGACGCCTCGGCGAGCGTGCCCTCCCAGGTCTCGTCGCTCTGGCGGCTGCGCACGCGGACCCGGTCGTCCGTGCGTCGGCGCGCGGCCGCGAACGTGGCGTGGGCCAGGGCGAGGGGCAGCACGAGCCCGGCGTTGTAGTCGGTGTGCTCGCCGATGAGGTTGACCCGGCCGGGCGCGCGTCCGACGACCTGCGCGGGCGCACCGAACGCCTCCCTGAACGCGCCGCCGAGATGCTCGGCGGTGGTCTGCGGGTCGCCCGGCTCCAGGAACGTCATGGCGTCACCCTAGGAGTCGTCGCTCGCGCGGCCGTTCACCCCTCCTGCCGCCTCCCTCCTGCCGCCACCCTCCTGCCGGGCGAACCGCGTGGTCCTCCACCGCGGCAGGCTGGAGCCATGGCAGCGCAGCAGACAGGCCCCACCGACGACGGGACGCGTGACGAGGCGGTGGACCCCGCCCTCGTCGAGCTCGCCCAGCAGATGCTCGACTGGGCCCGCGGGGGCGACACCGAGCGCGTGCTGGCCTACGTCGACGCCGGCGCGCCGGCGGACCTGACCGGCGCGGACGGCAACACGCTGCTCATGCTCGCCGCCTACCACGGTCACGCCGCCCTGGTGCGTGGCCTGGCCGAGCGTGGCGCCGACGTCGACCGCCTCAACGACCGCGGCCAGTCGCCGCTGGCCGGTGCCGTGTTCAAGGGCGAGGACGACGTCGTCAGCACCCTGCTGGCCCTGGGCGCCGACCTCGACCACGGCGCCCCCACCGCCCGCGCCACCGCCGAGATGTTCGGCCGCAGCCTCACCTGAGACCGGCGGTCGTCCTTCGGCTCACGTTTGGTCACCAACCCGGTGCTCCGGCCCGGATCCGACAGCGTTGGTGACCAAACCCGGGGTACCGGGACGTTCGGCTGCCCCAGGGTTGCCGGGGCTGGCGTACCGTCCGGGCACGTGCAGTTCCTCCACGAGACACCCCGCCACGACCTGACCTACGACGACGTCTTCATGGTCCCCGGGCCCAGCTCGGTCGCCAGCCGCTACGACGTCGACCTCGCCAACACGGACGGCACCGGGGCGACCGTGCCGCTGGTGGTGGCGAACATGACCGCCATCGCCGGCAAGCGGATGGCCGAGACCGTCGCCCGCCGCGGTGGCCTGGTGGTGATCCCGCAGGACATCCCCGTCCCGGTGGTCACCGAGGTGGTCCGCTTCGTGAAGTCGCGGCACCACGTCTACGACACCCCGATCGTGCTGCGTCCCGACCAGACGGTCGCCGAGGCCCTGGCCCTGATGCCGAAGCGGGCGCACCGGGCCGCCGTCGTCCTCGCCGAGGGTCGCCCGGTCGGCCTGGTGACCGTCGAGGACTGCGCCGAGGTCGACCGGTTCGCCCAGGTGCACCAGGTCATGCGGCCCATCGAGGTGCAGGTGGACGCCGGCACCGACGCCCGCACCGCCTTCGACCGGATCGACGCGGCCCGCGCGCCCCTCGCGGTCGCCGTCGACCAGGACGGCGGCCTGGCCGGCGTCCTGACCCGGGCCGGCGCCCTGCGCGCGACCCTCTACCGCCCCGCCCTGGACGCCACGGGCGGGCTGCGCGTCGCCGCCGCCGTCGGGGTGAACGGGGACGTCGCCGGCAAGGCCGCCGAGCTGCTCGCCGCGGGCGTCGACTGCCTGGTCGTGGACACCGCCCACGGTCACCAGGACCGGATGCTCGAGGCGCTGGCGGCGGTGCGGGCCCTCGCGCCCACCGTGCCCGTGGTCGCGGGCAACGTGGTCTCGGCGGCGGGCACCCGGGCGCTGGTCGAGGCCGGCGCCGACATCGTCAAGGTGGGCGTGGGGCCCGGCGCCATGTGCACCACACGGATGATGACCGGGATGGGTCGGCCGCAGTTCTCCGCCGTGCTGGAGTGCGCCGCGGCCGCCCGTGACCTCGGCGCGCACGTGTGGGCCGACGGCGGCGTGCGGCACCCGCGCGACGTGGCGCTGGCGCTCGCGGCCGGCGCCTCCAGCGTGATGATCGGTTCCTGGTTCGCCGGCACCCACGAGTCGCCGGGCGACCTCGTCGAGGACGGCGGCCGTCAGTACAAGGTGTCCTTCGGGATGGCCTCGGCCCGCGCCGTGGCGAACCGGACGACGGGGGAGTCGGCCTACGACCGGGCCCGCAAGGGCCTCTACGAGGAGGGCATCTCGGCCTCGCGGATGTACCTGGACCCCGCACGTCCGGGCGTGGAGGACCTCATCGACCAGATCTGCTCGGGCGTCCGCTCCGCCTGCACCTACGCGGGTGCCGCGAGCATCGCCGAGCTGCACGAGAACGTGACCGTGGGCGTGCAGTCCGCCGCGGGCTACGCCGAGGGACGCCCGCTGGCCACCAGCTGGTGACCTGCTGCCGGCCCGCTGCCGGGTCGGCTCCTAGCGGGAGGACCGGGCCGTGCGCCCGCGCACCACGCCGATGAAGGCCTGGATGCGCGGGTCCTCGTCCCGGTCCTTGAGCCAGGCGAGGCCGACCTTGGTGCCGGGCAGGTCGGTGACGACGCGGTGCGTGGCGTCGCGGCGGTGGTACAGGCGCGCCACCGACATCGGGACGACGGCCACGCCGGTACCCGCGGCGACGGTCTCGACCGCGTCCTTCTCGCTCATGGGCGGCCAGGGCAGCTGCTCGACAGCGGGCACCCAGCCGGACCGCTCGGGCAGCACCAGCTGCTCCTCGGCCAGGTCCTCGGTGGAGACCTCCTCCAGGAGGCTGAGCAGGTGCTCGTGGCCCATGACGGCCACGGGGAGCTCCTCGTAGAGCGGGATGCAGTGCAGCCCGAGGCCGTCGCGGTCGACCGGCAGGCGGACCAGCGCCATGTCGAGGGTGCGGTCCACCAGGCCGTCGGTCTGCGCGTCCTCGGTGAGCGGCACGAGCTCCATGCCGGAGGAGATGCGGCCGCGGTAGACGCGGGCCCACTTGTCCGGGGTCGCCCCGGTCACGAACCCGACACGCAGCGGCCAGTCCTCGAGGTGCCCGTCCATGCGCCCAGCCTAGGTGCCACGCCGTCGTCCACCCGCCTCGACGGGCTCTCCGACGATCGTGGCGACCCAGGCGTCGGCCCGCGGGTCAGGCGATCTCCAGCACCTCGTCGCCCGAGGCGCACAGCAGGCACGCGTCGACGGCGTCGGCGTCCTCGAGACCGAGATCGGTGCGCCACTGGTGCAGGAAGCGGCCGGCGCCGGTGCCGTCGTCGTAGACGCGCTCCTCGCCGTACCAGTGCAGCCGGGAGGTGGCCATGACCCACTCGTAGACGAGCACGGTCTCGCGGGTGCCGGTGATGGGCGGGTGCGCGGCGGCGACGAGGCGGGCGACGGCGGTGGCCTCGGCGTCCGGCACGACGTCGACGGCCTTGTGGCCGCGCAGGCCGGCGGGGCACAGGTCGCAGCGCTCGTCGCGTCCCTGGAGCGCGCGATGGGAGTGCAGGAACGCGGCGGCCTGGGAGAGCGAGGGGTAGACGTGCAGCCCGGGCTCGGTGGTCTCCGAGGACGTCAGCAGGAACAGGTAGAGGGCCAGGGTGTCCTCGACGTCGTGCCAGCCCACCTCGTGGCTGCCCATCACCAGGTCGAGGGTGGCGAACAGCTCCTCGTCGAGGTGCGGCAGCGGCGCGATCGCGGCGACCGCGCCCCGTCGGCGGCTCGTGCGGCAGGCGGCGGCCCAGAGTCCGTCCATGGAGTCCATGTGTGCGTCCCATCCGTAGGTCTCGCGACCCCTCGGGCGTCCGTGCCGTCACAGGGGTACCTCTGAGCCTTCGGCGCAGAGTCGGACGTCCTGAGCCCCTGACCGGCATCCGTAGGACAAGATCCGGACAACTCGGTGAACAGGCGTGAAAACGCCGGAAGGGCGGCCCGGGGGCCGCCCTTCCGTCTTCCTGTGTCCGAGGGGGGACTTGAACCCCCACCCCCTATACGGGGACTAGCACCTCAAGCTAGCGCGTCTGCCTATTCCGCCACCCGGACGAGGTGGTGGAACCGTAGCAAGACACCGCCGCGACTCACCAATCGGGACGCCACACCCCTGTCTTTCCGCAGGTCAGAACCACATCTGCGGCCGGCGTGCGGCTCGCACGGGCGAACACCCCGCCGGGGCGAGGGCCCGCCCACGACCACGATGGCATGCTGAGGCCCATGGCTCCCCACGACGCAGCGACCGCCCCGACCGAGCCCACCGCCCCCGGCTACGACCCCGCGGCCGAGGTCGTCGACCTGTGCCGCGACCTGATCCGGTTCGACACCTCCAACTACGGCGAGGCCGAGGGCCCCGGCGAGCGCAAGGCCGCGGAGCACGTGGCCACGCTGCTCGACGAGGTCGGCATCTCCTCGGAGGTCATCGAGGGCTTCGACGGCCGCACGAACGTGGTCGCGCGCTGGGGCGGCAACGGCTCCGCGGAGTCCCGGGCCAAGGGCGCCCTGCTCGTCCACGGCCACCTCGACGTCGTCCCTGCTGCCGCCGAGGACTGGCAGGTGCACCCCTTCTCCGGCGAGGTGCAGGACGGCTACGTGTGGGGCCGTGGCGCCGTCGACATGAAGGACTTCGACGCGATGCTGCTCTCAAGCGTGCGGGCGCGCGCCCGCGCGGGCGTGGTGCCCGACCGCGAGATGGTCCTCTGCTTCACCGCGGACGAGGAGGCGGGCGGCCACCGCGGCGCGGAGGTGCTGATCGAGCAGCACCGCCACCTGTTCGAGGGCTGCACGGAGGCGGTCGGCGAGGTCGGCGGCTTCTCCACCACGGTGCGCGGCCGCCGCGTGTACCTGATCGAGGCCGCCGAGAAGGGGATGGCCTGGATGCGGCTGACCGCCCGTGGCCGCGCCGGGCACGGCTCGATGATCAACGACGACAACGCCGTGACCCGCCTGGCGGCGGCGGTGGCCCGCGTGGGCGCCTACGAGTGGCCGGTGCGCCTGACGCCCACGATGGAGGTCTGCCTGGCCGCGGTCGGCGAGCTGGCGGGCGTCGAGGCCACCCCCGAGAACGCGCCGGGGCTGATCGAGGAGTTCGGGCCGGCGGCCCGCATGCTCGGCGCCGTGATCCGCAACGTCGCCAGCCCCACCCAGCTGGAGGCCGGGTACAAGGTCAACGTCATCCCCACCGAGGCCACCGCCCACATGGACGGCCGGTTCCTGCCGGGCTTCGAGGACGAGTTCTTCGCCACCATGGCCGACCTGCTCGGCGAGGGCGTGGAGATGGACTTCGTCTCCCACCAGCAGCCCTGGGAGAGCCCGTACGAGGGCGACACGGTGCGCGCCATGCACCGCTCGCTGATGGCCGAGGACCCCGATGCCCTTGTCGCGCCGTACCTGATGAGCGCGGGCACCGACGCCAAGCACTTCCGCAAGCTGGGGCTGCAGTCCTACGGCTTCGCGCCGCTGCGGCTGCCGGCGGACCTCGACTTCACCGCGCTCTTCCACGGCGTGGACGAGCGGGTGCCGGTGGACGCGCTCGAGTTCGGCGCGCGCGTGCTCGACCGGTTCCTCGGCGACGCCTGACGCGTGACGCCTGACGTCTGACCCCTGATACGGGCGTGGCCGGCCGGTGGCCGGTCAGGCCGTGCGGACGGCCCGGATGATCTTGCGGCGCAGGGTCACCCGGCGCACGCCGTCGGCGGTGATCCGCACGCGGTCGAGCTCCCACCCGCCGTGCTCGGCGCGCTCGACCAGCAGCTTGCGCACGACGTTGCGACCCAGCTCACGACTGAAGTTCACGCGCTCGAACTCCCACTCGACACCGGGTCGAGGGGCACGTCGGTCTGTTCGTGGCATCGGGACCTCCCCGGGGACGGACGAGCGACGGCGGAGCGGAGGTCAGTCCGCGCTGACGTCGTCGAGGGCTGCGGTGATCTCTGCCGGCAGGACGACGTCCTCGACTCTGAGGGCCTCGCGCAGCTGCGCGGTCGTGCGAGCCCCCACGATAGGGGCCGTGACAAGGGGACGGTCGCGCAGCCAGGCCAGCGCCACCTGGGTGGGGGAGAGGTCGAGCCCCTCGGCGGCGCGCACGACGGCACCGACCACGGAGCCGGCCCGCTCGTCGAGGTACGCCTCCACGAACCGCCGCCAGTGCTCCGAGGCGGCCCGGGAGTCCGAGGGCAGCCCGGTGCGGTACTTGCCGGTCAGCACGCCGCGTCCCAGGGGGGACCAGGCGAACAGCCCCACCTCGAGGGCCTCCAGCGCTGCGGCCGTGTCCAGCTCCACCGAGCGGTTGAGCAGGGAGTACTCGACCTGGTTCGACACGATCGGCGTGCGCCCGGGCACCGCCCTCTGCCAGGTGGCGGCCTGCGCGACCTGCCAGCCGGCGTGGTTGGAGAGCCCGACGTAGCGGGCGCGGCCGGTCGCCACGGCGTGGTCGAGCGCCGCGAGGGTCTCCTCGACCGGGGTGTACGGATCCGGGGCGTGGACCTGCCAGAGGTCGACGTGGTCGGTGCCGAGACGACGCAGGGACGCGTCGAGGCCGCTGAGCAGCCGCCCGCGCGAGGCGTCCACGTGCCGTCGTCCGCGCCTGGTCTCGAGGCCGGACTTGGTGGCCAGCACCAGGTCGTCGCGGGCCACGACCGGCCCGATCAGCTCGCCGAGCAGCTCCTCGGCACGGCCGTCGGTGTACACCCCGGCGGTGTCGACGAGGGTGCCGCCGGCGCCCACGAAGGCGGTCAGGAGGTCGCGCGCCTCGTGCTCGTCGGTCTCGCGACCCCACGTCATCGTGCCGAGACCGAGGCGGGAGACCCGCAGGCCCGAGGCACCCACGCTGCGCTGCTGCATGGCGGAAAACCTAGCGGGACGAGGGCCCGTGACCGTGCATCCCCGGCCGCTCGAGCCGTGCCCGGGCGAGATCCGCCACGCGCAGTGGCGTTGCTCACGCCCTCCGCGGGAGCAGGCAGCGGCGGCGGGTCCGGTCAGGTGCGGTGCAGGTCCTGGCCCTATTGTCAGGGCCCGTGGTCGATCTCCTCCAGGCAGTCGTGCTCGGCATCATCCAGGGACTCACCGAGTTCCTGCCGATCTCCTCCAGCGCACACCTGCGCATCTACCCCGAGCTGTTCGGCTGGGGCGACCCCGGTGCCGCGTTCACCGCGGTCATCCAGATCGGCACCGAGCTGGCGGTGCTCGTCTACTTCCGCAACGACATCGCGCGGATCATCAAGGCGTGGGTCCTGGCCCTGTTCAAGCCCGAGTGGCGCGGGCACGCCGACGCCCGCCTGGGCTGGTACATCATCGTGGGCTCGCTGCCGATCGTGGTGCTCGGCATCGCGCTCAAGGACGTGATCGAGAACGACCTGCGCTCCCTGTGGATCGTCGGCACCACCCTGATCGTCCTCGGCCTCGTCCTCGGCCTGGCCGACCGGATCGGCGCCAACCGCCGCGCCATCGGCGAGCTGACCATGCGGGACGCGATCCTCATGGGCTTCGCGCAGGCAGCCGCCCTGGTGCCCGGCGTCTCCCGCTCCGGCGCCACGCTGTCGATGGGCCGCTTCCTCGGCTACGAGCGGGCCGCCGCGACCCGCTTCGCCTTCCTGCTGGCCATCCCCGCCGTCATCGGTGCCGGCCTGTTCGAGCTGAAGGACGTCATCGGCTGCGAGCCCGGCACCGAGGCCTGCGCCAACAGCTACACCGGGCTCGACACCTTCGTCGCCACGGTGGTCTCGTTCGTCGTCGGCTACGCCGTCATCGCCTGGCTGCTGCGGTGGGTCACCACCCGCACCTACACCCCGTTCGTCGTCTACCGGGTCGTGCTCGGTGCCGCCGTCCTCGTCCTCGTCGGGACCGGGGTCCTCGCGGCCTGAACCGACGCCACTGCTCGGGTTTGGTCACCAACCCGGGGTTTACGGGCGTTCAGCACCACGTTGGTGACCAAACGTGAGGTCCCGGGTCGGCCTCAGAGCCACCCGGACCGCTTGAAGAACACCCAGAGCCCGACGACGGCGGAAACCATCAGCAGCAACGCGAACGGGTAGCCGAACGTCCAGGACAGCTCCGGCATGTGGGTGAAGTTCATGCCGTAGACGCCCGCGATCAGGGTCGGGACGACCACGAGCGCGGCCCCGGCCGAGATCTTGCGCATGTCGTCGTTCTGCTGGATGCCCAGCCGCGCGACCGAGGCGTCGAAGGCGGTCGAGAGCAGGCTGTCGAGCGAGTCCACGGCCTCGGCGGCCTGGTTGAGGTGGTCGAGCACGTCGCGGAAGAAGGGGCCGGCCTCCTCGGCGATGCCGCTGACGGCGCCCGAGGAGAAGCGCCGCATCGGCTCGCGCAGCGGCATCACCGCGCGGCGGGCCTCGGCGATCTCGCGCTTGAGCGTGTAGATCCGCATCGAGTCGTCGGTGCGGGCGGGGGAGAAGACCGAGACCTCCACCTCGTCCACGTCGACCTGGAGGTCCTCGACGACCTTCAGGTAGCCGTCGACGACGTGGTCGGTGACGGCGTAGACGACGGACGACGGCCCGTGGCTGAGCACCTGCTGCTGCCGCTCCAGCGTCTGCCGGGCCGTGGCCAGCTCCGAGCCGCCGCCGTGCCGCACCGTGATCACGAAGTCCTCCCCGACGAACAGGGCGACCTCGCCGGTCTCGACCGCGTCCTCGGCGTCGACGTACCAGAGCGTCTTGAGGACGAGGAACAGGCTGTCGTCGTAGCGCTCCAGCTTGGGCCGCTGGTGGGCGGTGAGCGCGTCCTCGACGGCCAAGGGGTGCAGCCCGAAGGCGTCGGCCACCTCGGCGAGCTCGCGCTGCCCCGGGTCGTGCAGCCCCACCCACACGAACCCGCGCTCGCCGTCCGCGTGCTGGTCGGGGCGGGCGACAGCAGCGCGCAGCCGCGCGAAGTCCTGCGGCGCACAGCCCACGTCGACGCGACGTCCCTGCAGGTAGGCGGCGGAGTCCACGATCACGCTCGGCACGCTAGTCCTCGCGGGCGGCCGACCGCGGCCCCCACGCGGGTGGGCACCGCTGGGTAGGGTCGCGGCCATGGCGACGGTCATCCTCCTGCGGCACGGACGCACCACTGCGAACGCCTCGGGCGTGCTGGCCGGCCGCACCGCCGGCGTCCGCCTCGACCAGACGGGACGCGAGCAGGCCCGGCGTGCCGGGGAGCGGCTCGCCCCGGTGCCCCTGGCCGCCGCGGTGGTCAGCCCGCTGGAGCGGTGCCGACAGACCGCCCGCCTGGTGCTCGACGCCCAGCAGGGCGAGGTCCCCAGCGCGATCGAGAGGGGCATCAGCGAGTGCGACTACGGCGAGTGGCAGGGCCGCGCGCTGAAGGACCTCGCCGCCGAGCCGCTGTGGAAGGTCGTGCAGGCCCAGCCCTCGGCCGTGCACTTCCCTGGCGGGGAGTCCATGCCCACCATGCAGGCGCGCGCGGTGGCTGCCGTGCGACGCCACGACGCCGCCGTCCAGGCCGCCCACGGCCCCCACGCCGTCTGGCTGGCCGTGAGCCACGGCGACATCATCAAGGCGCTGCTCGCCGACGCCCTCGGCATGCACCTGGACCTGTTCCAGCGGCTGCACGTCGACCCGGCGTCCATCTCGATCGTCCGCTTCGGCGACTCCCGGCCCACCGTGCTCGCCCAGAACACCCACGCCGGCGACCTGTCCTGGCTCAAGCCCCCGGCCTCGACCGAGGCACCCGCCTCCGACGACGCGGCGGTCGGCGGGGGAGCGGGTCCGGGGGAACCCCCGGCCGGGGTCTCCGCCTAGGCTGACGACATGCCTCTCGTCCACTCCTTCGACCCGCCGGAGCGCTTCGTCGCCGGCACCGTCGGCGAACCCGGTCAGCGCACCTTCTTCCTGCAGGCGCGGGAGGGTGCGCGGCTCGTCAGCGTGGCCCTGGAGAAGCAGCAGGTCGCCGCGCTCGCCGAGCGGGTCGACGAGCTCCTGGACGAGGTCATGTCCACGGACGGCGGCGCCGCCGTCGTCCCCGCGATGGCACCGCTCGGCTCGGCCGACAACTCCCCGCTCGACCAGCCGATCGAGGAGGAGTTCCGCGCCGGCACCATGACGCTGTCGTGGGACCCCGACGACGCCCGCGTGGTGATCGAGGTCTTCCCGTTCACCGAGGCCGCCGTCGTCAGCCCGGACCAGCTCGACGAGGAGCTGACCGAGCCGGAGCCCGAGGAGCTGCTTCTCGTCCGCCTGACCCCCGGGGCCGCCCGCGCGTTCGTGCAGCGCGCCGAGCGGGTCGTGGGCGCCGGGCGGCCGGCCTGCCCGTTCTGCGGGCTCCCCGTCGACCCGGAGGGCCACCTGTGCGTGCGCGCCAACGGGTTCAAGCGCCGCGACCCGGTGTGACGCGCCACCGGTGACCGACGTCGACGTGGAGGCGGAGCTGCGCGAGGGCGACCTCGCGCTGGACGGTCGCGTCCTCTCCGCCTCCAACGCCACCTTCGTCGGCGAGGTCGCCGGCACCCGCGTCGTCTACAAGCCGGTGGCGGGGGAGAAGCCGCTGTGGGACTTCCCCGGCGCCGTCCTCGCCCGCCGCGAGGTGGCCGCCTACGAGGTGGCCCGCACCTTCGCCGGCGACGACTTCCCCGTACCCGTGCCCCGCACCTGGCTGCGCGACGGCCCGCACGGCGAGGGCATGGTGCAGGAGTGGCAGGAGCCGGACGAGGCGCAGGACGCGGTCGCGATCGTGCCGTCGCGCGCGGTGCCGGAGGGCTACCTGCACGTCTTCGACGGGTACGACGCCCGCGACCGCGAGGTCTCGCTCGTGCACGAGGACAGCCCGCAGCTGCGCCGGCTGGCCGTGCTCGACGTGATCATCAACAACGCCGACCGCAAGGGCGGGCACGTGCTGGAGATGCCCGGCGGGCACCGCTACGGCATCGACCACGGGATCGCCTTCCACAGCGAGCACAAGCTGCGCACGGTGCTGTGGGGGTGGCTCGGCGAGCCGCTGGACGAGGAGTCCTGCGAGGCGGTGACCCGCGTGCGGGTCGGGCTCGCCGGCGGGCTCGGCGCCACGCTGGCGTCCCTGCTGGACCCGCTGGAGGTCGACTGCGTCGCCCGGCGGTGCGACCGGCTGCTCGCCTCCGGTGTGATGCCGGCCCCGCCCGGGGACGGACCTGCCATCCCCTGGCCGCCCTTCTGAGGGCCGGGGACTAGTGTCGGGCCCATGCGCGCCTGGTCTGCCCCGGACGTCCCCACCACCCCCGTCGCCCCCGCGGTCTCGCTGCACGACACCGCCACCGCGGGTCGCGTCGAGCTCGTCCCCGACGGCCCGGCCCGGCTCTACGTCTGCGGCATCACGCCCTACGACGCCACCCACATGGGGCACGCGTCCACGTACGTCGCCTTCGACCTGCTCAACCGTGCCTGGCGCAGCGCCGGCCACGCGGTCACCTACGTCCAGAACGTCACCGACGTCGACGACCCGCTGCTGGAGCGCGCCGACCGCGACGACATCGAGTGGACCGCCCTCGCCGAGCGCGAGACCGAGCTGTTCCGCGGCGACATGGAGGCACTACGGGTGCTCCCGCCGGACACCTACATGGGGGCGGTGGAGTCGATCCCGCTGGTCATCGCGCTCATCGAGCGCCTCCAGGAGCTCGGCGCCGTCTACCAGGTCGAGACCGACCTGTACTTCTCGGTGACCGCCGACGGCGCCTTCGGCGAGGAGTCCGGGTTCTCGCGCGAGACCATGCTGGAGATCTTCCCCCAGCGTGGCGGCGACCCCGACCGCGCCGGCAAGAAGGACCCCCTCGACGCCCTCCTGTGGCGCGGCGAGCGGCCCGGCGAGCCCGCGTGGCCCTCGCCCTTCGGCCCCGGCCGGCCCGGCTGGCACATCGAGTGCGCCGCCATCGCGCTGGAGCACCTCGGCGCCACCTTCGACGTCCAGGGCGGTGGCTCCGACCTGGTCTTCCCGCACCACGAGATGTGCGCCTCGCACGTCCAGGTCGCCGCCGCCGCGCCGTTCGCCAAGGCCTACGGGCACGCCGGCATGGTCGCCTACGACGGCGAGAAGATGTCGAAGTCCAAGGGCAACCTGGTCTTCGTCTCCCGTCTCCGGGCTGCCGACGTCGACCCGATGGCCGTGCGGCTCACCCTGCTGCGTCACCACTACCGCAGCGACTGGGAGTGGACCGACGCCGAGCTGGTGCGCAGCCTCGAGCAGGTCGACATCTGGCGCCGCGCCCTGGCCCTGGGCGCCGGCGCCCCGACTGCTCCGGTCGTCACCGGGGTCCTCGACGCGCTCGCCGACGATCTCGACGCCCCCCGGGCGGTCGCGCTCGTCGACGCCTGGGCCGAGGCCACCCTCGCCGGTGACACCACGGACGGCGACGCCGCCGCCGTCCTCGCCCCCGTGCTGGACGCCGCGCTCGGCGTGCTGGTCTGAGACTGCCGGGCCGGGCCTGACTGCCGGTGGGTCCACCCCACGTTTGGTCACCAACGTGGGGTCAGGAGGCTTCCCGGACTGGGTTGGTGACCAAACCCGAGGTCGGAGCCCGTGCCACCGACCCTGGCCGGGCGTCGGTCAGTCGTCGTCCTGACGCCGCTTGAGGTACCGCTCGAACTCCCGGGCGATGGCCTCGCCGGAGGCCTCGGGCAGGTCGGCGGTGTCGCGGGTCTCCTCGAGGGAGCGGACGTAGTCGGCGATGTCGTCGTCCTCCTCCGCCAGCTCGTCGACGCCGCGCTCCCAGGCGCGGGCGTCCTCGGGCAGCTCGCCCAGGGGGATCGAGATCTCCAGCAGGTCCTCGAGCTGTCCGATGAGCGCCAGCGCGGCCTTGGGGCACGGCGGCTGTGCGACGTAGTGGGGCACGGCCGCCCAGTAGGAGACGGCCGGCATGTCGATCCGCACGCAGGCGTCCTGGAAGACCCCGACGATCCCGGTCGGGCCCTCGTAGGTGGACTGCTCGAGCTTGAGCCGGTCCACCAGCTCGGGCTCGGTGGCCGTGCCGGTGACGGGGATGGGCCGGGTGTGCGGGGTGTCGGCCAGCAGGGCCGCCAGCGTGACGACCAGGCCGCCACCGAGCTCGTCGATCGCGGCGAGGATCTCGGTGCAGAACTGCTTCCACCGCATGTTCGGCTCGATGCCGCGCACGAGGATGACGTCACGGTTCATGCCCGGCGGGGAGCAGACGGCGATCTTCGTCGTGGGCCACGTGATGCGTCGCATCCCGTGCTCGTCGTTGCCCACCACGGGCCGGTTGACCTGGAAGTCGTAGAAGTCCTCCGGGTCCAGCTGCGCGACGACGCGCGCGTCCCAGACGTCCAGCAGGTGGTCCACGACGGACGAGGAGGCGTCCGCGGCGTCGTTCCAGCCCTCGAAGGCCGCGATGACGATGGGGTCCACCAGGTCGGGGGCTTCGTCGAACTCGATCACCCACCCACCCTAGAGCCGCCGGGCCACGATTTCCCCGCTCGCGCAGCCTGGTGTCACGCTTGTGATCCACCCTCGCCGTCGAACGGGACCTCCCTCACCTCCGGCCGGACCCACGGCGGCCCCGAGAGGAGCACGCGTGAGCGTCCCGAGCACCGCCGACACCCAGCCGCAGGCACCCGTCGAGGGCGTCGCGGCCATGGACCGGGTCGACGCCACCGACTGGCGTCCCGACGTCCACGAGGTGCTCGCCGAGATGCTGCGCGAGCGCATCCTCGTCCTCGACGGCGCCATGGGGACCGCGATCCAGCGCGACAGGCCGGACGAGGCGGGCTACCGCGGCGTCCGCTTCGCCGACTACGCCGGCGGCGACCTGGTCGGCAACAACGACCTGCTGACCATCACCCAGCCGCAGATCATCGAGAGCATCCACCGCGAGTACCTCGAGGCCGGCGCGGACGTCATCGAGACCAACACGTTCAACGCGAACTCGGTCTCGCTGGCCGACTACGGCCTCCAGGCGCTGGCCTACGAGCTGAACCTGGAGTCCGCCCGGCTGGCCCGGCGCGCCGCTGACACGGTCGCCACGCCCGAGCGGCCCCGCTACGTCGCCGGCGCCCTGGGGCCGACCACGCGGACGGCGTCCATCTCGCCCGACGTCAACGACCCCGGCGCCCGCAACGTGGTCTGGGACGACCTCGTGCCCGCCTACCTCGAGGCCGCCCGCGGGCTCGTGGACGGCGGCGCGGACCTGCTGATCATCGAGACGATCTTCGACACCCTCAACGCCAAGGCCGCGATCTTCGCGGTCGAGCAGCTGTTCGTCGAGTCCGGACGCCGCTGGCCGGTGATCATCTCGGGCACCATCACGGACGCCAGCGGGCGCACCCTCTCCGGTCAGACCACCGAGGCGTTCTGGAACTCGGTGCGGCATGCCAAGCCCCTGGCCATCGGCCTCAACTGCGCCCTGGGCGCCGCCGAGATGCGGCCCTACATCGCCGAGATGAGCCGCATCGCGGACACGTTCGTCTCCTGCTACCCCAACGCCGGCCTGCCGAACGCGTTCGGCGAGTACGACGAGGTCGCCGAGCAGACGGCGGCCGTCGTGGGCGAGTTCGCCGACGCCGGGCTGGTCAACATCGTCGGCGGCTGCTGCGGCACCACCCCGCAGCACGTGGCGGCGGTGGCCGCGCGGGTGGCGCAGGTGGCGCCGCGTCCCGTGCCCGAGGTGGCCCCCGCCATGCGCCTCTCCGGCCTGGAGCCGTTCACCATCGACGGCGACTCCCTGTTCGTCAACGTCGGCGAGCGCACCAACATCACCGGCTCGGCGAAGTTCCGCAACCTGATCAAGGACGGCGACTACGACACCGCCCTGTCGGTGGCGGCGCAGCAGGTCGAGAACGGCGCGCAGGTCATCGACGTCAACATGGACGAGGGGATGATCGACGGGGTCGCGGCGATGGACCGCTTCCTCAAGCTGGTCGCCTCCGAGCCCGACATCTCCCGCGTCCCGGTGATGGTCGACTCCTCGAAGTTCGAGGTGATCGAGGCCGGCCTGAAGTGCGTGCAGGGCAAGGCGATCGTCAACTCGATCTCGCTGAAGGAGGGCGAGGAGCCCTTCCGGGAGCACGCCCGGCTCTGCAAGGCCTACGGTGCCGCGGCCGTCGTCATGGCCTTCGACGAGGACGGCCAGGCCGACAACCTCGCCCGCCGCCAGGAGATCTGCGCCCGCGCCTACCGCATCCTGGTCGAGGAGGAGGGCTTCCCGGCCGAGGACATCATCTTCGACCCCAACGTCTTCGCCGTCGCCACGGGCATCGAGGAGCACGCCACCTACGGCACCGACTTCATCGAGGCCGCGCGCTGGATCACCGAGAACCTGCCCGGGGCCAAGATCTCCGGCGGCATCTCGAACGTGTCGTTCTCCTTCCGCGGCAACAACGTCGTGCGCGAGGCGATCCACGCCGTCTTCCTGTTCCACGCGATCAGGGCCGGGCTCACGATGGGCATCGTCAACGCCGGCGCCCTCGTCGTCTACGACCAGGTCGACCCCGAGCTGCGCGACGCCATCGAGGACGTCGTCCTCAACCGACCCACCCCCGACGGCACCGACGCCACCGAGCGACTGCTGGAGATCGCCGAGCGGTTCCGCGGCACCGCCGCCGAGACCGAGGCGAAGACCGAGGAGTGGCGCTCGCTGCCCGCCGCCGAGCGGATCACCCACGCCCTGGTGAAGGGCATCGACGCGCACGTCGAGGCCGACACCGAGGAGCTGCGCGCCGAGATCGAGGGCCGCGGCGGTCGCCCGATCGAGGTCATCGAGGGCCCGCTCATGGACGGCATGGACGTCGTCGGCGACCTGTTCGGCTCCGGCAAGTTGTTCCTGCCGCAGGTCGTGAAGTCCGCGCGCGTGATGAAGAAGGCCGTCGCCTACCTCATCCCGTTCATCGAGGAGGAGAAGCGGACCAACCCTTCGCTCGCCTCGGCCAAGGGCTCCAACGGCACCGTGATCATGGCGACGGTCAAGGGCGACGTGCACGACATCGGCAAGAACATCGTCGGCGTCGTCCTGGCCTGCAACAACTTCGAGGTCATCGACCTCGGCGTCATGGTGCCGGCGCAGAAGATCCTGGACGCCGCCAAGGAGCACGACGCGGACGTGATCGGGCTGTCCGGGCTCATCACCCCGTCGCTGGACGAGATGGTCTCCTTCGCGGCCGAGATGCAGCGCCTGGGGATGGACCTGCCGCTGATGATCGGCGGCGCCACCACGTCCCGTGCCCACACGGCCGTGAAGGTCGACCCGCGTTACGAGGGCCCGGTCATCTGGGTGAAGGACGCCTCGCGGTCGGTGCCGGTGGTCTCCCAGCTGCTGAACCCGGAGCGTCGGGTGAAGCTGATGGCCGACACCAAGGCCGACTACGACGGGCTGCGCGAGCGGCACGCCGGCAAGTCCGAGCGCAAGCTCATCGGCATCGACGACGCCCGCGCCCAGGCGACCCCGATCGACTGGACCGGCTACGTCCCGCCCGTGCCCGCCACGCCCGGCGTGCACGTGCTGGCCGACTACCCGATCAGCGAGCTGCGCGAGTACATCGACTGGCAGCCGTTCTTCAACGCCTGGGAGATGAAGGGCAAGTTCCCCGACATCCTCAACTCGCCCAGCCACGGCGAGACCGCGCGCAAGCTCTACGACGACGCCCAGGCGATGCTGGACCGGATCGTCGAGGAGAAGTGGGTGACCGCCCACGGCGTCTACGGCCTCTTCCCCGCGGCCTCGGACGGCGACGACGTGGTCGTCTACGACGACGAGACCCGCTCCTCGACGAAGGCGGTGCTGCACCAGCTGCGGCAGCAGGGCGAGCACCGGGCGGGCGTCCCGCACCGGGCGCTCTCCGACTTCGTCGCGCCCGTCTCCACCGGGCTGGCCGACCACGTCGGTGCGTTCGCGGTGACCGCCGGCATCGGGCTGCCCGAGCGGGTCCAGCAGTTCAAGGACGACCTGGACGACTACAACGCGATCCTGCTCGAGGCGCTCGCCGACCGGCTGGCCGAGGCGTTCGCGGAGCGGCTGCACCAGCGGGTGCGGACCGAGTTCTGGGCCTCCGACGCCGAGGAGTCCCTCGACAACGAGGCGCTCATCGCGGAGAGGTACCGCGGCATCCGCCCGGCCCCGGGCTACCCGGCCTGCCCCGACCACACCGAGAAGCAGACCATCTGGGAGCTGCTCGACGTCGAGGCCTCCACCGGCATCACGCTCACCGAGTCGATGGCCATGTGGCCCGGCGCGTCGGTCTCCGGCGTCTACTACTCCCACCCCGAGTCGCAGTACTTCGTCGTCGGTCGTCTCGGTCGGGACCAGATCGCCGACTACGCCGAGCGCAAGGGCTGGGACGTCGCCACCGCCGAGAAGTGGCTCTCCCCGAACCTGGGCTACGACCCGGAGGACTGAGCCTCCTGACCCCACGTTTGGTCACCAACCCGGTCTCCAGAGGCCCCGAGCACCGGGTTGGTGACCAAACCGTGTCGCGACGACCGATGGCACCGGCCCGGGACCGGGGCCCGTTCGGACCGGGTTGGTGACCAAACGGTGCGCTCGCAGCGACCGACCACCACGAGTGCCGGCCGTCACCGCGCCCGATCCGCCGCAGGCGCGGTGGATGGGGAAGACTGAGGTCGTGACCCAGGCAGCATCCCCCGAGGCAGGCCGCGAGACGATGCCGACCGCCGTCCTGTGGGACATGGACGGCACCCTCGTCGACACCGAGCCGTACTGGATCGCGACGGAGTTCGCGATGGCCGAGAAGTACGGCTCGACGTGGAGCCACGAGCAGGCGCTCGGACTGGTCGGCAACGAGCTGCTGGTCTCAGGGGCGGCCATCAAGGAGCAGATGGGTCTGCAGCAGAGCCCGGCCGAGATCGTCGAGGAGCTGCTCGACGGGGTCGTGGCCCGCGTCCAGGAGTCGGTGCCGTGGCGCCCCGGCGCCCGCGAGCTCCTGACCGCGCTCGGCGACGATGCGGTGCCGTGCGCGCTGGTCACGATGTCCTACCAGCGCTTCGTCGACCCGATCCTGGCCCACCTCCCGGCAGGGACCTTCGCGGCCGTGGTGACCGGTGACCGGGTGACCCACGGCAAGCCGCACCCCGAGCCGTACCTGGTGGCGGCCGAGCAGCTCGGGGTCGCTCCCGAGGACTGCCTCGCGGTCGAGGACTCAAGCACAGGCGCCCGCTCCGCGGTGGCGGCCGGCTGCACCGTCCTCGTCGTCGAGCACCACGTGCCCGTGCCTGACGGTGAGCGGCGGGTCAAGCGCGACAGTCTCGACGGCATCGGCGTCGCCGACCTCCCGGCGCTCGTCGCCGAGGGTCGCTGCGCCTGCTGAGGCCTCGGCGCCCGAACGAAGTCAGTCGAGGGCGTCGGCGTCCTCGTCGGCGCTGGGAACCACCGGGGTGGGCAGCAGCGGGGGAGTGCCACCGAACTCGGGGCACAGCGCCTGGTGCGAGCACCACCCGCACAGCTTCGACTTCTTCGCCTGCCACTCGCCCGACGAGGTGGCCGACGCGATGGCCCGCCAGATGGCCGTCACCTTGCGCTCGGTGGCGAGCAGGTCGTCCTCGTCGGGCTCGTAGCGGACGATCTCCCCGTTGCCGAGGTAGACCAGCTGCAGCAGGGTCGGCATCACGCCGCGGGCCCGCCACAGGACCAGCGCGTAGAACCGCATCTGGAACATGGCCTTGGCCTCGAAGCCGGGGCCGGGGGAGCGGCCCGTCTTGTAGTCGACGACCCGGATGCGTCCGTCGGGCGCGACGTCGAGCCGGTCGATGAACCCGCGCAGCAGCAGCCGCGAGTCGAGCACCGCCTCCACGTAGCTCTCGCGCTCGGCCGGCTCGAGGCGCGTCGGGTCCTCCAGGTCGAACCACCGACGCAGGTACTGGCGGCAGCCGGCCAACCACGACACGGCGTCCTGGCCGCCGTCCGCCTCAAGGACCTCGGCGAGACCGGGGTCGCCTGCGCACAGCTGCTCCCAGGCCGGGGCGAGCAGCGCCTCGGCCCGCTCGGGCGTCCGCTCGAGCGCAGGCAGGTCGAAGAGCGTCTCCAGCACCTTGTGCACGACCGTGCCACGCACCTGCGCCGGCGACGACGGCTCCGGCAGCCGGTCGATGCTGCGGAACCGGTAGAGCAGCGGGCACGTGAGGAAGTCCGACGCGCGGCTGGGCGAGAGCGCCCCCACCACGTCCACGCCGTCCACGAGCGTCGAGTGGCCCTCCGCGGGGGAGACCGGCGCGACCCCGACGGGTCGGACCGGCTCGTGCAGCGAGGTGGGAGGCGTCATGGTGTTCACCGTAGGGGAGGTCACCGACAGACGACGGGAGCCCGGGCCGGGCCACACCGGCTACGGCCTGCTCGGTAGCGTCTGCGCTGTGAGCTCCCCGCGCACCCGACCCCCGGGCACGATCCGCATCGGCACCATCGCCGGCAGCGACGTGCTCGTCTCCGGCTCGTGGTTCCTGATCGCGGGCCTCATCGCCCTCCTCATGGCGCCCGTCGTGGACCAGGTGCGGCCCGGCCTGGGCGCTCTCGCCTACGTCGCGGGCTTCGCCTTTGCGGTGCTGCTCTACGGCTCGGTGCTGCTCCACGAGATCTCGCACGCGCTGATGGCGCGGCGCCTCGGGCTGCCGGTCGGCGACATCACGCTGCACTTCCTGGGCGGCATGACCCAGATCGAGGAGGAGTCGCGCAGCTCGCGCGAGGAGCTGCTCGTCGCCGTCGTCGGCCCCCTCACGTCGCTGGCCGTCGGTGGTCTGGCGCTGGGCCTCGTCCAGCTGACTCCCGAGGGCCTGCCGCGGCTCGCGCTGGAGGGCCTCGCGGGCGCCAACCTCGTCGTGGGCGTCCTCAACCTCGTCCCGGCCTTCCCGCTGGACGGCGGCCGGGTGCTGCGCGCGGTCGTGTGGCGCTTCTCCGGGGACCGGCACCGCGGCTCGATCGTCGCGGGCTGGGGTGGTCGCGTGGCCGCCGTGGCCGCGATCGCCTACCCCTGGCTCGGCACCCTGCGCACCGGCGCCGCCCCGTCCGTCGTGGACGTCCTCCTCTTCGCCTTCGTCGCGGCGTTCCTGTGGCAGGGGGGCAGCCAGGCGATCGCCTCGGCCAAGATCCGGCGTCGCCTCCCGGCGCTGCACGCACGCGGGCTCGCACGACGCACCATCGCGGTGCCCGCCGACCTGCCGCTGGCCGAGGCCGTGCGCCGGGCGCGGGAGGCGCAGGCGGGAGCGATCCTCACCACCACCCCGGACGGCTCGCCCGCGGGACTCGTCCACGAGCCCGCACTGCTCGCCACCCCCGAGGAGCGCTGGCCGTGGATGGCGGTCAGCACCGTCGCCCGGACCCTCGACGGCCCGCGGGTGCTCGCGGCGGACCTCGCCGGCGAGGCGCTCGTCGAGGCCGTCACCGCCACCGGCCCGGGGGAGTACCTCCTGGTCGAGCAGGACGGCGGCGTGCACGGCGTCCTGGTCACCACCGACCTCGACGCGGCGTTCCGCGAGGCCCTGGGCTGAGCGGGCGACCACACGGCTGAATCGTCGTCCGGCGCGCTGCGGCCGTAGGGTTCGCCCGTGCCTGAGGAGTCCGCCGCCCCGTCCGACCCGACCGTCGACGTGCCCGCCGAGGCGATGTCCGGCGTGCACCGCGGCCCGTTGCGCGAGGGCGAGTGGGTGCGCCTGATCGACAACAAGGGCCGCAAGCACAACTTCGCCCTCGTGGCGGGCAAGCGCTTCTTCTCCAACAAGGGCCACCTCGACCACGACGACCTGATCGGTCGAGAGGAGGGCTTCACCATCGCCTCCTCCGCCGGCGGTGAGTACCTGGTCTTCCGCCCCCTGCTCAGCGAGTTCGTCGTGTCGATGCCGCGCGGCGCCGCGGTCGTCTACCCCAAGGACGCGGCCCAGATCGTCGCGCAGGCCGACATCTACCCGGGCGCCCGCGTGGTGGAGGCCGGCGTCGGCTCGGGCGCGCTGACCTGCTCGCTGCTGCGTGCGGTCGGCCCCTACGGCACGGTCACCTCCTACGAGCGGCGCGAGGAGTTCGCGGACGTCGCCCGCCGCAACGTCCACCAGTTCTTCTCGGTGCCCGAGGGCGCCGTGCACCCCTCGTGGAGCCTGCGCCTCGGCGACCTGGCCGAGCGGCTCCCGGCCGACGGCGAGCCCGCGGACCGCGTCATCCTCGACATGCTCGCCCCGTGGGAGTGCGTGGACGCGGTGGCGGACGCGCTCGTGCCCGGCGGCATCGTGTGCGCCTACATCGCCACGACCACCCAGATGTCGCGGTTCGTCGAGACGGTGCGCACCCACGGCGGCTTCACCGAGCCCCACGGCTGGGAGTCCCTCGTGCGCGACTGGCACACCGAGGGCCTGGCCGTGCGCCCCGGCCACAAGATGGTCGGGCACACCGCCTTCCTGGTCACCGCGCGTCGCATGGCACCGGGGCAGAAGCCGCCGCGCCGCACCCGCCGTCCCGCTCCCGGCGCCTACGGCCCGGACTACCGCGGTCCGCGGCCCGCCGACGTCCCCACCCTCGAGCAGGTGCTCGCGGACGCGGACGAGAGCTGACTCCGGCTCGCGCAGCCGCTCGCCCGGAGCATCGGGTTTGGTCACCAACCCGGTGTCGAACGGCGTCCAGCACCGGGTTGGTGACCAAACGTGAGGCGATGTCGCCACCGGCCGCTCGTCCGGACCGGCCTGTCTGACCCACCGCATGGTCACGGCAAAGCGCCGAAATCGTGACCGCTCGGCGTTGCAGAGGGGGTCGCACGGGGTCGTCCCGGGGGTAGGGTCGAAGCCACAGGAGGTGCGCTGATGACGACATCCGAGCCCAACGAGAACAACCACGCCGACACCCCGACCGAGCGTGGCCCCGGAAGTGCGGAGCAGCTGGCGACGCAGGTCCGGTTCCTGGAGTCCGAGGTGAGCGACCTGCGGCGTCGACTCGCCGAGGCTCCCGCCGGCAGCCGCAGCCTCGAGGCGCGGCTCACCGACACCCAGCGTCAGCTGTCGTCGGTGACCGGGCAGAACGAGAAGCTCGCCCAGACCCTGCGCGACGCGCGTGACCAGATCACGAAGCTCAAGGAGGAGGTGGACCGTCTCGCCCAGCCCCCGGCCGGGTTCGGCGTGTTCCTCTCCGCCAACGAGGACGAGTCGGTGGACGTGTTCACCTCCGGCCGCAAGATGCGCGTCAACGTCAGCCCGGCGGTCGACACCACCGAGCTGCGCCGTGGCCAGGAGGTCCTCCTCAGCGAGGCCATGAACGTGGTGGCGGCGCTGGAGTTCGAGGACGTCGGCGAGGTCGTCATGGTCAAGGAGGTGCTGGCGGACGGCAAGCGTGCCCTGGTCATCGCCAACGCCGACGACGAGCGTGTCGTGATGCTGGCGCAGCCGCTGCTCGAGGACGCGATCCGGGCCGGTGACTCCCTCCTGGTCGACACCCGCTCAGGCTGGGCCTACGAGAAGGTCCCGAAGTCGGAGGTCGAGGAGCTCGTCCTCGAGGAGGTCCCCGACATCGCCTACGAGTCGATCGGTGGCCTCGGCAACCAGATCGAGCAGATCCAGGACGCGGTCGAGCTGCCGTACCTGCACCCGGACCTGTTCAAGGAGCACGAGCTCAAGCCGCCCAAGGGCATCCTGCTGTACGGACCTCCGGGCTGCGGCAAGACGCTGATCGCGAAGGCGGTCGCGAACTCGCTGGCCAAGAAGGTCGCCGCCAAGACCGGCGCGTCCGGCAAGTCCTACTTCCTGAACATCAAGGGCCCCGAGCTGCTCAACAAGTACGTCGGCGAGACCGAGCGGCACATCCGCCTCGTCTTCCAGCGGGCGCGGGAGAAGGCGTCGGCGGGCACGCCCGTCATCGTCTTCTTCGACGAGATGGACTCGCTGTTCCGCACCCGTGGCACGGGTGTCTCCTCGGACGTGGAGAACACGATCGTCCCGCAGCTGCTGAGCGAGATCGACGGCGTCGAGCTGCTCGAGAACGTCCTGGTCATCGGTGCCTCGAACCGCGAGGACATGATCGACCCGGCGATCCTGCGTCCCGGCCGTCTCGACGTGAAGATCAAGATCGAGCGACCCGACGCCGAGGCAGCCCGCGACATCTTCTCGAAGTACCTGACCTCCAACCTGCCGCTGCACCCGGAGGACGTCGCCGAGTTCGGTGGCGACAAGCAGGCCACCGTGGACGGGATGATCCGGGCCACCGTCGAGCGGATGTACACCGAGTCCGACGAGAACCGCTTCCTCGAGGTCACCTACGCCAACGGCGACAAGGAGGTCCTCTACTTCAAGGACTTCAACTCGGGCGCGATGCTCCAGAACATCGTCGACCGGGCCAAGAAGATGGCGATCAAGTCCTTCCTCGACTCCGGTCTCGACGACGCGCAGAAGGGCCTGCGGGTGCAGCACCTGCTCCAGGCCTGCGTGGACGAGTTCAAGGAGAACGAGGACCTGCCGAACACCACGAACCCGGACGACTGGGCTCGGATCTCCGGCAAGAAGGGCGAGCGGATCGTCTTCATCCGCACGCTCATCACCGGCAAGCAGGGCACCGAGCCCGGCCGCTCGATCGAGTCGGTCTCCAACACCGGCCAGTACCTCTGACGCCTGGCCCCTGGCAACACCCACCGCGGCCCCGAGCAGATGCTCGGGGCCGCGGTGCGTGAGCGGACGCCGGCTCAGGTTTGGTCACCAACCATGTCCTCAGCGGCCCCAGGCACCGGGTTGGTGACCAAACGTGACGTCCTGGGGGGGTCGGTCACCGCCTTACAGCGGCTCGGTCACGTCCCCGACGAGGGCACCGAGAGCAGCCAGCAACGGGCCCGCCTCCAGCGTGATACCGACACCGTGCGCCCCACCGCCCAGCGAGATCCGCCCCGTGACGCGCTCGTCGGCCACCACCGGCAGCGGAGTCGTACTGCCCAGCGGGGTGATCGTCCCCCGCTCGAACCCGGTCACGGCCAGGGCCTCGTCCGCCGGCGGCATCGCGGCGCGGTTCACCCCCAGGGCGGCTCGCAGTCGGGGCCAGGCGATCTGGCGGTCTCCCGGCACGAGAACGAACCGGTGGTCGTCCTCGGCGAGCCTGATCACCAGCGTCTTCACCAGCCGGTCCGGGCTCACCCCACGCGCTGCCGCGGCCTCGGCCAGCGACGACACGCGACCGTGGCGGGTCACCTCCACCTCCAGCCCCAGGTCGGCGGCCGCCGCGAGCACGCGGCGGGTCCCGGGAGCGTCCCTGGCGTCGTCGGGGCTGCCATCCTCGGCGACAGGGGCGGACGAGGCGGGGCGGTCGTGGCTCACGACGGACTGCAACGCGGCGAGTCCCCGCGACCTTCCCGACCGGCACGTCCCACGACGCGGCCGCCCCGCCGCGTCCGCCCGACCGATCACCGCGAGCGCGGCTCGTCGGGCCCCGGGGTGACCGTGACGTGCGTAGTCTCGGTCCCATGAGCGTGCGACGAGTGATGGGTACCGAGGTCGAGTACGGCATCGCCGTCACCGGCAACCCGAAGGCGAACCCGATGGTGGCGTCGTCCCAGGTGGTCAACGCCTACGCCTCCGCGACCCTCAAGGCCAGGCGAGCGCGGTGGGACTTCGAGGAGGAGTCACCGCTCCGGGACGCGCGCGGGTTCGACATGAGCCGGGAGAAGGCCGATGCCTCCCAGCTGACCGACGAGGACTTGGGCCTGGCCAACATCATCCTCACCAACGGCGCCCGGCTCTACGTCGACCACGCGCACCCGGAGTTCTCTACGCCGGAGGTGACGACGCCGCTGGACATCGTCCGCTGGGACAAGGCGGGGGAGCAGGTCATGCTCGACGCCGCGCGTCGCGCCGCTCTGCTGCCGGGCGGGGCTCCGATCGTCCTGTACAAGAACAACACGGACGGCAAGGGCTCCTCCTACGGCGCGCACGAGAACTACCTGATGCGCCGCAAGACCCCGTTCGCGGACATCATCAAGCACCTCATCCCGTTCTTCGTGAGCCGACAGGTCGTCTGCGGCGCCGGGCGGGTCGGGATCGGGCAGGAGAACCGCGAGCACGGTTTCCAGATCAGCCAGCGCGCCGACTTCTTCGAGGTCGAGGTGGGTCTGGAGACCACCCTCAAGCGCCCCATCATCAACACCCGCGACGAGCCGCACGCCGACCCCGACGTCTACCGACGGCTGCACGTCATCATCGGTGACGCGAACCTCGCCGAGATCTCCACCTACCTCAAGGTCGGGACGACAGCGCTCGTGCTGTCGATGATCGAGGACCGGTTCATCGACCGCGACCTGACCGTCGACCAGCCCGTCGCCGCCCTGCGGTCGGTCTCCCACGACCCGTCGCTGCAGCACCTGGTCACGCTGCGCGACGGCCGGACCCTGACCGCCGTCCAGCTGCAGATGGAGTACCTCGAGCTCGCCCGCAAGTACGTCGAGACTCGTCTCGGCGACTCCGCCGACCCCCAGACCCTCGACGTCCTGGCCCGCTGGGAGTCGGTCCTCGACCGACTGGAGCGGGACCCGATGTCCCTGGCCGGCGAGCTGGACTGGGTGGCCAAGCTGAAGCTGCTCGAGCAGTACCGGCAGCGTGACGGCCTGGAGTGGGACGACCCCAAGCTGCAGCTCATCGACTACCAGTACTCCGACATCCGCCCCGAGAAGAGCCTGTACCAGAAGCTCGTGAAGGCGGGCCGCATCGAGCGCCTGCTCGACGACGCGGCGGTGGAGTCGGCGATGCACGAGCCCCCGACCGACACTCGGGCGTACTTCCGTGGCCAGTGCCTGGAGCGCTACCCCTCCTCGGTCGCCGCGGCGTCCTGGGACTCGGTCATCCTCGACCTCGAGGGCCGCGAGTCGCTCCAGCGCATCCCCACCCTCGACCCCCTCCGCGGCACCCAGCGGCACGTCGGTGCGCTCCTGGACCGATGCCGGACCGCCGAGCAGCTCTTCACCGAGCTCACCGGGGCCTGAGCGCAGAGGCTCCTGCTCCCTACGGCTCACGTTTGGTCACCAACCCGAGGTTCCGGGCCGGTTGACCGCGGGTTGGTGACCAAACCCGAGGGGCCGGCGTGGAGGCACTCCCAGCCACGAGCCACCACAGAGCCGTGTGACGCGCCAGTCCAGATGATCCGCGCGGTCCCTCCTGAAAGTCCCCGCCGAGGGATAGGGTCGGTGCATGTCACAGGAGCACAAGCAGCCGCGTAAGGGCTCCGAGGTCGAGGAGACCGAGGAGACGGTCACGGAGACCGATGCCGCCGAGCGGAAGGAAGCCCTCGACAACGAGGTCGACGACCTGCTCGACGAGATCGACGACGTGCTGGAGACGAACGCCGAGGAGTTCGTGAAGTCGTTCATCCAGAAGGGCGGCCAGTGATCCCGGACGACCCTCGCCTGCCCGCCGCCTACCTGCAGCCCGGCAGTGCGTCCTTCGCAGACTTCCTCTCCGCCCAGGCCCCGGACCTGCTCCCGGGCGCTCGCAACCTGCCGCCCGGCCAGGCTGGCGACATCGCGCCGCACGGCACCACCATCGTCGCCCTGACGTTCCCCGGCGGCGTGCTGATCGCCGGTGACCGCCGCGCCACGATGGGCAACCTCATCGCCTCGCGGGACATCGAGAAGGTGTTCCCGACCGACGAGTACTCCGCCGCCGGCATCGCCGGCACGGCCGGCCTCGCCGTGGAGATGATCCGGCTCTTCCAGACCGAGCTGGAGCACTACGAGAAGATCGAGGGCACCACGCTCTCCTTCGACGGCAAGGCGAACCGGCTCGCCGGCATCATCCGCGCGAACCTCGGCATGGCGATGCAGGGCCTGGCCGTCGTCCCTCTGTTCGTCGGCTTCGACATGGCCACGAGCTCGGGCCGCATCTTCTCCTTCGACGTGACCGGTGGCCGCTACGAGGAGACCGGCTTCCACGCCGTGGGCTCCGGCTCGCTGTTCGCCCGCGGTGCGCTGAAGAAGCTGTACCGCGCCGACCTCTCCGTCGAGGGCGCGATCACCGCCGCCGTCCAGGCGCTCTACGACGCCGCCGACGACGACTCCGCCACCGGCGGCCCCGACGTCGGGCGTCGGATCTTCCCGATCGTGCACGTCGTCACCGCCGAGGGCGGTCGCCGGGTGGACGCCGGCGTGGTAGCCGACGTCGCGGACCGGGTGATCGCCGCACGCATGGGCCGACCCGACGGGCCGATCGCCCCGCTCGACCTGCCCGGCTCCGGGGAGGGGGCCCAGTCATGAGCACACCGTTCTACGTCTCGCCCGAGCAGCTGATGAAGGACCGGGCCGACTTCGCCCGCAAGGGCATCGGCCGCGGCCGGTCGGTGGTGGCCGTCCAGTACGCCGACGGCGTCCTCTTCGCCACCGAGAACCCCTCGCAGGCGCTGCACAAGATCTCGGAGATCTACGACCGCATCGCGTTCGCCGCCGTGGGTCGCTACAACGAGTTCGAGAACCTGCGGATCGCCGGGGTGCGGCTCGCCGACATGCGTGGCTACGCCTACGACCGGCGCGACGTGACCGGTCGCGGCCTCGCCAACGCCTACGCCCAGACGCTGGGCACGATCTTCTCCAGCGGTGGTGAGAAGCCGTACGAGGTGGAGATCTTCGTCGCCGAGATCGGCGACACCGCCGCCGACGACCAGATCTACCGGCTCACCTACGACGGTCAGGTCGCCGACGAGCACGGCTACGCCGTGATGGGCGGCGCCTCGGACGTGGTGGGCGCCTACCTCCAGGAGCGGTACTCGGCCGGCTCCTCGCTCGAGGACGCCCTCCGGCTCGCCGTCAGCGCCCTCGGCCACTCCGAGTCGGAGGACCGCTCGATCTCCGCGACGTCGCTCGAGGTCGCGGTGCTGGACCGTACGCGCCTCCAGCCCCGCAAGTTCTCCCGGCTCAGCCCGGCTCGGCTCGAGGCGCTGCTCGGGCCGACCGACGCCGTCCCGACGGCGCCTGAGCCGAGCACCGAGGACGGTCCCCCCGAGCCTCCGATCGCGCCGCCGATCGCGTGACCTCGCCACAGTTTGGTCACCAACCCGCTCCAGGAGCCCTCTGGATCTCGGGTTGGTGACCAAACGTGCTTCTGGCGCAGGGCGCACCGCACCACCCACGATCCACAGCCTGCACCGACGACAGGCTTCTCCACAGCCCGAAGCTGACCCGGACCACGGGCCGTGCGACCGCACGACCCTGAGGCCATGCCATCCATCGAATCCGGCCCAGTCCGAGGGCAGCGTTCACTTGCGACCCACCGACGCGTCTCCCACGGGCTCTACGTCCCCCACGCCCAGCACCGCTCGAGAGAGCAACGGTGGCGGGACGACCTGTCCGCCGTCCTGCTGCTGCTCCCCGACGGCGCCACCTTCACCTCCGTCACGGCGGCGCGGCTCCTGGGGTGGAGCCTCCCGAAGTTGCCGGCAGTGCCACCCGTCTTCGCTTCCGTGGGGGAGCGGGACCCACGCCCCCGGAGACCGGGTCTGATCTGCTCCCGTCTGCGGCGGACGCAGGCCGCACAGCCGTCTCACCCCACCTGGCTCCGTGCGGTCTCCCCGGGGCTGCGGCATGCCGTCGACTCACCCGAGGAGGTCCTGCTGCGCGCTGCGCGGGACTTCGGCACGCTCGACCTCGTGATCATGATCGACAGTGCCCGCCGCCTCGGGCACGTGGACGAGGCCGCCATGGCTCTGGTCCTCGGCAGTGGCCGCCCCGGCGTCCGCGCCCTGCGCACGGCCTGGCTGCTGTCGGACCCCCGGGCGGAGTCGCCCGGCGAGACCCTCCTGCGCCTTCTCCACCTGGCAGCAGGCGCGCAGGTCACGCCCCAGGTCGAGCTACGGGCAGGCGGCACCTTCCTCGGACGCGTCGACCTCCTGCTCGACGGCACCTGCTGCGTCCACGAGTACGACGGGGAGCACCACCGTGACGCGGCCCAGCACCGCAGCGACCTGCGGCGAGACCGCCGGCTGCAACCGCGGTACCAAAGACGCGGCTACGTGCTGGACGACCTGCTCAACCGGCCCGCCGACGTTCTGGCCGACATCGACTCCGCCCTCGGTCGCCCGTGGGACCCCACCAGGCTGGCGCGATGGAAGCGGCTGGTGTCCAACTCCATGTACGGGGAGGGCTACGGACGACTGATCCAGCGCTGGCGGCGGCTCGGCGGCTTCGACGATTGGTCACGAACAGGCCGAGATCGACCTCAGAAGAGCAGGTTGGTGGCCAAACCCGATCCCGCAGCCTGACCCCCGACCGTTGCCGCCGGGCGTAGTGTTCAGTCATGGACCGACGCATCTTCGGCATCGAGAACGAGTACGGCGTCACCTGCACGTTCAAGGGGCAGCGTCGGTTGAGCCCGGACGAGGTGGCGCGGTACCTCTTCCGCAAGGTCGTGAGCTGGGGCCGCTCCAGCAACGTCTTCCTCCGCAACGGCGCCCGGCTCTACCTGGACGTCGGCAGCCACCCCGAGTACGCGACGCCCGAGTGCGACGACATCACCGAGCTCGTGACGCACGACAAGGCGGGGGAGCGGGTCCTCGAGGGGCTCCTCGCCGACGCCGAGCAGCGACTGCACGACGAGGGCATCGCCGGCGAGATCTACCTGTTCAAGAACAACACCGACTCGGCCGGCAACTCCTACGGGTGCCACGAGAACTACCTGGTCAGCCGCAGTGGGGAGTTCAGCAAGCTGGCTGACGTGCTGATCCCGTTCCTGGTGACCCGCCAGATCATCGTGGGGGCGGGCAAGGTCACGCAGACGCCTCGTGGCGCCGGCTACAGCGTCAGCCAGCGCGCCGAGCACATCTGGGAGGGCGTGAGCAGCGCGACCACGCGCAGCCGCCCGATCATCAACACCCGCGACGAGCCGCACGCCGATGCCGAGAAGTACCGCCGGCTGCACGTCATCGTCGGCGACTCCAACATGTCCGAGACGACGACGATGCTGAAGGTCGCCAGCGCCGACCTGGTGCTGCGGATGATCGAGGAGGACGTGGTCATGCGCGACCTCACCCTCGAGAACCCGATCCGCGCGATCCGCGAGATCAGCCACGACGTGACCGGCCGCCGCAAGGTCCGCCTGGCCAACGGCCGCGAGGCCAGCGCGCTGGAGATCCAGGCCGAGTACCTGTCGAAGGCCCGTGACTTCGTCGACCGCCGGCAGATCTCCACGCCGGTCATCGAGCGCACGCTGGACCTGTGGGAGCGCACCCTCAAGGCGGTCGAGAGCGACGACCTCGGCCTGGTGGACCGGGAGATCGACTGGGTCATCAAGTGGAAGCTCATCGAGGCCTACCGGGCCAAGCACGGGCTCCCTCTCGGCCAAGCGCGGGTCGCGCAGCTGGACCTCGCCTACCACGACATCCACCGGGGTCGCGGCCTCTACTACCTGCTGGAGAAGCGCGGCAAGGTCGAGCGGGTGACCGACGACCTGGCGATCTTCGAGGCCAAGTCCGTGCCCCCGCAGAACACTCGCGCCCGGCTGCGGGGTGAGTTCATCCGCACCGCCCAGGAGAAGCGCCGCGACTTCACCGTCGACTGGGTGCACCTCAAGCTCAACGACCAGGCCCAGCGCACGGTCCTGTGCAAGGACCCGTTCCGGGCCCACGACGAGCGTGTGCAGCGCCTCATCGACGGCATGTGAGTCCCACAGGTCGGGTCTGTAAGGTCTCAAGGTCCGCACGACCCGAACCATCGGCCGCAGCACCATGCGGCCACCTGGAGGAACACGCGTGTCCCGATTCACCCGGCCCGTCCGGCTGGCCCTCGTCCCCGTCCTCGCGATGGGTGCCCTCGCCGCGTGCGGCTCGGACTCCGAGGACGCCTCGAGCGACACCTCGGCCGACGCATCCGTCACCGCGCCCGCCGACACCGGCGACCTGGGCTCGCTCGAGGTCACCGGCGACGTCGGCGAGACGCCGAAGATCGACCTGGGGGACTCCTTCGCCCCCGAGGGCCTGTCCTACGAGACCCTCACCGAGGGCGACGGCCTGGTCGTCGGCGGCGACGAGGACCCGGCCGCGTTCATCGAGTACGTGATCGTCAACGGCACCTCGGGCGACGTCGTCTACTCGACCTACGACGGTGGCAGCCCCGAGGTCCTCGACCTCACCACCGACGGCATCCCCGCCGCCCTCTCCGAGCCGCTGATCGGTCAGACGGTCGGCACGCGCGTGGCCGTCTCCGACACCGTCGAGGACATCTTCGGCGACGCCAGCTCCACCAGCCTGGACATGGAGAACGACGACCCGCTGGTCCTCGTCTTCGACATCCTGGGCCCGCAGGCCGACATGAGCGACGACGCCTTCGAGACCGACGCCTCCGACTGGCTGCCCGGTCTCACGCTCGCCGACGACGGCACCCCGGAGGCCATGGACTTCACCGACGTCCCCGAGCCCACCGGCAAGCTCGAGGTCGAGACCGTGGTCGAGGGTGACGGTGAGGAGATCGAGGAGGGCGACACGGTCATGGCCAACTACATCGGCCAGGTCTACGGCGCCGACGAGCCCTTCGACTCCAGCTTCACCGGCAGCCCCGCCGCCTTCCAGGTCGCCTCCGGCAGCCTCATCGACGGCTGGGTCAAGGGCCTCGTGGGCGCCCACGTGGGCGACCGGATCTGGCTCCAGATCAACCCGAGGAACGGCTACGGCACCTCGGGCAACTCCAGCGCCGGCATCGAGGGCGACGACACGCTGTACTTCGTGCTCGACATCCTGGCGGTCTCCTGACCGTCGTCTCGTAGGCTTCCGGGGTCGGGTTCCCTCCCAGGACGGCGGCGTGCCGCCGTCCTGCTGGTGGAGCCCGGCCCCGGCCGTCTGTCCGCAGCGGCCCGTACCGGAGGGAGCCCATGTCGAACGGCCGCAAGAGCGAGCGCTTGCTCAACCTGCTCATCATGCTGCTGGTGCAGCGCCGCTACGTGCCCAAGTCGCGCATCCGCGAGCTGCTCTACGCGGACTCCCCGGACGACGGGTTCGAGCGCACCTTCGACCGGGACAAGGAGGAGCTGCGCAGCCTCGGGGTCCCGATCGAGGTCGGCACGCTGGACCCGCTCTTCGACGACGAGCCCGGCTACCGGATCAGCCCTGAGCGGCTCGCACTCCCGCCCGTCGACCTCACCGCCGACGAGGCCTCCGTCATCGGGCTCGCCACCCGCGTGTGGCAGAACGCCCGGCTCGCCGACGTCACCACGGACGCGGTGCGCAAGCTGAGCGCCCTCGGCGTCGACCTCGACACCGAGGCGCTCGACCTCGTCTCGCCGCGGCTCTCGGCCGACGAGCCGGGGTTCGACGTCTTCTGGGAGGCCGTCCAGGACCGCTGCGCCGTCCGCTTCGACTACCGGCGCGCCGGCCGCACCGAGGTCACCCGCCGCAAGCTCCAGCCGTGGGGCGTGGGCCGCTACGCGGGCCGCTGGTACGTCGTCGGCCTCGACACCGACCGCGGCGAGGAACGCATCTTCCGCCTCTCCCGGGTCCAGGGCGCCCCCAAGCGGTTCGGCCGCCCGGGCGCCTACGCCGTGCCCGAGGGCACGGACGTGGGGGAGAGCATCCGCCGCCTGGCCCCGCCGCCGGAGACCGTGACCGCCGAGCTCCTCGTGCGTCGGGACGCCGGCCACCAGCTGCGCCGGGGAGCGACCGTCCTCGCGACGGGCGTGAGCGGCCCGGACGGCACCACCGGCTGGGACCGGCTGCGCCTCGAGCACAGCGGCCACGGTCTGGCCGACGACGTGCTCGGCCACGGCGCCGCGGTCGTCGTCGAGCAGCCGGAGTCGCTGCGCACCGAGGTCGTCACCCGGCTCTCCCGCCTGCTGGGGGAGACCCCGCACGACACCGCACCGACCAGCGAGGGGACCCGATGACCCAGACCGCCGCCGCGGGCGCCCGCGACCAGGTCGCCCGGCTGCTCGCCCTCGTCCCGTACCTGCACTCCCGCGGGGAGGTGCACCTGGAGGAGGTCGCCGCCGACCTCGGCGTCCCTCCCGAGCAGCTGTTGCGCGACCTCAAGGTGCTGCTGATGTGCGGCCTGCCGGGCGGCTTCCCGGACGACCTCATCGACGTCGACCTCGACGCCCTCGAGGGCGAGGGCGCGGACGGCGTCGTGCGGGTCACCAACGCCGAGTACCTGGCCCGCCCGCTGCGGCTCTCGGCCACCGAGGCCAGCGCGGTCATCGTCGCGCTGCGGGCCCTGCGCGAGAGCGCGGACGAGGCGACCCGCCCGGTCGTGGACAGGGCGCTGGCCAAGCTGGAGATCGCCGCCGCCGAGGCGGGCGCCGTCGCCGAGGTCGAGCTCGGCAGCGAGCGCCGGGCGCCGGACCACTCCGACCTGGTGACGCGGCTGGAGGCCGCCGTCCGCGCGGGCAAGCAGGTGCGCCTGACCTACTTCGTGCCCTCCCGCGACGAGGTCTCGGAGCGGGTCGTGGACCCGCGTGGTGTCGTGACCGCCGACGACCACCCCTACCTGGACGCCTACTGCCACTCGGCGCAGGCGCCGCGGCTGTTCCGGCTCGACCGGGTGCAGTCGGCCGAGGTGCTCGAGCACGACGTGGAGACCGAGCAGGTGGCCCCGCGCGACCTCTCCGACGGAGTCCTGCCGGCTCAGCACGCCACGACGGTGACGCTGCGCCTCGCGCCGTCCGCCCGCTGGGTCGTGGAGTACTACGACGTGCTGGAGGTCAGGGAGGACGGCGACGACCTGCTCGTCGACCTCGCCGTGGCCGACGAGCGCTGGCTGGTGCGGCTCATGCTGCGGCTCGCACCGCACGCTCGCGTCGAGCGCCCCCACGAGCTCGACGAGCGTTTTCTCGGTGCGGCGCGACTCACGCTGAGCGCGTATGGGCCGAGGGGCTAGCATGGCGACGTCGCGGCTGCCACGCCCCGTGGTGGCCTCGGCGCAGGTTCCAGCAACACGTCAAACCGCCCCGACAGAAGGCCGAGCCTCACCATGATCTCCCCGTTTCTCGCCATGCCGCAGGGTGCCGAGTGGATCGTCATCCTCGTCATCGTGATCCTGGTCTTCGGCGCTGCGAAGCTCCCCGACCTCGCCCGCTCGACCGGTCAGGCCCTGCGGATCTTCAAGTCGGAGACCAAGGCGCTGAAGGACGACGACGAGAAGGACGCCCCCGAGGGCACCACCCAGCGTTCGTCCGCCGAGCTCCCGTCGACCACCGCCGAGCAGACCGGCGTCGTGCGTGACGAGAGCACCGACAAGCACCACGGCTGACGCCGCGCGCCTGTCGCTTCCGTGATCAAGGTCCTCTTCCGGCTCTTCTCCACCAAGCCCGCACACGCCATCGGCGAGGACGGTCGGATGGCGCTCTCCGACCACCTGCGCGAGCTGCGTGCCCGCGTCCTGCGGGTGGTGGTGACCCTCATCCTCGCCGTCGTCCTGGCGCTGTTCTTCTTCGACCAGCTCTACGACCTGGTCTACGGGCCGTACCGCTCGGCGCAGGAGACCATCCCCGACGGCGCCAGCCTCGCCACCACCAGCGGCGCCGGCGGTGGCCTCATGCTGTACCTCAAGCTGTGCGGGTTCGCCGCGATCGTGGTGACCAGCCCCGTGTGGCTGTACCAGATCTGGGCCTTCATCCTGCCCGGCCTGCACGCCCACGAGCGCAAGTGGACGCGGGTCTTCGGCGCCATCGCCGCACCACTGTTCGCGGTCGGCCTGGTGCTCGGCTACGTGACCCTGCCGAAGGGCTTGGAGATCCTGATCGGGCTGAACCCCGAGGGCATCACCAACCTCGTCGACTTCAACGACTACCTGCAGTTCTTCACCCGCACGCTGCTGGTCTTCGGCATCGCCTTCGAGATCCCGGTCTTCGTCGTGCTGCTGAACCTGGCGGGTGTCGTGTCGGGCAAGCAGCTGGGCCAGTACCGGTCCTGGATCATCGTCGGCGTCTTCGTCTTCGCCGCCATGGCGACCCCGTCGGCCGACCCGTTCACGATGACGTTCATGGCGGTGCCGATGGTGCTGCTGTTCCTCATCGCCGAGGTCATCGCCCGCCTCAACGACCGGCGACGGGGCCGCAAGAGCGTCAACGCGGGTCTCTCCCCGGACGAGGCCTCCACGCTGTGATCTCCGGCGAGATCCGCGAGGCCGACCCCTTCGAGCTGCCCGAGTGGCTCGGTGAGACCGACGTCGTGTGGTCCGCCGACTCCGGCCTGCGCACCGGGCACCGGGTCGCCGGCCGGCTGGACCCCGCCGCCCGCGGCGACGGCGACCGCCTCGTCTGCGACCTGCTGGCCGTGGACGAGGCGTACCCGACCACCGTCGTGGGGAACGACGTGCGCACCGCGGCCCACCGCGCCTGGCGCCACGGCCAGGTGCTGGTGCTCGACATCGACGACCGACTGACCCTCGCCGTCCCGGGCCGGGAGTTCGCCCCCGACCTGGTGCTGGAGTCGCTGTCCCGGCTCGCCCGTGCCGTCGGGGCATCGCCCGAGCGGTACGCGGTCCTGCTGCGCATCGGCGGCCGCTGAGCCGCCGCCCGAACCGGGTCCACCGGGGCCGAACCGGCCCCCGACACCCCACGTTTGGTCACCAACCCGGTGTCAGGAGCCTCCCAGCACCGGGTTGGTGACCAAACCCGAGCCACACCCGCCGAGCCGCGAACCGGCTACATTGCGCCGGTGACCACGCAGGAAGGCAGCACACGGCTGCGCAGGGTGGCCCTGCTGAGCAACCCGACGGCCGGCAAGGGCAGGGGAGCGGCCGCGCGCGAGACCGCGCTGCAGGTGCTCGGCTCGGCCGGGGTCGACGTCGTCGACCTGGTGGGCACCGACGCCGCCGACGCCCAGCGCCTCGCCGCGCAGGCCGTCGACGAGGGGGTCGACGCGCTGCTCGCCGCCGGTGGCGACGGGATGGTCCACCTGGCCACGCAGGTCCTCGCGGGCACCGCCACGCCGCTGGGGGTCGTCCCCGCGGGCACCGGCAACGACGTGGCGCGGCACCTGGGCCTGCCGCGTGACGACGTCGCGGCCGCCGTCCGCCACCTGCTCACCGCCCAGGTCACTCGCGTGGACGTCGCCGACGCCGGCGGCACCGCGTTCGTCACCGTTATGTGCGCCGGCTTCGACGCGATCGTCAACGAGCGGGCCAACCAGATGCGCTGGCCGCGCGGGCAGATGAGGTACAACCTCGCCACGTTGGCCGAGCTGCGCACCTTCCGACCGCTCGGCTACCGCCTCGAGCTGGACGGCGAGCAGGTCGAGCTGGAGGCGATGATGGTCTCGGTCGGCAACCTGCCGTCCTTCGGCGGGGGCCTGCGGATCGCCGAGGGCGCCCGGGTGGACGACGGCCTCCTCGACGTCGTGGTCATCAAGCCGGTGAGCAAGCTGGAGCTGGTGAAGACCTACCCGAAGCTGTTCAAGGGCACCCACCTCTCCCACCCGGCCTTCGAGCGGTACCGGGTGCGCAGCGTCGAGGTGGTCGCCGACGGCATCGTCGCCTACGCGGACGGCGAGCGCCTGGGCCCGCTGCCGATGACGGTCACGGCGCGTCCCGGCGCCCTCCACGTCCTGTCCTGAGGTCCGGCACGTAGGTTGGGGCCATGAGCACCGACGAGCTGTCACCGTCGGAGCGGTACTCCGCCTACCGTCGCACCCGCGAGCACCCGGTCTTCAAGGACTTCTCCGCTCTCTACGACTTCGGCCTCGACGACTTCCAGGTCCGGGCCTGCCGCGAGATCGAAGAAGGACGAGGCGTGCTGGTCGCGGCCCCCACGGGCTCGGGCAAGACGATCGTCGGCGAGTTCGCCATCCACCTGGCCCTGGCGACGGGCCGCAAGGCGTTCTACACGACGCCGATCAAGGCGCTGAGCAACCAGAAGTACGCCGACCTGGTCGAGCGCTACGGCTCGGACAAGGTCGGCCTTCTCACCGGTGACAACACCGTCAACGGCGAGGCCGACGTGGTCGTGATGACCACCGAGGTCCTGCGCAACATGATCTACGCCGACTCCCGCACCCTGGACCGCCTCGGCTACGTGGTGATGGACGAGGTGCACTACCTCGCCGACCGCTCCCGCGGCGCGGTGTGGGAGGAGGTGATCATCCACCTCGCCGAGTCGGTGACGGTGGTGTCGCTGTCCGCGACCGTCTCCAACGCCGAGGAGTTCGGCGAGTGGCTGGCCACGGTGCGCGGCGAGACGACCACCATCGTCGAGGAGCGGCGCCCGGTGCCGCTGTTCCAGCACGTCATGGTCGGGCGGCGCCTGCTCGACCTCTTCGCCTCCTCCGACGTGGACGCGGCGGCGGGCTTCGTCAAGGAGGGCGCCCCGGTCAACGACGAGCTGCTCAAGGTGGCGCGCGACGAGTGGGCCTCGAGCCGGTTCAAGGACCGCCGCTCGCCCAAGGGCGCCACGAAGGGTCGCGGCAAGACCCCCCGCGGTGGCGGCCCCCGGCAGATCGGCAACGGACGCCGGGTCTGGATCCCGTCCCGCACGGACGTGATCGAGCGGCTCGACCGCGAGGGCCTGCTGCCGGCGATCGTGTTCGTCTTCAGCCGCGCAGGCTGCTCGGCCGCCGTCGACCAGTGCCTGGCCGCCGACGTCCGCCTCACCACCCCCGAGGAGCGCGACGAGATCGTCGACTTCGTGGAGGCGTCCTGCCGGCACCTGGACTCCGAGGACCTGCACGTCCTCGGCTACCACGACTTCCTCGACGGCCTCTCCCGCGGCGTCGCCGCCCACCACGCCGGCATGCTCCCGGCGTTCAAGACCGTGGTGGAGGAGCTGTACCTGCGCGGCCTGTGCAAGGTCGTCTTCGCCACCGAGACCCTCGCGCTCGGCATCAACATGCCTGCCCGCACGGTGGTCATCGAGAAGCTGAGCAAGTGGAACGGCGAGACCCACGCCGACCTCTCGCCCGGGGAGTACACGCAGCTCGTCGGCCGCGCGGGCCGGCGCGGCCTGGACACCGAGGGCCACGGCGTCGTCCTGTGGCAGCAGGGCATGGACCCGCGCGAGATCGCCGGACTCGCCTCGACCCGCACCTACCCCCTGCGCAGCTCGTTCCGGCCCAGCTACAACATGGCCGTCAACCTCGTGAACCGCTTCGGCCGCGAGACCTCGCGCGAGCTGCTGGAGCAGTCCTTCGCCCAGTTCCAGGCCGACCGCGCCGTCGTCGGGCTCGCACGCCAGCTGCGCAAGGCCTCCGAGGCCCTGGACGGCTACGCCGAGGCCGCCCACTGCGACCGGGGCGACTTCATGGAGTACGCCGCCCTGCGCCACCAGATCTCCGACGTGGAGAAGGGCGCCAGCCGCGCCAAGCGCGAGGACCGCCGTACCGAGGCCGCCGCCTCGATCAAGACCCTGCGCCCCGGTGACGTCATCGAGGTGCCGCACGGCAAGTTCTCCGGGATGGCGGTGGTGATCGAGAACGGTTGGAACCCGGAGTCGCCGCGCCCCTTCGTCATCACGACGGCCGGGCAGGCCAGGCGGCTGGCCATGATGGACTTCCCCGAGCCCGTCGCAGCGCTGGCCCGCATCCGGGTGCCCAAGTCCTTCAACCACCGCAACCCGCAGATGCGACGCGACCTCGCCTCCGCGCTGCGCGCCCGCAGCCGCGACATCCCGCCCCCCGGCGTGGGCGGGCGACCCCCTCGCGGTCGCGGGGGCGCAGGAACCGGCGGCGCCGACGGACGCCCCAGCGCCTGGGAGCGCGAGGTCGCGGACCTGCGGCGCCGGCTCAAGGAGCACCCCTGCCACGAGTGCCCGGACCGGGAGGACCACGCCCGCTGGGCCGAGCGCTGGTACAAGCTGGAGAAGGACGTCCTCACGCTCCAGCGGCGCGTGGAGAACCGCACCAACACCGTGGCCCGCACGTTCGACCGGGTCTGCGACCTGCTGGCGCAGCTCGGCTACCTCAACCCTCAGGCCACCGAGGTCACCGACGAGGGCGCCCACCTGATGCGGCTCTACTCGGAGATGGACCTCGTCGCCGCCGAGTGCATCCGGCGCGGCGTGTGGTCGAGCCTGAGCCCCTCCGGCCTCGCGGCCGCCCTGTCCACGCTCGTCTTCGAGCAGCGCAAGCCGGACGACGCCGGCCCGCCGCGCCTGCCCGGCGGAGACGTGCGTGAGGCGATCGCCACGATGGTCTCCATCGCCGGCGAGCTCGAGCGCACCGAGCGCGAGCACAAGCTGGACTTCCTGCGCATGCCCGACCTGGGCTTCGCCTGGATCGCGTACCGCTGGTGCGAGGGCGACGAGCTCGACGACGTGCTCGGCACCTCCGGGCTGCCCGCCGGGGACTTCGTCCGGTGGATGAAGCAGGTCCTCGACCTGGCCGGCCAGGTGGCGGACGCGGCGGGCGACACCCCGCTGCGGCGCACCGCCCGGCAGGTGAGCGACCGGCTCAAGCGCGGCGTGGTGGCGATGTCGGGCGTGGCCGAGGGGGCCTGAGCCCGGTTCGCCGGATCAGTCCCCGCGGACCCCGACGCGCCGCAGCGACGGGTCCAGCACGGTGAGCGCCACGTTGAGCGCGGAGACCACCACGAGGAACCAGCCGAGCGCGTGCACGCCGGCGCTGCCGCCGTCCTGCGTGTAGAAGGCGGCGATCGCGGCGGAGGAACCGATCGCGCCCAGGTAGAGGAACGTGCGCAGCAGGCCCGCGGACGAGGCCGTGCGCGACGGCTCGGCCTGGTGGTAGAGCGCGTTCTGGTTGCCGAGGTTGAGCAGCCCCTGCGGGACGCCGAACACGACGATCATCACGACCAGGAACCACAGTGGCGAGTCGGAGGCGAGCAGCAGCATCGAGAGCGCCCCGGCCAGCTGGAAGACGGCGCCGACGACCAGCTTGAGGTGGACGTCGGGCCGCCGCCCGGTCAGCGCCGAGACGACGAGCGCGGCGCCGCTGAGCGGGAGCAGCAGGAGGCCGGTGGCGCTGGGGGAGAGCCCGCGCCCCTCCTCGAACCACTGGGTGAGGCCGTAGAGCACGCCGTAGGAGGTCAGGCCCGTGAGCAGCTGGCGCAGGTAGGTGAGGACGAGCGGGCGGTTGCCGGCCAGCACCCGGACGTCGATGAACGGGTCGTCGTGACGACGTTCCCACCAGACGAGCCCGCCGCCGGCAGCGACCACCACCAGCAGGAGCCAGGCGGTGGACGTCGAGGGCAGCATCAGCACGACGAGGAGCGCGGCCAGCAGGGCGCTGAAGAGCGCGACGCCGGGCACGTCGAGGCTGAGGGCGGGGCGGGTGCCGTCGGGGTGGCGGGTCGGTGGGACGCGACGCCAGCCGAGGACCAGGACGAGGACGGCGAGCGGCACGTCCACGGCGAACGTGGCGCGCCAGCCGCCGAGGTCGATGAGCAGGCCGCCGAGGGTCGGCCCGATGACGATGACGGTCTGGCTGGAGACGGTCAGCAGGGTGAGCACCGTGGCGGGGGAGTCCCGGCCGGTGCGCGCGGCCTCGCTGCGGATCAGGTACATCGCCGAGGGGTAGCCGGCGCAGGTGCCGAGCCCGATGAGGACCCGGGCCGCCACCAGCGTCCCGAGGTCCTGGGCGAACGTGCCGAGCAGGCCGCCGACGCCGACCAGCGCGCCACCGGCGAGGAAGAGCGTGCGGGGGCCGACGACGTCGACCAGACGCCCCACCACGGGCTGACCGATCGCGGTGGCCAGGTACAGCGACGATACCAGCCAGGCGGTCTCGCCGCTGGACACGCGCAGCGCGAGACCGATCGGCACCAGCGCGACGGCGATGATCGAGGAGTTGATCGGGTTGAGCACCGAGCCGAGCATCATCGGCGCCAGCAGCCTGGTGTCGAAGGAGTCCCGCAGCCGCTCGCGGGTCCCGGGCTGCTCCGCCGCGTCCGCGCTCACGCCAGCACGCTCCGCTCCAGGTGCTCGAGGGCGCGGACGACGTCGGCGGTCTGCGCCGCGTCCAACCTCTCGCGCAGGGTGCTGACCAACCAGTCCTCGCGCTCGGTGCGGCGCCGCTCGAGCCACGCCGTGCCCGCCTCGCTGGGGGAGACCACCAGCCGGCGTCCGTCCTGCGGGTCGGGATCGCGTCGCACCATGCCTGCCTCCTCGAGCGCCCCGAGCGTGGCGCCCATGGACTGCGGGCGCACCCGCTCGGCCGCGGCCAGCGCCGCAGCGGTCGAGGGTCCGTGCTTGTCCAGCCGGCTGAGCACCGACGTCTGCGAGGGGGTCAGCCCGGCCTCCTGGTGCTCGCGCAGGCGCCGCCGCAGCCGCCCGGTCACGGTCACCAGCAGCCGGGCCGCCACCACGGCCTGGTCGGCGTCCTCGTGCTGCAGGTGGTTGTCGTCGGCACTCATGTCTCCAGCGTAGGTCGACAGTCCGGACTGATCACGTACGGCTGCCGAACTCTGCTCTCCGACCTCACGTTTGGTCACCAACCCCGTCCCGGAGGCCCCGGAACCGCACGTTGGTGACCAAACCCGACCCACTCTGCTCCGGACGCACCTCCGCCCCGGTCCGAGCAGACCGGGGCGGAGGAGAAGGTAGGGACGCGGCGGCTCAGACGCGCACGCCCGCGACGGCGTCGGCGACGGACTGCTCACCGGAGACCAGCTCGACCTGGACGCCGACGGTGCCGGAGTCGTGGAGGAACGCGGCGATGACCGCGGCGACGTCGGCCCGGGAGATCTCGCCGCGCTCGACATTCTCGGCCAGCAGGACCCGGTCCGTGGCCGGGTCGTCGGTGAGGGCACCGGCGCGCAGGACGGTCCAGGCGAGGCCCGAGTCGCGCAGTGCCGCGTCGGCGTCCCGCTTGGCCTCCACGTAGGCGCGCCACACGTCCGAGGTGTCCTCGGGCAGCGGGTTGTCCGCGCCGATGGCCGAGACCTGCACGAACCGGTCGATCCCGGCCTTGCGGGCGCCCTCGATGGACTTCAGCGAGCCCTCGAGGTCGACGGTGCGCTTGCGCTCGATGTTGCCGTCGGCGCCGCCGCCGGCGGCGAAGACGACTGCGTCGCAGCCCTCGAAGGCGCCGGCGAAGTCGCCGCTGTCGCTGTTCTCGATGTCGAGGAGGCGGACCTCGGCGCCGAGCGCCTCGAGCTCGGCCTTGTACTCGGCCCGGCGCACCAGGGCGACGGGCGTGTCGCCCTGCCCGGCCAGGACGCGGATGAGCTGCTGGGCCACCTTGCCGTGGCCCCCGACGATCGCGATGGAAGACATGTCCCGAACGTACGTCCCCGCCGAGGTCGCGGGCTGGTCCCCGGGGGTGAGCACCGCCTACACGTGCGATCCCTCACCCGCCGCGGCTCAGCCGTGCGCGGCCAGCACCCCGGTCAGTCGCTCCACGGGCGAGGTCAGCCCGTACCGCTCGGTCAGCGCTGCCAGCGCCTCCGGGTCCCGGGGTGCGGTGGGCAGGGCCCCGACGCCGCGCTCGAGGGGCAGGTCCCGCTTCACCGCCACGACGGTGGGCGCCACGTCCAGGTAGTCGGCCGCGGCGAGCACCTTGGCCCGGACGCCGGCGGCCATCGCGACGCTCTCGTCCGCCGCCGCGGCCCGGACACCGGCGAGGTCGCCGTGCGCGGCCAGCAGCTTCGCGGCGGTCTTCTCCCCGACGCCCTTGACGCCGGGCAGCCCGTCGGAGGAGTCGCCGCGCATCGTGGCGAAGTCGGCGTACTGGGCGGCCTCGACGTCGTACTTCGCCCGGACCCACGCCTCGTCCACCTGCTCGGCGTTGCCGACGCCCTTGACCGTGTAGACGACCCGCACGCCGGCCGCGTCGTCGACCAGCTGGAAGAGGTCGCGGTCCCCGGTCACCACGTCGACGGGCATGCCGGCGTCCGTGGCCAGGGTTCCGATCACGTCGTCGGCCTCCGCCTCCGGGGCGCCGACGACGGTGATCCCGAACGCCGCGAGCACCTCGCGGATGATCGGCACCTGCACCTGCAGCGGGTCGGGCACCTCCTCCACGTCGGCACCGACCTCGGTCTCCTCGACCACCCGGTGCGCCTTGTACGTCGGCACGAGGTCGACGCGCCACTGCGGGCGCCAGTCGTCGTCCCAGCAGCACACGACGTGGGTGGGGGAGTAGGTGTCGACCAGGCGGCTGATGAAGTCCAGCAACCCGCGGACGGCGTTCACCGGCGTCCCGTCCGGGCCGTCCACCGGGGGCACCCCGAAGAAGGCGCGGAAGTAGAGGGAGGCGGTGTCGAGGAGCATCAGGCGGGGCTCGGGCATGGGCGCAGTCTGTCAGCCCGCGCCGACGTCCACCCGGTTCGGAGAACGGCCGGCGCCGACGTACCGTCGCGGTGATGGCTCACCGGTTCCTCCCGTCCTGCCCTCCGCGTCGCGCGGCACCCGTGCCGTGGTCGCGCTCGCGCTCGTCGGCAGCCTCGCCGCCACGGCCACCCCGGCCACGGCGGACGCAGTCACGGCGGACGCGGTCACGAGCAGCGCCGCCAGCGCCGCCGCGACCGCCGCGACCACCGCCCTGCGTGCCGACGACGCCCGCACCCCACGCCGGGTGCTGCGGCACATGACGCTGCGCCAGCAGGTCGGACAGCTCCTCATGGTCGGCACCCCCGCCGACCAGGCGTCCTCGCAGGTACTCACCCAGCTCACCGACCTGCACGTCGGCAACGTCATGCTGACCGGCCGCTCGGACGCCGGGGTCGCCGCGACCGCCGCGGTGAGCGAGCGCCTCACGCGCCGCGTCACCCGCCCGCGGCACCCGGGCGCCACCCGCTGGGTCGCACCGCTGGTCGCGACCGACCAGGAGGGCGGCGCGGTGCAGGTTCTCTCCGGTGACGGCTTCCGGGGCATCCCCTCGGCCCTGGAGCAGGGGACGTGGCGGCCCGTCGTCGTGCGGCGCCACGCGCACCGCTGGGGCTCCTCGCTCGTGGACGCGGGGGTGTCGATGAACCTGGCACCGGTGCTGGGCACGGTGCCCGGGCCGCAGGCCGCGGCGCAGAACCCGCCCATCGGCGCCTACGACCGCGAGTACGGCTACACGGTGCAGCGCGTACGACGGAAGGGCTGGGCCGCGCTGGCCGGCTTCCGGGACGCCGGGCTGGTCGCCGCGGCCAAGCACTTCCCCGGGCTGGGGCGCGTCAGCGCGAACACCGACACCGACAGCGGGGTCACCGACACCGAGACCGGCCCACGGTCGTCCTACCTGGACCCGTTCGCGGCTGCGATCTCCCACGGAGCCGAGACGGTGATGATGTCCTCGGCCACCTACAGCCGGATCGACGGCTCCCGCCCGGCGGTCTTCTCCTCGGCCGTGACCCAGGACCTGCTGCGGACGCGGCTCGGCTTCACCGGCGTGGTCATGACCGACGACCTCGGCCAGGCGGCCCAGGTGCAGGCGTGGTCGCCCGGCCGGCGCGCGGTGCTGGCGGTCGCGGCGGGCGCCGACCTCGTCGTCACCGTCACCCCGGACGTGGCTCCGGCCATGGTGGCCGCCCTGGTGCGCCGCGGCCAGGACAGCCCGTCGTTCCGCCGCAAGATCCGCGCGAGCGCGCTGCGGGTGCTGGAGATGAAGGACGCACACGGCCTCCTGTGAGGCCCTCCGCGGGCCGTTCAGCTCGGGGGCGACAGCACGGTCCACGGGTCAAGACACCACCACCGGAGGATCAACGCCTCCTTTACGGTGTCACCGTGAGTCAGACGGCGGTCGAGGCGACCGACAGGAAGATCCTGCAGCTGCTCGCCACCGACGGACGGATGTCCTACACCGACCTCGGCAAGGCGACCGGGCTGTCGACGTCCGCCGTCCACCAGCGGGTGAAGCGGCTCGAGCAGCGCGGGCTCATCCAGGGCTACGGCGCGACCATCAACCACGCCGAGATCGGGCTGCCGCTCACGGCGCTCATCTCGATCCGGCCGATGGACCCGTCGTCGCCGGACGACTGCCCCGAGCGGCTCAAGCACATCCCCGAGATCGAGTCGTGCTGGTCGGTGGCCGGCGACGAGTCCTACGTGCTGAAGGTCCGCTCGACCACCCCGGCCGCCATGGAGGAGCTCCTGGCGCGCATCCGGCACGCCGCGGACGTCTCCACCCGCACCACCATCGTGCTCACCACGTACTACGAGAACCGGCCCGTCACCGGCGCGTGAGCCGCCACACCCGCGCCCGGCCGGTCAGCTGCGCCCGTCAGTCGGGTCGGCCCAGCGAAACCGTGCACGCCTCGTCCACGAGCTGGTAGCCCAGCGACTCGTACAGGCGCCGCGCCGGCGTGTTCGACGCGAAGACGTTCAGCCCGAGGGCGCTCAGCCCCTGGCCCGTGCACCAGGCGGCCGCCGCCTGCATGGTCGCGCGGCCCACGCCCGCGCCGCGGGCGTCCTCCTCGACGCGGACCTCGTAGACGAACGCCGCCGGCGGCTCCACCCCGAGCCACAGGACGGCGGCGAGCGCGCCGTCGCGCAGCACGTCGAAGAACGCCTGGCCCGGTGTCGCCGAGCCGAGCGGGAGCAGCCCCTGGAGCTGCTCGGCCGCCTCGCGGGCGACCTGGTCGGCGTCGCGGTGCGGCTCCGCCTGCTGCCGGGTCTGCGCGTACTCGCGCCCCGACCGCTCGATGAAGCGCGCGAAGGACTCCGGGGTCATCGGCCGCAGCTCCAGCCCGGACGTCTCCGGCCCCGGAGCGCCCGGCAGCAGCGGCAGCACCCGCCGCTGGGCGACGAGGTCCAGGGGGCCGGCGGCCTTCCAGGCGGCGTGCGTGGCGTCGTCGGGGGAGAGCAGGAGCTCGACCTCCCGGACGCCGTCGCGGGCAGCGGTCTCCTCCACCAGCGCGCGCAGGTCCCCGGCACGCTCGGGGGTGACGAGACTGGTGTCGAGCACGACGAGCCGCCCCCGGTCGGGGCGGCCGAGCCACACCCACCCGATCGGGAAGCCGACGTCGGAGACCAGGTGCAGCGCCTGCTGCTCCGCGGGTCGGTCGCCCGGCAGCATCCGCTCCAGGGAGGCCTTCACGCGGGCCTCCGCGACCGGGGCGAACAGCTCGGGCTCACCGGTCAACGGCAGCTCGCGCAGGCGCGTGCGGCGCTCACGGACGACCTCGGCCCAGCGGGACAGGTCGGCGTCGGGGAACCGGGAGAGACTCAGCACCCCGCCATCCTGCCTCCCCTCCGGTGACGGCCGGCACTCCCCGGTCGGCGGGGTCGCCGGGCTCACCAGGCCTGGAGCGCCGCCGTGCGTCGGGAGGCCTCGGCGGCCTCCGCGGCCGAGAGGGCGGCCTCGTCCAGGTTGCCGTGCTCGGCCCACCAGCGCTGCCCCGCCTCGGGCAGGGTGTGGATCGGGTCGTGGTAGGTGTACGTGCGGCCCAGCGCCTCGGCGTCGTCGCCCTCGATCGAGGTGCGGTAGTTCTTGGTCCAGTAGGACACCCCGCGCTCCTCGTCGTAGTCCGCGAGCTGGTGGACCCAGCGCTTGCCGACGAAGGGCACGTCGCACACGATGCGCGGCGTCGCGAAGCCCGGCAGGTAGCCCATGATGTGGTGCTGGAGCCGCTGCGCGTCCTTGACCGAGACCCGCCAGTGCTCGCTGAACGGGATCATGTCGCACATGTAGAAGTAGTAGGGCATGATCTGGGCACCGTCGAGCAGCGCGAAGCACAGGTCGAGCAGCGCGTGCGGGTCGGCGTTGACGCCGTTGAGCAGGACGCCCTGGTTGCGCACGTCGCGCAGGCCGGCGTCCAGCATCGCGCGGGACGCCTCGGCGACCAGCGGCGTCACCGACTGGGCGTGGTTGGCGTGGGTGTGGATCGCGAGCGAGACGCCGTTGGCGCGGGCCAGGTCGGCGACCCGGCCGACACCGTCGACGACGTCCGGCTGGAGCCAGTGCTGCGGCATGCCGATCAACGCCTTGGTGGCGAGGCGGACGTCGCGGACGTTCTCGATCGCCAGCAGCTCGGTCAGGAACGCCTCCAGGCGCGGCCACGGCATGTTGGCCACGTCCCCGCCGGAGACGACGACGTCGCGCACGGTCGGGGTGGCGCGCAGGTAGTCGAGCATCGCGGTGAGCCGGTCGTTCGGCTTGCCGACGAGCTTGAGCTTCTCGACGGTCGGGGTGGAGTTGCCGACCAGGTCCATGCGGGTGCAGTGGCCGCAGTACTGCGGGCACGTCGGCAGGAGCTCGGCGAGCACCTTGGTGGGGTAGCGGTGCGTGAGGCCTTCGACGGCCCACATGTCGTGCTCGTGGAGGCTGTCGCGCGTGGCGTGGGGGTGGCTGGGCCAGTCGGTGCGGCGGTCGGAGAACACCGGCAGCATGTAGCGACGGATCGGGTCCACGTAGAAGGCGTCCGTGAGGCTGCCCGGCCCACGCGGGGTGGTGTGCGGCGCCATCGTGTTCATCATCTGCGGCGGCACGAGCATCGACATCGTCGCGCGCTCGGCCTGGTCGCGCTCGAGGTCGGCGTAGAACCGCTCGTCGACCAGGTCGCCGAGCAGCTCGCGCAGCTGCCGGAGGTTCTTGATGCAGTGCGAGCGCTGCCACTGGACGCTGCGCCACTCCGCGTCGGTGACGTCCTTCCACCCGGGGAAGCGCGTCCAGTCCGGCTCCACCAGCTCGGGCGCGCGGTACTGGTAGGGCTGGCCCGTCTCCTGCTCGACCAGGGAGGCGATGGACGTCTCGATGCTCATACCGGCGACGGTGACAGAAAAGATTGCTGTTGTCGATCCACCGGGCCGCAGATTCTCCGGGTTCTTTACCGTCTCGCGCCAGGGCGGCCGTTCACTCCTCCAGCGTCGCCAGGGGCGCCAGGACGGCGGGGTGGTCGACGCCCAGCTCGTAGCGCAGCGTCATCACGCCCACCAGGAGGTCGCGGACGGCGGGCAGGCCGGCGTCGGTGAGCGGGAGCGCCATCAGCCGCAGCGACGGCGCGTGCCCGTCGAGCTCGTCGCCGTGCGGGGGTGCGTACTCGCGCACCGGCAGCAGCACCCCGCCAGCGCGCTCGTAGAAGACGATGCGGCGCCGGTGCTCCTCCACGGCCTCCGGGCCGATCCCGGGCTCGTCGGGGTCCTCGACGTCCCACACGAGCACCCTGCGCCCCTCCGCGGCCAGCAGCGCGGCCAGGGCTGCCACCAGCCGGGACCCGTGGCCGCCGCCGCGGGGCCCGATCGCCAGGTAGCGCAGGAACGTCCAGTCGGTGCTCCCCAGGTCGCGCACGAGCGCGAGCCCCACGGGGTCCGCCCCGTGGTCGGCGCCCTCAGGCACGGGCACCGCGACGAGCAGGCGGTCCACCAGGAGGTCCTCGAACGGCGCCCGCAGCTCGGGCGGGAAGGCGTCCTCGTAGATCTGGCGGACGCGGTCACGGTGCGGGGCGTCCAGCCCGGCCCAGTCGCGCAGCACCAGGTCGCTCATGCCGTGTGCACCACCTCTCCACCGAGCAGCGTCGCCAGCACCGCGACGTCCCGGATCGCGCCGGGGTCGCAGGTGGCCGGGTCGTCCGAGAGCACGGCGAGGTCGGCCAGGTAGCCGGGCGCGACGAGGCCGCGGGAGCCCTCCTGGTGCGAGGCGTAGGCGGACCCGTGGGTGTAGGCCACGAGCGCCTCGAGCCCGGTGACCGCCTCCTCGGGGCCGAGCGGGGCACCCGCGTCCGTGCGCCGGTTGACCAGGTCGTGCATGCCCAGCAGCGGCGCGCCGGCCACGACGGGACGGTCGGAGGACCCGACCAGCGGCAGGCCGGCGTCCAGCAGCGAGCGCCCCCGGTAGGCCCAGCCGGCCCGCTCGGGCCCCAGCGCCCGCAGCATGCCGTCGCCGATCTCGCCGACGAACCGGCCCTGCGGCACGGGCACCACCCCCAGCGCGGCGGCACGCTGCACCTGGTCGGGGCGTGCCACGCCGAAGTGCTCGATCCGGTGCCGGGCGTCGGGCCGAGGCACGCTCGCCTGGGCCCGCTCCACCGCGTCCAGGACGAGGTCGATCGCGGCGTCCCCGATCGCGTGCGTGGCCACCCGCCACCCGGCTCGGTGGGCGGTGACGATCCGCTCGGTGATGGCCTCGGCGTCGGCCTGGAGGTAGCCGCGCACGCCCGGGGTGTCGGCGAAGTCCTCGGTCATGGCGCAGGTGTGGCCGATGAGCGAGCCGTCGCTGAAGACCTTCACCGGCCCCAGGCGCAAGCGGTCGTCGCCCAGGCCGGTGCGGATGCCGAGGTCGAGCCCGCGGCCCAGACCGGGGCCGAAGCCGTCGTCCGCGTGCGCGGCCACGTCGTGCAGCACGTCGGAGGTCACCATCAGCTCGGTGCGCACCGGCAGGCGCCCGGCGTCCAGGGCCGCCTGGTACGCGGCGACCTCGACGGGCGACTTGCCGATCCAGCCCCCGCCGACGCCCGCCTCGACCACCGAGGTCAGGCCCTCGGCCAGGTAGGCCCGCCCCGCTCGCTCGACCGCGTCGACGAGCGTGGCGGTGGGGTAGGGGAGCACCAGGTCCGAGAGCAGCGACTGCGCCGTCTCCTGCAGCAGCCCGGTCGGCCGACCGGAGGCGTCGGTGACGACCAGGCCGCCCGACACCTCGCGGGCGGCCGACGCCAGCCCCAGGTCCTCCAGCAGCGCCGAGGAGACCACGCACATGTGCCCACTGGTGTGCTTGAGCCACACCCGCCGACCGCCGGAGGCCCGGTCCAGGGCGTCGCGGTCGGGGTGGGCGCCGATCTTGTTCTCGTCGTAGCCCTCGCCGATGACCCACGCCCCGGGCGGCAGCGTGGCGGCGCGGGCGGCCACGGCGTCGTAGACCGCCTCGAGCGAGCCCAGCCGCAGGTCGACCTCGGCGAGCGCCAGCCCGTACCAGGCCATGTGGTTGTGGGCGTCGTGGAAGCCGGGCACCACGACGGCGCCGCCCACGTCCAGCACCTCGCGCGCCGGCACGTCCTCGTCGACGGCCAGCACGCGCCCGCCCCAGATCGCCACGGACGAGGCCGTGCCGGTGTGGCCGGGCCCGGTGAGGGTCCGCACCCGGGCGTTGGTGACCAGGAGGTCGGCCTGGAAGCTCACGCGCCCACCTCCACGCCCTCGGCCGCCAGGACGCCGGCGGACACCTCGGCCCGCAGCGTCCCCTTCTCCACGCGGTGCGAGGCGGTCAGCGGCAGGTCCTCGCGCAGCACCCAGTAGCGCGGCACCTTGAAGCCGGCCAGCCGCTCGGCGCACCAGGAGCGCAGGTCCTCGACCGACGCCCCGGGCGCCACGACGAACGCACCGACCTCCTCGCCGCGCACCTCGTCCGGCACCGCCACGACCCCGGCGAGCCGGACCGCGGGGTGGGCGAGCAGCGTCTCCTCGACCTCCACCGCCGCCACGTTCTCCCCGGAGCGACGGATCATGTCCTTGAGCCGCCCGGCCAGGTACAGCCGCCCGGCGTCGTCGGTGCGGGCCAGGTCCCCGGTGGGGAACCAGCCGTCGGCGTCGAAGGGGGAGGCCAGCCCGAGGTAGCCGAGCATCATGCCGGGCCCGCGCAGCCAGAGCTGGCCCGCCTCGTCCAGCCGTGCCTCGCGGTGCGCAGCCGGGCGTCCGAGGCATCCGGTGCCGACGAGTGCGTCGTGCTCGGACGCGCCGACGCGAATGTCGGCGCCCGTCTCGGTCATCCCGAACGCCTCGAACCAGCCGACGCCCCACCGCTCCTCGAGGTCGGCGTGCAGCGCCGGGGGGATCGCCGAGCACTGCACCGCCCGCACGCGGTGCGCACGGTCGAGCGGGTCGGCGGGCATCTTCAGGAGCAGCGTGGGCATCGAGGCCAGGCAGTAGAAGTAGGTGACCTCGTGCTCGCGCACCTTCGCCCAGAAGGACGAGGGGTGGAAGCCGTCGAGGGCCACGAGCGTCGCACGGGCCAGGAGGGCGGCCACCACGTTCCACTGCGGGTCGACGTAGTGGAAGGGCTGCGCGGTGAGCAGCACGTCGTCCTCGCCCAGGTGCGGGAACTCGGTGAGCATCGAGCCGCCCAGGGTCGTCCAGTACTCGTGGGTGAGGACGCAGCCCTTGGGGCGTCCGGTGGTGCCGGAGGTGTACTGCACGTTGACCACCGCCGTGGGCGCGGTCGCCCCCTGCTCCCAGGACGCCGGGTCCAGCGTCAGCCCCGCGGGGTCCAGGACGTCGGCGGCGCCGGCCTCGCGCAGCAGGCCGACGTGCTCGGGCGCGGCGAGCACGAGGTGCACCCCGGCGTCCGCGAGCACGTGGGCGGCGTCGCCCGGCCGGTAGCGGACGTTGAGGGGCACCGCCGCGGCCCCGACGCGCTGGAGCGCGAGCCAGGCGGCCGGCATCCAGGGGGAGTTGCCGAGCATCAGCCCGACGTGGTCGCCGGGCCGCACGCCGCGCGCGACGAGCGCGACCGCCAGGCCGGCGGAGACGTCCGCGACACGGGCGTAGGTCCACCGCTGCACCGGCTGCCCCGGCAGGTCGAAGACCCACGCGACCTTGTCGGGGTGGGTGCCCGCGGCGTCGAGGAGGTGGTCGACGAGGGTGGGCTGCTCAGGCACCGGTGAACTCCTCGCGCGGGGCCTCGTCCTCGCCCGAGAGGGAGGTGAGCAGCGCGTGCTCGACCTCCGTGGCCAGCGAGCGCTCGACCTGGGAGTCGACCGCGGCGTCCAGCACCCGCTTGGCCAGCGAGGTGGACAGTCGCGGACGGGCGGCCATCCGGTGGGCGAGGTCGAGGGCGACCTCCTCGTGCGTGCCGGTGGGCACCGCCCGGGCGACCAGGCCCATGGCGGCGGCCTCGGTGCCGGTGACGTGCTCGCCGAGCAGCAGCAGCTCCTTGGCGCGGGCCCAGCCGACGAGGGCCGGCAGCAGCGTGGAGATGCCGCCGGTGACCGACAGCCCGACGCCCACCTCGGGGAACCCGAACCGGGCGTCCTCGGCGGCGACGACGACGTCGCAGCACAGGGCGAACTCGGCACCCGCGCCCAGGGCGTAGCCGTGCACCGCGGCCACCACCGGGCCGGGGAAGCGGCGGACGAGGCGGGTGACCTCCTGGATCTCCTCCAGGCGGGCCCGGGTCTGCAGCGGGGTCTCGACCGCGGGCTCCTCCTTGAGGTCGTGGCCGGCGCAGAAGGCACGGCCGCGACCTGCGAGCACGACGGCGCCGACCTCCTCGGCGTGGGCCCGGCGCAGCGCCGCGACCAGCGCGGGCGTGAGGGTGCCGTCCACGGCGTTGAGCCGGTGCGGTCGGTTGAGGCGGACGACGGCCACCTCGCCGTCGCGCTCGTACTCGACGACGCCCGGCTCCGTGCCGCCTGCCGGCGCCGTGCCCTCTGCTGGGTGCTGCATCCCGCTGCTCCGCTCCTCTGCTCGCGGCGGGCTCGTCGCTCCGCCTCGTCCGAGCGTAGGCGATCGATCGATCGATTGGATACGCTCGGGTCGTGACCGCCACGAGCCCCACCACCAACGAGCGTGTGGAGCAGGCCGCGACCAGGCTCTTCGCCCAGCGCGGGTTCCACGGCACCGGCATCCGCCGGCTGGCGCAGGAGTCCGGGCTGACCTCGGCCTCCCTCTACCACTGGATGGGCACCAAGGAGGAGCTCCTCGCTCGCCTGATGCGCAGCGCGCTCGAGCGGCTGACCGCGGAGGCCCGGGCGGCGCTGGCCGGGGCGGGGGAGGACCCCCGTGACCGGCTCGACGCCCTGGTCCGCGTGCACGTGCGCGCGCACGCGGAGCGCCCGGAGCAGACCCGGGTGGTCGACGGCGAGCTGGGAGCGCTGACTCCCGACGCCCGGGCCGGCGTGGTGGCGCTGCGCGACGAGTACGAGGACCTCTGGCGCACGGTCATCGAGGACGGCGTGGACCAGGGCCTCCTCGTGGTCGCGCAGCCGGACCTGGCACGGCGGGCGGTGCTGGAGATGTGCAGCAGCGTGGCTCGGTGGTTCCGCAGCGACGGCGACCTCGGCGTCGCAGAGGTCGCCGAGGAGCACGTGTCCCTGGCCCGCGGGGCGCTCGGAGCGCGTTGATTACCCGAAACGGGTGATTGCTCACCCGGAGGGATGAGACAGGATCGACGGTGTCACTGGGGCGCGTGCGACGCACGATGCCGCGTGTGACGGACGGGGCGATCAGCCCTGGGGTCGTCGGTCGGTGGTCCAGACAGAACATCGGCACCAATCTCGTCCGAGCACACCCCCCGCCACCTGCGGTGACATGCATCGGTGCTGGTCACGGGGGCGTTGACACTCGCCGCGCCCACCCACCAAGGTGAAGCCTCCGCTCACCACAGATCGAGGTGGGTGGACCGACGTCCGAGTGGTCGTGTCGGAGGGTGTGCACCGCCAGCCACCTGTCCGACCCGCTCCGCGGTGGTCGGTCCACGCCCCGAGGAGCGGACTCGGACCGGGTCCTGACCCCCTAGACAACGTCCTGCCCCGGCAGCCCGCCTGGACATCAGGTCGGACCGAAGGCGCCATGACCCGCCCGTGACTCCTGTGGACCCCGGCTGTCCGGCCGGGGTGGCCTTGGACCGACGCCCTGGCGTCGGCCCCGGCGCCACCCCGGCTGGGGCCCGCCCGTTACCGTGGAGGGGTGCGACGACTCCTCGCCGCGGCCGCCGCCGGTCTCGCCCTCTCGCTGGCCTTCGACCCCGTGGGTCTCGCCCTCGTCGTGCCCCTGGCCGTGGCGGCCTTCGTGCTCACCTGTCGCGGCGTCCGACTGCGCCGCGGGTTCCTCACCGGCCTCGTCTTCGGCGCTTGCTTCTACTTCACCCACATCTTCTGGATGACCGCGGTGGCGGTGCCTGCGTGGCTCGGCCTGGCCGCCCTGGAGACCTTCTTCATCGGGCTCACGGGCGCGGCGGCCGCTGCGCTGACCCGGCACCGCTGGTGGCCCCTGACCGTGGCCCTGGCCTGGGTGGCGCTGGAGAACCTCCGCTCCACCTGGCCGTTCTCCGGCATGCCCTGGGGTCGGCTCGCCTTCGCCTCCGTCGACACCCCGCTCGAGCGGCTCCTGCCGTGGATCGGGATGGTGGGCGTCTCGCTGGTCTGGGCCCTGGCAGCCACGGCTCTGGCCGCCGCGGTGGTCTCCTGGCAGGCGCGCTCCCGGGCCGGCGTCCGCGGGGCCCGGCGGGTGCGGGAGGCCCTGGTGCGGCCCGCCGCCGGACTGGCCTCGCTGGCCGTCCTCACGACGCTCGCCGTCCTCGTGCCGTGGCAGGGCGACGTGGTGGACACCGCCGAGGTCGCCGTCGTCCAGGGTGACGTGCCGGGCGACGGCACCAACGTGCTCAACGACTTCCGCCAGGTGACCCGGAACCAGGCCGACGAGACGGTGGCCCTGGCCGCCCAGGTCGCCGCCGGCGAGGCCGAGCAGCCCGACCTGGTCGTGTGGCCGGAGAACTCCACCGCCGTCGACCCCTTCTACGACACGCAGACCCACGCCCAGATCGAGCGCGCGGTGGCCGCGATCGGCGCGCCCGTCCTGGTCGGTGCGATGGTCGACGACGGTGACGACTACGTGCTGAACCAGGGCATCGTGTGGGACCCCGAGACCGGCGCAGGCGACCGGTACACCAAGTGGCACCCGGTGCCCTACGGCGAGTACATCCCGCTGCGCCGCTACGCCGACTTCACCTTCGGCGAGCTGCGCACCATCACCCGCGACATGCGCCCCGGCACGCGCACCGACCCCCTGGACGCCGACGGCCTGCTGGTGGCGGACCTGATCTGCTTCGACGTCGCCTACGACGACACCCTCCAGGCCCAGGTGAGCAACGGGGCCCAGCTGATCACGGTGCAGACCTCGAACGCGATGTTCATCAACACCCACCAGCTCGAGCAGCAGTTCGCCATCACGCGCCTGCGCGCCATCGAGGCCGGTCGCTGGCTGGCCGTGGCGTCCGTGAACGGCATCTCGGGCATCGTCGCCCCTGACGGCTCGGTGGTGGCCACCACGCCCAAGCGCACCAAGGCGGTCATGACCGCCCAGGTGGGGCTGGTCGACGACGTCTCGCCCGGCATCCGCGTCGGCCCGTGGCTCACCCGCGGCGCCGCCGCCGCCACCGTGCTCGCGCTCCTGCTCGCCCTCGGCACCGACCTGCGCCGGCGGCGGGGCAGCTCGCCGGTGCCGCAGGAGACCACCGACGGCCCGGGCGACGGCCTGACCGACGCGGCCGAGCCTCGCAGCGGGGACGCGCGCACCAGGCTGACCAGGAGCCCGCGATGAGCAGCCCGACGCCGGCCCGCACCGTCATGGTCGTGCCGACCTACAACGAGGCCGAGAACCTGGCCTGGATCGTGGGCCGGCTCCGTGCCGCCGCGCCGCAGGTGGACGTCCTCGTCGTCGACGACGCCTCCCCGGACGGCACCGGCGCCCTGGCCGACGACCTCGCCGCCGCCGACCCGCAGGTACACGTGCTGCACCGCGCCGGCAAGGAGGGCCTGGGGGCGGCCTACCTGGCCGGCTTCGCCCACGCGCTGGACGCGGGCTTCGACCTCGTCGGGGAGATGGACGCGGACGGCTCCCACCAGCCCGAGCAGCTGCCGCGGCTGCTGGCGGCCGTCACCGACGGTGAGAATCCGGCCGACCTCGTCATCGGCTCGCGGTGGGTCCGCGGTGGCTCGGTGCAGAACTGGCCGTGGCACCGGCGCCTGCTCTCGGTGGGCGGCAACCTCTACGTGCGCCTGCTGCTGGGCATCTCGGTCCGCGACGCCACGGCCGGGTTCCGCTTGTACCGGCGCGCCACGCTGGAGGCGATCGACCTGCCGGGGGTCCGCTCCACCGGCTACGTCTTCCAGACCGACCTCGTCGTGCGGACGCTGCACGCCGGGCTCACGGTGCGCGAGGTGCCGATCGACTTCGTGGAGCGGGAACGGGGGGACTCGAAGATGACCGGATCGGTGGCGCTGGAGTCGCTGTGGCGGATCACCGGCTGGGGGCTCCAGGACCGCTGGGCCCGGGCCCGCGGCGCGCACCGCCCGCTGCCGGAGCAGGTGGGCCGATGAGCGCCCCCGGACCCGCCTCCGGCCCCACCCCCGGACCACGCCGTCGCCGCAGCGGCTGGGGCTGGGTGCTCGGCCTCGCGTTCATCGGCGTGCCCCTGATCGAGCTGTGGGCCGTCATCCAGGTCGGCCAGGTCATCGGTGCCGGCTGGACGATCCTGCTGCTCGTGGCCGACAGCGTCCTGGGCGCCTACCTGGTGCGGCGGGAGTTCGGGCACGCCTGGGCCGCCCTGCGCGAGGCGCTGGGCAGTGCGCGGATGCCGGCGCGCGAGCTCGCCGACGGCGCGCTGGTGCTGATCGGCGCCACCCTGCTGCTCACGCCGGGGTTCGTCACCGACGCCCTGGGGCTGGCGATGGTGCTGCCGGTGACCCGCCCGCTGTTCCGGGTGCTCCTGGCGCGCTTCGTCACGACCCGGGCGGTCGGTGGCGGGGCCACGTCCTTCGGCTTCACCGGCGGGTTCCCAGGGGGCTTCCCGGGTGCGCCGGGCAGCGGTCCGGACGCACGTCGCCCCGGACCCGGCCAGGGGCCGGTCGTCCGGGGCGACGTGGTGGAGCCTGACGAGGAGGACGGGCCTCCCCGAGGCTGAGGCGCAGGGAGAACCGCTCAGGCGGAGGTGCGCTTCTTGTTCTCGCGGTGCAGGTGCGCGGGGCCGATCTCGCCGCCGCGAAGCAGCTCCAGGCGCTCCTTGAGGATGTCCTCGAGTTCCTTCTCGGAGCGACGCTCGAGCAGCATGTCCCAGTGGGTACGAGCAGGCTTCTCGGCCTTGTCCTCGGGCTTGATGCCCGCCACGCTCAGCGCCTCGGAGCCGCAGCGCGGGCACTCCCAGACGGCCGGAACCTCGGCCTCGATCGACATGGTGATCTCGAACTCGTGGTTCTGCGGGCACTTGTAGCCGACCTGCTGCCGGGCCGCGAACTCGATGCCGCGCTCGTCCTCGAAGCTCTGGCCTCCGAGTCGTGCGCCACGCAGTGTGCGCTCTGCCATGTGTGGCCTCCCGTGTGATCCTCGACGTCGCCCACCACCAGCCTCAGGGGCCCGGCCGGAGTGCCGGGGGGCGCAGTGGGTCCTTCGTCGATATCTCACAACGGTACAGACCGGGCGCGTGTTCCCACAAACGGCCGCAGGGGTGTGGCCGACGCCGGCGAGCAGCGCCCGGAGCACCTCGCACACAGCCCGTCACCGGCCGCCTGACCTGCGGCTTCGCGCCTCAGGCGAGATGGGCCGGCAGGCGGTTGCCGGCGTCGGCGATCCCGCGGCGGGTGTCCACCCGGGTGAGGAGGAACCCACCGACGAGGAAGAACACGACGAGCGCGAACACGGCCGGCCGGTACGAGCCGGTGACCTGGTAGACGAGGCCGAAGACGAGGGTGCCGAACCAGGAGGTGCCACGGTCCATCGCGTGGTAGAGGCTGAAGAACTCCGCCTCCTTGCCGGCCGGGATGAGCAGCGAGAAGTAGGAACGCGCCAGCGCCTGCGTGCCGCCGAGGACGACACCGATCGCGACGGCCAGCAGCAGGAACAAAGGGAACTGGCCGGCGGGCAGCACGAGGGCGACGGTGACGATGACCATCCAGATCACCAGGCCGAACAGGATGACCGGCTTGGCGCCGAACCGCACCGCCGCCCGGCCGAAGGCGAGGGCACCGCCGACGGCGACCAGCTGCACCACCAGGTAGGCGACCAGGACCGTGCCGAGCTCGAAGCCCAGGGTCTCGGTGCCGTAGATGGAGGCCTGGCCGATGACGGTCTGGATGCCGTCGTTGAAGAACAGGTAGGCGGCCAGGAACGTCAGGGCGACCGGGTAGCGCCGCAGCTCCTTGAGCGTCGTCCAGAGCTGGCCGAAGCTGCGCTGCACGACCCCGCCGGCGACCGGCTCGACGTCGCGCGGGGGCCGGTTGCGGATGCCGAGCCACGGGATGACGGTGAACGCCGCCCACCAGATCGCCGCCGACAGCAGGCTGATGCGGGTCGCGCCTGCCACGTCGGTGCCGATCAGCTCCGGGAACGAGACCAGCACGAAGTTGATCGCCAGCAGCAGGCCGCCGCCGGCGTAGCCGAGCGCCCACCCGCGGCTGGAGACGCCGTCGCGCTCGGACTCGGTCGAGATCAGCGGCAGCATCGAGTCGTAGAAGACCGCAGCCGCCGCGAAGCACAGGTTGGCCACCAGGAAGGAGACGACGCCCAGCTGCCAGTTGTCGTCGGTCATGAGGAACAGGCCCGCCGCGGCCGCCGCGCCCACCCACGCGAACCCCGCCATGAGGTCCTTCTTGCGGGCCGTGCGGTCGGCGACCGCGCCCAGCATGGGCAGCAGGACGGCCGAGAGCAGGGTCGAGGCCGTGATGACGAACGCGGGCAGCGCGCCCGGCGCCACGGCCACCCCGAGGACCGAGACCCGGTCGTCGACCGCCGCCTGCTCGGCCACCGCGATCAGGTACGGGCCGAACAGCACGCCCGCCACCGTGGTGGAGAAGGCGGAGTTGGCGAAGTCGTAGAAGTACCAGGAGCGCTGCTCCCGGCGACGCTCGGCGGGGCTCAGCACGGGCTGGTCGGACGAGGCGGTGCTCATGAGTCGCTCCGGTGCTGGGTCTCGGGCTGGGTCTCGGGCTGGGTCTGGGGGACGGGCTGGGTCTCGGGCCCGCTGGCGGCGCCGAGCCAGACGCCGCGCTCGGTGAGCGTGTCACGCAGCACGTCGGTGCGGTCGGTGATCAGCCCGTCGACCCCGAGGCCGAGCAGCCACGCCATCTCGGCCGGCTCGTCGACGGTCCACACGTGCACGTGCACGCCGACCTCGTGGGCCCGGTGCACCAGCCGCTCGGTCACCACCGGCAGGTGCTCCGTGCGGCCCGGCACCGGCACCCGCTGGGCGACGGGCACCTGGAGGGCGGCGACGTGGCGGGCCACCCGACGGCGCAGGGCCCGGGGGCTGGTGGGGGAGACGAAGGCCGCCACCTCGGCGGGGGCGGCCGAGGTGGGCACGCGGCCCTGGGCCAGCGCTCGGAAGCGGCGCAGCCGGCCGAGGCCGAAGGAGCCGACCAGCACCCGGTCCCACGCGCGGTGGGCGGCGATGGTCTCCACGAGCGGCTGCACCGCCGCGTCCGCCTTGATGTCGATGTTGAAGGCGACGCCGGGGAAGGACTCGAGCAGCTCGTCGAGGGTGGGCACCGGCTCACGCCCGGCGACGCGCGCGGCCCGCACGGCCGAGGCGGGCAGGTCGGCGACGAGGCCGGTGCTGTCGGTGACCCGGTCCAGGCGGTCGTCGTGGAACGCCAGCAGCACCCCGTCCCGCGTGGCGTGCACGTCGGTCTCCAGGTAGGAGTAGCCGAGGTCGACGGCGTGCGCGAACGCGGTGCGGGTGTTCTCCAGGCCGGCGAGGTCGAGGTGCCGGGCACCGCCGCGGTGCGCCATGGCCAGGACCGAGCCCGGCAGGTCATGGACCCGGTCGAGGTAGGCGTGACCGGTGACCGGTGAGGCGCTGCTGCTGGTGCTCACCGGCGCAGTATGGCCGTTCGCGGCCCGGGATGGGGTGGACCCCCGCCGTCCGTCCGGTGAAGGAGGGTCGACGGGGGTCCGGGTCGTGCTCGCCGGGGGTGCCGGCTCAGATGTCGCGGAAGGACTCGATGCTCGCGCCCAGCTCGTTGAGACGCTCGGCGAGGTCCTCGTAGCCGCGGGCGATCACGTAGGTCGAGCGCAGCACCGACGTCCCCTTGGCCGCGAGCATCGCCAGCAGCAGGACGACGGAGGGGCGCAGTGCCGGCGGGCACACGATCTCGGTGCCGCTGAAGTGCGTCGGGCCCTCGATCATCACGCGGTGCGGGTCGAGCAGCTTCACGTTGCCGCCGAGCTTGGAGAGCTCGGTCAGGTAGATCGCCCGGTTCTCGTAGACCCAGTCGTGCAGCAGCGTCTGGCCGGTGGCCACGGCGGCGATGACCGCGAAGAACGGCAGGTTGTCGATGTTGAGGCCCGGGAACGGCAGCGGGTGGATCTTGTCCCGTGGGGCCGTGAGCTCGCTGGGGTACGTGGTGAGGTCGACCAGGCGCGTGTGGCCGTTGCGGGCCGCGTACTCCTCGCTGCGCTCGTACTCGAAGCCCATCGTCTCCAGGGTGGCCAGCTCGATCTCGAGGAACTCGATCGGCACCCGCTTGATGGTGATCTCAGACTTGGTGACGATCGCCGCGGCGAGGAGGCTCATCGCCTCGATCGGGTCCTCGGAGGGGGCGTAGTCGACGTCGACGTCGATGTTCTCCACGCCCGTCACGGTCAGCGTCGTGGTGCCGATGCCCTCCACCTCGACGCCCAGCTTCTGCAGGTAGAAGCACAGGTCCTGGACCATGTAGTTGGACGAGGCGTTGCGGATGATCGTCGTGCCCGGGTGGAGCGCGGCGGCCATCAGCGCGTTCTCGGTGACGGTGTCGCCGCGCTCGCTGAGCACGATCGGGCGGCCCGGGACGACGCTGGCGTCGACCTTGGCGTGGTACTGGCGCTCGGTGGCGACCACGTCGAGACCGAAGGGACGCAGCGCGGCCATGTGCGGCTCGACCGTGCGCGTGCCGAGGTTGCAGCCGCCCGCGTAGGGCAGGGCGAACGAGTCGGCGCGGTGCAGCAGCGGCCCGAGGAACATGATCACCGAGCGGGTGCGCCGGGCCGCCTCCTCGTCGATGTCGTCCAGCTTGAGCTGCTTGGGCGGGATGATCTCGAGGTCGTTCTCGTCGTTGAGCCAGCGGGTCTGCACGCCGAGGCTGCCGAGCACCTCCAGGAGACGGTTGACCTCCTCGATGCGCGCCACGCGGCGCAGGACGGTGCGGCCCTTGTTCAGCAGGGAGCCGCACAGCAGCGCGACACCGGCGTTCTTGGAGGTCTTGACCTCGATCTCGCCCGACAGCGTGGTCGGGCCGGTGATCCGCAGGTGCACCGGGCCGGCGCCCAGCGCGACGATCTCGGAGTCCAGCGCGGTGCCGATCCGGGCGATCATCTCCAGGCTCAGGTTCTGCTGGCCCCGCTCGATGCGGTTCACCGCGCTCTGGCTCGTGCCCAGGCGCTCGGCGAGCTGCTGCTGGGTCAGGCCGCGGTGCTTGCGGGCGTCCCGGATCAGGAGACCGATCCGGTCCTTGTAGCCCTCGCTCATCGCTTCCCCTTCTCTCGTCCTCCGGCCGGCGCGGGTGGGTCACCCGCCCTCGGCCGACGTCGTCGACGACGGTAACTCACATGTGAGATAAGACTGCAAACCCACCGGGGTGGTGCGTGTCGGCGCCGGTGGCACGTGTGGTCCCCAACCGCGTCCCGCACCGACTCTGACACCGGGTTGGTGACCACACGTGGGTCACGCAGTGGCCCGCACCGAACCGGACCGACGCGATCCCCACCCGGGCCGTGACGTCGCGTCCGTCACGCCCGACGGCGTCCCACCGGGGAAGATGCCAGGGGCAACCACCTGTGCGAGTGCGCGGAGCACCGGGCGGCTGCCATGCTCGGGCTCATGCGCGCCACCATGATCCACGCTCCCCGCGACATCCGCTTCGAGACCGACGTCCCCGACCCGGTCGTCTCCCGCCCCACCGACGCGATCGTCCGCGTCACCACCGCCTGCGTCTGCGGCTCCGACCTCTGGCCCTACCGCGGCGAGAACCCGACCACCGAGCCGCACACCATCGGCCACGAGTGCATCGGCTTCGTCGAGGCGGTCGGCTCCGAGGTCAGCACCGTGAAGCCGGGCGACTTCGTCATCGTCCCGTTCGACCACTGCGACAACACCTGCGCCCACTGCCGCGCCGGCATGCAGTCGGCCTGCGTGAACGTGGGCATGACGGTCTCCGGCCAGGGCGAGCTGGCCAAGGTCAACCAGGCCGACGGCTCCCTGGTGAAGGTCCCGGGCGTCGGCGCCGCGGGCCCCGACGCCGCCCTGGTGCCCAGCCTGATGGCCCTCTCCGACGTGATGCCGACCGGCTGGCACGCCGCGGTCGCCGCCGGCGTCCGCGAGGGCGGCACGGCCGTGGTGGTCGGGGACGGCGCCGTGGGCCTGTGCGGCGTCATCGCCGCCAGCCAGATGGGCGCCGAGAAGGTCGTCCTGATGTCGCGCCACGAGTCGCGCCAGAAGCTGGGCACCGCCTTCGGCGCCACCCACCTGGTCGCCGCTCGCGGCGAGGAGGGCGAGGCCGCCGTCATGGAGATCACCGGCGGCGTCGGCGCCGACGCGGTCCTCGAGTGCGTCGGCACCGGCCAGGCCATGACCACCGCGTTCAACGTCGCCCGCCCCGGCTCCCGCGTCGGCTTCGTCGGCGTGCCCCACGGCGCCGAGCCCCCGATGCGCACCATGTTCAGCAAGAACGTCGGCCTCGCCGGCGGCATGGCTCCGGTGCGCGAGTACCTCCCGCACCTGCTCGACCTGGTGCTCGCCGGCACGATCGACCCCGGCCAGGTCTTCGACCTGCGCCTGCCGGTGGAGCAGGTCGCCGAGGCGTACGCGGCCATGGACGAGCGTCGCGCGATCAAGACGCTGCTCGACGTCTCCTGACCTGCGAGGACGCGGCGCGACGCCGCGTCCTGCCCGTCACGAGGCCCCGCTCCCGGTCCGTCCGGGGGCGGGGCCTCGTCGCGTCCGCGACGCCCACCACGACACCCACGACGACACCACCCGCGACGTGCCGCCGCCGCGCTGCGTGGTTGACGCTCGATGTGACGCCGGTTACGTTCCGTTCTGAGACCTGACTCACCTGTCATGTTTGCCAACGGACGAGAGGGACCACGTCGATGAGGACGATCCTGCAGAAGGTGGCGGCGCCGACGCGCCGGGCCACCGCCCTGGCCGCCGCGGCCACGCTGGGCCTGGCGCTGAGCGCCTGCGCCCCCTCCAGCGACGGTGACGACTCGGCCGAGGGCTCCTCCGCCGTCGACGTCGCGGTCATCTACTCCGAGACCGGCCCGCTGGCCGCCTACGGCGCCGCCTACCGGGCGGGGCTCGAGGCCGGCCTCGACTACGCCACCGACGGCACCGGTGAGGTCGACGGCCAGGCCATCGAGCTCAGCTTCTCCGACGACGCCGGCGACTCCGCCAAGGCCGTCAGCCTGGCCAAGGACGCGATCGGCTCCGGCACCCAGATCGTCGTGGGCACCGTCTCCTCCGGCGTCGCGCTGCCCCTCGCCGAGCAGGCCGAGCAGAACAAGATCCTCTACATCTCGGGCCCGGCGGCCGCCGACGCGATCACCGGCATCAACGACTACACCTTCCGCTCCGGCCGCCAGACCTACCAGGACGTGGCCACGGCCGGCGCCCTGCTCGGGGACCCGAGCGGACAGAAGGTCGTCGTGTTCGGCCAGGACAACGCCTTCGGCCAGGGCAACGCCGCCGCGGTCGACGCGGTGCTCGGTGCCGCCGGTGCCGACGTGCAGAGCGTGCTCGTGCCCGAGGACGCCACCGAGTTCACGCCGTTCGCCCGCCGCATCCTCGACGCGAAGCCCGACCTGGTCTTCGTGGCCTGGGCCGGCGACACCACCGCCGCCATGTGGCAGAGCCTCTCCCAGCAGCAAGTCTTCGACGCCGCCCCGGTGACCACGGGCCTCGCCGACGTCGCCAGCTACAACGCCTACGGCGCGGCCAGCGACCAGATCACCTTCCTCAGCCACTACTTCGCCGACGGCCCCGACAACGAGGTCAACGACGCGATGGTCGCGAGCCTCGAGGAGGCCGGGGAGACCCCGGACCTGTTCTCGCCCGACGGCTTCGTGGCCGGCCAGATGATCGCCCACGCGGTCGCCGAGGGCGGGGGAGACGTGGACGCCATGGTCGCCGCGCTCGAGGGCTGGACCTTCGACGGGCCGAAGGGCGAGACCACGGTCCGCGCCGAGGACCACGCGCTGATCCAGCCGATGTACGCCGCCTCGCTCGTCGCCGACGGCGACGGCTGGACGCCCGAGCTGGTCGAGGAGATCGACGCCGACACCGTCGCCCCTCCGGTCGCGGGGGAGTGACGCAGGAGTGAGCACGACCGAGCCCGGCGCGACGCACGCGCACGCCCGGCCCACCGGCGGGGAGGACGTGGTCCTCTCCGCCACCGGCCTGGGCCTGCGCATCGGCGGCGCCACCATCATCGACGACGTCTCGCTGGCCGTGCCGCGCGGGGAGCTGCTGGGGGTGATCGGCCCCAACGGCGCCGGCAAGACCACCCTGTTCAACCTGCTCTCCGGCGTGGCCCGACCGACGGCCGGCCGGGTCCACCTGGCCGGACGCGACGTGACCTCGTCCTCGGTGGACGCCCGCGCCCGCGCCGGGCTCGGTCGCACCTTCCAGACCTCCAACCTCTTCGTGGGCCTCACGGTCCGGGAGAACGTCCGGCTGGCGGCCCAGGCCGCCCGGGGCGGAGCCGTCTCGCTGCTCCGCTTCCCCCGCCGCCAGGACGCGGCCACGGTCGACGCCCTGGCCAGGTTGGAGCAGGTGGGACTGGCCCACCACGCCGAGACGCTCGCCGGGGGACTGAGCCACGGCGACAAGCGCAAGCTGGAGATCGCCATGCTGCTGGCCGCCGGCCCGGAGGTCATCCTCCTGGACGAGCCGATGGCCGGTGTCGGGTCCGCCGACGTGCCCGGGCTCGTCGAGGTCATCCGCAGCCTGCAGCGCGAGCACGGCGCCACCGTCCTGCTCGTCGAGCACCACATGGACGTCGTGCTCGACCTCTCCGACCGGCTCGCCGTCATGCACCACGGCAGCCTGCTGGCCTGTGCGGACCCGGAGACCGTCATGGCCGACCCGACCGTCCAGAGCGCCTACCTGGGAGAGAGCGCATGAGCACCCGTCCCGTCCTCGTCGTCCGCGGCCTCACCGCGCGGATCGCCGGCCAGCAGGTGCTGGAGGACGTCTCGCTGGAGGTGCCCGCCCGCGGCGTCACCGCGCTGCTCGGGCGCAACGGCGTGGGCAAGACCTCCACCCTCAAGGCCCTCATGGGGCTGATCGAGCGCAGCGGCACCATCGAGCTCGACGGCGAGCCCGTCGACCGCCTGGCCACCCACAAGGTCGTCCAGCGCGGCGTCGGCTACGTCCCCGAGGACCGCGAGGTCTTCGGGTCCCTGACGGTCGCGGAGAACCTCAGGCTCGCGGAGCGCTCCGGCGGCCGCGGCGGACGGCACGGGGTGAGCCCCGAGCGGCGTGAGCTCGTGGGGGACCTGTTCCCCGACATCATCGACCGCTCCTCCCAGCGCGCCGGCACCCTCTCGGGCGGCCAGCAGCAGATGGTCGCCCTCGCCCGTGCGCTGCTGAACGAGAACCGTCTCCTGCTCGTCGACGAGCCGACCAAGGGGCTCTCGCCGCGCCTGGTCGGCGAGGTCACCGACGCGCTGGAGAAGGCCGCCCAGGTCGTCCCCGTGCTCCTGGTCGAGCAGAACCTCACCGTCGCCCGGCGCCTGGCCGGCGACGCCGTCGTCCTGGACGGCGGCAGGGTGGTGCACGCCGGCCCCGCCGCCGACCTGCTCGACGACGAGTCGCGCGTGGTCGCCCTCCTGGGCGTGGGCGGGGAGCCGGGCCAGAGCCAGTCCCAGCACCAGTCCCAGCACCAGTCCCAGGACCAGTCCCAGGACCAGAGCCAGCACCAGTCCCAGCAGCACGACACCGCGGAGGCCACCTCGTGAGCACCCTCGTCCTGCTCCTCGTCACCGGTGTCGGTCTCGGGGCGCTCTACTTCCTCGTCGCCTCCGGGCTCTCCCTCATCTACGGCCTCATGGGCGTGCTCAACTTCGCGCACGGCTCGTTCCTGACCCTCGGCGCGTACGCCGGGTGGGAGGTCTCGCGCCGGATGTCGGACGGCTCCTGGCTCTCGCTGGTGCTGTCGCTGGTCGTCGGCGCCGCGGTCGGCGCCCTGGTGGCGATCGCCACCGAGCTGCTGCTGATCCGCCGCCTCTACGAGCGGCACGTCGAGCAGGTGCTCGTGACGGTCGGCCTCGCGCTGGCCACCGTGGCCCTGTTCGACGGGATCTGGGGCACCGACGCGGTCTACGTCTCCGGGCCCGCCTGGCTCGACGAGACCTCCGGTGTCCTGGGGGCGCAGATCCCGCACGACCGCTTCCTGCTCATCGGCGTCGCGGTCGCCGTGCTCCTCGGCATCGTCGCCTTCCTCCGGTTCACCCGCTTCGGCCTGGTGATCCGCGCCGGCGTGGAGAACCGCTCCATGGTGACCGCGCTGGGCATCGACGTCCGCATGGCCTTCACGGTGGTCTTCGCCATCGGCGGCGCGGCCGCCGGCATCGGGGGAGTGCTCGCCTCGCAGTACTTCGGCTACGTCTCCCCGCAGCTGGGCGCGTCGCTGCTGATCTTCGCCTTCATCGTCACCGTCATCGGCGGCCTCGGCTCGCTGCTCGGTGCCGCGATCGCGTCGCTGGCCGTCGCGGTCCTCCAGCAGCTGGCCAACTTCTACGCCTCGGGCACCGGCGACCTCGTCGTCGTCCTGCTGCTCGCCGCCGTCCTGCTGGTCCGTCCCTCCGGCCTGATGGGAGCCCGCGCATGAGCACCAGCACCACTCCTCCCACGTCCCGCGAGGACGACCGCCCCGCGACCACCCGCGGGCAGCACGGCGACTCCCACCGCGCCGCCACCCCCGGCGGCGACGGCGCCTCGCGCACCCGTCGACGCCTCGTCGAGCCGGTGGCGGGCCTCGTCCTGCTGGTGGTGCTGGCGGTGCTGCCGCTGCTGAACCTCAGCATCCCGGGCGTGCTGCCGGGCGCGACCTACACGCCCGGCACCCTCCAGCTGCTGGCGCTGTGCCTGCTGTTCGCCTCGCTCGCGCTGACCTACCACGTGCTGTTCGGCATCACCGGCCTGCTCTCGTTCGGCCACGCCCTCTACCTCGCGGTGGGCGCCTACGGCCTGGGCATCGTGCTCGAGCGCACCGGGCTGGGCCTCCTGCCCGCCATGGTCGTGACCCTCGTGCTCGGCATCGCCGTGGCGACGCTCCTGGGCGCGGTCAGCCTGCGCGTCTCCGGCATCTCCTTCGCGATGGTCACCCTGGCCTTCGCCCAGGCCGGGTCGGTGCTGATCCGCCGCAACCCGTCGATCACCGGCGGCGAGGAGAGCCTCCCGCTCACCACCGACCACGTGCCGGCGGCGCTGGTCGGCGTGATCCACACCCGCAACCTGTACTGGGTCGCCCTGGCCCTGCTGGTGCTGGTGCTCGTGCTGGTCACCTGGTTCGAGCGCAGCCGCGCGGGCCACGTGGCGGCCGCCACCCGCGAGAACGAGCTGCGGGTCCGGGTGCTCGGGATGCGCCCGTACCCGGTGCAGCTGCTGGCCTTCGTCGTCGGCGCCGGCCTGGCCGTCGTGGTCGGCATGGTCTACCTGCTGCTCAACAGCGGCGTCACCCCGCGCGTGGCGTCGGCGGACTTCACCCTCACCATCCTGGTGGTCGTCGTGCTCGGCGGCCTGGGCTCGCGGTGGGGCGCGGTGGTGGGCGGCATCGTCTACACCCTGCTCGACCACCGGCTGACCGCCCTGGCCTCCTCCGACACCGTCGAGCAGCTGCCCGCGCTGCTGCGGGTGCCGCTCTCGGAGCCGCTGTTCCTGCTCGGCACGCTGTTCGTCCTGGTCGTCCTCTTCGTCCCCGGCGGCCTCGTCGGCCTCGGCACCCGCCTCGCCGACGGCGTGCGCGGACGACGGGGAAGCACCGCGGACGGGGCGGCGTGATCACCCCCGTGCGCGACCGGGACGGTCTGCACACCCTCGGCCGGTGGACCACCGACCGGGCCAAGGCGACCCCGGCCCGGCCCGCGATCGACGACCGTGGCGTGGTGCTGACCTACGCCGAGCTGGACGCGCGCGCCGGCCACCTCGCGGAGGCCCTGGTCGCCGCCGGGTACGCACCCGGTCAGCGGATCGCCACGCTCAGCGGCAACTCCGCCGACCAGGTGGTGCTCTTCTTCGCCTGCGCCAAGGCCGGGCTGGTGCTCGTGCCGCTGTCGTGGCGGCTGGCCCCGCCGGAGATCGCCGCACAGGTCGCCGACTGCGACCCGGCGGTGCTGGTGGTCGAGGACGAGTTCTCCTCGCTGGCTGCCGCCGCGCTCGAGGACCCGGCGGTGGCGGGCGCGATCGGCCTCGAGCCGACCGGGCTGCCCGTGGTGCGCTTCGGGCGGCAGGGGATCGAGCACGGGGTGCCCGCCCCGCGTCCCACGCTGGACGCACCGGACCCGGGCTCGCCCACCGCCGGGGGGCCGAGCGCCACGCCTCGTCCGCCCGTGGCCGACGACGACCCGCTGCTGATCATCTTCACCAGCGGCACGCAGAGCCGCGCCCGCGGCGCCGTGCTCACCCACGCCAACTGCTTCTGGACCAACCTCTCCCTCTCCCGCACCGCCGAGGTCACCAGCCGCGACGTGGTGCTGGCCGTGATGCCGCAGTTCCACGTGGGCGGCTGGAACATCCAGCCGCTGCTGGCCTGGTGGATGGGCGCGACGGTGGTGCTCGAGCGCACCTTCGACGCCGGCCGGGTGCTGCACCTGATCGAGGAGCGGCGGATCACCACCACGATGGGTGTGCCCGCCACCTACCTGATGCTCTCCCAGCACCCCGGCTTCGAGGCCGCGGACCTCTCCAGCCTGCGGCACGCGATCGTCGGGGGCGCCCCGATGCCGGAGCCGCTGCTGCGCACCTGGCACCGCCGTGGGGTGGCGCTGACCCAGGGCTACGGGCTCACGGAGGCGGCACCCAACGTGCTGTGCCTGCCGCCCGAGGAGGCCACCGCGCGGGTCGGCATGGCGGGCACGCCCTACCCGCACGTCGAGGTCGACCTGGTCGACCCGGTCACCGACGAGGTGCTCGTCGGGCCGGGGCGTGGCGAGCTGGTGGTGCGCGGCCCCAACGTGTTCGCCGGCTACTTCCGCCAGCCCGCGACCCGACCCGGCTGCCGGCACGGACTGCACACCGGCGACCTGGCCGAGCGGGACGCCGACGGCTACTACCGGATCGTCGACCGTCTCACCGACCTGTTCATCTCCGGCGGCGAGCAGGTCTCGCCCGCCGAGGTCGAGGCCGTGCTCCTGGCTCATGCCGGCGTCGCGGACGCCGCCGTCATCGGCGTCCCGTCGGCGCGGTGGGGCGAGGTCGGCGTGGCCTTCGTGGTGCTGCGCGACGGCGTGCCCACCGACGCCGAGGACCTCCTCGAGCACTGCCGCGGCCGGCTGGCCCGGTTCAAGGTCCCGTCCCAGGTGGAGGTCGTCACCCAGGTGCCGCGGACCTCCAGTGACAAGATCCTGCGGCGCGCGCTCGCCCAGGAGTGGCGGGAGCGGACCCCGACGCAGGAAGGCCCCCGATGAGCACGTCCTCCACCGGCAGCACCACCGGCACCACCACCGGGCGGCCCGCCACCACGCGCCGGGCGCCGAGCACCGAGCGCGGCACCGCGAAGCGCAAGGCGATCATCGACGCGGCCGAGCAGGTCTTCGCCGAGCTCGGCTACACCGACGCCTCGGTCTCCCGGATCACCGACCGCGCAGGCTGCGCCCAGGGCACCTTCTACCTCTACTTCGACTCCAAGCTCGCGGTGTTCGAGGAGCTCGTCGAGGACCTCAACCGCCGGGTGCGTCACGCCATGACCGAGGCGGCCGCCGGCGCCACGACGCGGATGGAGGGGGAGCGGGCCGGATTCCGGGCGTTCTTCGCCTTCACCGCCGAGCACCCCGCCCTCTACCGGGTGGTGCGGGAGGCCGAGTTCGTCTCCCCGCGCGCCCTGCGCCAGCACTACACCCGCATCGTCGAGGGCTACGTCGCCAACCTGACGAAGGCACGCGCCGACGGGGACGTCGGGGACATCGACCCGACCGTCGCCGCGTGGTGCCTCATGGGCATCGGCGAGATGATCGGCATGCGCTGGGTCCTCTGGGGCTCCGACGAGCCCGACCCCGACCTGCCCGACCAGCCCGTCACGCCCGCCGCCGTCCCGGACCACGTCCTCGACGAGGTGATGGCCCTGGTCGAGCGCGCCCTCGACGCGCGCCCCCGCGCCACGGACGCGGCACCCACCGACCACGCCTCCATCCACCAGGCCCCCACCCACCAGGCCCCCACCCACCAGGCCCCCACCCACCAGGCCCCCACCCACCAGGCACCCACCCCAGAGAAGGAGCCACCAGCATGAGCACCGACCTGACCGGCCGTACCGCGGTCGTCACCGGAGCGGCCTCCGGCATCGGCCGCGCCGTCGCCGAGACGTTCGCCCGGGCCGGCGCGGACGTGATCTGTGCCGACGTCGACGGCGACCGGGCCCAGGCCGTCGCCGAGGACGTCGGCGGCAAGGCCTGGACCGTCGACCTCTCCGACCTCGACGCCCTGGCCGAGCTGAGCCTCGACGCCGACGTGCTGGTCAACAACGCCGGCATCCAGACCGTCGCCCCGATCCACGAGTTCGACCCCGCCCGGTTCCGGCTCATCGTCGACCTCATGCTCAACGCGCCGTTCCTGCTGACCCGCGCGGTGCTGCCCGGCATGTACGAGCGCGGCTTCGGCCGGATCGTGAACATCTCCAGCGTGCACGGCCTGCGCGCCTCGGCCTACAAGTCCGCCTACGTCTCGGCCAAGCACGGCCTCGAGGGCCTGAGCAAGGTCACCGCCCTCGAGGGCGGCCCGCACGGCGTCACCAGCAACTGCCTCAACCCCGCCTACGTGCGCACGCCGCTGGTGGAGAAGCAGATCGCCGACCAGGCGCGTCAGCACGGGATCGAGGAGTCCGAGGTGGTCGAGAAGATCATGCTCACCGAGTCGGCCGTGAAGCGACTGATCGAGCCGAGCGAGGTCGCCGACCTCGCCCTGTGGCTCTGCTCGCCCGCGGCCGCGATGGTCACCGGCGCCTCGTACACGATGGACGGCGGGTGGACCGCGTCATGAGCCAGCTGCTCGACGGCCAGGCCGACAGCGGCCTCGCCGCCCCCCGTCCGTTCCGCGTCCCCGTCGCCGGCGGCGAGCTCGCCGGTGGCGAGTGGGGGCCCAGCGCGCAGGAGGCGCCGGAGGCTCCCGTGGTGCTGGCCGTGCATGGCATCACCGCCAGCCACCGCTGCTGGCCGCTGCTGCCGCCGCTGCTGCCGGGCGTCCGCGTCATCGCCCCCGACCTGCGGGGGCGTGGGCGCTCCGGCGGCCTGCCCGACCCCTACGGCCTCGCCTCGCACGCCGCCGACATGGTCGCGCTGCTGGACGCCCTGGGCGTGGCGCAGGCGCACGTCGTGGGGCACTCCATGGGCGGGTTCGTCTCCGTCGCGCTCGCCGGCACCGCCGCGTCCCGCGTCTCCTCGCTGACGCTGGTGGACGGCGGCCTGCCGCTCGCCCTGCCCGACGGCGTCGCCGCCCCCGGTGCCGACGCGACGCCGGAGGACGTGCTCGGCCCCGCCGCGGCACGCCTGTCGATGACGTTCCCCGACCGCGAGGCCTACCGCGACTTCTGGCGCGCGCACCCGGCGTTCGGCGACTGGACCCCGGTGGTCGAGGGCTACGTGGACTACGACCTGGAGGGCACCGAGCCGCACCTGCGCACCTCCACCAACGGCACCGCCGTCGCCACCGACGGCGCCCAGCTGTTCGGCGGGGAGACCTACGACGCCTGGCTGGCGTCGATCGCGGTGCCCACCACCTTCCTGCGCGCCCCGCGCGGGCTGCTCGACGAGCCCCGGTCCCTCTACGCCCCCGGCTACGCCGAGACGTTCTCCGACCGCGTCGCCGCCGCTCACGGCGGCTTGCGCGTGGTCGAGGTCGAGGACGTCAACCACTACACGATCGTGATGGCCGAGGACGGCGCCCGCCGCGTCGCGGAGGAGGTGCTCCCGGCCGTCCGGTCGCGCTGAGACACAGCGCGACCACCTTGGAGGAACCATGCACATCTCGGGACAGTCATCTCCACCACGCACCACCGGGCCCACCACCGGGCCCACCCGCAGCCGGGCACGACGGGCCGTCGTGCCCGCCGGGCTCCTGGCCGCGGTCCTCACCGCCGTCCTGGCCGCGACGCTGGCCGCCGGCGTCGTCGGACTCGTCGGCCCCGCCCGGCAGCCCGCCGCGGCCGCGGGCAGCTGGACGCAGGAGACCGTCGCCGGCCTCGGCGTCCGGCTCTACACCCCCACCACGGCGCCGGCCCTCGACGGGCACCGCGCACTGATGGTCACCCTGCACGGCTGCGTGCAGACCAACGCCGACCTCGCCACGGGCGGGAACTGGCAGGCCACGGCCGACGCCTACGGGATGGTCGTGGCCGCCCCGGCCGCGCCGGACGGCGGCGTGCTCCTCGGCTGCTGGGACTACTACGACACCCAGCACTCGCGCAGCGCGCCGGGCCGCCACGACGACGACCTCCTCGCGCTGGTCGACGCCCTGCTGGCACGGCCCGACCTCGACATCGACCCCGACCAAGTCTACCTCTCCGGGCTCTCCTCCGGGGGCGGGGAGACGATGGTGATGGGCTGCCTCGCCCCCGACGTCTTCGCCGGCATCGGCATCGACGCCGGCCCCACGGTCGGCACCACCTCGGGCCAGATCTCCTACGTCGCGACCACGCAGGCCCAGGCCACCTCGACCTGCACCGGGTTCGCCGGCAGCCACACCGACGCGTTCGACACCCAGCTCACCTCGGTCGTGCACGGCTCGGACGACACCACCGTCGCGCCCGGCTACAACCGGCTCAACGCCGAGGTGATGGCCGGCATCTACGGCGCCACCGACGCCAGCGCGCTCGACACCTCGACGCTGACGGGTGCCAACCCGGCCGGCAGCGGCACCGTCTGGTCGGACGAGGCGGGCCCCCGCGTCTCGCTGTTCACCAACACCGGGGTCGCTCACGCGTGGCCCGCCGGCGCCGGCCCGGGCGCGAGCTACGTGGACCCCGACAGCGTCGACTACCCGGCGTACGTGACCGGGTTCTTCTTCGGCAACAACCGACGCACGGACACCACGCTGGGTCAGACTCCCGACCCGACGCCGACGGCCTCGCCGACGCCGACCACCGAGCCGACCAGCACGCCGACCAGCACTGCGACGGCCACGCCGACCACGCCGGCGTCCTGCTGGACGACGACGAACGCCGAGCACGAGGCGGCGGGCCGCGCGGTGTCCTACGGCAACGACCCCTACAACCCGTTCTACGCGCTCGGGTCGCAGGACTACCTGGGGCAGGGCGACGCGACGGTCACGTCGCTGGAGCTGACCTCGGCCGGCCGGTACGACCTCGTGACCGCCTGCTGAGCACGGCGGCGCCGGCCCGACTCAGAGGGAGGGGGCCGGCGCCGCCGCGGGGCAGGGGCCTGGTGGCCCCGGTGGCGACTCCAGGAGGGTGGTCGTCGCCGGGGCGGCTCGGGGGAGCGGCCTCAGGCCGCGCGCGCCGGGACGAGGACGGCCGGGCAGCCGCACGCGTCGTCGCACGGCAGGTAGACGTGCATCTCGTGCCCGCACTTGGTGCAGGGGCGGTCGTGCGACAGGTGCTGCTCGTTGGTCTGAACGGTGTCCCACATGACGGTGTCCTCGGTGGCGCTGGTGGCGGTGCGTCGGGTCTGGCGCTTGAGGAGCCGATCGGTCCCGGCTCCGAGCGGTGAAGCCATTCGGCCGACCTTGACCGAGAGTTGTCCGGACTGCAGCGGTTCCCTGGCGGCCGCTGCCGGTCGGCTCGACCCGGCCACCTAGGCTGGCGCCCGTGTCCGCCGAGCAGCCCGCCCTGAACGTCCTCCGCGTCGGCGAGACCGGCGAGGACGTCGTCCTCCTGCACGGCCTCTTCGGGCAGGGCCGCAACTTCACCCAGGTCGCCAAGGCGCTTGCCCCCGAGCTGCGCTCGACGATGGTCGACCTGCCCAACCACGGCCGCTCGCCCTGGACGCAGACCCTCGACTACGTCGACCTGGCCGACACGGTGGCCTCCTGGCTGCGCGCCGACCTCGCCGAGCGCGGCGTCACGCGCACCCACCTCGTCGGGCACTCCATGGGCGGCAAGGTGGCCATGGTGCTGGCGACGAGGCACCCCGACCTGGTGGACCGTCTCGTGGTCGTCGACATCTCGCCGGCCGACTCCGACGGCAGCTCCGAGTTCGCCCACCTGCTCGACAGCCTCTCCGGTCTCGACCTGGACGCCCTCGGGAGCCGGGGCGAGGCGGACGAGGCGCTGAGCGGGGCGATCCGGGACCCGCGGGTGCGCGGCTTCCTGCTGCAGAACCTGCGCAGCCGCGACGGTGGTTTCGTCTGGCAGGCCAACCTGCGGCTGCTGCGGGAGAACCTGGACGTCATCGGCGGCTTCCCCGACCTCGAGCCCGCGTTCGAGGGGCCAGTGCTGTGGATGGCCGGCGAGCACTCGGACTACGTGCGCCCCGAGCACGCCGAGGAGATGCGGCGGCTGTTCCCGCGCACCACCACGGTGACGGTCAAGGGCGCCGGCCACTGGGTGCACTCGGAGCAGCCGGAGACGTTCGTGTCGGTCCTGCGGCACTTCCTGCTGACCGACTGAGGACTCCGGTCCCGCCGGGCGATCCGGCTCAGGCGGCCTCGGCGTCCGCGTAGACCTGGAGGCGGTGGATGACCGCGTCGATCCAGGCGCCGACGTTGCGGCGCGCCTCGGGGGTGTCGGGGTAGCGGACCCGCAGGTGGACCCCGCCGTCCTCGACGATGAACCACAGCATGACGCCGTCGGTGCGGATCGCGGCGGAGACGTACTGCCCCTCCGGGCCCGGGTCGACACCGACGGGCAGCCGGCGCAGGTCCAGCCAGGACAGCGCGAACATGCCCGGGGTGTTCGGCATGCCGCCCCAGGGGGAGAGCACGTCGGCCAGCGCCACGGAGCCCAGGTTCACGGTCTCGCGGACGGCGGCGGCCGCGGTGTCGAGGTCGGGCGAGGGGCAGTCGAGGACCGCGTTGGTGATGAACCAGCCGACGCTGGAGTGCCAGCGGTCGTCGTAGCGGCTGTGGACGGGGAAGACGGCTCGCAGCGGCTGCCCGGCCAGCTCCTGGGTGACGACGGCCATCTCGGAGACGACCAGCGGCAGCATCCGGGTGCCCCGGTCGGCGGCGCGCTGGGTCAGGCGGCCCAGCTGGGCGGCGTCGAGCACGTCCCAGACCTCGACCCGCTCCGACGGAACGGGCTGCAGCGGGCCCAGCGGCAGCGGGAAGACGGGCATCTCGCCGCCCCCGGCCTCCATGATCTCGTGCCAGCGGGCCCGGACCTCGTCCGGCGCCGGGCCGCGCTCGGCCAGCTCGGTGGTGTGCTCGGCGAAGTCCTGCGGCTTGGGCAGGCCGGCGCCGGGGGAGTCCACGCCCGCGCGCAGGTCGTCGAGGCAGGCGAGCAGGTCGCGGACGAGCACCAGCAGCGACCACATGTCCAGGTGGCTGTGGTCGGCGGCGATGACGACCGCGGGCTCGCTGCCGTCGTCCGGCTCGACGTGGACGAGGCGGTAGGAGGGCCGGTTGAAGGGGCGGCACTCGGAGTCGAGGACGCCGCGGAGCACGTCGCGCAGCTGGAGCCCGGCCGGGACCTCGTGCTCGGTCCAGGTGCCGGCGGAGACCGGGACGCGGTGCAGGGACAGGCCGCCCGCCTCGTCCGCGGTGAAGACGGTGCGCAGGGTGCCGTGCCGCTCCACGACGTGGAGCCAGGCGGCCGCGAGGGCCTCCCGGGTCTCGTGGCGCGGCAGGCGGAAGGAGATGCCCATCCACGACCCCGGCCGGTCGCCGGCACCCACGTGCCGACCCTGGTCGAAGGAGATGGGGAGCGAGGAGGCAGGGGGGCCTGCGAGGACGCCGTAGCTGCTCAGTCGCCCGTCGGGGAGGAGCATCTGGGCGACATTGGTCAGCCGCATGGACGTACTCTAGGGGTCACACGTGAACAACCCCGGTCAGGAGGCTCCACCCCGTGCCGTCGCTCCCCGTTCCAGGCGCAGTGATCGACTACGACGTGTCGGTGGTCACCCCCGAGGGAGGCGCCCCGGGGTCCTCGCCGGCCCCGGAGCCGGTCGGGGAGTCACATGCTGGACGTGATGCTGACCACGTCCGACCCGTCGTGCAGCTGCACGGGCTGACCTCGAGCCGGGCCCGCGACGTCGTCCTCGGGATGAACGTCTCGCGCGGCCTCGCCGCCCGCCCGGACGGGGCGGCCACCCGCGTCCTGCGCTACGACGCCCGGGCCCACGGCCGGTCCACCGGCGGGCACGACCTGACCCGCTACCGGTGGTCGAGCCTCGCCGACGACCTGCTGAACCTGCTCGACCACGTCTACCCGGGCTGGCAGGTGCACGGCGTCGGCCCGTCGATGGGCACCGGGACGCTGCTGCACGCCGCCTCGCGACTGCCCGACCGGTTCGGCACGCTGACGCTGATGGTGCCGCCGACGGCCTGGGAGACCCGTCGCGCCAAGGCCGAGGCCTACGAGAAGCAGGCCAGGATCGTGGAGGAGCGCGGCATCGAGGGTCTCGTGGAGGCCGGACGCGTCGCGCCGGTGCCGCCTGCCGCGGCCCACCACCCCGACACGCTGCCGGACGTCTCCGTCGAGCTGCTGCCGACGCTGCTGCGCGGTGCCGCCCGTGCGGACTTCCCCTCGCCCGAGCAGGTCGCCTCCATCCAGCACCCGACCCTGATCCTCGCCTGGACCGGGGACCCCACGCACCCGCTCTCGACCGCGGAGAAGCTGCACGACCTCATCCCGGACTCGCGGCTCGTCGTCGCCGAGACGCCCGAGGACATCGAGCAGTGGCCGGCCCTGTTCGCCGAGCACGTCGCCGCCCACCCCATCCCGGACGCCTGGCGCGCCCCCGGCACCGGCGCCCACATGCTCGCCGGCGCCCAGCCCGGGCCCCTCGCGGACCGCGGTGCCCCCGCCGCCCCTGCCGGTGGCCCCTCGGCCGACGCCGCCGACGCCGCCGACCTGGCCGGCTGAGGTTCCCGCCTCGCTCCGTCACGTCACGTCTGGTCACCAACCCGGTGCTCCGAGGCCGTGAGGACGGCGTTGGTGACCGAACGAGAAGCGCCCCGGACGACGTGAGTCGTGCGGGGCGCTGGTGCGTGCGTGCCGGGGTCAGCGACCGGGGCGCGTCCAGGTGTCGACGTGCCACGGCACGAAGTTGGCGAGGAAGCGGTCGATCTGCCGGGCGGTGCCGATGAAGTGAAGCATGAGGGGTCCTCCTGGTGACGTCGTTGTCATTGGCTAACAACTCAATGGTGCATGACCCGACCGGGCGCACCCAACTCCTCGTGGACGTGAGGTCACGCACATCCTGACGATGCCGTTTCGCCTGGTGAGGCAGGCATTCGTGGGGTGTCCCGCGCCACCCCTGTGCCGCGCGGCAGGGCGGGCTCGCGACGCCGGGGGAGACGACCTGGGGACCCCGGCGCCCGAGGACTGGTCCGCGCCTCGCGCGGCCTACCGCATCGAGGGGAAATGGCCGGGCGTGGCACCACCGGCCCGCGGCCTCTCGCCACGATCGCGTCATGTCGATCTTCACCGCCGTGGTCATCGCCGCGCCGGCCGTCAGCCCGGTCTCGGGGCTGCTCGCCGCCGTCGCGACGACGCCGGCGCGCCTGGTCGACCCGGCCGGCGACGGGACCGGCTGGGGGAGGGGCGCCGGGGCGGTCGCCGCCGTCCTCGGCCTGGCGCTCCTGGCCTACTGCGTGCTGGCGTGCCGGTCCCGGGTGGTGCGCACCGAGGCGTTGCGCGCCGGGCTGCACCACGACGAGGCGCAGGCGCTCGCGGCCATGACGCTGACAGGGATGGCGTCCGTCGAGGTCGCCGGAGCGCTGCACGAGCAGGTCCGCAGCACCCAGGCACGGCGACGGGCTCGGCTGGACGCCCTGCGCACCCGCGGCCGCATCACCACCGACCACCGCAGCGCCTGCTCGGACCTGCTCGCCGCCGTCCCTGCCTGAGCCCGAGCGCGGCCCGTCGGGCTCGGGTTTGGTCACCAACCCGAGGTCCGGGGCCGCCGGAGACCGGGTTGGTGACCAAACGTGAGCCAGTCGGACGCCGCGAACCTCCGCCGCACACCGCCCTGCGGAGGTCTGCAGACTCCTGATCTAGCCTGCGGGCGTGGACGAGCAGCGCAGCCGCAGACGGCCGGACGTGACCGAGGTCGAGCGGGTCGGGGGCACCGAGCAGCGCGAGCTGTTCCTGGTCGAGCACGACCCGGCCTGGGCCGGGGAGTTCGCCCGGCACCACGCCCGCATCGCCGCGGCGCTGGGGCAGACGGCGGTGCGCATCGAGCACATCGGCTCCACCTCGGTGCCGGGGCTGGCAGCGAAGCCGATCATCGACGTCCTCGTGACGGTCCACGACATCACGGCCGAGGAGGACTACCTCCAGCCCCTCGTGGACGCCGGCTACCCGCTGCGCATCCGCGAGCCCGGCCACCGGCTGGTGCGCACCCCGGAGCGCGACGTCCACGTCCACGTCTACGAGGACGACGCCCAGGCCTGCGTCGACTACCTGCTGCTGCGCGACCGCCTGCGCACCGATCGCGCCGACCGGGAGCTGTACGAGACCACCAAGCGCGGCCTCGTCACCCGCACCTGGTCGAGCATGGACGCCTACGCCGACGCCAAGACCGAGGTCATCGAGGCGATCAAGGCCCGCGCGCGGGAAACTCGCTAGCCCTCCGCCCACCGCGCTGGCACCGTGCCGTGCGTGAGCAGCAGCGAGGTGTGGGACGAGGCGACGGCCGCCCGTTACGACGGGGACGCCGCGGAGATGTTCGCACCGCACGTGCTCGGCCCGACGCTGGACCGGCTGGAGGAGCTGGCCGACGGCGGCCCCGTGCTCGAGCTGGCCATCGGCACGGGGCGGATCGGTCTCGCCCTGGCCCAGCGCGGGCTCGAGGTGGCAGGCATCGAGCTGTCCGAGCCCATGGTGGCGCGACTGCGCGCCAAGCCCGGCGGTGCCGCGCTGCCGGTGACGGTCGGTGACATGGCGAGCACGCGGGTCGCGGGCGAGTTCTCCCTCGTCGTCCTGGTGTGGAACACCCTCTCGAACCTGCGGACGCAGGAGGAGCAGGTGGCCTGCTTCGCCAACGCCGCCCGGCACCTGCGGCCGGGAGGTCGGTTCGTGGTCGAGCAGTGGGTGCCGCCGATCCAGCGCCTGCTGCCGGGGGAGCGGGTCGTGCCGATGAGCCTGGACGAGAGCCACCTCGTCTTCGACGCCTACGACGTCGTCTCCCAGCAGTGCACGTCCCACCACTACCACCACGACACCGACGGCACCGTGCGGCACGCCACCGGGACCTTCCGCTACGCGTGGCCCAGCGAGTGCGACCTCATGGCCCGGCTCGCCGGGCTGTCGCTGGAGCACCGCTGGGCCGACTGGTCCCGCACGCCGTTCACCGCGGAGAGCACCGACCACGTCTCCGTGTGGCGCACCGCGCTCTGATTCCCGCCCTGGCTCTCACCCTGCGATCGCCGCCGGAGGCGGGGGTGTCCCGCCGACTAGCGTTGCTGCGTGGACCTGGCACGACGCATCGCAGACCGGGGGAGCGAGCTGCTCCTCTTCGCCCTCACCCCACCCCGGACCACGACGAGCACGGAGCGGGCGCAGGAGATCGCGGACGTCACCCGCGAGCGGTTGGGCCCGCTCGGCCTGGACGGTCTCGTGCTCTACGACATCGACGACGAGAGCGACCGGAACCCGCAGGAGCGGCCGTTCCCGTTCCTGCCGACCATGGACCCGGGCAGCTTCCGCAGCGAGCACCTCGATGCGTGGGACCTGCCGGTGGTCGTCTACCGCGCGGTCGGCAAGTACGAGCGCGACGACCTGCGGTCCTGGCTGGAGACGCAGGACGCGGCCGGCGTCCTCACCGTGTTCGTGGGTGCGTCCTCACGCGAGAAGCAGACCCCCGTCTCGCTGCCGGAGGCGCAGGCGCTGCGGGCGGAGGTCCGGCCGGACCTCGGGCTCGGCGGGGTGGCGATCCCGGAGCGTCACACGCGTCGCGGGGACGAGCACGACCGGCTGATCGCCAAGCAGCGGGCCGGGTGCTCGTTCTTCGTCAGCCAGGTGGTCTACGACGTCAACGCCGCGAAGAACCTGGTCTCGGACTACCACTACGCGTGTGCGGAGCAGGGCCTGGAGCCGGTGCCGATCATCTTCACCTTCTCGGTCTGCGGGTCGCTCAAGACGCTGGAGTTCCTCGGCTGGCTCGGGGTCGACGTGCCGCGCTGGATGCAGAACGACCTGCGCAACGCCCTGGACACCCTCGAGGCCTCCTACCAGCACGCCCTCGGCGCCGCCCGCGAGCTCATCGGCTTCTGCCGTCACCTGGGCATGCCGTTCGGGGTCAACGTGGAGAGCGTGTCGATCCGCAAGGCCGAGATCGAGGCGTCCGTCGAGCTGGCCCGGGAGATCGCCGGCGAGCTGCGTCGCTGACGCTCAGGCGCCGGTGAGGGCTCTGGCGGCCGACTCCCACGACGGCGCGGCGCCGGACCCGACGACCCGCAGCGGCTCCGTGGGCGTCGCCCCCGCGATCACGTTCCCCGAGACGACCTGACCCGGCCGATGGCGACCGCCAGAAGTGCGGTGAGCGCCAGCAGGACCACGAAGAGCAGTGCCACGTCCGCGAGGAAGTATCCGACCGAGGCGCTTGTCGGGTTCTCCCATGGCGACATCAGCCCGCGGCTGCTGAGAACACTGGGGTCGTAGCCGGTCTGATCCTGGTGAAGCCAGGGCATCGGCAGGCCGAGGTCGATGCTGGCCATGTCGGACTCGCGGACGACGTCGTCGTCGTCGAGGAGCGGGCTCGTCAGCGTGAGGAGCACCGCTGCGCCGACCACCAGCAGCACCAGGCGGATCCACCGGGTGCCTGTCGAGCGGGCGTCGGGCTTCGTCACGGGCGGCATCGTGCCAGCCGCGGCACGAGAGGCAGCGCTCCGGGGTCCCCGGGTCAGACCCTGGGAGGGCCCCACAGGCAGGTCAGCCGGGTTCTCGCACACATCCGTCACGCCTCGCTGCCGAGCTCAGGCGCCGGTGAGGGCTCTGGCGGCCGACTCCCACGACGGCGCGGCGCCGGGGCGCACCATCGCCCACGTCACCCAGGGCACGAGGACGTCCCACCAGGCCGCCTCGAGGTCCGAGAGCGGCCGCACCTGCTCGTAGCCGGCGCGGAAGGTCGCCTGGACGCCGGGGGAGACCGGTGCCCAGTCGCGGTACCGGGTGCCTAGCAGCACCGCAGCGCGCGCCAGCTCGGCCACCGGCTGGTCGAGCCGGGTCTCCTCCAGGTCCAGGAACGCTGCCACCTCACCGTCGCGCACCAGCACGTTGGCAGCCCGGACGTCGCCGTGCACCTGCTGCGCGGCGAGCCCGCCCGCGGGCAACCGGTCGATCCGCGTCGTCAGGTGGTCCGCCGCCGCTGCGGGCAGCCAGGCCCGGGCCGGCTCGAGCCAGCCGCGGACCCGGTCGGGCAGCGGCGTGGGCGCCTCGTCGGCGGGAGTGCGGAGGTCGGCGGGGGAGTCGGCCAGCGCGAGGTGCAGTCGCGCGAGGGTAGCTCCGACAGCGCTGACCTGGGCAGGGTCGTCGACGTCGAGGAGGTCGCCGGCGACGACCTTCTGGAGGCCGACCGAGCAGGGTCGGCCATCAGGCAGGTGGGACTCGACCTGACGGTCGCCGCTGTCGGTGGACCGTGCCGACGAGACCGGGACGCCGCGCTCCGCGAGCCACGCGGTGAGTCGGGAGGCGCGCTGCAGCCGAGCGAACAGCGCCGGGTCGACGGACCACTTGAGCAGGCGCTGCCCCTGAGCGGTCCCGAGCCAGGCCAGGCCGTTGGACCAGCTGAGCACAAGCCGCTCGCACCGCACGTCCTCCAGCGGCCAGCGAGCGGCGGCCATGCACGCGGCCCAGTCGGCTGCCTCGTCCGCGCCGTCGAGGCCGTGCCGCTTGCGCAGCACGGCCTGCGGGTCGGCGTCCTCCCAGAGCATCTCCAGCGTCGGCGTCACGGGACCGAACCCTGCCAGGGACTCGTGCGGCGTCAGTACGAGTGTCAGTACGAGTAGTCGGCGGCCGGGAGCGCGCGGGGACGGCCGCGCAGCGCACTGGCGGCGATCACGCCGCCGATCGCCCCGAACAGGTGGCCCTGCCAGGAGATCCCGGGCTGGCCGGGCAGGACGCCGAGCAGCGTGCCGCCGAGGAGGACCGCCAGCACGACGCCGAGCACCACCTGCGCGATGCTGCGGGCGTAGAACCCTCGGGCGATCAGGTACGTGAGCCAGCCGAAGACCAGCGAGGAGGCGCCGAGGTGGACGGTGCCCGGCGCGGCGATCAGCCACGTGCCGACGCCGGCGACGACCCAGATGATCCCGGTCGCGGCGAGTCCTCGGGCGACGCCACCGACGAGGGTCAGCAGCATGAGGGGGGCCAGCAGCATCGTGTTGCCCATGAGGTGGGCGAACCCGGCGTGCAGCATCGGCGCCCACAGGATGCCGTCGAGGCCACTGACGGTGCGGGGGACGACGCCGTCGTCGTCGAGGTAGAGCGGGGTGGCCTGGTCGATGGTCTCGAGCACCCACAGCAGCGCGGTGAACCCCAGCGTGAGCACACCCGCGGTGCGCCACTGCGGCCCCCACGTGCTCCGACCGTCCCAGCGCCAGCCGTTGCTCATCGAGGCGTCTCCTCCCGGTGGACCGCTGCCGCGCGGTCGCTGGGCTCCCATGCTGCCCGGCCGTGCCGACGCTCACATACACAGTCGTGGCGTTGCGAGGACGCCGGGTCGGTAGCCGTCTAGCCTGCGCACGTGGATTCGGACCTGATGTTCTCGGTGTCGTGATGTTGTTGATGACGTGGGACGTGCTCGCCTTCGGAGCGCTCGAGGCGGTGGTGGCCCTGCTGGTGACCGTGGGATCAGCCCTGCTGCTGCGACGCAGCCGGTTGGCGATCGTCGCGGTCCTCGGCGGAGTCGTGTGGACGCTGTCGGCGTCCGCGCTGACGCTGTTCTGGGTCGCCGGTACCGGGAGCGAACGCCTCACGACGCTGTTCTGGGACCACGGGTACCAGCTCGACCGCGTCCGCCTGGTCGCTCTGCTCGTGACGGTCGTGAGCCTGCTGGCGATCGCCCTGAGGTCGCCGCGCCGCTGAGCGGGCCGGCCAGGGTCAGACGGTTCGGGTCAGACGGTTCGGGTCAGACGGTTCGGGTCCGCCTGAGGGCGTCGAGGACCATCCAGGCCACGCCCAGCGCGACCAGCGCCAGGCCCAGCATCCGCACTCCGAGCTCGGGCCCCGAGACCAGGAGGACGGCGCCGGCTCCTGTGTAGCTCCAGACGAGCAGCAGTCCGAGAAGTCGTAGCACCCGCTATGTATAGCGGGCGGCACCGTGCTGCGGGGCCGGACGCCTGCAGTCGCCGTGCGTGATGCCGACGACAGCCTGGGTCAGATCGGTCCGACCTCATGTCAATGTGCCGATAAGTGACATTATGTCAGTTACTAGTCTGCGTATTGCATCGGATGAATCAATCGCGGGCGACTGACCCACTGCCCCGCTGGCCGAACCGAACCCAGCTCTGACCAGCGGAAACGCAGCGCCGAACGTCGTCGCAACAGCGTCAAACCGTGCGTGGCGGCGGAACGATCAGGCGTCGCGCGGCCACCGCGACACGCCGTTGACCTGCGCAAACACAGATGGCGACTCATCGGATGCATCATGGAATCACTGGATGAAACCAGATTCTGGGGAGGATTCGATGCAGGTTGATGGGTCCGGACGCGTCCGGATGGTCGAGTCGGTGCCGGTCCTCCGGCCCGACGAGCAGGTGCTCCAGAAGATGCTCGAGGGCTGGCGGAATCAGCAGTTGTCACGCAACCTGCAGTTCGCGACCATCGACCAGCGGCTCCGGATGGTGGAGCGCTTCATCAGCCACGTCAACGAAGACCCGTGGAACTGGACGCCCGCGCTCGTCGAGGAGTTCTCGGCGGACCTACGCACCCAGAAGCACGTTGCCCACTCGACGCTGCGCGGCTACCACTCCGCGTTGCGTGCCTTCACCAGCTACATCAGCAATCCGGACTACGGGTTCGACGTCGTGTGCGAGCGGTTCTTCGGCACCCACCCGGCGCAGGTGTTCTACGACTGGAATACCGCTCCTCACGTCCAGGAGTACGACGGACGCCCAAAGAAACGTCCGTACACCCGTGAGGAGATCAGTCAACTCTTCGACCACGCCGACGACGAGGTTGAACGGATCGGCAAGTCGGGCCGCAAGGGCTGGCAGGCCGCATACCGGGACGCGGTTATGATGAAGATCGCGTACGGCTACGGGCTGCGGTTCAACGAGTTGAGGCACCTACAAACGGTCGACTTCGCCCGCAACCCACACGCCCGAGAGTTCGGCGCGTTCGGCGTCTGCAAGGTCCGCTACGGCAAGGCGAAGCGGTCCTCGCCGCACAAGCCGCGGAGCGTTCTCACTGTCTGGCGGTGGACGCCCGGCATCATCGAGGATTGGCTCGCCAACGGCCGCGGTGATCCGGGCACCCTGGACCTCTTCCCCAGCGAACGCGGCGGACTGGTCGTCGAGTCGACTCTGATCCGACGGGTCCGGCGCTACTGCGAGGAGCTGGGATTCTCCAATGGGCTCGATCTCCACTCGTTCCGTCGTTCGTACGCCACTCACCTGCTCGAAGCTGGATGGGACCCGCGGTTCGTGCAGGACCAGATGGGCCATGAGCACGGGGCGACAACCGGCATCTATCACTTCGTGTCCGACGAGTTCAGGCGCTCCACGCTCAGGGCCGCGCTGGACCGTACGGTGAAGGAAGCCATGGCCCGCAAGACCGAGGACGGAACATCATGAAGCGCAAGGTCGACTACACGTGGCGCCTGGCCGAGCTAATGGCCGCCCGGGGCCTGCACAACACCACGGATCTCATTCCCCTGCTGGCCGAGCGCGACATCAATCTGTCTCGACCGCAGGTGTACCGGCTGGTGAACCAGCGGCCGGAGCGCGTCTCCCTGATGTTGATCGCGGCGCTGTGCGACATCTTCGAGTGTAAGTCGACGGACCTGTTCACGACGACGGCGACGGATGTACGCGTACGCAAGACGGGCACCGCTTCCCCGCCGAACGTCGTCTCGCTCGACCGCAGCGTGCGGCCGCGGCGCGCAAACATCCTCGACGAGTAGCGCCAGGAGCATCGATGGATCCGAAGCCGACGGGCCTCTCCCCTCGCTCGACCGTCCAAGGCCGTCCGCGAGCGACGAGCACTCGCGACGATCCGTGTGCTCGCTGCGGCCGGAACATCCCCAGACTCGCAGCCAACTGGCCAGAAGGCCGACTCTGCAACATCTGCTACTACGACGCCGTGCACACCCGCGGAACCTGCGCAGAGTGCCTCCAGGATCGGCTCCTACCGGGCCTGCGCGCCACCGATCGCCAGCCGATCTGCTCGACATGCGCTGAGATCCCCGTCGACTTCCACTGCGAGCGCTGCGACGTCGAAGCAGCGAGACATCGCGGACGGCTCTGCGTCCGCTGCGCACTACGCGACGACCTCCACGGGCTGCTCGGCGGCGTGCCAAGCGATCCCGCACTGCTCGGCCTGGTCGATGCTCTCTGCGCGTCGGACAGGCCCGAGTCGATCCTCGTTTGGAAGCGGTCGGCCAAGGTCCAGGAGCTGCTTCGCGGGCTCGGTAACGGCGCCATCGCCGCGTCGCACGAGGGTCTCGACTCCGTGCCCGGCAAGCCCGCCGAGCATCTCCGGGCGCTGATGCAGCACCACGGTCTACTCCCCCCTCGCGACCCCTACCTGCCGCGCTTCGAGAACTGGATCGAAGCCAAGCTCGACGGACTCCCCGATGAGGTACGGCAGCCGGTTCAGCACTTCGCCTCGTGGCACCACCTGCGGCGCATCCGCGCCAAGGCCGGGGCTGGCGCACCCACTCGGGGGCCAATCCACTCCGCGAAGCAGGAGATCACCGAAACGGTGAAGTTCCTCGTGTGGCTCCACGAGACGTATCAGCGCACCGCGGCCACCTGCACTCAGCAGGACGTCGACGAGTGGCTCGCCGCCGGCCCGACGACGCGCAGTGCGATCAGGACGTTCTTCGTAGTCGCGAAGCAGGCGCGTCTCAATACGGCGGTGACTGTTCAGCACCGATCCGCGAAGAGCAGCCCATCTCTCAGTCAGGACCAACGGCTCGCCTGGATCCACGAGCTCTTCACGGGCACTAGCGAGTCACTCCCCTACCGCGTCGCCGGGATGCTCCTGTTGCTCTACGCCCAGCCGCTGGTCAAGGTCGTCACCTTTCCGACCAGCATCGTCGACGACGCCGACTCTGGGATGAGCATCGTTCTCGGCACGCATCCGACCGATGTTCCCGAGCCGTTCGCCTCGCTCATCAGGGAGCACCTTGCCGCACGACCGAACCTACGCACGGGCGCCGGATCCGACAGCCCGGGGCTTTTTCCAAGCACGCTGGCGGGGCGGCACCTGCATCCCAACACCGTCATGGACCGGCTCCGCGACCTCGGCATCAACCTCCTCGGCGCCCGCAACCGGGCCATCGGCGAGCTCGTCCTCGAGTGCCCGCCCTCCCTCGTCGCCGAGGCCCTCGGCTACAGCGCCCAGGTCGCGTTCCTCCACGCTGACAAGGCCGCCGAGCCCTGGGCACGCTACGCCGGGCGATCTACGTTGTGAGCCGGGGCCTGGGGACGAGGTCGACCGATCCCGGCGCACCTCCAGAGCGGGGGCGCGCAACTCGTGCTGAACCGTAAAGAATCGGGCGCTGACGTTACGGATCCGGTCAACCGTAAAGAGACGCAAGGCAGTCCCACCCGGGCACTCTCTCGCCCCGCAAGCCGATGGGCTCGCGGAGCGTCGCCAGTACGGGATCCCGTATCGGGAGTCTCTCCAGAGGAGTGCTGGATCTACTTTGCGAGGGCTCAAGCGTGCTGTTTGCACGTTCTCCAGGAATCCCCGTCAATGTGGTGGTGTAGCAGCGGATTGCTCGCGGCCGGCCCGCCCCTCATTGGTCACTGCGGCAGATACTTGCGTCCAGACAAGCCCTTCTGGCCTGATCTCGTCTCGTTCACCGCCCTCGCGGTAGCCGTGCGGCCAGCCAGACGGCGGCGGTCATGCCGAGGAGCACGGCGGCGTAGGCGGCGCCGGCGCCGTTGGCGAGCGAGCCCTGCAGGGCCTCACGCCGTTTGGGCTCGAGCGCCAGCATTGCCTCTAGCCCTCCGTCGAGCCCCGGCGTCGATGCGGCGACCAGCAGCGTGAGGGCGACCGCGACGACGGCGGTGCCGAGCGCGCTCGCGAGCTGCTGCCCCAGGGCCAGCAGGGTGGTGCCGGCGGGCGTCCGATGACCGTCGAGGTCTCGCACGGCCATCGTCATGGCCGGCATCAGTGTGCAGCCCGATCCGACTCCAACCAGTGCCCCGGCCGCGCCGAGCACGGCGTACGAAGCCTCACCCCGCACGGCGAGCAGCAGCGCGAGCGAGCCGATCGCACCGAGCGCGACGCCGAGCCGCACGACACGTCGCGGGTCGCAGCGGTCGACGGCGCGAGTGGCGACCTGAAGGGTCAGGCCGGTCGCGACGGCCTGCGGCAGCGTGAGCAGCCCGGCCACCAGCGCGCTGTCACCGCGCACCCCCTGCACCACCACCGGCAGCACGGACATGCCACCGAAGTAGGCCGCGCCGAAGCAGGCGAGGACGGCGAGCCCGTGCGCCAGCGGCCCGTGCGCCAGCAGCCGCAGGTCGACGAGCGGCCGCCGGCTGCAGAGGGCGTGCCGCACGAAGACGGCGAGCAACGCCAACGCCACCATGAGCGCCAGCACCGCGCGAGCACCGACCTGTCCGTCACGCCCGACCTCGGCTGCGGCGACCACGAGGAGTGTCGCGCCGGGCGGGAGCAGCAACAGGCCGACGAGGTCGAGCGGCGGCCGGTCGGGCTCGGGTGCCTGGCGCGGCACGAGCCGCAGGCACAGCGCCACGACCGCGGCGCCCAGGGGCGCGTTGATCGCGAAGATCCAGCGCCACGAGGCCTGGTCGACCAGCAGGCCCGACAGCGGCGGGCCGAGGACGGGCCCGACGAGGACCGGCAGCCCGAGCAGGGCCATGACGCGACCACGCTGGTCGCGGCCCACGCTGCGCAGCGCGATGGCCTGGCCCACCGGGTTGAGCAGGCCGCCGCCGAGGCCCTGGACGACCCGGGCCGCGACGAGCCAGCCGATCTCCGGCGCGAGGGCGGCTGCCAGCGACGCGAGGCCGAAGACGACGACGGCCGCGACGTACGTGTGCCGCGCGCCCCACCGCGCCGCCGCCCAGCCTGCGACGGGGATGACGGCCACGATCCCGAGCAGGTAGCCCGTGGTGATCCACTGCCCCACCGGCAGGGTGGTCCCGAGGTCTGCCACCACACGGGGCAGCGCGACCACGGTGACCGTCGTGTCCAGCACCGCGAGCAGCCCGCCGAGGGCGAGCACGAGGGCGGCCCGCCGGGCGGCCACCGCGGGGCCGTCGTCGCGCTCGCGCCCGCGTCGCCGCAGGCCGGTGTCGTTCACGCGGAGGACCGGGCGTGGTCGGCGCGTAGCCCCTGCAGCGCCCCGCCCCACGCTTCGACCTGGTCGAGCACCCCGTCGAGCTGGCGCTCGGGGTGCTCGGTCGGGGCCACCGCGCCGTCGGCGTCCACGTCGTCCCGCAGGGAGATGCCGACCTGGTTGCGCACCGTCGCCAGCTGCAGCTCCGCGGCCACGAGGCGCAACTGCTCGACGGCACGGTGGCCGCCGTCCATCCCGTAGGACACGAAGCCGACCGCCTTGTCGTTCCACTCTGCGTAGAGGTGGTCCAGGGCGTTCTTCAGCGCACCGCTCGGGCCGTGGTTGTACTCCGGCGTCACGACGACGAAGCCGTCGAGGGCCGCCACCGCCCGCGCCCACGCCAGCGTCGCCGGCCGCTCGTAGCGACCGGCCATGGGCGCCACCGGATCGGCGAGGTTCGGCAGGTCGTGGTCGGCGAGGTCGACCACCTCGTAGGCCGCTCCGGCGCGGCCCTGCGCCCGTGCGTGCACCCAGTCCGCGACCTCGCGACCGCGTCGTCCAGCGCGGGTGCTCCCGACAATGATCCCGATCCTCAGCACGTCGTGCCCTCCTCGTCCAGGCGCCCGGGTGGCGCCACCGGACGGCGACGCTAGGACCTCGACATTTGTAGAGGTCAAGGCGCACAGTGGTGGGCATGAGCAGCGACACGACCCCCCGCAGGGACGGCAGCAACAGCGCGGCGCCCCCGGCTCGCAGCATCGGCGAGGTCGCCGAAGAGGCGGGCGTGCCGGTCACCGCGGTTCGGTTCTACGCCGACCACGGCGTCCTCGCCGCGACCCGCGACGGCGGCAACCGCCGCCGCTTCGACGACTCGGCCTCGTGCCGGATCCGCGTCGCCAAGCTCGCCCAGCGGGTCGGCCTGACGGTCCGCGAGATCGGCGACCTCTTCGGCACCCTGCCCCCCGACCCCGACCCCGAGGACTGGCGCGCGGTCGCCGAGACCCTGGTCAGCGACGCCGAGCAACGCGTCGCCGACCTGCGCCGCTGCCTGGATCAGCTCGAGTCGGGCGGCAAACTCTGCGAGGCCGTCGACCGGCTCTGACGGGCCGCCAAGACCGAAGCGCTCCGGGGTGGCCGATCAAAGCGCTGTGCCCAGCATTTTTTCGCGGTCGGGATCGCAGCCCGGGACGGACGCGACCCATCGAGCGCCGTTGGCGTCCCGATTGGGGATCCCGCACCGGCGACGTGCTTGCGCACTCTAGGCTCGTGTGATGGCGCGTGGCGGAGGCGCAGGTCGTACCGAGGATCCGGTATCGCTGGCTCGCGGAGCGGCTGACTGGCTCGTGGTCTCGCGCCGCGCCGGTGCGGGAGATGTCTCGCTGTACCACGGGCAGGCAGGGATCGGGCTGGCGCTGCTGGAGGCGTTTGAGTACTTCGGCGATGAGCGTCATGCCCGCGCTGCTGCCGAGACAGCTGAGGAGCTCGCCGCGAGCATCGAGGACCTGCAGGACTGTTCGCTGTACTTCGGCCTGGCCGGTGTCGCTGTCGCGCTGGGCTCGTTGGGTCGCGGCGACGCCGCCGAGCACGCTCTGGACCGGGTTGCTGCCCGTGTCGACGGTCGACGCTGGAGCCCCATGTTCGAGCTGTTCGCGGGCAACGCCGGGATCGGGCTCGGCGCCCTCGCCGCCGGTGACGTCGATTTGGCGGTGACGGCGGTGACGCCCTACCTGAGCACGGCTGATCGCACTGAACATGGTGTGAACTGGGCGGTCCGTCCATCGCCGGCGCGATCGCACCACATGGCGCACGGGACCCTGGGCATCGTCTACGCGCTGGCTGCAGTCGGGCGAGCGGCCGGGCGCGCCGACCTGGTCGACCTCGCCCTGGCCGGTGCGGCGGACGTCGTCGCGCGCAACGAGGCCGGACCCGACGCCTTCCTGGTACCGCACTCCGACCCGCCCCACCGACCAGAACTCATCGAGCGGTACAGCCTGGGCTGGTGCAACGGCCCGGCAGGAGACGCGCAGGCCTTCCGCCTGCTCGCCGCCGTCACGGGGGACCCAGCCTGGGACGATCTGGTCGACCGCTGCTGGACCACGATCACCAGGTCCGGGCTGCCGAGCCGGATCCGGCCGGGATTCTGGGACAACAACGGACGCTGCTGCGGCACCGCCGGCGTGCTCGCGCTGGCCGGCGACCGGATCGTCGAACGCGGTGAGGGCTCCGACTTCGCCGAGGTCCTCCTCGCAGACCTCACCGCGCGCGCCACCATCGACGAGGACGGTGTGCGCTGGTCCAACCACGAGCACCGGGCCACCGACCCGGAGCTGGCACCCCACCCCGGGTGGGCGATGGGCAACGCGGGCATCCTCCGAGAGCTGCTCCGCTATGCGCGCCTCGTGGGCGGAGACTTCAGCGGGTACGCGACCCAGTGGCCCGACCACCCGGTCGCACACCACCAGGTCGCGGCGACGACGCCGGTGGGTCGAGTCCGTGGCGATCGGACGGGACGCGTCCCGTGACGTCGCGTGCTGGCCCTCGACGAGAGCCGATCGGCGGTGGGGCCCGGTGACGAAGCAGGTTCCCGGCCCCGACGAGCTCCCGGTCGGGGTCCTCAACGACGTGGCCGCGGTGCTCGGCGCGGGGGTCACCGTTCGGGGTCGTCTGCGTGGCGGGGTCAACGCGGGCGGCTTGCGTGTGGAGGTCGTCGGCGGCGGAGACGCCGTACTCAAGGTGGAACGGCTCACGCATCCGGGGCAATTCGAGGGGCTGGTGCGGGCACGAAGAATCGTCGAGCGCATGCGTGGGCGGGGCTATCCGACCCCGGCATGGCTCTGTGTGGGGTCGACGGACACCCACGTCTGGCACCTGGCGGACTTCATTGACGCGGCCCATGCGGCCACGCTGACCCCGTCGATCGTGGAGCAGCTGATGGCGATCGTCGAGCTCCAAGCCGGCCAGGCCTTTGAGCCTTACGACCACTGGTCGTTCGCGTGGCGCATCGTCCACGGTGACGAGCTGACTCCCGACGGACCACCGTGGGAGGAGGCGCCGGAGCAGGTGACGCTGCGCCGGTCCGTCGCCCGGCTGGCGAGCCACTCTCGCGAGGTGTCGGCGCTGATCCAGCGGGGACGGCTGATGTGTGCGGGCGCCGCACCGCCAGGCGCGGCACCGGACATGGTCCATGCCGATCTCAATCCGAGCAACGTCCTGGTCCGGGACGGCGTGGTCGTGGCGATCGTCGACGTCGCAAACGCGGGAAGCGGCACCCGGGCCACCGACCTCACCACGTTGCAGTGGCACACGTTCACCGAGCCGCTGGACAGGGTCCGTCATCGTCTGCGCGAGAGGATCGTCGGCCTGGTCGGTTGGCAGCGAGCCGCAGAGCTGACCGCGGCACACACTCTCCTGCAGCTCGAGTGGGCACGGCGACTCGGCAGCAACGACCTCCTCGCGACAGTCGTCGGTCGCGGCCATCTCGCTCTCGACGAGCTGGACGCGCACACTCGATGACCGACCGGGACGTCCCTCCCCAGCTGCTGATCAGCGATGCCGAGCCAGGAGCAGCCACCGGTGACGGCTGCTGCTGATCGATCGTCCTCGCAGGATGATCGCGGGGGAAAGCGCCGGCGCGGGTTGCGTCGAGGAGGATGCGGTGATGAGGATGCGGTGATGCGGATCGAGCCGTTCAGCCCACGTCACGCTGCGGGCATCGCGGACCTCTGTCGAGACCTCGGATGGCCCTCGTACTCCGACGTCGACACGGTGTTGAAAGGCTGCTGTGCTGCCGGGGTGATCGTGCTAGTGGCTGTCGTCGATGACGGGAGCGTGGTGGGGTTCGCGCAGGTCATGGGTGACGGCGTCGTGCAGTCCTTCTTGGCCCAGCTGGCGGTCGCAGCCACGCACCGACGCACCGGGATCGCTCGAGCCCTCGTCGATCAGGCCTTCGCAGCAAGCGGGACCGAGCGGATGGATGTGCTCACCGACGACGCCGAGCCGTTCTACAAGTCGTTCCCACACAAGACGAAACTGGGCTACCGCATCTACCCCGCGTAGCAATGAGCTCGTCGAGCGAACCGGTGAGGGATCGGCTCGCGGAGCGTCGCCAGTACGGGATCCCGTACCGTGTCGCTCCGCGAGCCAGTGACAACCGGGCTCGCGGACTCCCGTGTCTCCTAACGACGTCGCCGCTTCTTCGCGTCATAGGAAAAAGCCCATGCGCTGAATCCAGCGATAGCGATCGGTACTAAGCCGACAAGCTTTTCTGCGCCCGCTCCTAATACGAAAAATAGAATCCCTACAAAAATTGCTCCGCCAACCAGTGTTATTCGCACGCCGTTCTCCACAGTGCCTCTTTTCGTCAACTTTAATTCGCTTGAGGCGTCAAACAAGACGTCGAAGCGCCGGTCTCGCTCCCACCCGGGGCTGGTGCAATGGTAAACCGCGAGGGTGTCGTCGTCCTGAACACGATCGTGTCCGCTTGAACTTGCCCTAGGTTGGCTCCATTTTCGAGGTGCTGCTGGGAGCCGGATCAATCATCTACGGCGTCTACATGATTGCGACTGCCCGGCGGACGAGCGAGAAGCGGGGCGATCATAAGTTCTTCGGCTACTCGTCATACGGGGTGGCGAATCTACGCGCGGTTGGAGCGGGCTTCGGCCTTATCGGGGCATTCGCGCTGACGACCGAGCTCGGAGTCTGGAACTAGAACCGCGCCCGCTCATGCCGAGAGCGGATCGGCTTTTGGAAGCGCCTGGACCGGGCGTCGAAGGGGAGTGCCCCCGTACGGCATCACGCACCTCGACGACCGCGCGGATTGCAAGCATGTGAGTGCGCTTCGCTCGACGCTACTGGACGAGCAGACAGAAGGGATGTCCGGCCGGATCCGCGAGAACGTACAGAGGTTCTCCATCGTCCTCCGAGCGGTCGTACAACAACCGAGCGCCCAAAGTCTCAGCGTGCTCGCGATGCCTCTCCAGTTCCTCGACTGTGGGCACCTTAAAGTCCATGTGCATCTGTATCGGGACTTGCTCGGAGGGCCACGTAGGGGCGGTGGTTTCCTTCTTCTCCTGCACGGTCACCACTCGATTGCCACCGTCATCGAGCAAGACCAGCCAGTCCGTGTCATCGATGCTGCCGTCGGTCGGTGGCTCTTCACCATCCCGGTAGTGCAGCCCGAGCAACTGCCGGTAGAACTCGGCCAAGCCACGACAGTCTTGCGCGTCGATTGCGGTGTGAAGCAAGACGGGGTGGCCGGACATGGCATCTCCTTCGCGTCGTCGATCATCACCGTACCGCCGCCACCGACGACCTCACATCGGCTGACCGGGCGTGTGGGCGATGTCAAGATGGCTGGACTCGAGCTGGCCTCCGATCGCCGGCATCGAGGTGTCCCGCTCGACCAACCTGTCGCGGCGAGCGGCCGGCTCAATCGGCCCCACCAGGCTCGACGACCGGGCAGTGACCGATTGAGGATGGCTCGTGTAGCGGCCCGGTGCGGGATCGGCTCGCGGAGCTCACCAGTGCAGGATCGGCCCGCAGAGCTCACCAGTGCAGGATCCCGCGCCGTTACCGCCGAGCGTGGCCAACCCTGCGGAATCCTCCGGCGCCGTGAACACAAGCGGCATGATGGGCATGATGGGCATGTGGTTCATGTGGCTCGCTTGGTGACCTTCGTCGAGGCTGATGACCCTGTCGCTGACCCGCGGCAGATGTCGGTATCGGCGCGCCACGAGGCCGTCCTTACGAACGGCGGCCGTGTGCTGCTCCTGGCTGACCGGGGCTGGAGCGCGTCGGGCCCGCCCAGCATCTGGGCGATGGCCTCGGTCGAGGAGATCGTGGACACGGCGCGCATGGTTGTCGGCCCGGACGAGCCATTCGGTGGACGCTCGCAGAAGAACATGGAGGAAGACCACTGGTCCTCACTTGCTGCGGTCCTCCAACGCCGAGGCGTTGAGGTGGACGCCGCGGAGTTGGGACGGCTACCGCACGATGTCGTGCTAGGCGAGCAGTTGCTCGCGCGCGTCGGCCACCAGCCGGACGACGGCGTCCAGTCCTCCTAACGCCGCTGCGCGGGTGTGCTTGCGTCGCCATACGCGGATGGTCAACCGGAGCGTGACCGCGCAGGGATGGGCTCGCGAATTCGAACTCCGCTCGGCGAATCAGAGTTCGAAAGCTGTCGCGCGCGCTGGCACCTCGAGCTCGCGCTGGAGTACGAGCTCGGGCACAGCAGCGGGATGTCCGCCAGGGTAGAGACGACGCTCGAGCTCGTTGAAGCCTCGCGCTAGGTAGAACGGCAGGCCATGCTCGTTGTCGGCGAGGACAGCGACCTTCTGCGTGGTGGCCCCTAGCGCTCGCTGCTGTTCTGTCACGTACTCCAGCAGTCGCGAACCGATGCCGAGGCCCCGCCGGTCTAGTTCCAGATAGATGACGTACAGCTGACCGACGCCTTCGGCGACGAGACCACCTCCTGCAGCCCCGACCACCTCACCATCGACCTCGGCGACGACATAGCCCTGCCAAGAAGGCGTGAAACCTGCCGGATCGACCTCGCCGCTGATCCGCTCCTCGGAGTAGAACTCGCCGGCGAGCTCATCGACGACCTTGCTCGGCAGGAGGGCCGACGAGACGAATCTGAAGCCGCGATCACAGATGTGGCCGATCTTCGGAACGTCTGAACCCTCTGCAAGGCGGACCGAAACAGCGGAAACAGTTTGAGACATGCCCGAATCGTGACACGCAAGGGGCGCCCAAGACGTCGCCGTGGGCCTGCCAGCAGCAGTCCCACAAGGCGAACCCTGGGCGGGACGCACCCTGGTCACGGCCTCGGCGCCGTCGCGACCGTCCCGGAAGACCCGTCCGGATGTGTGTTCCGGTGAGCGGTCGCTCTGTGGCAACCCGAGTCCCGTCGCGGGCCAATACGCCGGGTCTTGATACGCAGGCTGTCCACTACCGCTGGCGTGCGACCGCTCAGCGTCGCGTCGTCATCCGCGCGTGCACCAGGTTCAGGTTCACGAACCCCTGCCCCACGACGGCGACCGCGAGCGCGCCAAGGGCGCCCTCGACAACTACGTCCACGTCAGCGGCAACGCCGGCTGACGGAAGCGCCTCAACGCAGACTATCGAGCTGGGATCGGTCGCAGCTTGAACATCAAGATGCCGAGGTACTTGTTCATCACCGCCTGCTTGTGCGGGTAGCGCCCAGCGGCTTCGTCAGGCATCTGCGGCTCGACTGCGATCTCGATCCACAGCCCGGCCGCGCTGAAGGTGTTCAACAGGTCAGACATCGTGTACGGCCGCTTGGTCAGGGTTACCTGATCGTCCCAGTTGCGGTGCCGGTAAGCGAACGACTCGGTGGCGAAGTACTCCTCCCCCAGCGACGTCCCGTTCTGCTCCGATCGCTCGATCGCGTACCGGATCGGCTGGGTCCTGGTGAGCAAGATGAAACCGTCCTCGGTCAACATCTCGCGCGCGGTCTGTAGTGCCTTGACCCCATCCGCGGCATAGCCGAAGGACTGAAGGAACAGAATCCGGTCGAACCGACGACCGTTGAGCCCGGGCACCGCCCCAAGATCCGACAGGTCTCCCTCGATGAGCTCGACGCCTGGAGGAGCCTCGATGAAGTTCCCGCTGATGTCGACGCCGACGGAAGGGCCGGCACCTTCGACGGCCAGTTGCGCAATCTTCGTTCCATTGCCACAGCCGGCGTCCAAGACGGCGAGTCCGGCGACGTCGCCGAGAAGGGTGCGCTGCGCCGGCCACTCGACGAGACGATCGAGCGAATCCTCGCGGGCGCGGGCCTGCTCGAAGCCGGAGGACAGCGTCTGCCATGGACGGCTCGCGTTGCCGCCGGCCGGGTCAGCAGGGTGAGTTCCCGAGTGTTCCTCAGCCATGAGCGAATGATGCCGGAAGAGCAAACCGGGCGCAGACACTGCTCCGCCTATCGTGAGGGCGTGCTTCCAGACCCGACCCCGAGACTTCGGTTTCGCCAGATGACTGCGGGAGACCTCTCGGAGATCGCGACCCTCCAGATAGGAGGATCGCGCGGGCCGTCCGGCTGGATCGAGTGGACGCAACGCAACTACGATGAGCACGGGTTCGGGCTCTGGGTGATCGAGACTCACACCGGCGACTTCGTTGGCGACTGCGGTCTGACCATGCAGGAGGTCGAGGGCGAGTGGTTCGTCGAAGCCGGCTGGCACGTGCGATCGGACCTGCAGCGTCAGGGATATGCCAGTGAGGCAGCCGCTGCGGTTCGGGCAGCTGCCGCAGCCGCCCACATCGAGCATCTCGTCGCAATCATTCGCCCGGCCAACATCGCCTCCCAACAAGTCGCGATGAACATCGGCCTTGCACTCGAGCGCGAAGTGCACAAGAACGGCGGTCCCGCGCTCGTCTTCGGCGCCGACCTTGCGATCTGACGAGTTGCGTCAGATCCAGTCAGACGGATCTGGCAGCTTGGTCCCAGTCATTGCGACTCACCACCGGCCAGCCGGCCCGTCATGCGTCAGTTTCAATGAGACGGGAAACTCGCTGGCCAGACTGAACCCAGCGCTGACCAGGGGAAGCGCAGCACGGGACGTCGTCGTGACGTTGGTGCAACTTCAGAGCATCGCGTATGGCTGGTCACGCGAGCGCTCCCCAGCGCTCCGGGGCACCCAGATCGCCTCCGAGTCGGTAGCTGCGAGCCTGGTTCGGAGCAACCTCTCTGGGAGGGGCCATCGGATGCCCCGCATTGGGATCGACGATGACGACTGTCTCCAGGCCACATCCGGCGCGACGCGCTGCGATCGCCCGGGCGGCATGCACGATTGCCTCGCCCGCTATCTCGCGGCTGCGCTCATAGGCGTCGCTTCGCGAGTCCCGGACTGCCGGAGGAGCGCAGCCTCGGCGCCACACGAGTGACAAAGTACGCCCGATCGCGTGTCAAGCGGACTGGTCGTTGAGGCGCAAGATCTGGAGGCGCTCCCCTGCCGTCATGTCCGACACCGCGAGAACCTTCTGGAGCACCGCAGACTTCCGGGCGATGTAGGTCTCGATGTCCATGCTGGGGTCTACTGCGAGCGCCAGCTTCACAGCCGCGTATTCGTCTCGCAGATCCGCCCGAGCGCGGAGTACCTCGCGCACGGCGAGGTGATTGCGAACGTGGAGCGTTTCGGCGCGACAGACATAGACGTTCCGCCGTGGACTCTCGTCTGGAGCGTAGAAGGCCTCCCGATCGGCAACGCCCAGGTCGCCACGGTGAACGTACCCAGCGGAGCCCATGGCGGCCACCGCCTTCGCCATCTCCTTGCCGTCGACGATGACGTCAATGTCCAAGATGGGCTTGGCCGCGAGCCCGGGAACGGAGGTGGAGCCCACGTGCTCGACTCGCGCGGAAGCCAACCCGGTGAGAGCCTGCCGCAGATCCCTTGCGACCACCTCAAACTGCGCTGGCCACGCCGACGAGTACGGGACGACTAAGACAGGCACCGGGTGATCCCTCAGCCCCGCGTGGTCATCCGCGCGTGCACCAGGTTCAGGTTCACGAGCCCCTGCCCCACGACGGCGACCGCCAGGCCGACGTCGCCGATCGCCGGGAGCACGCCGTCACTGGCGACCGCCCCGCGCACCAGGATCATCAGCGCGACGCCGCACGAGAGCGCCAGCCAGGTCCACGCCAGCGCCAGGAGCACCGACCACGCGCGCGACGGCGTCACGACGGTCACCGCCGGCCGGTGCTGGCGCGCCGGCAGCCACGCGACGTCGCGCGGGATCGGCGTCGGCGCCACCGGCGGCGGCTCGACGGCCCTCATGGCGGCGATCTCGGCGGCAGCGCGACCGTGACGTGACGGACCCGAGGAGTTCACGCGGGCAAGACTGCTCTCCGATGTGACCGCTGTCATGCATTCGTCGACACTCGTCGACGCGGTCAAGACCACCGGAACGAAGCGGACGCGATCTCGCCCGCGCCGCGTCTCGGTGTGGCATGCACCAGCGGAACGGACAGTGCCACCAGTACGCGTCAGCCGGCAGCCAGCCGCTCCAGCGCCTCCCCGGTGACGCGCTGCACGGTCCACTCGTCCATCCCGACGGCGCCGACGGACCGGTAGAACCCGATGGCGGGCTCGTTCCAGTCCAGCACCGTCCACTCGAAGCGTCGGTACCCCTGGGCGACGCACTCCGCGGCCAGTGCCACCAGCAGCGCCTTCCCGTAGCCGTGCTTGCGGTGCTCCTCCTCGACGAAGAGGTCCTCGAGGTAGAGGCCGTGTCGGCCGGTCCAGGTGGAGAAGGTCAGGAACCACACCGCGATCGCGACGACCCGGCCGTCCCGCTCCACCACGTGGGCGCTCACCTGCGGCGCGTCGCCGAACAGCGCCGTGGTCAGGTCGGCCTCGGTGGTCTCCACCGCGTCCGGCTCCCGCTCGTAGACCGCCAGCGCGTGGATGCAGGCCAGGATGCCCGCCTCGTCACCCGGCCGCGCCCGTCGCAGCACCGCACCGTCGTCCAGGACCCTGCTCTGCTCGCTCACGCCCCGAACCTAGCCGCGGGATGGCCTAGATTGCGCTCGTGTCCACGCCCGCCCGCGCGCTCCACGACCTGCTGGAGCCGGTGCACCTGGTGACCTACTTCTCCGAGGAGCCCACCGCCCAGCTGGAGCGGCTCGGGCTGCGCGGCTACTGGGACGGCTACATGGCCGGCCGCGCGGCACCCCTGGGCACCGCCTCGGCCGCGGTCGTGCACGCCGCGTTCTACAACTTCTTCCCCGGCGAGGTCGCCCGCCACGTCCCCCGGGTCTGGCGGGTGACCACGCCCGAGGAGGCCCTTCGCGCACGGCAGGACGGGGCGGTGCTGGCGCTGCGCCGCATCCTGGGCCCGCTGGCCGACTCCCCCGGCCTCGCCGAGGCCGCCGACCTGGCCACCGCGGCGGCGGCCGGTGCCCCGGTCGAGGGACGGGTGCTGAGCGCGGCGCTGCAGGCGCTGCCGGCACCGCAGGAACCGGTGGCCCGGCTCTGGCACGCCGCCACCGTGCTGCGCGAGCACCGCGGCGACGGGCACCACGCCGCACTGGTGGCCCACGACGTGCGCGGCCCGGAGGCCCACCTGCTGCTCTGGGCGTCGCTGGGCCACTCCCCCCGCACCTTCGGCCGCGTGCACCACCGACCGGCGCGGGACCTGGACCCGCTCATCGCGCGACTGCAGGGTGCGGGGCTGCTCGACGAGCTCGAGCGCATCACCGACCGTGGCCTCGCGCTGCGCGCGTCCGTCGAGGAGGCCACGGACGCCGCGGCTCGCCCGGCCTACGACGCGCTGGGCGAGGCAGGCGTCGCGCGCCTGGTCGAGACGATGGCCCCGATCACGACCCGGCTGCTGGAGACGGGCTCCCGGTGAGCGCCGGCACGACGTGGTCGCGCAGCAGCGGGGCCAGGTCCTCCTCGGGCGTGGCCAGCGAGGACCACCGCAGCTCGGCGATCTCGCCGGACCGGACGGGCTCGCCCGGGAGGTCCGCCGCGTAGACGGTCGAGACGACCGAACGGCCCGGCTCGTTGGCCGCAGGGGCCGCGAACTCCCCCAGCAGCCGCAGGTCGGCGGCGGCCACGTCCAGCGCGACCTCCTCGGACACCTCGCGGCGGGCCGCCTCGAGCGGGGTCTCCCCCGGCTCGAGCTTGCCGCCGGGCAGCAGGAACATGGTCGTGCCGGCCTTGCGTACGGTCAGCAGCCGTCCGTCACGGACGAACGCGACCGCAGCGAGGATGAAGGGCTCCACGGGACGCCAGCCTGGCACGGCGTCGCCGCCGGCACCTACCCGGCCGATCGAGGCCCACGAACGTCAGGTCAGACCTGGCGGTCGTGGTGCCACAGCGAGCACGCGCCGCCCTCGTGGCCGCGCACGACCCCGCGGCATCCGCGGTCGTCGGCCGGCACGTCGACCCCGAGCAGGCGGCAGTCGCAGGCCTCGGACTCCCCGCGGCGCGGGTCCAGCGAGGCCTGCGCGGGCGCGTGCAGGTCGCGGAAGCGCCGGGACCAGCGCAGCGTGCCGTCGCAGCCGAGCTCGTCGGTGGTACGGGCGACGTAGCAGCGCAGGCACTCCCCCGGCCGCGGGTCGACCAGGTCGGCCGCCACGGCGCGCAGCTCGTCCTCCAGCGCCCGGACGAGACGGGTCTCCTTGCGCGTGAGGCGCCGGAACCGGTCGCTGGGGGCCTGCCAGGTGCTGGGGCCGGCGGTGGTCGGCTCGTCCACGGGCTCGGACATGAGGGTCCACACGGCCGCGTCGGCGCCCAGGTAGGCCATGGGGCTCGCGCCGAGCAGCCAGCTCCAGCGGCTGCCGCGCGCACGCCGGAGCTCGGTGCACGCGCAGCGCGAGCAGTCGGTGCCGGGGCGGTAGTGCTCGTGGTGAGCGGCGGCGTGGCCGCACTGGCACTGCGGGGAGCGGGTCATCGTGGTCTCCGGGGGACGGTGGTGGCGGTCGGCGCCGGGGGGAGGCGTGCTGCTGCCCCCGACACCACCACCACGCGCGCCCGGGCAGAAGGGTCCTTCACACCTTCCTCATCCCCCCGGCCGGAACCAGTCCATCCCCTTCACACGGATCCCCCGAGGCAGGACCTTCGTCCTGCTGACCTGGGAAAACGGACCCGCCCGGCCATCATCACCCCTCCATCACCCCTCCGCCTCGGCACGCAGCGTCAGCGAGAGCCCTCCCACGACGAGGACGACGGCGGACAAGCCGAGGCCCCACAGCGTCGAGGACTCGGGCGCACCCACCAGGGCCAGTGCCGCTCCCCAGGTCCCCACGACCACGCCGACCAGCGCCGACGCTCGCCCCGCCCAGCGGCCGAGGACCGTGCCCGGTGGGCCGACCCGCGCGGGGCCGGACGAGGCCAGCGCCGCACACAGGTGGGCGAGCAGCAGGCTGGTCGCGCCGACGACGGGCCCGGCGTCGTCGAGGCGTGGGTCGGCGATCAGCCACCAGACGAGGACCACCAGCGAGACCACGATCCCGACGACCGAGTCGGGCACGACGGCCCACACGACGCTCAAGCCCAGCAGGACGACGCTCAGCCACGACCAGGGCCTCGTCCCCGAGCCGGCCGTGCACCACAGCGCCGCCAGCGGGAGCAGGAGGACGCCGAGCCGGAGGAGCCGCTGCGTCGGCGCGCTCTCGGACCACCGCCCCCAGGCGTCGCCCACGACACTCGAGGACAGCCGCGCCCGGGAGAACGGCACGGAGGACGACAGCGACCTCACCAGGTTCATCGCGCCACCCGGTGCGGTGCCCGGCCACGGCGGGAGAGGCCGCGCAGGACCTCCTCCAGGGACGCCGGCCCGCTCCACCGCACGACGGCGCAGCCGGCGGCCTCGACCCGGGCCAGCAAGGACTCCCGCTCGAGCAGTCGCAGGCGCCAGGCCAGGTCCGCGACGTCGGCCCGCAGGCCGTCGCGCGCCTCCAGCCGGGCGCCGCCACCGAGCGTGTCGACGACGATGAGCGGCAGTCCGCGCTGGGAGATCGCGGCGACGGACGAGGTGACGCGGTCGTCCAGCAGCGAGGAGAGCACCACCACCAGCGTCCCGCCCGGCAGGTGACCGACCGGGAGCCGCGCTCCCCCGGCCGTCCGCGAGGCCACGGACCCGGGATCGGCGCGCACGCCGGCCAGCACGCCCAGGAGCCGCCGCTGGTGCCGGCGTCCGCTGCCCGGTCGCAGCTCGCGGGGGACGCCGCCGGAGAGGACCCGCAGGCCCACCCGGTCGCCGCGGCCGGTCAGCCGCTCCCCCAGGGCCGCCGCGACGCGGACGCCCGTGTCGAGGCTGCTCTCGCGCCCGCCGGCACCCTCGGAGGTGCCCTGGTCGCCGTAGGCGTCGACCAGCAGCAGGACGCCGCCGTCGACCTCGGCCCGACTGGTCACCACGTGCAGCTCTCCGGTGCGCAGCGAGACCCGCCAGTTGATCCTTCGCAGCCGGTCGCCGGGGGCGAAGGCCCGGATGTCGTCCGGCTCGACCCCGCTGCCCGCCCGGCGCGCCGCGTGGGCACCGACGAGCCCGTCGGGGTCGGGGTGGGCGGCGCTCGTGGCCAGCGTGGCGGGCCGCGGCAGGACGTGCAGCGCCGGCGGCAGCAGCGGCACCGGGCCCCACGCCCACCCGTCCCAGCCCGCGGTGGCGCCCACGCCCACCCCGCCGGGCTGGTGCGGTCCCCACCGGCGGGCCTCCAGCCCGAGGCGCACCCGCACGGAGCCGTCCGTGCGGGGCGTGGCGCGGGCGACGTCGACCTGCTGCGTCCCGCGCCACGGGCGCAGCCGCAGCCAGGGCACCTGGTCGGCCACGACCGTGAGGGTCTCGGCCTCCTGCGCCTCGGCGACGTCGACGTGCAGCGTCGTGGTCGCGCCCTCGGTCAGCACGTGCTCGCGGACGCCCACGACGGCGCGCGGCGCCTGGCCCGGACGCAGCACCAGCTGCACGAGGACCAGCACCACCCACGGCGCCACGAGCACGAGCACCACCAGCCGACCGCTCACCACCGCCAGCCCGAGGCCCAGGCAGGCGACGACGATGCCGCGCACCAGCACCGGCGACATCCGCCAGCCCGTGAGCTGCTGCTCCACGCCTCAGCCCACCGCGCCGGGCTGACCTGCCGGAGCGGGCACCCGGGCGAGCAGGTCCCGGACGACCCGCTGGGGGCTCGCCTCGCTCATCCAGAGCTCGGGGCGCAGCACGAGCCGGTGGGCGAGCACCGCCTCGGCCGCCTCCTTCACGTCCTCGGGCACCACGTAGTCGCGGCCGGAGACCAGGGCCAGGGCCCTGCCGACGAGCGCGAGGGCCAGGGACCCGCGCGGTGAGGCGCCCGTGAGCAGGTCCGGGTGCTCGCGGGTCGCGGTGACGAGGGCGACGCAGTAGGCCACGATGCTCGGGTCGACCGCGACCGCCTCGACCCGCTGCTGGAGGGCGAGCAGGCCGTCGGCGTCCACGACCGTGGCGACGTCGACCTCCTCGCGACGGCGGTCCAGGCGGGCCGTGACGAGCTGCTCCTCCTCGCTGCGGGCGGGGTAGCCGAAGGAGACGCGCAGCAGGAAGCGGTCCAGCTGCGCCTCGGGCAGCGGGTAGGTGCCCTCCTGCTCGATCGGGTTGGCGGTGGCGAGCACGTGGAAGGGCGCCGGCAGCGCGAAGGTCTCACCCTCGATGGTGACCTGCCGCTCCTGCATCGCCTCCAGCAGCGCGGCCTGGGTCTTCGGCGGGGTCCGGTTGATCTCGTCGGCCAGCAGCAGCTGGGTGAACAGCGGCCCCTGCCGGAAGGAGAAGGACGAGGCGCGCGGATCGTAGACGAACGAGCCGGTCAGGTCGGCGGGCAGCAGGTCCGGCGTGAACTGGGCACGGGCGAAGTCGAGGCCCAGGGCACGGGCCAGGCTGCGCGCCGCCAGGGTCTTGCCGAGGCCGGGCAGGTCCTCCAGCAGCACGTGGCCGCCCGCGAGGACGCCGGCCAGCACCAGGCGCAGCGGCTGCTCCTTGCCCAGGACGACCCGGTCGACCTCCGCGAGGACGGCCCGGGCACGGGCGGAGACCTCGGCCAGCGTCAGGCTCTCGGACTGGTTCTCGGGCTGGTTCTCGGGCTGGTTCTCGGGCTGGTTCTCGGGGTGGCTCTCGGGGTGGCTCTCGGGGCGCGGGACGGTGCTCACTCAGATCTCCTCGAGTCGTCGGACGGTGGCGGCGAGCTCGTCGGCCCGCCAGGGTCGGTGGGGGCCGGGGGTGTCGCTTGCGTCGCTCGCGCCGGCGGCCGCCAGCAGCCGGCCGTGCACCTCGGCTCCGAGCAGGTCGGCGGCGGCAGACGCTCGCAGCACGTCGAGCGGGGTCTCACCACTCAGCCCGTGGCGCCGACGCAGGGCGTAGCCCGCGACGGCGGCCACCCGTGCCTCCAGCGCGTCGTCACCGCCACGCGAGGTCAGGTGCGTCTCGACCCGCCGGACCCAGGCCGCCAGCCGCAGGTCCATCGTCGGGGGCGGAGAACCGGGGCGGTGCTCCTCGGTCCAGCCTCCCGCGCCCACACGCATGGCGTCACCGAGCAGGAGCAGCGTGAGCAGCAGCAGCGCCACGACCAGGACCAACGGCACCAGCACCGGACCGAAGTCCAGGGCACGCAGCAGCAGCACCAGCAGCACGGAGGGAACGAGGACGAGGAGGGCACGGCGCCCCGCCGCGTCCCAGCCGTGCAGGTGCGGACGCTGCCCGCTCACGGCGCACCGTCCACACCGCCGCGGCCACGACGGGCCCGCCCCGAGCTCAGCGAGTCCTGCACCCCCTGCAGGTGCACGAGCGCGGCGGCACGCGCGCCCTCGCCGACCTCCTCGGTCGACCAGCGGGCGCGGAGGTAGAGGCCGGCCAGCCCACGCAGGTGCTCCTCGTCGACGCCCAGACGGTCCAGGACGCTCTCGGCCAGCTCGGTCGTCGTCTGCCACTCCTGGCGGGGCACGCCGGCGGCCGCGACGGCTGCCTCCACCCGGCTCCAGGCCTCGAGGACGGCACCACGTGCGTCCCCGGCCAGGACCGCCGAGACGCGGGCGTCGTGGTCCCCGACCAGCGCGGCTCGGGCGCGCTCCAGCGCCTCGTCCTCGTCGAGCCCGTCGTCGAGGCCCGCGTGCCGGTCCAGGGGCGCCGGACGACCGGCGCTGTAGGCGTGCCGGTCCCGCAGGACGGCCCACAGGGCCAGGAGGAACATGCCGATGCCGAAGGCGCTGCCGGCCAGGACGCCCACGGCGACCCAGCCGAACGGGCGCGCCTGGTCGCGCGTGACCTCGTCGGGGCTCGGCGGCGGGGGCACGGGCTGCTCCTGCTGGTCCGGGGATCGGGTGATCTCGACCCGGGTCGGGCCCGTGCCCTCCATCAGGGAGACCGGCCCGGAGGCGGTGCCGACGAGGACGGCCAGCAGCAGCAGCGCCCCCAGGCCTGCAGCGAGTCCGACGACCACCCGGCGACGGGCGCGCGGCCGCGACGGCGCGCGTACGGGTGTCTCTGACATCGCCGCCCACCCTAGCCACGCGCCAGGGCCCGCGAGTCACGCCCGTGTGACCGAGCACTCCCGTCCCACGTCGACGGCCCGGGAACAACACACCCCCGCAGGCGGTTGTCCGCGTCAATCACCTGCGTCTGGAAGGCCGTGCATGACCTCCGCTCCCCCGTCCTCCGCCGAGACCACGGCTCCCGCCCCCGGCGGCGCCGCCGGCACCCCGACCACGCCCCGCCGGGCCGCCGAGCCCCACGTCGAGGGACGCCACCCCGGCTTCTCCGTCGCCGCCCTGTGCATCGCGGGCCTCGCCGTGTCGCTCTCGCAGACGATGGTCGTCCCGATCCAGGGGCGCCTGCCCGAGCTGCTCGGCAGCACGGCGTCCGCGACCGCCTGGGTCATCACCGTGACCCTGCTGGCCGGCGCCGTGGCCATGCCGGTGGCCGGCCGCCTGGCCGACATGCTCGGCAAGCAGCGCGTCGTCGTCGCCTCCGTGGTGATGCTGCTCGTGGGCTGCGTCATCTCGGCCCTCGCGTCCTCGCTGGTCCCCATGCTCATCGGGCGAGGCCTCCAGGGCGCGGCCATGGGCCTCGTGCCCGTCGGCATCGCGCTCATGCGGCAGATCACCCCGCCGCAGATGGCCGGCCAGGCGATCGCGGCGATGTCGGCCACCCTGGGCGTCGGCGGAGCGATCGCGCTGCCGCTGTCGGCGTGGATCGTCCAGGTCGGCTCCTGGCACTGGCTGTTCTGGGTCTCCGCGGCGCTCAGCGCCGCCGTGCTCGTCTTCGTGCTCGCCGCCGTGCCGCACGTGCACGACAAGCACGAGGGCCTCACCTTCGACGTGCCCGGCGCCGTCGGCCTGACGGTCGGGCTCGTCGCCCTCCTCGTGGGCATCTCCCGCGGCTCCTCCTGGGGCTGGGGCTCGGCCTCGACCCTGGGCTGCATCATCGGCGGCGCGGTGGTCCTCGCCGCGTGGGTCGCCCTGGAGCTGCGCGTCGCCCAGCCCCTCGTCGACATCCGGACGACGGCCCGCCCGGTCGTCCTGCTGACCAACGTCGCCGCCATCGCCGTGGGCTTCGGCCTCATGGCCCAGATGGTCGCGATCCCCCAGCTGCTCCAGCTGCCCGAGGCCACCGGCGTGGGCCTGGGCCAGTCGCTCCTGGCCGCCGGCCTCTGGATGGCGCCCAGCGGTCTGATGATGATGATCTGCGCGCCCATCTCGGCCCGGATGATCGCCACCATCGGCCCGAAGCCGACGCTGGCCATCGGCGCCTTCGTGATCGGCCTCGGCTACGTCGCCGGCCGCCTGCTGATGGGCGCCCCGTGGCAGCTGCTCGTGGCCACGATCGTCATCGCCGCCGGCGTGGGCATCGCCTACGCGGCCATGCCCACCCTGGTGCTCGACGCGGTCCCCGCCGCCGAGGCCGGCTCCGCGGTCGGCGTCAACGCGCTGGCTCGCGCGATCGGCACCACCACCGCCTCCGCGGTGATCGCCACGATCATCACCAGCGACCTCGGCCCGACCGGCGCCCCCAGCGCCGACTCGTTCCACACCTCGTTCGTGGTGGGCGGCGCCGTGGCGATCCTGGGCGCGCTGGTCGCGCTCACCATCCCCGCGCGGCGTCGGCAACGCGCAGCGTGACCTCGTCCAGGCCCTGACGCACCGCAGGGTCGTCGAAGCGGAGCGGCTCCTGCCACGCGGCGGGCAGCCGCTCCGCTGCTCTCCAGGCCTCCCAGGCGGGGTCGGCGAGCGGCCAGGCCCGCGGCTCGAGCAGCTCGCGGCGCGCCTGGTCGCCCAGCGCCCGGACGGCGTCCGCCTGCGCGGCCGTGAAGTGACCGGCCGGCACCGTCGCCTCCAGCTCGTCGGCGTCCTTGAGCCAGAGCCCGTCCCCGTCGAGCCAGAGGTCGAGGACGAGGTCGCGGCTGTGCGTGCGCGCCGACCCGTCCACCGGGCGCAGGTGTGGCGCCTCGAGGTTGACGTAGTGACCGGCGAACCCGTCCGGGGCGTCGGACTCGGTGAAGTACCAGACCGACCAGGGCTTGCCCCGGGGCAGGACTCGCAGCACCCCGCGGCCCTGCCACGGACGCACCGCCGGTCGGCGCTCGACCATGAACCGCTCGACGAGCCCGCGGTCCCGCAGACCCGTCCCGTCCACGGGCAGCCGGTAGAGCGACTCGCTCCCCGTGGGCATCCACGCGACCAGGCCGTCGGCGTCGTCGGCCACCACCCGCAGCAGCGCGCAGCCCTGGCCGTACCACCAGGCGATCACGGTGCCGGGCTCCCACGGCCGGCTCTCGCCGTGGGCCACGAGCGGGTCGTCGGCGCCCCCGTGGCCGGGGTGCGGGTCGTGGAACGACGCCAGCACGGACGCGGGCGGCGCCGGCGTCGCCGGGGCCGGCCCGTCCAGCAGGACCATGCTCCCGCCGCTGGCGGACGTGGTGGTGGCCGTGCTGGTGGTGGCCGTGCTGGAGGTGGCCGTGCTGGAGGTGGCCGTGCTGGAGGTGCTGGTGTGGTCCGAGGTCACGCCTCGGACGCTACGCCAGCGCCCCCGACGCCCGGCTCGGGCCGGTGCCGAGCGTGCGCGCGTGCCCGACCCGGTGGTGGCCGGGATCGGTGGGGTCGTCGCGGCGGTAGACGCCGGTGAGCAGCTCCTGCTCCCACGCGGCGTAGCCCGGCATGCCGACGGCACGGGCGTGCGCCAGCTCCGCCTCCACGTCGTAGGGCACCCGGACGTGGGTCATCGAGAACGCCGCGTCCTCGACGCTGCCGAGCACGCCCTCCAGGACCAGGTAGACCGGCGTCGGGTCACCGACGTTGTTGCCGACGCTGCCGGTGTTGACGATCGTCCGGCCCTCGTCGGAGGTCACGAACGGCTCGTGCAGGTCGCCGTAGACGACCACGTCCGGCGCCTCGTCGGCACCGAAGAGCGTGTGCGGGCTCGCGGCGATCGCGGGGGTGTGGTCGAACAGCGCCCGCTGCTCGGCGGCCGGCGAGGAGGGTCGGACGCGGTGGTGCACCGAGTCGGCGGAGGCGTGGAACATGCGGAACCGCCGGCCCGAGAGCCACAGGTCCAGCGAGAACGGCTTGGCCAGCAGCCACGCGGCCTGGCCCGCGGCCAGCTGGCCGGCCCAGAAGTCCAGCTCGGGGGTCGGCTCGCGGTCGGGCGCGGGCAGGTAGTCGTCCCAGTTGCCCAGGACGCTGATCTCGCACCGTTCCTGCACGAGCGAGACCACCTCGGCCCCGCGCGGCCCCTTGCCGACGTCGTCCCCGAGGTTCAGCACGTGCGTGATGCCCCGGGCGTCGAGGCCGTCCAGCACCGCCTCGAGGGCGGTGAGGTTGCCGTGGACGTCGGAGATGACCGCGAGGCGATCGTGCTGCGAGGGGCTCACGACGCCAGCCTAGGCGCGTGGCTCAGGCCCGCCGGACCGCCACGAGCACGCCGATCTTGTCGATCCGGTGCTCGGGGTTGCCGAAGCGGTCCGACCAGTCGTTGCCCTCGGCGCGGTCCTCCGGGGTGCGGCAGGTGGAGAGCGTGATCATCGCCCGCGTGGCCTCGACGCCGGGCCGGCCCGGCACGGCCGCCCGCTGCGCCCGCAGCGACGCCGGCTCGCGGAAGGACGTGATGCGGGTGCGTCGCACCTCGTAGACGTAGGTGCGCCGGCCCACCGTGACCGTCACCCGGTCGCCACGTCGCACCTCGTCGAGCTCGAGGAAGGCCTGCGTGGACGAGAGCCGGTGCGCGGTCACCTGGTAGTTGCCGATCCCGCCCGGCCCGGTGCCGCCACGGGGCCCGTGCGGGCTCGCCGCCACCCCGCCGTCCTGGATCTCGGTGCCGGGCGCGTCGTCGGTCCGCCCGCGGTACGGCACGACCACCAGGTCGCGGACCCCGGCGGACGGCACGCTCAGCACTGCGCGACGCGGCCGGCCGTCGGAGGCCAGGGCGGTCGCGGGGTCGACCTCGGTCTCCGCCGAGGACGTGGCCGGGGTGTCGGGCGTGGCGGAGGCTGCCGGGGTGCCGGGGCTCGTCGCGCCCGGACCACCGGAGTCGCCGGGGTCGCCGGAGTCGCCGGCGCTCGTCGTGGCCCGGCCACCGGAGTCGGCGTCCGCGCCGGTGCAGCCTGCCGCCAGGACGGTCAGCAGGCCGACGGCGGCGAGGGCGCCCCTCAGAGGGACTCCAGGCGGGGCAGGACGTCGGCGCACAGCCGCGTCGTCCAGCCGACCGGGTCCTCGGCGGGCGGCACGAGGCAGACCATGTCGACGCCCAGGGCGGCGAGAGGCTCCATCTGCGCCACGAAGGCGTCGGGATCCGCCACCGGGTCCGCCTGCACCATCACGGTCCTGGTGATGGTGGCGGGGTCGCGGTCGAACGTCCGGCAGTGCTGCGACAGCACCTCGAGCTTGTGGGCGATCGCCTCGGGGTCGCTGCCGAACAGGTTGCAGGCGTCGGCGTACTGGGCGACCATCCGCAGCGTCTTGCGCTCCCCCGACCCGCCGATGAGCACCGGCGGGTGCGGCGTGGAGACGTTGGTCGGCCGGCTGACCGGCTCGGCCAGCGAGTAGTGCGTGCCGCTGTAGGGCGTGTCGTCGTCGGACCACATGGCCCGCGCCACCTGCAGGGTCTCCTCGAGCCGCTCGAACCGCTCCTTGAGCGGCGGGTAGGGCACGCCGAGCCCGACGTGCTCACGCTCGTACCAGGCCGCACCGATGCCGAGCATGGCCCGACCGCGGGAGAGCACGTCGAGGGTCGTCACGGTCTTCGCGAGCAGGCCCGGGTGCCGGTAGGTGACGCCGGTGACCAGCAGGCCGAGGCGCACCCGCTCGGTCAGCGCGGCGACGTGGCCGAGGGTGGTGTACCCCTCGAGCATCGGTTCGGCGGGCCCACCCAGCGGCTCCATCTGGAACCAGTGGTCCATGACGGTGAACCAGGCGGCGCCACCCTGGTCGGCCGCACGGGCGGTGCCGACCAGACGGTCGACGATCTCGGCCTGGTCGGCCCCGGAGAAGACGGCGTAGTGGATTCCGAGCTGCACGCTCCGACCGTAGCCCTCCCCGCCAACGCAGCCACTACGGTGAGGCCGTGCCCGTCCCACCCACCCCGCACCTGCGCGTGGACCCGGTGCGGCTGCGCCGCAACGTCCGGCGGGCCGCCGACCGGGCCGCCGCCGCCGGCGTCCTCCTGCGCCCGCACGCCAAGACCTACAAGTGCCTGGAGGTCGCGCGTCTCCAGCTGGCCGGCGGGGCCGCCGGTCTCACGGTGGCCACGGTCGGCGAGGCCGAGGTCCTCGTGCGGGCCGGCGTGCGCGACCTGTTCCTGGCCTACCCCGTCTGGGTCGACGACGACCGCGCCGACCGGCTGCGCGCGCTGGCCGAGCACGCCCGGGTCGCGATCGGGGTGGACTCGGTGATGGGCGCCGCCAACAGCGGCCGACGCCTGGGCGGCTCGGGCGTCGAGGTGCTCGTGGAGATCGACTCCGGCCACCACCGCACGGGCGTGGCGCCCGCGGACGCGGGCGAGGTGGCCGCGGCCGCTGCCCGTGCCGGGCTGCCGGTGCGCGGCGCGTTCACCTTCCCGGGGCACTCCTACTCCCCGGACGCGCCCGGTGCCGCGGCCGTCGCGGAGCGCGAGGCGCTGCTGGCGGCCCGGCTGTCGATGGAGGCAGCGGGCGTCCCCGTCCACGTGCTCTCCGGGGGGTCCACCCCCTCATTGGCAGCATCGTTGGACGCGGCCCTGGGCGGGTCCTCGGGCGGATCCTTGGGAGCGCCCCCCGGTGCCTCCGGTCCGGGCGACGCCGGGGCGGACGATCCCGGGCTCGCGCGCGTGCAGTGGGAGCAGCGTCCCGGCGTCTACGTCTTCAACGACGCCCAGCAGTGGGAGCTGGGCACCTGCGAGCCCGGGGACGTGGCGCTGACCGCACGCGCCACGGTGGTCAGCCACGCCTCGGGTCGCCTCGTGCTGGACTCCGGGTCCAAGGTGCTCGGCGCCGACCGGGCACCGTGGGCCACCGGCTGGGGCCGCCTGCTCGAGCGCCCGGACGCACGGATCGTCCAGCTCTCCGAGCACCACGCCGTCGTCGAGATGGAGGGGGTGCTCCCCCGCGTCGGCACCCAGGTGGACGTGGTGCCCAACCACGTGTGCAACGCCGTGAACCTCGCGGACGCCCTCTGGGCCGACGAGCACGGCGGCCTGCACCGGTGGCCGGTGGCCGCCCGCGGGCTCAACGGCTGAGCCGCCCACCTACGATCGGCGCCATGACGCCCCGCACCCGCCTCCGTCGCAGCCTCGCCACCTCCGCCGTCCTGCTGGGCCTCACGTCCGCGCTGGCCGCGTGCGGCGGCGACGAGCCCTCGGACGACGCCGGCGCATCGGCCTCGGCCTCGGCCTCGGCATCGGCATCGGCCGACAGCAGCGGGGACGGGCGCAGCGGCACCATCGAGGCCGCCGGCGACGGCTGCGGCTACTACGAGACCGGTGACGCCGCGCGCGACGTCGAGCTGCCGCCCGCCGAGCCGACCGTGTCGGGGTCGGTGACCGCGGTGCTGCACACCAACTACGGCGACCTCACCCTCACCCTCGACGCGGACGGCAAGCCGTGCACGGTCGGGTCGTTCGTGTCGCTGGCCGAGCAGGGCTTCTACGACGAGACGCCGTGCCCCCGCGTCACCACCTACGACACCTTCGGGGTGCTCCAGTGCGGCGACCCGACGGGTCTGACCAGCGGCGGGCCGGGCTACCTCATCCCCGACGAGATCGACGGCACCGAGACCTACGAGCGTGGTGTGGTGGCCATGGCGAACGCGGACAGCGCCAACACCGCTGGGTCGCAGTTCTTCCTCGTCTACACCGACAGCGACCTGGCCCCCGACTACACCGTCTTCGGCACCATCGACGACGCCGGCCTGGCGGTGCTCGACGAGATCGGCGAGGCGGGCGTCGAGGGTGGCGCGCAGGACGGCGCCCCGGCCCAGGCCGTGGACATCGAGTCGGTCACCATCGGCTGACGCCCCGGGCCACGGCGCCTTTCACGGTGCCGGTCACTCCCCCGTCGTCCGGTAGCGGACGTGGTCACCGACGGTGACCGTGCGCCCGACGGTGCACAGCCGGTCCTCGATCATCCGCACGGTGCGCTCGAGCACCGCGCGCGCCGCGTCCCCGGCCTCGCCGTCGGGGAACGCGACGTCGAAGGTGACCTGGAGGTCGCTCATCCGGTTGCCCTGCTCGTCGCGGATCTTGTGCCCCTCGGCGCGGGCCCGCAGCGACGTGGCGGGCGCCCGCTTGCCGGTGATGAGCGCGAGGTCGATGGCGCCGCAGCCGGCCAGGGCGGCCAGCAGCAGCTCCACCGGGGTGAAGTCGGCGTCGTCGCCCGCACCGACCCGCAGCTCACCGCCACGGCGGTTGGTGGCGCGGTAGTGGTCGGGGTCGGTCTGCTCGAGGTCGACCCAGCGGTGCGTGGGTTCGTGGACGACGGCGTCGGCGGCGGTCAGGTCAGGGGCCATGAGCCGAGCATGGCACCGACGGCCGCGTCCGCCACGGGCCGGTCGACACGCCCGGGTGAGGCCGTCGGCTTGAGTGTGTCGCCGTCGTCCGCAACGGTGGTGTCGTCACTGCACCCGATCGGAAGGCGAGTCCATGCTCACCCTCACCGAGAACGCGACGACCATCCTCAACCAGCTCAGCGCCTCGCCCGAGCTGCCCGACTCCGCCGGCCTGCGGATCACCTCCGAGAACGAGGCCGACCCCAGCTTCTCCGCGACCATGGCCACCGCCGCCGAGCCCGGCGACCAGGTCGTCGAGCAGGGCGGCACCACCGTCTACCTCGACGAGCGCGCCGCCCAGGTGCTCGACGACAAGATCCTCGACGCCTCCGTCGACCAGCAGGGTCAGGTCGAGTTCGCCCTGGGCGTGCAGGGCTGACGCCCCACACCGAGCACGAGGACCGGTCACCGGTCGCAGCACGAGCCCCCGGCACCACGGTGCCGGGGGCTCGTGCGTTGCGGGGTCAGCGACGCGGGGTCAGGAGCGCCGGGTCAGCGACGCGGGGTCGAGACCGAGATGTACTGCCCGCCCCGGACGATGCCCTGGCGCGGCAGGTCCGCGACCACGGTGGTCCGCCCGGCGCCGCGCATGCGCAGCTCCAGCTGGACCTGGTCGTTGCGGACGCGGTCCTCGACCTTCTGGGCGAACTTCTCGATGGTGCCGGCGCGGCTGCGCTGGTAGACGCTGTCGCCGCCACGCACGTAGAGGTAGCCCCAGCCGCGACCGGTGTCGTCGATGTCCACCGACAGCGGCAGCCGGGCCGTGCGGTCGCCGTTGCGGACCACCACGCGCAGCTTGAGGGTGCCCTCCGTGACCTTGAGGGTCTTGCGGTCGCTCACCGGCGTCCACTCGCCGCCCTTGCGCTGGTCGACGCGGAGGATCGACCAGCTCTGCGCCTCCGTCGAGACCTGCTCGGCGGTGACGTCGACGGCGTCGACCTCGACCCCGTCGATGCGGTTCAGGTAGTAGGCGAGCGTGGCGACCTCGTCGGCGGCCTGGTAGCTGCTCCACCAGCTGGAGCCGGCGAAGACGTTGCTGCCGGAGAAGGCGAACGGCTCGCCGTCGGCGGTGCCCGTCATCGTCCAGGCCTGCTCCTGCGTGCCCATCGGGTCGCCGTCGAGCACGACGTCGGTGCCGGTGTAGCCGGAGTAGAACACCACGTCCGGCAGGTAGTCGGACTCGTAGACGTCGGTCGACAGGTCCTGGGTGGTGCTGCCGGCGGTGAAGGCGCTGGTGACGGTGGCGGCGTCGGGCAGGGTGCCCAGCGTGCCGGTGATGCCGGTCATCCGGTCCTGCTCGATGGTGCCGACCGGGTCGCCGATGTTGGCGACCTTGAACGGCGCCCACGCCGAGTCCGGCTGCACGTAGACGGCGTCGGCCGGGTGCAGGCCGTAGGTGACCTCGCCGCCCTGGATGAGCGGGTGGCCGAAGCCGACCAGCTCGCCGCCGCAGACCGACGTGGTGGTGCCGACGCCGGCCATGGTGATGTCGCCGTAGGCGACCGAGGCGGCCAGGTTGCCGCCGGCGGCGACGTCGTCGACGGTCACGTCCGCGGCGCGGGCTCCGACGGTGCCGTCGGCGGAGAAGGTGCGGCTGCGCAGGGTCAGGCCGTGCTTGGCCGCGGCCTTGCGCACGCGCCCGAGCTCGGAGGTGTCGACGCCGGAGAGCGTCAGGCCGGAGCGGAGGATGCGGAAGCCGCGCTCGGCGTCGGTGCGGCTGGTGCCGGCGTCCGCGCGGGCGATCTGCTGGGCGGTCTTGCCGTCCACGCCGACCCGTGCGGGGGCGGTGGGCATGTGGGTGTCCATGTCGGCGTAGGGGGTGACGCCGGCGATCGGGCTGGGTCCGTAGGAGAGGCCGTAGGCCACGGCGCCGACGATGTTGCCGTCGGCCGGGTCGCCCAGGTAGACCGGCGAGCCCGACATGCCCTGCCAGATGCCGCCGATCTCGTCCATGGCCGGGTTGGCGCCGGCGCCGCCGAAGTCGATCATCACCATGTCCACGCCGGGGGCGATGCCGTCGGTGATGACGCCGAGGACCGTGCCGGGGAACTCCTCGGGGGTGGTGCCGGCGGTGACGCTCAGGGCGGTGACGGCGTCACCGCGGCTCAGGCCGCTGACGTCGACAGGGCTGGCGCAGTCGGCGGCAGCGTCGGCGACGGCGGGGGTGCCGAGACCGGTGACGGCGAGGGGGGTCAGCAGCAGCACGCCAACGGTGGCAGCGGCGGCCAGGCCACGAGAGGGGGAGAGTGCACGCGACATCGCGGCTTCCTTCCTGGAGGGACGCCCGAGCGGCGTCTTCAATGCTCAGACGCGCAGCATGACGGTTCGGTTGCCTGCGCGAGCAGAAATCCGCAGAAATGTTCGCAAAGCGCTGACAGGCGTGTCCCCCACCACCGGACGGCCCCACCCTCCCCCGCCGCCCGGCGCGGCACTAGCCTCGCCTCGTGCCCGACCAGTCCCCCGCCTCCGGTCCCGGATCGGCCGCGGAGCCCGGCCGTCCCCTGTCCCTGCGCCGCATCGAGGCGGTCCACCGCGCCGACCTCCTGGAGGTCGAGTCCTACGACCTGACCCTGGACCTGACGACGAGCGAGGAGACCTTCGACTCGCTCACGCGGATCGTGGTGACCTCGGCCGGCGGCCGCACGTTCCTCGACCTCAAGCCCACGTCCCTGCGCTCGGTGCACGTGGACGGTGCGCCGCTGGACGTCGCGCTGCTCCAGCGGGGCCGCCTCCCGCTCGACCTGCCCGCCGGCCGGCACGAGGTCGTCGTCGACGCCGTCATGCCGTTCCGCAACGACGGCGAGGGCCTGCACCGCTCCGTGGACCCCGCCGACGGCCGCCACTACGTCTACGGCATGTCCTTCATGGACGCCGCCCCCACCGTGTTCGCCTGCTTCGACCAGCCCGACCTCAAGGCGCCGTACACGCTCCACGTCACCGCACCGCAGGAGTGGACCGTCGTCGGCAACGGGGCCGCCACGCAGGTGGAGCCGGGCCGCTGGGAGCTGGCCACGACGCAGCCGCTCTCCACCTACTTCGTCACCCTGGTCGCCGGGCCCTACCACGTCGTCCGGGACACCCACGACGGCATTCCGCTCGGCCTGTCCGCCCGCGCCAGCCTCGCCGGCGCCCTCGAGGCGGACGCCGAGGAGCTGCTGACCCTCACCCGCCAGTGCTTCGACGAGTTCCACCGCCTCTTCGGCATCCGCTACCCGTTCGGCGAGTACCACCAGGCGTTCGTGCCGGAGTTCAACGCCGGAGCCATGGAGAACCCGGGCTGCGTCACGTTCCGCGACACCCTCGTCTTCTCCAGCCGCACCACCCGCGGCATGCGCACCCAGCGCGCCATCACGGTGGCGCACGAGATGGCGCACCAGTGGTTCGGCAACATCGTCACCCCGCGCTGGTGGGACGACCTGTGGCTCAACGAGTCCTTCGCGGAGTACATGGGCAACCGCGTGACGGCGTCCGTCACCCAGTTCGACGAGGCCTGGGTGCTCAACTCCTTCCAGCGCCGCCAGTGGGGCCTGCTCGCCGACCAGCGCCCGACCACCCACCCGGTGGCGGGCAACGGCGCCGACGACGCGCTCGAGGCGCTGCAGAGCTTCGACGGGATCTCCTACGCCAAGGGCTCGGCGATCCTGCGCCAGCTCAACGCGCGTCTGGGCGACGACGTCTTCCTCGCCGGGGCCGTGGACCACTTCACGCGGCACCGCTTCGGCAACGCCACCATGCACGACCTCCTCGGCTCCTGGGAGCGCGCCGGAGCCGCCGACCTCGGCACCTTCTCCGACGCCTGGCTCACCACCGCCGGCCCGGACCTGCTCGAGGTCGACCGCACCGCGGGCGTCCTGCGACGCACGGCCCCGGCCACCGCCGAGGGCGTGGCGCCGGCCGAGCGCACGCACGCCGTGAGCCTCCTCGTCGCCGCTCCCGGCGACGGCGCCGAGGGCGGCAGCGTGCACGAGGTGCGGGTGGACGCGGCGCAGGTGCCGGTCACCGTGCCGGACGGCGGCGTGGTGCTGCTCGACCCGGTGGAGGCCACGTGGGCGGCGACGCTGCCCGACGCCACCACGGTGCCGCTGCTGCCGGCCCTGGTCTCGGCGACCGAGGACGCGCGGGTGCGCGCCGCGGTCTGGAACCAGCTGCGCTCCGGCGTGCACCACGCCCGGGTGGACCCCGACGCGGCCGTCGACCTCGCCGAGGCCTGGCTGCCGGTCGAGACGGTCGACGCGGGCCTCGTCTACACGTTCCCCTGGGTGCTCAGCTACCTCCCGCACACCAGCGACCCCGCCTCGTCCGCCGACCGGCTGCAGGAGGCCGCACTGGTGGCCGCGCGCGGCGCGGAGCCGGGCTCGCCGCTGCAGCTCGCGGCGTTCCAGTCCGCGATCGGGGCCTGCCGCGCCGCCGACCTGCTCGTCGCGTGGCTCGGCGGCGAGCGGCTGCCGGAGGGCGTGGACGTGGACCTGGAGCTGCGCTGGCGGCTGCTGGTGCGGCTCGCGGCGCTGGGCGCGACCGACCGGGCCGCGCTCGACGCCGCGCTGGACGCGGAGCCGACCGCGGTCTCCCGGGTCGAGCACACCCGGGCCGTGGCGTCGCTGCCGACGGCCGAGGCCAAGACGTTCGCCTGGGAGCGGCTCACCGGCGCGGTGAGCGTGCCCAACTACGAGCTTACCGCGGCCGGCGACGGCCTGTGGCGCAGCGGCACCGACGGGCCCGACGGCGTGGCGCTGCCCTACGTGCAGGAGTTCGCAGCCCTGGTGCCGACCCTGCCGGACGTGCACAGCGGCTGGGTGCTCGCCACCGCGGTCGAGGCGTTCTACCCGCGCTCGTCGGTGACGGCGGGGACGGTGGCGGCCATGACGACCCTCGCGGCTCGCGACGACCTCGACGGCTCGGTGCGCCGACGGCTGCTCGACGCCACCGACGAGCTCACCCACCGGCTCGCCGTGCGCCGGGCCTTCCGCGGGGAGGACTGACCCCGGTGAGCGGCCCCGACCTGCCGCCCGACCTGCCGCACGACCTGCGCGCCTCCCTGCCCCGCCCGCCGGGGCCGACGACCCGGCGCCGGGTCGCCGAGCACCGCGTGGGCGAGGACGGGGCGGAGCTGGTGCGGCGGCACGAGGACCGGCTGGTCACCGAGGAGCCGCTGGAGCTGCGGGGCACCTGGCCCGGCCAGCCCGGACGCCGGCTGTGGGTCACCATGCGCACCCCCGGCCACGACTTCGAGCTGGCCGCGGGCTGGGCGCGGCACGAGGGACTCTTCGACGACCGCGACGTGGCCGAGGGGGCCCTGGCCGCGGTCGCCTACTGCACCGACGTCGACCTCGAGCCCGAGGAGGCGTTCAACGTCGTGACCCTGCGGCTGGCCCGGGCCCCGCGCAGCGAGCCATCGGCGCGGCACGACGCGCTCTCGGCGGGCTCCAGCGCCTGCGGGGTGTGCGGCGCCGACTCGGTGGCCGACGCCCTCTCCGGGGTCACCGGGGCCGGGTGGGACGGCGAGCGCCCCGGCGCCACCGTCGTCCGGGGGCTGCCGGACCGGTTGCGGGAGGCGCAGCAGGTCTTCGCCCGCACCGGCGCCTCGCACGCGGCCGGCCTGGCCACCGCCGACGGCGAGCTCCTGGTGGTGCGCGAGGACGTCGGGCGCCACAACGCGCTCGACAAGGTCACCGGTGCCCGGGTGCTGGCCGGAGAGCCGGCCGCGGGCGCCTGCCTCGTGGTGAGCGGCCGCATCGGCTTCGAGCTGGTGCAGAAGGCCGTGGCGGCCGGGGTCGGCGCCCTGGTGGCGGTGGGTGCGCCCACGTCGCTGTCCGTGCGGCTCGCGGCCGAGCACGGCCTGGACCTGTGGGGCTTCACCGGCCCGCGCCGGGCCGTGCGCTACGCCTGAGGCCGACCTCGGCTCGGGCAACCGGGTCCGGACGCACGACGAGGGCCGGTCCCGCGACGCTCCCCAGCACGCGGGTCCGGCCCTCGTCACTACCAGGCCTGTGGCGCAACCCCCCAGCCCGCCACATGACCTCGTCAGGTCCGTGCGCCCGCCGGAGCGGACGACCTCGGTGCGACCAGTGAACCGTTCCAACACGGCCAGGTCACGCGCTTTCGCAGCCCCTTCACGCAGGACGGGACCTTGGTCCCTGGCCGGAGAGACCCTGGTCCCGGACGTCGCGCAGTCGGGCGCCGACGGCGGCCGCGCACCGCTCCCCCGACAACCACGCGGCCTCCACCCGCGGCTTCCTGGACCAGCCGTCCCCGCAGGCCGCCACCGCACCGTGCGCGACGGGGTGCAGCCAGTAGGCCGCGTCGTGCCCGTCGACCGGCCGCGCCAGCCCCCAGCGGTGCACCCAGGCGTCCTCGGGCGCGGGCACCCCGAGCAGCTCGGTCAGTGCCTCGAGCACCGGGCCGAGCGCGGCCCCGGGGTCGTCCAGGTGGTCGCGGGCGAGCCCGGGGGTCGAGTGCGCGACGAGCACCGGGGCGTCGTCGCCCCGGCGTCGGCCGTCGTCGGCCACCCAGGAGAGCACCGGGTGGTCGTTGACGAACAGGCCGTCCGGCAGGTCCGACCAGCACCGCTGCGGCCAGCGTGCGGCGACCGCCATGATGGGCTCGCTCTCCCCGTCCAGGGCCGTGCCGGCGTCCCTGAAACCGGGGCCGAGCAGGCGCCGCGCCTGGGTGTCGGGCATCGCCAGCACGACCCCGTCCCAGGTCTCGCCGTCGACCACCGGGCGGCCGTCGGGGCCGGCGTCGACGCGCTCCACGGTGACGTCGAGGTGGACGTCGAGGTGCCGGGCGAGGTCCTCGGCGAGGCCGCGCAGGCCACCGGGCGCCGCCCAGCGCACGGGTCCGGTCGTGGTGCGGCGGGACGCGGCCTCGGCCACCCCGAAGGTGTCGGTCCAGCGGCGGGCCAGCCCGGCGACCTCCCACGCGGCCACCACCTGGTCGAAGCCCTCGCGCGCTCCCTCCTCGGAGACGGTGAGGTAGGACGCGCCGTGGTCGACGGGCCTGCCGTCCCAGGTGCGCGACGCCAGGCGTCCACCGACCCGTCGTCCCCGGTCGACGACCCGCACCTGGAGCCCCTCGCGGTGCAGGGCCCGCGCCGTCGCGAGCCCGGCGACGCCGGCCCCCACCACGAGCACGCGGGCGGGCGCCCCGTCACGAGCGCCCTCGGGCGGCGGGGTCAGGTCGTCGGCTGCGTCACGAGGCTCCACGCCCTCCACCTTCTCCCGTCGCTGGTCGGCGTGGGTCCACCCCGTTGTCGGTGGCGGCCCCTACGGTGCTTCGCGTGCGCCTGCTCCACACCTCCGACTGGCACCTCGGCCGGTCCTTCCACCGCGAGGGGATGCTCGACCACCAGGCCGCCTGGGTCGACCACCTCCTCGAGGTCGTCGCGGCCGAGGAGGTCGACGTCGTGCTCGTCTCCGGGGACGTGTACGACCGTGCGCTGCCGCAGGTCGACGCGGTGCGCCTGGCGGACGAGACCCTCGCCCGGCTGGCGGCCTCGCGGGCACGGGTCGTGCTCACGAGCGGCAACCACGACTCGGCGCAGCGGCTCGGCTTCGGCTCGCGCCTGGCCGACGCAGCGGGGGTGCACCTGCGCACCCGGCACTCCGACGTCGGGGTCCCGGTGCTGCTGGAGGACGAGCACGGCCCGGTGGCCGTCCACGGCCTGCCCTACCTCGACCCCGAGGCGACCCGCACGACGTGGGGCCTGCCCGCCCGCTCGCACGAGGCGGCGCTGGGCGAGGCGATGCGTCGGGTCCGCGACGACCTGGCCGGCCGCGCTGGCACCCGCTCGGTCGTGATGGCGCACGCCTTCGTCGCCGGCGGGGTCGAGCGCGACCCGTCCCTGGAGTCCGACTCCGAGCGGGACATCTCCGTGGGCGGCGTCTCGATCGTCCCCTCCTCCACCTTCGCCGGCAGCGACTACGTCGCGCTGGGCCACCTGCACGGGCGGCACGTGCTCGACGAGCGCGTCCGCTACTCGGGGTCCCCCCTGGCGTACTCGTTCTCCGAGGCCGGTCACACCAAGGGCAGCTGGCTCGTCGACCTGGGTGCGCCCGCCGAGGGCGGCGCCGCCGTCTCCGCGACGTTCGTCCCCTCCCCCGTCCCCCGGCCGCTGGCCCGGCTCCGCGGCACCCTGGACGAGCTGCTCAGCGACCCCCGGCACGCGCACGCGGAGGACGCGTGGGTCCAGGCCGTCCTCACCGACGAGGGGCGGCCCGCCGCCGCGATGGACCGGCTGCGCCGGCGCTTCCCGCACGCCCTGGTGCTCTCGTTCGAGCACACCGCCGCCCCGGTCGGCGGCATGCCCGCCGCGCCCTCGAGCGGCCGCAGCGACCACGACGTCGTCGCCGAGTTCGTCACCGCGATGCGCGGGCGCGCCCCGGAGGCGGACGAGGCGGCGCTGCTGCGCCGTGCCGTCGACGCGTGCTGCGAGGACCCGGACGCCGACCCCGTCCCCGCCGCCCCCGAGCAGGTGGGCGCGTGAGGCTGCACCACCTGAGGGTCACCGCCTTCGGCCCGTTCGCCGACACCGTGGAGATCGACCTCGACCGGCTGTCGGAGGCCGGCCTGTTCCTGCTCACCGGCCCCACCGGGGCGGGCAAGACCAGCGTGCTCGACGCGGTCTGCTTCGCCCTCTACGGCCAGGTGCCCGGTGACCGCAACGCCGCCAAGCGCCTGCGCTCCGACCACGCCGCCCCCGGGGCCAGGCCCGAGGTCACGCTCGAGGCGACCCTGGCCGGGCGCCGGTTCCGGCTCGTCCGCTCCCCCGCGTGGGAGCGGCCCAAGCGTCGCGGCACCGGCACCACGCCCGAGCAGGCCTCGGTGAGCGTCTCCGAGCTGGTCGACGGAGCCTGGATGACCCTCTCGACCCGCCTGGACGAGGCCGGCCAGCTCGTCACGGGGCTCGTCGGCATGAACGCCGGCCAGTTCACGCAGGTCGCGATGCTGCCCCAGGGCCGGTTCCAGGCCTTCCTGCGGGCGTCCTCGGCGGAGCGGCAGAAGCTCCTCCAGGAGCTGTTCCGGACCGGTCGCTTCGACCGGGTGGAGAAGTGGCTGGTCGAGGAGCGCACCACCCTGCGACGTCGCAGCGAGGCCGTGCACGACGAGGTCGCCGACCGCGTCAGCCGCCTGAGCGAGGCCGCGGCCACCGCGCTGCCCGGCGGCTGGGACCTGCACGACCTGGGCCCGGAGGCGGACGCCGGCACGCTCCTGCCCTGGGCCGTGGCGCTGCGGACCACGGCGGCCGAGCGGCTCGGGGCCGCCACCACCCGCGTGGCCGAGCACGCCGCCACCGAGCAGGACGCACGCACCGCGCTGGAGGAGGCCCGCACGGCCGCCGAGCAGGGCGGCCGCCGAGCGGCTGCGCTGGCCGAGGAGGCGCGGCTCGCTGCCGCCGCGCCCGCCCGTGAGGCCGACCGGCAGGCGCGGGAGGCTGCGCGTCGGGCCGCCCCGGTCGTGGTGCTGGCCGACGTCGAGCGGCGCGCGAGCGCGGCGCTGGCCGCGGCGGAGACCGAGGCCGCGGCCGCTGTCGCGAGGGCCCTGGCCCACCTGCGCCAGTCCCCCGGGGAGGACCACGTGGACGCGGCGCTGGAGTCGGGCCTGGTCGACGTCGGGCACGCCCTCGCCGGTCTGCGCCCCCTGGAGCAGCGGGCCGCCCGGCTCGCCGCGGCCTCGGCGCGCTTCGGTGATCTGGGCCGCGAGCGCCGCGACCTGCTCGAGCGCACGCAGGACCTGGCCGCCGAGGCCGAGGACCTGCCGGTCCGCCGTGTGGCCGCGCAGGAGTCCGTGGCCGAGGCGGAGCGGGCCGCCGTCGTCCTGGAGTCGGCGGAGAAGTCCCTGGCCGAGCTGCGCGAGCGGCAGCGGGCCCGCGTCGCCGCCGCAGGCCTGGTCGAGGAGCACGAGGCCGCCCACACCCGCTGGCTCGGCGCGCGCGAGGCTGTGCAGTCCGCACGCGAGCGACTGCTGGAGGTGCGTGAGGAGCGCGTCTCCACGATGGCCGCCGAGCTCGCCGTCGGGCTCGCCGTCGGCAGCAGCTGCCCGGTCTGCGGCTCCTGCGAGCACCCGCACAAGGCGGTGCGGCCGCACGGCGTCGCCGACGCCGCCGCCGAGAAGGCGGCCCAGCGCGCCCTGGACGACCGCAACGGTGAGGAGGCCGGGGTCGCCGAGCACGTCCGCAACCTCGCCAGCCGCCGCGACCGTGCCCTCGCCCTCGCGGGCGACCTCGATGCCGAGACGCTGGCCACCCGGGTGGTGGAGGCTCAGGAGCAGGTCGCCGCGGCCCGCGCCGGATCGGCCGCTCTCGCCGCGGCCCGTGAGCGCCTGCAGACCCTGGAGACGCGGCTGGAGGCGGTCCGCACCGAGGGCGCCACCGCCCGCGAGCAGCTGGTAGCCGTCACGTCCGAGCGACAGTCGTGCAGCCGCGAGATCGCCGACCTCGAGGGCGAGCTGGCCGTCGGCCTGACCACCGCCGAGCGCGTCCTCGAGGGCCGTACGCCGCAGCCCGAGGACGGGGTGCTCGACCTCGCGCTGCCCTTCGACGAGCCGGACCAGGACGACGCCGGCCCCGCCGAGGCCGCCCGGCTCCGCCGGCTCACGCGCGACCTCGAGGCGCGCCGGTCCGGCCTGGAGACCGCGCGCTCGGCCCGCGCCCGGCTCGTGCGCGAGCGTGCCGCGTGCGCCACCGCCCAGGAGGACCTGGCCCGAGAGCTGGCCGAGCACGCCTTCGAGGACGCGGGGCAGGCCCGCGAGGCCGCGCTGCCCGAGGCCGAGTGCCGGGCCATCGACGAGCGCCTGGCGGCGCACGCCACCAGCAGCGGCGGCGTGGCCGAGGTACTCGCCGAGCTGGGCCGCGAGGGTGCGAGCGTGCCCGAGCCCGAGGCGCTGGCGGGGCTCGCGGCCACGCACCGTGAGCAGCACCGTCTCCTCGAGGAGGCCCGCGTGGCCGCCCAGCGCGCGACGCAGCAGTGCGGGCGCCTCACCGAGCTGATCGGCCTGCTGGAGGAGCGGCTGGACGCGTGGGCGCCCGTGCGGGCGGAGCACGCGCTGGTCTCCCGCGTGGCCGCGTTCGCGGAGGGCAAGTCCGCCGACAACGCCCTGCGCATGCGCCTGTCCGCGTTCGTCCTGGCCTACCGGCTCTCCCAGGTCGTCAGCGCGGCCAACGCCCGCCTCGGTGCGATGACCGACCACCGGTTCGCCCTGGAGCACACGGGCGAGCGGGGCGCCGGCGAGACCCGCGGTGGTCTCTCCCTGCTGGTGCGCGACGACTGGTCGGGCGAGGCCCGGGACCCCGCGACCCTGTCGGGGGGCGAGACGTTCGTCGTGAGCCTGGCGCTGGCCCTGGGGCTGGCCGACGTGATCACCGCCGAGGCTGGCGGCACCTCGTTGGAGACGCTGTTCGTCGACGAGGGGTTCGGGTCGCTGGACGCCGAGACCCTCGAGGACGTCCTCGGCATCCTGGACTCGCTGCGCGAGGGCGGCCGGGTCGTCGGCGTGGTCAGCCACGTCACCGAGATGCGCGACCGCATCCCGGCGCGCCTGGCGGTGCACAAGACGCGCACCGGCTCGGCCGTGGAGCTGCAGGGCGTCTGACGGCCCGGCGGGCCGACGTCCGGGCGGGCGGCCCGGTAGGTTCGCGACCATGAGCGGACCGCAGGTCGACCCGAGCTTCACCGCACTCCCCTACGAGCGGCTCGCCGAGGCGGCGCTCCAGCGTGCCGACGCCCTCGGCGCCAGCCACGCCGACTTCCGGTTCGAGCGGGTGCGGTACCAGCACCTGCGCGCCCGCGACGGCGTCCTCCAGGCCGCGAGCGACTCCGAGGACCTCGGCTTCGCGGTCCGGGTCGTGCACCGCGGCACCTGGGGCTTCGCCTCCGGCGTCGTGCTCACCGAGGACGAGGCCCGCCGCGTGGCCGAGGAGGCCTGCGCGGTGGCCGAGGTCGCCTCCGCGATGACCCCGGAGCCGGTGCGGCTCGCGCCCGAGCCGGTGCACGTGGCGACCTGGGTCTCCGACTACGAGATCGACCCGTTCGAGGTGAGCATCGCCGAGAAGGGCGCCGTCCTGGTCGGCTGGACGAACGCCCTGCGCGAGGGGGCCGCGGTCGACCACGCCTCGTCCTCGCTGCTGCAGGTCAAGGAGAACAAGTTCTACGCCGACCTCAACGGCACACGCACGACGCAGCAGCGGGTGCGCCTGCACCCCGAGGTCGAGGCGCACGGCTCCAGCGCGGACGCCTTCGACTCCATGGCCTCCATCGCCCCGCCGGTGGGCCGCGGCTGGGAGTACGTGGTGGGCTCGCCGTCGGGCGACGCGGCCGCGACCTGGGACTTCGACGCCGAGATCGCCGAGATCCCCGAGCTGCTCGCACAGAAGCTGAAGGCGCCCAGCGTCGAGGCCGGCAGCTACGACCTGGTCATCCACCCCTCGAACCTGTGGCTGACCATCCACGAGTCGATCGGGCACGCCACCGAGCTGGACCGGGCGCTGGGCTACGAGGCCAACTACGCCGGCACCTCGTTCGCGACTCCCGACCTGCTCCACACCCTGCGCTACGGCAGCGGCGTGATGAACGTGACCGGCGACCGCACCCAGAGCCACGGCCTGGCCACCATCGGCTACGACGACGAGGGGGTGCAGACCCAGTCGTGGGACATCGTCCGTGACGGCACCCTGGTCGGCTACCAGCTCGACCGGCCGATGGGGGCGATGCTGCCCGAGCTCAACGAGGGCCGCTCCAACGGCTGCGCCTACGCCGACTCCCCCGGCCACATCCCCATCCAGCGGATGGCCAACGTCTCGCTCCAGCCGGCGCCCCATGGCCCGAGCACCGACGAGCTGATCTCGCGGGTCGAGCGCGGCCTCTACGTCGTGGGCGACCGCTCGTGGTCGATCGACATGCAGCGGTTCAACTTCCAGTTCACCGGCCAGCGCTTCTACTCCATCGTCGACGGCGAGCTGGGCGGCATGGTCCGCGACGTCGCCTACCAGGCCACGACCACCGAGTTCTGGGGGTCGATGGAGGCCGTCGGCGGCCCGCAGACCTACGTGCTCGGCGGCGCGTTCAACTGCGGCAAGGCCCAGCCGGGCCAGGTGGCGGCCGTCTCGCACGGCTGCCCCAGCGCCCTGTTCCGCGGCGTCAACATCCTCAACACCACCCAGGAGGCGGGCGCGTGAGCACCCTGATCACTCCGGCCGCGACCGGCCCCGTCAGCCCGCAGGACCTGGTCGAGCACGGCCTGGCCGCCAGCTCCGCCGACGACTGCGTCGTCATCCTGGCCGACCACACCAGCGCCAACCTGCGCTGGGCGAACAACACGCTGACCACCAACGGCGTCATGCACGGCGTCACCGTCTCGGTGGTCTCCTACGTGCGGACGCCGGCGGGGGTCTGCGTCGGCACGGTGGCCGGCACCGCGGCCTCGCGCGAGCAGGTCACCGCGCTGGTCGAGGCCGCGGACCGCGCGGCCCGGGCCGCCGATCCGGCCGAGGACGCCGGCGACCTGCTCGGTGAGCGTGCCTCGTCCGACTGGGCCGACGCGCCGGTGCCGACCGACGTCCACGTCTACGACGTCTTCGCCCCGGCGCTGGGCGAGGCGTTCGGCCGGGCCCGCAGCGCCGACCGGGTGCTCTACGGCTTCGTCAACCACGAGATGACCACCACCTACCTCGGTTCCACCACCGGGCTGCGGCTACGGCACGTGCAGCCCACCGGCCACTACGGGTGCACCGGCAAGGACGCCGCGCTCACGCAGTCCGCGTGGACCGGCGGCGCCACGCGTGACTTCACCGACGTCGACGCCCTCGCCATGGACGCCGAGCTGGAGAAGCGCCTGGCCTGGGGCGAGCGGCGGGTCGACCTGCCCGCCGGCCGCTACGACACGATCCTGCCGCCGACCGCCGTGGCCGACCTGATGATCGACGCCTACTGGTCGGCCGGTGCCCGCACCGCCCACGACGGCCAGTCCGTCTACTCCCGCCGCGGTGGCGGGACGCGGGTGGGCGACCGGATCGTCGCCCCCGGCGTCACGCTCGCCTCCGACCCGGCCGCGCCCGGGCTCGAGTGCGCGCCGTTCGTCAGCGCCACCTCCTCCTCGGACCTGGACAGCGTCTTCGACAACGGCCTGCCGATCGAGCGCACCGAGTGGATCAAGGACGGCGTGCTGTCCTCCCTCATCGCCACCCGCCACTCCGCCGGGTTGACCGGCCTTCCCGTCGCTCCCATGACCGACAACCTGCTGCTCGAGGTCGAGGGCGGCACCGGCACGGTGGAGGACCTGGTGGCCGGTACCGAGCGCGGCCTGCTGGTCACGTGCCTGTGGTACATCCGCGAGGTGGACCCGCAGTCGCTGCTGCTGACCGGCCTGACCCGCGACGGCGTCTACCTCGTCGAGGACGGGGAGATCACCGGGCTGGTGAACAACTTCCGGTTCAACGAGTCCCCGGTCGACCTGCTGCGCCGGTTCACCCACGCCTCGGCCACGGTCCCCTCCTTCAGCCGCGAGTGGGGCGACGACTACTTCAGCCGCACGGCCACCCCGGCCCTGCGCGTCCCGGACTTCAACATGTCGTCCGTCTCGCAGGCGCGCTGAGCCCTCAGCGCGCTCACGTTTGGTCACCAACCCGGTCTCGGAACCGGTTCCAGCACCAGGTTGGTGACCAAACGTGACGCGGTGGCGCCCATCGGACCTACCATCGCGGCGTGATCCGCAAAGTCGCGACCGGCCTGACGGCCGCCCTGCTGCTGGCGCTCCCGGCAGCCGGGACGCCGGCAGGTGCCGTGACGCTCCCGGGCGCCGGCACCAGCGGGGCGGACGTCATACCTCTGAGGGGGACTGCCTCCGCTCCGTATGACGTCCGCCGTTCCCCTCGCACCGGCACCAGCACCGGCACCAGCACCAGCACCGGGGCGGCCGAGGCGTCCGGCCGTGGGGTCACCGTCTGGCAGCAGCGCGGCGTGACGCGGGCGCTGCGCGACTCCGGCGCCACCTGGTTCCACACCTGGACCGCCGACCGGCCCTCCTACCTGGGCCGCACCGGGGCCGCCTTCGTGCCGATGCTGTGGGGCGCCGGCTCGGTGACCGACGAGAACCTCCGGGCCGCTGCCGAGCACGGCGCGTGGCTCATGGGCTTCAACGAGCCCGACCTGGAGGGTCAGGGGGACATGACCGTGCGACGGGCACTGCGACTGTGGCCCCGCCTGGAGGAGACGGGGCAGCACCTGGTCAGCCCGGCCGTCGCGTACGGCGGCGCGGACGAGGGTGGGTGGCTCGACCGGTTCATGACCGGCGCCGCCCGGCGGGACCTGCGCGTCGACGCGGTGGCGGTGCACTGGTACGGGGGCGACTTCGGCCCGCGACGGGCGACCCGGCAGCTGCGCGAGTACCTCACCGCCGTCCACGACCGGTACGGCCGGCCGGTGTGGCTCACCGAGGTGGCACTCATGCGGTTCACCGCCGACGGCGCCGAGGTGCCCCGTCCGAAGGTCCAGGCGGCCTTCGTGCGACGCGCCACGAGGATGCTCGACGCCCGGCCGTGGCTGCGCCGCTACGCCTGGTTCTCGCTGTCCACGCCCACCGAGGGTGGCACCGGCACCGGCCTGTACCGACCGGCCCGCAGCGGCGTCCGACCGACCACGGCCGGGCGGGCCTACCGCCGGTAAGAGGGTCAGGTTTGGTCACCAACCCGGTGTCAGCGGCCGCCGAGGAGCGGGTTGGTGACCAAACCTGGGGCCCAGCCCACGGATCAGGCGAACGCCTCCGGGGGTGGGCAGGCGCAGACGAGGTTCCGGTCGCCGTAGGCCTGGTCGATCCGGGCGACGGCGGGCCAGTACTTGTCCTGGACGCCGTTGGGGCCCGTGAGGCCGCCGGGGAACGCGCCCAGCTCGCGGCTGTAGGGGCGGTCCCAGTCCTCGACGAGGGTGCGGGCCGTGTGCGGGGCACGCCGCAGCGGCGAGGACTCGACGTCCCACTCCCCCGCGGCGACCCGGTCGGCCTCGGCCTTGATGGCGATCATCGCGTCGCAGAACCGGTCGATCTCGCCGAGATCCTCGGACTCGGTCGGCTCGACCATCAGCGTGCCGGCCACCGGGAACGACATGGTCGGGGCGTGGAAGCCGTAGTCGACGAGCCGCTTGGCGACGTCGTCCACCGTCACGCCCGTCGCCTTGGTCAGCGGGCGGACGTCGAGGATGCACTCGTGCGCGACGAACCCGCCGGCACCGCGGTAGAGCACCGGGAAGTGCTCCTCGAGCCGGGCGGCCACGTAGTTCGCGGCCAGCACGGCGGTGGCCGTGGCCCGGGTCAGGCCCTCGGCACCCATCATCCGCACGTAGGCCCACGAGATCGGCAGGATGCCGGCCGAGCCGTAGGGGGCGGCCGAGATCGCGCCGACGCCGGCGCGCTTGGCGTCCTCGGGGTGCGCCTCGTGGCTGGGCAGGAAGGGGGCGAGGTGCTCGCGCACCGCCACCGGGCCCACGCCCGGGCCGCCGCCACCGTGCGGGATGCAGAAGGTCTTGTGCAGGTTCAGGTGGCTCACGTCGCCGCCGAACTCGCCGGGCTTGGCGTAGCCGAGCAGCGCGTTCAGGTTGGCCCCGTCCACGTAGACCTGGCCGCCGAAGGAGTGCACCGTCGAGCACAGCTCGGTGATGGTTTCCTCGTACGCGCCGTGGGTCGAGGGGTAGGTCACCATGATCGCCGCCAGCGTGTCGGCGTGCTTCTCGCACTGCGCACGCAGGTCCTCGAGGTCGACGGCGCCGTCCTCGGCCGCCTTGACCACGACGACGCGCATGCCGGCCATCACCGCGGACGCGGCGTTCGTGCCGTGCGCAGAGGACGGGATGAGGCAGACGTCGCGCTGCTCGTCCCCGCGCGAGCGGTGGTAGCCACGGATCGCCAGCAGGCCGGCGAGCTCGCCCTGGGAGCCGGCGTTCGGCTGCACCGAGACCTTGTCGTAGCCGGTCACCTCGGCCAGCCAGCCCTCCAGGTCGTCGACCAGGCGGCGGTAGCCCGCCGCGTCCGAAGCCGGGGCGAAGGGGTGCAGGTCGGCGAAGCCGGGAAGCGAGACCGGCTCCATCTCGGTGGTGGCGTTGAGCTTCATCGTGCAGGAGCCGAGCGGGATCATACCGCGGTCCAGCGCGTAGTCGCGGGCCGAGAGCCGCCGCAGGTAGCGCAGCATCTGGGTCTCGGAGCGGTGGCTGTGGAACACCTCGTGGGTCAGGTACTCCGTGGTCCGCGCGAGGGACGCCGGCAGGGCCGTCGCCGGCTCGACGGCAGCGGGCGTGACGCCGAAGGCGGCGTGCACGGCGCGCAGCGTGGCGGGGCCACTGACCTCGGAGAACGACAGCCCGACCGTGTCGGCGTCGACGAGCCGCAGGTGCAGACCCTCGCGGTGGGCGGCCTCGAGGACCGCCTCGGCGCGACCGGGGACGTTCACGGTGAAGGTGTCGAAGAACGCGGACGTCGGCACGTCCAGCCCGGCCCCGCGCAGCGAGGCCGCGGCGCGCGCGGCGAGGTCGTGGGTGCGGGCCGCGATGGCGCGCAACCCGTCGGGGCCGTGGTGCACCGCGTACATGGACGCCACGACCGCCAGCAGCACCTGGGCCGTGCAGATGTTCGAGGTCGCCTTGTCGCGACGGATGTGCTGCTCGCGGGTCTGCAGCGCCAAGCGGTAGGCGGGGCGGCCCTCGGCGTCCACCGAGACCCCGACGAGGCGACCGGGCAGGTGCCGCTCGAGACCGGCACGCACCGACATGTAGCCGGCGTGCGGGCCGCCGTAGAACAGCGGAACGCCGAAGCGCTGGGAGGACCCGACCGCGACGTCGGCACCCAGCGAGCCCGGCGACTCCAGCAGCGTGAGCGCGAGCAGGTCGGCTGCGACGACCGCGAGGCCGCCGCGCTCGTGGGCCTCCTCGATGACCGCGCGCGGGTCGCGGACCTCACCGGACGCGCCGGGGTACTGCACGAGGACGCCCGAGACCGGACCCTCGGGCACCGACGCCAGGCCGCCGGCCAGGTCGGCCACGACGACCTCGATGCCCATCGCCTCGGCACGGGTGCGCACGACGTCGACGGTCTGCGGCAGGGCGTCGGCGTCGACGACGAACGGACCGGCGGCTTTCCGGTTCGCCCGGCGGACGAGCGTCATCGCCTCGGCCGCGGCGGTGCCCTCGTCCAGGAGCGAGGCGTTCGCGGTCGGCAGGCCGGTGAGGTCGCCGACGACGGTCTGGAAGTTGATCAGCGCCTCGAGGCGTCCCTGGGAGATCTCGGGCTGGTACGGCGTGTAGGCGGTGTACCAGGACGGGTCCTCGAGCACGTTGCGACGGATCACCGGCGGCGTGACCGTGCCGTGGTAGCCGAGGCCGATCATCGGCTCCAGCGCGGTGTTCTCCGCGGCCAGGGCGCGCAGCTCGCGGGCCGTCTCGAGCTCGCCCAGCGGCTCGGGCAGGTCGAGGGCACGCACGGTGCGGATGGCGCCGGGCACGGCCGCGTCCATCAGCGCCTCGAGCGAGTCGGCGCCGACCGCCTTGAGCATCGTGGTGACGTCGACGTCGGTGGGGCCCACGTGCCGGTCGGCGAACGACTCGGCGGGGCGGGAGACGGTCGGGGTGGAGTCAGAGGTGCTCACGGGGCTCCTGGGGGCGCGGACGACACGGGCGCCTCCCCCTCTGTCGGGTCGTCGGTGACCCTCCAGAGTTGCCTGACCTGCGCGGTCCTGGGTGCCTGAGAGGTTCCGGGGAGGGATTGCCCCTTCGGCGCCCCGCCCACGCACCGGGTGCGGGGCGGGAGCTCTCCCGCGCGGGATGAGCAGCGGGCCCGAATCTACCAGCCCGGCGGGCGTGCTCCGGACAGCACGACACCCGCCTGCCGGACCGGACGTGCCGGTCGGGCGGGCGGGTGTCGAGCGTTGCTGCGGGTCCCCGGGCGGGCAGCCGGTGGGCTCAGCCGGCGCTGCGCTTGGCGCGACGGGCGGCGAGCTCGTCGGCCGGCGAGGCCGCGGCGTCGTCACCGGTGCGCTCGGAGGGCAGCTCGGCCAGCGTGCCCTCGATCTCGCGCCAGACACCGCCGATGGCGATGCCGAAGACGCCCTGACCGCCCTGGAGCAGGTCGATGACCTCGTCGTTGCTGGTGCACTCGTAGACCGAGGCGCCGTCGCTCATCAGCGTCACGCGGGTCAGGTCGTCGGTGCCGCGCTCCCGCAGGTGCAGGACCGCGGTGCGGATCTGCTGCAGCGAGATGCCCGCGTCGAGCAGGCGCTTGATCACCTTGAGGATCAGGATGTCGCGGAAGGAGTAGAGCCGCTGGGAGCCGGAGCCCTTCGCGCCACGCACGGCCGGCTCCACCAGGCCGGTGCGGGCCCAGTAGTCGAGCTGGCGGTAGGTGATGCCGGCGGCGTTGCAGGCGGTCGGCCCGCGGTAGCCGAGGTCGCTCGGCACCGGCGAGACATCGTCGGTGAAGAGGAGCCCCTGCTCGTCGGCGGCGTGGGCGGCCTCAGCCGCTTCCGCGCTCTCGCGCAGCTCCTGGTCGTGCTCGTTCACACGAATCCTCCGTGGGTCTACTCCGTTGAGCGTAACCCCCGGGGAAGGAGCCGTGACCCGGACGAGCCACAGCGATGGAGTTACAACGAAGACAGGGAAGAAACTACGGCCGTGTCAGCAGGGGGGTCAAAGACCATCCCGGCGTGTCGAACCCTCAACCTGAAGTTGATGGTGAGTCTTTACTCTCCACCCACGGGTCGGGGCCTCACTCCGAGGGCGACTCGAAGTCCTCGGGGCTCACGTGGTCGAGGAACTCGCGGAACCGCTCCACCTCGTCCTCCTGCTCGGCGGGCACCGCGAGGCCGGCCTCGTCCAGCACCTCCTCGGCGCAGACGATCCGGGAACCGGTGCGCAGCGCGAGCGCGATGGAGTCCGAGGGGCGGGCCGAGACCTCGGCGCCCGAGGCCAGCACCAGCGTCGCGAAGAAGACGCCGTCCTTGACCTCGGTGATGCGGACCTCCTCGAGGCCGTTGTCGGTGGCCTCCAGCACGTCCTTGAGCAGGTCGTGGGTCAGCGGACGCGGCGGGGTGACCCCCTGCTGCGCGAACGCGATCGCGGTGGCCTCCACGGCCCCGATCCAGATGGGCAGGTACCGCTCCCCCGTGACCTCCCGCAGGAGCACGATGGGCTGGTTCGACGGCATCTCCACCCGGACACCCATGACATCGACCTCACGCACGCGACCACCCTACTCGGCGGCGGTCGTGGGTCGACCCCACCCGGGCGAGGGCGGGTCGGCTCCCGGCTCCCAGGCCGGGAGCCGGCCAGGAGTCAGCGAGGAGTCAGCGGGGAAGACCGGCCTTGACCAGCAGCGCGTGCAGCCGCACCGTCAGCGCGGCGATCTCGCTCGCGGTCTCACCGGCGCGCGCGGTGGCGGCCGCGTCGCGGCCACGTCGCATCGGCTCGGTGACCTGGTTGACCAGGCCGATCTCACGGTCGGCGGCGGCACGGAAGCCGCGCAGGTGGCGCGGCTCGATGCCGAACTCGCCCAGCTCCTTGGCGGTGCGGGCGATGACGAGCGCGTCGGTGTCGTAGTGCTGACCGCCCGGACGGCGGGTCAGCAGCCCGAGCTTCTCCAGCTCGTCGACCAGCGCCAGGTCGACCTCGGCCACCTTGGCCAGCTCCTGCCGCGAGAGGCGCAGCCCGTCACGGCGACGGAACGACTCCGGGCTGGGCGTGCCCTCCGCGGAGAGCGAGACCTGCGGCACGGTCGGCACGACCGGCTCGATCGGCGGCGGCTCGGAGCCGGCGTCGATGGCGTCCAGGTGCTCGCCGATGACCTTGAGCGGGAGGTAGTGGTCGCGCTGCATGCGCAGCACGTACCGCAGCCGCTCGACGTCGGCCTCGGAGAACTTGCGGTAGCCGGCCGGGGTCCGCTCGGGCTTGATGAGGCCCTTGTCCTCGAGGAAGCGGATCTTGGGGATGGTGACCCCCGGGAAGTCCTCGCGCAGCTCGTCGAGGACCTGCCCGATGTTCATCCGGGCGGAGGACGCTCCCTCCTGCCCGTGGCCGGCAGCCTGGGCGGTCACGCTCAGGCGCCCTCGTGCCCGGAGAAGAACATGAGGCGGAACTTGCCGATCTGGACCTCGTCGCCGTCGTTGAGCGGCACCGTGTCGATGCGGTCGCGGTTGACGTAGGTGCCGTTGAGGCTGCCGACGTCGGAGACGGTGAAGGAGGAGCCGGAGCGCTCGAAGACCGCGTGCTTGCGGGAGACAGTCACGTCGTCGAGGAAGATCTCGGACGAGGGGTGGCGGCCGGCCGTCACGGTGTCGGCGTCGAGGAGGAACCGGCTGCCGGAGCCGGGGCCGCGCTGCACCACGAGGAGGGCGTGGCCGACGGGCAGGCCGTCGACCGCGGCGGCGTCGACCGCGTTGAGGGCCCGGTCGGACGTCTCCACCCGGGGGTCGCCCCCGAGCGTGATCGTGGCCGTCGAGTCACCCACGGGCTCGGAGGTCACCAGACGCGTGCCGCACTGGGAGCAGAAGCGGGCGTCGTCCGGGTTCTGCCTGCCACACGCGGTGCAGAACGGCATCGTGGGTCTCCTCGGCCGGTGTCGGGGACGGTGCGTCGGCACCCCGGCGAGGGTGCGGACGCGTCGGGGCTCGAACCTATCAGTCGAGCCTGGGCGGGACGGGTGAACCGGCCGTGCAAAGTCGCGTGGTGCGACCTGCGCGGCAGCGGCTCGGCCCGGAGGGCGCTCAGCCCTCGAGGCTCTCCTGGTACGCGGCGGCGTCCATGAGGCCCTCGACGTCCCCGGCGGGCACGACCTCGAAGAGCCAGCCCCCGCCGTAGGGGTCGTCGTTGACGAGCTGCGGGGTGGCGTCGAGCGCGTCGTTGACGGCCACGACCTCGCCGGAGACCGGCGCGTAGACGTCGCTGACGGACTTCGTGGACTCGAGCTCGCCGCAGGTGCTGCCGGCCTCGACGGTCTCGCCGGTCTGCGGCAGGGAGACGTAGACGATGTCGCCCAGCGCGTCCTGCGCATAGTGGGTGATGCCGATGCGGACGGAGCCCGCGTGCTCACCGGGGGTGCGCACCCACTCGTGCTCGGCGGTGTACTGAAGGTCCTCGGGGTACACGTGCTCTCCTCGTCGTGCGGGGTCAGCCGGGGTCCCCGACCTGGGGTACCCGGCAGTCGCCACGCTACTGGTCGTCCGCGGGATCTGCGTAGTCCGGGCCGGCCACGTCGGTGGTCGACTCGATGTCGAGCGAGGACACCTCGGTGATGTCCACCGAGGCGCCGTCGTCCTGGAGGTCGACGCGCGGGCCCTCGAGGATCGACATGGCCCCCGAGAGCGCGCTCGGGCTGCCGATGACGTCCACGACGTAGGGCGAGCGCAGGGTCGTGCCGTCGATCGACACCCCCGTGGAGGTGTCCGTGAAGGCGCTCTGGGCGACCAGGCGGACCTGGCCGTTGAACTGCATCGCCTCGGCCCCGGCGACCCGCAGCGCCTGGACCATGTTGACGAGCGTCTCCGAGCGGACGGTGCCGGACTGCTCGGTGATGGTGATCCGGATGCCCGGCCCCGTCACGGGGACGCTGCCGGCCAGGATGGCCAGCGTGTCGGCCTGGGAGAGCGCCTGGTCGAGGGCCGCCTGCTCCGCGTCGGTGTCGGACTCGAGCTGGTCCCGGGCGGTCTCGAGGCGGTTGATCTCCGAGCGGGCCCGGCGCGAGGCGCCGGCCAGGCCCGAGAGGACGCTGACGAGGTCCTCCTCGCGGTAGCCCGCGTAGTCGTCGTCGGAGTCGGTCGAGCGCACCTGCACCACGCCGCCGAAGGCGACGAGCGCGAGCAGCACGCCGACGACCACCTGGCCGCGTCCGGGGTGCCACAGGGCCCGCCGTAGCCGAGCCGCACCCGTCGTCGGGGGCTCGGGCGCCTCGGGCGACTCAGGCGACTCGGACGGCTGGGGCTCCGGAGTCCCCGGAACCTCCCGGGTCTCCCGGGTGTCCACCGGCTCGTCGTCGCACGGTCCCTCGGTCGTCTCGTCCGTCACCGGCTCCATCTCGCCGGTGTCCTGGCCGGTGTCCTGGCCGGTGTCCTGGCCGGTGTCCTCGCCGACGTCCTGGCCGGCGCCCACCGGGCCGCTGCGGCGCGCGGCGGCCCGACCGCGCGGGGCGCGGTGGGAGCGGGGGGCGGGGTCCGGGGAGGTGCTCATGGGTGGCTCGACGGGGGTCTCAGGCGTGGAACAGGTGACGGCGGATCGCGGCCACGTTGGAGAAGATGCGGATGCCGAGGACGACGATGACGCCGGTCGAGAGCTGGCCGCCGACGCCGAGCTGATCCCCGAGCCAGACGATCGCGCAGGCGATCACGACGTTGGAGACGAACGAGACGACGAAGACCTTGTCGTCGAAGATGCCGTCGAGGTAGGCCCGCAGGGCGCCGAAGACGGCGTCGAGCGCGGCCACGACCGCGATCGGCAGGTACGCCTCGAGCGACGTCGGGACGTCGGGCTGGAGGACGACGCCCAGGACGATGCCCACCAGGAGCCCCAGCGCGGCGATCACGGTCCCACCTCCGCGTCCTCGGGTCCACCGGCCTGCGCCGTTCTCGACGCGTACGACAGCGTACGGTCCGGTGCCGCGTCCAGGTCGAGCGACTCGGCGTTGTCCATCTGGAAGCCGAAGCCGTACTGCTGCACGAGCAGCAGGAAGCGCTGCCCGCCCTGGCTGTCGACGAGCCCGGCCTGGAGCGTGCGCCGGTCGCCCACGGCCTCGATGGTGAACGGCGGCGTGAGGGGCACGCGGTTCACGTTCACCACCGTGCCGGAGTTCATGATCGAGGTGAGCACGGTCAGCCGCTGGCCGTTGATGCTCACCGCCTCGGCGCCGGCTTCCCACAGGCCGTTGACCAGGGACTGCAGGTCCTTGTCGATCAGCTTCTCCCCACCCTCGGCGTCGTCGACGACGATGCGGACGCCCGGGCCGGTGACCGCGAGGTAGCCGCCGGCCAGCGCGAGGGTGCGTCGGCGACCCTCGGCGGCGACGGCGGCGGCCCGGGTGGTCTCCAGCGTGGTCTCGGCCTGCTGCTCGGCCGCCGTGAGCCGCTCGATGCGGCGCTGGAGGCGGTCCAGGGTGGCACGTCGTTCGTCGACCCTGGTCACGAGCGCCGCGCGGGAGGACTGCGCCGACTCCGACTGCTGGGCCGTCTGGACGGCGGCGGTCGCGACGAGCACGCCGAAGACCGCGATCACCACGGCCGCGATGCGCTGCGGCCGGCCGCGGCTGGGCCGCGGCTGGTCGAGCGCGCGGCGACCGGCGACGTGCGCGTAGTCCTCGTCGAGGGCCTGCTGGGTGATGAGGGTCAGCAGCGGCGTGGTGACCCGGGCGGGCAGCGGCTCAGCCACGGCGCCCGCCCCGGCGGCGCTCGGCCGCCAGCGCGCGCCGCTCCGCCCGGGGCAGACGGTCCGTCGAGCGCAGCAGCGTGCGGACCTGCCAGGTGTAGAGCAGGCCGGCCCACCAGTAGAGCCCGAGGCCCCAGAACGCGAAGGCCCAGCCGAAGACCCGCGCCAGGTCGGCCACGAGGCCCTCGCCGTCGCCCAGCAGGAGCAGCGGGAAGGCGTAGAGGAGGTTGAAGGTGGCGGCCTTGCCGAGGAAGTGCACCGGCAGGGAGGAGAACCCGCGGGTGCGCAGCAGCGGCACCAGGCCCCACATGAGGGCGTCGCGCAGCGGCAGCGCCACCACCAGCCACCACGGGATGATCTCGCGCAGGCCCAGCCCGGCCACCACGGCCAGGATGTAGAGCCGGTCGGCGACGGGGTCGAGCACCTGGCCGACCACGGAGGTCTGGCCCAGGCGGCGGGCCAGCCAGCCGTCGGCCCAGTCGGTCACGCCCGAGGCGACCAGCAGCGCGAGCGCCCACTCGTCCGCCTCCGGCCCGAGCACCAGCCACAGGAAGACCGGGACCCCGGCGAGGCGCAGCAGGCTGAGGAGGTTCGGCAGGGTCAGCACCCGGGTGCCGACCGGGGCGTCCTGCCCTGCGGCCTCGGCGCTGCTCACTCCCTGTCCTCCTGCTGCTCGTGCTGCTGGCGTCCGCGCGGCCCGCCCCCGCGGCCGCAGGGCGGCGCGGGCGACGGCCCCGTCACGACGCGCACACCCTAGCCGTCGGACCCCGACGCGACGCGGTCCCCCGCCGTCCCGACCCCGGCCTCGGCCGGGGTCGGGTCCGGCCCGGTGTGGGCCGCGTCCCGGATCTCGCCGACCAGCTCCTCGAGGACGTCCTCGAGGGTCGCGACGCCCACGGTCGATCCGTCGGGCTCGACGACGCGCGCCATGTGCGCCCCGCGCCGCTGCAGCTGCTCGAGCACGTCGTGCAGCAGGTCGCCGGTCTTCACGGTCGCGAACGGGCGGATCCACTTGTCCTCGACGGGCCGCCGGCGGCGCTCCTCGTCGGGCTCGAGCACGTCCTTGATGTGCAGGTACCCGACCAGGTCCTCACCGGAGACCACCGGGAAGCGGCTGTACCCGGTGGAGGCGCACAGCGCCTCGAGGTCGGCCCCGCAGGCGCCCTGCGGCGCGGTCGCGAGGTCGTCCAGGCGGATGATCACGTCGGCGACGGACTTCTCGGTGAAGCCGAGCGCACCGGCGAGCCGGTCGTACTCGTCGGCCTCCAGCAGGCCCTCGCCGCGCGACTCCTCGACGAGGGCCGCGACCTCCTCGCGGGTGAACGCCGAGTTCACCTCGTCCTTGGGCTCCACGCGCAGGGCGCGCAGGCACAGGTTCGCGACGGCGTTGAGCACCACGATGACGGGCTTGAGCACCCCGACGACCACGAGCATCGGCGGGCCGAGCACGAGGGCCGCCCGGTCGGGGCCGGCGATGGCGATGTTCTTGGGCACCATCTCGCCGAAGACGACGTGCAGGTAGGTCACCAGGCCCAGGGCGATCACGAACGCGACCGGGTGCAGCAGGGCACCGGGCAGGCCGAGCGCCTCGAAGCCGGGCTCGATGAGGTGGGCGATGGCCGGCTCGCCGACGGCACCCAGCAGGACGGAGCAGACCGTGATGCCCAGCTGGGCGCCGGCCATCATCTCGGAGACGTTCTCCATCGCGCGCAGCGTGGAGCGGGCCATCCGCGACCCGCTCTGCGCCAGGGGCTCGATCTGGCTGCGGCGGGCGGAGATCAGGGCGAACTCGGCGCCCACGAAGAAGGCGTTGAGCGCGAGCAGCAGCACGGTGAGCGCGACACCGGTCCAGTCAGACATCGGCGCCACCCCTCACCAGCGCGCGCACCTCGGACGGGGCGGGGGGCGGCGGCTCCTCGAGCAGCCGCAGGGAGGCGCGGTCGACGCGCAGGCCGTCCATGTGCTCCACCTTCACCTCGACCCAGCGCTCGGTCGTCTCGTCGTCCTCGGAGCGGTCCGGCACCGCCAGCAGCGTGGTGTCGCCGGCCACCGGGATGCGGCCCAGGAGCCGCATCACGAGGCCGCCGAGGGTGTCGTAGGCCTCGTCCTCGGGCAGCTCGACGTCGGTGAGGTCGGCGACCTCGTCCGGTCGCAGCAGCCCCGAGAGCAGCCAGGACCCGTCGCGGCGGCGTCGCGCCCGGGAGCCGGAGCGGTCGTGCTCGTCCGCGATGTCACCGACGATCTCCTCGACGACGTCCTCGAGCGTGACGATGCCGGCGTGGCCGCCGTACTCGTCGAGCACGACGGCCATCTGGAAGCCGTCCTCGCGCAGCAGCGCCATGAGGGGGTCCAGCCGCAGCGAGTCGGGCACGACGGTGGGGCGCACCATGAGGTGCTTGACCTTCGTGGTGGCCCGCTCGTGCAGCGGCAGGCCCACGGCGTTCTTCACGTGCACCGTGCCGACCACGACGTCGTCGTCGTCGAGGACGGGGAACCGGCTGTGCCCCGTCGAGCGGGTGAGGTCGATGACGGCCTGGGCGCGGTCGTTGAGCTCGAGGGTCTGGGTGCGCACCCGCGGGGTCATGATCTCACCGGCGGTGCGGGTGCCGAACTCCACCGAGCGCTCCATCAGCTCGGCGGTGTCGGCGTCCAGGGTGCCCTCGTCCGCCGAGCGGGCGATCAGCGAGGCGAGCTCGGTGGAGGAGCGCGCCGAGCGCAGCTCCTCCTGCGGCTCGATGCCGAGGCGTCGCACCAGCGCGTTGGCAGAGCCGTTCAGCACCCGGATCGGGCCGCGCATGACAGCCGTGAACAGCCGCATCGGCCGCTGCGTGGCGCGGGCGGTGGCCAGCGGCAGCGCGATGGCCAGGTTCTTCGGCACGAGCTCACCGAACAGCATCGTCAGCACGGTGCCCACGAGCAGGCCGATCACCACGGAGACCGGGCTGACGGCGGACTCGGGGACGCCGACGGCGGTCAGCGGCCCCTCGACGAGCTGCGCGATGGCGGGCTCGGAGAGGAAGCCGACACCGAGGTTGGTGACGGTGATGCCGACCTGGGCGCCCGAGAGCTGGGTGGAGAGCGAGCGCAGCGCGGACTGCACGCCGATCGCGCCGGCCTCGCCCTCGGCGGCGGCCTGGTCGACCGAGGCACGGTCGACGGTCACCAGCGAGAACTCGGCGGCGACGAAGACGCCGCAGGCCACGACGAGCGCGAGCGCCAGGAGAAGAAGGAGGAGGGGGGTCATCGGGGCTCTCCTGCGCGGTGAGGCACGGAGAGCGGGCGACTTTGAGAGCCGTCCATCGTGGAGGGTCAGGGTCCTTCACTGGTCCGGGAACGAGGAGGCACCAGCGTAACCGGTCCCCGGGTGCGCGGTCGCGCTGCCGCACACCCGGGCCGACCACGGGTGACGCCGTGCCCCGGGTGGGGCCCCGGGTGGGCCCCGGGTGGGCCCCGGGTGGACTCAGTGCTCCAGGTACGTCGCGGAGAGGTCGAGGTCGCCGTGCCCGGCGTCCACGGCCCGGGCCAGGTGCTCCCGGACGGCGGGCATGATCCCGAGGTCGACCCCGGCACCGTGCGCGGCCTCGAGGATGAGGCCGGCGTCCTTCAAACCGCCCGAGAGCGCGAAGGACGGGGCGTGCTGCTCGGCGAGCATGGCCTTGCCCTTCAGCTGCACGTAGGGGGCGTCCATGGCGCCGCCGCTCACGGCCTCGAGGAAGAGCGCGGGGTCGATGCCCAGGTCGCGGGCCAGCGTCAGCGACTCGGCGATGCCCTCGACCACGGTGAGGACCCACGCGTTGGCCGTGAGCTTCACCTTCTGCCCGTCCCCGGCCGGGCCGACCCACATGACGCGCGAGGAGATCGCGTCGAAGACCGGCGCCACGGCGTCTCGCGCCTCGTCGGGGCCCGAGGCGAGCATCACCAGGGTGCCGTCCTCCGCGGGCTTGCGGGTGCCCAGGACGGGCGCGTCGACGTAGGTCACGCCTACCTCGGAGGCGACCTCGGCCAGCGCGGCGGCGCCCTCGACGCCCACGGTGGAGCACTGGACCCAGACCGCGCCGTCGGCGAAGCCGTCACCGATGCCCCGGACGACCGTGGCGGTGGCCTCGCGGTCGAAGAGCATCGAGACCACCACGTCGGCGCCGGCCACGGCCTCGGCCGCGGACTCGGCGACCGTGGCGACGTCGGCGAGGGGCTCGGCCTTCTCGCGGCTGCGGTTCCACACCCGCACCTCCAGGCCGGCACCGGCGATGTTGCGCGCCATGCCGGCGCCCATGATGCCGGTGCCCAGCACGGCGACGACAGGGGCGGGGGTGGCGGTGGTGCTCTCGGTCACGGTTCGACCTCCAGGTCTGGCGAGACCGACGGACGGCCTCCTCGGGATGGCACACCGTCGGGGTCCGACAGTGGTTGTCCCCTTCAACCTAGGCCGGGTCGGGCCGAGGGCTGCCACCCCCGAGGGTGTCCGAGACGGCGGCCGCGTCCAGCACCCGGTACGGGGCGCCGCCACGTCGCGCACGTTCCTCCAGCGCGCGCACGGGCACGGGCGCGCGCGAGGCGACGACGACCAGGTTCCCGGGGCGCCGACCGCGCAGTGTGGCCGGCTCGGCGCTGACGCAGACCTGCGGCAGGTGCTCGCGCACCGCCGCCAGCACGTCGCGGGCCAGTGCGAAGGGCGCCTCGTCGGCGACGTTGAGCAGCGCGGTGCCGTGCGGGGCGAGGACGGCGGCCAGCGCGCGCAGGCCCGGTCCGCTCGCCAGGTCCGCGGGGACGCGCCCGTCGTCGAAGGCGTCCAGGACGACGACGTCCGCACCCTCGCGCTGCTCGCCCGCGGCGAGCGCCTCCAGGCCGGGGCGGCCGAGGACGGGTCGGACGCGGATGCCGGAGCGTGCGGGCAGCGGCGCCACCTCACGGACGGCCGCGGTGAGCGCCTCGTCGGGCTCGAGCACCGTCTGTCGCGAGCCGGGGCGGGTCGCGGCCAGGTAGCGCGGCAGGCTCAGGCCCGCTCCCCCGACGTGCACGACGCGCAGGGGCTCGCCGGGCGGCGCCAGGACGTCCAGCGCGTCGGCGAGCCGGCGGACGTAGTCGAACGGCAGGCGCGCCGGATCGGTGACGTCGACGAAGGACTGGTCCCGTCCGTCGCGCCGGAACAGCAGCCCGCCGTCGGTCTCCACCACCTCGAGGTGCTCGGGCAGCACCGGCCGGTCGGCCGGCCCGTCGTCGTCCTGCTGCCTGCGGCTGCTGCGTCCCACGCCTGCAGGCTAGAGGGCCGGGTGCCGGACACCACGACGGACTCCTGGGGGCCGGCGGGCAGGATGGCTCCATGAGTGCGTACTGGGTGAGCTGCTACCGAGAGATCTCCGACCCCGACAAGGTCGCTGCGTACGCGGCACTGGCCGCCCCGGCGCTGGAGGCGTCCGGCGGCACCTTTGTGGCGCGCGGCCTGCCGGCCAAGACCTACGAGGCCGGCCTGGAGCAGCGCACCACCGTGATCCTCTTCCCGGACGTGGAGACCGCGCTGGCTGCGCACGACTCCCCCGCCTACGCCGAGGCGCTCGAGGCCCTCGGCGACGGCGCGGTGCGCGACATGAGGATCGTGCCCGGCGTCTGAGCACCTGCCCCCTGACACGGCGACGCCCTCCCCCGCGGGCTGCGGGAGAGAGCGTCGTGCGTCCGGAGAGGCTCAGGACTGGGTGGGCACCTGCGCGGAGACGGCGTCCAGCGTGGCGATCTCCTCGGCACTCAGCGTCAGGTCGCCGATGGCCAGCAGGTCGCCCAGCTGCTCGGTGGTGCGGGCCGAGGCGATGGGGCCGGCGACGGTCTCCTGGGCGGCCAGCCAGGCCAGGGAGACGGTCGCGATGCTGACGTCGTGGGCCGCGGCGATCTCGGCGGCCGCGTCGACGACGGCCAGGCCCTCGGTGGAGAAGTAGCCCTGCGTCATCGCGCCCCGGGCGGAGGCCTTGACGTCCTCCAGCGTGCGGAACTTGCCGGTGAGGAACCCGGAGGCCAGGGCGAAGTACGGCATGACGCCGAGGCCGTTGGCCTTCGCCACGGGGGCGAGGGTCGACTCGAAGGGCTCGCGGGTCACCAGGTTGTAGTGCGGCTGCAGCGCGACGGGCAGGTCGAAGCCCTCGGCGGTGGCGATGTCGATCCACTGCTGCACGCGCTCGGCGGAGTAGTTGGAGACCGCGACGAAGCGGGCCTTGCCGGACTTCACGACCTCGTCGAAGACCGCGACGGTCTCCTCCAGCGGGGTCGACTCGTCGTCGAAGTGGGCCCAGTACAGGTCGACGTGGTCGGTCTGCAGCCGCTGCAGCGAGGCGTCGATGGCCTTGCGCACGTTGGGGGCCGAGAGACCCGGGAACTCGGGGTGCTGGGAGACCTTGGTGCCCACGAGCAGCTTGTCGCGGTTGCTGCCCTGCGCGAACCACTCGCCGATGACGGTCTCGGACTCGCCGCCGGTGTGGCCCTCGCCCCAGGCGGAGTAGACGTCGGCGGTGTCGATGAGCGTGCCGCCACCGTCGGCGAAGGCGTCCAGGACCTGGTGGGAGGCGGCGGTGTCCGCCGTCCAGCCGAAGACGTTGGTGCCCAGGACGAGCGGGTGCATGTCGATGCCGGTGGAGCCGAGGCTGACCACGATGGTGTTCCTCCTGCTGATGGGGATCAGTGCAATGTCATGACAAAAGCACGCCGGCCAGGCGGATTGTTCCGCCCGGCCGGGTGAGTGGTCGCACGCGACCAGGGGTGGTGCTCAGTGCTTGGCGTGGTGCATCTGCGGCGCGGGCAGGCTGCGCTCGACGCGGACGCGGGTGGCGATCCGGTCGGTGGCGAGCATGGCGTCCACGACCGCCTCGGGGGTGACCGGGAACGGCATGTTGTGGATGGTCTCGCCCTCGACGCAGGCGGCCTCGGCCACGGCGCGCAGCTCGGCGGTGTTCTCGGCGGTCAGACCGATCTCGGCGAGGGTGTTGGGCAGGCCGACGCGGGTGGAAAACTCCACGAAGTCGGCGAGCTCCTCGGCGTCCGCGCCCTCGAGCACGAGCTGGGTGGTGGTGCCGAAGTTGACCTTCTGGCCGTGCGAGAGGCCGTGGGTCTGCGGCGCGGCGGTGAGGCCGTTGTGGATGGCGTGCGCGGCGGCGAGGCCACCGGACTCGAAGCCGAGGCCGGAGAGCAGGGTGTTGGCCTCGACGACGGCCTCGAGCGCGGGGGTCACGACCTTGGCCCGGACGGCGTCGAGCGCGGCCAGCGCGTTCTCGTGCAGCAGGTCCCACGAGAGCTGGGCGAGCGCGGTGCCGGCGTGGGTCGGGCGGCCGCCGGCCATCGTCGAGCCGGTGCCACGCGCGGTGGCGCGGGCCTCGACCCAGGTGGCCAGCGCGTCGCCGATGCCGCCCACGAGGAAGGCGACCGGCGCGTTGGCCACGAGCTGGGTGTCGATGAGCACCAGGTCGGGGTTGTGCGGGAAGAAGCGGTACTCGATGAACTCGCCCTCCTCGGTGTAGATCACCGAGAGGGCGGAGGTCGGGGCGTCGGAGGACGCGGCGGTGGGCACCGAGGCCCAGCGCACGCCGGCGAGGTGGCCCGCGGCCTTGGCGGCGTCGATGGCGGAACCGCCGCCGACGCCGACGATCACGTCGTGGCCGCCGGACGTGATGGTCTCGACGAGCCCGTCGACCGCGCCGGGCGTCGCGAAGCGACCGAAGCCGACCCGCACGACGGCGAGGCCGGCGTCGGCGAAGCCCTTGCCGAGGGCGTCCTCGACGATGCCCCAGACGATGTCGTCGGCGACGAGCAGCGGGGTGCTGCCGAGGTTCTTCAGGTGGGTGCCGAGCTCGGCGATGACGTTCTTGCCCTGCACGTAGTGGGCGGGGCTGGACAGGACGGTGGTGGGCACGAGGCCTCCTCCAGGGGAGCGATCGGGTGGACGGCCCGTGCGGCGCTGTCGGGGTGGCGCACCGGTGGGCCGTCCTCCAGCCTGGCACGCCGAGACCGATTGCAGAATGCAACCTCTCGACATCAAGCGACAGATGTCTGACATCTCACAGCGCTCGGCGGCAGCACGGCACGGCCCGGACGCCGCACAGGGGGCTCGGCGCCCGGGCCGCTCGCCGGCCCCGGTATCCCATCGACACCGCCGACGCCCTGCGTCGGCGGCGTGTCACCGGCGCCGGGTCCAGGGACCCCCCTCTCGGGCACCCCGGTGGAGGCTCCGTCGACGCGGGTGGCGCGACGCGCGGAGTGGGCTCCGAGGTGGACGTGGTGACCCGCTCAACGAGCGTCCCCGTCCGGGGTCACGCGCCGGCCCGACTCGCCGCCCGGCCCTTCCGACCGACCGACTGTCGGACCCTCGGGCCGACCGTCAGGCCAGGTGCACGAGCGCCACGCCCCCCAGCGCGAGCAGCCAGCTGGCGAAGCTGCCGATCAGGAAGTACTCGGTCACGTCACTGGGGCCCCCGGGCGAGGGGGCGATATCCTGCGGACGCAGCTGGGCACGCTGGAGCTCGGGGAACCTCAGCAGTCCCTTGGCGGCCACCACGATGGCGGCCGCGGTGAGCTGCCCGACCCCGCCGAGACCGATGATGAACACCCGCTCCATCGGCCCGAGCACCCGGCCGCCCTTCAGCTGCTTCTCGTTGCTGGTCGCGGGCACACCGACGGCGTCGAGCAGCAGCCGGACCAGGATGTTGCCCGTGGCCAGCTGGACGAGCACGGCCCCACCCGCGACCACCAGGTCCTGGGCCGGCCAGCGCGCGGCCAGCGTCCGGCTCGTCCAGTCCGGCCACGTGACCAGGTGGTCGACGGTCTGCACCGCGAGGGCCGCGACGACCATCCCACCGAGCAGCGACCCGAACGCCAGCCAGCGCGCCGCGGCGCGGGCCCGTGCCGTCCGCGTGGGGTCGAGCGCAACCCCCGAGGCGCCGAGCCACACCGCCACGTCCCCCAGCAGCAGGACCCCCACCACCGGCCCCCACGCGCCGTCGGGACGGACGACGAGCAGGCCGACCAGCAGCACCACGGCCGCCATCGCCAGGCACACCAGCCGGCGACGCAGGCCGACCACGTCGGCCCCGGCTCGGCCCAGGTCCCCCGTGCCGAGAGCCGCCAGCCACACGCCGACCAGCACCAGGCTCATGCGCCCTCCCCAACGTCCACGCCCTCGTCCATCCCCTCGACGGTGCCGGGCTCGGCGTCGAGCAGGAGGACAGCCTCACGCACGGCACCGACACCCCGGGCGAAGGCCTGGCTGACGGCCGAGCGAGACAGGCCCAGCGCGTCGGCGACCTCCGCCTGCGTGCGCCCGGCGACGGCCAGCGCGAGCATCTCCCGGTGCCGGTCGGTGAGCCGGTCCACGAGCGCGTCGCGCACCAGCAGGTAGCCGACCACGCGCCCGGCGTCCGGGCCGACGTACCAGCTTCGCTGCCCGCTGCGGCGGGGCTGCCCGAGCACGTCGACCGCCTCGCGCGCGCTCCACCACCCCGGCCCGTCCTGGAGGAGCGGACGACGGTCGGCCTCGTGGACCGTCACCTCGCCGTGCCCGTACCCGCACCGCAGGTCGACGCCGCGGGCCAGCAGGCCCAGGCGCGCGAGCAGCCCCGCCCGGGTGGCGCCCCCGATCGTCGCGAAGGCGCCCTGCACCTCGTCGCCGACCGTCGCCTCGAAGGGCTGCACCCCGGGTACGATGGCCGAGACGCCGGCGAGGACCTCGCCCACCGCCTTCTGCGCCGCGGCACGATCGGGCAGATCGCGCGACCCGACCAGGTCACCGATCACGGTGTAGACGGCGCTCATGAGTGAAGGCTAGGGCTTCACTCGGTAGAAGTGAAGCGTCGAACTGAACTCACGATCCCGCGCCGATCGCGCAGCACCGCAGTGCGGACCCGCGTCACGGCACGACGACGATCTTGCCGACGAGTCCACGGCCGGCGAGGTCGGCGTGCGCGGCCGGCAGGTCGGCCAACGCGTGCGTCACCGCGATGACGGGACGGACCTCGCCGGCCCGGGCGAGGTCGACCAGCTCGGCGAAGATCGCCGGGGAGTGCATGGTGGAGCCCACGAGCGCCTGGTTGGCGAGGTAGAGGGAGCGGACGTCGACGCTCACCTGCGCACCGTCCAGCGAGCCGGCCACCACCCACCGTCCGCCGGGCCGCAGCAGCCCGAGGCCCCCGGAGAGCACCGGGCCGGCCACCACGTCCAGGGCCGCGTCCAGCCCCTCGGGGCAGGCGTCGCGCACGTCGTCCAGCACCCGGCCGCGTCCCCGGTCGACCACCACGTCCGCCCCGGCGGCGCGCACCGCGTCCGCCTTCGCACCACTGGAGACCGCCACCACCCGGCACCCGCGGGCCGAGGCCAGCTGCACGGCGGCCAGGCCCACGCCGCCGGAGGCACCGGTGACCAGCACGGTGTCCGCCTCCCCCGCCCCCGAGCGCGCCAGGAGCCCCAGGGCCGTGCCGTAGGCGATCGGCAGGGCCGCCAGCTCGACGTCGGTCAGGGGCGAGCCCGTCACGTCGTGCGCGCAGGACGCCGGCACCACCGCGTGCTCGGCGAAGCCGCCGTCGCGCTCGCTGCCGAGCACGTCGACGACCAGCGCGTCGGGCTCCTCGGAGTCGTACAGGGCCGGGTCGACCAGGACGCGGGCCCCCAGCGGCGGCGAGGTCACGCCCTCGCCGTGCGCGAAGACGGTGCCCGCCACGTCCCCGCCCTGGATGCGGGGGAAGTCGAGCGGGCCGAGCCAGCCACCGCGGCGCGAGGGGTCGTCGGCGGGCCCGTACGTGCCCTCGCGGGTCCACAGGTCTGTGTTGTTGCAGCCCGCCGCCGCGACGCGCACCAGCACCTCGCCCGGCCCCGGCACCGGCACCGGCACGCGCCGGGCCTCCACGACCTCCGGGCCACCGTGGGCGGTGGTGACCATCGCGAGCATGGTGGCCTCGGGGGCCGGCGGCCGGACGACGCGTGCGGACTGGTCGGGCGTGGCGGGCATCGCACGAGCCTAGGGGGACGACGGGACCGACCGGGTGGGCTCCGCGGGCCGCGCTAGGTTCGAGGCGTGCGTCCACCCACCTCCGTCCTCGTCTCCGCCGGCCTCGTTGGCGGCTACGCCACCGCCCGGTTCTCCGGCAACCGCCAGCTCGGCGGCCTCGTGCTCGGCGCCGCGGGTGCCGCGAGCGCCGTCTCGTGGAGCAAGGGGGTCGGCCCGGCCCGCGCGGCCGGGCTGCTCGCCCTGTACGTGGGCGCCTTCGGCGGCTCCCACCCGCTCGCCAAGAAGATCGGCGCCTGGCCGTCGGTCGGCGTGGTGACGGCCGGCACCGCGGCCGCGGCCCACTGCCTCGGCGACCGCCCCGCGCGACGCGCCTGAGCCGCTCAGCCGCTCCGGAAGCGAGCACGCCGGGTCGACCCCGATCTCTCGGGGTCGACCCGGCGTGTGACGGGTGCGGGAGCGGTCAGCCGCGCTGACCGCCCGAGCGGCTGCCGCCGCCCGACCGGCGCCGCGAGGCACCGGAGCGGTTGCCCTCGGGGCGACCGCCGCTGCGGGCAGCGTTCGAGCGCGCGGTACCGCGGCCACCGGCCGAGCCGGAGGACGCAGCGCCCTGGCCGCCCTGGCCACTGCGGCGCGGACGCCCGGAGCCCGAGCCCGAGCCCGCGGGGCGCCCGGACTGCTGACCGGACGCGGCGCCACCCGAGCCGCCGGCGCCGCGGCGGCGTCGACGACCGTTGCCGTTGCCGCTGCCGTTGCCGTTGCCGTTGCCACCGGAGCCCGTCTGGCCGCCCTGCTGGGGGACGGCCGGCGTCAGGTCGAGCGCGCCGCTGCGGGTGCGCTCGCCCGGGGCCAGGCTGCGCAGCACCGGGTGGCTGGGGCCGTCGACCTTGGTGGTGGTCGGCTTGATGCCGGCCGCCCGGGTCAGGTCGCGCACGTCGCGCACCTGCTCGGAGGTCATCAGGGTGACGACGGTGCCGGACTCGCCGGCGCGGGCGGTGCGGCCGGAGCGGTGCAGGTAGGCCTTGTGCTCGGCCGGCGGGTCGGCGTGCACCACGAGGGTGACGTCGTCGACGTGGATGCCGCGCGCCGCGATGTCCGTGGCGACCAGCGTGCTCGCGCGGCCGTCGGAGAAGGCGTCCAGGTTGCGCACGCGGGCGTTCTGGCCGAGGTTGCCGTGCAGCTCGACGGTGGGCACGCCGTTCTTGTTCAGCTGGCGGGCCAGGGCCTTCGCGCCGTGCTTGGTGCGGGTGAAGACGACGGTGCGGCCGGGGGCGCTGGTGAGGTCGACCAGCACCGGCAGTCGCTGGTCGCGGTCCAGGTGCAGCACGTGGTGCGTCATGGTCGAGACCGGCGCGACCGGCGGGTCGGCGCGGTGGGTCACCGGGGAGGTGAGGAACTCGCGGACGACGCCGTCTACGGCCTTGTCCAGCGTGGCCGAGAACAGCAGGCGCTGGCCGTTGCCCGGCGTGGCGCGCAGCAGACGGCGGACGGCGGGCAGGAAGCCCAGGTCGGACATGTGGTCCGCCTCGTCCAGCACCGAGACCTCGACGCGGGAGAGGTCGCAGTGCCCCTGCCCGATGAGGTCCTCGAGACGACCCGGCGTGGCGACGAGGACGTCGACGCCCTTGCGCAGCGCCTGCACCTGCGGGTTCTGGCCGACGCCGCCGAAGACGACGCGGGTGGTGAGGCCGGCGGCCTGGGCCAGCGGCTCGAGCGACTCCAGGATCTGGTTGGCCAGCTCACGGGTCGGCGCGAGGATCATGGCGCGCGGGGTGCGCGACCCGGCCCGCGGGCCGCCGGCGAGGCGGTTCACGACGGGCAGCAGGAACGCGAAGGTCTTGCCGGAGCCGGTGCGGCCGCAGCCGAGCACGTCGCGCCCGGCCAGGGAGTCGGGCAGCGTGGCGGCCTGGATCGGCGTCGGGCTGGTGATGTCGCGCGCGGAGAGGACGGTGGTCAGGGACTCGGGCAGGCCGAGGCCCTCGAAGCCGACGGTGGCGTCGGCAGTAGGGACTGACAAGAGGTGTCGCAATCTCTGGTGACGTCCCGCCGGCGACCGCGATCCCCCGGCTGGGGGGCGGTGGGCACGGAGCAGGTCCTCGTCCGCGTTCTGGTGGACGGGGGTCGCGGTGGGGCTGCGGAGGCGACCCGAGGGCCGCGCCTGCTGCGACGTGCGATCAACCCGTGGCGGGAGCTGGAGACGAGCTGATGTCCCCAGCGTACGGGTCGACCGGCCACCGCGGCGCATCCTCGACCGTGTGCTCCGGGGCACACCGGCCGCGGACCGCACTGCTCGCCCGTGGCCGGACCCGTCTCAGCCGAGGACGGTGCGGGTGCTGGCCGCGTTGACCTCGCGCTTGCGGGAGAAGGAGCCGAGGTCGATCTTCAGGCCCGTGTGCGCGCCGACGTAGGTCACCGGCGTGGCGTCGTGGTCGACCCCCTCGTCCTCGACGGCCGCGATGATCGCGGCGAGGAAGCAACCGGCGATCGGGGCGTTCTTGAACTGGTTGCCGCTGGTGCCCATGGCCACGTAGAAGCCGGGGGCGTCGGTGCGGTCGTAGATGGGCGTCCAGTCGTCGGCCACGTCGTAGACGCCGACGACCCCGGAGGGCCGGTTGGGGATGCGCAGGTCGGGCAGGCGACGGGCCGCGCGGGTCGACTGCGCCTCGTAGCGGGCGGTCGTGACGTGGTCGTCGACGGCGTCGGGGTCGTCCAGCCAGTCGAAGGGGTCGCACTCGGGCTCGGTGCCGCCCACGACCCAGGCACCGGCCGGGCCGGGCCGCATGTAGGTGCCGAGGTCGATGTCGAAGACGCCCGGCGCGACCCCCTCGGCGCCGCTGGCGTCCCACTCTGCGGGCCGGCTGAGCTGGTGCACCTCCTGGCGCAGCGGCCGCACGCCCACGGTGAACTCCGCGCCGACGCCGGCCATCGCGTTGAAGGCACCGGACCACGGACCGGCGGCGTTGACCACGACCGGCGCCTCGACCGTGCGGCCGTCGGCCAGGCCGAGGCGCCAGGTCTCCCCCACGCGCTCGGCGGAGACGACCTGGGTGCGGAACATCGTCCGCGCCCCCAGGTGCCGGGCGGCCCACGCCATGTTGTCGGCGGCCAGGCGTGGGTCGTCCATGTAGCCGGCGTCCGGGGTCCACAGGGCGCCCAGGGTCTCGGTGGCGTCCTCCCAGAAGGCGTCGTCGCTGATCGGCTTGTTGGGCCAGTAGCGGCCGGTGTCGACGTGCCCGAACCGGGCGGTCAGCGCGGCGGCGTCCAGGTGCTCGTGGGGCACGCCGACGGCGCGCAGCAGGTCGGCGCCCTGCTCGTGCGGCACGGCGGCGATGTCGAGGTGCAGCATGCCGGTGCGGTGGAAGGCGGAGAGCGCGGGGCGCTCGGCCTCGGGGAGGTCGGCCAGCCCCAGGTGCTCGGCCCACGCCTCCCACATGAACTTGGCCTCCCACGACGTGGCGACCGTGTCGTAGGTGGAGTAGAGGAAGCGGATCACCGCGCTCGACGCGCTCGAGGAGCCGAAGCCGGGGCCGGCGGCCTTGTCGATGATCAGCACGTCGCGGCCGGCGCGGGCCAGCTCGAGGGCGACGGCCGAGCCGATGACGCCGGAGCCGACCACCACGGCGTCCGCGGTCAGGGGCGAGGTGGTGGAGGTGTCGGTCATGAGGGAGTCCTCTCGGTACGGCTCGGGGTGGGGAGCGCTCAGGCGTCGACGATGATGTCGCCGTCGGGGGTGGAGCAGCAGGGCAGGAAGCGGTCGGCGGCGATCTCGCGCGGGCGGATGCCGCCCTGGTGGCGCATGTCGACGCGGCCGGCCAGGAGGGTGGACTTGCAGCTGCCGCACAGGCCCGCCCCGCAGGACGACGGCAGGCGCACCCCGGCCTCGCGGGCGGCGTCGAGCACGGTGCTGCCCGGCCCGCACGCGACCTCGCGGCCACTGCGGCCGAAGCGGACCCGGGCCGCGCCCTCGGGCACGGTGGTCACGGGCGGTGCGTCCGGGGCGGAGAGCGAGAAGCTCTCCGCGAGCCGTCGCTCGGCCGGCACGCCCGCGAGGGCCAGCGCGTCCTCGGCGTCGGCCATGAAGCCGGTGGGTCCGCAGGTGAGCACGGTGCGCTCGGCGACGTCGGGCACCAGCGCGGCGAGCGCGGCGGGGCCGAACCGACCGGCGGCCACGTACGGGGAGTCCTCCCCCGGCTCGCGCAGCAGCCACACCAGCCGCAGCCCGGGGTGGGCGGCGGCCAGCGCCTCCATCTCGGCCCGCGCCGGCAGGTCCCGCGCGGTCCGCACGCAGTGCAGCAGCACCACGTCGGTGCCACCAGGGCCGAGGACGGCCAGGTCGGCCATGGCGCGCACGGTCGAGAGCGCGGGGGTGATGCCGCTGCCCGCCGAGAGCAGCAGGTAGGACGAGGCGGGGCTCTCGGTGACGCTGAACCGGCCGAGCGGGCCCCTGGCCAGCACCCGGTCGCCCACGGCGAGCCGGTCGTGCAGGTGCCCGCTGAGCTCGCCGCCCGGCACGCGCTTGACCGTGATGGCGAGCAGGTGCGGCCGGGTCGGCGGTGAGGCGATCGTGTAGCAGCGCTCGACGACCGCGCCGCCGACGTCCACGACGAGGGTGAGGAACTGGCCGGGCACGAAGGAGAACGTGCCCGGGCGGGTGGGCTCGAGGACGAGGGTGACGGTGTCGGGGGTCTCGGGCACGCGGGCACGCACCACGAGCTCCTGGTCCAGCGGCTGCTCGAGCGGCAGCAGGCCCGCGCCGAGCGGCACGGGCAGGTCGGGCACCACGCTCAGCAGGGGCGCCGGAGGCGCCGGGGTCGCCAGGGGTGCCCTGGACGCCAGGGGTGCCGGGCTCGTGCCCGGTCCTGTCGCCACCGGGCGGCCGGGCAGGATCGGGAACGTGGTCATCGGGCGACCTCCTCGCGCATGCGGTCGGCGTACCAGGAGACGAACGCCTCCACCTGCCCCTCGGCCTCGGAGTAGGGGCCGGGCTCGTAGCCGGGGTCGGCGACCCCGGCCTGGGTGAGGGCGACGAAGTCGGCATCCTGGGCGTTGGTGGCGCGCCAGGTGGCGGTGAGCTCCTCGACGTCGTAGTCGACGCCCTCCTCGGCGTCCGCGTCGACGAGCCAGGTCGTGCGCACCAGCGTCCTGTCCACCGAGAGCGGGAGGGCCGCGAACGTGATGGCGTGGTCGGCCTGGAGGTGGAACCAGGCGTTGGGCTGGGTGTGCAGGCCGAGCCGCCCGAGCCGGAACTCGGGCAGGTCGCCCAGCAGCCGGCGCACCAGCGCGCGGCCGTCGGGGCTGAAGGACTCCCCCGCCCCGTCCAGCGGCTCGCGCTGCACGCGGAACCCGACGGAGCGGTGGACGAGGTCGTCGACCAGGGCGTGCGGCAGGCCGAGCTCCTCGCAGCGGGCGACGAGGTCGCGCTCGGCCTGGAGGTAGCGCTCGTGGTCGGCCCGCAGCCGCTCGGGCACCTGGTGCGCGGCCAGGCCCCACGTCGGGAACAGCGAGCAGAGCAGCTCGGGGTGCCCGTCGCAGTGGTAGCACTCCCGGTTGTTCTCCATGGTGAGCTTCCAGTTGCCGTCCTCGACGAGGTCGACCTGGGCGGCCACCTTGGCGGAGGAGAGCCGGTGCGGCGCGAGGTAGGGATCGACGACCTCGGCGACGCGGTCGAGGTCGTCCGGCGGGTCGGCGGCCAGGCACACGAACAGCAGGCCGGCGACCTCGCGGAGCGCGACGGTGCGCAGGCCCAGGCAGGCGGGGTCGGTGCCGGGCATCAGCTGCGGGGCGTGGCGCAGCGCGCCGTCGGTGCCGTAGGTCCAGCGGTGGTAGCCGCACACCAGGTTGCCGACGCTGCCGTGGCCGGGCTCGACCAACCGGGCGCCGCGGTGGCGGCAGACGTTGCGGAACGCCCGGACCTGCTCGTCGTCGTCGCGCAGCACCAGCACCGAGGACGGCCCCAGGTCGACCGTCAGGTAGTCCCCGGCCTCGGGCACCTCGGCGACCGAGCCGACGAAGATCCACTGCCGCTGCCAGATGAACCGCAGGTCCAGCTCGTGCAGGTCGGGGTCGGTGTAGAGCGCGGCCGGCAGCGCGTGGCCGGGCCGGCGCGCATCCAGGGCCTCCAGCAGCCGCTGCGTGGCGGGGCGGGCGTCGGCGTGCGCCGGCGGGCGGTCGATCAGGGTCACGCGGGCTCCTGGATGGTCAGACGGTGACGCAGAGACGCAGCGCGTCGTAGACGGCGGCGTGGATGTTGCGGCTCGCGACGGCGTCCCCGAGCCGGAAGAGCTGGTAGGTGCCGGCGGGGTTGCGCACAACCTGCTGCGGCCGGACGGCCAGCAGCGCGTCCTGGTCGACCTCGCCGAGGTTGGAGGAGCCGGGCACGAGCGCGTGGTAGAGGTCGTCGTTCGGCACCGTGCCGTGCTCGACGACGACGTGGTCGACCTCGCGGACCAGGGGCGAGCCGGGCGCGTAGTCGCTGGTCAGCTCGACCTGCAGAGCACCGCCGCCGCGGCTGACGGCGCCGAGGCGGCGGGCCACGGTGAGCTCGACACCGTGCTCGGCGAACGCCCGCAGGTAGGCGGGGCTGTTCATGCTGCCGACGCCGATCCCGACGGTGCGCTCGGGGGTGACCAGCTCGACGCGGGCGCCGAGGCGGGCGAGGTGCTCGGCGGCGTCCAGGGCGGGCTCGCCACCGTGGTCGTCGTAGACGAGCACCCGCGCCCCCGGCCGCACCGGTGCCCCGCCGAGCACGTCCCAGGTGTCGAGGACGAGGCCCTCCGCCGCGCCCGCGACGCCTCGGTCGGGCATCCCGCCGGTGGCCACGAGCACGAGGTCGGGGTTCTCGGCGAGCACCGTCTCGGGCTCGGCCCAGACCCCGCAGCGCAGGTCGACGCCGTGGTGCTTGGCCTCGGCCACGCGCCAGTCGACGATGCCGACCAGGTCGCGCCGGCGCAGCGAGGACGACGCCAGCAGCACCTGGCCGCCGGGGCGGTCGGCCGCCTCCAGGACGACGACGTCGTGGCCGCGCTCGCCCAGCACTCGTGCCGCCTCCAGGCCGGCGGGGCCGGCGCCGACGACCACGGCGCGCCGCCGGCGTCCGGCCGCCGCGAGCGGCGAGGGGGCGATGACCTGCGGCATCATGGCCTCGCGGCCGGTGGCGGCGTTGTGCACGCACTTGGCGTCGCCGGACTCGTAGATGGCGTCGAGGCAGTAGGAGGCGCCGACGCAGGGGCGCACCCGGTCCTCCTCGCCGCGGGCGACCTTGGCCACCAGGTGCGGGTCGGCCAGCTGCGGCCGGGTGAGCCCGACGAGGTCGAGCAGGCCCTCCCGCACGGCGTAGCGGGCCGTGGCCACGTCGGAGACCCGCGCCGCGTGCATGACCGGCATGCTCACCGCGGCCCGTACCTGCCCCGCGAACTTCAGGAACGGCGCGGCCGGCGTGCCCATCGACGGGATCGTGTCGGCCAGCCGCTTGTCGCTGTCGAGGCCGCCCTTGATGACGGAGAGGAAGTCGACGCCGTGGGCGGCGTAGCGGGCGAGCACCTCGACCGTGTCGGCCAGGCCGAGGCCGTCGGGGAGGTCCTCGTCCATGGCCATCCGCAGGCCGACGAGGAAGTCCGGGCCCACGGCGGCGCGGACCGCCTCGAGCACCCGCAGACCGAACGTGAGGCGGGCCTCGGGGTCCCCACCGAAGACGTCGTCGCGGTGGTTGGTGGCCGGCGAGGCCCAGGCGTCGAAGAGGTGGCTGTAGGACTCGATCTCGATGCCGTCCAGGCCCGCCGCCTGGCACCGTTGGGCGGCCTCGGCGTAGTGGCGCACGATGCGGTCGACGTCCCACGCCTCCGCGACCTTGGGGAAGCTCCGGTGCTGCCGCTCGCGCAGCCGCGAGGGGTAGACCAGGGGCAGCCAGTCCCCCGACATCGCGCTGGTGCGGCGGCCGAGGTGGGTGACCTGGCACATGACCGCGGCCCCGGCCTCGTGCACGTCGTCGGCCAGCCGGCGCAGCCACGGCACGACCTCGTCGGTGTAGAGCAGCATGTTGCCGAAGGCGGGCGGGCTGTCGGGCGAGACGACGGCGGAGCCGCCGATCATCGTGAGGCCGACGCCGCCGCGGGCCTTCTCCAGGTGGTAGAGGCGGTAGCGGTCCTTGGGCATCCCGTCCTGGGTGTAGGCCGGCTCGTGGGAGGTGCTGACGACGCGGTTGCGCAGGGTCAGCCCGCCCAGCGTGTACGGCGAGAGCAACGGGTCCAGGTGCGGCACGCGGCCATCCTCGGCTCACCCGGTCGTGCACGAAAAGCGCGTAAAGAAGGACGAGATCGTGCAATCATTTCGCATGATCGATCCGCGTCTGCGCGCCCTGGCGGTCGTCGCCGAGCGGGGCACCGTCACCGCGGCGGCCCAGCAGCTCGGGTACACGCCCTCGGCGCTCTCCCACCAGCTGCGCACGCTGGCCCGCGACCTGGACGTGCGGCTGCTCGAGCCCGACGGCCGCCGGGTGCGGCTCACCGGCGAGGCCGCCGTCCTGCTCTCCCGGGTGGACGACCTGTTCGCGCACTGGGAGCGCATCCGCGCCGAGGTGCAGTCCGGGCCGGGCGGCGGGCTGGGCCGGCTGCGGCTGGCGGGCTTCTCCACGGCCGCCACCGCCCTGCTGCCGGCCGCTGCGGCCCGGGTGCAGGAGGCGTTCCCCCGGTCCGTGGTGCGGATCGTGGAGGCGGACCCGGAGGTGTGCTTCGAGATGCTCCTGGCCGAGCAGGTCGACCTCGCGGTGGTCGTCACCACCGACCTGCTGCCCCCGACGAACGACCCCCGGTTCGAGCAGCAGCCCCTCATGGAGGACAGCCTCGACCTGCTGGTGCGCAGCGACCACCGGCTCGCCGCGCGGTCGTGGGTCTCGCTCACCGAGGTCGCCCGGGAGCGCTGGATCATGGACCGGCCCGGCCGGCCCTACCACCACATGGTGAGCACGGCCTGCGCGGCGGCGGGCTTCACCCCGGACCAGGCGCACGAGATCGTGGAGTGGGAGACGGGTGCCGCCCTCGTCGCTGCCGGGTTCGGCGTGATGCTCGTGCCGCGGCTGGCGCGGGTCGCGCACGACGAGCGGCTGAGCCGCGTGCCGCTGCGCGGCTCGGCGACACCGGTGCGGCACGTGCGCACCTCGGTGCGCCGTTGCACCGCCGACCGCCCGGAGATTGCGCTCGCGCTCACCGAGCTGCAGCGCGTGGCGAGCGAGATCTCCGAGGCGTCGGCGGAGGGGATGGACGAGGTGCTCAGCCCTGGCCGAGGGTGATGCCGCACTCGCTCTGGGCGTGCTCGGAGATGGCCGAGGCGGCCTCGCTGACCTTCGCGGAGGTGAGGGAGGAGAGCTCCTCGCCGACGGCGATGACCTGCTCCTGGGTCACGCCCTCGGGCAGCTGGCCGGTGGTGCTGAGGGTGCTGAGGTCCTCGAGCGTGAGGTCGTTCTCGTCGAGGGCCGTGCGCACCTGGTCGGCCATGTCGGTGAGCACGGTCCACTGCTCGGCGACCTCGTCGGGCGCCTCGGCCGCGAGGGTGTCGAAGGCGGTGAAGGCCTGGTCGAGGCTGGCGGGGTCGTCGCCGGAGAGGCCGCTGAGGTCCTCCTGCGTGGAGGTCAGGTCGGCGCAGTAGTCGCCGGAGCCGGCGCCGTCCTCGCTCGCAGCGCTCTCCTCCGCGGCAGCCGAGGAGTCACCGGAGGCCTCCTCGTCGGAGCCGCTGCAGCCGGCGAGGAGCAGGGCGGTGGGCAGGACCGCCGCGACGGCGACGGCGCGCAGGCCGGGGTGACGGCTGGACCGCTGGCGGGTGGTTCGCAGGGTGGTCATGACCCCGAGCCTGCCTGACGTGACGCCGGGACAACAGTCCGGATGCGCCGACGCCCGGCCGGACCGCGAGGGTCCGACCGGGCGTCGAGGTGCTTCCGCGAGCTCCCCGGGGGGTGCTCGCCGTGGCTCAGGCCAGGTCGAAGCGGTCCGCGTCCATCACCTGGGTCCAGGCGGAGACGAAGTCCCGCACGAGCTTCTCCTTGGCGTCGTCGGCCGCGTAGACCTCGGCGACGGCGCGCAGCTCGGAGTTGGAGCCGAAGAGCAGGTCGGCACGGGTGCCGGTCCACAGCTTCTCGCCGGTGGCGTCGGAGACGCACTCGTAGGTGCCCTCGGCGCCCTCGACCGGCTTCCAGGTGTTGCCCAGGTCGAGCAGGTGGGCGAAGAAGTCGTTGGTCAGCGCGCCCGGGGTGGCGGTCAGGACGCCGGCGTCGGTGCCCTGGTAGGTGGCGCCGATGGCGCGCAGGCCGCCGAGGAGGACGGTCATCTGCGGGGCGGAGAGGCCCAGCAGGTTGGCGCGGTCGACCAGCTCGAACTCGGCCGGACGCTCGGCGGACTTGCCCACGTAGTTGCGGAAGCCGTCGGCGGCGGGCTCGAGGTAGGAGAAGGACTCCACGTCCGTCTGCTCCTGGGTGGCGTCGCCACGACCGGTGGTGACGTCGACGGTGACCTCGACGCCGGCCGCCGCGGCGGCCTGCTCGACGCCCACGGAGCCACCGAGGACGACCACGTCGGCGAAGGACACGGTGATGCCCTGGGCCGCGACGGTCTCGACGACGCCCTCGAGGGTGGCGATGACGCCGCGCAGCTTCTCGGGCTCGTTGACCTCCCAGGTGACCTGGGGCTCGAGGCGGAGGCGACCACCGTTGGCGCCACCGCGCTTGTCGGAGGAGCGGAAGGACGAGGCGGCGGCCCACGCGGTGGTGACCAGCTGCTGGATGCTCAGGCCGGTGGCGGCGATCGCCGCCTTGACCTTGACGACCTCGGACTTGGTCAGGGCGGTGCCGGCAGGCACCACGTCCTGCCAGAGCAGGGTCTCGGCGGGCACCTCGGGGCCGAGGTAGCGCGCCAGCGGGCCCATGTCGCGGTGCGTCAGCTTGAACCACGCGCGGGCGAAGGCGTCGGCAAACTTGGCCGGGTCCTCGTAGAAGCTGCGGGCGATCGGCTCGTAGATCGGGTCGAAGCGCAGCGAGAGGTCGGTGGTGAGCATCGTCGGCTTCTTGTTCGGCTCGCCGTGGGCACCGGGGATGGTGTCCTCGGCGTCCTTGGCCACCCACTGGTGGGCACCGGCGGGGCTCTTGGTGAGCTCCCACTCGTAGCCGAAGAGGTTGTGGAAGAAGCCGTTGCCCCACTGGGTCGGGGTGGTGGTCCAGGTGACCTCGAGGCCGGAGGTGACGGTGTCGACGCCCTTGCCGGTGCCGTAGCCGTTCTTCCAGCCCAGGCCCTGGTTCTCCAGCGGCGAGGCCTCCGGGTCCGGGCCCATCTTGTCGTCGGCGTGGGCGCCGTGGGTCTTGCCGAAGGTGTGGCCACCGGCGATGAGCGCGACGGTCTCCTCGTCGTTCATCGCCATCCGACCGAAGGTCTCGCGGATGTCGCGGGCGGCCGCCAGCGGGTCCGGCACGCCCTCGGGGCCCTCGGGGTTGACGTAGATGAGCCCCATCGTGGTGGCGCCGAGCGGCTTCTCCAGCTGGCGGTCGCCGGTGTAGCGCTTGTCGGTGCCCAGCCACTCGGTCTCCGAGCCCCAGTACACGTCGTTGTCGGGCTCCCACACGTCGGCGCGGCCGCCGGCGTAGCCGAACGTGGTGAAGCCCATGTCCTCGAGCGCGGCGTTGCCGGCGAGGATCAGCAGGTCGGCCCACGAGATGGACTTGCCGTACTTCTTCTTCACGGGCCACAGCAGACGACGAGCCTTGTCCAGGCTCACGTTGTCGGGCCAGGAGTTGAGCGGGGCGAAGCGCTGCTGGCCGGCGCCGGCGCCGCCGCGTCCGTCGGTCACGCGGTAGGTGCCCGCGGAGTGCCAGGCCATGCGGATCATCAGGGGGCCGTAGTGGCCGAAGTCGGCCGGCCACCAGGCCTGCGAGGTGGTGAGCACCTCGACGACGTCCGCCTTGACGGCGGCCAGGTCGAGCGCCGAGAAGGCCTCGGCGTAGTCGAAGCCCTCGTCCATCGGGTCCTTGGCCGGGGCGTGCTTGGCCAGGATGTTGAGGTTCAGCCGGTTCGGCCACCAGGTGTTGTTCGGGTCCGCGGTGAGCGGCGAGGGCAGCGTGTCGCCGTGCGCGACGGGGCAGCCGCCGGCCGCGCCGGGCGCCTCTACCGGCTCGTCCGTGGTGATCTGCCCGTGCTCGTTGCCGGGGGTGGGCTCCGTGGTCATGCGCTGTCCTTCCAGTGGGGTGCCGTGGGGCGGGGTGACGCGAGAGGGAGAGGGGCGCGCGCTCAGGCCGTGGCCGCGGCGCGGGCGCAGTCGGGGCAGGTGCCCCAGTACACGACCTCGGCCTCGTCGACGACGAAGCCGTGATCGGCCTGCGGGGTCAGGCACGGGGCGTGCCCGACGGCGCAGTCGACGTCGGCGATGGACCCGCAGCCGCGGCACACCACGTGGTGGTGGTTGTCCCCCGCGCGGGTCTCGTACCGGGCCACCGAGCCCTGGGGCTGGATGCGGCGTACCAGCCCGGCCTCGGTGAGGGCACGCAGCACGTCGTAGACGGCCTGGTGCGAGACCTCGCCCAGGTCCGCCCTGACGGCGGCGATGACCGCCTCCGTCTCGGCGTGCGGCATCGCGGACAGGGCGCGCAGGGTCGCGAGCCGCGGTCGCGTGACGCGCAGCCCGGCCCCGCGCAGCAGGGCCTCCGGGGCGGTCGTCTCGGTCATGCCTGCAACCTGCCGCATGTTCTGGAACGAGTCAAGATTGATCTCGGCGTGGCGATGTGCTCGCTCCGCACACGCGCCTCGACAGGCGGCCCCGTGGTCTGTGACCTCCGGCACGCGCGCGGCGCGCCGACCCCGCCCCGTCCTGGCGAGGCGAGGGGCGCGGGCGTTTCCTGGTGCCGTGCCGCAGCTGTCCACCACCGTCGCCTCCGTGCCCGCCTCGGGCATCCGCCGCATCTACGACCTCGCCCGCGGGCTCGAGGCCCAGGGGCAGGAGGTGCTGGACCTCTGCGTCGGCGAGCCCTCCCTGGCCGTGGCACCGCACGTGCTGGCCGCCGGGGCCCGCGCGTGGACCGAGGACGCGACGCAGTACACCCCCAACAGCGGGCTGACCCCGCTGCGCGAGGCGCTGGTGACGAAGCTGCGCGACTTCAACGCTGCCGACGTGGGCCTCGACCAGGTGCACGTGACGCCCGGCGGCATGCAGGCGCTGCAGCAGGCCATGGCCTTCGCGCTCTCCCCCGGCGACGAGATCCTCGTCCCGGACCCGGGCTACTCGAACTTCCCGATGACCGCCCGGCTCGTCGGCGGCGTGCCGGTCGCCTACCCGCTGCACCCCGAGCGCGCCTTCGTCCCCGATATCGCCGACCTCGAGGCCCTCGTGACCCCTCGCACGCGGGCGCTGCTGGTCAACAGCCCCTCGAACCCGCTCGGGGTGACCTACGACCGGGCCACGCTCCAGGCCCTGCTCGACCTGGCCCGCCGTCACGACCTGTGGGTGATCAGCGACGAGGTCTACGAGTACCTCGACTGGAGCGGCGAGTTCTGCTCGCTCACCGCCCTCGACTCCCCCGCCGACGGCGGCGGCCGCGTCCTCGGGGTCTTCTCGCTCTCCAAGACCTACGCGCTCACCGGTGCCCGCGTCGGCTACCTGGTCACGCCGCCGGGACTGGACGAGCGGTTCCGGGCCGCCCAGGAGGCGTCGGTCTCGTGCGTGAACGCCCCGGCGCAGGTGGCGGCGCTCGCCGCCGTGACCGGGCCGCAGGACGCGGTCGAGGACGCGCGGGCGCACTACGCGAGCACCCTGGCCGCCGGCCGTGCCGCGCTGGACGCGCGGGGCGTGCGCTACCTCGTGCCCGGCGGGGCCTTCTACCTGTGGATCGACGTCTCGCACGTCAGCGGCGGGGACGTGGCGGCGTGGTGCGAGGACTTCCTGCGCACCGAGCACGTGGCCGTGGCTCCCGGCTCGACGTTCGGCAGCCTGGGCGAGGGCTGGGTGCGGGCCTGCTGCGCCGGCGACCGCGACACGGTCGCCCGGGCGCTGGCCCGGGTCCCCGCGCGGCCCTGAGCGGCGGGCGACGAGGGCACCGCCCCGGTGGTCCAGCAGCGAGGAGCCCCGGCGACGAGCGCACGCCCCCGGTGGTCGAGCAGCGAGGAGCCCCGGCGACGAGCGCACGTCGAGACCGCCCGGACGCCCCCTCCCCCCCTCCTCAGGCGCGCGGCGGGCCTGCCGATCAGGGGCACCGTGACGACTCCCACCACTGCCACCGCCTCCGGCCGGACCCGACGGGACGTGTCCCTGACCGGACGCCTCCTCCCCGTCCTGTGGGGAGCCAACGGGCTCGCCTCGATCGCGGGCGGCCTGCTCGCGGGCGGCAACGTCGCGATGATCGCGTTCGGCGTCCTCCAGCTGGTCGTGGGCGGTGCCCTGCGGCCCGTCCCGTGGTCGCGCGTGCCGGCGGCGCTGCCGCTGTCCATCCCGTTCCAGGTGGTGGGCGTCCAGGTCGTGCAGGCGTTCGTGGTCGAGGACCTCTCGCTCAGCGCGGCCGTGGCCAGCGTCTGCCTGGCCCTGTGGGTCGGCGTGTCCCTGCCGAAGTCCTCGCTCTACGCCACCCTGGCCATGCAGGCCGGGGTCCTCGGCCTCATCGCCTGGCAGGACGCCGCGCAGGCGCAGCCCGTCGCGTACGTGGCCGTCGTGTGGCCCGTCGTCGCGGCGGTCGGCGGCTGCCTGTACTGGCTGCGCGACCGGATCGACCTCGCCGCCGAGCAGGCGGCGCAGGCGCAGGCGGACGCGCTCCGGGCCCAGCTCGCGACACAGGCGGCCGACGAGCGGGCCGCGCAGGAGCGCCAGCAGGCCGTCGCCGAGGAGCTGGCGGGCCGGGAGGCGCTCCAGGCCCGCATCCGGTCGCAGGCCGAGGCCCTGGCGCGCGCTGCCGCGACCGTCTCCGACCAGTCCGGGGTGGCGTCCTCGTCCGTCAGCGAGCTCTCCGCCGCCATCGCCGAGCTCTCCCGCACCGCTCAGACCACCGGCGCTATCGGGACCCAGGTCGCCGGGATGGCCCGGGAGGCCGGTGCGGTCATGGATGCCCTCGCCGGCTCCAGCCGAGCCGTGGTCACCGCCTCCAGCGTCATCTCCACGATCGCCGACCAGACGAACCTGCTCGCGCTCAACGCCACCATCGAGGCCGCCCGGGCGGGCGCTGCCGGCGCCGGCTTCGCCGTGGTGGCCGGGGAGGTCAAGGAGCTGGCCCGCCAGACCGGGGAGAACGCCGAGTCGATCAGCTCGACCATCGGCCAGGTCGAGAGCGACATGGTCAACGCCGTCGCGCACGTCGGCCGCATCGGCTCGGAGATCGACGAGCTCCAGCGCCAGGTGGCCACGTTGGCCGCCGCGATCGAGGAGCAGTCGGCCGTGGTCGCCCAGATCACCGGCACCGTCGCCGCGACCGCCGCGGAGGCCCAGGGCATCGCGGACGGCGCGGCCACCCTGGAGGGCATCGCGACCGCGGCCTGAGCCGCCGCCGGTCGCGAGACCGAGGCCGTCCGACCCCCTGCCACCGAGGCCGGACTACGTTGACCGGGTGAGCACGCAGCCCCGTCCCCGCGCCGCCGTCGTCGTGACCGGGACGGAGGTGCTGACCGGTCGCGTGGCCGACGCCAACGGCGGCTGGCTGGCCGAGCGGCTGCGGGGCCACGGGGTGGAGATCGGCACCGTGGTCGTCGTCGGCGACCGCGCCGAGGACCTGCGGGACGCCCTCGCCTGGCTCACCCCGCGGCACGCCCTCGTCGTCACCACCGGCGGCCTCGGGCCCACGGCCGACGACCTCACCGCTGCGGTCGTGGCCGAGCACCAGGGCCGCCCCCTCCTCCTGGACGCGGCGCTCCGCGAGCGCGTGCGGGCCCGGGTGGAGGCGGTGGCCGCCCGCCGAGGCTGGCCCGTCGACACCCCGGCCTCGCTGGCCGGCATCGCCAAGCAGGCGCACGTGCCGCAGGGCGCCACGGTGCTCGAGCCCGTCGGCACCGCCCCCGGCCTCGTCGTGCCGCCCACCCGCGACGGTCACGCGCCCGTGCTGGTGCTGCCGGGCCCGCCCAGCGAGCTGCGGCAGATGTGGCCCGCCGCCGAGACCTCGCCGGTCGTCGCCGGCGTCCTGGCTGCGGGTGCCGGGCTCGAGCAGCGGCACCTGCGGCTGTTCGGCACCCCCGAGTCCGACCTGGCGGCCGCGCTGCGCGACCTCGGCCCCGCCCTGGACCCGCTCGAGCTGACCACCTGCATCGACGACGTCGGCGAGCTGGAGGTGGTCGGGCGCTTCGCGCCCGAGGACGCCGAGGTCTGGCAGGCCCTGGCCGATGCCCTGGCCGCGCGATTCGCCGACACGCTGTTCAGCCCGGACGGCCGCAGCCTGGACCTGCTCCTGGCCGAGGCGCTGCGCGAGGCCGGCGCCACCGTGGCCACGGCCGAGTCGTGCACCGCCGGCATGCTCGCCTCCCGGCTCGCCGACCTCCCCGGCTCCTCGGACTACCTGACCGGCGGCCTCGTCGTCTACGCCAACGAGGTCAAGCGCGACCAGGCCGGCGTCCCCCAGGCGATGCTCGACGAGCACGGTGCCGTCTCCGCCCCGGTGGCACGGGCCCTGGCCGACGGCGTGCGCACCAGGCTCGGCACCACCTGGGGCGTCGGCATCACGGGCGTCGCCGGCCCGGGCGGCGGGACGGCGGCCAAGCCGGTGGGCCTGGTCCACGTCTGCCTCACCAGCGCCGACGTCGTCCTGGCCGACGAGCTGCACCTGAACGGCGACCGGGGACGCGTGCGCAGGCGCACCGTCGAGGCCGTCATGCACCGACTGCTGGCGCAGCTGCGGGGCTGAGCGCGCGGGGCCGAGCGCGGGGCCGAGCGGGGGGGGTCAGGGCCGCAGACCGTCCTCCAGCGCGGCCAGCACCCGCAGCGTCGTGGCCAGGTCCTCCTCGGCGACGTCCGCCTCGGCGAGCGCCTGCGCCACCAGCCCCGACCACTGCCGTCGCACCGCCCGCGTGCTGGCCTCGGCCCGGTCCGTGGCGTGCAGGCGCACCGTGCGCGCGTCCTCCCCGTGGGTGCGCTCGATCAGCCCCTGCCGCTCCAGCGCGCGCAGCGTGGTGGAGAGGTTGCTGCGCTGGAGGCCGGTGGCGGCGGCGGCCTGCCCGGAGGTCGCGCCCGGGTGACGGTGGACGAAGCGGAGCACCGCGACCTCGTTGGCCGTCAGGGGCACGGCGTCGTGGGGGAAGTGCCGTCCCAGCAGCTCGCGGGCGATCGCGGCCACGTGGTCGGCCACGTCGGCGTGCCGGACGGCGTCCGGGTCGCCGCCGGGCAGCGCGGCCCAGCCGTCGCCTCCCCCGGCCGGCGGCGGTGCTGTGTCCGACGTCATGGAGCCTCCCGTTCGACATCTGTCGGTCCCGTGCGGATCATTATGCATGCATAACCATTGACCAGCCATCGACCCTGCACCGAGGAGCACCGTGTCGACCGACGTCCACCGGACAGACCCCAGCACCGACGTCAGCAGCGCCGGCGTCGCCAGCACCGGCGGCCTGGCCGCCGAGGACCGCGGCGGGGTGCCGCGTCCGCTGCTGCTCACGCTGGCCCTGCTGGCGGCGGTGGCCCCGCTCTCGACCGACCTCTACCTGCCGTCGTTCCCGCAGCTCGCCTCCGACCTCGGCACGACCGAGACCGGCGCGCAGCTGACCCTGACGATGTTCCTGATCGGCCTCGCCGGCGGGCAGCTGGTCTTCGGACCCCTCTCCGACCGTCTGGGCCGCCGTCGTCCGCTGCTCGCGGGCGTGGTGCTGTGCATCGCCGCCGGCGTGGTCGCCGTCGCCGCGCCCACGCTGTGGGTGCTGGCGCTCGCGCGGCTGGTCCAGGGCCTCGCCGGCTCGGCGGGCATGGTGCTCGGACGCGCCGTGATCACCGACCTCACCCGCGGCCGGGTCGCCGCGCAGGCCCTGAGCCTGATGATGATCGTGGGCGGCGTGGCCCCCGTGCTGGGGCCCTCGGTCGGCGGTCTGCTGGCCGGACCGCTGGGCTGGCGCGGGCTGCTGGGCATCGTGCTGGCCCTCACCGTGCTGATGCTCGTGACCGTGCTGGCGTTCGTCCCCGAGTCCTTCCCGGCCGAGCAGCGGGCGGCCGAGCGGGCGGCTGCGGCCGACCGGCCGAGCGCCTGGCGGGCCCTGGCGAGCCGACGCTTCGTGGGGTACACGCTCGCCTTCGCGCTCGGCTTCTCGGTGATGATGACCTACATCTCGGCCTCGCCGTTCCTCTACCAGGACCAGATGGGTCTCTCCGAGGCCGCCTACGGCCTGGTCTTCGGCGTGAACGCCCTCGCGCTCGTCGTGGTCAGCGCGATCTCCGCGCGCCTGGTCGCCGTGCACCCGGTGCGGCGGCTCCTCACCGTCGGCCTGACCCTCGTCCTGGTGGCCTGCCTGGTGCTGCTCGCCCTGGTGCTGGCCGACGTGCCGGCGGGCTGGTTCGCCCTGCCCATCTTCGTGGCGGTGGGCAGCCTCGGCCTGGTGATGGGCAACGGCACCGCGCTCGCGATGTCGGCCGTGCCGCACGCCCGCGGCAGCGCCTCGGCCGTGCTCGGCGCGCTCCAGTTCGGCCTGGGCGGCGTCGTGTCGGTGCTCTCCGGCCTGGGCGACGGTGCGATCGGCCAGGCCGTCGTGATGGCCGCCTGTGCCGTGGCCGCGGTGCTGGCCCTGGCACTGGCGGGCCGGGCTCCCCTGGACGACTGAGCGGGGCCGGGCTCGGCCTCAGGCCTCGCGGTCGCGGACGGTGGCCAGCAGGGCGGACTCCCACGGCCGGCTGTCCTGGGGGTCGAGGCCGCAGGCGGCGTCGGTGAGCGCGGCGAAGCGGGCGCGAGCGCCGGCGTCGTGCGCGAGCGACCCGAGCAGCAGGCCCGCCGCCGTCAGGTCGGCGGCGGCCGCGGCACCGGTCGGCGCCGGCACGGCGCGGACGTCGGTGGCCGAGACCTTCAGCGAGTGCGCGCCGAGCCCGGAGCCCAGCGTCCGCGCGACCAGCCAGTCGTGCACGGCCGGGCTGCCCAGCAGGGCGCCGAGCTGCTCCAGGCCCAGCCCGCCGGTGGGCACCACGCTGATCACCGGGACGCAGGGCAGCAGGTTGCCGTCGCGGTCGAGGACGATCTCCAGGGTCCTCCCCTGCGTCGCCACCAGCAGCTTCGGCACGAGGCGACGGGCGGCCCACCGCTGCATCCGCGCGTCGAGCCGGTCCAGGTCGACCACCGGCCTGCGGTAGCGCGCACCGTCGAACCGGCTCTCCACCTCGCCCCAGCGCAGTCGCCAGGGGTCCACCGCGCCGGTGGTCACCAGCCGCGGCCGCGGGTCGTCGTCGTCCGGGCGGGCCTCCACGACGGCGCCGCGCAGGCCGTAGTACTGGTCGCGGTAGTCGGCCGCGACGTCGGCGAGGTCGCCCACGGTCAGGTCGTGCGGCGCGCTCGGCCGCTCCAGCAGTGCCCCCAGCCGCCGCGCCGCGAGCAGGCTCCACCGCCCCGAGGCCCAGGCCTCCGCCAGGACGCGGCGGGGCCGGTCCGGAAGCGGCGTCGCCGGTCGGCCCTCCAGCAGTCGTGGGACGGCGGCACCGGGATCGGGGTCGGGATCGGGGTCGGCGAGCACCAGCGCCACCGGCGTCACGGCGGCGCCGAACTCGGACCCGTCGCCACGCCACAGGGCGGCCACGGCGTGCCGGGCGGCGACGCCCCGGCGCACGTCGGCCGCGTCCGCGGAGGCGAGCACCGAGTCCGGCAGCACCAGCCCGACGCGGCCACCGGGGCGACGGAGCCGGGCGGCCAGCAGCAGGAAGTAGGTGCTCTCGTCGGCCTTCGGGCCGCCCAGCCCACCGTGCACGTGCCGCACGAGGCTCCGTCGACGGCTCACCAGGGCCCCGGCGCGCAGCGGTGAGAGGAACGGCGGGTTGCCGACCACGACGTCCGCCCCGCCCCGGGCCGCGAGGTCGGGCAGGTCGAGGTGCCAGTGCACTGGACGGTGCCGAGCAGCGGCGCCGCGCACCCGGGCCGCCGCCTCGGGGTCCGTGCCGGCGGCCAGCGCGCGCACGCCGGCGTCGGTGACCGGTGCCGGGCGGTCGAGGAAGGCCAGGCACCAGGCGTCGGCCGCGTCCCGGGCCGCGCGGGGTCGGCGGCGCGTCGGGACGCACGGCGTCACCGCGGCCGAACGCTCGCGGGCGTTGGCGCGGCGTCGGTCGGCGAAGGCGGTCCGGTCGTCGCCGTCCGTGGCGGTGAGGGCCAGGTCCGGCACCCCGGCCGCGAGCAGGTCCGGCGTGGTGCCGACCAGGGAGTCGCCCACGACCAGGCGGTCGTCCAGGCACGCGGGCTGGGCCCCGGCCCGCGCGACCGCGTGCCACAGCCGCGCCTGGGCGAGGTCCGCGGCCAGCGGGTCGCAGTCGACCCCGACGAGGCAGCCACGGGCGACCTGCGGCCAGGCGGTGCGCGCCGGCACACCGAGGTCCCCCAGCCGGGCCACGACCCGGTGGCCCGCGGCCACCAGGAAGTCACCCGCCCCGACGGCCGGGTCGAGCACGCGCAGGTCGAGCAGCGCGGCCGTCGGCTCCGGGGCGCGCACGGCTTGCTCGAGGACGGGGTCGAGGGCCTCGTCCAGCACGAGGGCGACGACGTCCGGCGGCGTCCACCAGCTGCCGGAGGCGCGCCGGGCGTCACCACTGCGGACGAGACGCCACTGCGGTGGCCCGGACGCCGGGACGTGCACCTGCGGCTCCAGCTCCAGCAGCCACTCGTAGGCCAGGGCCGGCCAGTCCCCCGCGTCGTCGGGGCCGTGCTCGGTTCCACCGAGACCGGCGAGGGCGGTGGCTGCCACCGTCCACGCTCCGGCGGGGAGCCGGACGCCGGCGAGCGCGTCCCCGTCCGGGTCGGTGCGGAAGACCCCGCCCAGGTGCGGGGCGCCCCCGCGGCCGGCAGCGAGCCGACCGGCCTCCGCGCGGGCCGCGGCCCAGGTCGCGGGCGCTCCCCCGGGGCCGGACCCGGGCGGCAGCACACCAGCGCGGCCCAGGTCGGCCCGCACCAGCAGGCGCAGCACCACCCGCAGCAGGCCGCGGTGCAGGCCGTGCCGGAGCGCCTCGCGGTCGGCCGCCGTGCCCGGGTCGTCCTCGGCCAGGGCGGAGGCCGTCGCGGCCTGGGAGCGGTGGGCGAGCACGCCGCTGCCCAGCACCTCGAGCGCCGTCTGCAGCCGCCGCCGCTCGGCCCGGGACGGGCGTGCGGGGCCGCGGGTCATGCACGCAGGGTAGGGCGTGCCCGAGGGCTCACCGGGGCAGGCCCGGACGTGCCTGCTCACGGGCGCGCGGCAGGTCCAGGACGAAGCGGGAGCCCGGGCCCCCGGGGAACATCGCCGCCTCGTGCGCCCCGGGCACGTGCGGGGCGGCGAGGCAGGAGATCCGGCCACCGTGCCGCTCGACGATGACGCGGCAGACGGCGAGACCGACCCCGGCACCGGGCGCCCCCTCCTCGGCCTGCGCCCGCTCGAACCTGCCGAAGATGCGCTCCCGCCACTCCGGGGGCACTCCGACCCCGTTGTCGGTGACGCTCACCTGCACCCGGTCGCCCACCTCCTCGGCATCGATCTCGATCACCGGCCGCACGTCGCGGGCCACGTACGTGGCGGCGTTGACCAGCAGGTCGTGCACCAGCTGGCGGAACATCTCGGGGTCCACGTGCACCGAGGGCAGGTCGTCCGCGATCTCCACCCGCGCCTGGGGCGCCGCCTGCTCGGCGACCTCGCGCAGCGGGGAGAGCAGCCCGCTCAGCGGCACGTCCTCCGGCTCCGGCTGGGCCCCCTCGGCCCGCGCCTGGGCCTGCATCTGCTCGATCTGCCGGGCCATCCGGTCCGAGGCGTCCTGCGCCCGGGCCAGCGAGCGCCGCGCCCGGCCGCGCTGCTCGTCCCCCTCGTCGTCCTGGGGCACCTGGAGGGCCGCCATGTCCAGCCACCCGCGCAGCAGCGTGAGCGGGCTGCGCAGGTCGTGGGCCGCGACGGTGGCGAACTGCGCCAGCTGGTTGACCCGCGCGTGGTCGGCCGTGACGTCGGTGGCCACCAGGAGCACCTGCTCCCCGCCGTCGGCGGTGACGGGCAGCCGGTCCGCCCGGACGCGGGCGACGATCTCGCGGCCGTCCACCCGGGTGACGAGGAGGTCCACCGGGCCCACGTGCCCCTCGACCCGCGCCCGCCGCAACGGGTGCTGGTCGTCGCGGACCGGCGAGCCGTCGAGGTTGCGCACCACGAGTGCGCCCGGGGCGCCGCGGCGGTCCCGGCCGAGGAGCTGCGCGGCCGCGTCGTTGACGAGGACGGGGCGGTCCTCCCGGTCGAGCACGGCGAGCGCGTCCGCCATGGTCTGGGAGAGGTGGTCGAACAGGTCCAGGCGCTGGGCCAGCTCCTCCTCCCGGCGCCGGTCGCGCCGCGCCAGCGCACGCCGCTCCTCGGCCACGGCTGCGACGGCGAGGCTGCTGACCACGACCGCGGCCACGAACAGCTGGAGCCAGATGGCGCGCAGCTCCGGGTCGACGACGTCGCCGAACAGCACCCGACCCTCCGTGGCCAGCAGCGCGACCGCGGTGCCGAAGACGAGCACCTGGAGGCTGGTGAGGGCGGGGCTCAGCCGCACGGCCGCGGCCATCGCCAGCGGCGGGACGAGGAAGGCCAGGTGCGTCGTGCGCGGGTCGGCGACCGCCGCGTAGGTGATCGCGGTGCCGGACAGCAGCAGCACGGCGTCCACGAGGTCCCAGCGCCGGACCGCGGCGACCTCACGCAGGACGGAACCGCCGCGTCGGTGGTGCTCCACCAGCACGAGCCCGGGCCCGGCGACGACGAGGCCGCCGACCGCCCAGCGGACGACGAAGCCGGCCAGGTGCAGTGGGTCGGGGTGGAGGTAGTGCAGGCCCCAGACCGCCTCGGAGACGCTCTGCACGAACAGGGTCACCGCGGTGGCGACCAGGCTGCCCGCCAGCACCGCGAGCACGACCCCGCCCAGGCACCGCAGCCGGCGGCCGTCCCGCTCGGCGGGCGCGCCGGCCGCGTCGACCTCGGCGCGGTGTGCACGGCCGAGCACCGGCAGGTCCGTGGCGACGCGCAGGACGACGGCACCGACGACGGAGAAGGCCAGGGCACCGGGCAGCTGCACGAGCGCCCAGCCGAGACCGGCACCGCTGAGCAGGACCCCGGCCACGGTGGCCACGACGAGACCGACGACGAAGCGCACCACCTGCCACGGCGTGCGGGCCGTGGCCAGCCAGAGCAGCTCGACGCCGGCCGCGGGCCAGAAGTCGCTGAGCATGCCGGGGCCCGGCGCCGTCGACCGCCCGAGCACGACCGCGAGCAGCAGGGCGCACCCCAGGACCCCGTCGCGCAGCAGGGCGTCACGGACCGAGCCACGGCGGCTCCGCCTGCCGGGCTCGTGCGCGGCACGCTCCCCCGGCACGGCCGGGGCCGTGCCTGCGCCGGCCGAGGACGCGCGCGGCACCCGGAGCAGCTCGGCCGGTGGCAGCAGCCGACGGGAGACCTCCCCCGTGTGCCGGGGCAGGTGCAGGGCCTCCGGGGTCTCCGGGAGCGGGCGCAGGCCGGGGCCGGGGACCGGGTCCGGCGGCGGGCTCGCGCCGGTGCTGCGGTGCAGGGGGGACATCGCCGCATCCTCCGTCGAGTGCTGCGGGGCGGGGGGACCCCGGTCGCGCTGCCGGGGGGGTGGGAGCCGAGGGGTCAGCCCGTGGTCGGGGGGTGCGGCTCGACGGTGAGCTCGTCGACACGGCCCAGCAGCTCGGCCCGCGTGAACGGCTTGCCGAGGAGCCCGACGGCGCCGGCGTCGACCGCCGCGCGAAGGTCGTCGCGGGAGGAGAGCGCGGAGACCATCAGCACCGGCGGGACGGCGCGGGTGGACCCCTCCAGCTCCTGGAGGACCTCGATGCCGTCGAGGCCGGGCATGGTGCGGTCGAGCAGGACGAGGTCGAAGGACTCCTCCGCCAGCGCCGTGAGTGCGCCGCGGCCGTCGGGCTCGGTGCGGACGCGGTGGCCGGCGCCGGACAGCATGAGGTCCATGACCTCACGGATGTCGGCCTCGTCGTCCACGACCAGCACGGTGCTCACCCGACGAGCGTGAGCCCCTTCTGCCTGATTCTGGGGATCTTCCAGCATTCCGTGATGAAGAAGAGATGAAGCGGGCGCAGTCTCGCGCCTGACGCACCGACTCGCCCCAGGTCAGAGCCGGGTCGGCCCTGCGACGCCGCGGGGTGGCCCCCGGACCCGGCAGGGGGGAGGGACGAGCGATCGGTCCAAACCAGCGTCAGGGGACGCGGTACTCGGGCCGGCGACAGGTCCAGACCGCAGGGGGTGCGTGAAGAAGTCGTGAGGGCGAGCGCGTGACCACGCGCCCCGCGCCTCGTTCATCCCTGCACCAGCCCACGCCGAGCCGATGCCCAGGAGGTCGCCATGACCAGCACCGCTCCCCTCAGCACCGCCCGCCCCGTCTCCACCGCTGCCCTCCAGCAGTTCCAGGCGGCCCACCGGCGGACGTGGGACGTGCGGCTGGTCGGCGAGTCCTTCCCGGCCGTGCTGGACCACCTCGAGGCCCGCTACGCCATCGGCTCCGACGAGCTGGGGCGGGTGCTCATCCAGCACCAGCCCACCGGTGAGGTCGAGTCGTTCGCGACCCGCGACCTGGCCGTGGCCCTGGACGTCCTGCTGACCCGCGAGATCGAGGCCGCGCAGGAGCTCGACCGGCAACACGCCGGTGCCGGGGCGCACCGACGCTTCCAGGTGCTCAGCTTCTCCGCCGCCTGAAGCGGCCGGCCCCCGAGGGAACGTCAGTCCGCAGGCCGGTCGGCCCGCGCCTCGTCCATCTGCGCCAGCCGGGCGGCGAGCAGGTCGCGACGGTGCACGTTGCCCTGCAGACCCACGTAGCCGTCCCGGTAGGCGCCGAGCAGGGCGTCGTCGAGCCGCCGCACGGCACCGGGCGGGAACCGGTAGCCCATGGCCTCGTTCAGGCCGGTGAGACGCGGGTCGCGCAGCACCCCGCCCAGCTCGTCGAGGCTGGTGATCCCCACCTCCAGCAGCAGCCCCGCGATCCAGGCGTAGTGGTCGGAGCGCGACCAGCCGGCGTCGTGGAACTGGCCGGCCAGGTAGGCCGCGAGCTCGCGCGGGTCCAGGCGCGGGTCCTCGGGCTCGGGCCTGGGCAGCCCCTCCCCCGGAGCGTCCTGCTCCCCCGGATCGGTCCCGGCGTCGGGCCGGCTCCGTAGCCGCTCACGGATCGCGGAGAACTCCTGGTCGGCGAGCTCGAGGAGCCCCGCGGCCAGCGTGAAGCGGCGGTCCAGGTCGCGCGCGTGCTCGGCCGGGACGCGGCCCTTGTAGCGCGCCTCGTGCTCGAACTCCGCCCACGCGTGCTGCAGGACGGTGCGCAGCTGCACCTGCGCGTCCCGGCCGTGCAGCTCGGGCCGGGCCTCGCGCAGCTCGTCGGGCGCACCGAGCAGGAGGTGGCGGCTGGCGTACCCGAACCGACCCTCGCTCGCCGTCGCCTGCCCCATGTCCCGGTCGTCGAGCACGTCGGCCTGGGCGGCGAGCAGGTCGGCCACCGCCGTGACGTCGCTGTGCACGTAGGTCACGACCCGCACCCCGAGCACGTCGGTGATGTCGCGCAGGGGGTCCGGGTAGAGCGGCTGCCCCGCCTCGTCCAGGCGGGTCGCCTTCTCCGCGAAGGAGGTGACGCTCTTGGTGCGGCCGGTGACGGTGAGGTAGTTGATGCCGGCCTCGTCGAGCACCTCGGTGACCAGCTCGACCCAGGCACGCCCGGCCTCGACCAGCGCGGGCTGGTCGTCGGCGTAGGCCTGCACGGCGCGGGCCACGGGGTCGTCGGTGCGGCGGGGCGCGGGCACCGCCCCGCTGGACGTCGGCAGCGCCGGCGTCACGATGTAGCCGGTGGCCAGGTCCCCGTACGTGGCGGTCTGCTCGGGCCGGTGGTCGGCGAACCAGGCGACGTAGGCGCAGACGACGGCGTCCACCTGGTCCTCCACCACCCGCAGCTGCGACTTGCGGGTGGCGGCCTCGACCTGGCGGCGCAGCGCCTGCCACGCCGCGTCGACCGCCACGATGGTCTCGACGTGACCCATCAGCGTGAGCAGCTCGCGCCGCAGCAGGTCCAGGTCGCGCCCGGGCTTGGCCTTGTACTTCAGGGTGCGCTCGAGGTCGAAGAGCACCACGCTCGCGGCGTGCGGGTAGACCTCGATGGCGCGGCGGGCGCGGCCGCTGCGCGGGTCCGGGTCCAGGCCCAGGAGCCGGCACACGCGGCGGGCGCGCGTGCGGCCCTCGGCGAACTCCGGCTTGCCCGTGTTCGAGGGGTGCGTGCCGGCCTCGAAGCGCCGGAAGTCCTTGCTGAGCGCCTGCTCGGCCGGCCGGGAGCCGGTGGCGTTGGTGACGACGATCGGGGCGTCGATGCCCACCAGGCACTCCTCGGCGGTGAACGTCTCGAGCGCCTCGCCGATCTCGGCGTCGGTACGGACGGTCGAGACGTGCAGCAGCCGGGCGTCGGCGTCCAGCACCGCCAGCCCGGTCGGGTTGCGCTCGCCCCAGGCGAGGTCGACTCCCACGTAGTGCACGGGCTCATCCTGCCGGGTCGCCCCGGGGCGGCGCTCGGCGCCACCCCGGGGCCGGACACGTCGAGGCGGGCGCACGGGGCAGGCGGGCCGTATCGTGCTCGACGTGCACCGCATCTTCACCACCCCCGTCGCCGACGTGTGGCCGGCCTACGTCGCCAAGGTCGAGCGCAAGGGCCGCACGGTCGCGGAGCTGCGGGCGGTGACGACGTGGCTCACCGGGTTCGACGACGCCGCGCTCGACGCGCACCTCGCGGCCGGCACGACGTTCGCGGACTTCTTCGACGACGCGCGGCTCAACCCCGACGTCCACCTGGTCACCGGGGTCGTGTGCGGCGTCCGGGTCGAGGACGTGGAGGACCCGCTGATGCGGCGCATCCGCTACCTCGACAAGCTCGTCGACGAGCTGGCCCGCGGCAAGGCGCTGGAGAGGGTCCTGCGCTCCTGACCTGCCCGACCGACTGACCTGCCCGACTGACCGGCCCGACTGACCGGCCCGACCGACCGGCCCGACCGACCGGCCGGGGCCGGCTCAGCCCCTGAACAGGCTGAGCTGCACGACGCCGCGGCGGGAGTGCTCCCACTGCGGGTGCCGGTCCATGAACGACCAGCTGGTGCGGTGCTCCGGCGTCGGCCCCAGCCGGCCGATCGCCTCCTCGTGGGCCTCGGAGAGGTAGCCGACGTTCTCCGCCAGGCCGTAGCCGGGGTGGGTCTCGGCCAGCGCGCGCATGGTGCGGTCGCGGTGCTCCTTGGCCAGCACGGACGCGGCGGCCACCAAAACGCTGGTGCGGTCGGCCCCCGCCCGCGCGGTCACGGACCAGGGGTGCCCGACGTAGTCGTGCGGCCCGTCGAGCAGGACGTGGTCGGGCCGCTGCGGCAGCGCCTCCAGGGCGCGCCGGGCGGCGAGCCCGAGGCAGCGGGCCATCCCGAGGTCGTCGATCTCCGCCGCGTGGGCGTGCCCGAAGGCGTGCCCGGCCACCCAGTCGGTGACCTCGAGCTCCAGGCGCGCCCGGGTGGCCGGGGTCAGCAGCTTGGAGTCGGCCAGCCCCTCGGGGGCCGGGCGGGGGCCGCCCACGACGGCGCACACGACGAGGTCACCAGCGGCCGCGCCGCGCCCCACCTCGTCCACCCCGGCCAGCACGTCGGCCCCGGTGGTGGCGCGCACCTCGTCCTCGAGGTCGTGGGTCGGCAGCTGCACCCGCCCATCCTCGCGTGCGGGCACCCGGGGCCGGCGCAGCCGCGCCGCGGCCGCCGCACGCCGTCAGCGGCCGACGTGCTCCAGCGCGGCGAGCACCGCGCGCAACGAGTCCTGCACCGCCCGCTCCTCGCTGACCGCGTCCTCGACGAGCCGGGCCAGCGTGGTGCCGCCGGAGATCTTCGAGCCGGCGGCCTTGGCCAGGGCCCGCACCTCGTCGAAGAGCTGCAGGGCGCTGTCGGGCTCCTCCAGGCGCACCGACTCCACCCGGCCGTTGAACGCCAGCAGGCTGATCTGCGCCAGCGAGTCGGCCACGTGCTCCAGCGGTCGGCCCAGCCCCGCGGAGAGGCGGCGCAGCTCGTGCAGCGCGCGGGCCGAGGCCTCCACGTCACGCGAGAGGTTCTCGACGAGGCCGCGCAGGTCGGTGAGGCGGACGGGGTCGGGCTCGCCGGCGGTGAGGTCCTCGACGAACACGTCGATGACGTCGAGCTGCATCTTGGCCGAGGACACGGCGAAGGTGAGGTCGGTGAGCTGCCCACGCACCGCGTCGATGGCGTCGCCGACAGGCGTGACCAGACCGGCGAAGCGGGTGGCCTCGTCGTTGATCAGCCGGGCGACGGCCGAGAGGCCGGCCCCCGACGCGCCCACCTGGTAGCCGAGGATCTGGCTGTTGAGGCTGAACCGGCGGATGGTGCGGGCCAGCGTGCGCAGGTAGCCCGCCTCGTCCCCGAGCCGGGTGCTCTCGGCGCTGAAGGGGCCGAGGTTGCCCACGAGCCCGTCGAGCGCGGCCACCAGGGCGGCGTGCGCCCGGTCCAGCTCCACGGTGCCGCCGTGACCGGCGCCGGTGCGGACGCGGCGCCCCGCCCCGTCCGTGCCCCGGCGGCCGTGGCCGGAGAGCTCGGCTCGCGCCGAGACCTCCCGCGGCAGCATCTCGTTCTGGAAGTCGCGGTACGAGGCGTAGCCGGCCTCGGCGAGGATCTCCAGGAGCCGGGCGTGCCCGCCCTCGGCCACGTCGCGCGCGGCCAGGCCCTGGGCCTGGAGCGTCTCCTCGTGCTCGAGCACCTGCTGGTAGACCGCGGAGACCAGCTCGAGCGTGGCGGGGTGGCAGGGCTTGGCCCGCACCGAGAGGTACTCACCGCCACCGCCGACGGGACGGATCGAGGCGAGGGTCCAGTAGTGGCTGCCGTCGCTGGCCAGGTTGTCGGTGTAGGCGACGACCTGCCGCCCGGCCTCGATCTCGGACCACAGCAGCCGGAACAGGCCACGCGGCATCGAGGGGTGGCGGACGATGGAGTGCGGAGCCCCGTCGAGGTCGGCCAGGTCGTACTTCGAGACGTGGGCGAAGACGCTGTTGCCCGAGAGGATGTGGCCCCGGGCGTCGGTGCGCGAGAAGAACAGGTCGGTGGGCGGGAAGGTGGTCTCGGCCCCCGTGGGGGTCGGACGCGTGCGGGCGATGGTCATGACGAGGTCTTCCTGGCAGGACCGACCCGGACTCCGGTGGACCCGGTCGTGCCTGCCCCATCGGCCGCTCTGCCGCAGGCGTGAGGGGCCGTCCGGCCCCACTTCGCCGGGCAGGTGGCCGTGGCACGTGGCGCGCCGCCCGTGAGGGTGCCGTGAAACTGTCGTGCCGATCGGCGGCGAAAGTCCCCGACAGGTGACAGAGTGCTCCCACGGGTATCGGCCGGCACGCCGCTGCTCGTCCCCACCCCCCACCGCAGCGTCCGGCGCACCGGAGGCGCGGGACGGACTCCCTCGTCGGTCCCGCACCCCCGGTGGACCACCGCCTCGGCGCCGCTGCAGCACAGCAGGAGCAGTACTTGTCGACGTCGAGGGTCACACCTCCCCGCCAGCCCGCGCCGGACCGGCGCGGCGCGGGGCTTCCGCCGCGCGCGGATGTCCCCCCGTTCTCCCGGGCCCGCCCCGCCGGCACGCCCCTGCCCGGCCCCGGCGGAGCCCCCAGCCCGTCCCCGGCGCCGCCCCGAGTGGTCGCCCGCGCCTCCTGGTGGGTGCACCTGGCGCTGTGGCTGGGCTACGCCGGCTCGCTGGCGCTCGGCCGACTGCTGCTGGGCCCCGACAACGTCTCGCTCGTCTGGCCGGCGCAGGGTGTCGGCGCCGTGATCCTGCTCGTCAGCGCCACCTCGACCCGCCGGGTCCTCGCCGTCGGCGTCGGCCTGGCCGCGCTGCACCTGCTCGCGAACCTCCTGACTTCCGCCCCGCTCGGCCTGACCCTCTTCGGCACCCTCAGCGGCATCGTCGAGGCCGGCGTCGCCGCCTTCCTGGTGCACTCGCTCCTCGTGGTGCCCCGGCGCCAGCGACTGGCCACCGGCGAGGTCCGGCCTCCCGCCTCCGCGCTGCCGCACGCCGGGTCCGTCGCGGCCACCGGTCCCGCGCGCATCGGCGCCGACTCGACGCCCGCCGACGTGCTGGAGCCGACCCGCGCGCGGCTGGTGACGGCCATGGGCGTGTTCCTCGCGGTCGTCCTGATCGCCTGCGCCGCCGGGGTCCTGGTGGGCACCGCCGGCCTCACGGCCACGGGCTTCCCGGTCACCTCCAGCACCGTGGGCGCCTGGTTCGCGCGGCACATCCTCGGGATGGTCCTCACCCTCGGTGTCGCCCTCCTCCTCGGCCACCTCGACGAGGACGGCGCGGTCCGGCTGCGTCCGGCCTGGCGACGCCCCACGACCACGGTGCACGCCCACCGGGACGGGCTGGGCGCACCCGCCGTCGAGACCGCCTGGATCGTCGTCTGGTTCCTCGTCGCCCTCGGCTGCCTCTTCTGGCCGTTCCCGCAGACCGCCAGCATCGCCCTGCTGGCCTTCGCCTGGATCGGGGCCCGGGCCCGCGCGTCGCTGCTCGTGGTCCTCGTGTGGGTCTACGTGGTCGTCGTGCTCGCCGCGGCCCGTGCCGGCGGCACCACCTTCGCCCAGATCACCGACACGACCTCCGAGTCGTTCGCCGTGCAGCTGTTCCTCTCCTGCGTGATCGCGGCGGCGACCCTCGCCCACGCCTACACCCGCGACTACCGCCGCTTCACCGACACCCTGGCCGCCAGCAGGGGGCTGCACCTGCGCCGCGCGCAGCTGCTGAGCGCGATCACGGACAACATGCGCGACGCCCTGGTCGTCCTGGACGAGGAGGGCCGTCTCGTGGAGGCGAACGAGGCCGGACGCCGGCTGATCGCCGCCACCCGCCGCTCGGCGCCCGACGAGCCCCTCGACCTCGGCCTGGCCCACCCGGACGGCACGCCGCTCGCCGAGGAGGACCGCCCCACCCGGCGCGCGCTGCGCGAGGGCACGGTGCCCGGTGTCGACCTCCGCATCCCCACGGTGGACGGGGACCACATGATCTTCCAGGTCTCGGCCCGGCGGCTGCCCGCCACCGGTGAGGGGGACCGGACCCTCGTGCTGGCCATCGGCTCCGACGTGACCGACGAGCGCGAGCGCACGAACCGGCTCGCCGAGTTCGCCCAGATCGCCGCCCACGACATCCGCAGCCCGCTCACCGCCGCCTCCGGGTGGCTCGAGATGGCCGGCGTGCACCTGGGCGGCGTCGACGCCGGCCCGGTGCACGACCCGCCCCCCACACCGGGCCCCGACGCCACCGAGGACGAGCGCGCGCTCTACGCCGTCCGGCTGGCCACGCGCGCGGTGGAGCGCATGGACGACGTCCTCGCCGACCTGCTGGCCCAGGCCACGGCCGAGGGCGCCGCGCTGCACACCGAGGAGGTCGACCTGCTCGGCCGCCAGGGGCTGATCCCCGAGGTCGTGGCCGAGACCGCGCCGCACGCGCGGATCGTGGTCGACTCCTCCCACACCCGGGTGCTGGCCGACCCGCAGATGCTGCGCCAGCTGTTCCGCAACCTCGTGGGCAACTCGGCCAAGTACATGCCGACGGGCGTCCTGCCGCAGATCGCGGTGCAGGCCTACCTCGAGGACGACCGGCTCCAGGTGCGGCTGACCGACAACGGCATCGGCATCCCCGAGGAGTGGCAGGAGCGGGTCTTCTCCCGGTTCACCCGGGCCCACGCCCACCTGCCGACCTACGAGGGCACCGGCCTGGGCCTGGCGATCGTCCGCTCGGTGGTCGAGCGGCACGGTGGCCGCATCTCGTGCTCGACCCCGCCCACGCCCATCGACCCACACGGCGGGCCCGGCACGACCTTCGCCTTCGACCTGCCGGCCTGGCCCGACGACCTGCCGGGCCGCTGAGGCACGACCCGGCAGGTGCCCGCCACCGCGGGGTGAGGGGGGTCAGGCCGCAGCGACGGCGACGGGGACCACGACGGCCCGCGTGAGGTGGTTCAGCAGCGGCAGCATCACCCGCGGCCCGACGTGGTCGGCCGCGCTGCTCTGGAGCACCCAGCCGGGGCTCTCGAACGGCTCCAGCACCACGCGGTTCGTGTGACAGCCGCCCACGAGGGCCTGCTGCACGGGGTTGAGCACGTCCTGGGCACGGGCCGCCACCGGACGCGGGTCGCGGCCGTGCTCGAGCAGGTGCAGCGCTCCACCGGGGCGCAACAGGCGGCGCACCTCGGAGAGCACCGCGTCGCGGTCGGGCACCGTGCACAACGTGAACGTGATCAGCACGTCGTCGAACGAGCGGTCCTCGGCGTCGATCCGCCCCGCCCCGTCCAGGCCCACGCGGTCGACGGGCACGCGGGAGGCCCCGCGGGCCTGCTCCGACATCCGCCAGCCCACGTCGCTGGGGTCGACCGCGTGCACCGCCGTCACTGCATCGGGGAGGTGCGGGAGGTTGAGCCCGGACCCGAACCCGATCTCCAGCACCTCCCCGTGCAGCCCCTCGGTCGTCTCACGGCGCAGCTGCTCGAGCCCCGGGTTGTCCAGTGCGGCGTGCACGACGTGCGGCACGACGCGGTCCGTCCACCAGCTCATGGCGGTCTCCTCCCCCGCCGCGACCGCGGCGCTCCGACTCCCGGTGCGAGCCTGCCGGACGTCCGGGGCGACCTGCCATACGCGGATCCGCGTACGTGCGCGCCGGCCGGGGCCCTGACCTGTGCGTCCGCCGTCCCGCGAACGTTTCCTCGACGGAAAACCGGGTGCGCAGGGTAAGGACCTCGCGCATCCTTCGAGTCACGCGACACGTGGGGGGAGACCACTGATGTACGTGCCGAGACTGTCCCGAGCGGACCTGGACGACATCCGTGCGGTGGTGACGGAGTGCGAGCGCACGGACGGGAGCCTGCCCCTCCCGTGGACCGTCGTCGACCTGCTCACCCGGCTGCTGCGCACCCAGCAGTGGGCCGTGTTCGCCACCAGCCTGCGCACCGGGTCCACGTGGTTCACGCAGGGCTGGGACATGGTGGACGGACGCTACGTGATGGGCGTCGAGTACGACACCGAGCACGTGCAGGCGCACCCGCTGTACTGGCAGCTGGCGTGCAGCCTGCCCGAGCGCACCGGGGACCTCGCCTCCATCTGGACCGACGACCTGATGCGCACCGTCGCCGGCGACCGCGCGCTGCGGGAGTCCGCGGACCTGGCGATCGCCGCGTCGGACGGGTCCGTGGACGCGGCACCGCCGGAGGGGTACGAGATGATGATGTGCTCCCTGCTGGAGCCGGCCCACCAGCTCCGCGTGCTGGCCGTGCTCGACGACCCGGTGCGCGAGCGGGACCTGTTCCTGCTGGAGCTGCTGCGCCCGCACCTGGTGCAGGGCACCGCCCGCTGGCGTCGCGCCCACCCGCCGAGCCTCGGCCTGACCGCTCGCCAGGTCGAGATCCTCAGCCGCGTCCGCGACGGCCTCACCAACCGGCAGATCGCCCGACGCATGGACCTCTCCGAGGGCACCGTCCGCACCCACCTCAACCACGTCTACAGCCGGCTCGGCGCCACCAGCCGCACCGACGCGGTGCGCCGCTTCTTCGAGACAAACCCCCGGACGTTGCTCGTGCCCGAGGCCGTGCACCACGACCCGTACGGGCCGAGCCTGTCGGCGGAGCGCGGCTGACAGCCCCGCTGCGGGGTCGCTGCACCGGGGCCGGCCGACCGGGTCAGTGCACCGAGGTCAGTGCACCGGGGTCAGTGCACCGAGCTGGTGCACGTGGGCGGCGGAACCTCGCTCGGCCAGTGCGCCTGCGTGATGAAGCAGCCCCGCTCGAGGACCTCGCGCTCCTCCGGGACCGGGACGGACGTGGTGGCGGGCACCCCGAGAGCGACCTGCGCGAGGAGCAGGGCGGTGAGGTGCGGAGCAGGGACGAACAGCATGGCGACCTCCTGGGTGTCAGCCGCCCGGCCTGGTCGCCGAGCGGCGAGTCCAGCGTGCGCCGCGTCACACCCGCGCCGGTATCCGCGGTCCTGCGTACGCGCATCCGCGCAGCGGGCCGGGCAGGCCGCACGAGACCGGGATCCCGGTCTCACTGGGTGTGTCCCTATTGGCCGGTTGGTGGTCCGGGCTCGTCGGCCCGATACGTCGGTCAGAGCGGGCGCGTTGCGCGGACGTAGAGGAACACAGGCGAGGTGTTCAATGCCGCACGCATCCTGTCGTCAGGCACCGCTGGCTTGTCGAACCGGGGCTCGGGTTCGTGGACCGCGTCGATGACCAGCCCCTGGTGCAGCAGTGGAGAGAAGACCGCGGAAACTGGTCTGCGCCACATCTGGGCAGTCGTCTCGATGCCGTCCACGTTCCACCTCTCCTCGATCAGCTCGATGCGGTGGTAATCGCTGCGGTTTGACCTGAACCAGCCGGTGATCGGGTGATGCACCGACATGACGAGTGCTCCGCCGGGCTTGAGGACGCGGTGCACTTCGCTGATCACTCCCTGCCAGTCAGGCAGGTAGTGCAAGACCAAGGAGGCCGAGACGAGGTCCATGCTTTCGCTCTCGACCATTGGGAGCGTCTGGCTGAGATCGGCAACCTCGATGCGGGCGCGGCCATCGAGCAACTGCCGCGCGTGCTCGACCATTCGCTCGGACTTGTCGAGAGCGACGACCTCGGCGCCAGCCCGTACCAACTCGCACGTGAGGTGACCCGCTGCACAACCGAGTTCGAGCACGCGGCGTCCCTGAACCGGGCCCAGTAGCCAAAGAATCGTCGGCCGGTCGTACAGGGCGTTGGGTGGGCCTGACGCGGAGGAGGCGGCGTAGCGGTCAGCGAGCTCGTTGTAGATGTGGTCACCCATGTCTGGAACCTTCGCACAGTGCGACGCTGGCGCCCGTCACCTCCGTCGCCTCGCGCAACCGGGGTCTTGCCGACGGAAGTTCACGCCGCGTGGGCCTGGACATCTCGGTGGACTCGCGCCCGTGACAGGTGCCGCAGAGTAGTGGCGATGCAGGCGACTTGGAGCCAACCGGTGGCCGAGGTGGTGGTGTTCTCGAACGACTTCGCCAGTCGCCGGGAGCGTCCGAGGCGGCCGTGGGCGACCTCGACGCGCCAGGCGTGCCGGATGGGCCGGAAGGTGGGCTGCTTGTCGTCCCAGCCGACCCGGCGGACCTCGACGTCGTGGTGCCGACCGAGGGTGCGGGCCGCGCCGGCGGTGACCCCACGGTCCACCAGGACCAGGTCGAGCCGGTCGGTCACGCCCTGCTGGGCCAGGTGGTCCAGCATCAGCTCGCTGGCCCGGTTCTCGTGGGTTGAGGCGGGCACGACCAGCGCGCCCACAGGCAGGCCGGTCACGTCGACGGCGACGATGCGCTTGGCGCCCTTGGTGCGACCGTAGGGTCCGCCGCGGTCGTGGAAGGTGAAGCCGCCGTTCGAGGCGCCGCGGGCGAGGTGGGTGTCGATGACGACCATCGACGGGGTCCGCTCGGCCCGACCGTCCGACTCGCGCGCTGCCGCGTGCAGCACTGTCAACGCCTGCGCCCAGGTTCCATTGCGTGACCAGCGGCGGAACTGCGACCAGACCCGCGTCCACGGTCCGAACGGCTGCGGCAGGTAGCGCCACTGGCAGCCGGTCTGCGCGATGTAGAGCATCGCGTCCACCACCGCACGCAGGTCATCCGCATGCTTGCGAAAGCGCTTGCCGGGCGCGTTGAACACCGGCTCCAGCATGTTCCACTGATCATCGGTCAGGTCACTTGGGTACGTCATGCCCCGCACGGTGACGGTGTGCTCGATCCCGGCAATAGGGACACACCCAGTCAGTCGAGCGGGGGCAGCCACTCCGGCGGCACCGTGTCCCCCGGGCTCATCGGCAGGTAGGGCTCGCCGGCACCGGCGGGGCGACCCGAGAGCGCGTGCTCGGCCTCGAGAAGGTCGGCCAGCTCCAGCGCCTGGCGCGCCAGCACCTGGGCGAGCGACTGCAGCTGCTGGGGCGAGCGCTCGTCCTCCAGCCCGAAGGCGAGGTGGGTGAACGTGCGCGCGAGGGCGCTGGCCTTCTCGGTGGTGCGGTCGTGCGCGTTCATGGTGTCTCCTCGGCAGCTCCCCGGGCGGCCGTGCGAGCCACCCTGCTCACCTGTCCACGTCGGCAGGGCGAGGGTCACGCTGAGGGGAACCGGTCACACCCGGGGGGGGTCGGGGCACCAGGGGCCTCCGGACAGCACGAGGCCCCCACCGCGAGCGGTGGGGGCCTCGTCCGGGACTACCCGGTGAATCAGAGGGGGCGGACGTTCTCCGCCTGCGGGCCCTTGGGGCCCTGGGTGACGTCGAACTCGACCTTCTGGTTCTCGTCGAGGGACTTGTAGCCGTTGGACTGGATGGCGGAGTAGTGGACGAAGACGTCCGCGCCGCCGCCGTCCTGGGCGATGAAGCCGAAGCCCTTCTCAGCGTTGAACCACTTGACGGTGCCCTGAGCCATGATCTGTTCCTTGCGTTCGGTGTACCGGCGGGCGACCTGCCTGCCGGGGAGAGCTGAAGACATCTGGTGTAACTGATGTCCAGCGAACCGAAGACCAGAACTACTACGAGATACCAGCCGGGCGTCGTGCCCGGCAAGAACGACCGGGGTCGTCCCTTCAACGTGGGCAACGCTACGGCAAAGAGCGCCGCGACGCACCCCCCGAGTCCCACACGTCGTGCAGCGTGTCGCACTGGGGGTCGTCCTCGGCGTGGTGCGGCGTGCTCAGAGCAGGCCCGCGACGGCCTGCGCCGTGCGTCGCGCGGACGCCGGGTTCTGGCCGGTGACCAGGCGTCCGTCGACCACGACGTGGGGCGCGAACGGCAGGCGGCCCTTCACGTAGCGGGCGTCCCGGGCGCGGGCCACCTGCTCGGCGTTGTACGGCACGTGCCGGTCGACGCGAGCGAGCCGCTCCTCGGCCCACGCGAACCCGGTCATCCGCCGGTCGGCGATGAGGTGGGCCCCGTCGTCCAACGTGACGTCGAGCAGGCCGCAGTAGCCGTGGCACACCGAGGAGACGACGCCGCCGGAGGTGTGGACGCCCCGGACGAGGTCCTGCAGCGCCGTGGACCCCCGGAAGTCGTACATCACGCCGTGCCCGCCGGTGAGGTAGACCGCCGAGAGCGAGCCGGGGTCCACGTCGCGCACCCCGACGGTGTCCTGCAGCAGCGCCATCCGCGCGGGGTCGGCCAGCCAGGTGCGCCCGCCTCGGTCGAGGTTGCCCGGCCCCAGGGAGCGTGGCTCCAGCGGCACCGGTCCGCCGGCCGGGCTGGCGATGCGCTGCTCGACGCCGGCGCGCTCGAAGACCTCCCAGGCGTGGGTCAGCTCGGTCAGCCACAGGCCCGTGGGGCGACCCGGGTCGTCGTAGTGGGCGACGTTGGTGACGACGTGCAGCACGGTCGGGGGCATCGCGCTCCTCGGGTCCGGGTCAGGTCTCCATGGCCTCCGGGAGGCTCACGGCCTCGTCGTCGGCGAACAGGACGGCATAGGAGAAGCCTGCCACGAGCGCGCCTGCGATCGGGGCGACGACGAAGAGCCAGAGCTGCGCGACGGCGTCCGCGCCGGCGTAGAGCCCCACGCCGATGGAGCGTGCCGGGTTCACGGAGGTGTTGGTGACCGGGATGCTCACGAGGTGGATGAGGGTCAGGCTCAGGCCGATCGCGAGCGGGGCGAACCCCTTGGGTGCGCGGGAGTCGGTGGAGTCGAGGATGACCCAGAGGAACACCGCGGTGAGGACGACCTCGGTGACCAGGCAGGCCACCAGCCCGTAGCCCATGGGTGAGCGGTCGCCGTAGCCGTTGGAGGCGAACCCGGACTCCCCCGCCGAGAATCCCTCCTGCCCGGAGGCGATGAGCAGGAGCACCCCGCCGGCGACGAGCCCGCCCGCGACCTGGGTGAGCAGGTAGGCGGGCGTGTCGCGCCAGGCCATCCGCCCGCCCGCGGCGACACCGAGGGTGACCGCGGGGTTGAAGTGCCCGCCGGAGAGGTGGCCCACGGCGTAGGCCATCGTGACCACGGTCAGGCCGAAGGCCAGCGCGACGCCGAGCCAGCCCACCCCCACGTCCGGGTTCGTGGTCGCGAGGACGGCGGTGCCGCAGCCGCCCAGGACCAGGACGAAGGTGCCGAGGAACTCGGCGGCCAGGCGGGTGCTCAGGCTCGGTGTGGACATCGTTTCCCCCCCGGAGGACGTCGGAGCCCGAGCCAAGCGGGGCAGCGCCTCCCCCGCCTCGCCCGGGCCGGGTGACTCCACCGCCGCCGCTGCCCTCGCGGTCTGGACGTGGCCGCGGGGCCGGTCGCTCTGCTACCCACGGGAGTGACACGGGTCACGGACGGCGCACGGGTGCCGACGATCAGGGCCGAGGTACAGGGCCGAGGTACAGGGCCGACATACAGGGGGAGAAACGAGATGGACGACCTGCTCGGGGACCACACGTGGGTCACGGACGGCGGACTGGAGACCGACCTCATCTTCAACCGGGGCGTCGACCTGCCGGAGTTCGCGGCGTTCCCCCTCGCCGCGGACCCCGAGGGCCGCCGCACCCTGCTGGACTACTACACCGGGTACGCCGCGATCGCCCGGGCCGCCCGCGCCGGGCTGCTGCTGGAGTCCGCCACCTGGCGCGCCAGCCCCGACTGGGCCGAGCGGCTGGGGTACGGCCCGGCGGCGCTCGACGCCGCCACCCGCGAGGCCGTGACGGTGGTGCGCGAGGCGTGCGAGGCCTCGGGGGCCCGGCACGTGCTGGCCTCGGGGTCGGTCGGGCCGCGCGGCGACGGGTACCGCTCCGGCGGCACGGACGCCGACGAGGCCGCCGAGTACCACCTGCCGCAGGTGCGCGCGATGGCCGCCGCGGCCGCCGACCTCGTCCACGCGATGACGATGACCGGCGCCGCGGAGGCGATCGGCGTCGCCCGCGCCGCCCGCGAGGTGGGGCTGCCGGTGGCGGTCTCGCTCACGGTCGAGACCGACGGCACCCTGCCGGACGGTCAGCCCCTGGGCGAGGCGCTCGCGGCGGTCGAGGCGGCGGCCGCGCCGGACTGGTTCGGCGTGAACTGCGCCCACCCGAGCCACCTCCTCGCCGGGCTCGACGGTGGGGCGTGGCAGCAGCGGATCGCCTTCTTCCGGCCCAACGCCTCCACCCTCTCCCACGCCGAGCTGGACGAGAGCGAGGAGCTGGACGCCGGTGACCTCGATCTCCTCGCGGCCACGACCGCGCAGGTGCGCGAGCGGACCGGCGGCGTCCGCGTGCTCGGCGGCTGCTGCGGCACGGACGCCCGGCACGTCGCGGCCCTGTGGGACGTCGCCTCCTGGGCGGTGTGAGGCGACCGGTCCGCACCGGGGCGGGCCGGGTGTTCCGCCGCCCGCGGCGACGCAGGACGCTGTGCCCATGAGGTGCGGTCGGTGGGTGCGTCGGACGAGGCGAGCGGCATGAGCACGGCGGACACCGTGCGCGAGCACGCCCGCGAGGCCGGGGACTCCCCGGTGGTGGAGTGGGGCGCGCGTCTGGGCTACGCCGCCAACGGCGTGCTGCACCTGCTGCTGGCGTGGCTGACGTGGGAGATCGCCGAGGGCACCTCCGGCGACCAGGCCAGCCAGTCGGGTGCGCTGGCCGAGCTGGCGCGCCAGCCCGGCGGCCAGCTGGCGCTGTGGGTGCTGGTGGCCGGGTTCGCGCTGCTCGCCGTGTGGCAGCTGACCGAGGCGATCGTCCGGCGGCGTGCCGGCGACAAGGCCAAGGCCGCGGCCAAGCTGGTCGGCTACACCGCGATCGGCTGGACCGCCGCCGTCTTCGCCGCCGGGGGCCGGAGCTCCTCGAACCGGACGACGTCGGACTTCACGAGGATGGTCATCGGCTGGCCGGCCGGTCAGTGGCTCGTGGGCGCCGTCGGTGCCGTCGTCCTCGCCATCGGCGGCTACCACGTGGTCAAGGGAGCCCGCCGCGCCTTCCTGCGCGACCTGCGCGAGCACCCCGGCGTCGCGGCGGTCGTCGCCGGGGCCGCCGGGTACGTCGGCAAGGGCCTCGCGCTCGTGGCAGTCGGCGTGCTGTTCATCGTTGCCGCGGCCGAGCACGAGCCCGGCCGGGCCACGGGGCTGGACGGCGCGCTGCGCTCGCTCCAGCAGCTGCCGGCGGGCCAGGTCGTGCTCGGCCTGGTGGCGCTGGGCCTGGCGTGCTTCGGGGGCTACTCGTTCTTCCGGGCGTGGTTCGCCCGGGTGTGAGCCCCGCCGCCGCGCGAGCGGCGCAGCCAGTGCCACGCCAGCCAGACCGCCACCACCCCGTTGAGCAGGCCGGCCACCACGTCGCTGACGTGGTGCATGCCGCGGTAGACGCGGGCGAGCGCCACCAGGAGCGGCAGCAGCAGGAGCACGACGAGACCGACCCGACGCAGCCCCTCCAGCAGCGAGCCGCGCGCCGGGCCGAGGGCGAGGAGCACCACGAACAGTCCCAGGTACAGGCCGGTCGCCGCACCGGTGTGGCCACTGGGGAAGCTGGAGGTCGGGGGCGACTCGTCCAGCTTCGGCACGTCCGGCCGGTCGCGCGCCAGCACCAGGGTCACGAAGAAGAAGACCAGCGCCTGGCCGGAGATCGCCACCAGGGGCACCACCGCGGACCACCAGTGCCCGAACCCGCCCGTGCGGGCGCGCCACCACAGCAGCGCGACCGCCACGAGGCAGACGCCCACGATGGTGATGGTGTTGCCCGCGTAGGAGAACAGCTGGCTGATGGTGTTGCCGGCCCCGGTGCGGTGCTGCACGAACCAGCGGTTCACGCCCTCCTCGGCGCTGCCCAGGCCGGCGAACGGGCCGTCCACGATCAGCCAGCCCGTGCCGAGCAGCAGCCCGAACCAGACCACCAGCGGCAGGGCGACGCGCAGGCCCAGGTCCCGCAGCGCCTCCCCCGCGGACGGCGGCGTGGTGTCGCGCTCCCAGCGATGCAGGTCTCCCCCGCCGCCGGTCTCCGCACGCTGGGCGACGTGGGTGCGCGTGCTCGCGGTGCTCATCGGCGTGCTCCTGTCCGGGCGGAGCCGGGCTGGTCCGCGCCCTGGTCCTCACGTGGGTCCTCGTGCTGGCCCTCGTCCTTGGCAGCCATCGACGGCGTCCACCCGCGGAAGCCGGCGTGCGAGGCGAGCACCAGGCCCGTGCCGAGGACGACCCCGGCGGCGACGTCGGAGGGGAAGTGCGCCCCCAGGAAGACACGGTCGAGGCAGGCCATCAGCACCCAGCCGACGGCGACGAGCAGCGAGACCACCCGACCGCGGCGTGCCAGCAGCGGCCAGAGCAGCAGCACGCAGGTGGTGGCGATGACGGCGGAGTTGAGCGCGTGGCCGGAGGGGAAGCTGTAGGAGCCGAACTGGCTCACCGGGTCGTCCAGCACGGGACGGGCCCGCCGGACGATCTCCTTGGTGGTCACGCCGACCAGCCAGCCGCCCGCCATCGTGGCGGCGGCCCACCAGGCCCGCGTCCGACGGGCGGGGCGGCGGCCGACCCAGAGGCAGAGCGGCAGGCCCACCACCGCGTAGGCCAGAAGCGGCTGGCTCAGCGTCGACCAGACGAGCAGGAAGTCCTTCAGCCACGGGTGCGCCAGCGTCACCGAGGTGGCCGCGAGCACGACGCTGCGGTCGGCCTCGACCAGCGGGGTGAAGGAGGCGTGCACGAGGTAGGCCAGCACCGAGAACGGCACGACCACCACCAGCGCGTAGAGCGCCGCCCACGCCAGGCGTGTGAGCCGGTGTCGCAGCAGAGGGGACATACCTGGCAGATGTATCCACCCGGCGGCGGTTCAGCCTCACCCTCGCAGGTCAGGGCCGCGCCGGCCTCGCCACGCGGTCAGCACTACCCTGACCGCGTGGCCCCTCCCGCGTCCCGTCGCGACCTGTTCACCGGTGCCGCCGACGACTACCACCGCCACCGCTCCGGGCTGCCGCCCGAGGTGGTCTCCCTGCTCGCACCGCTCCTGGGCACGCCGGGTGCGCGTCGGCTCCTCGACCTCGGCACGGGCACGGGGCTGGTCGTCGACGCGCTCCTGCCCCACCTCGACGAGGCGATCGGCGTCGATCCCGAGCCGGAGATGGTCGCGGTCGCCCGACGTGAGGTCGCGGACCCGCGGGTGCGGTGGGCTGTGGCGGCTGCCGAGGACTTCCGCCCGGACGACGGCTGGGCGGCCGAGCTGGTCACGGTCTGCCGCGCCTTCCACTGGATGGACCCGGACGCGGTGCTCGCGCGACTCGCCGAGCACGCCTCGTCCACCGCGACCGTGGCGGTGATGGGCGACGCCAGCGTCTGGACCTCCACGCAGCCGTGGAAGCAGGAGGTGCGGGCCCTGATCCAGTCCTTCCTCGGGGAGCGTCGACGTGCCGGCTCGGGGGTGGGCCCGGCCGACGGCCGCCGCCACGAGGACGTGCTCGCCGCCTCCCCGTTCGGCCGGGTCGAGCAGGTCACCGTGCCCGTGGTGCACGAGCGCAGCATCGACTCGGTTGCCGGCTACCTGCGCTCCACCTCGTTCGCGGCGCCGCGGCTCTTCGGGGAGCGGCTGCCGGCGTTCGACGCCGCCCTGCGGACGCTGCTCGCCGAGCACGCGGTCGACGGCGTCGTCCGCGACGAGAACGTGTTCGGCGTGCTGCTCGCGCGCCGCTGACCACGCCGGGCCGTCCCGCTGGCTGCACCCTCCCGGCACCGCCCGCTGCCGGCAACGCCCGGTCCCGATGGCAGGCTCACGCACCGACGCGGGCCAGCAGCACGGCCTGGTCGTCGACCTCGGAGCCGACGGGGGCCCGCACCATCCGGGCGGTCTCGACGAGACCCGCGCCCGCGCACCAGGAGGCCACCTCGTCGGCGGTGAAGCGGTAGCGCAGCAGGGTCACCTCGTGGCCGTGCCGCCGGTGCGAGGGGGCGGTGTCGCGGGTGCCGGTGCCGGCCTGGAACGCCACGACGAGGTGGCCGCCGGGGCGCAGCACGCGACGGGCCTCGGCCCAGATCCGCTCCTGGCCGTCGCGCGGGGTGTGGATGGTGGAGTACCAGAGCACGACGCCGTCCAGCGAGGCGTCCTCGTGCGGTAGCCGGGTGAGCGGGGCGACCTCGAAGGAGAGGTCCGGCTGGTGCTCGCGGGCCATCGCGATCATCCCGGGCGAGAGGTCGGCGCCCCGGACGGCGAGGCCGCGGTCGGCCAGGTAGCGCGTGATCCGTCCGGTGCCGCAGCCGGCGTCGAGCACGCGTGCACCGGGCCCGACGGCCGCCACGAACGCGTCCAGCACCGCCAGCTCGAGCGGGGTCTCGGCGCGCGTGTCGGGCAGGAGGGCGGCGTAGGTGGCCGCGACCGTGTCGTAGGCGAGCGCGACCGCCTCGGGGCGCTGGTCGGGCTCGGGCACGCCGGGACCCTAGCGCCCGCGCTCCGCGCGGCGCCCGCACCATCACCCGACCGGCCCGCAGGAGACACGTCGCCCGCCGGAGAGCCTTTACTTCCCTGCGCCCACGGGGTAGTCCTGGCTCGACGGCCGCCGGCGAAGGGAACCGCGATGCCCTCGAGCCACAGCACCCCCGGGGTCCACGTCGAGGAGCTGCCGCCGACCGCGCGCACGGTCACGGCCGCGAGCACGTCGACCGCCGCCTTCGTCGACTGGTTCCCCCGGGGGCCGGTCGGCACGCCGGTGCGGGTGACCTCCGTGGCCGAGGCCGCGAGGCTCCTGGGTGGGCTGCACCCACGCAGCGAGGCGTCCTACGGGTTGTGGCAGTTCTTCGCGCAGGGCGGGCAGGTGGCGTGGGCGGTGCGCGTGGCCGACCCGGCCGACACCGCCGCGTCCGTGGACCTGCCGGCGGCCCGCGCCCGCCGTGGTACCGCGCTGCACGTCACCGCCGCGAGCCCGGGCGCCTGGGGGTCGGGGCTGCGCGTGGCGGTGGTCGCGGGCAGCCGGCGGGGCCTGTTCAGCCTGTTCGTCCGGGAGGAGGACGACGGGCGGGTGGTCGCGGCCGAGGAGTTCCGCGACCTCGCCGACCCGGCCGAGGCGGTGGCCGTCGTCAACGTGGCCTCACAGTTGGTCCGGCTGGCCGTGGGGGCCGAGGGCATCCGGTCACCGCGGCGGGGCGCCGCCACGGCGAGCGGCGAGCCGGACGACGGCGCGGCGGTGAGTCCGTGGCAGGCGATGAGCGTGGCGGGAGCCGACGCCCCCGACCCGGTCGACGGCCTCGCCAGCCGGCTGCTCGCGGCGCTGCCCACGCTCGCCGGGCTGGAGCCACCCATCGACCTGCTCTGCCTGCCCGCCACCGCCGGCCTCCCGCCGGCCGAGCAGCGTGCCGTCGTGGAGGCGGCCGTGAGCCTCTGCGCCGAGCAGCGGGCGGTGCTGCTCGCCGACGCCGCCGCGTCCGAGGCCGGTGCCGGCGCTGGTGCTGAGGAGGTGGCGGCGCTCGTGGGGCCGGTGCTGGAGCGCACGCGGGACGCCGCGCTCTTCCACCCGCGCCTGCTGGTGCCCGACCCGCTCGCGCCCGGGCGCTCCCGCAGCGTGGCCTCCAGCGGGGTGGTCGCAGGCGTGATGGCCCGGACCGACGCCGCCCCGGGGCGTCTGGACGCCGGCGGCGGGGCTCGATGCCGGCGTGCACGGGGTCTCCCTGGCCACGCCCGTGAGCGCGGACGACAGCGAGCGGCTCGCCCCGCTGGGGGTCAACACCCTGCGGGAACCGCCAGGCACCGGCGCCGTCGTCGTGTGGGGCGCGCGGACGCTGAGCAGCGACCCCGAGTGGCGCTACCTGCCGGTGCGACGGACGGCCCTGCACCTGGAGCGCAGCCTCGCGGCAGGCCTGGGCTGGGTGGCGTTCGAGCCCAGCACGCCGGCGACCTGGGAGGCCATCACTCTCGCCTGCACGTCCTTCCTGGAGGGGCTGTTCCGCCAGGGGGCGTTCCAGGGCAGCACCGCTCGTGAGGCGTACGTCGTGCGCTGCGACCGGTCCACGATGACGGCGGCCGAGGTCGAGGCGGGCGTGGTGACCGTGCTCGTCGGGTTCGCGCCGCTCAAGCCCGCCGAGCTCGTCGTCCTGCGGCTGCGCCTGCGGGCCGCGGGCGGGAGGTGAGGCCGGTGCCCGCCTTCACCTGGCTGCCCGCCAACCGCGCCACGCGCGGGGACGTCGACGCGGTCTTCGCCTCCAGCACCGCCCAGCGCTGTCGCTGCCAGGGCCTGAAGGCGCCCGGCTGGATCTGGCGCGACACCACGCAGGACGAGCGGGAGGCTGCGCAGGTCGAGCAGACGGCGTGCGGCACCGACGGCCCCACGTCCGGCCTGATCGGCTACCTCGACGGCGAGCCCGCGGGGTGGGTCGCCGTCGAGCCGCGCGAGCAGTACCCACGCATCTGGAGCCGCCGCCAGCCGTGGATGCGGATGGACCCCGAGCTCGAGGGCGTCTGGTCGGTCACCTGCTTCGTGGTGCGCAAGGAGATGCGCGGGCTGCGGGTGATGTACGACCTCGCGGAGGCGACCGTCGAGCACGGCGCCCAGGTGGGCGCCCGGCTCCTCGAGGGCTACCCGATGGAGCCGCCGCCGGGCAAGAAGGTCATCTGGGACGAGGCGTCCGTCGGTCTGCTGCAGGTGTTCCTGCACGCCGGGTACGAAGTGACCGCCTCCCCCACCCTGCGGCGGCGGGTGGTGCGGCGAGCGCTACCGGCTCACGTGGACTTCAGGTAGACGAGGAGCGCGATGGTCGCGGCGCACACCACGACGTATCCCACCTTCGCCGCACCGCGCGGCTGCTCCCGCCGGTACTCCACGGAGACTCCCCAGCCGATGGCGGCCCCGCCCAGCAGACCCACGAAGCCGGACACCCACCCGCCGTAGGCGATCGGGACCAGCACGGCGCCCACCACCCCGAGGATCGCCGCCAGCGCCAGCGGATGAGTGGCCAACCAGGATCGGTTGCGCTCCTGGGTGGGCGACAGGTCGTCGGTCTCGAGGCGCACGGCGCTCCTTCGTGCTGCGGGTCGTGTCGTGGCGGCCGCTGGACGCCGCCGGGCGTCAAGCCCAGCAGAACCGACCGACCGCGGCCTCACCCGGGGCGTAACGCCTCAGAGCGAGCCCGCCCAGTCGATCTCTCCACGGCCGTGCGCGGACAACGCCTCGTTCGTCCGCGTGAAGGGCCTGCTCCCGGCGAAGGGCACGGTCGCCGATGGGTATGACGTCGGGTGGGCAGACCGGAGCACCGTGTGCCCGGTTCCCTCGACCAGCTCCGCCTTGCCGTGGGCGTGGGACCCCCAGAGGACGAAGACCACGTGCTCGGGCTTGGCCGCCACCGCGCGGATCACGGAGTCGGTGAAGGCCTGCCACCCACCGTTGTCCCCCTTCCAGTCGCGGTGGACGGCTCGGTCGGCGTCGCTGCCGGTGCGCAGCGTCAGTGCCGTGTTGAGCAGGAGGACGCCCTGTCGAGCCCAGCCCTCGAGGCTGCTTCCCGTCGGGGCGGGCAGCCCTGTGTCCGCGGCCAGCTCCTTGAAGATGTTCCGCAGGGCCGGCGGTCTCGTGTCGGACGTGGTGGAGAAAGCCAGTCCGTCGGCGTCTCCGGGCGTCGGGTACGGGTCCTGACCGACGATGACGACACGGATGTCGGCGAACGAGGTCAGCTCGAGGGCACGGAAGACCGCCGACTCGGCCGGGACCACGTCGTGCGCCCGACGCTCGGCGTAGAGGAAGGACACGAGCTGCGGCCACAGCAGCGCAGGCAGCTGGGACTGGAGTCGGTCGGCCCAGTCCCGGGGCAGCCAGCCGCCGACCGGAGGCGGCCGTTCCTCCTCACGGACGGAGGCATGCTGTCGCAGCGCCTGAAGCACGGGCTCCCAGTCGCGACCGAGCTGCCCGTCACCGGCGTGGTGCGCTTCCCGGACACGCCAGAACGCCCATGCCCGGAGAAGGTCGACCCCGCACCAGCCGGGGACCCGGCCGTCGCTGTCGAACTCCGCCATCGCCGGAGCGAGCAACCGCTGCAGCTCCCGCGGTTCGGCCAACCGCTCGTAGGCGTTGTAGCCGAGCGCCCATTCCAGCTCTTCCGGTGAAGCCATGACGAGATCATGGCATTCCTGACGTCACGATCGTTGCAGCCTGCGACGCGCGGTTGCGACCGGCTGCCGTGACGTCGGCATGTCCCTGTGCTCCGGGCGAGTGCTCGATATGGTCGCGGGCGATGTCGTCTCCTGCCTCCTCCGTCCTGACCTTCAACCACCTCCTGGCCCTCGCCGGCGTGGACGCCGCCCAGGTGCGCCTGGTGCGACACCAGGACGGGCGGCTGCGGCCAGGTCGCCTGTACGAGGCGTGGCGGCAGGACCGTGGGGCCTTCGAGCGGTACCAGGCGGTGCAGAGCAAGGACCGATTCCCACTCGGTGGGGTCCTGGCCGGGTTCGTCGTCACGGAGGCCCGCAAGACGGTCTTCGTCGGGCTCTACCGGGTGGACGGCGTCAGCACCCGTCCCGACGACAGCACCGACCTCGTCACCGGGCACGACGTCTCAGGCTTCCACGACTACGAACTCACCCTGCTCGACGAGCTGGCCGACTACCGGGACCGCGTCGTCATCGACTGGGGCCCCGGCACCCGCAGCTGGGTGCAGCACGCAGCGAAGCAGCCGAAGACGGTCGTGGAGATCGCCGAGCAGTACGAGCCCCGCTTCCCCGGCTTCCGCGAGTTCGTCCGGCCGATCGAGGACATCCCCACGCTCCCCAACGGCTGGCAGCAGGTGCTGCGCAGCGTGAAGGGCGTCTACCTGCTGGTCGACCGAGATTCCGGCCACCAGTACGTCGGGTCCGCGAAGGGCGCCGACAGCCTGTTCGGACGCTGGCTGCAGTACGCGACCGACGGCCACGGCGGCAACGAAGGGATGAAGAAGGCGGCAGCGCCCGGGCGGCGCAGGTACCAGGTCTCAGTCCTGGAGGTGGTAGACGAGAACACCCCGGACACGACGATCGAGCAGATCGAGTCGTTCTGGAAGAACAAGCTGCTCTCCCGCATCTTCGGCCTCAACGTGAACTGAAGACCACCCGGTCGTGCCTCCGCGGGACGCCGGCGACGTCGGGTGAATCCATGCCGTGGTCCATCGGGATCAGCTGCGTTCCGCCGGAGGCTCGTGCGAGTCCTCGAGGCTGACCAGGATGGCGGTCATCATCAGGTTCGACCGACTCAGGCGCCAACGCGCCCACCACGGCCACACGCCAGCCGCGATCTGAGCCTGCGCCATGGCGTCCGCGGTGCGCCGAACGTCCACGCGACCGTCCTCGCCGCGCACGAGGTCCACGGACGCCGTCGCCTCAGCAGTGCCGGACACCGTCGCTCTGGTTCCTCTGCCGAACACGGATGCACCCCTTGACCTGCTCCCGGTGAAGCATCTCTGACCATGAACGTAGGGGCGCACGAAGTATCCGGTCAAGCGCCTGCACTGTGCATGATCCAGAGCGCCTACCACCGTGCCGAAGTTCGCGACGAATGACCTCAGGGGCGGCAACGACCTGCCCGTGAACGCGCCGGAGCTCGCCGAGGTGAGGCGGCTGACCAGGGCGCTCGACAACCGGCAGGTGGGGCCTCCCCCGATGCTGGACGCGACGACCAGTCCGTTGCTGAGTTCGCACCTCTGTTCAGTCTTCCTGCCGGCACACAAGCTCAGGCTCGATCACGTGTGAACCATTCGTTGCCCCCCCGAGCCCAGGCAGCACGCGATGATCATGCCCACCACGACGACCCAGCGCTGGGCGTCACCGGCCTCGTGGTCGGCTCTCTCCCAGGCGGCGTCAGCCAGCAGGTCGCGCCGGGTCAGCGTCTCGCGGAGGCTCATCGACGCCAGGACGCCGACGAGGCGGCCGGAGAGCGCGTGAGGGGATCGGTCGAGCCCAGTCAGAATCCCGCATTCACGAGGGTCGCCAGAACGTCACGGACTGGTCATTTCCAGGTCGATTCCGTCCACGGCTCCGGTGGCGGAGAACTCGAGAACGACCAGGAAGTCGTCAACACAGTTCGACATGCTTTCCGGCGCTCGAACAGCGGCAACATCCGTCACGGACCACGAGCTGCGGGCGCTCACGCGAGTACAGCCCACCGTGGCCGGCACTCGCGTGCTCACGACAGGGCCTCCACTGGCGAAAGAGGCTTCCACCACAGAGAGGGGCGACACCGGACACCGACGCTCCTGGAAGGTCTTCTGGCCCTCGACACAGCCCTCCCAGGACTCGGGGTCATCGGCCTCGGTGGATGAGAGCACGGCAACCTCGTCACCCGACAACCGGTAGGTGACCTCGTCGGCCCACGTGACCTCCGAGTCGCCTGATCTCGCGAAGGCGACGAACCGCCGAGCCTGATCGGTGAGAGCGCTCCTGTCGACAGCAGCGGGGTCGGACGACCCTTGCTGGGCCTCGCTCGCCGTGGGCTGCTCAGATGCTGCCGAATCAGAGTTGTTCGTGCTGCACGACGTCATCGCGAGCGGGAACGCCACCACGCCTACCAGGACGCGCGACCGCCTCGTCCGTGAATCCAAGCCAGCCGACGAACGCCCGAGAAAATTCATGTGCCGACATTAGGCGGGGCAGCGGCCCCCCTCCCACACCACGCATCACGCCTCGACATTTCTTCAGGGGACTTCGTCACTGTCGAGAGCACGAGAAACTCGTGGCGATGCCGCATAGCGAAGGACGGAATTCCGCATCGACACCGTCGACCCTCGTTTCGCCGCCTGCTGGATGCTCCATGAGCACCGCCCGGGCCGAGCCTCGTGCGGATCAGTCCTTGGCAGGCGCATGCTCCGCGGGCTTCACTGCCCCGGTGGCCACCGTGATCTCCCTGACGACCGGCGTGCGGACGTCCGCCTCACCGGGCCAGAGGACGGTCCGGTGGTCCTCCTGCATCCCGGCACCCCGGTGGCGGCCACCCGGCTGCGGTTCCTCGAGGTCCCCGCCCATGAGCGGGGGCTGCGCGTCCTCGCGATCTCGCGCCCCGGGTACGGCGCCTCCACGCGGCTGCCGGCGCGCGCAATCGTCGACGTGGTCGCAGACACGGACCACGTCCTGCATCACCTGGGTGTCCACCAGTGCGTCGTCATCGGGTGGTCTGGCGGCGGACCCCACGCACTCGCCTGCGCCGCCCGACTGTCCCAAGCCACCGCCACCGCCGTCATAGCCTCGGGCGCGCCATACCCCGCTGGGGGCCTGGACTGGATGACCGGCATGGCCGCGGGCAACGTGACCGGCTTCAGCGCCGCGATCGAGGGTGAGGCAGCCCTGAGGCCGCTGCTCGAGCGAGACCGGCCAGCCATGCTCGACAGCACCGCAGATGACCTGCTCAAGGTCATGGCAGAAGGCGTGGCCGAGGTCGACCGCTCCCACGTGACCGGCCCCCTCGTCGAGGACCTCCTCGCCAGCAACCACGTCGGGCTCCAGGACGGAGTCGACGGTTGGTGCGACGACGCCCTGGCTCTGGTTCGCGACTGGGGGTGGAGGTTCAGTGAGATCCGCACGCCGACGACGCTCTGGCACGGCCAGGACGACCGACTCGTCCCCTACTCCCACGGGAGATGGCTCGCCGATCACGTCCCCGGCGTCACACCACATCTCCTGCCGGACGAAGGACACTTCTCGATCGTCTCGGGACGGATGGGCGAGATCCTCGACGAGCTCCTGCGCATCGCCTGACCGCAGACGGGCTGGCGATGCCCCACGCGCCTCGCCGGGGGATTTGCACGAAGCTGGCACACGGCGAATCCCGCCGTGTCGCCCTATCCGTTGGCGCTGACCTGGATTCGCCGACTCCAGGTTCCCGAGTACGCCTCCTGTCCATCAGGGCGTCTCGGTACTTCACGTCGTTGGCACGAACGAAGGTCGCAGTACCAGTGATCCTGATCCACGTGGCGGCGGGAAGGCAGCTCAGGGGAACGACCACCCGAGTACGCTCCGTGTCGGCCGACCATGCAGACTCGGTGGACCGCTCCGACGGGCGTTGGCTTGGCGCTTACTGCATTCAGTGCGGCCGGACCGGCGTGTGCTTATTACGGAGTGGAGCAGACTTGTTGAATCGCTACCGCAGACTATGGTTGATAGTCGGCATTATTGCCTCGCTGGCAGCATTGGTAGCGCTATTGCTTGCTATTTCTTTGTCGCACAAATTTTACGTGAGCGCCGCCTTGGCGGCATCTGCAGGTGCGACCGGCATCTATGGATGGCGGTCGTCGCGAGATATGGAGCAGTAGGCGCAGGAAGGTCGCCAACTCTCTTGCGCACCGCAGAACGGCCAGACCACCAGGGCCACCTTGCAGCCCCCCGGTTGGATGCCGCTCCTGCTTGAGCCTTGATCCACCGGCCGGGTCGGCGGGCGTGAGAGTGCAGTAGAACGAGAAAGGGTCCGCTGCACGGATAGAGGACACCTTCGAGTCCCGCAACCCGATCCGCTTGCGAGCCCCACTTGACCATGCCGCACGGGGTCCCTCCGCGAGACCATCCCTCGTGTGCATCAGCTAGAGGTGTCGGGACGCGAAAAGGTGGTGCGGACTCGGATCACCTGGGTCAGTCACGAGTTGCCGCGACAAACCGACGCTTCGAGCGACTGCGATGGAGCCTGGGTTGTTCTGGGCGACGCGCGCCACCACTGCGCACCGCGGGACTGTGGACTGCACGTTGGCGATGACTGCACGAACCGCTTCACTGGCATAGCCGTGGCCCCATGATGAGGGATCGAAGCGGTAGTAGAGATTGAGAACCGGCTGTCCCCCGATCGTCTGGTGCTTGGCACCTGCGAATCCGATGATCTCCCTTGAGCCAGCGAGTTCGACGGCGGCGTACCCAAACCCATGCGCCACCCAGTGGGACCGCCACGCCTCAAGAAGGCGCTGTGCATCTTCGGGGTCGACCATTCGTCCGTCTGGGTTGTGCTCGTATGTGAGCACGTTGCTGTGAATCGCGAAAAGCCGGTCGACATCCTCGGGCCTTGGGCTACGGAGGACCAGCCTCGAAGTAGTTGCCCACGGCACATCAGTCACGGGCACAAGCATGATGCGTCCGGCGCAATCTCCCCGTCGGGACGCACCCAAAGGTGCACTTCGACTGGTCCCGATAGGCGAAGGTCCAGTGACGGCGTTCGAACATCTGCCGGACGGTGGCGGATCTGCCTGTGCGCGGATGCCCGGATCAGGGCTGGTAGACGATGCGGAAGCGGTAGTCGAGTTCACGTCGGAGGCTGCGGATCAAACGGGCCGCTTCTGCGTCGATCCTCGCAGTCGCCGGACCTTGGGACGCCCGACCCCACTCCACGATGTCGCTCGCGAGTTCTTGACTAACGCTCCACTCGCGAACCAGTTCGTCGCCGTCGACGAAGATCAGGCCGTCCTCGCTCCACAAGGGGACATCGACACCGTCCTCAGACATGAAGCGGATCAACGACCCCTCGCTCGGCCCTTCCCAGG
>NZ_JAMOIL010000025.1 GCF_023656415.1 Nocardioides bruguierae
CGCTGGCCATCCGAGGACGGCATCAACGACTCGATCCGCTCCCACTGAGCGTCATTCAGCACTGCCACACGCGACATGTGTCAACCATCGCCGACCACCACGCCCGGATTAAGCAGACACGCTCTAGGGCCGGACGCGTCAGGGCGAGTCGCACACGCGGGTGACCGGCACACACTAGGGTGTGCGGCATGGCAGTGATCGTGGCGGTCGAGGACGACCCGGACGTGCACCAGCTGCTGCGCCTCATCCTGGAGAACGCCGGGCACGAGGTGCACATGGCCACCGAGGCCCTGGTGGGCCTCGACCTGGTCGCCGAGCACGGGCCCGGCCTAGCGATCCTCGACGTCTCGCTGCCTGGCGGCGTCGACGGCGTGGAGGCGTGCACCCGCCTGCGCGCGCACGGTGCGCACGCCGACCTGCCCGTGCTGATGCTGACGGCTCGCGCCCGCGAGGAGGACCAGCGCCGCGGCATGGCCGCCGGCGCCTCGGACTACCTGGTCAAGCCCTTCGACATCGTCGAACTGCTGGGGCGGGTCGAGAAACTCCTCGGCTGACGGGCCGTGCCGACGCTCTCGATGCCCGCGGATCAGCGCCGCCGCGGGCGGTGCGGACGCACGATCTCTGGCCGACCGAGGCGCCCGACGGACCCTGGGAGGCGCCCTCGTCGCAGTCGACCTCGCACTGATCCCCCTGTCGACCATCGCGGACGACCTCCGGTTCATCTGTATCCCGGGTGAATCCGAAGGAGCCCTGCTCCAGGCGGCACTCGTCCTCGTCGGCCTCACGCCCCTCGCCCCCGCGTTCCGGTCCTCGTCTCCACAGACCACGGACGGTTCGGCGGCTTCTGGCCGAACCCTGACGAGGTGGGCCGCGTCATGATGTACGCAGCCGAGCTGACTGTCGCCGCCATCGCGGCTTTCGCGGCCGGAGCAGCCCGCTTCTCAGCAGTTCGGGGGTGGGCCCGGCTGGAGAGTGCGACTCGCTGGCCTCGCAGGCAGCCTGTGGTCCGTCGTCACCATGGTCCTGGGTCTGGTTGCTGTCGCCGTCGTCGAGGTTGTGCGCACGACGACCAAGCACCACCCTCGAGCAGAGGGACTGATCGGTTGACGCCGCACCCCGGCAAGCGCGGTCACTCGTGGCGGCCCATGCGGCACGTCCTCAGCAGACCGATACGTCGGTGGAGCTCAGGGAACCACGAGGCGGCCCAGATGTGCACCGTGTCCGCGGCAACGCCGAACGAGGCCGTGTAGCGGGCGGCAGCCAACGCCGCGAGCCACTGACACAGGTCCGCGTGGTCCGGCCAGCACATCGGGACACGAGCGTCGTCCGGCATCCACTGCGAGTTGAGCCAGTCGACGACGTCCGCGATCCAGGGCCACAGTTCTGCGAGCAGGTCGCGAGGACACGAGCCCGGGTCCCATGGTCGAGGGAGCTCGGCCAGTCTGCGGAGGGTGAACTCGTCGCTGGACGGATGGATGCTCGCGAGGTGCAGCTGCTCGATCGCCTCTCTGACCGCGGCGGGCGGAGGGGGAAACGGGCGCACGTCGTAGGCGCTCATCGCGCCCTCCGTCGGGTGGCCTCAGCTGTTCCGAGCACAGCACGTCCGGCCTTCCCTTCGATGCAGCGGCGAAGCCGGACGATGCCCGGCGGGCATCGCTCGGCCAAGAGCAGCGCCCGACGCTCGGGCAGCCGCCTGATCCCGGCAGCCTCGATGGTCGGACGGCGGACGTCACCCCACGAGCGGTCGACCGCCGGAGACCAGCGGCCCTTGGCCGAGTACCGGGTCTCGCGGTGCCAGCTCTGACCCACGAGGTCCGAGACGTCCTGGTAGAACCGTCCGTCCTTGCCGCCACCGAAGACGACCAGGTTGTTGGCGAGGCCGAGCAGGCTCCGGGCCCCGTGCTCCCCCAGCGTCGCCGTGAGCTGTCGCCAGGTCTGGGCAGCGACGATGAAGCAGACGCCGAGAGCCCGTTCGTTGGCCAGTCTGGTCAGCAACGTGGGGATCGGCGCGGTCGAGGGCAGCTCGTCGAGGCAGGCCAGGAACGGAGGGCAGAGTCGCCCGTTCTCGCTGGTCTCCCCGAGCCTCTTCGCGATGTCCAGGGCGTCTTCGGCCACGGCCGTCATCAGCGGCGCGGCGGACGTGTACGGGTCCTCGCGACCGAGGAGGTAGATCGTCCCGCCACGTCGGATCAGGTCGCGCAGGTCGGTGGCGGGCGCACCTGGACCGGGGACGCAGCGCCGACGTGCACCGCTCTGAAAGAAGAGCGACATGGCCTGCTGGACCGTGGTGATGGTGTTGGCCGCGGTCCGCTCGTCCCCGCGCAGCGCGCCCTGCAGCAGCCCGTCCCAGTACGGCTCGGCGTCCGGGTGCGTCGCCAGGAGCCTCTCCGGTTCGGTCGTGCGCAGCGGGTCCGCGACCCAGCGCAGGACCTCGTCCAAAGTGAGGCCCGCTAGGGCTGCAGCGTGGAAGTAGGCCTGCAAGACCTTGGCGCACTCCCCCGCGTAGAAGCGGGAGGCATCCTCACCGCTCGAGCGTCGTGTGCCGTCCAAGGCACCGGACGCGAAGGCCTTGGCGCGGCGCTCCGCCAGCTGCGGGTCCACGCATCCAGCAACGGGGTCCCAGACCAGCGGTGGAAGACCCGGCACGAGGCCGAAGGAATCGAGGACCACAGCAGGACCGTCACCGGACGAGCGAGCGGTGTAGGTCAGGTACAGGTCTTGCGGCTTGGTGAGCGTCACCAGTGCTGCTCCGGGCGCGGTGAGCAGCGCCGGCGTCAGGAGGTCGAGCGTCTTGCCCGAGCCCTGCGGCCCGATCACCAGCGTGGTGCGGTCGTACGGCACCCACAACGACCCGCGTCCGATTCGTCCGACGTGCCCGAGACGCCAGCCGGTGGAGCCGGGGGTCCATCCTCGCCGCGCGAGGTCGGGGCGGATCTCTCCGACACGTCGCCGCAGGCGCCGTGGGCCGAGCTGGGCCGCGAGGTCTGCGGTCGTGGCCATCCCTGGCCGGGAAGGCCTGCCCTGCAGGAGAAGCACCGAGACCGTGAAGACCACCCCGGCGACGCAGACGTACAGCCACCACGGCGCCCCCAGCAGCAGGGTGACGGGGTCTGCCGGCTGAGCGACCTGGCCCATCAGCGCTCCTGACCGCGGGCAAGGCTGGTCGCCAGCCATGCAGAGGGATCGACGTTGTCCGCGTCGTAGATGCCCCCGTCGCGAAGGTGCACCTCGAAGTGCAGGTGGCACCCGGTCGCGTTGCCCACGTCCCCGATTTCACCGAGGCGAGTGCCGGCGGCCACGCGCTCCCCCGCGACAACGTCGACCTGCTGGAGATGGGCGTACCACGTCGTGAGGCCGCCCGGAGCCTGCCGCACCTGAACCAGGACGTCACCGAACCAGTCGGGCCCCGGCTCCAGCACGATCTCACCGTCCGTCACCGCGTACACGGGGGTGCCGCACGGGAGCGAGAAGTCCGTTCCCGTGTGCCACGCGCTCCAGTGCTCACCGGCTCCTCCCCAGTTGTGGCGGTCCGACCAGGCCAGGCCGCGGGGCACGGGATAGGCCACCTGGCCCGAAGCGACGACCGACTCCTGGCAGCCGCCTGCTGCAGTGGTTCGCCAGTACCTGCTCGCCAGCGCGGTCGCCAGCGACTCCCACCGCGCGTACGCGCCCTCCAGACCCTCGGCCGGTCTCTGCACGTCGCTGGCGACCTCGGTGAGTGGCCTGACGGACCAGCCCGGCACGGTCACGAGAGCCGCCAGGAACACGCGTGTGGCGAAGCGTGGCCGCAGCAGCTGCTCGGGGCTTCCCCACCCTTGCGATGGTCGTTGCTGGAACAACCCGAGCGAGTCGCGGTCGCCGCTCGGCAGGTTGCGCAGGCTCGACTCCTGCAGCGCGGTGGCGACGGCGATGACGGCGGCCCGCGAGCTGCTACTGGTGGGCGGGAAGGCGGCTGTGGTCTCGACGATGGTCCGCGCGTTCCCGAGCTGCTCGTCATCCAGGCTGGAAAGTTCGGACGCCGGGTTCGAGGAGCAGGTCTCGACGGCCAGGGCTGCTCCCGTCATGAGCACGAGCAGTGGAGCGACCGCCATGTAGACGCAGCCGACCACGACAGCCGCCGTTGCGGACCTCGTCCTGCTCATGAGCGTCTTGTCTCTAGGCATGGCGGTTCGTTTCGTGGATCTCGCCATACGATTTGCGTTCGTGCAGGTAGCTCAGGTTCACGGACGCTGAGAGATTCTGTGATCATCGGTCGTCTTTCCTGACGGTTTGGGCGTATCCTCGGCGCATGGCCGACATTTGCGAACTGAGTTCCTGATGGGTCTGCGCGTCCTGCCGGGCGGCGCGACGGCGTACGTCCTTGCGACGCCGCAGGACGTGGAGGACTTCGAGCAAGAGCTGGTCGACCAGTACGCGCTGGCGATGGTGGCTGCGGGCCTGAGTGACGGACACATCCGCAATAGCCGCGCCACCGTCATCGAGTTCGCCCGATCGATGACTGGCCCGCTGTGGGAAGCGACGCCCTCGACCGCAGACCAGTTCCTCGCCGAGCAACGACGGCTGGGACGCAGCGTGTCCACACGGGCCGGCAAGGCGGGAACGCTGTCGGTGTTCTACGAGTTCGTCATCAACCGCTACGCCGGAGACATCCGCCGCGCGACCGGAGTCCAGGTCGAGCAGCCGATCGACGAATACAACCGCCAATCCGGCGCCTCGCTGGGCAATGCGCGGGTTCCGCCGTCGGACCAGGAGGTCGACACGCTCTTCACCGGGTGGCGTGAATCGGTCCCTCACGCCCGGAAGTACCTCCCGGCCGCGCGGGACTACTTCGCGGCCTCGCTGTGGCGTCGACTTGGGTTGCGGATCAACGAGTCCGTGATGCTCGACATCCGCGACTGGCGTCCCGACCTCGGCGGATGCGGCAAGCTGCACGTCCGCTTCGGCAAGGGCAGCCGCGGCCGCGGACCCAAGCCGCGCCTGATCCCGGCCATCAACGGCGCCGACCAGCTCATCGAGTGGTGGCTGGCCGAAGTCCGCCCGCAGTACGGGGCCGACTGGGCAGACCCTGACGCGCCGCTGCTGCCCTCCGAACGACTCGACCACGACCTCGGGCGCTGCCGCCGCGCCCGCGCCGACGTCCTCCGCCGGACGCTGAACAGCCAAGTCGACCAGTGGCTCCCGGCCTGGTCGGGCCGGATGACCCCGCACGTCCTGCGGCACTACTGCGCGTCGTCGCTGTACGAGGCTGGCATGGACCTCAAGGCCATCCAGGAACTCCTGGGCCACCTCTGGCTGGCGACGACGTCGGGCTACATCCACGTCCGCAGCGACCACATCCAGCACGCCTGGGACCAGGCCAATGAACGACTCGAAAGCCGCTTCGGCCAGCGCCGCCTGACCGGACCGCCGACACCCTGATCCGCCCGACCAGTCCGAAGAAGTGCTGAGGAAAGAGAGGAAACAGATGCAGTGGAATCTGCGGCTGCGGGCCGCCGAGCGAGGGATCTGGAAGTCCGCCGAGCTGCGCCGGATGCTCGCCGACGCCGGCCTCGAGATCTCCGCGGGCAAGATGTCATCCTGGTGGGCCGGCACCCCGATCACGATGCGCTTGGACGACCTCGACGTGCTGTGCGAGGTGTTGGGCTGCACGATGAACGACCTGATGAGCCCTGAGCCCGACAAGGTCGCGGCCCGGCGGCCCCACGCCGCCGACGCAGTCAACAGCGACGACCACCCCTCCGACAGCAGTCCGAGCACGACGCCCGTGCGGCCGCGGCCGGGCACGCCCCGCTCGACCCCACCGCTGTAGGCGACGCGCACATCTCGGGTTCGGCGAACTGAACGGGACGTGTGCTGATGCCAGGACCTGGACCGAACGCGCCGCTGCGGTTGCCTCCCAAGTGCACCCGCTGTCAGATCAACCGCGTCGCGTGGACCACTCCGCGGGTCGACTTCTGTTACGGCTGCCTGCCCGGCGGACCGTTCGCGTCGCCACCCTGCCAGCGATGCGGGGACCGGGCCGACTACTTCAGCCAGGGCCTGTGCGGTCGCTGCCACCCCCGCAGCCCCGAGCACATCGACGCCTGCAAGGGCTGCCTGGCCTGGGGTGTGTACCCCCGTCACAACTGGACCTGCTGGTCCTGCCGGTGGTGGCAGGGCCACTACCCGAAGGGGACGTGCAAGCACTGCGGCCGGGCCACCCACGTCAGCGACACTCAAGCCTGCCGCCTGTGCCTGGAGAACGCTCGCTTCGATCAAGCGCCCGGCCGCGCGCCCGACGTCGCCGGTTCGAACAGACACAGTCAACAGCTGTTCTTCGCCAACATGGTCTTCAAGCGCCGCGTGAGCGAGCTGCCCACCTACGTCACCTGGGACGGCCGCTGGTCGCAGAAGAACAAGAACCAGCTGCCCCACCAGCCAGGCACTCGGTTCGACGAAGACGCACCCGAGCAGCTCACGCTGTTCGACATGGACCCCGACCCAGAGGTTCTTCGACAGCGGATTCTGGTTGAGGACAGCGACCTCACCCGCTACTGCGCCGCGATCCTGGCTGACCATGCCAGCCGGTACGGCTGGAGCGTGCGGCAACGCAACGCCGTCATGCAGACCCTGCGCATGCTGCAGACCGTCCGGCCGACCCCGACCGCGTTGATCCGCGCCAGCGAAGTCGTCGCGATGCGCCGCTACGACGGCACGATCTCCTCGACCATCGACGTCCTCGCCGAAGCAGAGCTCCTGATCGAGGACGTCCCCACACGGGTCGAGCGCTACTTCACTGCCAAGTTCATCGACTCCGGCGCCCTGCCCGACACCATGCGCCAGCACCTCGAGCTGTGGCTGCAGATCATGCTCGGCGGGTCGCGGCAAGCGCCCCGCCAGTTCCCCCGCGAACCAGAGACCGTCGAACTGCACATCCAAGGACTCGCCCCAGTTGTTCAGGCATGGGTCGAGGCCGGCCGCCAGTCGTTCGCCGAGATCACCCAGGACGACATCCTCACCGCACTCGCGGGTCTGCCGAAGAACACGAGCCATCGGCACTTCGCCGAGAACGGGCTGAAGTCGCTGTTCAAGATCCTCAAAGGACGACGCCTCGTCTTCGCCAACCCCATGCGCGGCATCGACCTGACCCGCGTTGCCACCAACATTCCACTCCCGCTGGACACCGAGCTGATCCGCGCCGAGCTCGACTCTCCGAACCCCGCCACCGCACTCGCCGTCGCGCTGATCGCCTTCCACGCCCTGACGGGCAAGCAGGTCCGTGAGCTCCAGATGACCGACATCGTCGACGGTCGACTCCGCCTCAACGGCCGCGACATCCCGCTCGCCGCACCAGTGAGAACTCGGCTCGCTGCCTGGCTCGACTACCGCAACCGGACGTGGCCGAACAGCGCCAACCCGCACCTGCTGATCAATCGACGCACCGCGCCGCGGCTCGTCTCCGGCGGCCACTCGTTCCCCTGGAAAGACTGCGGCATCCGACCCAGAGCCCTGCGTGAGGACCGCATCCTGCACGAGATCCACGCCACCGGTGGCGACGTTCGCCGCATCTGCGACCTGTTCGGCCTCAGTGTCGAAGGCGCTACCCGCTACCTGGCCACGATTGAGCACCCCGACCTGACCGGCGAGGACCGGTGAGGCGAACTCGTATCCGCGGCCGAGGTAAGCGGCTGGCAAGATGCCAGAGTGCGACCATTCCGCGAGCCCGCCTCGGAGGGCGTCCGAAACGCTGCTGACCCCGTGCAGGTCACGAACTGCGACACCGACGAAACCCTCGCAGAGGCCAGCCGACTGTTCAACCAGTACCGGCACCACTACGGCCAGTCGTCCGACGAAGACGATCGCACCCTGGACTGGCTCACCGACATGGTCCAGTCGAAGATGCTCAAGGTCTATACGGCGCACATGGACTCGCCCGTTCCCGGACCTCCCATCGGCCTGGCGACAAGCCACGCTATCCCTGCATCCCTGGTCATGGGACAGTTCTGGCAGCTGCGTGACCTGTTCGTGCTCCCCGCATCCCGTCGCCAGGGCACAGCGGCCACCCTGGTCAACGCAGTTCGCGACGCAGCCAGCGCTGCAGGTGCGACACGACTGTCCCTCGTGACAGAACCGGACAACCAAGCTGCGCTCAGCCTCTATCGGCGACTCGGATTCCGACGTGTCGAAGATCTGGCAACACTCAGCCTCGACCTCGCTCCCTGAGTGATCGAGGTCGACGCCGCTGCCGCTGCCGCTGCCCCGTGACCGGCCCACCTCGTCGGCCAGCGGATCGCCACTGCTGCAGGAACCACGTTGAGTGACCCACTCCTCTCGTGGGAGCGTCCGGCCATGAGCAGGGTGATTTTCATGTGCGGGCCGTCCGGGTCGGGAAAGTCGACCTATGCGAAGCAACTCGAGGATCAGGGGATGGTCCGGCTCTCCTTCGACGTCATCATGTGGGAACGCGGGGTCTCGACCGTTCCTCTGCCACAGGACGTTCGGGACGAGATCGAGGCCGAGTTGCGTACACGCCTGCTCGAGCTCATTCGAGACGGCCGGGACGTCGTACTCGACTTCTCCTTCTGGTCCCGCCAGATGCGCGCCGACTACCGCCAACTGCTGGGCCCCACCGGCGTCGTCCCGGAGACCATCTACATGGCGACCGACCGGGCCACGGTCCTCGAGCGTGTCCGCGCCAGACGCGGGAACCATGCCGACGACTTCGAGCTCACCGACGAGGTCGCCGCTCGATACTTCGACCACTTCGAGCCGCCCACACCCGACGAGGGCCCGCTCCGGGTCGTCAGGCATCCGCAACCCGCCGACGCCGAGAGTTGGCGCGACAAGGAGTAGACAGTTCCGCAAACATGAACCGACGCGGGCGGATTCCCTGCCGAGCACGTGACAGTTCGGCGCGAAACCTTCAGAAATCCAACGAACAGTCATAGGGCCCACGCCACCGCGGTGTTCGTGTCGAACAGCGCTTGCTCGAGTGGCGTGAGGAGGAGCTGGACCTTGAACCGGCGATCGCCGACGAGCCACAGCGCCCGTCCTCGCTCCTGCATGGCCCAGCCCGTGACGGCGTCGCGCTGCATGCGAGTGAGCCCCAGCAACGTCCCGAGCTCACTAGCAACCTCGGCGTCCTGGCCGAGGAGGACTCGGGTGTCGGCCAGGTGGAGCAGGTCACGGGCGATCTGTGCCGCCTGGCTACCGGCATCTCCAGCAGCCAGCGGGTCCGACGGCTTGTGGTAGGTGACGATCTGGATGTCGCCGTCGCGTCGCGACAGCCGCAGGTTGGCGTCCAGGGAGCTGACCGCGTCCAGGCTGAGCCTGGTCTGCAACCAGGCCTCGTCCCGGAGCACGATGCGTCGATCCCCCGGCCTGGCCAGCTCGCGCATCGCCTGGCCCCAGCTGTTCAGGCACATGAGCGCGATGCCGACCGCGGCCTGGTTCCCGGTGTCGTGCAGCGCGCGCAGCGACAGCGTCTGGAGCGGCGCACGCCAGTCTGGTCGGACGGTGGACGGGCCGTCGAACATGCCTCGTAGCGATCCCTCGCACAGGGTGGCGAGGGCGTCGCGCAGCGGGCGGGTCTCGTCGAGGAACGAGCGCCGGTCGTGGTGGCGGCTGTCCCGGATCAGGTCATCGGAGGGGCTGTCCAGCGCTGCCCAGACGTCCGGGACGGCAGCGGGCGCCAGCTGCGAGCATCCTCGGTCGCTTCCGGTGACCCCAGCCAGGACCCTGGTGAGCACCCGCTCCTGCGTGGGCCCGCACGGCACTCCCTGCGAGCTGACCAGGCCGCGCAGGAGCGTCAGCCACCGTGAGGTGATCACCGCGAGCCGTCGTTGACTCTCGGCGGCGCTCAGCTCGCTCCAGCCATCTGCCAGCGGACCCGGGTCGAGAGGGTTGATCCTTCCGGGGAGCCCCGGGCCGATGCGATGCGGCTCCACACCGAGCAGCCGCGCCAGCGGCTCGTACTCGTCCTTCACGTCCCCGAGCACCAGGCCGCGGTAGCCGAACCGGATCATGCGTAGCAGCAGTGCCTTGACCAAGGCCGACTTGCCGCGCCCGGGCTTGCCGAAGATGAACACGTTGGGGTTGGTGACGGGCAGAGCATCGTCGGTCACCCAGCCCATCGGGTCGCAGTAGAAGATGCCGCCAGACAGCGCGTCGCAACCCATCTCGGCACCCCACGGCGGCGGCCCGTCGCCCGCGATCAGCGGCCACGCCACCGGTACTTGCTCCGACGTCATCTCGTACATCGCCAGCCGCGCGGGCGTCGGTGACCATCCGAGGCCGGGCCGGCGCTGTCCGCGGGAGGGACGCGCCGCCCACAACGGCGTATCGGCACAGCCCTCCTGCGACGCACCGCCCGGAACCGACGAGGTCGATGACAGTGCCGTTCGCTTGGCGCGCGTCATGAGGTCCTCGCCGTGGGCAGCCCGACCCCGAGCGGCATCGCGGCCGCCGCGAATCCAGCGTCGTGGGCACCGTCGAGGGGCACCGGCGCGAAGCCACACATCCGGGCAGCCGCCTCGAGACGGCGTCCGGCGTCCGCGGCGTCGTTGCCCTCCGGGACCGACACCGCAGCGACGATCCCAAGTCTGACGAGAGCTCGTCCACGCTCGAGCTTCTCGTCGGTGTCACGAAGGCGGGAATGGGCTCGCCGGTCTCGGGCCCTGTCGGACCGGCCGATGCGGTGTCGCAGCTCCGCTGCCATGGCTGCGGAGGTCTCCGATCGCTCGGTCGCCCGTTGCGCGGCCCGACGCGCCACAGGTCGCAGGAGCACCGTCATGCTGCGCCGCTCCCTCGGCTGGTCCGGTACCAGTATGCGCGCGAGAGCACCCATGGGTGCTCCGTTGCGAGGGAGCAGGAGCGTGCACGTGCGGGTCGTGGCGGCTCCGTGCCGGTACTCGCGCATGGTCGTGGATGCCCGCGCAGGTGCCGCCGCGGCCCACGGCTCGGTCAGGTCCCCGTCCCCCTGGGCGACGTCGAACGGGGAGAAACCCGCGCGGACGACGGCGGCCAGCTCGCCCGGGTCGAGCCAGCGGACCCCGGTGCAGCCGACAGCGCCGTTGAGGTGAGCCTCCACCTCGGCCAGGAGCGGTGCGAGTATGCGCCCTCGCGCCGAGGGTGTGCGGTCCGTCCGCGCGCCTCGATTCAGCCGCTGCTCGTCGACCACCACAGTCACGTATGCCTCGTGACGCACGGCGGCGCCCTGCGTGAGCAACTCGAGCTGACGATGGACCTCGCAGCTCGCCGCCGGCTCGTCGTCCACGCGGTGCTCGCTGATCCATGCCTCGCGCTGCCGTCGCGGTTCGGGTAGTGCGCGCACGTGCAGGGCGATCAGGCGGACCGCCTCACCCAGGGACACGGCCTCGAGGAGCGATGTGAGACCCGAGCCCATGAGGTCGCGCATACTCTCGTCTGCCAGGCCGATGCCCGGGTGGGCCAGTACCGCGGTCGCCGCCCAGGTGCGGCGCGAGTGGTCCTGCACCAGCGCCATGCCGGCGGTCTCACCACGGGGGCCGGGGACGGCGTGCAGATCCAGGGAGGCCAGGGCGCCGGGCAGGTCGGTGCGATCCAGGCCTTCGTGATGTCGCAGGTCAGAGCCCTCACCATCGTCGTGGTGAGGACTCACCACGAGATCGTCCGAGGCCACGCGGGCGTGGAAAGCACTCCAGCCCAGGGCTATGCCTGCCCGGTGCCGGAGCAACACACCGAGCCACTGCCACCCCGACCACCCGTGGATGGGCACGCACACGAGCGCCGCCAGCATGAGCCAGCCCGGGATCGTCAGGAGCAACGAGGCCCACGCTGCTTGCGCGACCGAGGCCCACGCCGGGACCGCGCCGAGCAGGAGGACCAGCAGCTGCGGTCCTGTCAGTCCGAGGAACCATCCATGCCGCTCGCGCGCCGCCGAGCCACCGTAGGCGCTCATGCGAGGAACTCCGCAGCCTCGGCTGCTTCACCGACGTCCTCCGACACCTCGCCGGAGTCGACGACACCCTGGCCCGATCGGCCTGTGGGTCGACGCGTCGCCGGCCGCTGCTGCGGGGCCGGCGCGGGGCTGGTGTCGAAGTAGCCCTGGTGCCCGATGCCGGACTGCCCGAGCACGTCCACAGCGAGTGAGGCTCCTCGCCTGCCGGTGTCGGAGACCCCCCGCAGCAGCGCACCCACGGGCTGTGGGGTGAGCAGAGCTCCGGCGGCACCGAAGCGGCCGGACGTGGTCGCCTCGGCGCCGGACTCGGCATCCGTGCGACCGTCCGCCGCGGGTTGGCCCGCCGACACCATGGCCGTCTCGGTCGTCCGCCCTGACCCGAAGATCCCCGCAACTCCGCCGTTGGCGGCGAGGGAGGACCGCATCGAGGCGCCCGTCGCCGTGCCGGGGTCGACGAACGCCAAGAGGCGGAAGAGCGCCATCGGGCAGACGCAGGCCACGAGCATCGTCACGCAGCCGACGACGGCCATGCCGATGCTGCTCGCCGTCTGGTCTCCGGTGGCCGTGGGCAGAGAGGCCTCGCCGATGCGGACACCGACGCCCAGCACCAGGGCGAGCAGGGGTGCCGTCAGGCATGCCGCCAGGAACCAGCGGATCGAGGTCCACATCCAGCGGCGGGGGGGCGCCCCCCCGGGCCCCCCCCCCGGGGTAGGGGGGGTGGCCCCCCCCAACACCAAGCCCGCGTACCC
>NZ_JAMOIL010000026.1 GCF_023656415.1 Nocardioides bruguierae
GCCCGCCCCCCTCCACCCGGCGGTGGTCGCCCCAACCCCCGGGGGGGGCGCCCCCCCGGGGGCCCCCCGCCGCTGAGATCGGGAGTGTCGCCACCAGGACCAGGATCGCGGCTTCCCGCACGAGCATGATGAGGAGGTAGCCGAGCGATGCAGGGATCAGCACGAACAGCGCACAGACACCCAGGACCGTCGCCTCGACGGTTCCGCTGGCCTTCACATCCCAGCCCGATCCAGCCGGAAAGCCTCCGAATGAGTCAACGCCGACCAGCTGCTCGAGCAGAGCCGACGCCAGCGCGCCGCAGAGCGTGATGAGTCCTGCTGTCACGACGATCCAGCAGGCCAGCACCGCGCCGTACTGGGCCAGGCCGATGAGCAGGCTTCCGAGGGTGCGGCCATCGGCTCGGACGGCCACCATCGCGATCTGCCCGAGACCGACCACCATCGCCACGACGAGAGAGATCCAGACGACGCTCCCGTACAACCCATCCAGGCCGGGGTCGGTCACGTCGGGTGTGGTGAAACGGTCGAGGAGCCCGAAGACGGTGGTGAGCAGCCAGAGCGCGGCCGACCACAAGGCCATCATCAAGGCGGTGAAGCCGTCGGCGAGCCCCTTCTGGGCGGCGTCTCCGAGCCAGCTGAAGGGGCCGACATCGATCATGGGAGTCACGTGGTGAGCACTCATCACTGCCTCACCAGCCACTGCCAGCCGGCGTCGGCCGCGGCCTGGCTGCCCGGCCAGACGGACGGCGGTGCCGCAGCCTCCGTCCCCGCGGCGATCACCCATCGCTGACCGGTCCAGCTCATCCGCTGGCAGTCCGCAGCAGCGATCTGATCGGTGGCAACCCCTTCAAGTGACAGCACCAGGTCGACGCAGACCTCGGTGGTGCCAGCACGCACCGGGGACTCGACTCTGCCCATGCTCGCCTCCACCGCGAGACCGGACGTCTTCATGCCGGATGACTCCACGACACCCTGGAGCTCGGCCAGACCTGTCACGAGGGACCACTGGTCCGTCAGCCCGTCGGCCGCGATCCACACGCCGGCGATCTCCTGGGCGCGCTGGAGCGACAGCGGTGACAGCGCCGCGGAGTCGATGGCGACGAGCTGGGAAAGTGCACCCTCGGCCGTCGCCGGGAAGCCGGTCGGGACACCGGCAGGGCCCAGACGGGTGGCCGCCGGGATGGTCAGGCTGCCGATGGGGTCCGTGGTGAGAGACGCCGGCAGCGCCTCGTCCACCGTGGCGGCCGTCCCCACCATGGGCGTGTCCGACGTGGTGGCTTCAGCGGGTGTGGCCGGCGGCGATCCGATCATGCCCGCGACGGCCCAGGCACCGGCGCCGGTGATCGCCAGCGCGACGCCGACGATGGCGGCTCCGGCGAGGCGCAGCCGGCCTCGGCTCCACTGACCGGGGGCATCGACGCGGTCGCGGTGAGTGCGGCGGTTCATCAGCAGCCCCTCCCGACGATCGCCCAGAGGATTCCGTAGATGGTCACGTAGGCCACCGCCGCGAGGATCGACCACAGCAGGCCCGAGGCCCCCATCTGAGCAGCGCGGCTCATGGTCGCGAGGCGGCCGACGATGATGGCACCGATCGAGATGAATCCGCCGGCGATGATGAGGGCGGCGACGCCCCACTTCACCCAGCCCAGCAGCATGTCGGCGTACTGCTCGACGCCGGCTGGGGCCTGAGCGCACACGTTGTTGATCATGTCGAGCGTCATGGCTGCTCCTCAGGCCGTGGCGGCCAGGTAGTCCGCAGCGGCGTCGCGGAGCTTGTCGATCACCTGGCGGCGGTGGGCCCGCAACGTGCTCAAGGCCCAGCCGTGACTGGCGGCAACGGTTCGCAGCACCTGCTCCCGTGAGGTCCCGCTGTTCTCGCCGTCGACGAGCTCGGCGATCAAACCGACCTCGTCGGGCGCCAGCACGGCGGTGCCCCTGGCCCAGGCCAGGAGGTCGACCAGCTCCACCGCCGACGCGGGAGCAGGCTGCTCCGTGCTCTCGGGGAGGTCTTCCGGTCCGCCCATCGGCAGGTGGCGGTTGCGCTCCTGTCTGGTCCCGTTCTCACGCAGGAGTCGAGCCCGGGTCCGCATGACGAGGTGACGGGCGGCGCGATCGCCGATCTGTGGCTCGGCCGCGCGGATCTCCTGCCACATCGCCGAGACGACGTCCTCGGGTTGGCACACCTCCGCAAGGTCGTGTGCCGTCCGGCAGATCCCGCCGGCGAGCAAGGTCAGCACCGCCAGGGCGGCCGGCTGCTGGTCTCCACCTCGCTCACAACCGATGGCTGTGAGCCCGGCGATCGCCGGCCTGACCGGAACGTCGGTGCTGTGCCACGCCACGACGACGTCGTGCAAGCCACCGAAGCAGGCCAGCCGCTTGTCGGCCATCCGCCACTGGTGCCACAGGACACCGTCGCCGAGCTCGGCGTTGACGTGCTCGCCGACCGAGGCGAGGAGGTGGGTCAGACGGCTGCTGGCGTCTGCGGAGAGTGCATGGCCGTTGCGGGCCGGAGGAGCGAGGGGCATCGGGGCCTCCGATGGATGGGGTAGTGGACCCCTCCATCGGGGCCCTCACCACTCACCACCGCTCTCACCACCGCTGATGAGACCTCACCGCAGGTCCGCACCAATGCCAGCCTGCGCGATGGCCAGGACGAGAGCGAGCATCACCTGCCCACCATCCTTCTCCGCCTCGCCCGTCACTCGACCTCCTGGCCCGTGCGCCGGGGGGTGAGGATGCCGTGCGCCTTGGACGTGTCTCGCAGCGCCCGACGTAGGTCCGGCGCATCCGTGTGCTGGGTGCTCGGCGAGCCATGCTGGTGGCTAGTCGGCGGTCGGGTAGCGCGGCGGCTCATGCGATCTCCGTCTGGCCGCTACGAGACCGCCTGCCAGCGCCATCATCAGGGCCGAGGCAGCGGTCGCGGTCACCACCAGCCCCAAGTGCCACGGACTTCGACCGAGACCACCGATCACTGTGTAGGCCTCCGCGACGAGCCAACCGACCCAGGTAGCGAACACGAGCGTCACCGCCCCCGCGAACGCTTGGCCCCAGAAGTGCAGGGCTGGCGCCCTCGTGTGGCCAACGGCCGAGAGCCGCATGTGATAGCGAGAGAACCGGTCACCCTCTCCGGCAGTGGACAGCCACCAGAGCACCAGGCCGGCGGCTGCACCCATGGCACTCGTGGCAACCAGTAGGCGCTGAGTGGGCGCGATCATCGGCAGGTAGGTGCTCGCCTCGATGTTTGCCACGGTGGCCAGCGGAGCCTGCCCCATGACCGCTGAGAAGTACCCATCAAGATCGTCCGCTGGATGGACCAGCAGCTCCGGGTCGCGCAGGGGCTCCTGGACGGTACTCGGGTCCGCAGCCACGATGCGGGTGCCCACCAGCCTCCACGTGTCGCTACCACCGATGGCGATCCGGTCAGCGGTCTCGGGTCGTCCGAGCGGTACGACCTTGAAGACGGAGTTGGGCACGCACACGGCGGCCAGCGCGTCGCCCGCGCCCGCGTCGACAGCGCCCAGGCTGCGCGACAGGTCCTCGCAGGTTCCAGTGGCAGTTCGATGCCGCGGCGGACCGTTGAGCAGCACCCGGGTGACGGCCGGGATGGAGGCAACGGCTCGAACGGAGTCGTCCTCCGCCACCGGGAACGTCACCGAGTACTGATACCCCAACGGTCCTGCAGTGGACGTCGCTCCCAGATCCGTGACCACGCCCGCTGCCAGCCAAGCACAGGTCACTGCCACGAGGAGGCCGGCGCCCGCGGCAGCCAACGCATCCCGATCCCAGCCCACTCGCTTCAGGGCCAGATGAGCGCCGACGCCGCGAGCACGCGACCCCAGGGTGTCCCCCAGGCGGCCAATGACCTCTGGGAGGATCAGCACGCCCCCCACCAGGGCGAGCGGGGCTCCCAGGTACAGCGCCCACACGGCCCCCGAGGCGTGCCCGTGTCCGGTGAGGGCGCCGGGGACCACTATCCCGAGCAGCAAAGCTGTGCCCGCCACGAAGGGGACCCTTCTCCAGGCCCTCAGCGGGAGGGGCCCGCTGTCGTCGCCGGCAATGGCGGCGACGCGTTCAGCCGACCCGCGCGCTGCAACCATGGCCACGCCACCGAGAAGGCATGCCGCCACCACCGCACTAGGAATCAGCGGCAAGACGGTGGGCGGCGGGAACCAGGAGAGCCCCAGCACTGCATCCGGCTGTGACAACAACACCGCCGCGGCAGCCACCGGCAGGGCCACCACGAAGCCCGTCAACCCGCACCACACTGCATCAGTCGCGGCCGCCCAGCTCAACGTCCTTCGGGAGACGCCGAGTCGAAAGAGCCTGCGTATGGAGAGACCGCGAGCGAGGACTGCACCACGTGCCACAGCACGTTGCAGGAGCAACGCGGGCATGCCCGCCAGCCCCAGGATCAAGGCCAGAACCACGAACGAAGGGACCGTCGGCCTGCCGGCCACGTCCGCGTTCTCCCCCCACCCGTCCGCGCCGTACCAGGTTCGTCCAGCTGATGTCCGAGCGACGTAGACAAGAAGCTGGTCGGGCGACTGGAGACCGGCGGCCGATATCGTTCCGGTGATCGACCCCGGGACCCGAGACGCCGACGACGTGTCCGTGTCGAGTGCATCACGCACGGCGGGCGAGACCCAGACCTCCCCAGGTTGTGGAAAGTGATCGAGCCCAGGTGGAGCCGTCGGGTCTCCGCTCGCAGCGACGTAGATGGTCGTCCAGACGTCGCCGCCGTACGGAACGTCAGTCTGCGCGACGTGGAAGGTCGCCCGCGCTGCACCTGCTGGGTGGGGTTCCTGCGCAAGCCCCCGGTCATCTCGGTCCCGGCTGCCCACCCACATGGCCACCGCCAGCAGCGCCACGAAGGAAGCCACGGCGGCGGCGACAACACGTTGGCGGCGCAAGTACCGCGTACTCGCGTCCGGGCGACAGAACCAGGCCCATCCCAGGCCCATGCCCTCATAGCGCTGCCTCAGGGCAAGAAAGCGAGGGCTCAAGCGACCCGCCCGTCGGCCAGACGCGTGATGACGTCGCACTCACCGGCTATGGCCATGTCGTGGGTGACCACCATCAGCGTGGTTCCTTGCTCACTGGTCAGCTCCCGTAGCAACCGCATCACCGTTGCCCCCGCCTCCGAGTCCAGGGCCCCCGTGGGTTCGTCTGCGAGCACCATCCGCGGGCCATGGACGACGGCCCTCGCCACGGCTGCACGCTGCCGCTGACCACCTGACACCTGGGACGGAAGGCGTTCAGCCACCTCATCCAGCCCCAGCCGCTCGAGCAGCGGCAGAGCGACACCACGCCACGGCCTCGCCAACAGACGAAGCGGTAGCTCGACGTTCTGTCGGAGGGTCAGCTCGGGGAGCAGCTCCGCACCCTGGAAGACCAACCCCATCTCGGCCAACCTCAGGGCGGCCCGCTGATCGTCATCCATCGCCCTCAGCGAACGTCCGAACCACATCACCTCGCCGGAGGAGGGCGCGAGTATTCCTGCCGCCAAAGCCAGCAGCGTGCTCTTGCCACTGCCGCTGTGCCCGACGATCGCCCGTCGCTCACCACCATCGACCCTGAAGCTGACACCTGAGACAACGTGCACCTTCTCGTCGAAGGAGAACGAGACATCTTCCAGGTCGAGCACCACGACCACGGCGCTAGTCTGCGTACTTCCAGTTGGAAGCCGTGCACACGTTCGGGATCAAGCCGGTGCGGTGCCGGCAGACCTGGATCTTTCCCTTGCCGGGCGGATCCGAGTACGAGACCTTCTGAGCGATCGAGATGGCAGGAGAGTCACTGCCGTCGTGGTTCTCAGCAGACGCAGAGTGGGCCCACCCGTACCCGTCGATCTTCCCGTCCGTGTAAACCCAGTCACCGTCCGCGGCGCTGTCCTTCAGCTTCCCGTAGTAGTAGAAGCCAGGAATCGTGGGTGAGTCACAGTTCGCCTCGGCCCAGCAATCGAAGCGCCAGGTTCCCTGCGCGAGCTTGGCGGACGAGTCGCTGTTGTAGAAGGGATGCGCAAAGCTCCCCGCATTTCCTCCACCAGCGATCGCAGCAGCCGGCATCAAGAACGCAACGGCACCTATCACCGCAGGGATCAATGTGCGGAGGTTCATCACGAGCCAATTCCTTCCCGAGACAATGTCAGGACAAAATTGGCAGCATTGATTGCCGACGTCAAGCACATGATGGCGCGATCAGACGGACCTACCGCCAGAGCGGTCAGCCGAACCAGTCAGGCGCGGTGCGCGGCGTGGCGGAACCTACGAGCGCTCGGACTGTCTGTGGGCTGATGAGCAAGCCGTCGTGGCGTCGTCGACGATCGATGCCAGTCTGAGGTCGTGCCTGTCCCCCTCGAGCAACCAGCCGTAGCCGCCGGGGCGCAGCTCTCCGAACGGTTCACCGAGAAGCAGGTCTCCGCGGGGCAGGTCGCTGGTCGCTGCTCGCTCGAACAAAGCTGCGTCGAGCAGGACCCCGGGCCGCAGCTCGTAGGTCGGGACCCCGCGGTGACGAGCACTCTCCGTGGTGGCTGCGTCCGGCAGCCATTCCGTGCCGTCCTCGCGCAGTCCCATCATCCTGCGGGCGTCGCGGGCCCGGTTCTGGACCGTTGCGGGGCTCCATCCGAGGTCCTCGGCGGCGCGGTCCTTCGTGACCCCTCGCTCACGGAAGGCGAGGTAGATGATGAACTCGATCGTGCTCGCGACGTTACGGATACCGTCGCGACTGCCACCCGCGGCCATGACGTCCACCGGGCCGAGGACGCGGACCTTGGGCCGCGTGCAGACGGGGTCGTTCCAGTCGTTCCAGTCCTGCAGTAGCTCGGCGTCAGGTGGGGGCGTGGGCGTCTCGATCGGCTCGAAGCTCGTGGTGTCCTCGAGGTCCCCCATGAGCTCGGCGATGCTGGATGCCTGCTTCTTCTCGAGGCGGAAGGGCGCGACGTCCACGTCCCAGTCGAGGACCGTGACGCGCTGCTCGATGGGTCGCACGAGGCAGCGTCTGTCCGGTCCCAGGACGACGGCGCGGTCGCGCTCCGTGCCGCAGGGCGGGACGTCCGCGGTGGCACCGAGGACGACGGTCGGGCCGGTCGCGTCGTCTGCGAGCCCGTCACGACGCAGACCCAGCAGCGTGGTAAAGCGTCGCTCGTTGTCCCGTTGCAGCGCCGCGACGCGACGTGCCGCGAGGCCGGCATCCACGAGGCGCACCCGTTCGGGGTTGATCGCGACCAGGTCCGTGAAGTCGGGGTCGGCCACCAGGAGATCCACTGAGGACGCCCAGGGGGCTGCGGCGAGCTCGGCGACCCAGTGGCGGAGCAGGTCCGGGTCAGGCAGTCCCCCCTCCGCCGTGAACCTCCAGGTCGATCAGCCACAGCCGGCCCGAGTCGTCCACGCCGACGCTCACCAGCGCCGGGTAAGGGGCCGGGTGCTCAGTGGCATCTCGATCGATTGCGGCGTCTCGCGGAAGCTGCCAGGTCTCGTCATCCCCCCGCGCCCACGGCGGTGGCGGCGCCTGGTCGGTCACTCCCACGAGCTTCAGCTCCAACACTTCCTGGCCGAGAACCACGGCGCCCGCCTCGGGGAGGGACTGGTGTGTGTGCCGCAGCGACAGCGAAAGCGACCGCAGGGCGAGATCAATGAACTCCGTGTCGTCCGCGATCGCCGTTCCGGCTTCGTGGATCGCTCGCTCGACCACCTGCAGCCGTGGGGCCACGGCACGAGGAACCTGGCCGGGCGCACGAGCGACTCGCTGGCGACGGCGAGCCGCAGCGACGAGTACCACGAGGCCAGCGGCGAGAGTGCTGCCAGTGGCGAGCGCTGCCCGCCACGGGGTCACGGCCGTGACCGGCACGTCGTCCTCGGGGAGCGCCGCAGCGTCCGTGTCAGTTGACACCTCAGGCGCCGGCGTCGCCGTGAACTGCCCCGCAGGATCGGGCAGCGTCGAGGTGAGGCCGTCGTGCATGTCCGACTCTGCGCGTGTCAGAGGGGGTGTTGATGTCTTCGATGTAGCGCCAGTCTCTCGCTCGAGGCGCAGCATCTGGCCGGGCTCCAGCACATCAGGGTCCGGCCCGACCGTCGCTCGATTGATCCGATAGAGCCGCGGCCACTCGTCGGCGTCTCCCAGGTGGTCCTCGGCCAGCGAGCTCAGCGTGTCTCCGGTCTCGACGCGGACCATGCCCTCCGACCTGAGGGACGTCGCATCACGCTGTTGCGCCGATGTGGGCAGCAACAGCTGCCAGCCGGGCCGAATCTCCCGAGCGGTGGCGAACTGCTCACCGTCCGCCATGACCCGGTCATGGTTCGCATGGGCGATCTCGCGCCACCGCGTCCCCTCCCCCAGGTGTTGCTCGGCAAGCCCCCACAGCGTGTCACCCTTGGCCACCGTCACCATCGCGGAGCCCCGGGCTTGCGGCGTTGCGTTGGTCTCCGCACGCGCTGATGCCACCGGCGATGCAGCCGGCTTCGGTCCTCCGGCCGGGGCCGCCGACGAGGCGTCGGCCCACGCGACAGCCGTCGGGCCGACCGCGCCGGCCGCAGTACCACCGAGCAGCACCAAGTACACCAACGCGCGGACTGCCCGATGCTGCGCGTCGGGGCCGAAGCGGGGCGGGTCGACATCACGGAGGACTCCAGCCACCTCGCTGACGACGCAGACCAGGCACTGGGCCCACGCCAGCCAGGCAGCGCTGGCCAGCAGACCGATCAGCGAGTCAGCAGTCGCGAGCTGGAACGCAGCAGCTCCGTTCGCGGGCCAGGGATTGCCAACCATCACGATCAGCACGAGAGGCACGCCCACGACGAGGGCGGCCAGAGCGATAGTGGCGGTCAACCTGCGTAGATGGAGCATCTGGCGTCACCCTTCGCCGGTGATGGACGTGGCGGTACCGGACTCTCGAATCGGCAGACTGGCGAAACCCACCGCACCCAAGAACGTGGTCTCCGTGCGTCCTTCGACGACCACGGTCACCTGGGTGCCTGCGACGGACACCTGTCCGCCCCAGCCAGCAGTGGCCAGGACAGCGTGGGCGGCTCGCTCAGCGGCCTCGGGGTCCACGTGCAGGTCGCCAGACCGGATGCCAGCCAGCTGGTCCGCCCCTGCTCGGGCGGCCTGCTCGGCAGCCCGGTGGGCTGCCAGGCGGTCGTTCATCGCCGTTCCGCCGTCCACGACCAGGCCCAGCAGCAGGGTCGTCACTCCTGTGGCCGCCAGGACGGTCCACGTGGAGACGAATCCGTGGTCGGCGCGGATCATTCGAGGTCCCGGTGCTCGTCGATCGGGACGACCGCAGTGGCGACGAAGGTGCGCGTCGTCGCCTGCCCTGCCGCCGTTCCGGCGAGCAGGCTGGCACGACACGAGGCCGTGACGCGGATCTGCCCTCCGCTGACGAAGTCAGAGCCGGCGAGCGAGATGTCCAGTCGTGAGCACGTGCTCCCGGACTGCGCCGTCCACTCCGCAGCGGTGGAACTCGCGACGGCCTGCGCCTCCGACCACGTGGAGGACAGGGACGCGGCGCGAGCCACGGAATAGGCAGCATCCGAGGCGTCGCCCTTGCTCTGCACGACCCTTCCAGCCGTGATCACCAGCACCACGAGCGCCATGAGTACCGGCACCATCAGGAGCAGCTCCACGGGTGCAGCGCCTCGGTCTGAACGACGGTCATGTCCGCTCATGACGCGAAGCTCTCGATAGGGGCGGTCTGCTGCGACGAGACCTCAACGCCGAAGCCCGGGATGAGTCGCGGCACGGCGGCGGTCACCGTAGCGGTCACCGTGCTCGGTCCTCGGTCGAATCCGATCGTGGATGCGCCCACCGCATCCCCGGCCACGGTCAATGTCGCCTGAGCAGCTTCTCGCCCGAGCGCGTCCGTGCCCCCATAGGCTGCGGCCGCCACGGCACCTTCCCGGGCAGCTGCGGACACCGCCCGGGCAGCTTGCTCACGCACGGCCCACTGCGCCGTGAGCATGAGGACGAGCACGACCGTCGGCACGATCAGCACGACCTCGAGCGCCGCTGCCCCTCGACAGTGGCGAGATCGACCAGGTCGGCCCCTTCGCCGAGAGGCGCTCGTCATCGTCTCAGTTCCCGTTGAGGCTGTTGCCCTGGGAGGTCACGTATTGGGTGACGGCCACGATGACGATGCCGCAGATGGCCACGGCGCCGATCAGGATGAGGACGTACTCGACGGCGCTGGCGCCTCGATCGGTACGGCGGGTGGCCTTTCCCAGCAGCATGGCCAGAAGCAGTCGTAGGTGAGCGATCAACATGGTGCAGCCTTTCTCGTAGGTCACGCGGTGAACAGGAAGAGCAACCTGGCGGTGATCACGTACGCCGCCGCCAGGAGAGACATGAGAACGAGCGTGTTGCGCATGGCGTCGGTGTCGCGGCTGGCGCGGGCCTGGATGTCTGCAGCCCGCGCGTCGCGCATGGTCTGGGCCCGCGAGACCAGTGAGTCGCGGACGCGGCCGCCCTCGTCCTGGGCGAGGGACATGGACGTCTCGAGGTCGGCAAGCTCCGAGACACCGAGGCGCTCTCCGACCTCGCCCAGCGACCGCCACGTGCTGATCCCGAACACCCGAGCGCTCGCCACGGCGGCCTGCAGCTCCGCGAAGACCCAGCCCTCCCCCACTCGGGCAGCCACCGGTAGCGCCTCGGCGTGCCCTCGGCCGGCCTCGACGGACATGACGACGAGATCGAGGTAGAGCGATAGCCCACGCCGGAACTCGGCCCGACGCCCGGCGGCTCTCGCTGCGAGGTCACGCCGGACGACGAGGAGAAGACCACCCGCCGCAACGACACCGACCAGGAGCAATAGGCCGGCCGAAGCAGCCGGCAGGCCGAGCATCGTGAGCACCGGGAGGAGGAACAAGGGGACGGGTAGGCACGCCAGGGCCAAGCCGCACGTACGCAGCGTCCAGGCCTCCAGGTCGAGTCCGCAGACCGCAGCGTCCTGCCGCAGAGCAGCAGCAGCCTGCGGGAACCGACGACCCGCACCGACCAGGACTCGCGAGAGGCCGGGACGTCGCCGCGACCTCCGGTCCTCCACGACGACGGCCCTGTGCCCTTGCCACGCCGAGATCTGACGGCCGACGGCAGGGGCAGGTGGCCGGGCGAGGCGCACCACCCAGGACATACCTGCGCCGAGGGCGGCGGCGCAGAGCAGGAAGGGGATCACGGTGTCGGCACCCCCGGTCGCCACGAGGCAGCACTCGTCACGGCCACGGTGGAACCGAGGAACCTCGGCTCACGCGGAGGGAGGGACAGCTTCTGGAGGCGCATGCACAGCAACAGGTAGCTACCGGCGATGACGGCCAACACGACCTGGCCCACGACCGTCCCGTAGGGCTCGACCCACGATGGCGCCAGTGCGGCCTGCCCGACAGCCAGGACCAAGAGACCCACTGCGATCTGTTGACTCTGCCGCCGAAGCCCATCGCGCTCCCTCAGCACCCGGCGGCGCGACTCCAGCTCCGCGCGCGTCTGGGACGACAGGGTCGTCAGCACACGACGGAGGCTCCCTCCGCGTTGGCGCGCGTTCAGCGACAGCGCCGCCACCACGAGATCGGCGCCTGCGTCGTCCACCTCTGCCGCGAAGAGGGTGAGGGCCTCGGGCAGAGGCACTCGGACGGTGAGCCGGTTGACCAAGGCGTCGACGGGCACGGCCAGCGCGGGCGGGGCACCGGCGCGCGTCAGCGGGATCGCGGTCTCCAGGGCAGCAGCGGCCGTCGCCGCGTCCCTCAGCGATTCCGTCCAGGTGGCGAGCGCCTCCAGCTTCTCGACGGAGGCTCGCTCGATCGCGCCGCCCTTCGCTACACGGGGCCACAGCCCGAGGACGCCGCCGAGAAGAAGTCCCGCCACGGGCCATCCAGTCACGGCCCACGCGGTCAGCCCGGCTCCCGCCGGCAAGAGCAAGTTCCGGCTCGGGACAGCACGGCCTCGCAGCGGGGGCAGGCCAATGCCTCGGCCACGCGACAACAAGACGAGCCAGACGACGCCCGCGCCAAACAGCGCCACGGCCACCAGGAAGGCGATCATCACGCCCACGTCCCCAGGCCCGCCGATGCCGGCGGCGCCCACCCGGCCTCGATCAGCTCGGCCTCGCACCTGGCTTGGACCAGCTCGTTGCGCGCTGCACTCCGCCCGTCCCACACGAACAGCTCATTCGTCTTGACCCCGTGCTCATCGAGCCCGGCGACCTCTCGCACCGACTCGACCACCCGTCGATTGCCCTGAGCCGCCGACAGGCGGCGCACGAAGACGATCAGGTCCACCGCGCCGGCGAACAGCGCATCAGTGGCAGCCCAGGGCAGCCGCTCCGGTGCCTGCAGTGCGTACGTCTTGACCTTCGCAACCACGTCCGCCGACGAATTGGCGTGGATGGTGGACAGCGATCCGTCGTTGCCCTGGAGCATCGCGTTGAGCATGGTCACGACCTCGTCGCCCAGCACCTCTCCCACGATGACCCTCGAGGGGTTCAGCCGTAGTGAGTCCCTGAGGAGGGACGCCATGGTCACGGCGCCTACGCCCTCCGCGTTGGCGGGTCTTTCCTCCAGGGCCGCGCAATTGGGATGCCGCGTCATGTCCCCGTGCAGACCGAGCTCGAGAGACCGCTCCACGGTGGCCAGCCGTTCGCCCGGCGGAATGCATGAGGCGAGGGCCCGTAGCAGCGTCGTCTTTCCGGCAGACGTCGCGCCGGCGATCATCACGTTCTTGCGTGCTCGCACCGCTGCCGTGAGAAACGCAGCGAGCTCATCGTCGAGGGTCCCGACGCGGACGAGGTCTCCCAGCTCCACCTGGGAGTAGCGGTGCTTGCGAATGGAGACGAGCACGCCGCTCCCGGAGACCGCCTGCACCGCATAGAGGCGCGACCCGTCAGCCAGGCGGAGATTCACTGCGTGGTTGACCGAGTCGAAGGCACGGGCGGACAGCCCGTCGTGGGCAGCGAGCGTCTGAATGGTCTCGACGAGGTCGTCATCGCTGAGGGCCACCGGACCCAGACGAGCCGTGGTGCCGTCGGAGTACTCGACGAACACCCTGTCGTGACCGTTGATGTCGATGTTCTCGACCTCGGGGTCCTCGAGCAGCTGCTGCAGCGAGCCCGCTCCGAAGAGCCTCGCCTCGAGCGCGTCCACGAGGTCCTGTCGGAACTCCCAGGTCAGCTCCTCCTCTCCGTTCTCGGCCAGCCGACTCTCGTGGGCGGAGACCACGGACTGGATGACCTGGCGGGTGTGCTGGACGTCGTCCTCGCCGACCAGCTCGGGGCGGCCGGCCGCGGATCGCCGGGCGAGCGCGTCCCGCCGGCGCTCGCCCACGCTGAACTGGAGTCGTCGGACCAGCACCTGGTCGGGCCCGGCCCCTCTCGGGCCGGTCACGAGACGCCTGCTTGGTCACGGTCGGCGGGCGCTGACGCCTGCAGAGCGGCCCACGCCTGCCCGGCGCTCTTCATCAGTGGGCCGCGGCGCGCCTGGGAGCGGTACAGATCCGCAGCGCCCGCTGCGTCTTCCGCGATCCAGGCAGTGGGGTGCACGACCGGTCCCGACGAGGTGGAGGCCAGGAAGTCATCCAGATCGGCGGCCAGCGAGCGAGCGTGCCGCGGCTGGACCACGAGCAGGGGGACGACGGACGGCGGACCCGAGCGCAGATCAGCGATGACGGGAAGCAGCCGCTGGAGCCGGTCCCTGACCCTCAGGAACGCTTCCATCGTGGGGCGCAGCACGGGGATGACCAGGTCCGCGTCGGCGAGTAGCGGCAGAGCCGGTGAGGCGGATGACGCACGTCCAACGTCCACGACCGTCGGAACAGTCGCGTGGGAAGCCGTCGAGGCGAGACGCTGCCAGTCCACCGAGGCCGCATGCTCGGCAAAGCCGTAGCCCGGCACCACGCGCGCCTGCTCGCCCACCGCATGGGACGCCTGGAGCAGCGTCTCGTCGGGAGTCGTCGTCCTGGCCAGGGCTGCAGCCGTCAGCAGCGTCGGGGTCTCGGGCAGCGGCTGTCGTCCGCGGCGCAGCCTGTAGGCCAGGTCCCCACCGAACGGATCTGCCTCGATGAGGATCGCGCCTGCGACCATGGCGAGACTCAGTCCGGCCGTGGTGCACCCGGGCGAGCCCTTGTCCGAGAACAGAGTGATCATTCGCCGCCACCGCCTCGAGGTGCCTGGAGGATCGTCACCCGGCCGGCCGCGGCGTACGCGGCGAGGGGCGGCGCGTCTACCTCGTCCACGGTCACCGTGAGCGCCACCGTGCCGTCGGGGAGCGTCTCGGTGTCATACACGGTCGCACTCGCTGTCAGCGTGCGGGGCGAGTCGAGGGCCTCGGTCTCAGACCCTTCTCCAGCAGCCGGCGCGACGATGATCTCGATGGGATCACCGGGTTGAAGCTGGGCGGGGACTCGACCCTGGTCCAGCGAGATGGCCACGTTGCGCTCGCCGTCCGCAGGCACGGGGTCAGCAGTCAGGGCACTGCGGCTGAGGACCTGCCCACTCACCAGTCCGTAGATCGGGCGCAGTCCGACGACGTCGCCAGCCTCGGACGTCGGGATGGCATCGTCGAGGCCGGCCACGGCCACGGCAGCGAGGTCACTCATCGCCAGCGCCTGCCCCGCCGGGACGTCCCGGCTGAGCACCAGCACCTCCGAGGTCGTCCCCTTCTGCGCATAGAGCCAGGCGGCGCAGACCATCGACACGAGGACGAGCAGGACTGCAAGGGTCCACTGCCCGAGCCGCCGCGGCGGTCGCCTCGACGACGGGGAATCGGCGCCACGGGGGCTCCGGCCAGGAGTCGACCGCGTGCGTCCCCCTGTCGACGCGGACGGACGAGTCGGCGTAGACGTCATGGCGTCACCACCGTCTGCCGCTGCTCCACCGTCAAGGTCGACGATGGGCCGGGGAGAGCGTCCACCTCGCCCAGATCGCCCGCCACCGTGCTGCACCTGCCTTGGCACGACCACGTGACCGCATATCTCACGCGGGCTTCCACCGACAGCTGATCGCCCGAGGGGTCGAGGAGGTGGTCGACCGTCACTGTGCAGGGGCTCTGTGCATGCTCGCCGAGCGAGTCGTCCCAAGCGCGCCCCGGTCCAGGGCAGGTCAGGCTCTGAGATCCCACCGACCAGAGCACCAGGACGGGTTCGGCGGCGAGCGAGACGGTCGCGCCGGCCGCCGTGACCGAGACAGACAGCGGCCGCCAGGCTTGGTCGTCCACCCAGAGCCACGTGGGGTAGCCGACCAGGGTCGCAGCCGAGCCACCGGGTGCCGTGCGGGCGCCCGGCCGGGGAAAGGCAGCGCGATCCAGCGCCTGCTGGGCCAGGACGGCGGGGTCAACCGCAGGCTCCGCGGAGGCGACGAACCACGTGTTGCCAGGAGTCACGCCGGAGTAGTCGCACGACCAGAGCGATCCCTCAGATGGTGCGTGACCGCCCCACAGGGGGCTCTCCGCAGGTGGTTGAGGATCGAGTTGGTATTGATAACACCACCGCGGTCCACCGCTCCAGACGCCTCCGTAGCCATCCACGCAAGCGACAGCGGTTCCGTCCTCGTCGCGGCAACCGGTCTCGCCCTCGTCACCGATGGGAACCACGGGGTTGGAAGAACCGCCACCCGGGACAGTCTTGATGATGCAGATCCCGCTCGCATCGACCTCGCAGGCGGACGCGCCCGGTCCCATGGCGACGATCCCCGCGACGGCGACTGCCACCAGCAGTCCGGTCGCCATGACACCTCCGGTCACGCGGCGCACGAGGTCTTGTCCTTGAGCTGAATCCTGGCGACCATCCAGTCTCGGCCCCGCGGCCGGTCCATCTCGATGACGATCGGGGTGACCAGGTGGCGCGGCGTAGCGCCCGCGACGACTTCTCCGTCCTGCGTCACGCGCACCCGGGAGTAGTCGTTGCACTGGCGGATCACCACGACTTGGCGCCCGATGCTCGTGGCCCGACGGTCGAGCGCTGTCGGCCCGCGCTCGACTCGAACGCCGCCGTCGTCGTAGGTCTCCGCCAGAGCGCGCGTACGCAGCTGCGCTTGCATGTCGTACTCCGCGAACACCGCGCGGGCACCTGGAGTGTCGACCCCTGCGCGATAGATCCGCGCCGTCTTGTGCGAGTACTCGATCCATCGAGACAGCGCGGCGTCGTAGCGCTGCAGCTGCCCTGGCGAGAACCGAGACCGCCACGCCTCACCGTCGCCCGTCGGCTGGCCGGCAGGTGATGCTTCCTCAGTGGCCGACGTGGACTCGCTGGGGCCCGTCGAAGGCGTTGGCTCAGCCGCTATCGGTTCATCGCCCGAGCAGCCCCCGAGCGCGAGAGCGACACCGATCGAGGCCGCGATCCACCACAGCCGCCCCGCGACTCCCGTCGCGGCTTCCGGCGATGCCATCCCGAGTACGCATCCATCCGACTCTCCCGAAAGTAAAGAGATTCGATCAGTGTGCGCACGGACGGGCTTGACTGTCACGCCCCAATTTCGAGGCTGTGGATATCTGCGCGGCGTCCACACCTGACAGTGGAGGCCACGCGATCTGGCCGAGGATCGGCTGACCTCGGATCATGAGCCCACACCACGAGTCCACTCCAGGACGCCACCACGTTCTTGCCATGAGCACGCTCGTGGCGCTTCTCGCCAGCGACGATCTCCCCCGTCGAGTCCGGCCCAGCCTCGGACTCTGTCGAGCCAGCTTGATCGACCTGCGCAGCCCAGACGCGATCACGGTCATCCCCCTCGATCCGACGCTGCAGGGCCTGACCACGGCCATCGATCAGGTCGCGAGCCACCTCGCTGCCATCACCCGCACCCATCCGCAGGACGCCGGCCGCACCGCCGCAGCCCTCCGGTGGTTGGAGATCGCACGCAGAGCTGCCGCCGAGGAGCGGACCGACCCAACGCCACCGTGACCGGGCAGCGTCGACTTTCGTCGAGCGACAGGAGCCACTTCACGTCGCCTCTGGTGGCATGAACCCCAGACCGACCACCTACGGCGAGCACGCGGAGAACGTCGCCGGCGCTCTGACCCGCCTCATGTCGGGTGCCTCGATCCCGACCGAGGAGTCCGACGTGGATCAGTTGCTGTTCTACCGCGACGTCGTCGCAGACAGCCTGCGCCAGCGACTGCACGACCTGGCACTGCTGCCGGTCGTCGACCGAGCCCAACGCGCCCCAGCAGCCTGGGCGACGAAGCAGGAAGAGCTGTTGCCGACCGCGGTGGCCGCGATCGCCAGCGAGCTGCCCCGGCGGCCACCCCCGGCCGTTCGACCCATGGACCTGTTCGCCCGCCGCAGCGACGACCCGGCCGTCGGCTTGTGGCGCACTGCCGCCGTGGAGTCGATGAGCGCCAGCCACGTGCTCTCCACGTCGTCCGACCGGACATGGCGCCAGCAAGAGTCCGCTCGCTGGCACGTGCTGCGCGATGTGTCGACCACGCTGGAGAGCCTCCTGATCCTGGACGACGCGCTCCGCGAGGTCGGGCTGCGCAACGAGCACGATGCCCCCGTCCCGAGCATGGACGCCACCACACGCCGCGCGGTCCTCAGCCAGACCACGAGACTGGCAGGCTGGTTTGCCCCGAGCGAGCCCACCGACCACGCCGTCGCCGCCCCCGACACCCCGGCGCCGACACGCCACGCCACGCCGGTCCACCTGGTGAAGCGTGCGGCCGACCTTCCTGGCGCACAGCGCGCCCTGGCGTCCTCTCTACGCGCCCGAACAGCCACCAACACCGGATTCGCCGACGAGCCACACATCACCGCGACCTCAGCCAGACACCTGGTGAGCGGGCAGCTGTTCGTCCTCGACCTGGCACGTCGACTGGCTCCCCAGCCCATATCCCCCGGCGGCGCGGTCGACATCATGAACCAGTCGCTCACACAGGTCGACCGACAGATTCAGCGCTTGATCGACCTCGATCCTTCGCGCAGCGAGGCTACAGCCCTCCCCTTTCTCCAGCAGGCCGAGATCGTCACATCACTTCATCGGCTTCTCCGAGACCGACAGCTCCACCCCCTCACCCCCGCCCAGGCCGACGAATGGGGCGAGACAACCCGCGCTGCCACTCACGCGCTCGCCGTGTCCCTGCGGCGCGAGCTGCTCCGCGACGACAGCAACCTGCGCATCGACGACCTCACCGGTTCGGTGGGGCCGACACGGGTGCTGCGACGCTCCGCGCTCGAGTGCGCCGTGACAGCGCTGATTGCGGCGACGCGTGAGCCGGCCTCCGCCGCCACGACGGTGACCATCCAGCGCGCTGTCCTGCGCTGCGCCCTTGACGAGACACCGCCACTGCAGGCCGGTGCCCTCCCCGTCTCGAGCCACCGACACTCCACGCCCTCTCGATGAAAGCGACCACCATGACGTCCGCCGTGCACCTGACCGTCCCGCAGCTGTGTGAGGAACTCGGGATCTCCCGATCCACCTTCTACGACTGGCGAGCAGCACACCGCGCTCCGCGATGCATCAAGCTCCCCAACGGCGCCATCCGCGTGCGCCGCACCGACCTCGACGAATGGTTAGCCCTACAGGAGGACTGACCCATGTCGAAGCCATGAGCATCATGCGCGCCGGCGTCACTGACGATGACCAGAGCCACCAAACTGAACCGACTCGAACGTCCGGCGGCACAGCTGAGGGGTCGAGAAATCTCGCACACAATAGGTCGTCAGCAGTACGGCAACCGGCCAGCACGATCGCAGACGACCATGTCCCATGAAACTTTCAACTCGAAAGCCTCGCCATCCGCCTCATAATTGATAGTGAAGTTGGGGATTCGAGCCCCAGCCTTTCCACTAGGGATGACGATTACCAGCTCTTGAATCTCCGTCTGCGGTACCTGCGACCGACCCAAGGCGCTGACCGCCGCCGAAACTTCGTCGCAATCCCCAGAAACCCGCACGCCGGAAATCGATCTCGAGAACTCCCCGGGAGGCGTCTCAAAACCCACGTACGGCTGACTGAACTCCGGCGGCGAACCCAAGCCGAACGCGATCGGAGCGTAATGACCCCGGTCGCCCTCTTCTGCCAAGCTGACCCGATCTGGCGTCACGGTGCGAATCCACGCCGCCACGCCAGGCGGCGAGCCTTTCGGGAACGCCACTGAATCGAGGGATATTGCGGCAGAACCGCTGGTCGAACACAACAGGAAGGCTCCGAATGTCGCTGTGACATGGGCATACCCTTTGGGGCGATCAACGGAAGCCCCGCCACCCTGCCCATCGACACCGACCGACAGAGGTCCCACCGCATTCGGAGAAGATTTATTCCCCGCAATCGGCGCGTTTAGCTGCGCACAGTTCGCCAGCAGGCCAAGTGCGATCAGGCAGACGAAACTGAGCACCAATACGCTTTTGCGCAGCCCATTCATTCGGGCGCCCGCTCCATCACCTTTGACGCCGATAGAGGGTCGTCACCACCATTGCCACACATCCGCCGGCCCTGCTTTCCGATATTGTAAACCAGCCGCATTCTAAGGGCGTCCACGATCCGCCCACCCCTATCTATTCAGCTGATGCAGTGGGCTGGAACGTAGCACTAAAGCATCAGCATTAAGCCTCGGGCCATCACATCGCAGCTGCGCCGTCAGACTGGACTAGACGGCAATATTTCGCATTGTCACCGCTGCTCCAGTCAGGATAATGAGTGGTATAGGCGAAGGCGTCGGGGCGCGCCCCCGGCGGTTGAACACTGGTCCCAGCAGCGCCCACTGCTCGTCAGTCAGGTCAGTTGAGTACGCCATGGCTCAGACGGTGCCGTCGGGGTTGACTGGCGCAGTCGAAGCTAAATGGGACACACCCAGTGAGACCCCGCCACCTCGGTCAGCTCACTTTCAAGCGCCCGACGCGCTATGCCTCATCCGGAGACGGCGGGCAAGAGCGCATGTGGAGCGCCCCCTGACGGTGGGGCTTCAACGATGGCGCTCGGCCCGCGCGGATACCTCCACAAGGCACTCAACTATCCACAGCCGAGACCGCTGGCGAAGCGCCAGCCGGCCGAGCACGGCACGGTCTGCAGCAAGGAGGCCGAGATGGCAGATGCAGAGACGACATTCGACGTGCGCGTGTGGGGCGTGACCCCCTACCGGGGACGTCGAGGAACCACCTACAGCCTCCGCTGGCGTGCGGGCGGGGAGCGGTTTCACCGCACCTTTGCCAGTCGCAAACTTGCAGATGGCCTTCGCGCGGAACTGCTCGTAGCGGTCCGCCGCGGAGAGCCCTTCTCCATCAGGACGGGGATGCCATCGCCGCCTCAGCCAGATCAGCCTGAGGTCACGTTCCTTGCGTGGTGCCGACAGTACTGCGCCACGAAGTGGCCCGACATTTCCCCCCAACATCGTAAGAGCTTGGCGGAGACGCTGGCGCGCGCGAACGTCACCATGCTGCCCGACCGCCATGACTCGCCGGACCCTGATGCCCTCCGGCGCGGTCTCTACCGAGGGGCATTCGGCAGCCCGACCGACCGCCCAGCACTCGATTCCGAGCCTCTGACGTTGGCTTGGGCAGATCGCCACTCGCCACCCCTCCAGATCCTGAGTGAGATAGGTGTCATCAGGCATGTCGTCAGTGAGCTAGCCACCAACTTGGACGGCAGCAAAGCCGCCTCGACTACGAGTGCCCGTCGCCGAGCCGTACTGCACGGGTGCCTGCAGGCCGCAGTCCACGAGGGACTCCTGCCGGAGAATCCACTCGTCCGAGTCCCCCGAACCCGCAAGACCCGCCATGCTGCTGTCGACCGCAGAGTGGTGATCAACCCTGATCAGGCTCGCGCCATTCTCGACGCTGTTCGACGAGTCTCACCTGAGCTCGAGTCGTACTTCGCCTGCCTCTACTACGCCGGGCTGCGACCCGCGGAGGCGCGGAACCTCCGCCTGGTCAACTGCCACCTCCCGAGCGCGGGCTGGGGCCGCCTGACTCTGACAGGCTCCTACCAGTCCGTGGGAGGTGCCTTCACTGACGGTGGCGTCTCCGGTGAGGAGCGGGAGCTCAAGCATCGCGATCCGGCTGAGAGCAGAGAGGTCCCGGCACACCCCCAGCTCGTCCAGGCCCTACGGCGCCATGTCCAGGAGTTCACGCGTAGCAGCGACGGGCGCTTGTTCGTCAACCGGACTGGGACTTCAGGCGTCCCACTCCCGCCCCCGCACGAGTCCCCCGTGTCGATGAGCACCGTCTACCGCGCCTGGCACCGAGCCCGAGCAGAGGCCCTCGGCACGAGCGACTCCTTCCTCGCGCGCCGCCCCTACGACCTGCGGCACGCCGCTGTGTCGACCTGGCTCAACGCTGGAGTACCCGCAGCCCAAGTCGCCGACTGGGCCGGCCACACGGTCGCCGTTCTCCTGACCGTCTACGCCAAGTGCATCGACGGCGAGCAAGATGCCGCCCTCAAGCGCATCGAGCAGGCCACTGCTCGCTAGTTCTTCGGAGGCATTCATGCCCGGTTGGCGGCGACTGCTTGCCGCGGTCCGTGCGGAATACGTGCAGAAGTTCTGAACTGATCACTCACGCCGAGCACCGTCCGATAGACGAGTCGACGTCGATCGCACTACTGCCGGCGACATCGCTGCAGGTCAGGGCCAGGGTCTACGTAGGTCACCTAGGTGCCCCAGGTAGGAGTCGAACCTACGACCTTTCGCTTAGGAGGCGGCTGCTCTATCCACTGAGCTACTGGGGCGCGGCCCCGCAGGGCCGGACCCATCTTGGCAGGTGGGGAGCCGCTGACCCGAACCGGCTCGGGGCAGCGCGGTCAGGGCGGAAAAGCGGCGCCGCGTCCGGCGGGTCCGTGGCGGACCTGCCGGACGCGGAGCGTTCCGGGCGACACCGTTGGCGCCGGCACGTCGCGGTGCCCACCTCCCGGTCGACCGACGGTTGCTGCGTGAGAACCGGTGGACGGCGTCGGGGCCCTGCGTGAGGGCCCGGTGGCCACGTCTGCGACACCTGTTCGATGCCCCGCATCGGTACTGGTCAATCCCACCCGACCGGGTAGCGGACGCATTCAGTCCGTGATCTGGGGCACAGGCAGGTGCCCACGTGGGAGACCCCCGACCGTCGGTCCTGCCGGAACCCGACGATCGGAGGCGCTGTGGGGGGGTGGGCGGGGTGGACGTCGGGGGCGAAGCGAGTCCACCCCGCCACGGGAGCCGCGCGGCAGTCAGGGGTGGTGAGGGCCGCGCGGCAGCCAGGGGTCAGGCACCGGTGAGGCGCCCTCGGAAGGTGCCGGACGCGGCGACCGGCCCGCCGCCGCGCACCGGACGCTCGAACAGCCCGCGCGACTCCAGCTCGGGGACGAGGCCGTCGAGCACCTCGTCCAGGTAGCGACGCGTGATGATGCCGCCACCACCGTGGAAGAGCAGGAACCCGTCGCCGCCCACCTCCTCCATCGCCGCCTCCATCTGGTCGGCGACGGTGGCGGGGCTGCCGCACAGGTCGAGCGAGGTGGACTCGCCGGAGTTGCCGAGCACCTCGCGCAGCGAGGAGTCCTTGGTGAGCCGCTTGAACGTGTCGAGGATCGACTGCGCACCGTTGGTGGTGGCGTCCTCCGGCACGGGCTCGTCCTCGTCGAACTTCGAGAAGTCGATCTCGGAGATGTTGGAGAGCTGCACGATGCGCCGCAGGTAGTTGTCGGTCGCGTCGGAGTACATGCGGGCCCGCTTGGCCTGCGCCTCCTCGTCGGTCTCGCCCAGGATCGGCGTCACCATGTACAGGACGCGGCAGCGGTCCGGGTCTCCCCCGCTCTCCGCGATGCGCGAGCGGATGCCGTCGCGGTACGCCTTCATCGCCTCGACGCCGACCGGCACCGAGACGATCAGGTCGGCCCACTCCGCGGCGAAGTCCATGCCCGCCTTCGAGCCACCGGCCTGGCACAGCACCGGACGGTCCTGCACCGGCATCGGCGAGCCCGGCGAGACCACCTGGTTGAAGCGTCCGTCGTGGTCGACCGCGCCCTGCCAGGCGGAGGTGACGACGTCGAGGTACTCGTGGGCGCGGGCGTAGCGCTCGTCGTGCTCCCACAGCTTCTCCAGGCCGACGTTCTGCGCGGCGAGGTCCTCGAAGGAGGTGACGATGTTCCAGCCGGCGCGGCCGTTGCTCAGCTCGTCCAGCGAGGCCTGCAGCCGCGCGAGCCGCTCCGGCGGATAGAGGCTGGTCGACATCGTGGTGACGATGCCGAGGCGGTCGGTGGCCTGCGCGATCGCGGCGGCCAGCGGCAGCGGGTCGTGCTTGGGCGACTTCACCGTGGCCATGAACTCGGCGGTCATGTCGCCGCCGTAGTTCTCGGGCACGACCGAGGAGTCCTCGAGCATGATGAAGTCGATGCCGGCGCGGTCCAGCGTGCGGGCCATGTCCACGTAGAACTGGCCGTCCTGCCAGGCGGCGGGCTGGCCGCCGTGGAAGGGACGGTTCCAGCCGGTCGGCATGTAGTTGACGAACCAGCCGAGGGTGAGCGGCTTGCCCATGGTGATGTCTCCTGGAGGTTCTCAGGCGGTGGGGACGGCGGCGGGCGCGCCCGCCCCGGTGAGGCGGTCGCGCAGCAGACCACCGCGGGGCGTCTCGGCCAGGTCGGCCAGCGGACCGTGCAGCCAGGCGGCGGAGTCGCTGCCGTAGGCCACGTCCCGCACGGCGTAGCCGTCGGCGGTGGTCGCCGGCAGACTGGCGTCGGAGGCGCCGCCGACCGCCAGCAGCACCGTCGCGGTGTGCTCGCGGGCGGCGGCCACGTGCGCCTCGTCCGTGACGACGAGGACGTCGACGCCGGCCGGCACGTCCGCCCCGGGGGCGAAGCAGGCCAGGAGGGTCGGGCGGCCCTGCGGCCCGGGCGGCGCGTTCAGCGGGCCGCGGCTGGCGAAGTAGGGGCCCCGGTGGTCGGGCACGTGCACCTTGCCGGCATCCACGTACCGGCCGGTGGCGACGTCGGCGACGATCGCCCCCTCCTCCCACGAGCCCCACAGGGCCTCGGTGGCGGCGAGGTAGTCGGCTCGGGCCGCGACCAGCTCGGCCTCGGCGGCGTCGTAGGGCGTCCAGCGGCCGGAGTCGTCGCCCGAGCGGCCGGTGGGGGCGGTGGTGTCGAGGAACCACCCGGCCCGGCCGCGGCTCAGCGCGTCCAGGGTGTTGAGCGCACGGGCCGCCAGGAACGGCGGCTGCACCCACGGGGAGAGCGAGGCGACGAGCCCGATGCGGGTGGCCGTGCGCGTGGTGAACCCGGCGAGCAGGACCGGGTCCACGGACCCGTCCCCGGGCAGGACGACGGCGTCGACGCCGGCGGCGTCCAGCTCCAGGACGAGGCGGCCCAGGCGGGCCGTGGAGTCGGTGGTGGCGAACCAGACGACGAGCGGCGCGGTGCCGGTCACGACGCCTCCTGGAGGGCGACGACCTGGAGGAAGGTGTGGAAGGGGCGCACGACCTGGTCGGGGTCCTGGTCCAGGACGTACCCGCCGGCCGCGAGCTCGCGGTACTGGATGCCGGGCCGGGCCGAGACGGTGCCGTCGACGTAGGGCGCCAGCACGTCGTGCCGCCCGCACAGGAGCAGGGTGGGCAGCGAGGTCGCGGCCAGCCGCGCGACCAGGTCGGTGCGGAACACGGCCAGGTAGGCCTCGTGCCAGCGGGCGCCGGCCCGCAGCTTGTCGATGACCTCGCGGTGCTGGAGCTCGACGGACGGCGCGCACGTGGTGTCCGGGCCGTCGATCGTGCCCACCTGCTGCCAGGCGTCGACCAGGTGACCGCCACCGGGGCGGACCTCCATCCCCCGCACGGCCTCGTGCCAGGCCAGCCGCTCCTCGGTGCTCATCCCGAGCGCGCCCACCATGGTCAGCGAGCGCACCCGGTCCGGGTGCGCCGCGGCCAGGCAGATGGCCACGGCGCCCCCGGTGTGGTGCCCGAGCACGTCGACCTCGTCGAGGCCGAGCGCGTCGAGCACGGCGATCATGTCGCCCGCCCACACGTCCAGGTCGTAGTCCTCCGGCGGGGTGAAGGACATGCCGAAGCCCGGGGTGTCCGGTGCGAGGAGGGTGAACTCCTCGGCACCCTCCGCCGCCAGGAACCGCTGCGCGAACGCCTCGAACATGACGCCCGAGGCGGCGGTCTGGTGCAGCAGCAGGACGGCCCGGGGGCCCTCCCCCGCGCGGCGCAGGTGGACCTGGCCGCGCGGGGTGTCGACGTAGGAGCGGTGCATCGTCATGGAGTCGTCAACCTTCGGTGTGGGCGGGGAGGGCGGTGCTCAGAAGGAGCGGAGGTTCTCGACGAGCGTGTCGTGGCTGTACTGCGTGCGCAGCAGGCCGCGCTTCTGCAGGACGGGGGCCACGCCGTCGGTCATCTCGGCGACGGACTCACGGCTGATCGGCTGGCCGTAGATGAGGAAGCCGTCGCCGCCGACCTCCTCCATGAACTCCTCCATCTGCGAGGCGATGGCGTCGGGGGTGCCGACCATCTCGGTGGTCTGCACGCGCATGCCGGAGAAGCCCTCGCGGATGGTCTTGCCGTCCAGCTGCTTGCGCCACTCGACCAGCTGGCTCTGGTGACCGTTGGTGGAGATGTCCTCCGGGATCGGCTGGTCCGGGTCGAACTGCGACATGTCGAGCTCCATCGTGGCCGCCATGTGGGTCATCTGGACCTCGAAGTTGTGCTGCTTGCGGGCGTACCACTCCTCGTTCTTCGCCTCGGCCTCGGCCTTGGTGCGGCCGATGATCGGGTAGATGACGGGGAAGACCTTGATGTCGTCGGGGTTGCGGCCGAACGTCGCGGCGCGGGCCCGGATGTCGTCGCGGTACTCCTTGGCCCGCTCGATGCCCGAGGGGATGCAGAGGATGACGTCGGCGTTCGCGGCGGCGAAGTCGCGACCGCGCGGCGAGCCGCCGGCCTGGCAGATCGCGGGGCGGCCGTTCGGGCCGGCCGGCAGGTTCAGCGGGCCACGGGACTTGAAGTACTCGCCCTCGTGGTGGATCGGGTTCACCTGGTTGAAGTCGGCGTAGTAGCCGGACTCGGCGTCGGCCAGGATCGCGTCGTTGGAGAACGAGCCCCACAGCTTCTTGACGACGTCCATGAACTCGGAGGCGATGTCGTAGCGCTTGTCGTGCTCGGGGAGCTTGTCCATGCCGTAGTTCTGCGCGGCGCGGTCCTCGGAGGAGGTGACGACGTTCCAGCCGATGCGACCGCCGGAGAGGTTGTTCAGCGTCGCGAACTGACGGGCCAGCTGGTAGGGGTGGTAGAAGGTCGTCGACGCGGTGGCGATGACGCCCATGTGCTCGGTGACCTCGAGCAGCGCAGCGGCGGCGGCCACCGGGTCCATCTTCGGGGCGTAGCGGGCGTGCTTGAGCTCGATCTCCGCGGTGCCCTGGTAGATGTCGGAGACCATCAGGGAGTCCTCGATCATGAGGAAGTCGAACCCGGCGCGCTCCAGGTTGCGGACCATGTCCTTGTAGAAGCGCAGGTTGAGGTAGTTCTTCGTGGAGTCGTAGCCCGAGTACGGGGTCTTCCACTCCGGAGCGGCGAGGTTGCCGAACCAGCCAAGACGGAACGGGTCGATGGCCATGGTGAGTCCTCTCTTGCCGGCGACGGCGCCGGGTGCGGTGCAGGTGCTGCTGGGGTGCGGGTCAGGGGTGGTGCTGCTGGGTGCTGCTGGGTGCTGCTGGGTTGCTGCGGGGGGGGATCAGGCAGGGGGACGGGCCGGGGAGCCCCGTCAGGCGGCTCCCTCGGTCGCCGACGCGGTGACGGCGGCGTGGTCGAGCTCGCTCGCGGCGAGCAACGACTCCTCGGTGAGGTCGGCGCCGGAGAGCTCCGCGACGATCCGGCCCTCGTGCAGCACGAGGACGCGGTGGCAGATGGCGGCGAGCATCTCGTGCTCGCCGGAGAAGACCAGGACGGCCGAGCCGCTGCTCGCGGCGTCCATGGCGCGGCCCAGGAGGTCCTTCGCGGCGCCCGGGTCGACGCCCTGGGTCGGCTCGTCGAGCAGCAGGACCTGCGGGTCCAGCTGCATCCACTTGCCGAAGACGATCTTCTGCTGGTTGCCGCCGGAGAAGCCGCCGAGGGGGCGCTCGGGGTCGTGCGGGTGCACGCCCACACCGGCCATGAGCTCCTCGGCCTTCGCCCGGATCAGGCTGTTGCTCACGCTGCCGCGCTTGCGCAGCTGCGGGACGACGGGGAGCGTGATGTTCTCCTCGGCCGAGCCGGCGACCCAGATGCCGTCGCGCAGCCGGTTGCCGGGCACCAGGACCATGCCGGCGTCGATGATCCGCGACGGCGTGGCGCCGGTGAGGTCCGCGCCGTCGACGAGCACGGTGCCGGACACGGTCTCGGTGGCGCCGCCGAGCAGGTTGGCCAGCTCCTCCTGGCCCATGCCGGCCAGGCCGGTGAAGCCGACGACCTCGCCGGCGGCCACGTGGAAGGTGGCGTCGCGGACGACGGGGCCGGTGAGGGCGTCCACCGCGACCCGGACCTCGCCCGGGGTGACGTTCGGCGGGTCGGGGTAGAACTCGTCCATCCGACGGCCGAGCATCGCCGCGACGATCTCGGCGCGGTCGGTGTCCTCGATCCGGGTCTCCAGGACGTCGCGGCCGGCGCGCATCACGGTGGCGCGGTCGCAGACCTCCATCACCTCGGCGAGGCGGTGGCTGATGAAGATGACGGCGCTGCCGAGGTCGGCCACGGTGCGCATCAGCGTCAGCAGCCGGTCGGCCTCCGGCTTGGGCAGCGCCGCCGTGGGCTCGTCCAGGATGAACAGCTGGCCGGCCGCGTCGTCGGGCATGAGGCGCATGGCCCGGACGACGGCGACCAGCGCCCGCTCGGACGGGCTGAGCGTCGAGACCTTGGCGTCGAGGTCGAAGTGGAAGCCGACCCGGTCCATCAGCTCGGTGTAGATCCTGCGCTCGCGCCGGGTGTTGACCGGCAGCAGCAGCCTGGTGCCGTAGCGGGCGTTGGCGCCGAGGTTCTCGAGCACCGTCATCTCGTCGACCAGGCCGATGTCCTGGTGGATGACGGCGATGCCGTGCTCGTGGGCGGCCTCGACCGGGAGGTGGACCTGGCGGTCGTAGACCTCGACCGTGCCGGAGTCGGGGCCGATGACCCCGGTCAGGGACTTCACGAGGGTGGACTTGCCGCAGCCGTTCTGGCCGAGCAGGGCGTGGACCTCGCCGACCCGGACGGTCAGGTCGAGGTGCTCGAGGGCGACGGCGCCGCCGTAGGTCTTGCGCAGGGAGCGGACCTTCAGCGCCGGGGCCGGGCCGGCCTGCTCCACGGGGAGGCGGGTCGCGGTGCTCACTTGGCACCACCGGCGCGGCGACGTCCGGCGATCTTCGCGGCGGCGACCGAGAGCATCAGCGCGAGGCCGTAGAAGAGGTTGGTCACCCAGGTCTCGGCGCCGAGGATCTGCAGCGCGGTGATGCCGACGGTGAGCAGGTAGAGGGCAGCGATGGTGCCCCAGGCGTTGAAGCGGCCGACGGTGATGGCGGTGGAGCCGAGGAACGCGGCGGCGAACGGCTGGAGCATGTACTGGCCGCCGGCCGAGGGGTCGACCGCGCCGAAGTAGCCGAAGAAGCAGACGCCGAGGAACGCGGCGAGCAGGCCCGAGACCACGTAGGCGCCGGTGCGGATGCGGTTGACCGGGATGCCGGCGAGGGTGGCGGCGTTGCGGTTGCCACCGATGAAGAGCGAGTACCGGCCCAGCGGGGTGCGCTGGTAGACGTACCAGAGCACGATCACGAGGATCCACGCGTACCAGGTGATCAGGGGGATGCCGGCGATCTGGGAGCGGGAGAAGTTGATGAACCCGTCCGAGGCGCCGGCCACGATGCGGCTGTCGGTGATGAGGTAGCTCAGGCCGGCGAGCGCCGTGTAGGAGCCGAGGGTGGCGACGAAGGAGTCGACGCCGATCCGCACCACCAGCAGGGCGTTGACCAGGCCGACGCAGGCGCCGAGCGCCAGCGCCAGCGGGATGGCCACGGCCGGCGAGGTGCCGTTGGTGGTGAGCTGGCCGATGACGGCGGCCGAGGCGACCATCGTCTGCGAGATCGAGAGGTCGAAGTCGCCCATGCGCAGCACCACGGTGGCGGTGAGGGCGAGGAGGAGCACCAGCGACTGCGCGTTCAGCATGGTGGTGAACAGCGAGGCGGTGCGGAACTGCGGGATCGTGGCCATGCAGACGGCGACGAGGACGACGAGGGCGCCGACGAGCGCCCACTTCTCGAACAGGCCGCTGACGTCGGTCTTGCGACGGGCGGCGCTCTTCTCCGGCGTGCCGGAGCCGGCGGGCGCGGTGGTGGACGTGGCCATGGGTGGCTCTCCTCGGGAGGGGCGGGGCGCTGCTGGGAGGTGGTGCCCGCGACGCGGGAGCGGGACGGACCGCCCGCCCCCGCGTCAGGGAGTGCTGCTGGTGCTTCTGGGGGCTGCTGGTCAGCCGTTCCAGGCCTCGGTGAAGGCGGACTGGAAGTCGACGTACGCGGGCCAGATGTCCTCGGTCGAGCCGTCGCCGACGGTCTCGGAGTCGATGATCCGGGTCGGGATCACGTAGCCGGGGGCGTCCTCACCGGTCATGGCGCGGAGCAGGTCGTCGACCGAGAGCCAGCCGAGCCAGTCGGTCGGCGGGGTGCCGACGGTGACGTCCTGGGTGCCGTCGAGGACCCAGGCGATGTTGGCCTCCAGGCCGTCGCGGGAGATGACCTTGGCGTCCGAGCCGGCGGCCGCGATCACGGGGGTCACGTAGGTGACGGCGGAGTCCCACACCGGGATCACGTAGTTGGTGTCGGGGTTCTTCTGCAGGGAGGACTGCAGCTGGGCGCCGACGTCCGTGGCCGCGTTGGCGAGGTCGATGTCGAGCATGTCGACGTTGCAGTCGGAGCACTCGGCCTTGATCTCGGCCTCGGCGGCGGTGGCCATGAGGTCCCACACCTTGATGGCGGAGGAGTAGATGATCGAGATGGTGGCGTCGCAGCCGGAGTCGGCGAGCGCCCAGTCGGCCATCGTCGCGCCGTCGGCGGAGAAGTCCGAGGTCAGGTTGCCGTAGAGACCCTCGGCGAGCTCGTCGTCGGGGTCGGAGTTCAGCGTGTTCTGCACCGGGATGCCGGCGGCGTCGGCGTCGGCCAGGGCCGAGGAGACCACCGAGGGGTCGATGCCGACGAGGATGATGCCGGCCGCGCCCTGGGCGATGGCCTGCTCGATGCCCTCGTTGTAGCGGTTGGTGGAGCCCTGGCCGTCGTAGGACTTCACGGAGACGCCGGCGGCGTCCGCGGCCTCCTCGACACCGGCCAGCATGTCGGAGCTGAACTGGTTCATGGTGACGGTGATGAACCAGATGGTCTCGCCGGAGACGGCGTCCAGGTCGATCGGGCTGTCCGGGGCGAGCAGGTCCACCTCGGCGGAGGCGGCCTCGACCTTGGGCTGCACAGAGTCGACGCAGGACTGCTGGGCGTCGGTCAGGTCGGCGGTGCTGGCGCTGCTCGAGTCGTCACTGGCTTCGGTGGCGCTCGTGCAGGCGGTCATCGACAGGGCGAGCGCGGTGGCCGCGGCGGCCAGGGCGATCGTGGTGCGACGGGGCTTCATGTGGTCTCCGTGTGGGTCAGGGGTGAGAGCGGGGAGCAGGCCCTCCCGAGCGGTGAGGTGAAGTCCAGTCGGTTGCGGTTTCCCTCCCGTGCCGCCGCCATTCAGCGTTCATTGCGCCCGGTTTCGGGCGGCGTGGTCACGGCGTAATACGCCGTTTCGGCCCCGCTCCCCCGCCTGCGGAGGGCCTCGGGTCACGGCGGACAAGGACGTGTGACCTGGCACGTAGGGCCATGTCCGCGCCCCGACGGGACGCTCGCGGGCCCTCCGACCCCCTTGCGCCGGGACGCAGGACCCCCGTGGCGCACCCGGTGCGGGGCAGGCGCGTGCCCGATGCGCACCTGGCGCGTGGCCGTCCGGAGGCCCGAGGGCCCCGCACCGGACGGTGCGGGGCCCTCGAGGGAGGAGGCGAGGGACGGCGTCAGAGGCCGTGCGGCCCGCCGACCGGGAAGGAGACGCGGTCGGCGCGGTAGTGGCTGAAGGTGTACTCGTAGGGCACGCCGTCGGTGCCGTGCAGCACCTGCTCGCGCATGAGCACGGGCGCGCCCTCGCGCAGGTCGAGCAGGCGGGCGGTGTCCGCGTCGACCGCGACGGCGTCCACCACCGTGTCGATGTGGCCGAGGTCCACGCCGAAGACGGAGCGGAAGGCGTCCGCCAGGCTCGGGCAGGTGGCCCAGCGCGCCGGCTGCTGGTAGCCCGGGCGGTAGTAGGCGATCCGCACGCCGATCGGCTCGACGCCGTGGGGGCGGACCCGCTCGAAGACGTGCTCGACCAGCCCCACGGACTCGGCGGTGATCTCGAGTCGCTTGCGGATGAGCGGGGTGGATGGGACGATCCGGTCGTCGGTGATGCGCACCATGAACCCGGCCGGCGCCTGCCACGGGAGGATGTCGTCGACGGGGACCTGGTAGTAGTCCTGCGCCACACGGGTGCCGCTGCGGCGCTGACGGACCACGAGGCCCTCGGCCGCGAGCTGCTGGAGGGCGAGGCGGACGCTGGCGCGGGAGACGCCGAACGTCTTGATCAGGTGGTCCTCGACGAGCTGCTCGTCGTTGATGAGGAAGCCGGAGCGGATGAGGCTGCGCACGTGCTCGTAGGCACGGCGCACCTGGTTGGACGGGGCCGGTTCGCGATGCGAGGCCACGGAGAGCTGAGCGGGCACGGGGCACTCCTCCGGGGGGATGAAGACGGCCGGGGAAGCGACCGCTCCTCCACGGTAGGAAGACCCTGTTTCAAGCCCGTAACGCAGCACCACACGCGTCGTCATTTAACGTGGCGTGCGTCACGGCAAGCGCCTGACCTGCCAAGACGCTCCCGACAGATGTCGGGTAGGAGTGGTCTCAGGCCGGCACGGGGGTGGTCGCCCGACCCGCGGGCACGACGCTGTGCCGCGGGTGCGGGGACGAGGGGGGCCGGGTCAGCCGGCGAGCGCGGCGAACGCCGAGCGGTGCCACACGAGGGGCGCGTGGTCGAAGTCCGAGCGCAGGTTGTGCACGCGCAGCACGATGATGTCGTGGTCGCCGGCCGGGTAGGTGTGCTCGACCGAGCACTCCATCCACACCGGGGCCTTCTCGAGCAGGATCGCACCCTCGTCCGTGGTGTGGGTCTCCAGACCGGCGAAGCGGTTGGACTTGTCCTTCGAGGCGAGCTGGCGGGTGCTCTCGGCGTGGGTCTCACCGAGGATGGAGACGCCGATCTTCTCGGCCTCGGCGAGGACCGGCCACGTGGTGGAGGTCTTCTGCACCGCGAACATCACCAGCGGCGGGTCCTGGGAGACACCGACGGTGAAGGACGAGGCGACGAGCACGGTCTGCTCACCGTCCACGACGGCGGCGAGAGCGGCGACGCCGCAGGGGAATCCGGAGAACGACGTGCGCAGCGCGGTGACGTCGCCGACGGCCTGCATCATGCGGGGACCTCCTGGTCGAGGGGAGCGAGGGCGTGGACGGTGGTCGACCAGCGCTCGACGAACGCCTCGAGGGCGCCGTCGGTCTCGTAGGCCTTGTCCAGCAGGTAGAGCGCTGCGGTGGGGCAGCTGGCACCGAGCTCGGCGAGCACGGGCTTGAGCGTGAGCTCGGGGGCCATGGCGTGGGCCGGGCCGGCGCCGAGCATGAGCGGGACGACGACCTTGCCGGCGAGGCCGGTGCCGCCGTCGAACTGGTCGAGGAAGCACTTGAGCAGGCCCGTGTAGGTGGCCTTGAAGGTCGGGGACGCGACGACCACGAGCGTGGCCTCGGCGATCTTCTCCTTCGCGGCGGCGACGGCCGGGTCGCCCCAGCCCAGCACGCCCGGCCCGATCTCGGCGACCTCGACCACGTCGGGCTCGTAGCCCAGGGCGGTCAGCAGGGCCTCGGCGGCGGCACGGGTGCGGGACTGCGGCTTCGGGTTGCCGATGACGGCGACGGCCTTCACGGGCTGCTCCCTTCAGGGTGCGACGGCGGGGATGCGCGTCAGGCCCTGCTGGGGTGGGGGCCCGGACGGCTGCGGCCACCTCTGTGACCACGACATCCATGGTGGCCGCTCGTTGTTAGACGCCGATTGCGCCGCCACCGTCACCTGTTAAGCCGTCGTGGCGCCGCCCCGGACGCCGCTCCCACCGCAGGCTGCGCGCCTCCGGCGCAGGTCAAGCCGCCGTCGTCCGCGCCCCCGCCGCAGGCATTACGCCGCTTCCCGCTCGCCCTCGGGCGCGGCGGGGCCGCCCCTCGAGGGCGTCACCGGGTCACGCCGGGACGGTCTCGAACCGGATGCCCAGGTCCTCCAGCCGGGCCAGCAGGTTCTCCCCCATCGCCTGCGCGGTGGTCAGGCTGCCGCCCTGCGTCGGGTTGTCGTCCAGGGCCAGGCACAGCCCGGCCGACGCCAGCATCCGCGCGGTCTCGGTGTAGCCCGGGTCCCCTCCGGACACACGGGAGTGCTGGACGCGGCCCTCGGACTCGGCCACCACGTCCACGGTGAACCAGGACCGCGCCCGCCGCTCCGCGGAGGGGCCGGAGCCGGCCGGCAACCGCCGCAGGAGCGCCTCGCGCAGGGGCGGCACCTGGGCCGCCACCGCGAGACCGGCGGCGCCGGCCGCGCCACCGGCGGCCCAGCGCAGCGTCTTCGTGCCGGCGTAGTGGCTGTAGGTGAACGCGGGCCCGTAGAGGTCGAGCGCGCGGGCGCTGCGGGCCACGACCTGCGGGTCGATGGTGGGCAGCGGCACCAGCCAGAAGCCCAGCAGCGGGTCGCGGTGCGGGCGACCGGCGGTGGCGCGGACGCGGCGCCCCGCCCCGCCCGCGGCGCGCTTCTCCATCGCCCGGCGACGCCCGGCGGCCTCCTTCATCTCCCGTGCGCGGGAGAAGGCGCCCAGGGCGGAGTGGAACGTGCCGCCGGAGAACTGGGCCGAGGCGCGGACGACGCCGCGCGCCTCCACCGGCCCGGTCGGCTGCAGGGCGCGCATCGCGTGCAGCACGCCGAGGTCGTGGGGCACGGAGTCGAAGCCGCAGGCGTGCACGATGCGGGCGCCGGTGCGCACGGCCGTGCTGTGGTGCCGCACGTACATGAGGTCGACGAACTCGGGCTCGCCGGTGAGGTCGACGTAGTCGGTGCCCGTCTCGGCGCACGCCGCCACGAGCGACTCGCCGTGCTGGAGGTACGGCCCGACCGTGGTCACGACCACCTTCGCGCGGGAGACCAGCTCGGCGGTGGCCGCGGGGTCGGTGAGGTCGAGCTCGAGCAGCGGCAGCTCGGCCAGCTCGGGGCGGATGCCGGCGAGCCGGTCCCGCACCGCGGCCAGCTTGTCGGGGCTCCGGCCGGCGAGGGCCCAGCGCAGGCCCTCGGGGGCGTGCTCCGCCAGGTGGTCGGCCGTGAGGCCACCGGTGAAGCCGGTGGCGCCGATGAGCAGCAGGTCGAAGTCGGGCATGGTCGCATCGTGCCAGGGATGTGACGCCGCTCCCACCGCCCTCCGCCGGCCGCACCCCGGGCCCGGTCTCGCGACGGCCGTGGCCGGCCTCCTCGCCAAGCAGCCGCGGGCACGTGCGGCGAGCTCGGGGCTCGGGCGTGGCCGCCCTCGCACCTCGATCACCGGAGCCCCGGGGGTCGAGCAGCGAGGAGCCCCGGCGACGAGCGCACGTCGAGACCACCACGCCGTACGCTCGAGGCATGTGCCGCAACATCCGCCAGCTCCACAACTTCGAGCCGCCGGCCACCACGTCCGAGGTGGAGGCCGCGGCGCTGCAGTACGTCCGCAAGGTCTCGGGGAGCACCAGGCCCTCGCAGGCCAACCAGGAGGCGTTCGACCGCGCGGTCGCCGAGGTCGCCCACGCGACCCAGCACCTGCTGGACGCCCTGGTCACCACCGCCGCGCCCAAGGACCGCGAGGTGGAGGCGGCCAAGGCCCGCGCCCGCGCGCAGGAGCGGTACGCGCGTTGACCGAGGCCTCCCCGGGCGCCGCGGCGCCACCCGTCCGCGTCCCGTCCGTGTCCCCCGCGCTCGTCGCGGTCCCGACCCGGGCGGTCGCACCGGCGGGCTGGGAGCCCGAGCCGGCCTGGTCCGCGCCGGTTCAGGTGCAGCGCGCGGCCGACCTGCTCGTCGGCCGCCACCTCGTCGTCCTCACGGGCGCGGGGCTCTCCACCGACTCCGGCATCCCCGACTACCGCGGCCCCGGTGCGCGCCCGCGCAGCCCGATGACGTTCGCGGAGTTCGTCTCCGGGCCCGTCGCGCGCCGGCGGTACTGGGCGCGCAGCCACGTCGGGTGGGGCCGGATGCGCCAGGCCGACCCCAACGCCGGCCACCGGGCGGTGGCCCGGCTCGGCGCCGACCTGGTCATCACCCAGAACGTCGACGGCCTGCACGAGCGCGCGGGCACGGACCCGCTGGTCGCGCTGCACGGCCGCATCTCCGAGGTCGTCTGCCTCTCCTGCCGAACCCTGACCTCGCGGGCGGACCTGCACGAGCGGCTGACCGCCCTCAACCCGGGCTACTTCGAGGCGCACGCGGACGCGGCGGTCAACCCGGACGGCGACGTGGAGCTGGACGACACCGACGGCTTCGTCGTCCCCGACTGCGAGGTGTGCGGCGGCATCCTCAAGCCACACGTGGTGTTCTTCGGCGAGAACGTGGAGGCGCCGGTGGTCGCGCGCTGCTTCGCCGCGGTGGACGCCCTCTCCCCCGCCGACGGCGCCGTGCTGGTCGCCGGCTCCAGCCTGGCGGTGATGAGCGGCCTGCGGTTCGTCCGCCGGGCGGCCCGCGCCGGCGTGCCCGTGGTGATCGTGAACCGCGGCTGGACCCGCGGCGACGCGCTCGCCGACGTGCGGGTGCAGGGCGGCGTCGCCGACGTGCTCACCACCGTGGCAGACGCCCGGCGCTGAGCCCCGGCCACCGGCGAGGACGGTCAGTCGTCGTCGCGCTCGGCCCAGCGCCGCCGGAGCTCGCCGAGCAGGTCCACGACCGAGCGCTCGTCGTCCGGGCCGGGCGGGGAGCCCTCCTCGGGCGCGCGTGGTGCGACGTGCAGCATCCGGTCGCGCACCTGCTCGGGCGGCACCCGGGCGTCGCGACGCAGCACGTAGACGGTGTCCTCGAGCTCGAAGCGGAGGTCGAGCACGGTGGCGGTGTGGTACTCGCCCTCGGGGTCGACGAGCATCACGACCTCTCCGGGCTCGAGCCCCCGACCCAGCGCGGTCTCGGAGTGCCGCAGCACGAAGTCGGCCCCGGTCGCGGGGTCCAGCGGGTGCGCGGGGTCGCTGTGCTCGCCGAGCAGGTCGACGGGCATCGTGACAGCGATCAGCTCCACGACGCACCCCTCCTCGCCCGGGCCGAGCACGACCCGTCACGGCGGTCGCCCCCCGCGCCCGCTGTGCGCTCACGGTAGGGCAGCCCCCGGACACCGACAAGGCGGGCACCCGTGCCGGTGGACGCGCGTCCACCGCGGGGACGAGCGGTCACCCCCGCGGCGGCGAGGCCCGGCTCAGGAGCAGCGTGAGACGAAGATGTGCTGCGCCGCCTCGTCCGAGATCTCGGCGGACTCCCCGCCGGCGGAGACGAGGTAGCCGGCGTCGGTGGCGCCCGCGGAGACCGTCTTGTCGGGGCGCGCGCCGACGCGACGCAGGGCGCTCATGAGGGCCTCGTCCTTCTGCATCTCCTCGGAGATGCGGCGGACCAGCACCATCACCTCGCCGCCCAGGCCGACGACCTTGGCCAGCGGCTCCACGCCGTCCATGAACTGCTCGCCGGAGGGGCTGCTGCCGAGCTCGTCGAGGCCGGGGATCGGGTTGCCGTAGGGGGACTCGGTGGGGTTCTCCAGCAGCTCCAGGAGCCGCTTCTCCACGGTCTCGGACATGACGTGCTCCCAGCGGCACGCCTCCTCGTGGACCATCTCCCAGTCGAGGCCGATGACGTCGACGAGCAGGCGCTCGGCGAGCCGGTGCTTGCGCATGACGCGCGTGGCCAGCATCCGCCCCTCGTCGGTCAGCTCCAGGTGGCGGTCGCCCTCGACGGTGAGCAGGCCGTCGCGCTCCATCCGGGCGACGGTCTGGGACACGGTGGGACCGCTCTGGTGCAGCCGCTCGGCGATCCGGGCGCGCAGCGGGACGATGCCCTCCTCGACCAGCTCGTAGATGGTCCGCAGATACATCTCGGTGGTGTCGATCAGGTCGCTCACGCCGACTATTCTCCCTCATCGTCAGGGTCGCTTCGACCCGCGCCCCCTCCCCCCGCTGGAAGGGCGTGCTGACGAGCCGGGGTCACCGTGACACACCACGCCGACGCCCGCCACACGAAACCCCGGGGCGGTGCCCGCGGCCGCGGACCGGGTGAGCAACCTCGCGCCCCGCGGCTGGCAGCCTCGGGGGATGACCTCGGTGATGTGGTTCCGCCGCGACCTGCGGCTCGCCGACAACCCCGCCCTCCGCGCGGCGGCCGACGACGGCCCCGTGCTCCCGCTGTTCGTGCTCGACGACCGGCTCTGGGGCCCGGCCGGCCCGAGCCGGCGTGCCTACCTCGCGGCCAGCCTGCGGTCGCTGGACGCCTCGCTGCGGCAGCGGCACGCCGGCCTCGCCGTCGTCCACGGGGACCCGGTGGAGCAGGTGGTGGCCGCCGCCCGCGCCGCGGGAGCGGGCGCCGTGCACGTCGCCGCCGACTACGGGCCCTACGGCAGCGCCCGCGACGAGGCCGTGGAGAAGGCGCTGGCCGACGCCGGGATCGACCTGGTGCGCACCGGCTCGCCCTACGCCGTGGCGCCCGGACGGGTCACCAACGGCTCCGGCGACCCGTACAAGGTCTTCACCCCGTTCTCGAAGGCGTGGGCCGACCACGGCTGGCGCGCCCCGGTCGACGCCCCCTCCGGCGGCTCGTGGCTGACGACCGACGACCTCAAGGGCCAGGACGGCGCCGGCCCGCTGCACCCGGTGGAGGTCCCGGACGTCGACCTCCCCGAGGGCCTCGCCCTGCCCGAGGCCGGGGAGGCGGCGGCCCTGCGCCAGTGGGAGTCGTTCCTCGACGACCTCGACGCCTACGACGAGCAGCGCAACGACCCCGGCAAGGACGCCACCAGCCGGATGTCGGTGCACCTGAAGTACGGCGAGGTCCACCCGCGCACGCTGCTGGCCGAGCTCGGGCAGCGCCGCTCGGCCGGCGCGCGCTCGTACCGCAACGAGCTCGCGTGGCGGGAGTTCTACGCCGACGTGCTGGCCCAGAAGCCGGAGACCGCGCGGGAGTACCTGCGCCCGGAGTTCGCGCGGATGACCTACGACCGCCCGGGCGAGGACTACGACGCGTGGCGCGAGGGACGCACCGGCTTCCCGATCGTGGACGCCGGGATGCGCCAGCTGCGCGCGACCGGCTGGATGCACAACCGGGTGCGGATGATCGTGGCCAGCTTCCTGGTCAAGGACCTGCACCTGGAGTGGCAGCACGGCGCCCGCCACTTCATGCGGTGGCTGGTCGACGGCGACCTGGCCTCCAACCAGCACGGCTGGCAGTGGACGGCCGGCTGCGGCACCGACGCCGCGCCCTACTTCCGCGTCTTCAACCCCACCAGCCAGGGCAAGAAGTTCGACCCGCGGGGCACCTACGTGCGCCGCTGGGTCGAGGAGCTGGCCGACCCCCAGCAGGTGCCGGACCCGCACGAGCCGGACGCGGAGACCCGCGACCTGGTCGGCTACCCGCACCCGCTGGTGGACCACAAGGCCGAGCGGCAGGAGTCGCTGGACCGGTGGCAGGCCATCCGCTGACCAGCCTCTCCCCCGCTCCGCGCACCACCGACGCAGCCCCGGGAGCGTCCCAGGATGCAAGCGCTCTCGCGCGAGAGGTTTACCGGTAACATCCGATGTGCGAGAGTGAGTGCATGGCTGGCAACGACGCATCCATCGACCCGACCCCCACCGGCGCCGAGTGGTGGCGCCACGCGGCGATCTACCAGGTGTACCCCCGCTCCTGGGCGGACGCCGACGGCGACGGCGTGGGTGACCTCCCGGGCATCACGGCCCACCTGGAGCACCTGCGCGACCTCGGCGTCGACGCCCTGTGGATCTCCCCCTTCTACCGCTCCCCCCAGGCCGACCACGGCTACGACGTGTCCGACTACCAGGACATCGACCCGCTGTTCGGCACCCTCGAGGACGCCGACGCCCTCGTCGCCCGCGCCCACGAGCTCGGCCTGAGGCTCATCGTGGACCTCGTCCCGAACCACTCCTCCGACCAGCACGAGTGGTTCCAGGCGGCACTGCGCGCCGAGCCGGGCAGCCCGGAGCGCGCCCGCTACCTCTTCCGCGACGGCACGGGCGAGGGCGGCCTGGAGCCCCCGAACAACTGGGAGTCCGTCTTCGGCGGCTCCGCGTGGGACCGCGTGGCCGAGCACCCGGACGGCCGCGACGACGACCCGCAGTGGTACCTGCACCTGTTCGACTCCTCCCAGCCCGACTTCGACTGGCGCAACCCCGAGGTCGGCGACATGTTCGAGGGCGTCCTGCGCTTCTGGCTCGACCGTGGCGTCGACGGCTTCCGCGTGGACGTGGCGCACGGCCTGTTCAAGGAGGAGTCGCTGCGCGACCAGGTGCGCCCCGAGGGCGCCAAGGGCGGGGCCACGGCCGGCGAGGAGGCGGGCTCCATGGTCGAGCGCGCCGCGCTGGACGAGCCGATGTGGGACCAGCCGGAGGTGCACGAGGTCTACCGCCGCTGGCACCAGGTGCTGGCCGAGTACCCCGGCGACCGGATGATGGTCGCCGAGGCCTGGACCGCCACCGCCGAGTCGATGGCCCGCTTCGTCCGCCCCGACGAGTACCAGCAGACCTTCAACTTCGCCTGGCTGCTGGCCCCGTGGTCGGCCGAGAAGTTCGCGGACGTCGTCACCCACACCTTCGACGCCCTCGAGCCCGTCGGCGCGACCCCGACGTGGGTGCTCTCCAACCACGACGTCATCCGGCACGTCACCCGCTACGGCGGCGGCACCCAGGGCCTGGCCCGCGCCCGCGCGGCCACGATGACGATGCTGGCGCTGCCCGGCTCGGCGTACCTCTACCAGGGTGAGGAGCTCGGCCTCGAGCAGGTCGACGTGGCCCCCGAGGACCGCACCGACCCCAGCTGGCTGCGCACCAAGGACACCGACGCCCCCGAGATCGGCCGCGACGGCTGCCGGGTGCCGATGCCGTGGTCGGGCGACTCCGCCCCCTTCGGCTTCGGCCCGGGCAGCGGCCAGCCCTGGCTCCCGCAGCCCTCGGGCTGGGGCAGCCTCACGGTGGCCGCGCAGGAGACCGACCCCGAGTCGACCCTCGCGTTCTACCGGCGCACGCTGGCCGCCCGCCGCGACCTGGCGGACCTCCCCGCCTCCGTGAAGGTCGTCGTCGACGGCGACGTCCTCAGCTTCACCCGCGGTGACCTGACGGTCGCGCTCAACTGCGGCACCGCGGACGCGGCGCTGCCGGACGGCGAGGTCGTGCACGCCAGCGGTCCGGTCGACGGCACGCTGCCGGCCGACACCGCCGTCTGGGTGCGCGGCTGACGCACCCGGCACAGCAACGACGAGACCCCCTCCGCCCGCGGGCGGAGGGGGTCTCGGGCGTCGTGGGCCGCGGGTGCGGCCGGGGGCGGGCCGCTCAGGCTCCGGCCGGGTCCGGCTCCGGGCGTCCGGTGAGGGCCTCGTTGTAGCGCCCCAGCTGCACGGCCAGGCGCTCCACCTCGTCGTCGGACCAGCCCTCGAGCTGGTCGGAGACCCACTGCCGGCGGACCTCCTTGATGGGCTCCAGGCGCTCGCGGGCCAGCGGCGTCACGCTCAACAGCGAGGCGCGGCCGTCGTCGGGGTCCGGGTTGCGCACCACGAGGCCGAGGTCGACCAGGTGGCTGACCTGACGGCTGATCGCGCCCTTGTCGATGTCGAACAGCTCGGCCACCACGGAGGCCCGCAGCGGACCCTGCTCCTGGAGGTAGCTCAGCATCAGGTACGAGGCGGGCTGGAGGTCCGGGTGCACCGCGCTGGCACGCGAGTTGATCACCTTGCGCACGCGACGGATCAGCACGCCCACCTCCTGCTCCAGGCGCATGAGGGTGTCGGCTCGCGGGGTCGTCGGGCTCGCTGGTGGCGTCATCAGACGTCGAGCGTAGCCGCCGCAGCGGTCCGCGGCGCGCGGTCCCCGTCATCCGTGGACGCCGCGTCCTGGGCGGGCTCCTCGCGCACCGGGCCGTTGGACGTGCGCAGCTCGACCTTCGGCATGGCCAGCACGGCGACCAGGGCGATCACCGCGAGGGGCGCCGCGACCAGGAAGACGTGGGCGAAGCTCTCGCCGTAGGCGGCCTCGACCACGGCCAGGACGGGGGCGGGCAGCGAGTCCAGGTCGGCCAGCGCGGAGGACGAGCCGGTCGCGCTGACGCCGAGGTCGGCCAGGCCGGAGGCGATCTTGCCGGCGACCTGGTGGGAGAGCAGCGCCCCCAGCGCGGAGACGCCGATCGAGCCGCCCAGGGTGCGGAAGAAGGCGGCGACGGACGAGGCGACGCCGATGCGGTGCAGGGGCACCGCGTTCTGCACCACGAGGACGAGGTTCTGCATCGTCGAGCCCATGCCGACGCCCAGCACCGCCATGAAGGCCCCCACGACGACCAGCGAGGTGGTCTCGTCGATGGTGGAGAGCAGGCCGAGGCCCACCACGACCAGCGCCATGCCGCCCACCAGCCACGGCTTCCAGCGGCCGTTGGCGGTGATGACGCGCCCCGAGACGATGCTGGAGACGAGCAGCCCGCCGACCATGCAGACGGTCATGAGGCCGGCCTCGGTCGGGGACATGCCGCGCGCGGTCTGGAAGTACTGCGAGAGGTAGACGGTCGAGCCGAACATCGCGACGCCGACGAGCGCGGAGGCGATCACGGCCAGCACGATGGTGCGGTCGCGGAACAGGTCGAGCGGGATGATCGGGTCGCGGGCGACCTTGCCCTCCACCAGGACGGCGGCGGCCAGCACCACCACGGCACCGGCGACCATCAGCACGGTGGTCAGGGAGCCCCAGGCGAACTGGTCGCCGGCGAGGCTGACCCAGATCAGCAGGAGGCTGACGCCGCCGACGACCAGGAACGAGCCCAGCACGTCGGGGTGCACCTCGCGGCGGACGGTGGGCAGGTGCAGCGTGCGCTGGAGGACGACGAAGGCGGCGACCGCGAACGGCAGGCCGAGCCAGAACACGCCCCGCCAGCCGAGGGCGGAGTCCACGATCACGCCGCCGATGAGCGGGCCCGAGACGGTGGCCACGGCGAAGACCGCGCCGATGTAGCCGCTGTAGCGGCCGCGCTCGCGCGGGCTGACGATCGTGCCGATCACCACCTGCACCAGCGCGAGGATGCCGCCGGCACCCAGACCCTGGAGCACGCGGGCCCCGATGAGCACCTCCATGGACGGCGCGAACGACGCGATCACCGAGGCGATCGTGTAGAGGACCAGCGCGACCTGGACCAGGCCCTTCTTGCTGACCAGGTCGGACATCTTGCCCCACAGGGGCGTGCTCACCGTGGTGGCCAGCAGGGTCGCCACGACCACCCACGTGTACCCGGTCTGCGAGCCGTCCAGGTCGGCGACGATGCGCGGCAGCGCGTTGGTCACGACGGTGCTGGAGAGCATCGCCACGAACATGGCCAGCAGCAGGCCCGACATCGCGGTCAGGATCTCGCGGTGCGTCATCTGCTGGATCTCACCGGGGTGGTGGTTCTCCGGGTGCGGGGCGGTCTGCGTCAAGGGGGCCTCGGGGTGGTCGACGGGGATGGTTGCCGGGCACAACTGTATGCGATAGGCAACTATTCCCGATGGTCGGCTCCGCCGACATGTCGCCGGGCGACGCTTCACGCGTCCGGAAAGCACGATCCCCAGAGGCACAGGGGGATGTGCCTCTGGGGACCAGTCAGCAGAGGGGCATGAAGCGTTCGTGCGCGACGCCTGTTCTACAGCGAGGATGGCGAGGTGCCGACCGCGAGCCTGCGAGCGTCGGTGCCGAGGGCTCCGAGCGTAGAACAGGGGTATAAGCGCGCGAACATGTCGCCGGAGGCGACCGATGTGTCACGCCGCCGACCACACGCTCACCGTCACCGGGTGCCCGGCCCAGTCGAGGTGGACGCTGCACACGGGTGCGGCTCCGCCGGCGACCCAGCGCCCGGCCTCGGTGACCGGCAGCCCCAGGGAGGAGGGTGCGGGCACGAGGCTCTTGACGTTGCCGCCGACGACGTTGACGAGCTCGCCCACGGTGTCGTCGAGGTCGGCCGGGGTCACGTCGGTGACCATCAGCATCTGGCGAGCCATCCGCTCGGCGGCGGTGCGGCTGCACTCGACGACGACCTGGCCCTCCCAGGAACCGAGCACGGCGATGGCGGAGTGCACGGCGTCGGTCCCGGGGTCGGTCTCGGGGTCGGTCTCGGCGTCCGTCCCGGCGTCGTCGCCGGGCGGCGGCACGTCGCCGGCGTCCAGGAAGGTCGCCCAGACGTCGTCCGCGATCTGCTGGAGGTCCTCGACGGACACGGCGGCGGGGGTGCTGCCGAGGGCGTCGGCGGGCGCGTCGGTGGTGGTCATGCCACTCTCCTGGAGGGGTCCAGGCCGAGGAGGTCGAGCTTGTCGGCCATCGCCTCGGCGGTGAAGGGCTTGATGAGGTACTCGTGGGCGCCTGCGGCGAGGGCCCGCACCACCTGGTGGTTCTCCGACTCGGTAGTGACCATCATCAGGGTCAGGTCCCGCAGCTCGGTGCGCTTGCGGGCGGACTGCACGAAGGTCAGCCCGTCCATCACGGGCATGTTCCAGTCGACGGTGCACAGCACCGGCAGCTCGTGCGGCTCGCAGGCGCCGAGGACGTCGAGCGCCTCCTGGCCGTCGCCGGCCTGGAGGATCTCGAAGCCCTGCTGGGTCAGGAGCCGGCCGATCATCATCCGCATGGCGCGGGAGTCGTCGATCACGAGGGCACGCACGGTCAGATCACCTTCCTGGCGGCGAGACCGGACAGGGGCGCGGTCCCGACGGTGGGGGCGGCGACGGCGCCGCGTGGGCGGTTGACCGTGAACCGGCCGATGGTGCTGCGCTCCCACGAGTCGTCGATGCCGAGGGTCGTCTCGGCGCCGCCGAGGAAGAGGTAGCCCTGCGGGTCGAGCACCTGGCGGACCCGGCCGAGCACCTGCTTCTTGGTCGCGGCGTCGAAGTAGATGAGCACGTTGCGCAGGAAGACGATGTCGAAGACCGGCATCGGCGGGTAGGGCGCCGCGAGGTTGAGCGTCTGCACGCGCACCATGGAGCGCAGCTGGTCGGAGACCTTCCAGCCGGTGCCCTCGCGCTGGAAGTACTTGACCAGCAGCGGCGCGGGCATGCCGCGGCCGATCTCGAGCTGGCTGTACCTGCCCTCGCGGGTGCGGTCGACCATCGACTGCGCGAGGTCGGTGGCGACGATCTCGACGCGCCAGCCGAGCGGCACGACGTGCTCGGCGGCGAGCATGGCGATCGTGTACGCCTCCTGGCCCGACGAGCAGGCCGCGGACCAGATGCGGATGGTGCGGCTGGCGTTCGGCCGCTGCATCAGCTCCTGGAAGATCGTGCCGGACAGCGCCTGGAAGGGCTCGCGGTCGCGGAACCAGGAGGTCTCGTTCGTGGTCATGGCCTCGACGACCTTCGACTTCTCCCGCGCACCGTCGGGCCGGCGCAGCCGGTCGACGTAGGCGTTGACGTCGGCGTCCCCCGCGGCGACGGCGAGGGAGCGCAGGCGGGAGTCGACGAGGTACTCCTTGCCCGTCTCCAGGACGATGGCGGACTCGCGTCGCACCAGGTCGGCGACGAAGCGGAACGCCTCGGGCGAGAGGGTCATGACAGGACTCCTGAGGTGAGGGCGGAGCGGGTGCTGGCGGTGGCGTGGAGGGGAGCGGTGGTGCGGCCGGTGGCGGCGAGCGGGCGGGAGCGGCGGACCTGCTCCACGATCGCGGGGCCCACGGCGGGGAGGGGGAGGACGTCGGCGGGCACACCGGCGTGGACCACGGCGCCGGGCATGCCCCAGACCACGGAGGTGGCCTCGTCCTGGACGAGGACGGCGCCGCCGCCGTTGTGGATGGCGACGCAGCCCGCGGCCCCGTCCTGCCCCATGCCGGTGAGGACGGCGGCGAGCGTGTGCTCGGCGCCCCAGGTCTCGATCACGGACCGGAACATGACGTCGACGGCGGGCCGGCAGTAGTTCTCCGGCGCCCCCTGGTCGAGGGTGGTGCTGACGACGTCGCCGGTGCGCCGGAAGCGCAGGTGGTGGTCGCCGGGGGCGAGCTGCACGGTGCCGGGCTCGACCCGCTCCCCCGCGCCCGACTCGACGACCCGGAGCGGGACCTTGGAGTCCAGCCGGTCGGCGAAGGCCTTGGTGAAGACGGGGGGCATGTGCTGAACGACGACGACGGGCACGCCGAGGTCGGCCGGCAGGGACTCCAGGACCCGGGTGAGGGCCTCGGGCCCGCCGGTGGAGACCCCGATGGCCACGACGTCGATCCGCGAGCGGGGGGCTCGCGCGACGCGGGTGACGGCCGGGGTGGGCGTCCGCACCTCGCGCGGGTGGGCCCCGGGGCTCACCGGCGGGAGGTGGGCGGCCTGCGGCGCGTGGGCCGCGTGGGCGTCGGGACGGGGGGTCTCGTGCCCGGCCCCGCCGGTCGGGGACGACGGGGTGGCACGGTTGCGCGAGGCCTGCTCGCGGCTGGTGCCGGCCGGGCCGAAGATCCCGGCCCGCGGGGCGCGGGGCCCGGCGCCACGGCGGCCGCCCACCAGGGCGACGACCTTGGGGATGAGCTCCTCGCGGACCGCGGCCATCGACGCCTGCACGGAGCCCACGTTGGCGGGCTTGGTGACGTAGTCGCTGGCCCCGAGCTCGAGGGCCTGGAGGGTGGCCTGCGCGCCGCGCTCGGTGAGCGTCGAGAACATGACGACCGGCAGGCGGATGCCGAGCTTGCGCATCTCACCGAGGGTGGCGATGCCGTCCATCTCGGGCATCTCGATGTCCATGGTGACCAGGTCGGGCTTGAGCTGGGTCATCTTGGTGATCGCGACGCGGCCGTTGACGGCGGTGCCGACGACCTCGATGCGCTCGTCGGCGGCCAGCACGTCGGTGACCAGGCGGCGGATGACGACGGAGTCGTCGACCACGAGGACGCGGATCTTGCTCATCGCCTGCTCCTGGGTGGCTCGGTCCGGCGGGTGGGGGTGTGCGGGGTGCTGCTGGGCGGTGCGGGGCAGGACGCCGGCGGTGCCGGCGTCCTGCCCGTGCCCCGTGGGGTGGGTCAGAGGCGGAACTGGCTGACCAGCGACCGCATCTCGGCGGCCATCCGGGCCAGGTCGGTCGCGGACCCACTGGTGGAGTCGGCAGCCGCCATCGTGTCCTGAGCCGCGCGGGCGACCCCGGTCACGTTGTCGGCGATCGCGGAGGAGCCGGTGGCGGCCTCGGCGACGCTGCGCGACATCTCGTTGGTGGTCGCGGTCTGCTCCTCGACGGCCGAGGCGATGGTGGCCTGGGTGTCGTTGATCTGGCCGATGACCTCGGCGATCTGCGCGATGGCGGTGACGGCGGCCTCGGTGTCGGCCTGGATGGCCTCGATCCGCTGGCCGATGTCCTCGGTGGCCTTGGAGGTCTCCTGGGCCAGCTCCTTGACCTCGTTGGCGACGACCGCGAAGCCCTTGCCGGCCTCGCCGGCACGGGCGGCCTCGATGGTGGCGTTGAGGGCGAGCAGGTTGGTCTGCTCGGCGATCGAGTTGATCACCTTGATGACGTTGCCGACCTCGTAGGAGGACTCGCCGAGCTTGGCGACGGTGCTGGTGGCGGCCTCGGCCGAGACCACGGCCTGGGCGGCGACGCCGGCGGCGCTGGTGGCGTTCTGGGCGATCTCGCGGATCGAGGCGGACATCTCCTCGGTGCCGGCGGCGACGGTCTGCACGTTGCGGCTGACCTCGTCGGCGGCACCGGCCACCAGGTCGGCCTGGGTGCTGGACTCCCCCGCGGTCCCCTTCATCTGGGTGGAGACGGCGGAGAGCTGGTCGGAGGCGGAGGTGAGCGACTCGGCGCCGGAGCCCATGCGGCGCAGCGCGTCGGACAGGTTCTCCAGGGTGCGGTTGAGGGAGTCGCCGAGGCGGCCGATCTCGTCGCGGCTGCGGACCTCGATGCGGGTGCCGAGCTCGCCGTCGGCGGCCGCGTCGAGCACCGAGACGGTGCGGGCCAGCGGGCCGGTGATCCGGCGGCCGATGACGACCGCGAGGAGCACCGAGACGACGCCGGCGCCGAGCAGGGTCAGCAGCAGCGTGATCCGGGCCGCCGAGGAGGCGTCGTCGAGCCCGACGCGAGCGTCCTCGAGCCCGCCCTCGAGCACGACGCGGAGGTCGTCGAGCGCCGCGTCGAGCTCGTGGTTGGAGTCGGTCACGGCCGTGACGCCCTCGGAGCCGGACACGCCCAGCTCGCCGGCGGTCAGGGAGAGCACGTAGTCGTAGTAGCCCTGCGAGGAGGCCTCGAGGACGTCGACCTGCTCGGCGATGTCGGCCGGGAGGTCCAGGCCCTGGAGGAGGGCGATGACGTCCTGGGCGCTGACGACGTCGTCGGCCGCGTCCGTGGCGGCCGTCTCCTGCTCCCCGGCGATCAGGTAGCGGAACGCGTCCGCCTTGATCTCGGAGTTGCGGTTGTCCAGGTGGTAGAGCTCGGCGGCGGCGGTGTCGAGCGCGGCCTCCGCGTCCTGGGCGTCGGCCTGGTTGCCCAGCACGCTCAGGGTGGTCGCGTAGAGCAGCGCGGCCGGCAGCAGCGCGACGCCGGTGAGCACGGTGAGCTTCTTGCCCACGGACAGGTCGGCGAGGAAGCTCCGTCGGGGGCGTCCGACCGACGGGGCCGGGTCCGCGCCCCCGGAGGTGGAGACGGGCGGGTCTGCGAGGACGGTCATGACGGTTGGGTTCTCCTACGGGTTCGTGACCGTGGTCCGTGGTCACGTGCGGGTGCCGGTGGTCGCACCGGCGGGGTGGGGTCCGAGAGCGGCCCGAGCGGGCCGAGGGTCAGGCGGCGGGTCAGGCGGCCTCGAGGCCGCCGACGGCGCGGTGCGTGTCGAGGAGCAGCATCAGCCGCTTCTCGAGCTTGCAGACGCGCTCGACGACGGCGCGGACCGAGGCGGGCACGGTCTCCGGCGGGGTCTCGAAGGAGTCGGCCGGCGGCTCGAGGACGTCGCCGATCTCGTCGGCGACCAGCGAGACGGCGGAGCCGTCGGCGGTGCGGACGACGATGTTGACGCTCTTGCCGTCGGGCTCGCGGTCGGCCATGCCGAGCCGGCGGCGCAGGTCGATCGAGGTCACGATCGCTCCGCGCAGGTTGAGCAGGCCGGAGACCTCGCGGGGCGCCAGGGGGACGCGGGTGACCTCCTGGGCCCGCAGCACCTCCTGGACGCTCTCGACCGGGACGCCGAACAGGTGGCCACCCACGGTGAAGGTGCAGAACTGGGACATGCCAGGTGCCTCCTCAGGCGGACCACGCCAGCGACGGCGCGGGGGTCAGTCGGGCCGCGATGGCCGCGATGTCGACGAGCTCGGTGACGTGCTCCTGCACGACGGCGGAGTCAGAGCCGCCGTTCTCGATGCGCACCGCGAGGTCGGACTCGACGATGTCGAGGATGTCGTCCACGACGACGCCGAGCAGCTGGTCCTCGGAGCGGCAGACCACCACGCGCAGCGAGGAGTCCGGGTCGGCGAAGGCGCCGCCGGTGCCCAGCTCGTTGGCGAGCCAGACCATCGGGAGGATCTGGCCGCGGTACTGCACGACCTCCTGCTGGCCGGCGCGCTCGACCCGGTCGGGGCGCATCTCCTCGAGGCGGTCCACCGCGGCGACCGGGATCGCGGCGCGGCGGCCGGAGCCGACGTCCACGACGAGGACGGAGGTGGACTCGGCGGAGGCCAGGTCGATGTTCGCCACGGACGGGTCCTCGCCGCTCTCCAGGTTCATGCCCGAGCTGCGGGCGATCGCGGTCACGTCGAGGATCAGCGCGACGGAGCCGTCGCCCATGATCGTGGCGCCGGAGTAGGTCGACAGCGAGCGCAGCTGGCTCGAGAGCGGCTTCACCACGATCTCCTCGGTGTCGAGGATGTCGTCGACGACGAGGCCGTACTCCTGGTTGTCGGCCTGGAGCACCACGATGTAGGTGGCGCCGGGCTCGCGGGCCTCGAGGCCGAGCTGCTCGCGCAGGTCGACCAGGGGCAGCAGCTTGCCGCGCAGGCGGTAGACGGGGGCGCCGTGGACGGTCTCGATGGCGACCTTCGACTGCTCGGCGTCGAGGCGGACCAGCTCCAGCAGGTTGACCTGCGGGATCGCGTAGCGGTGCTCGGCGGAGGTCACGACCAGGGCGGGGATGATCGCCAGCGTCAGCGGGATGCGGACGCGGACGGTGGTGCCCTCGCCGTGGGCGGTGACGATGTCGATCGTGCCGCCGATCTTCTCGATGTTCGTGCGCACCACGTCCATGCCGACACCACGCCCGGAGACGTTGGTGACGGCCGCGGCGGTGGAGAAGCCGGGCAGGAAGATCAGCTGGACGGCCTCGTGGTCCGTCATCCGAGCGGCCTTCTCCTCGGTGACCAGGCCCTTGCCGATCGCCTTGGCCTTCAGCGCGGCCGGGTCGATGCCCTTGCCGTCGTCGGAGATCTCCAGGTTGACCTGGCCGCCCTCGTGGAAGGCGCGCAGCGTGAGCGTGCCCTTCTCCGTCTTGCCGGCGGCCGCGCGGGTCTCCGGGCCCTCGATGCCGTGGTCGATGGAGTTGCGGACGAGGTGGGTCAGCGGGTCGCGGATCGCCTCGAGGATGGTCTTGTCGAGCTCGGTCTCCCGGCCCTCCATCTTCAGGTCGACGTGCTTGCCCAGCTGGACGGAGAGGTCGCGGACGACGCGGGGCAGCTTGGACCACACGTTGTCGATGGGCTGCAGGCGCGTCTTCATGACGCCCTCCTGCAGCTCGCCCACGATGAGGTTGAGGCGGTGCGTGGTGTGCGCCAGCTCGGAGTTCTCGGTGGCGGCGGCCCGCTGGAGCATCTGGTTGCGGGTCAGCACCAGCTCGCCCACCATCGTCATGAGCGAGTCGAGCAGACCCACGTCCACGCGGATGGTGGAGTCGGCGACCGAGCGGCGCGGCTCACCGCCGGCGGCGTCGGGGGCGACCTGCGCGACCGGGGCCTCGTGGTGCTCCTCCTCGACCGCGCTGGGCACGGCGGCCAGCGTCGGGGCGGGGGCCGGCACGGGCGCTGCGGCGACCGGCTCGGGGGCCGGCACGGGCGCTGCGGCGACCGGCTCGGCGACCTCCTCGGCCACGGGCTCGGCGGCGGGCTCGGCGGGGTTCTCTGCGGCGGGCTCGGCGTGGGTCTCGGCGGCGGGCGCCGCGGCCTCGTCGGCGCTGCCGCCGTCCAGGACGTGCTGGACGCGGGCGACGAGCTCGTCGTAGGCCGCGCCGGCCTCCCCGTTGTGCTGCTCGATCGTGGCGAGCAGGTCGCGCACGGCGTCGACGACGTCCAGCAGGATCGTCGTGGTGCCGGGGGTGAGCGTCAGCTTGCCGTCGCGCAGCCGGGCCAGGAGGGACTCACCGACGTGGGTGACGCTCTCCAGGGTGCCGAAGCCGAGGAAGCCGCTGGTGCCCTTGATCGTGTGGATCGTGCGGAAGACCCCCGAGAGGAGGTCACGGGAGGTCGGGTCCTGCTCGAGGGCCACCAGGTCGCGGTCGAGCTGGTCGAGGTTCTCGTGGCTCTCGATCAGGAACTCCGAGACGATGTCCTCGAGCCCCGCGAGGGGCGAGGAACCCGCGGTGTCTGCGGGGTTGTCCTGGGACGAGTTGCTCATGGCGGGCGCTCTCTCTCGCTGTAGCCGAAGTCGCAGGTGGATTCGGCACAGCGGCAGCCCGGCTGAGTAAAACCCCGCCCGGCCCTCGCCCGGCAGGAGGCCCCACAGACCAGGGACCATGGTCCTTTCGGACGGTCAGGTCAGCGCCGAGCGGTGGTGGTGGCGCCCCTCGTCACGCGGCGTCGTGACCTCGGTCGGCGGCCCGGCCGGCCCGGTGGGGCTCAGCGCTTGTCGCGCAGGAGCTTGGCCAGGGAGGCCACCTGCTCCTCGCTGGCGGACGCGGCGGCCTGGTTGCTCGACTCGAGCTCGGCCAGCAGCTCCGCGCGGTTGACCGCGACGGAGCGGGGCGCGTCGATGCCGATCCGCACGACGTCGCCACGGATCTCCAGCACCGTCACGGTGACGTTGTCACCGATGACGACGCTCTCGCCCACGCGGCGGCTCAGGACCAGCATGGCGGCCACGCTACCCGGTCCCCGGCCCCGCCGGGGAGCAACGCCGCGCCTCGGGCCCGAGTCACCGGGGTCCGGACGGGCGCGGGGCCGGCGCGCCGTGGGGCACGCCGGCCCCGGGCCGGTGCCGCTGGGTGCTGCTGGGTGGCTGCCGCTCAGACGAGCGGCACCGCGGTGGTCAGCGAGGCGTCGTCCAGGATGACCTGGGCGGCGGCCAGCGTGTGCCGGTTGACCACGACGGGAGCCAGGAGGTTCGCCGTGGTGCCGGCGAGCGACTCGCCAGGGGTCAGCACGACGAGCAGCAGGACGTCCTCGGCGGTCTCCAGGCCGAGCTCGGCCTGGGTGGTGTCGTCGACGACCGGTGCGTAGTCGGGGAAGAACGTGTGCGGCGGCACCACGAGGAAGCGGGTCTCGTCCTCGACGGAGCGCAGGGCCGAGAGCACGCCGGCGTCGTCGAGGGACTCGAGCGTGAAGCGGTGGTGCCCCGGGAAGCCGGGCAGGGGTCGGACGAGGCTGATGACCGCGCCGGCGTCCGTGCCCTCGGCCTGGGGGGTGCTGGTGGTCACTGCGGAGCTCCTCCGGAGCGTGGGGATGCGGGGGGTCTCGACCGCGGCCGGCGCGGCGGGCCGGTCGTGCCGGGTCGTCGTCGTGATCATCGCAGAAAGTCCACGAGGCTCGGCTGAACGACCTTGGCCGTGGCGGCCAGCGCCGCCTGGTAGGCGACCTGGCTGACCTGGAGGTCGACCATGGCGGCCGGCAGGTCGACGTCCTCGACCTCCGAGAGGGAGACCTGGAGGCCGAAGACCGCGTCCTCGGCGGTGAGCACGGCCTTGTCGGCGCGGGAGTAGGTGGCGCCGACGCGGGAGATCACGTCGGTGACCCCGGCCATCCGGCTGGTCATGGAGTCGATGGCGGCGCTGATGGACGCCTTGTCGTCGCTGCGCAGCGCGGTGGCGAGGGCGTCCAGCTCGGCGAAGACGCTGGAGGCCCCGTCGCCGAAGACGTCGGTGCCCTCCACGTCGACCCGCAGGCGGACGCCGTCCGCCACGGTGCGCTGCACCGCGCCGGGCACGCCGATCCACGTGCCGGTGTCGTCGAAGGCCTTGCTGCCGGCGGTGACGCCACCGAAGACGGGGCGGCCCAGGTAGGAGGTGTTGGCGTCGTCGAGCATCGCGGCGCGGATCTGCTCGACCTCGGTGGCCATGGCCTCGCGCGAGGTGGCCGAGGAGGTGCCGTTCGCGCCGGTGAGGGCGAGCTCGTGCACGCGGCGCAGGTTGTCGTTGGTGCTGGTCAGCGCGGTCTCGGCCATGGTCAGCCAGGAGAGGCCGTCCTGGCCGTTGCGGACGTGCTGCTGTGCGCGGGAGAGCTCCGAGCGCATCCGCATGGAGACCACCGCGTCGGTGGGGTCGTCGGAGGGCCGGTTGATGTTCTTGCCGGTGGCCAGCTTCTCCTGGACGTCGGCGACCCGGGACAGGCCGCTCTGCAGGCCCGTGAGCGAGCTCCGGACCATCATGTTCTGGGTGACACGCAGCACGACCATCAGCGCACCAGACCTGTCCTGTTGATGAGGGTGTCGAGCACGGTGTCGACCGTGCTCATGACGCGGGCGGCGGCCTCGTAGGCGCGCTGGGCGGCGACCATGTCGACCATCTCCTCGTCGAGGTTGACGCCGGAGAGCTGCTCCTTGGCCGTGTCGACCTGGGTGGTGAGCAGCTGCTGGGTGGCGGTCAGCCGCTTGGCCGAGGCGACCTCGGTGCCGCGTCCGCTGACCAGCTGCTGGTAGGCGAGCTCGGCGGTGCCGGAGGCGGCGAGCCGGTCGGCCACCCCGCCGTCCAGGCTGCCGGCGACGTCGGAGGCCGCGACCTGGCGGTCGGTGACGGCCACGGTCAGGGTGGACGCCGGGTCGGCGGGGTCGTAGGTGAAGAACGGGTTGCCGGTGCCGCCGTCGAGGTCGTGGCCGGCCACGTGGGCGGCGTTGACGGCGTCGGCGAAGTCGCGGACGACCGTGTTGAGGTGGTCGGCGTAGCCGGGGAGCGTGGTGTTGAGCAGCTCGGTGGTCGCGCCCAGCTCGCCCGAGAGCGAGGAGGTGTGCGCGGAGGTCGAGCCGCCCAGGGTGATCTCGTAGCTGACGGGCAGCCCGTCGGCGTCGCCGTCGGGGGTGATGCCGGAGGCGATGGCCAGCGAGCCGGCCTGCATGCCGTCGACGAGCTTCACGCCGCCCACGGTGATGTCCAGGCCCCCGTCGGAGCGCTCGGTGGCGGTGCCGCCGGTGATGGTGGTCAGCTGCTTGGCCAGCCGGTCGCGCGTGTCGTGGAGCGAGCTGGTGTCGGTGCCGTCGAGGCGACCGGCGTTGATGGCGCGGTTCGTCTCGGACAGCTCCACGGCGATGGTGTTGACCTCGCCGACGAGGCCCGTGGCGGTGAGCCGCTGCGTGGCCTCCTCGTTGTCGATGTTCGCGGCCTGCGCGGCGAAGGAGTCGGCCAGGGCGGCGGCCGCGGCGATCACCTGACCGCGGGCTGCGATGGAGCTGGGGTCGTTCGCGAGGTCGTCCCAGGTGTCGCGGAAGTCCGAGAGCGCCGCGGAGACGCCGGAGTCGCCCGGCTCGCCGATGCCGCTCTCGAGGCGGGTCAGGGCCGTGGTGCGGGTCTCCAGGTAGGCCAGCTTGGCGTGCTCCGTGCGGGAGCGGGCCTCCATCAACGGGTCGGCGAGCCGCTCGACGCCGCTGGTGCGCACGCCGCCGTCGGGGCCGGTGTAGCGCGACCACATGGCCGGGACGGACGGCGCGCCGAGCGTCTCGGCGGTCACGCGACGTCGGGTGAAGCCCTCGACGCCGACGTTGGCGACGTTGGCGCTGGCGGTCTCGATGGCGACGCGCTGGTAGCGCAGCGCGGACAGCGCGGAGTTGAGGGAGGACAGGGTGCCGCTCATGAGGTCACAGGCTCCCGTCGAAGAGTCGGGCCACCCGGTCGCTGCCGACCGCCCGGCCGTCGCCGGCGTAGGTCGTCGGCTCCTCGAGGTCGGCCAGCGCGGCGCGGGCGGCCTGCCAGCCCGCGGTGAGCAGGTCCCGGTTGGTCTCGGCCATGTCGGTGAGCCGGTTGGTCGTGGAGGTGAAGGCCTCGCGGTGCTCGAGCAGGATGGAGCGCCACGGCTCCTCGCTGGCCTCGGCCAGGTCGAACAAGGAGGGCGAGGGGGCCAGGCCGAGCGCGGCGGCGGCCTCGTCGGCGGCCACGGCGCGGAGCACCTCGGTCTGGCGGATGGTCTCCAGCACGGCCTCGACGTCGTTCGCCGCGCGCGTGAGGTGGTCCGAGCGGTGGTTGGTCAGCAGCAGCTGCTCGACCTCCAGCCGGTACAGCAGGGTCTCCAGCAGCTCGCGTTCGCGCCACAGGACGAGGGCCAGCTTCTCCACTCGAGGCTCCAGGTGTTCGAAGGGGACGGTGCGCCGTGCGTGGCGCCGCGGGGCGTCTGCCTCGCACCGGGCTGATCGGCCCCGAAGCCGCCCATCTGAGCCGGATCGCCCACCCCGACACCACGACTTCCGGCGCGACGAGGGCGCCGACCCGGGACCTTCGGCCCACCCCTTTAACAAGGTTCCACGTCGATCCGACAAGGAACCGACAAGGAAGGCCCAAGAGTCCTTGAGCCACGGTCACAAGCGGTTTCGCAGGGTCCACAGTGGTGCTGTCGCCGGCCACGAGGGTCCGGCGGAGGACACCCGGACCACCACCCCCGAGGCAGAGGAGACGACCGTGACCCCCAGCGCGCGGATCGCAGAGATCGAGACCACCACCGTCCTGGACGACCAGGCCCGCGAGGCCCTCGCGGTCGACCACATGGCGCTCGTCTCCCACATCGTCCGCGAGACCATGGGCCGCGTGCCGGCCCACGTCTCCCGCGACGACCTGACCTCCGCCGGGCTCACCGCTCTGATGAAGGCGGCCCAGGCCTTCGAGGCCGACCGCGGGGTGCCGTTCACCCGCTACGCCGCGTCCCGCATCCGCGGTGCGATCCTCGACGAGCTGCGCGGCATCGACTGGGCCTCCCGCTCGGTCCGCCGCCGCGGCCGCGACCTCGAGGCCGCCCGCTCCTCCCTCGCCGCCGAGCTCGGCCGGGCCCCCGAGGTCCACGAGGTCGCCGCCCGCGCCGGGATGACCGTCGCCGAGGTCGAGAACAACGACGGCGACGTCGCCCGCGCCAACGTCCTCTCCCTCCAGGGCTCCGAGGTCTCCTTCGAGGAGGTCCTGGTGAGCTCCACCCCGGAGCCGTCCGAGGTGCTCGAGCACCGCGAGCGCCTGGAGTACATGGTCGACGCGATCGCCGAGCTGCCCGAGCGCATGCGCGTCGTGGTCCAGGAGTACTTCCTCGCCGAGCGCCCGATGGCCGAGATCGCCGAGACGCTGGGCGTCACCGAGTCCCGCATCTCCCAGATCCGCGCCGAGGCGCTGGTGCTGCTCCGCGACGCGATGAACTCCGCGCTCGACCCCGACCTGGTCGCCGCGCACCCCCGCCCCCAGGGCTGCGCCGCCCAGCGTCGCTCGGCCTACTTCGCCGCCGTCGCCACCCGCCACGCCACCGGTCGCACCCAGACCGCGGCCGTCGCCGGCATCGCCTGAGCGACGAGCTCCCCCGACGCTCCCCCGACGCTCACCCCGGTGCTCCCCCGGCACCGCCCACGCTGCCCGCGGCGCCCCTGAGGCCACGGACCGCACCAGCGCGCACCGCGCGCCTCCCGCCACCCGGTCACCCACCGGGTCGGACGCTCGGGTCCCCCGCCTGCGCGTCCCGCACGACACGCACCGCCACCCGCTCCACCTGCTCCACCCGCCGGCAGCGTCGCCGGCGCTCCCCCGTGGCAGACCCAGCCACAGACACCGCCACCGTCACGGATCCAGCACGACCGGCCTCCGGCCGGACGCTGCTCCGCCAGCAGCGAGCCCACGGACGGGCTGACCGACTCGACTCCCAGGAAGGGAACCCATCATGAGCCTGCGCATCAACACCAACGTCGACGCGATCAACACCTACCGCAACCTCTCCTCGACCCAGAGCTCGATGAGCAAGTCGCTGGAGAAGCTCTCCTCCGGCTT
>NZ_JAMOIL010000027.1 GCF_023656415.1 Nocardioides bruguierae
CGCTGGCCATCCGAGGACGGCATCAACGACTCGATCCGCTCCCACTGAGCGTCATTCAGCACTGCCACACGCGACATGTGTCAACCATCGCCGACCACCACGCCCGGATTAAGCAGACACGCTCTAGTCGACGACGGCTCCACGGCTGTGTCTCCACGCACGGCGGAGAGCCTCGCTCGGGATGGTGCGAGGTGGCGACCAGGATGCACGCGAGTGATCGTGCGGCGAGCAGGACGCCCCGGAGCACGCCGTCAGGCGCGCAGGCAGAAGGGGTGCCCGGCAGGGTCGCGCAGGACCCGGGAGCGCTCCGGCGAGGGCTGGTGGTCCTCCTTGGTGGCGCCGAGTGCGAGGGCATCGCGCTCCGCGCCGTCGAGGTCGTCGACGCGCAGGTCCAGGTGCACCTGCTGGGACCGGTCGTTCGACGGCCAGGTCGGCGGGCGATAGCCCTCGACCCGGGCCGCGCCCAGGACGAGCCCGGCGGCGCTCACGGCGCAGTAGTCCGGGGTCTCCAGGACGACGGTCCCGTCCAGGAGCCGAGCCCAGAAGGCGGCCAGGGGCGCGGGGTCGGGGCACTCGAGGTTGATGGCGGCGAGCGTCGGGGTGGGCATGAGAGCTCCTGATGTCGGGATGGTCGGCGGTGGGTCAGGCGACGGGAGTCGCCGGGGTCGCCAGGAGGCTGCGGTCGCCGTCGAAGCCGTGGGCGAGCGCGGCTGAGACGTCCTCGTGGGGTGCGCCGAGCGCCGGGGCGCTGACCTCGTCGAGCCGTCGGTACTGGCTCGGCTCGAGGGCCACGTCCAGGGCGGCGAGGTAGCCGTCGAGATGGGCCGTGGTCCGAGGGCCGACGATGGGGCTGATCGAGGTGGCGGCTCGTGCGGCACGCTCGCGCAACCAGGAGAAGGGCGACCTGGACGGCGCCCGTGCCGAGCTCGTCGGCGACGGCCAGGACCTCGTCGAGCACGGCTGCGCGCTGTCCGCTGTCGGCGTCGTGCGCGTGCGCGCCGAGCCGTCCCTGGTCGCCGCGTCGATACTTGCCGGTGAGCAGGCCGCCGGCCAGCGGGGAGTAGAGCAGGACGCCGAGCCCGTGCGCCTCGGCCATGGGCAGGACCTCGCGCTCGGCGGAGCGCTGCGCCAGGCTGTACTCGGTCTGGACGGCGGAGACGAGTCCGTGGCCTCCGGCCCGGCCCGCGCGGACGGCGGCGCCCGCGACCCGCCACGCGGGGAAGTTGGAGAAGCCCCCGTAGCGGGCCTTGCCGGCGCGGACGAGGTCGTCGAGCCCGGCGAGGATCTCCTCGGTCGGGGTGACGCCGTCGGGGAAGTGCGGCATGAGGACGTCGACGTGGTCCGTCCGCAGTCGTCGCAGGCTGTCCTCCAGGGAGCGGATCATGACCTTGCGACTGTTCCCCGTCGTGCCCGGCGGCGCGCTGGGGTTCCGCGTCCCCGAGTACTTGGTGATCAGGACGTAGTCGTCCCGCCGGTCACCGAGCAGTCCGCCCAGGACCTGCTCGGCCTCGCCGTCCTGGTAGAGGTTCGAGGTGTCGAAGGTCGTGCCGCCGGCGGCCACGAAGGACTCGAAGACCTCGCGGGCCGCCTGGACGCCGGCGGTCCCGGGGGCAGAGCCGAAGGAGGCGGTGCCCAGCACGAGCTCCGAGGTCCTCAGGCCGGTGCCTCGTCCGAAGGTCTGGTAGCGCATCTGTGGTGGTGCTCCTCGGTGTCGGGGACGGTACGGTGGTGAACGTACACCCAAAGCGAAGGTTCATTCTTTTATGCCCAAGGTCAGCCAGGCACACCTCGACGCACGACGGCAGCAGATCCTGGACGCAGCCCGTGCCTGCTTCACCGCCCGCGGCTTCGGTCGCACCTCGATGACCGACGTCGTCGAGGCCTCCGGCCTCTCGGTGGGAGCGATCTACCGGTACTTCACGGGCAAGGAGGAGATCGTCGCCGCGATCTGTGAGGGGTCGAGCCAGGTCTTCCCCGACGAGCTGACCACGGAGAGCATCGCCGGCCTGCTCGAGCAGATCCGCGGGCGGGACGGGGCCCGGGACCACGCCCGGCTCGTCGCGCAGATCTACGCCGAGGCCGCTGTCTCCCCGGCGCTCGCTGCCGTCGTCGAGGGTCAGCTCGCCGATCTCCGTCGGGACGTGGCGGCGAAGCTGTCGGGGCAGGACCCGGCACGCGCGGCGCGCACCGCCGAGGCCTTCGTCGCCCTGTGCAACGGCTACAGCCAGCAGCTGGCCGTCCGCGGCGACGTCGAGCCGGCCCCGTACGTGGAGGCGCTCGTCGCACTCGTCGACGGCTGAGGCGGCCCGCTGTCGGTGGCGCGCCCCGGGCTCCACCGAGCAGCGGACGCCGGCCGGGATCGACGTGGTGGGATGGGGTGGTGCCGAACCGCCTCGCCGCCGCCACGTCCCCGTACCTCCTCCAGCACGCCGAGAACCCCGTCGACTGGTGGGAGTGGGGGCCGGACGCGTTCGAGGAGGCCCGTCACCGCGACGTCCCGGTGCTGCTCAGCGTCGGGTACGCGGCCTGCCACTGGTGCCACGTCATGGCGCACGAGTCCTTCGAGGACGACGCCACGGCGGCCTACCTCAACGCGCACTACGTCTGCGTGAAGGTCGACCGCGAGGAGCGGCCGGACGTCGACACCGTCTACATGAACGCGACCACGGCGATGACCGGCCAGGGCGGCTGGCCGATGACCTGCGTGCTCGACCACGAGGGCAGCCCGTTCTTCGCCGGCACCTACTTCCCCGACGTCCCCCAGCACGGCATGCCGTCGTTCCGGCAGGTGCTCGAGGGCCTCTCCGACGCCTGGGAGAACCGGCGCGACGAGGTCGGCCGGGTCGCGGCGAACCTGCGCGAGCACCTGGCGAGCGACGGCTCGGTGCCGCCCGCGCCGCTGGGTGCGGCCGAGGTCGCGACCGCCGTGCGCGCGCTCGACGGCCAGCACGACGACGTCCGCGGTGGGTTCGGGGGTGCCCCGAAGTTCCCGCCGTCGATGGTGCTTGAGCTGCTGCGGCGCGTCTCGGTGCAGGGCACCGGCGAGTCGCCGCGAGCACGGCAGATGCTGACCGCGACGGTGGAGGCGATGGCCCGCGGCGGCATGTACGACCAGCTCGCGGGCGGGTTCGCGCGCTACTCCGTCGACGACCGCTGGGTCGTGCCGCACTTCGAGAAGATGCTCTACGACAACGCCCAGCTGCTCGGCCTCTACGCCCGGCTCGGCACCTCGCTCGGCGATCGCGTCGCAGCCGAGACCGCCGACTGGATGCTCGCCGAGCTCCGCACCCCCGAGGGCGGCTTCGCCTCCGCGCTCGACGCCGACACCGAGGGCGAGGAGGGGCGCTACTACGTCTGGACGCCGGCGCAGCTGGCCGAGGTCCTCGGGCCGGACGACGCCGACTGGGCCGCCCAGGTCTTCGGCGTCACCGAGCGCGGCACCTTCGAGCACGGCTCCTCGGTGCTCCAGCGCCGGGCGGACCCGGAGGGACCGGGGGAGCAGCGGCTGGCCGACGTCCGCACCGTGCTCCGCGCCGCCCGCGAGACGCGCACCCGCCCCGCGCGCGACGACAAGGTGGTGGCCGCCTGGAACGGCCTCGTCATCTCCTCCCTCGTGGACGCCGGCAGCCTGCTGCGCCGCCCGGACCTGCTCGACGCGGCGCTGGACGCGGGGCGGCTGCTCGCGGAGGTCCACCTCGTGGAGACCGAGGCGGGGTCGAGGCTGCTGCGCGTCAGTCGTGACGGGGTGGCCGGTCGGCACACGGCCGTGCTGGAGGACCTCGGCTGCGTGGCCGGTGGCTTCCTCGCCCTGGCCGGTGCCACCGCCGACCCGGTGTGGCTGCACCGGGCGCTCGCCCTGCTCGAGGACGCCCTCACCCGGTTCCGCGCCGAGGACGGCGGGTTCCTCGACACCCCCGCCGACGCGTCCGACCTGCTCACCCGCCCCCGCGACCCCGGCGACAACGCGAGCCCCTCGGGGCTCTCGGCCACCGTGCACGCGCTGCTCGCGGCGCACGCGCTGACCGGCACCCAGCGCTACCTGGACGCCGCGCACGAGGCGCTCGGGACGGTCGCGGCGCTGGCCGTCCGCTCGCCCCGCTTCGCCGGGTGGTCGCTGGCGGCCGCCGCCGTCGCGGCCCCCGGCGTGCCCGAGGTGGCCGTCGTCGGGGCGCCGGGGGAGCGGCGCGACGCCCTCGAGCGGGAGGCCCGTCGCCTGCCGGGGGCCGTGGTGGCGGTCGCCGACCCGGCCTCACCGGTCTGGTCCGCAGCGCTGGACGGGGGCCTGGCCCTGCTGGAGGGGAGGGCCCCGGTGCCCGGCGCGACAGAGGCGGCCTACCTGTGCAGGGGATTCGTCTGCCAGCGTCCGACCGCCGACCCGGCCGTCCTGAGAGAAGTGTTCAGCTCTCTGTGAGCCCCGTTACACAATTGTTGCTGAGAAACCTTGACGTTACCTGAGTGCAAGCGCTGTCATGCCTCTTACGCAGAGTCCATCAGGCGGGGGCAAGGTCGCTCTCGCCGCTGACGAGAGAGGGACCCAGCATGCGTTCGAAGAAGATGCGGCAGGCTTCTGTCGCTGCGCTGGCCGTGGCCGGCCTGGTCCTGGCCGGTTGCGCGAGCGACGACGGTGACACCAGCGAGACCCAGTCGGCCGGCGGCACCTGGCCCGGCGACGGCAACAGCAACTGCGAGGGCCTCGAGCAGCTCGCGGACTTCGGTGACCTGACCGGCACGACGGTCGGCGTCTACACCTCGATCCTCTCCCCGGAGCAGGAGCAGCACGAGGCCTCCTACGAGCTCTTCACCGAGTGCACCGGCGCCGAGGTCAGCTACGAGGGCTCGGACCAGTTCGAGACCCAGCTGGTCGTGCGCCTCCAGGCCGGCAACGCCCCCGACATCGCCTACATCCCGCAGCCCGGTCTCCTGCAGACCGTCGTCGGCTCGGGCCTGGCCGTGGCGGCCCCGCAGACCGTGTCCGACAACGTCGACGAGTGGTTCGGCGAGGACTGGAAGGGCTACGGCACCGTCGACGGCACCTTCTACGCCGCCCCGCTGGGCGCCAACGTGAAGTCGTTCGTCTGGTACTCCCCGAGCACGTTCGAGAAGAACGGCTGGGAGATCCCGGAGACCTGGGACGACATGCTCGCCCTCTCCGACGAGATCGCAGCCTCGGGCATGAAGCCGTGGTGCGCGGGCATCGAGTCCGGCGAGGCCACCGGCTGGCCGGCCACCGACTGGCTGGAGGACGCGATCCTGCGCGACCAGGGCGCCGACTACTACGACCAGTGGGTCAACCACGAGGTGCCGTTCAACGACGCCGGCGTGGCCGAGTCGCTCGACCGGGTCGGCGACATCCTCAAGAACTCCGACTACGTCAACGGCGGCTTCGGCGGCGTCGACTCCGTCGCCACCACGTCCTTCCAGGAGGGCGGCCTGCCCATCCTCGACGACAACTGCGCCATGCACCGCCAGGCGTCCTTCTACGGCACCCAGTGGGGCGACGGCGTGACCGTGGCCGAGGACGGCGACGTGTTCGCCTTCTACCTGCCGACCACCAACGAGGACAACGGCAAGCCCGTCCTCGGCGGCGGCGAGTTCGTGGCGGCCTTCTCCGACCGCCCGGAGGTCCAGGCCTTCCAGACCTACCTGTCGACCGACGTGTGGGCCAACGAGAAGGCGAAGGCCACCACCACCGGTGGCTGGGTCTCCGCGAACACCGGTCTCGACGTGGCGAACCTGGTCGGCCCGATCGACCAGCTCTCCGCCGAGACGCTGCAGGACCCCGAGGCGGTCTTCCGCTTCGACGGCTCCGACCAGATGCCGAGCGCCGTGGGTGCCGGTTCCTTCTGGAAGCAGATGACGGCGTGGATCACGGGTGAGGACACCCAGACCGCGCTGGACAACATCGAGAACAGCTGGCCGGCCTCCTGACGAGCGCCACGGCCTGAGTCGCGTCGCCGGGGCGGGTTGGTAGACCCACCCGCCCCGGCCCGCGCGGCCCGGGCCCGCTGAAGCACGCCCTGCCGGGCGACACCGGCGGGGGACCGCTCTCGAGAGACGGGTAGGACCGTGACCACGTCAGACAAGCTCATCCAGATGGTCATCGCCGTCGCGCTGTTCTTCGGCGTGATGGCCGTGATCCTGCTGCTCACGCAGCGACTCCGCTCGCGCAACGGCGAGCGCGTCCAGGCAGCGGCCTTCGTGCTGCCCGCCCTGCTGCTCATCCTCGTCGGACTGCTCTACCCCGCGGTCCGCACCCTCATCCGCTCGTTCTACGGCGCCGGCCCCTTCGAGGCCCCGTTCGTCGGGCTGGACAACTACACGCGACTCTTCACCGACCCCACGCAGCTCCAGGTGCTGCGCAACACGCTCTTCTGGGTCATCCTCACGCCGCTGCTCTCCACCGGCATCGGCCTGGTCTACGCGATCCTCGTGGACCGCTCCCGCTTCGAGAAGGCAGCCAAGGCGCTGCTCTTCCTGCCCATGGCGATCTCGATGGTCGGTGCCTCGATCATCTGGAAGTTCGTCTACGCCTACCGCAGCGCGGAGGGTCTCTCCTCCGCCCAGGCGGCCGGGGGCGTCGACCAGATCGGTCTCGCCAACCAGCTGCTCACGATGATCGGGCTCGACCCGTACAACTTCATCCTCGACCAGCCCTGGAACACGTTCTTCCTCATCGTCATCCTGGTCTGGATCCAGGCCGGTTTCGCGATGACGATCCTGTCCGCCTCCATCAAGGCGATCCCCGACGACATCGTCGAGGCCGCCCGGCTGGACGGCGTGGGCGGCTGGAAGATGTTCCGGCACATCACGATCCCGAGCATCCGCCCGAGCCTCATCGTGGTGCTGACGACGATCACCATCGCCACGCTGAAGGTCTTCGACATCGTGCAGACCGCGACCGGCGGCAACTTCGGCACGTCGGTGATGGCCTACGAGTTCTACACGCAGAACTTCGTCTCCGGTAACCAGGGCCTGGCCACGGCGATCGCGGTCGTGATCTTCGTGCTCGTGGTCCCGATCGTCATCTACAACGTCCGCTCGATGCGCAAGCTGGAGGCACGATGACCGCCGCAGTGGAGAACCCCGTCGGCACCGAGCCGACCCCGCCCGAGGGCGGCAACGGGTCCAAGGGTGGCCGGCCCAAGTCCGCGGCGTCGGCCTTCAAGGAGTCGGCCGGCGGCCGGGTCGGGTCCGCGATCGCGCTCATCGTCGCGCTCGTCTGGACGGTGCCGACGTTCGGCCTGCTGGTCTCGTCCTTCCGCCCCGAGGCCGAGGTGAAGTCCAACGGCTGGTGGAACTTCTTCCAGGACCCCCAGTTCACGCTGGACAACTACCGCACGGCGCTGGACTCCAGCGCGGGCGCCGGCACCCTGATGGACAACCTGATCAACTCGGTCGTCATCACGGTCCCGGCGGTGCTGATCCCGATCAGCCTCGCCACGCTGGCCGCCTACGCGTTCGCGTGGATGGACTTCAAGGGCCGCGACACCCTGTTCGTGGCGGTCTTCGCCCTCCAGATCGTGCCCATCCAGGTCACGCTGGTGCCGCTTCTCCAGCTCTACCGGGACATGCCGTTCGGCCTCGTCCCGCTCTCCGGCAACGGGGCGCCCGCCGGCGGCCTCTACGCCCTGTGGCTCTCGCACACGATCTTCGCGATGCCGCTGGCGATCTTCCTGCTGCACAACTTCATGCGGGAGATCCCCGGTGAGCTGATCGAGTCCGCCCGCGTGGACGGCGCCGGTCACGTGCAGATCTTCACCCGCATGATGCTGCCGCTGATGGCCCCGGCCATCGCCGCGTTCGGCATCTTCCAGTTCCTGTGGGTCTGGAACGACCTGCTCGTCGCCAAGGTCTTCAGCTCGCCACAGGTGCAACCGCTCACGGTCGCCCTGCAGCTGCTGGTCGGCCAGCGCGGCGAGGACTGGTACCTCCTGGCCTCCGGTGCGTTCATCTCCCTGGTGATCCCGCTGGTCGTCTTCTTCAGCCTCCAGCGCTACTTCGTCCGCGGTCTGCTCGCGGGCAGCGTCAAGGGCTGACGCCCAGGAGTGCAGGACGCCGGCGTGCGCACCGCGCCGCCGGCGTCCTCACCGACCCCTTCCCACGGGGTCGTCCCCCCATCAGCCACGCGCCTCCCGCGCGACCTCGGCCACCCAGTGGTACGAGGCCTTCGGGGTCCGCGCCTGGTCCGAGGAGTCGATGTGCACGAGCCCGAAGGTCTTGGTGTACCCCTCGGCCCACTCGAAGTTGTCGAGCAGGGTCCACACCACGTACGCGCGGACGTCCGCGCCGGCGTCCCGCGCCGCTCGCGTGGCAGCGAGGTGGTCGCGCAGGTAGGCGACCCGGTCCTGGTCGTCGACGACGCCGTCGACCACGTTGTCGGCGACCTTGGCGTCGGCCATGGCCGCGCCGTTCTCCATCACCAGCACCGGCAGCCCGGTGCGCTCCGCCGTGGTGCGCACGAGCTCCTCGAGGCCGCTCGCGTCGATCTCCCAGCCGATGTCGGTGATCGGCTCGCGCACGACGAGGTCGAAGGCGGGGGCGCCGGGGTAGGCGCCGCCCTCGGGGTGCGCCGCACCGCCGGCGGCCGGCGTGGGGCGCACGGGCGTGTAGTAGTTCAAGCCGACCCAGTCGGCCGAGCCCTTGACGGCCTCCAGGTCCCCGGGGCGCACGAGGTCGGTGTCGCCCAGTTCCGGGGCGACCGCGAGCAGGCCCTCGTCGTAGGCCCCGTCGACCAGCGGGTCGAGCCAGACGCGGTTGCGCAGCGCGTCGATGGCGTCGGTGACCGCGTCGGCGGCGGGGTCGCCGACGGTCTCCGGCCAGATCGGGGCCAGGTTGAGCACGACGCCGACGTCGCACGGGCCCGCGGCCCGCAGGCGCTCGGCGGCCAGCGCGTGGCCCAGCATCAGGTGGTGCGCGGCCCGGTGGGCTGCACCGCCCTCGCGACGCCCGGGCGCGTGGACGCCGGCGGCGTAGCCGAGGTACGCGGCGCACCACGGCTCGTTCAGGGTGGCCCAGGCGCCCACGCGGTCGCCGAGCCGCTCGGCCACCACCGCGGCGTAGTCGGCGAACGCCTCGGCGGTCTCGCGGACCAGCCAGCCGCCGGCGTCCTCGAGGGGCTGGGGGAGGTCCCAGTGGTACAGCGTGGCCGTGGGCTTCACGCCCCTCTCCAGGAGGCCGTCGACGAGGCGGTCGTAGTAGTCCAGCCCGCGCGGCTCCACGGCGCCGGTGCCGGCCGGCACGACGCGCGGCCAGGCGATGGAGAAGCGGTACCACTCCACGCCGAGGCCGGCGACGAGGTCGGCGTCCTCGCGCCAGCGGTGGTAGCTGTCGCAGGCGGTCTCGCCCGAGGATGCGTCGCGGACGGCGCCGGGGCGCTCGGTGAAGGTGTCCCAGATCGACGGGCCGCGTCCGTCCTCGGCGACGGCGCCCTCGATCTGGTAGGAGGCGGTGGCGGTGCCCAGCTCCAGGCGGCTGCCGTCGGGCAGGCGGACGGGGAGCGGACCGGTGTAGGCAGACGTGCGCATGGTCACAACCTAGGGCCCGCCGCGCGGGTGCGACATGCCTGTCACGTGCCAGGGCCGGGAGCATGGTGCCCGCGGTCCGGGGGGACCCCCGAGGGGCGCGGCCGCCAGGCCCACCACGGCGGCCGTGACCACGACCGCGAGGGGGGTGCCCGGTGACGAGCATCGACGACGTCGCCCGCGAGTGCGGCGTCTCCACCGCCACGGTCTCCCGGGCCCTGCGCGGGCTGCCGCGGGTCTCCGAGGACACCCGCGCCCGGGTGCTCGAGGCGGCCGTCCGCCTCGGCTACACGCCCTCGCCGCACGCCGTCGGCCTCGCCAGCGGCGGTCGCACGCGCACCGTGGCCGTCGTCGTCCCGTTCGTCACCCGCTGGTACTTCTCCACCATCCTGCTCGGGGCCGAGCGCGAGCTGCGGCGCCGCGACCACGACCTGGCGCTCTACAACCTCGGCGGCGACCCCGAGGCGCGCGACCGGGTGCTCGGCACCGAGCTGCTGACCAAGCGGGTCGACGCGATCGTCATCGTCGGCATCGAGCCCACCGCCACCGAGCAGCGTCGGCTCGCCCGCCCCGGCCGCACCGTGGTGACCGTCGGCCTGCGGGTGCCGCACTGGCCCAGCGTCAGCATCGACGACGTCGAGGTGGCCGAGAAGGCGATGGCGCACCTCGTCGCCCTCGGGCACCGACGCATCGCCTACGTCGGCGGGCTCAAGGACGAGGGGCTGGACTTCACCACGCCCCGGCTCCGGCTGCGCGGCTACCGGCAGGCGCTGGCCGCCGCGGGCCTCCCGCACGACCCGACGCTCGAGGTCGACGGCGGCTTCACCAGCGACGGCGGCATCGAGTCCGGGCACGCCCTGCTCAGCCGGCCGGACCGGCCGACCGCGGTCTTCGCGGCGTCCGACGAGATGGCGATCGGGGTGCTGCACGCCGCCAAGGAGCGCGGCGTCCGCGTGCCCGAGGACCTCTCGGTGATCGGCATCGACGACCACGAGATGTCGCGGTTCATGGGGCTGACGACGCTGCGGCAGCCGGTCGTCCAGCAGGGTCAGATCGCCGCTCGCCAGGCCCTGCACCTGCTCTCCTCGGAGCCGGACGACGAGCACGTGCCCGAGCACGTCACCGTCTCCACGGAGCTGATCGTCCGCGAGACCACCGCCCCGCCGTCGTCCTGACCCGGCGGGCCTGACCCGTCGTCGCCGATAGTGCGCGACGAAAGGCACCTGTTCCGGCCCCTCGGGCAGCCGTTTCGTCGCGCACTATCGGCGGGCGGGCGTGCGATCAGCCGCCGGTGAGCAGCCGGTCCCCGAGGTCGGTGCGCCGGTACAGCACGAGCCGACCGTGGCGGGCCGAGGTGAGCAGGCCGGCCGCTCGCAGCGCCCGCAGGTGCTGGTTGACCGCGGAGGTGGTCACCCCCGAGCGCAGCCCCAGCTCCGAGGACGAGGCGGGCTCGGCCAGCGCCACGAGCAGCTCGGTCCGCGTGGGGCCCAGGAGGGCGCTGACGGCCTCGTGCTGCCCGTCGTCCAGCTGCCGGGCCCGCTCGCCCTCCCACAGCGTCCCGACCCCACGGGCGGGGTACTGGAGCAGGGGCGCCTCGGCGACCGAGATGGGCGCGGTGACGCCGAGCGTGAAGGTGCTCGGGACCAGCGTGAGGCCCTCGCCGGAGGTGGCGCGCTCGGCGGTGTGGCCGCCGCGCAGCTGCACACGCACCAGGTCGCCCTCGAGCCGGATGCGGGGCGAGAGGTCCTCGAAGACCGCCGGCAGGCCGCCCTGGGCGAGCCGGCGGCCGCGGTGGACGACGTCGGCCTCCAGGACGGTGCGCACCCGTGGCCACCAGGGCTCGAGGCAGACCCGCCCGTACTCGGCGAGCGCGGCCACGATCCGGTCGCGGGTCGCCGCCGGGTCGCCGCGCAGCGCGGGCGGCAGGCCGTCGCGGTGCACCTCGGCGAGGTCCTCGGCGACCACGTCCGGGTCGAGGTCGGCCATCCGGCCGAGCTCGTCGGCGAGCCGGGTGAGGGGGGAGTGGGGTCGGGGGGTGAGGAAGTCGGGCAGCGACAGCCGCTCGTTGGTGAGGGCCAGCAGCAGGTCGGTGTCGAGGCCGCTGCGCAGGGGGATCGTGCGCTGCAGCCACGGCAGGTGCAGCGGGTAGCGGCCGGGCTCGCGCCACGTCCGCAACGAGAGGGAGAGCTCCCCCAGCGGGGAGACCGCGAAGCGCACCGCGCCCAGGTCGGTCCCGTCCAGCCGGTAGGTCAGCATGAAGCCCGACGCTACATCCATGGCCGGACGACTGTCGGGTGGGCGAGCATCGGGCGTGCCTTCAGCGTCGCCCACGACTCCCCCCGGTCAGCCCTCCGGTCGCACCACCGGAGATCACCACGGCCGTCGTCGCGTCGCCCAGCTCCTCGCTGCCGCGGGGGGACGTCTCGCCCTGTCCCTGGCGCAGACCGCCCTTCCGACGTCCGCGATGGAGCGGGCACTCACCTTCTCGACGGCCGGCTGGGCGCTGGCCAACGGCCTCTTCTACAGCATCAGCGCGCTGTACTTCACCCAGGTCATCGGGCTGTCGGCCGCCACCGTCGGGTGGGGCCTCTCGGTGGCCGGGGGCGTCGGCGTCCTGTGCTCGCTGCTGGGCGGGCGCCTGGCCGACCGGGTGCCCGCCGACCGGATCATGCAGGTCTCCGGCATCGCCCAGGCCGTGGGCCTGCTCGTCTACGTCACCGCGGACGACGCGCTGTCTTTCGTGCTGGTCGCCTCGGCGGTCTCGGGCGCCCGCAGCGTCCAGGGCTCGGCCCGGCAGGCGATGCTCGCGCAGTGGTTCTCCGGTCGCGACCGGGTGGCCGTGCGCGCCCGCCTGCACGTCGTGCTCAACGTCTTCATCGGCGTGGGCACGGTGCTGGCCGCCCTCCCGCTCCTGGTCGGGACGCCGGCGGCCTACCACGCCACCATCGTGCTGGTCGGGGTGCTGGCGCTGCTGGCCGTGGTGCCCGTCGTCGGGCTGCGGCACCGGGTGCCGGGCCTGCTCGAGCGGCTGGGTCGGCGCGCGTCGCCGGAGGAAGCCGCCGCGCCGCGGGTCTCGCCGCTGCGCGACCGCACCTACCTGACCGCCACGCTGCTCACGTCGCTCATGGCGCTCCAGTTCGGCCTGCAGGGCGTCGTCGTGCCGCTGTGGATCGCCGAGCGCACCGACGCGCCCCACGTGATGGTCTCGGTCGTGCTGGTCACCAACACGGTCCTCGTGGCGCTCACGCAGGTGCGGGTCTCGCGCGGCACCGAGGACGTCGCCGTCTCCGGCCGGGCCGTGCGTCGGGCCGGGTTCCTGCTGCTCGCGGCCTGCCTGGTCTTCCCGCTGTCGGGCTGGTCCGCGCTGTCGGTGCCGGTGGTGGTCGCGGTGCTGCTGCTCGCCGGCGTCCTCGCGACCTTCGGCGAGGTCTGGGGCGAGGCAGGCTCCTGGGGGCTCTCCTTCGAGCTGGCGGACCCGCGGGCGGCCGGTGCCTACCAGGGCGTCAGCCAGACCGGCATGGCCCTGGCGGGCATGCTCGCGCCGGGCGTGCTCACCAGCGTGGTGCTCGGTACCGGTGCCCCGGGCTGGGCCGTGGTGGGCGTGGGCTTCGCGGTGGTCGGCTCGCTCACGGTGGTGCTGGCGGACCGGGTCGCGCGCCGGCGTACCGTGGCCGACGAGGTGCTCGCGGCCTGAGTCGCTCCTGCCGACCCGGAGATCGTCCCCGGGGCGAGGTCAGCGCAGGGCGTAGGTGGCCATCGAGACGCCCACGTAGTGGGTGACGAAGGCCAGCACCGTGAAGCTGTGGAACACCTCGTGGAACCCGAACCAGCGGGGCGAGGGGTTGGGGCGCTTCACGCCGTAGACGACGCCGCCGATCGTGTAGAGCGCGCCGCCGGTGCAGATGAGGACGAAGACCGCGATGCCGATGCCGAGGCCCAGGCTCACGGCACCGTCGAGGAATCCGGGGAGGAAGAAGACGGCGGCCCAGCCCAGGGCGATGTAGATCGGGGTGTAGAGCCAGCGCGGGGCGTGGCTCCAGAACACCCGGAACCCGACGCCCAGGATCGCGCCGCTCCACACGACGGAGAGCAGGACGGTCTGCTGGAGGCCGTCGAGCAGGATCAGCGCGAAGGGCGTGTAGGTGCCCGCGATGAGGACGAAGATGTTGGAGTGGTCGAAGCGGCGCAGGAACGCCCAGACCTTCGGTGACCACGTGCCCGTGTGGTAGATCGCGGAGACGGTGAACAGGATCAGCGCCGAGCCGGTGAACACGGCCGAGCCGACCTTGGTGACCGTGTCGGGGGAGAGCGCGATCAGCACGATGCCCGCGGCCAGGGTGAGCGGGGCGACCACCAGGTGCTGCCAGCCGCGCAGACGCGGCTTGATCTCGGCCTTCAGCTCCGACAGGGACTCGTGCAGGGAGTCGACGCCGGCGCGGACCGAGGGCGGCAGATGAGTGGTCATGGACCAACGGTAGCGGCCGGACGGTTGGGGATCACCCCGCCGACGGCGAGCCGTGTCACATCCGGCGGACGTTCGTGTCCGCATGACGACGCCCGGGTGGCGTCACGGTGACCGGTCGGTAGCGGGGCCGGTCGGTAGCGGGGCCGGTCGGCAGGCGTGGGGCCGGTCGTGCGGCCCCTGCTGCCGCCGATGATGCCGCGCGGCGCCGCGGTGGGCCTACCCTGTCGCTCGTGGGTCAGGTCAAGCGCGTGCTCCAACGGGTGCTGTACCCGTTGTACGAGGCACGTCTCGTGCGCCGGATGCCGGACAACCTGCCCCGGCACATCGGCGTGATGCTGGACGGCAACCGCCGCTGGGCGAAGGCCGTGGGCCAGTCCACCGCGCACGGCCACCGGGCGGGCGCCGCCAACATCGAGCCGCTGCTGGGCTGGTGCGACGAGGTCGGCGTCGAGGTGGTCACGCTGTGGCTGCTCTCCACCGACAACCTGCACCGTCCCGCCGAGGAGCTCGAGCCGCTGCTGGAGATCATCGCCGAGGCCGTGGACTCCCTCGCCGACACCCGCCGCTGGCGACTGCACCCCGTGGGCGCCGTCGACCTGCTGCCCGACCGGCTCGCCGAGCGGCTGAAGGCCGCCGAGGAGGCCACCCGCGACGTCGACGGGCTGTGGGTCAACGTGGCCGTCGGCTACGGCGGCCGGCAGGAGATCGCCGACGCCGTGCGCTCGCTGCTGGCCGACGGTGCCCGGCGCGGAGCCTCGCTGGAGGAGCTGGCCCGCGAGGTCGACATCGACGCGATCTCCGAGCACCTGTACACCAAGGGCCAGCCCGACCCCGACCTCGTCATCCGGACGTCGGGGGAGCAGCGGCTCGGCGGGTTCCTGCTCTGGCAGTCGGCCACCTCGGAGTTCTACTTCTGCGAGGCGTACTGGCCGGACTTCCGCCGCGTGGACTTCCTCCGCGCCCTGCGCAGCTATGCGCTGCGGCAGCGCCGCTTCGGCGCCTGAGCGGCCGCTGCCGGAGGGCGGGTCGTGTGTGACGGCGGTGTGAACACTGCGCGTCACTCCCGCGTGTCGCCCCGATCACGTCCGTCCTGGGGCTACTTTCCGTGGCATCAGCAGGTGGGGAAGCCTGCTGAACCTGGAGGCCCGCTCGTGGAGATTCACGACTGCACCGCACGGCAGACGCACTGCGCCTGCCGCGCGATCGGAGGCGGGCACTCCCGCTTTCGGGCGTCCCGGTCCAACCGTGTGAGCTAGGGCCGGGGCAAGGAGTGCCTGCGTCGGTCCGTGAGGGGTAAACCGTGCCGGACCAGGCCATGCAGTCGCAGCAGTCCCCCCGCCCCACCTCCGCCACCTCGGCGACCGAGGGCACCGCGACCAGCACCCGCAGCACCCGACGACCTCGCAAGAAGCAGCCCGCCGTCCGCACCTACGTGCTGGACACCAGCGTGCTGCTCGCCGACCCGGCGGCCATCCGCCGCTTCGCCGAGCACGAGGTCGTCCTCCCCGTCGTCGTCATCACCGAGCTGGAGGGCAAGCGCCACCACCCGGAGCTGGGCTTCTTCGCCCGCGCCGCGCTGCGCATGCTCGACGAGCTGCGGGTGGCGCACGGCCGCCTGGACACCCCGGTGCCCGTCGGCGACGAGGGCGGCTCGGTCCGCGTCGAGCTCAACCACATCGACCCCACCTGCCTGCCCTCCGGCTTCCGGCTGGGCGACAACGACACCCGCATCCTCGCCGTCGCCAAGAACCTCGCCTCCGAGGGCCACGACGTCACCCTCGTCTCCAAGGACATGCCGCTGCGGATCAAGGCCTCGGCCGTGGGCCTGGACGCGGAGGAGTACCGCGCCGAGGCGGTCTCGGAGTCCGACACCGGCTACTCCGGCATGGCCGAGCTCGACGTGGCCGCGACCGCGCTCGACGACCTCTACGACGCGGGCGTCACCGACCTGGACGAGGCCCGGGACATGCCCTGCCACCAGGGCCTGCGGCTCATGTCGGACCGGGGCAGCGCGCTGGCCCGGGTCGGTGCCGACAAGCGGGTGCACCTGGTCCGCGGGGACCGCGAGGCGTTCGGCATCCACGGCCGCAGCGCCGAGCAGCGGATCGCGCTGGAGCACCTGCTCGACCCCGAGATCGGCATCGTCTCGCTCGGTGGCCGCGCCGGCACCGGCAAGTCCGCCATGGCGCTGTGCGCCGGTCTCGAGGCGGTCCTGGAGCGCCGTCAGCACTCCAAGGTCGTCATCTTCCGCCCGCTGTTCGCCGTCGGCGGCCAGGAGCTCGGCTACCTGCCGGGCTCGGAGTCGGAGAAGATGTCGCCCTGGGCGCAGGCCGTCTTCGACACCCTCTCGGCCATGACCACCCCCGACGTGATCGACGAGATCGTCGACCGCGGGATGCTCGAGGTGCTGCCGCTGACCCACATCCGCGGACGCTCGCTGCACGACGCCTTCGTGATCGTGGACGAGGCGCAGTCGCTGGAGCGCAACGTGCTCCTGACCGTGCTCTCGCGCATGGGTGCGAACTCCAAGGTCGTGCTGACCCACGACGTCGCGCAGCGCGACAACCTGCGCGTCGGCCGGCACGACGGCGTGGTCGCCGTGATCGACAAGCTGAAGGGTCACCCGTTGTTCGCCCACGTGACCCTGACCCGGTCCGAGCGCTCGCCGATCGCGGCGCTGGTCACCGAGATGCTGGAGAACGTCACGGTCTGACCTCGACGCCCCGCCCGACCCGTCGTCGACCGCTCAGCGGCGCCGATGCCGACCGGGTCCGGGGTTCCCACCAGCCCCTCCGCCGTCCGGTGCCCTCACGCAGAGCGCCGGGCGGCGGCGGCCTGTCCGGACCGAGCTCACCCCGGCGGGTGGGCCACTGCCCGACACGTGTGACTGGTGTGACGGATGTGCTGTGAAACGTGAAGAAGTGCACAGAAGTTACGAGTTCGGTTTGTCTGACCCATCCGCGTCATGCATCGTGGCTCGCGGACGTCACGCAGGTCAGCCGGCCCCCGGCCGATGAGAGGTGCAGGCGTCCACGCACCACCGCCGGGCCCCTCGGGGTCTCGGCACCTGCCCGAGCACGAGGTGCGCGCCCCGGCGCCGCCCCCGACCAGTACCCCGGACCAGCCCTTGTCGAAGCACCGCCAGCCAGGCCGACGCCGTCGGACCGCTGACGACCCTGTGACCCCGCGTCCCGAGTCGTCCGCCCCGAAGCACTCCGCCGCCCGGCACGCCGCTCCTCGGGCCTCCGTCATCCCTGCCGGCGTCGCCCAGGCCCCGCGCCTGGCCGCCCGGACGACCGTCGTGGTCTCCGCCCTCGCCGTCGGGACGACCGGTGCCGCCGTGGCCGGCGGCGTCGGCCTCGCCGGAGGCACGACCCCGGTGGCCGCCGCCGACACCGCGACGACGCAGTCGGTCGGCCTCACCGCCGCCGACCTCCTCACCGGCGTCGAGGAGACCGCGGCCGCCGCTCAGGAGATCGCCACCGAGGACCGCGGCGTCGTCTCGCGCAGCGCCGACCGCCGCGCCGACACCGACGACACCAAGGTCGCGATCCTCTCCTCCGACGGCGAGGCCATGACTCGCTCGGAGGACTCCTCCGACCTCGACCCGCGCTCCATCGCCTCGGCCATGCTCGGCAGCTACGGGTGGGACAGCAGCCAGTTCACCTGCCTGGACTCCCTGTGGACCAAGGAGTCCGGCTGGCAGGTCGACGCCGACAACCCGACGTCCAGCGCCTACGGCATCCCGCAGGCCCTGCCCGGCTCCAAGATGGCCTCCGCCGGCGCCGACTGGGCGACCAACCCCGTCACCCAGATCACCTGGGGCCTGGGCTACATCCAGGACGTCTACGGCAGCCCGTGCTCGGCCTGGGCGCACAGCCAGTCCGTCAACTGGTACTGAGCCCGCCCCGGGCGTCCTGCGACGTGCGTGGCCGCGTCCACGTCTGACGCGTCACAGACCTGCAACGTCCCGCCTGGCAGCATCGGGGACATGAGCGAGCAGGTAGCGGACCCGTACGAGTGCGAGATCGGCGCCCGCGTGCGCGACGTCAACCTCGAGGGGCACGCCGACAACGTCGAGCTGCTGCGCATCCTCGACGAGGCGCGCACCCGGTTCTTCCGGTTCGCCCCGCTGGTCTCACCCGACGGCGTGCCGTTCACCGGCGTGCTGGCCGCGGCACCGGGCCACGTCACCGAGCTGGTCGTGGCGCACCGGGTCGAGTACGTCAGCGAGGTGCCGCTGGACCCCACGCGGCCCTACGTCGTCGCGGTCCGGGTGACGCGCCTCGGCTCGTCCTCGCTGGACGTCGGCCTGGAGCTACGGCTGTCGGGGGACGCCGAGCCCGCCGTGCTCGGTGAGACCACCGTCGTCCTGCTGGACCCGGGCACCGGCAAGCCCTGGCCGATGGACGACGACCTGCGCACCCTGCTCTCCGCCTACTCCGGCCCGCCCGTGTCCCTGCGCGGGCGCTGAGCCGATAGTGCGCGACGAAAAGCACCCGAATCGGCTCTCCGAGCAGCCACTTCGTCGCGCACTATTGGCCGAACCTCACGTGTGGGTACTCACGGGTGGGTCATGGACTCCACGTCGAGCGCGGCGTCGAGCTGCTCGAGGGTCACCTCGCCGCGGTCGACGAAGCCCATGGCGAGGACGGTCTCGCGGATGGTCGCGCCGTCGGCGAGCGCCTTCTTGGCGACCTTGGCGGCGTTCTCGTAGCCGATGTGCTTGTTGAGCGGGGTGACGACGCTGGGGGAGGACTCGGCGTAGGTGCGCATCCGGCTCGCGTCGGCGGTGATGCCGTCGACGCAGCGCTCGGCCAGCACCCGTGACGACGCGGCGAGCAGGCGAGTGGACTCGAGCACGTTGCGGGCCATCACCGGCATCGCCACGTTCAGCTCGAAGGCGCCGGACGCGCCGGCGACGGTGACGGCGGTGTCGTTGCCCATCACCTGGAAGCAGACCATCAGCGTCGCCTCGGGCAGCACCGGGTTCACCTTGCCCGGCATGATGCTCGAGCCCGGCTGCAGGTCGGGCAGGTGGATCTCGGCGAGGCCGGTGGTGGGGCCGGACGACATCCAGCGCAGGTCGTTGCAGATCTTGGTGAGGCCCACGGCGACCGTCTTCAGCGCCCCCGACAGCTCGACGAGGGAGTCGCGGGTGCCCTGGGCCTCGAAGTGGTTGCGCGCCTCGGTGAACGGCTGGCCGGTGCGCTCGCCGAGCACCTCGATCACGCGCTCGGCGAAGCCGGCGGGGGTGTTGATGCCGGTGCCGACGGCCGTGCCGCCCAGCGGCAGCTCGCGCACGCGCGGCAGGACGGCGGCCAGCCGCTCGGCCCCGTAGCGCACCGTGGCGGCGTAGCCGGAGAACTCCTGGCCCAGCATCACCGGAGTCGCGTCCATGAGGTGGGTGCGGCCCGACTTCACCAGGCCGGCGAACTCCTCGGCCTTGCCTTCGAGGCTGGTGGCCAGCACGTCCAGCGCCGGCAGCAGCCCCTCGGTGACCGCCACGGCGGCCGCCACGTGGATCGCCGTCGGGAAGGTGTCGTTGCTGGACTGGCTCGCGTTCACGTGGTCGTTGGGGTGCACCTGCGTGCCCGCGCGCTGGGCGAGGGTCGCGATGACCTCGTTGGCGTTCATGTTGGACGAGGTCCCCGACCCCGTCTGGAAGACGTCGATGGGGAACGCGTCGTCGTGCTCGCCCGCGGCCACGGCACCCGCCGCGGTCTCGATGGCCGCGCCGGCGTCCGAGGTGAGGATGCCGAGCTCGGTGTTCACGGTGGCGGCCGCGGCCTTGACGTGGCCGATCGCGTGGATCAGCGCCGGCTCGATCGGCGTCCCGGAGATGGGGAAGTTCTCCACCGCACGCTGGGTCTGCGCCCGCCACAGCGCGTCCTTCGGGACGAGGACCTCGCCCATGCTGTCGTGCTCGGTGCGGAACTCCTGCCGGCCGGCCTGCGTCGCGTCGGTAGTCACATCTCTTACCTACCTCGCCGATGGGCGTGTCATTCCCGCCGGGCGGGTGATCTCCGCCCGGCCGGGTGGGATGGACCGACGTGGCCGGGATACCGACTCGCCATGCCCACACCCGAAGAGCGCGACGCGATCAACGCCCAGCACCGCACCGAGAAGGACGCGGACGGCCAGGTCTCGGAGGTCTCCGCGATGGACCCGGCCGACGCGGACACCCCGATCAGCGACGACCAGTCGGTCGCGGGGCAGCCGGACGCCGAGTCGGGCGCCGTCGACGAGGGTCCGACCGGTCCCAACTCCCGCGCCGGTTCGAACAAGAACTAGGTCCGCGGCCGGGGTAGAGGGGGTACGACCCACCACATTCGTGGTCTCGGCAAGGTGGAACCACGAATGTGGTGGGTCGTACCCCGTTTCCGCCCTACTCCTGCGAGCGCACCCGGATGCCGGAGAGCGGCACGGTGACCGCGCCGGAGGGGTCGGTGAAGAAGTCGTTGCCCTTGTCGTCCACGACGATGAAGGCGGGGAAGTCCTCGACCTCGATCTTCCAGACCGCCTCCATGCCCAGCTCGGGGTACTCCAGCACCTCGACGGACTTGATGCAGTCCTGCGCCAGGCGAGCGGCGGGGCCACCGATCGAGCCCAGGTAGAAGCCGCCGTGGGTGTCGCACGACTCGGTGACGACCTTCGAGCGGTTGCCCTTGGCGAGCATCACCATCGAGCCGCCCGCGGCCTGGAACGAGGACACGTAGGAGTCCATCCGGCCGGCTGTCGTCGGGCCGAACGAGCCCGACGCGTAGCCCTCGGGCGTCTTGGCCGGGCCTGCGTAGTAGACGGCGTGGTCCTTCATGTACTGCGGCATGTCCTCGCCGGCGTCCAGGCGCTCCTGGATCTTGGCGTGCGCGATGTCGCGAGCCACCACGAGCGGACCGGTCAGCGACAGCCGGGTCTTCACGGGATGCTCGCTGAGCGTCGAGAGGATCTCCGACATCGGCCGGTTCAGGTCGATGCGCACGACGTCGGCGTCGTCCTCGGGCTGGGTGGCGCCGGTCGCGGGCAGGTACTTCGCCGGGTCGGTCTCGAGCTGCTCGAGGAAGACGCCCTCGGCGGTGATCTTGCCCAGCGCCTGGCGGTCGGCCGAGCAGGAGACGGCGATCGCGACGGGGCACGAGGCGCCGTGGCGGGGCAGGCGCACCACGCGGACGTCGTGGCAGAAGTACTTGCCGCCGAACTGCGCGCCGATGCCGAAGTCCTGCGTGAGCTTGAAGACCTCCTCCTCGAGCTCGAGGTCGCGGAAGCCGTGGGCGTCCATGGAGCCCTCGGTCGGCAGCGCGTCGAGGTAGTGCGCGGAGGCGTACTTGGCGGTCTTGAGGGCGAACTCCGCGCTCGTGCCGCCGATGACCACGGCCAGGTGGTACGGCGGGCAGGCGGCGGTGCCGAGCGAGCGCAGCTTCTCGTCGAGGAACTGCAGCATCCGCTTGGGGTTGAGGATCGCCTTCGTCTCCTGGAACAGGAACGACTTGTTGGCCGAGCCGCCGCCCTTGGCCATGAAGAGGAACTTGTACTCGGGCTTGCCGTCCTTGGACGGGGTCGAGTACAGCTCGATCTGCGCCGGCAGGTTCGAGCCGGTGTTCTTCTCCTCGTAGGTGGTGATCGGCGCCAGCTGCGAGTAGCGCAGGTTCAGCTTGGTGTAGGCGTCGAACACGCCCTTGCTGACCCACTCGGCGTCGTCCGCGCCGGTCAGCACGCCCTCGGCCTTCTTGCCCATCACGATCGCGGTGCCGGTGTCCTGGCACATCGGCAGCACGCCGCCGGCGGAGATGTTGACGTTCTTGAGCAGGTCCAGCGCGACGAACCGGTCGTTGCCGGAGGCCTCGGGGTCGTCGAGGATCTTGCGCAGCTGGGTCAGGTGCGCCGGACGCAGGTAGTGCGCGATGTCGTGCATCGCCTCCGCCGTGAGGCGCTGGATCGCCTCCGGGTCGACCTTGAGGAACGTCTGCCCGTCGACCTCGACGGTGCTGACCCCTTCGGTCGTGATCAGCCGGTAGGGCGTGTCGTCCTTGCCGGTCGGGAGGAGGTCGGAGTAGCGGAACTCTGCGGCGGCCACGACTCCGCACCTTACGGCCTCGGGCCTTGACGTGGGTGCCACGGGTCACGCTACGGTCGCCCCTGTCCACCACGGGAGCTCGCGGCAGCGGGCTGAGAGGGAGCTGGAGCCGCTCCGACCGTCGAACCTGATCCGGGTAGTGCCGGCGAAGGGAGCGGGGGAGCAGATGCTTTCCAGTGCGCTGCGGCGCGAGAAGTCCGAACGAGCCACCGACCACGCCACGTCCGGGGTGCGCCTGCCACGCCTGTGGGTCCTCGTCGGCCCCGAGCACGACCCGGCCGTGGCCGGCGCGCTGGCGTCCGTCGGCGTCCGCGGGTTCCAGGTGCGCGACAAGGACGGCGGCGACGCGGCCGTGCTCGCGCACGCCCGCCGGGTGATCGCGGCGGTGCGGCCGCACGGCGCGAGCGTCGTGGTCGACGACCGGGTCGACGTGGCCCTGGCGGCCGGCGCCGACGGCGTCCACGTCGGTGCCGACGACCTGCCCGTGGCCGACGTGCGTCGGCTCGCGCCCCACCTGCTGGTGGGCGCCACCTGCCGGGGCCCCGCCGACGTGCGGGCCGCCCGTGAGACGGGGGCCGACTACGCCGGCGTCGGACCGGTCCGCGCCTCCCGCTCGAAGCCCGGCCTCCCGGCACCGCTCGGTGTCGAGGCGATCGCCGCGTGTGCCCGCGCCGAGGCTGCCGCACCCGCACCGCTGCCCCTCGTGGCCATCGGTGGGGTGGACGCCGGCACGGCACTGCGCTGCCGTGCCGCCGGCGCCCACGGGGTGGCCGTCATCGGCGCGCTCTGGGACCCGCCCGACCCCCTCGTCGCCGCGCAGGAGCTGCTCACCGCCGTCCGGTGAGCAGCCGCGTCACCGGCCCGGGCCACCGCCCCGGCCGGCTGCTGGTGCGCGTCCGCGGAGCGGGCGTCGTCGGTCTCGCCGTCGCCGAGGAGCTGCTGCGGCGCGGGCACCGGGTGGAGGCCGTCGACCCGACCCCGGGCAGCGGAGCCTCGCACGCCGCCGCCGGGATGCTGAGCCCCGGCGGCGAGGCCGGGCCGGCCGTGCGCGACGTCGTCCCGCTGGGACGCCGGAGCCTCCGGCGGTGGCCGGCGCTGGCCGACCGCCTCGGCGTGGGCCTGCACCGCACCGGCACCCTGCTCGTGGCCCACGACGCCGGCGACCGTGCCGACCTCGACCGCCACCTCGACCTGCTGACCGACCTCGGCGAGCCCGCCGAGCGGCTGACCACGGCCCGGCTGCGGGCCCTCGAGCCGCGGCTGGCCCGGGTCGCCGGCGGGGCCTGGCTGCCCGAGGACCACAGCGTCGACCCGCGCGCGGTCGTGGCCGCCCTGCTGCGTCGGGTCCCGGTGCGGCCGGTCGCGTCGAGCGCCACGGCCGACGCCGAGGTGATCGCGACCGGCGCGGTGCTGCCGCAGCCCTGGGCCCACCTGGTGCGGCCGGTGCGTGGGGAGATCCTGCGACTGCGCAGCGAGGACCCGCCGGAGCGGGTCGTGCGCGGCCTGGTCGCCGGACGCCCCGTCTACGTCGTGCCCCGCGCCGACGGCGAGGTCGTCGTCGGCGCCACCACCGAGGAGCACGCCGGCCCGCCCGTCGTCACCGCCGGCGGCGTGCACGCCCTCCTGGACGACGCCCGCCGACTGCTGCCCGGCCTCGACCGGGCCGTGCTGGGCGAGGCGCTGGCCCGCGACCGGCCCGGCAGCGCCGACGGGCTCCCGCTGGTCGGGCCGGCACCCGGCGCGGCTGCCCAGGCAGGGCCCCGGACCGTCCTCGCCTCCGGCCTCCACCGGCACGGAGTGCTGCTCGCCCCGCTCGTGGCCGCGCTCGTCGCCGACCACGTCGAGGGCCGCGTCGACCCCGTGCTGGGGCGGCTCCTGGACCCCGGTCGCCACGAGCCCGACTCCCACCACCAGACCCAGACCCAGACCCAGCCCCAGACCCAGGAGGTCCGATGACCACCACCGGCACCCACCCACCCCGCACCGTCGAGGTGCACGTCAACGGCCGGCCGCGGCTGCTGCCCGCCGGCAGCACGGTCGCCGACCTCGTCCCCGACCCCACCGGCCTGGCCGTGGCCGTGGGGGAGCGGGTCGTGCCCCGCGCCGAGCACGCCGGTCGCGAGCTGCGGACCGGCGACGTCGTCGAGGTCGTCGGGGCGGTGCAGGGCGGATGAGCGACCCCGCGACCTCGTGGGAGCTCGCCGGTCGCCGGCTGACCTCCCGCCTGCTGCTGGGCACCGGCGGGCTGCCCCACCTCGGGCTCCTGCCGGCCGTCCTGGCCGAGGCCCGGCCCGCGATGGTGACCGTGTCGGTGCGCCGGACGTCGGTCACCGGCCCCGGCACCCTGCTCGGCACCCTGCACGAGGCGGGGGTGCCCGTCCTGCCCAACACCGCCGGCTGCACCACCGCCCGCGAGGCCGTGCTCACCGCGCACCTGGCGCGCGAGGCGTTGGGCACCGACTGGGTCAAGCTCGAGGTCGTCGGCGACGAGGCCAGCCTCCTGCCCGACGCCGTCGAGCTGCTCGACGCGGCCGAGCGCCTGGTGGCCGACGGGTTCACCGTGCTCCCGTACACCACCGACGACCCGGTGCTGGCCCGGCGCCTGGCCGACGTCGGCTGCGCGGCGGTCATGCCGCTGGGCTCGCCGATCGGGTCCGGGCTGGGCATCCGCAGCCCGCACGCGATCGCCTCGCTGGTCGCGGCCGTGGACGTGCCGGTGGTGCTGGACGCCGGCGTGGGCACCGCGTCCGACGCCGCGCTCGCCCTCGAGCTCGGCTGCTCGGCCGTGCTCGCCGCGAGCGCGGTCACCCGCGCCGACGATCCCGTGCGGATGGCCCGAGCCCTGGCGCTGGCCGTCGAGGCCGGGCACGCGGCGGCCGGGGCCGGGCGCATCCCCCGACGCACGGTCGCGCGGGCCTCCAGCCCCCGGCACGGACGCGTGGGGGCGCCGGCATGAGCCACGCATCGCTGCCCCGCCTCGTCCTGCTCACCGACCGCGCGCAGCTGCGCCTGGGCCGCGACCTCGTGCGCACCCTGCGCGAGTGCGCGCACGCGGGTCTGCGCGCCGTCGTCCTGCGCGAGCCCGACCTCGTCGGGGAGCCGTTCGAGGCGCTGGTCCGGGAGGCCGCGGCGATCCCCGGGCTCGCCCTGCTCCTCTCCCGCCGGACGCACCCGCTCGCCGCGGGCACCCACCTGGCGGCCCACCAGCCCGCCCCGACCCACGGGTGGTGGGGGCGGAGCTGCCACGCGGTCCCCGAGGTGCGCGCAGCCGCCGCCGAGGGAGCCTCCTGGGCCACGCTCTCGCCCTGGGGCGCCACCCTGAGCAAGGCCGGGTACGGACCGCCGGTCGGGCGCGACGGCCTCGCCGACGTGCCGCTGCCGGTGCTCGCCCTCGGCGGGATCACGACGCCCGAGGACGCCGCCGGGGCCCTCGCCTCAGGCGCGCACGGCGTCGCCGTGATGGGGGCGGTGATGCGGGCGGCCGACCCCGCGCGGATGGTCGCGAGCCTGCTCACCGCCCTGCCGGCCGACGTGCCTGCGACCACGGGAGGCGCCGCGTGAGCCGCTCACCCGCCGGCAGCCCGCCCGTGGCGCTGAGCGTCGCCGGCACCGACTCGGGAGGCGCGGCCGGCCTGGCCGCCGACCTCACCACCTTCGCGGCCCTCGGCGTCCACGGCGCCTGCACCGTCACCGCGGTCACGGCCCAGGACACGACCGGCGTCGCCTCCGTGCACGCCCTGCCGCCGCGCGAGGTCGCGGCCCAGCTCGACGCGGTGGTCGGTGACCTGCTCGTGGCCGCGGCCAAGACCGGCGTGCTCGGCAGCCCCGCCGTCGTCCGCCTGGTCGCGGCGGTGGCCGTGGAGCAGCGGTTGCCCCTCGTGGTCGACCCCGTGCTGGTGGCGACCTCCGGCGCGGTGCTCGGCGACGCGGACGTGGCCGCGGCACTGGTCGAGCACCTGCTGCCGGTCGCGACGGTCGTCACCCCGAACCGCAGCGAGGCGCTCGCGCTGACCGGCCTCGCCGCCGACACCCCGGACCCTGCCCTGGCGGCAGCCCTGGCGGACCTCGGCTGCGCCGTCGTCCTCACCGGTGGCGAGCCCACCGCCGCCGACCGGCGCCACGGCACGCGCACCGACTGGCTCGCGCTGCCCGGCAGCCCGCCGCTGCCGCTGACCCACGCCGGCGTCCCCACCGTGCACGACCACGGCAGCGGTTGCACCCACAGCGCCGCCCTGACCGCCCACCTGGCGCGGGGCGCCGACCTCGCGACCGCGGTGCGCGCGGCCGCCGCCTTCACCGCCGAGCGGATGCGCGCCGGCGCCGGCTGGCGGCTCGGCCGGGGCCGCGGGCCGGTCGCGCACACCGTCCCCGAGCCCGCCCCAGCCAGCACCCCGGCCAGCACCCCAGCCAGCACCCCAGCCACCGCCCGCGGACCGCGGGCGGCCACCCCCACCGGAGGAGACCGATGACCGAGCCCCTGCACCCCAACCACGAGCGCGTGCTCGTGCCCCACGACGGCCTGGAGGTGCCCGTGACGCGCGTGCACCTCACCGACGGCCGCACGTTCGACCGCTACACCACCGCCGGCCCCGAGCGGGACGAGGCGGGCGGGCTGCCCGCGCTGCGCGCGCCCTGGCTCGCGGCCCGCGCGGAGCGCGCCGACGGCCTGGTCACCCAGCTCGAGCTGGCCCGGGCCGACGTCGTCACCGAGGAGATGCGCTACGCGGCGGCCCGCGAGGGCTGCGACCCCGAGCTGGTGCGCAGCGAGGTCGCGGCCGGGCGGGCGATCATCCCGGCCAACGTGCACCACTCCGAGCTCGAGCCGATGGTGATCGGGCGCGCCTTCCTGGTGAAGATCAACGCCAACATCGGCACCAGCGCGGTCACCTCCGACACCGCCGGCGAGGTCGAGAAGCTCGACTGGGCCGTGCGCTGGGGCGCCGACACCGTCATGGACCTCTCCACCGGCCCCGGTATCCACGAGACCCGCGAGGCGGTGCTGCGCGCCTCGCCCGTGCCGATCGGCACGGTGCCGATCTACCAGGCCCTGGAGAAGGTCAACGGCCGGGCCGAGGACCTCTCGTGGGAGGTCTACCTGGAGACGGTGCTCGAGCAGTGCGCCCAGGGCGTCGACTACATGACCGTGCACGCCGGGGTGCTGCTGCGGCACGTGCCGCTCACCGTCGAGCGGGTCACCGGCATCGTCAGCCGCGGTGGCTCGATCATGGCGGGCTGGTGCCTGGCCCACCACGAGGAGAACTTCCTGTACTCCCACTTCGACGAGCTCTGCGAGGTGCTGGCCGCCCACGACGTCTCCTTCTCGCTGGGTGACGGCCTGCGCCCGGGCTCGCTGGCCGACGCCGGCGACGCCGCCCAGCTCGCCGAGCTGCGGACGCTGGGCGAGCTCACCCGTCGCGCCCGCGAGCGCGGCGTGCAGGTGATGGTCGAGGGGCCGGGCCACGTGCCGCTGGACCGCGTCCCCGAGCAGGTGCACCTCGCGCACGACTGGTGCGACGGCGCGCCCTTCTACACGCTCGGGCCGCTGGCCACCGACGTCGCGCCTGGCTACGACCACATCACCTCGGCCATCGGCGCCGCCACCATCGCCCAGCACGGCACCGCGATGCTCTGCTACGTCACCCCGAAGGAGCACCTGGGCCTGCCCGACCGCGACGACGTGCGCACCGGGGTGGTCACCTACAAGCTCGCCGCGCACGTCGCCGACGTCGCCAAGGGGCACCCCGGCGCGCGGGCCTGGGACGACGAGCTCTCCCGCGCCCGGTTCGAGTTCCGCTGGCACGACCAGTTCGCGCTCTCGCTCGACCCGCCGCTCGCGCAGGCCTACCACGACGCCACGCTGCCGGCGGAGGCCGCGAAGACCGCCCACTTCTGCTCCATGTGCGGGCCGAAGTTCTGCTCCATGCGGATCAGCCAGGACGTCCGGGAGGCCTTCCGGGAGAAGAGCGAGGAGTTCCTCGCCCTCGGCGCCACCGTCTACGTCGAGGACGAGGCGGGCGACCCGGCCCCGAGCGGCGCCCGGCTTTCGTAGTCTGGCCGCATGACTCCGCCGTCCGCCGTCCCCGACCCCTGGCAGCAGCGCGTCGGGGACGCGGAGCGGACGGAGGTGGCCGAGGCGCTGCGCCACGCCGCCGGCGACGGCCGGCTGGACCTCGAGGAGCTGGACCACCGCCTCGAGGCGGCGTTCACCGCACGCACCTACGCGGACCTGGGTCCGCTGCTGGCGGACCTGCCCGGCATGGCCTCCCCGCTGCCGCCCGGGTGGGCCCCGCCGCACTGGCCGGCGGCGCGGCCGGGCACCCCGGTGCCCGGGCCGCCCGTGCCCGGCACCCCGCTGCCCGGCACCCCGCTGCCCGGCACCCCGCTGCCCGGCACCCCGCTGCCCGCGCAGGCCGGCGTGGTCCGCTCCTCGACCGCGTTCCTCGGCACGGTGCGTCGCGAGGGGCCCTGGCGGCCGGGCGAGCGGCACTCGGCCACCGCCGTCCTGGCCGACGTGAAGCTGGACCTGCGGCACGCCGACCTGCCGCCGGTGCTGGTGCTGCACGCCGTCGCCGTGCTCGGCGACGTGAAGATCGACGTCGACCCCGAGACCCGGGTCGTGCTCGAGGGCACCGGCCTGGCCGGCGACTTCAAGCTGCACCGCCGCAGCGTCCCGGCCGAGCTGCGGCCGGACTCCCCGGTCGTGCGCGTGACCGGCACGGCGCTGCTCGGCTCGGTCACCGTCCGTCGTCGCGCACTGCCCGGCGAGGAGCGCGCCCGGTGGTGGGCGCGATGAGCGGGCCCGACCCTGAGCAGAAGGAGGGGCAGAAGGAGGGGCAGGAGCAGGGGCGTGAGCAGGGGCAGGAGAAGCAGCAGGAGCAGGCGTCGCGGCTCCGGGTCGGCGACGCCGACCGCCACGAGACCGCCGAGCGGCTGCGCGAGGCCGCGGGGGAGGGCCGCCTCGACCTCGAGGAGCTGGAGGAGCGGCTGGAGGCCTGCTTCGCCGCCCGCACCTACGCCGACCTCGCCGAGCTGACGATCGACCTGCCCGCGGCGACCGGGTCGGCCCCCGTCGTCCGCCCCGCCTCGGCGCCGGCGACCACGAGCGGGCCCCTGCCGGCCGGGCACGCCGAGCGGTCCACCCACGTCGCGGTGTTCTCCGGCGTCGTGCGCAGGGGTCGCTGGCGCGCGCCGCGCCGGTTCCGGGCGCTCGCCTGGTGGGGCGGTGTCGAGCTCGACCTGCGCGAGGCCGCCTGGCCCGGCGACACCATGGAGATCGCCGCCAGCGCCGTGATGGGCGGCGTCCACGTCGTCGTGGGGCCCGAGGTCGAGGTCGTCATGGAAGGCATCGGGATCATGAGCGGCTACGAGGGCCCGCGCGACCACCAGGCCGTCGCCGTGCCCGACCAGCCCGCCCGGACGCTCCGGGTCACCGGGTTCGCGGTGTGGGGCGCCGTCGCCGTCGAGCGGCGCGAGCGCGACTGAGCCACCGGCGCGTGCCCGATCCCGGGCCCGATCCCGTGCCCGCTCCGGGCAGGACGACGGCCCGGGTCGTGCCCGGGCGGAGGAGTGCTCCGCGCGGACCCCTCGCGTGATCGCGGTCACCGGGGTAGGTTGTGGCCTGCGCCACGTGAGTGGCGTCACTCCCTTTACGACGGATCGTCCGGCACGTGCCTGCCGGTGAAGGAGCAATTTGTCATGGCATCTGTGCGTTTCGAGAAGGCTCAGCGCTGGTACCCCGGCGCCGACACCCCCGCCGTCCCGGGCATCGACCTGGAGATCAACGACGGTGAGTTCATGGTCCTCGTCGGCCCCTCGGGCTGCGGCAAGTCGACCACCCTGCGCATGCTCGCGGGCCTCGAGGAGGTCAACGACGGCCGCATCATGATCGGCGACCGGGACATCACCCACATGCCGCCGAAGGACCGCGACATCGCGATGGTGTTCCAGAACTACGCGCTGTACCCCCACATGAGCGTCGCCGAGAACATGGGCTTCGCCCTCAAGATGGCCAAGGTGCCCACCGAGGAGCGCACCAAGCGCGTCGAGGAGGCCGCCGCGATGCTGGGCCTGACCGAGTTCCTCGGCCGCAAGCCCAAGGCCCTCTCCGGTGGTCAGCGTCAGCGCGTGGCCATGGGCCGCGCGATCGTCCGCCAGCCGCAGGTCTTCTGCATGGACGAGCCGCTGTCGAACCTGGACGCCAAGATGCGCGTGCAGACCCGTACCGACATCGCCAAGCTCCAGGCCGACCTGGGCATCACCACCGTCTACGTCACCCACGACCAGGTCGAGGCCATGACGATGGGCGACCGCGTGGCCGTCATGAAGCTCGGTGAGCTCCAGCAGTGCGACACCCCGCTGAAGCTCTACGACCGGCCCGCGAACCTCTTCGTGGCCGGCTTCATCGGCTCCCCGCAGATGAACCTCATGGAGGCCGTGGCCAAGGACGGCAAGGCCTACATCGGCGAGTACGAGGTGCCGGTCGACCCGGCCGCCGAGCAGAAGATGGCCGGCGACATCACCATCGGCGTCCGCCCCGAGAACTGGCGGATGGTCGGCCCCGGCGAGGGCCTGCCGCTGAAGATCACCGTCGTCGAGGAGCTCGGCGCGGACAACTACCTCTACGGCACCAGCGACGTCGCGGGTGTCCCGAGCACGGTCATCGTGCGGGTCTCCGGTCGTGACCACGCCCGCAAGGGCGAGACCGTCCACGTCACCACCGACCCCCACCACGTGCACGTGTTCGACACGACCACCGGGCTGCGCCTCTCCGACTGAGCACGGGTGAGCTGACCACCCGACGCGAGGAGCACCTCGGTCGTCGACAGCACGAGGCCCCGGGAACCACCCACGGTTCCCGGGGCCTCGTCGCGTCCGGCGGGGGTGTCTCAGTCGGGCAGGGCGGCCGCCTCGGCCATCGCCCGGCCGTGGATCTCGCCGGCGTGCTCGGCGTCGACGGTGAGGTTCTCCCCGGACGACGGGTCGAACAGGTGGATCTTCGAGGCGTCCACCCAGAGCTTGGCGTCCTCGCCCTGCTTGATCGTCGTGGCGCCGTCGAGGGAGACGACCAGCTGGGTGCGCAGCCCCTCGCCGTCGAGGTCCTTCTCCAGCTCGGCGAGCCGCTCCTTGACCTCGGCCGGCGCCTCGAAGGGCACGTAGGCGTAGGTCTCGTGGCCCAGCCACTCGACGAAGTCGACCGGGGCGGAGAACGTGGAGCCGTCCGAGGCCTTGTCCGAGAGGGAGGCGTCCTCGAAGTGCTCCGGACGGATGCCTGCGATGAGCAGGCCCTTGTCGCGGCCCTTGGCGGCCTTCTCCTCGCCGATCTCGACGGTGCCGAAGGGCAGCTTGAGCTGCGTGCCCTCGACCTCGGCGGGCAGGAAGTTCATCGGCGGGGAACCGATGAAGCCGGCCACGAAGAGGTTGCCGGGGTTCTCGTAGAGCTCGCGCGGGGTGGCCAGCTGCTGCAGGACGCCCTTCTTCAGCACGGCCACGCGGTCGCCCAGCGTCATCGCCTCGGTCTGGTCGTGGGTGACGTAGACCGTGGTGATGCCGAGCTTCTTCTGGAGCCGGGCGATCTCGGTGCGCATCTGGCCGCGCAGCTTGGCGTCCAGGTTGGAGAGCGGCTCGTCGAAGAGGAACGCGTCGGCCTCGCGGACGATCGCGCGGCCCATCGCGACGCGCTGGCGCTGGCCGCCGGAGAGGTTGCCGGGCTTGCGCTCGAGGTGCTCGTCCAGCTCCAGCGTGGCCGAGGCCTCGCGGACCTTCGTGTCCACCTCGTCGTCGGGCGCCTTGGCCAGCCGCAGCGGGAACGCGATGTTCTCGTAGACGCTCAAGTGCGGGTAGAGGGCGTAGTTCTGGAAGACCATCGCCAGGTTCCGCTCGCGCGGCGGGAGGTCGTTGACGACCTTCTCGCCGATGGAGAGCTCGCCGTCGGTGATGTCCTCCAGGCCCACGATCATCCGCAGCAGCGTGGACTTACCGCAGCCGGAGGGCCCGACGAGGATGACGAACTCGCCGTCGGCGATGTCGATGGAGACGTCGTTGACGGCCGGGAAGCCGTCCCCGTAGCGCTTGACGATGTTCTTCAGCTTGATGGCGGACATGCGGGTCACCCCTTCACGGCGCCGGAGGTGAGGCCGGCGACGATCTTGCGTTGGAAGACGAGGACGATGAGGACGATCGGGATCGTCGCGATGACGGCGGCGGCGGCCAGGAGGCTGGCCGGACGCTGGAACGGGTCGGGTCCGACGAAGAACGACAGCGCCGCCGGGATCGGTCGGGCCGCCTCGGTGGAGGTCAGCGTGATGCCGAAGACGAAGTCGTTCCAGGCGAAGAAGAAGGTCAGGATCGCCGCGGTGAACACGCCGGGTGCGGCCAGCGGCACGATGACCTTGCGGAACGCCTGCCAGGAGGTGGCGCCGTCGACCTGGGCCGCCTGCTCCATCTCCCAGGGGATCTCCCGGAAGAACGCGGTCAGGGTCCAGATCGCCAGCGGCAGCGTGAACGACATGTACGGCAGGATCAGGCCCGGCCAGGTGTCGTAGAGCCCGATGGTGCGCCACAGGTCGAACAGCGGGCTGACCAGCGAGACCACCGGGAACATCGCGATCGCCAGCGCGACCGAGAGCACGGCCTTCTTGCCGCGGAACTCCAGCCGCGCAATGGCGTAGGCGGCCAGCGTCGCGATGATCACCGACAGCAGCGTCGAGATGAGGCTGATGCCGATCGAGTTGAGGATCGCGCGGCGGAACTGCTCGTCCGCCCACACGTCGGCGTAGTTGCTCCACCCGGCGAAGGAGTCGAGCGGCAGGAAGCCGGGGTCGCTGCCGTTGGAGACGGCGGCCTGGCTCTTGAACGACAGGGCGAGGATCCAGGCCACCGGCAGCAGGCACCACACGAGCACCAGTGCGACGCCGACGACGAGTCCGATCTTGCGCTTCATCTCAGCCCTCCCCTCGGGCCTGGGCCAGGTCGACCCGGAACAGCTTGACGATGACGAACGCCACGAGCAGCACGGACAGGAACAGCAGGACGGCGAGGGCGGAGCCCATGCCGAGCTGGAACTGCTCGATGCTCTGGCGGTAGGTCAGGAACGAGATCGACTCGGTGCCCTCGGCGCCGGCGGTCATCACGAAGATGTTGTCGAAGATGCGGTAGGCGTCCAGGGCTCGGAAGAGCACCGCCACCATGATCGCGGCCCGCATGTTCGGCAGGATCACCTTGTACATCCGCTGCCACCAGGTGGCGCCGTCGACCTTGGCGGCCTCGACCATGTCGTCGCTGACCTGGGCCAGGCCCGCGAGCAGCAGGAGCGACATGAACGGGGTGGTCTTCCAGATCTCGGAGACCATGATCGCGATCATCGCCGGCAGGGTGTCGCCGAACCAGTTGAAGTCGGTGGGCACGAACGGCAGCCAGGAGTTCACGAACCCGTTCTGGTAGGTGAAGGCGAACTGCCAGGCGAAGCCCGAGACGACGGTGATGATGCCGTAGGGGATGAGGATCGAGGTGCGGATCAGCCCGCGTGCGAACACGACCCGGTGCATCACCAGCGCGAACGCGAAGCCGATGACCAGCTCGAAGGCCACCGTCACCAGCATGTAGACGACCGTGACGCCGATGTCGCGCCAGAACAGCGAGTCGGTCAGCGCCGTGACGTAGTTGGAGAGGCCGATGAACTCGCGGTCGTCGGGCGCGGTCAGCGAGTAGCTGTAGAAGCTCAGCCACAGCGCCCGCAGGATCGGGAACGCGGTGACGAGCAGCATGACGATCACGGCGGGGGCGACCAGGCGCCGGCCCAGCCGGTTCTCGTTCCTCGCGCGCTCGGTCTCGGCGCGGGGCGCGCGGGTGCCGGCGGTGGATGCGGTGGTCGTGGCGCTCACAGCAGTGCCTTCCCCTCGAGGACCTGGGTCACGTAGTCCTGGGACTTCTCCGGGGTGGTGTCGGGGTCGACGTCCGCGGGGGAGTGCCAGGTCGCCTGGATGGCGCTGGAGACCGTGGCCCAGAACGGGCTCTGCGGTCGTGGGCCGGCGTCCTCGATACTGCGGCGGTACAGGTCGAGCAGGTCCGCCGGGTAGGCGTCGGTGAGCTCCTGGGCGTCGTAGCCGGACGAGGTGGCCGGCATGAGTCCGGCGTCCACGGCGAGCTGCACCTGGTTCTCGACCGAGGTGATGCAGGCCGCGGCCTCCTGCGCGTACTCGGGGTACTGCGTGTAAGCGCCCACGCCGACGTCGATGCCACCCACCGGCGGCTTGGACGCCTCGCCGGCCACCGTCTGCGGGTAGCGGGCCCAGCCGAGGTCGTCGAACTGGTCCTTGCTGTAGTCGTTGGCGTCGCTGGGCTCGTAGTTCTTGTAGACGAACGTCCAGTTGACCATGAACTCACCGGGGCCGCCGTACATGGCGGCCAGCGCCGTGCCCTCGTTGGAGACCGACAGGTCCGACTGCGCCGCCGAGGAGCCGGCGAGCTGGGCGATCACGGCGGCCGCGTCCTTGCCGGCCTCGGTGTCGAGGTCGACCTCCGCATCCTTGCCCGCCTCGGGGTCGGAGAGGATCTGGCCCCCCGCCCCCTCGATGAGCGCGTTGATCCACACCACGTAGGCCTCGTACTTGTTGCCCTGCACGCCGACGGTGGCGCCGTCGACGGAGTCGGCGGCGTCGATCACCTGCTTCCAGGTGACCGGCTGGGACATGTCGAGACCGGCCTGCTCGGCCAGGCTCTTGCGGTACCAGAGCACCTGGGTGTTGGCCCACAGCGGAGCGGCGTAGACGCCGTCGTCCCACTGCACAGTGGAGGCGATGCCGGAGAGCGTGTCGTCGCTGATGGTGTCGTCCGGCAGCTGCAGCAGCCACCCGGCGTTGGCGAACTCGCTGACGAACGCCACGTCCAGGTTCATCAGGTCGGTGGTGTCGTCCTCCGCCGCGAGGCGCCGCGCGAGCTGGACCCGCTGGTCCGTCGCGGACGTCGGCAGCAGCCGGGTCTGGATGTCGTAGTCGTCGGTCGAGCAGCGCTGCGCGATCGCGTTCAGCGTGTCCTGCCCGTCCGGGTTGAGGTACCAGGTCAGCGTCGGCTTCCCGTCGCTGCTGCACCCGGCCAGGAGCCCGCCGGCGGTCGCCAGCGCCAGGGCCGCGACCCCCGTCCGCCACCTGCCGAGCCTCCACCGGGTCGACGACGTCCTCGTCGTCCTGCCCATCTCGTCCTCCGCACCGCGGCCGCGACCGAGGCGGTCGCTTCCGTCTCGGGTGCACGTCCGCAGGTGCTCCCGGGCCGGGAGCGGGGACGGCGGCGGGGTCGGTCAGGCCCCGCGCCCGTGCCCATTCCCCGTTCGGGTGAGGTTGACCCCACCTGTCCGGGTGATCTCTGACAGCTGTCGAGAACCTGGGACGGGGCTTGCGCTCAGCGCGTCGGTCGCTCGGCCCGGTCGGCGGTGCGGCGCAGGGCGTCGGCGACCAGACCGAAGAGCGGCAGGGGCACGTCGTGCCCGAGGCCCTCGACCAGCACCAGTTCCGCGTCGGGCACCGCGGCCGCGGTGGCCCGCCCGCCCGAGACATGCACCATGCGGTCGGCCAGCCCGTGCAGGACGAGTGTGGGCACCCCGACCTCGCGCAGCGCCGGCTCGCGGTCGGGGGCGGTGAGCACGGCCAGCATCTGCCGCACGGTGCCGGCCCGGTTGACCCCGTGGTCCCAGGTGTCGCGGGCGCGCCGCGCCAGGGCCTCGTCGTCGAGCGGCCAGCCGGGCGACCCGGTCAGGCGCCACGTCCGCACGCTCTGGCGCACGTAGGCGTCACGATCCTCCTCCTCGGTGCGCTCCCGGCCCACGTGGGTGTCGCTGAGCAGCGGCGCGAGCAGCGAGGGGTGCTGCCACCCCACGGCCCGCCGCCCGGTGGTCGACATCAGGGAGGACAGCGACCAGACCCGCTCGGGCGCGTTGATCGCGAGCGTCTGGGCGATCATCCCGCCCATGGAGATGCCCGCGACGTGCGCCGCCGGCAGGTCCAGGTGGTCGAGCAGCGCCACTGCGTCATCGGCGAGCTCGGCCATGCCGTAGGGCACCGGGGTCGGCAGCCCGAGGAAGGTGCGGACGACGGCGGTGCGGCGCGCCGGCGAAGCCACCGAGGTGGAGCGGCCCGCGTCGCGGTTGTCGTAGCGGACGACGTGGAAGCCGCGTCGGGCCAGCATCCGGCAGAGCCGCTCGTCCCACCAGGTCAGCGGGCCGCCCAGCCCCATCACCAGGAGCAGGGGCTCGTCGGCGGGGTCGCCGAACGTCTGGTAGCACAGCTCGAGGTCGCCGCTGACCGGCGCGCGCAGCAGCCCGGACGTGGCGACGTCGCTCGGGTCGTGGCCGTCGGGGTCGCGCAGGGCGGTCGTGGACGGGTGGACGGGGGAGTCGACGGGGGTGTCGACGGTGTCCGTGCCGGGGTGGGCCATGCGTCCCAGTAGACCCGAGCCGCGGTTGCCCGGAACTTGCCGCAGCCTTGACTGTGTCTCACCTCACAAGGTGGGACGACGGTTGTACTGTCAATACATGACGGAGGTCACATCGCTGCTGCTGCCGGAGGGCTTCGCCCGCCCCGGTCACGCTGCGGTGCTGCGCGAGCGTCACCTGCTCGCCGAGGGCGCCCGCGCGGCGGCCGCCGAGGTCGGTGCGCAGGCCCGTGGCACCGTCACCCGGCTGCGCGTGGCCAGCCGCTGGCGCGCGGCCCAGGACGGGGCGGACGACCCCGTCCTCCTGGTCCCGGGGTTCCTCTGCGGCGACTACTCGCTGCTCGGCCTGCACCGCGGCCTGCGCCGCGCCGGGTGGCGCACGTACCGCTCCGGCATCGCCGCCAACGTCGGCTGCACCAGCGAGATGGCACGCCTGGTGGAGCAGCGGCTCGAGGAGGCCGCCGAGCGCTCGGGCCGGCGCGTGCAGCTGGTCGGGCACAGCCTGGGCGGCATGCTCGCCCGCGGGGTCGCCGCAGCCCGCCCCGACCTCGCCGCCGGGGTCACCACCCTGGGCAGCCCGGTGCTGGCGCCCGGGGCCCACCACGTGGCGCTGAGCGTCTCGATCGCGGCGCTGGTCGGGCTGCACGCCGCCGGGGTGGAGCAGGTGATGGGGCACGACTGCGTGCGCGGCGAGTGCGCCCGCGACTCCTTCCTCGACTCGCGGGCCGCGCTGGCCCCCGACGTCCCGCACACCTGCGTCTACTCCAAGGCCGACGGCATCGTGGCGTGGCAGGCCTGCATCGACCCCGACGCGCACGCCGCGGTCGAGGTGAGCGGCACGCACCTGGGGATGGGCGTGAGCCCCGCCGTCCTCGCCGTCGTGCGCGAGGCCCTCGCCCGCCACCGCGCGGTCGCCGCCGAGGTGCCGCCGGCCGTCGTCGTCCCGCTCGACCGCACGGCCTGACCCACCCTCCACCTCCGGACGGCAGCGACGCCCGGCCCCAGGAGGGGCCGGGCGTCGCGGTGACGGCCAGGGGCTGGTTGCCGGGCTCAGCCCTGGTAGTCGAAGTCGATCGCCGAGTAGGCGGCCAGCTTGGAGAGCTGGTGCTGGGAGTCGATCTGGCGGATGGTGCCGGAGCGGCTGCGCATCACCAGCGACTGGGTGGAGACGCCGCCGGGGAAGTACCGGACGCCGCGGAGCAGCTCGCCGTCGGTGATCCCGGTGGCGACGAAGAAGCAGTCGTCGCCGGTGACCAGGGTGTCGGTGTCGAGGATCTGGTCGAGGTCGAGGCCGGCCTCCAGCGCCTTCTCGCGCTCCTCCAGGTCCTTGGGGCGCAGCTTGCCCTGGATGGTGCCGCCCATGGCCTTCATCGCGCAGGCGGTGATGACGCCCTCGGGGGTGCCGCCGATGCCCAGCAGCAGGTCCACCGAGGAGTCGGGACGGCAGGTGAGGATCGAGCCCGCGACGTCGCCGTCGGAGATGAACTTGATCATCGCGCCGGTCGCGCGGATCTTGTCGGCCAGCTGGTCGTGGCGGGGGCGGTCGAGCACGCAGACGGTGACGTCCTGGGCCTTCTTGCCCTTGGCCTTGGCGACGGCGTGGATGTTGTCCGCGACCGAGGCACGGATGTCGACGACGTCCGCGGCCTCGGGGCCGGTCACGAGCTTGTCCATGTAGAAGACCGCGGAGGGGTCGTACATGGAGCCGCGCGGGGCGACGGCCAGCACCGAGACGGCGTTGGTCATGCCCTTGGCGCACAGCGTGGTGCCGTCGATCGGGTCGACGGCGACGTCGCACTCGGGGCCGGTGCCGTCGCCGACGCTCTCGCCGTTGAACAGCATCGGGGCGTTGTCCTTCTCGCCCTCGCCGATGACGACGGTGCCGTTCATGCCGATGGTCGAGATGAGGGTGCGCATGGCGTTGACGGCCACGCCGTCAGCCCCGTTCTTGTCACCGCGGCCGACCCAGCGGCCGGCGGCCATGGCGGCCGCCTCGGTGACGCGCACCAGCTCGAGGGCGAGGTTGCGGTCCGGGGACTCAGGGGCGACTTGCAGGGTGGCCGGCTCGGTCATGGGCGCATGGTAGCCGTGGTGACTGCCGTCTCCTTGACGCTGAGCCACATCTCACTCCCCGGTCGCAGGTCCAGACGCTCCGCGCTCGCGGGCGTCACGTCCGCCAGGAGGGTCTGGACCACCGGTGCGGTCGACCCGTTCCCGCGCCCCTCGCCCCCGCTTCCGGCTCCCTCGAGGTGGCCGGACTGCACCTCGGCCAGCAGCCGGACCACGTCGCCCGTGCGCGTCAGCCCCAGCAGGCGAGCGGGCCAGCGCAGCCGCGCCGACCCGTGCGGCTCGGTCAGGTCCACCGTCACCGCCGACGGCGGGAAGGTGCGGACGGCGTCGGCGTCGGTGAGCACGTTGAGACCCACGAGCCTGCCGACGTGCGCGGTGGCCGGGCGGGCGGCCACGTCGGCGGGCGTGCCCTCCTGGGCGACCCGGCCGCCCTCGAGCACGAGCACCCGGTCTGCCAGGGTGAGGGCGTCGACGGCGTCGTGGGTGACCAGCAGGGTCACCGTGCCGTGCGCAGCGGCCGTGGCGGCCAGGTGCTGGCCCAGCTCGGCGCGCAGGGTGGCCGCCACGCCGACGTCCAGGCCCGCGAAGGGCTCGTCGAGGAGCAGCAGGTCGGGCTCGGTCACCAGGGCGCGGGCCACGGCCACCCGGCGCGCCTGACCCCCCGAGAGGTCACCCGGACGACGGCCCGCGAGCGCGCCCACGCCGAGCCGCTCGAGCCACGCGGCGGCCGCCTCGCGGGCGGGCCCGCGCCGCACTCCCCGGGCGCGCAGGCCGAACGCGACGTTCTCCAGCGCGGTGAGGTGCTCGAACAGGCCGCCGTCCTGCGGCACCAGCCCGACCCGCCGCTCCTGCACCGGCCCGGCGCTCACGTCGCGACCCCGCAGCCGCACCGGCCCGAGGGCCGGCACCGTGCCCGCCAGCGCACCGACCAGCGAGGACTTGCCCGCCCCGTTCGGCCCGACCACCGCGAGCACCTCTCCCGGCGCGGCCCGGACGTCGGCCTCGACCCGACCCGGCACCCGGACCCGGGCGTGCAGACCGTCCCCGCTCGCCGTGCTCATGCCCGCTCCCGGCGCCGGCCGCGCAGCGGGTCGAGCCAGCGGTGCCGCAGACCGGCGAGCACGGCCAGCGAGACAGCCAGCAGCACGAGCGCGAGCGCGCGGGCGTCGTCGGCGTCCGCCTGGAGCGCCGTGTAGACCAGCGACGGCATGGTCTGCGTGGTGCCGGGGAAGTTGCCGGCGAAGGTGATGGTGGCACCGAACTCGCCGAGGCTGCGCGCCCACGCGAGCACGCAGCCCGCGAGCACGCCGGGCACGGCCAGGGGCAGCACCACCCGGCGGAACGCGTACCAGCGGCTCGCGCCGAGCGTGGCCGCCACGGCGTCGCAGCGCTCCCCGGCGCTGCGCAGGGCGCCCTCCACGCTGAGCACGTAGAAGGGCATCGCGCAGAAGACGTGCGCCAGCACCACGCCGGCCGTCGTGTACGGCAGCGTGAGGCCGAACGCCTCGCGCAGGGGGGCGCCCACCACGCCGGTGCGCCCGAACGCGGTCACCAGCGCGACGCCGGCCACGACCGGCGGCAGCACCAGCGGTACCGCGACGAGGGCCCGCAGCAGCCCGAGGCCGGGCAGGTCCAGCCGCGCCAGCACCCACGCGAGCGGCGTGCCCAGCAGGAGGCAGACGAGCACGGTGGCCAGCGACGTCCCCAGGGAGATCACCAGCGCCTCACCCACCGCCTGGGACGCCAGACGCTCCGCGAGCGTGCCCCACGGAGCGGCCACCACGAGGGCGACCACGGGCACCACGAGGAGCAGCGCCGCCAGGGCCGCCGGCACCAGCAGAACGGCAGGGGGTCGACCCAGCCGGACGGGCCGCGTGCTCGGCCGGCTCGCGCCGCCTCCGCGTCCGGCCGTGCCCTGCTGGCTCCCTGGTCCCACGGGGCTCAGCCCTGGGAGTCGCGCGGGGCGCCGAACCCCGCGTCGGCCAGCACCTGCTGCCCGGCGTCGGAGAGGACGAGGTCGATGAACTCCACGGCCAGGTCGGGCTCCTCGGCCTGGCTCAGCGGCGCGACGGCGTAGTCGGTGAGGTGGTCGGCCGCGCCGGGCACCGCGAAGGAGGTGACGTCGTCGCCGGCCGCGACCGCGTCGGTGGAGTAGACGAACCCGGCGTCCGCCTCGCCCGAGGTGACCTTCTGGAGCACGGCCTTCACGTCGACCTCGAGGCTCGCGGGGTCGGTCGTCACGCCCTGCTCGTCGGCGATGGTCGCCCAGAGGTCGCCGCACGGGGCGGTCGCCACGCATGCCACGTAGTCGACGCCCTCGGCCACGGCGTCGGCGAAGTCGGAGATGCCGGCCGGGTCGTCGGCGGGGGTGACGCCCACCAGCTGGTTGGAGGCGAACAGCTGGGGGGCGTCGGCGAGCGCGTCGGTCGCGTCCTGCATCGTCCGCAGGTCGGCGGTCGCGAGGACGTCGGCGGGCGCACCCTGCACGGCCTGGGCGGCCAGCGTCGCGGAGCTGTCGAAGGCCAGCGTGACCTCGACGCCGGGGTGCTCGGCCTCGAACTCGTCGGCCAGTGCGGTGTAGGTCTCGGTGAGCGATGCGGCCGCCAGCACGGTGAGCTCGGTGTCGGCGCCCGTGTCCGACCCCGTGCCCGACCCCGTGCCCGACCCCGTGCTCGACCCGTCGCCGGAGCAGGCGGTCAGGGCGCCGGCGCCCAGGAGGGTGGCGGCGAGGAGCGCCGCCGTCCGGGTGCGGGTGCTCGGGCGGGTGCTCAGGCGGGTGCTGGGGGTGCGGGGGTTCACGGGGTCTCCACGGTGACGTTGGTGGACTTCACGCTCGCGACGACGCGCGAGCCGGGCTCGAGGCCGAGGTCGTCGGCGGCCTCGGCGGACATGAGCGAGACGAGGCGGTAGGGGCCGCACACCATGTCGACCTGGGCCATCACGGTGTCGCGCAGCACCCGGGTGACGATGCCGGGCAGCCGGTTGCGGGCGCTGACGTGCGCGGTGCGGGTCAGCCCGGGGTCGGGGTTCTCGACCAGGCTGGTGGCCAGGGCCGCGAGGTCGGGCCCGTCGATGACGAGACGACCCTGGTCGCGTCGTGAGGCGACCCGGCCCGCGTCGACCCAGCGGCGCACGGTGTCGTCACTGACGCCCAGGACCGTCGCTGCTTCCGCAACTGCGTAGGTGCTCACCCGTCCATGATGCCGCATCTGCGGTTCCTCCGCGCTGTGGGGGCCGCAGGACTGGTGGTGGGGAGGACGCGGATGTGGCTGCTCGGGGTGCGTCGGGGACGATGGGAGGCGTGAGTCAGGACGCTTCCGCCCCCGAGCCGGCCACCGAGAAGCCGGGTCGCTACCAGCGCACCACCGGTGGCCTCATCGGCTCGATGATCGTGATGGTCGTCGTCGTGGTGGTGGCGTGGCAGGCGTTCGGCGCGTTCCGCGACGACGAGGTCTCGCCCGTGGGCACCGACATCGCCTACCCCGACGTGGCCGACGCGCTCGCGCTCTCCGACGGCACCTGGGTCTACCCGGCGTCGCTGCCCGCGGGATGGGTGCTCAACACCGACCCGCGCATCCCCTCGGCCGAGGGGTTCGTCGACCTGGCGATCCTCACCGACCACGACAGCGACGAGGAGACCGGCTTCTTCGTGGGCGTGCACGTGGAGGACGAGGACGTCGACGAGCTGGTCGACACCTACGTCGATGCCGCGGCGCGTGACGAGGGCGTCTACACGCTCGAGGGCGCGTCCGCGGGGGTGCCGAGCGAGTGGGAGACCTGGACCGACGAGGGTGGCGACACCGCCTACACCGCGACGATCGGCCGTGGCGGTCAGGAGAAGTCCGTCATCGTCTACGGCTCCGCGCCCGCCGAGGACCTCCAGGAGATGCTCGGCCTGCTCGTCTCGACCCGCGGCTGACACCCCCGGAGGTCGAGGAAGGCGTAGTCCTGTCTCGAGACCACCGGTCGTCGAGGTGTGAGGAGCGTCAGCGACGAGCCTCGAGACGCCCGCACCCGACAAGCGACGTCAGCCCTGCTCTGCGTCCTTCTCCAGGGCGGCCTCGAGCCGCTCCCGCGCACCGTCGAGCCACCCCTGGCACGCGGTGGCGAGGCGCTCGCCCCGCTCCCACAGGGCCAGTGACTCCTCCAGCGTCGTGCCGCCGGCCTCGAGCCGACGCACGGTCTCGACGAGCTCCTCGCGAGCCTGCTCGTAGGTCAGGTCGCCGAGGCCGTCCTCGGCGGGGGCCTTCTTCGTCTCAGCCATCTGCGTCCTTCTGCGTAGTGCTGGTCTTCTCGGTGCCCGTGACGTCGGCGTGCACCCGGCCGTCGGCGACCCGCACCGACACCCGGCTCCCGGCGGCCACGGCGTCGACGGAGGACACGACGTGCCCGCCGTCGTCCTGGAGGACGGCGTAGCCGCGCCGCAGGGTCTCCAGGGGGGAGAGCGCCCGGGCCCGGGCGCGGTGGTGGTCGATCTCGTCGGCGGCGCGGTCGAGGCGGTGGCCCAGGCTGCGTCTGGCGCGGTCGCGCAGCGCGAGCAGCTCGCCCGCGCGCTCGTCCAGCAGGTAGCGGGGGTCGGCCATCGCGGGGCGGGAGCGCAGCGCGTCGAGGGTGTGCTGCTCGCGCTCGAGGCGGGCGGCGAGCAGGGTGCGCAGGCGCTCGCGGGACCAGGCGACGCCGGACAGCTCCTCCGCCACGTCCGGCACCACCCGCTTGGCCGCGTCGGTGGGGGTGGAGGCGCGCACGTCGGCGACGTAGTCGAGCAGCGGGGTGTCGGGCTCGTGGCCGATGGCGCTGACGACCGGGGTGCGCAGGGCATGGACCGTGCGCACCATGCCCTCGTCGGAGAACGGCAGCAGGTCCTCCACGGAGCCGCCGCCGCGGGCGACCACGATGACGTCGACCTCCGGGTCGTTCTCCAGCCGGCGCAGCGCCTCGATGACCTCGCCCGCGCAGCGGGTGCCCTGCATGGTGGCGTGGGCGACCTCGAAGGAGACGGCCGGCCAGCGGCGTCGGGCGTTCTCGAGCACGTCGCGCTCGGCGGCGCTGCCGGGCGCGGTGACCAGCCCGACCGTGCGCGGCAGGAACGGCAGGGGGCGCTTGCGGGCGGCGTCGAACAGGCCCTCGGCCGCGAGCAGCTGGCGGCGCTGCTCGAGCCGGGCCAGGAGCTCGCCGAGGCCCACCATCCGGATCTCGCGGGCCTCCAGCGAGAGCGTGCCGCGGGGCGCGTAGTAGGAGGGCTTGGCGTAGACGACGATGCTCGCGCCCTCGACCAGCGGCGTGGGCAGCGAGTCGACCGTGACGCGGCTGCAGGTGACGGTGACCGACAGGTCGGCCACCGAGTCGCGCAGCGTGAGGAAGACGCGGTTCATGCCCGGCCGCTTGCTCAGCTGGGCGACCTGGCCCTCCACCCAGACCGCGCCGAGCCGGTCGATGTAGCCCGACATCAGGTTGGCGATCTGACGCACGGGCGCCGGTGCGCTCGGCGAGGTCTCCAGGGGCATGGCGGCGAGGTTAGAGGACGCCACCGACGTCCCCCTACGATGAGGTCATGAGCACCGACATGGGGATGCCGCCGGTCCTGTCGCCCGAGGAGGCCGAGAAGCGCGTGCTGCTGGCCGCGCCGCGCGGGTACTGCGCCGGCGTCGACCGCGCCGTCGTCACCGTCGAGGAGGCTCTCGACCTCTACGGCCCACCCGTCTACGTGCGCAAGCAGATCGTGCACAACAAGCACGTCGTGGCCGAGCTGGAGAAGCGCGGCGCGATCTTCGTCGAGGAGATCCCGGAGGTGCCCGAGGGGGCCACGGTCGTCTTCTCCGCCCACGGCGTGAGCCCCGAGGTGCACCGCGAGTCGCTGGAGCGCAACCTCAAGACCATCGACGCGACCTGCCCGCTGGTCACGAAGGTGCACCACGAGGCGAAGCGCTTCGCGAACGACGACTACGACATCCTGCTCATCGGCCACGCGGGCCACGAGGAGGTCGAGGGCACCGCCGGCGAGGCGCCCGAGCACATCCAGCTCGTGGAGGGCCCGGACGACGTGGCGAACGTCGTCGTGCGCGACCCCGCCCGCGTCGCCTGGCTCTCCCAGACCACCCTGTCGCTGGACGAGACCATGGCGACCGTCGACGCGATCCGTGAGCGCTTCCCGCTGCTGCTGGACCCGCCGTCGGACGACATCTGCTATGCCACCCAGAACCGCCAGCTGGCGGTCAAGGAGATCGCCAAGGACTCCGACCTCCTCATCGTGGTCGGCTCCGGCAACTCCTCGAACTCCGTGCGGCTCGTCGAGGTCGCCCTCGAGGCCGGCGCCGGCGCGTCCTACCGCGTCGACGACGCCTCGGAGATCGACGAGGCCTGGCTCGACGGTGTCTCCACCGTGTCGGTCACCTCGGGTGCCTCGGTGCCCGAGGAGCTGGTCCAGGGCGTGCTCTCCTACCTCGCCGAGCGCGGCTACCCGGACGCCAAGGCCGTGCACTCCGCCGAGGAGTCCCTCGTCTTCGCGCTCCCCAAGGAGCTGCGTCGCGACCTCAAGGCCGCCAAGGCCGCTGCCGCCGCGCAGGACTAGGCTCGTCGGGTGGCACGCTTCGTCGACCTTCACCCCGAGAATCCGCAGCCCCGGCTCGTCCGGCAGGTCGTCGACGCCCTCCGGGACGACGACGCGCTGATCGCCTACCCGACGGACTCGGGCTACGCGCTCGGCTGCCGGCTGGGCAACCGGGACGGCCGCGACCGCATCCTCAAGATCCGTGGCCTCGACGAGCGCCACCACTTCACGCTGCTCTGCTCGGAGTTCAGCCAGCTCGGCCAGCTGGTGCACATCGACAACGCCGCGTTCCGGGCGATCAAGGCCTGCACGCCGGGCCCGTACACGTTCATCCTGCCGGGCACGCCCGAGGTGCCGCGTCGGCTGCTGCACCCGAAGAAGAAGACCGTCGGCGTGCGCATCCCCGACCACGTCGCCACGCAGGCGATCCTCGCCGAGCTGGGGGAGCCGCTGCTCTCCTCGACGCTGATCCTCCCGGGCGAGGAGGAGCCCCGGACCATCGGCTGGGACGTCAAGGAGGAGCTCGACCACGCCGTCGACATCGTCATCGAGGCCGGCGAGACCCCCGCCGTGCCGACCACGGTCGTGGAGTGGACCGACGGGTACCCCGAGGTGCTGCGCGAGGGCGCGGGGGACGTCAGCCGCTTCGAGTGACGGCCGTTCCCGGTGCCGCTACGGCACTGGGCGTGCGGCGGCTCAGGAGGCCGTCGGGTGCGGTCGCGGGTGCGTGTGCGACTTGCGCACCCTGTCCCGGACGTAGAGCACCGCGAGCGCCAGCGCGTAGCCCAGGACGAGCGGGAACGCGTGCATGCTCATGCCGGCGACGACGGCCTGCACGGCCCGGTCGTCGGCCTCGGCCAGGAACGCCGGGTCGATCAGGGCGGTGACGACCATCAGCCCGACCATCAGCCAGGGCGGGGCGCTGCCGACCACGAAGAAGTCGCCGGGGCGCACCAGCAGGGCCATGGCGATGCAGGCCAGCACGAACACGGTGTCGAAGAGCCAGCCGACGTCGGCGCCCCACCACAGGTCGAGGGCCAGCGCGGAACCGGTGGCGGCCGTGGCGAGGGCGGCGACCTGCCACCCGGGCTCGCGGCCCTCCTCCCACACCGTGCGTGCCGTCATCGTGAGTCCGCCTCGCGCATCTGGTCCTGGTCGCCGTGCTCCTCGGGACGCTCCAGCTGGACCGCCTCCAGCCCCACGCTAGGGCGGGTCTGGCCCGGGTGATCGGTGCCACGCCGTGCGACGGCCTGCAGGTCGACGGGGCGCGGGGAGGTCAGGTGCTCCTCCGTCACGCCCTGCTCCTCGAAGCGACGGGCGGAGACGAGCACCCGCGACTCCAGCGAGCCGATCGCGGCGTTGTAGTGCCCGACGGCGGCGTTGAGCGAGCGGCCGACCGAGTCGAGGTGGCCGCCGAGGGTGCCCAGGCGACGGTGCAGCTCGCGGCCCAGCCGGTGCACCTCGCGGGTCTGCTCGGCGAGCGCCTCGTGGCGCCAGCCCTGGGCGACGGTGCGCAGCAGGGCGATCAAGGTGGTGGGGGAGGCCAGCACGACCTGCTTGGCGGCGGCGTGCTCGAGCAGCGACGGGTCGGCCTCGAGCGCGGCGGCCAGCACCGACTCGGCCGGCAGGAACAGCACCACGAACTCGGGCGCGGAGTCGAGGGCCTCCCAGTAGCCCTTGGACGCGAGCTGGTCGACGTGCGTGCGCACCTGGCGGCCGTGCCGCCGCAGGTGAGCCTCGCGCTCGTCGTCCTCCTCGGCCGCGGTGGCGTCGAGGAAGCCCTCGAGGCTCACCTTGGCGTCGACCACGACGCTGCGCCCGCCGACGAGGTGCACGACGAGGTCGGGCCGCAGGGCGCCGTCCTCCAGGCGCACCTGCTCGGAGAAGTCCACCCGGTCCACCAGGCCGGCCAGCTCGACGGCGCGCCGCAGGTGCAGCTCGCCCCAGCGTCCGCGCACCTGCGGCTTGCGCAGGGCGGTGGCCAGCGAGGACGTCTCGCGGCGCAGCAGGTCGGTGGTGTGGCGCATGTCGAGCACCTGCTGGTGCAGCTGGCCCTGCCACGTGGCGCGGTTGTGCTCGAGGTCGCGCAGCTGGTCGCCGAGCCGCTCCAGACCCTCCTTGACCACGGCCGACTCCTCGACCCGTGCGGTCAGGGAGGCGACCACGTCGTCACCCGAGGACGAGCCCCGCTGGGCGCGTGCCAGCGACCAGCCGACGAGCACGCCGAGCAGCACCCCGACGAGCAGGGTGGTGGCGAGGATGAGCAAGGTGCCGACGTCCATGCGACCACCATGGCGGAGACCACCGACAGCCCACGGTCAGGCGCGCGGCCCCACCGCGCGGACCCACCGCCGCCACGCGGGCTGGGGCGCGAACCCGGCACCCCGCCACAGCGACTGGCCCAGGTCGTTGCCCTCCAGCACCATCGCGTCCAGGCGCGAGGCACCCAAGGCCTCCAAGCGCGTGGACGCGGCCTCCAGCAGGGCGGTCGCGACGCCCTGGCGGCGGGCGTCGGGGTGCACGGCCAGGCGGTAGAGGTGGGCGCGCCAACCGTCCCAGCCGGCGACGATGCTGCCGACCAACCGGCCCTCCGCCTCGGCCACCAGGCAGGCGTCCGGGTCGCGCTCCAGCAGCCGCTCGACGGCGGCCGCGTCGTCGACAGGGCGGCTGTCGTTCTCCGCCGCCACCTCCCACAGCGCCAGCAGCGCAGGGACGTCCGCGTGGGTCGCGGGGCGCAGGGCGACCATCGCGTCAGTCGGCGAGGTCGACGACCACGGGTGCGTGGTCGGAGGGAGCGCCGGCGAAGACGGCGGGGTCGCGCTCCTCGCGGTCCACGAAGGCGCCGGTCACGCGCGAGGCGAAGGCGTCCGAGCCGAGCACGAAGTCGATGCGCATGCCGCGGTTCCGCTCGAAGCGCTGCCGGTAGTAGTCCCAGTAGGTGTAGACCTCGGGGTCGGGCAGGTGGGGGCGGACGACGTCGGTCCATCCGTCACCGGTGAAGGCACCGAACGCGGCGCGCTCGGGCGGGGTCACGTGGGTGTCCTTAGCGAACGCCGTGATGTCGAAGACGTCGGTGTCCAGCGGGGCGATGTTCCAGTCGCCGACCAGGGCGGTCGGCTCGTCGCGCCAGGCGTCCGACGCCGTCTTGAGCCTCGCCAGCCAGTCGAGCTTGTAGTGGTAGTGCTCGTCGTCGGGCTTGCGACCGTTGGGCACGTACAGCGACCAGAGGCGGACGCCGCCGCAGACCGCGCCCAGCGCCCGGGCCTCGACGACCGGGTCGGCGCCGCCCTTGCCGAAGGCCGGCTGGCCGGCGAAGTGCTCGGTGACGTCGTCCAAGCCGACGCGGCTGATGATCGCCACGCCGTTCCACTGGTTGTAGCCGGACGCGGCCACCTCGTAGCCCTTCGCCTCCAGCCCCATCACGGGCAGCTGCTCGGGCTTGGCCTTGGTCTCCTGCACCGCCAGCACGTCGACGTCGTGGCGCTCGAGGAAGGCCTCGACACGGTCGATCCGGGTGCGCAGGGAGTTGACGTTCCAGGTCGCGATCCGCACGGGCGCACCCTAGTCCGGGCACGGTCGGCGGCCGGCGTCCGCCTGCGCCCTCGTCGTGCGTCCGGCGGGCGCTCGTCGTGCGCGTTGGGTGCTGGCGCGCCGCGCCCCTAGACTCGACGCCCGTGGCTCTCACCATCGGCATCGTCGGCCTGCCCAACGCCGGCAAGTCCACCCTCTTCAACGCCCTGACCAAGAACGACGTGCTCGCGGCGAACTACCCGTTCGCGACGATCGAGCCGAACGTCGGCGTCGTGGGCGTGCCGGACTCCCGGCTGCCGAAGCTGGCGGAGATCTTCTCCAGCGAGAAGATCCTCCCGGCGACGGTGGAGTTCGTGGACATCGCGGGCATCGTCCGCGGGGCCTCGCAGGGCGAGGGCCTGGGCAACAAGTTCCTCTCCCACATCCGTGAGTCCGCGGCGATCTGCCAGGTCACCCGCGTGTTCGAGGACGAGGACGTCACCCACGTCGACGGCGAGGTGAACCCCGGCAACGACATCTCGACCATCCAGACCGAGCTGATCCTGGCCGACCTGGAGACCGTCGAGCGTGCCGTCGTCCGTCTCGAGAAGGAGTCGCGCAAGGTCAAGGACCTCGTCGCGAACCTCGAGGCCGCCAAGGAGGCGAAGGAGGCGCTCGAGGCGGGCACCCCGATCATCGCCACCTCGATCGACCGCTCCCTGCTGCGCGAGCTCTCGCTGCTCACTGCCAAGCCCTTCATCTACGTCTTCAACTGCGACTCCGACGAGCTCGCCGACGAGCCGCTCAAGCAGAAGATGCGCGACATCGTCGCGCCGGCCGAGGCGATCTTCCTCGACGCCAAGTTCGAGGCCGAGCTCGCCGAGCTGGACGAGGAGGAGGCCGCCGAGTTCCTCGCCGACGCCGGCATCGCCGAGCCCGGCCTCGAGGTCCTCGCCCGCGTCGGCTTCGACACCCTGGGCCTGCAGACCTACCTGACCGCCGGCCCCAAGGAGACGCGGGCCTGGACGATCAGGAAGGGCGACACGGCCCCCGAGGCCGCCGGTGTCATCCACACCGACTTCCAGAAGGGCTTCATCAAGGCCGAGATCGTCTCCTTCGACGACCTGGTCGCCCACGGCACGATGGTGAAGGCCCGCGAGGCCGGCCGCGTCCGCATGGAGGGCAAGGACTACGTGATGCACGACGGGGACGTCGTGGAGTTCCGCTTCAACGTGTGAATCGGTGCGTTTCCGCAGTTCAGAGGGGGTGTGATCACTCCCAGTCCGCACAGAGTCCGCAAGAATTTCAGTAGCAATTGGCTCGACCGGGCTGTCTCGGAGGGTCCAGTACCTGGCCCGGCGGTCCCAGATGGCAGGTCCGTGACGTCAGCCCTTGAAGGTAGGCGCAGCCGCTGGACCAGCGGATCGCGGCGCGGGAATCCTTGAACGGCGAGCCGACTACATCGTCAGGGAATTGAAGGCGGGCTCGATCGACCACATGAGCGATGGCTCTCACCCTGCCCGACCGCGTGCCGGGCAGCCTTCGGCAGATGTGGAGCTGCACAGGTCAAGTGGTGTGGCCAGGCCCGATCGCTCTGGAGCGTCGACAACGCCAATCTGGTCGGTGGGAGCCGAGTCATCGCACCTCGTGGAGCATTACAGAGCTACCGTCTGTCTCCGCTCTGTACTCCAGGCCGCTGAGCCCGAGCAGGGCGACATCTGCATGTGACGCGGCGGCGATGATTCCGACTCGGTAGCTGGCCGTCCCGGAGGTCCAGACCTCGATCGGCTCGGAGCCGCGCGTGATCCGCAGCTCGACCGGCAACCTGCCCGCAGCCGGAGGCGGCGCCATCGGGGCGTGCAGCTCGACGGAGGTCGTGTGCTGCTCCAGCAGTTGCCGCAGCGGGCTCGTCGTCGGCGAGCGGCAGAACTCGACCAGGTCTTCGATCTCGCGCCGAGCAGCTGTGAACTCCGTCCTCCACCCGTCGATGTGCAGGCCGCGGAGCCAGTCGCGCACCTGCGACCAGTCCAGTCCGAGCGCGGTGGCACGACGACCGATCGCGTACGCGACCCGCCGTGACCGGATGCCGCTGGTGAGAAGGTTGAGGGCGATCGCAGTGTCGACCCCATACCGCACGAAGTACGCGAGGTCCTCGGGGAGCGCCTCGATGCCGCCCTGATCGACCAGGAGCTCGTTCGCCTGAGTGGTGACCACCCCAATTGTCCAGCTCAGAAAGTGCTCGAACGCGCCGCTGATCGCATCGACCGTCTGCTCGAGCCGCCACGACACGTCCGGCACTCCGGGCAGCATTCGCTGGGCCAGATCCGGCATGTTAAGGCCGGCCAGCCATCCGCCCAACGCATCGGCGACCGGGACGGCGATGGCTGTCCTGGCGCCGACGGTGGGCTTGAACTTCCACACCCCGGCGGCCTCGGGCAGCTGCAGAAGTGCGTCAAGAGCTCCGGAGCGGTCGAGGACGCGCATGGCTTCCTCAAGAGTCAGCGCCCGCAGGACGGGGCCGGCGGTTCCGTGCTCGTCGAGCTCCCCGAACAGCGTCCTGGCTTGGTCGGCGACGGTTAGCGCGATCTGCTCGACGCGTCGTGCGCTGGAAAGCGTCGTACCGGTCAGGGTCCAACGCAGCCGGCTCTCGTCGGGGGTTGCCTCGTACTGCTCGCGGACATACTCGGCGAAGGCCTTCCATCGAGCCGCGGTGGCCGGAGGCAGCTGCACGAACGCCAACAGCCCGTCGATCGCCCCAGCGAGGTCAGCGTCGGTGGCGACGGCGGCGAGCCGTTCCTGCGCGGACAGGACGAACCACACGTACGCCGCGAAGTCGGCGGCCTCCCCCTGCTCGACGGTGAACAGCGCGTCGGCCGTCGACGCGATGAGCGCCTCGACCTCCGCCAGGCGCTCGAGGGCCACCTCGGAGTTGAGCGTCGACAGGATTTCCAAGTCGCTGTCGGCGGGCTGGAGCTGGTCGAAGTCGCTGTCTCGGGCTCGCTTTTTCAGGCCGAGGATGATCCACCCCTCGGTCTCCTTACCCGCGCGGCCTGCACGGCCGACGGCGTTGAGCAGTCGCGGGCCATCGAGCTGCTGGCCGGGGTCTTGCCCCTCGTAGCGCGTCTCGCAGATCACCACGGTGCGCACCGGCAGGTTGACTCCGTCGGTCAGGGTGGAGGTGGCGAATATCGCCTGCAGCGTCTCGGCGCGCATGGCCTGCTCGAGCTCGTCGAGGACATCGATGGGGAGCCCCGCGTGGTGGTAGGCCACGCCGTGGCGGACGCAGTCGATCAGGGGGTGCTCAGCTCCGAGCCGCTCGACGAGGAACTCGCACAGGTCGCTGGTGGTGTGGGTGACGTCGAGCCGTGTGGTGAGCTCCTGCGCTGCGTTGCGGGCGTAATCGCGTCGCGACAGGATCATCAGCAGACTGCCGGCCCCGAGGAGCTCGCGCGCGGTCCTCGCGCACATCCGGTAGAACGCGTCGTACTCCTCCACGTCGGGCCTGCCGGTGCCGGGTGGGCGCATCTTGCGCACGAGATGCCCGATCGGGCTGTCCGCGGTCGTGACCAATCGATGCACGGTCCCCTCGACTGGTCGTACCCGTAGGTCAGCCGTGATCGGAAAGCGCTCGAGGTGGGTGAAGGTCGATGACTTTGACGGCAGCCGGTCGACGGCGCTGCCTTCAACTTGCGAGTACAGCAGCGCGTGCAGGCGACGCGGGCCCCGCCAGCCCGACGCGAACAGCGCTGCCTCCTGGGTCGGGTCGAGCCATGACGCGATCTGGTGGGCGTTGCCCATGACACCCGAGAGCAGCACGATGCGCGCGTCGGTGGTGGCGACCGCGGCGATCACGGTCTCCAGGAGGAGCCCTCGGCCGGGTTGGGCGAGCAGGTGGGCCTCGTCGATGACGAACATCGAGTACCGCTCGAGCACCGAGGTGGGGTCGTGGCGCAGCAGGTGGCTGAGCCGTTCGGGGGTCATCACCTCCACCGAGCCGTCGGCGGGCTCGCCGAGGAGGTCGAAGAACTCCTCGATGGTGACGTTGCCGAAGTCGGCGAAGTCGGCACCCAGACCCTTCTGGATAACCCGCATCCGCCCACTCAGCGCTTGACGCATCTCTCGTCCGAGGCTTCGCAGAGGCGTGACGTAGCAGACGTCGCCCGGCTGAGTGACTAGATGGTGGCAGATCAGCAACTGCGCGATCAGGGTCTTACCGGCGCTGGTGGGGACCGAGAGCAGCAGCCGCCGCGTCGTGGGGTCCAGCGGGTTTGCGGTGTTGCGGGTGAGCAGGTCACGCTGCGGCGGCCAGAGGGTCAGCACTGGAGGGGTTCCGATGGTGAACGCCTGAGCGACGATTGGGGGCGTGTCGTCAGGCAGCACGGCCCACACGCTCGAGGTTTCCATGCCGTCGGCGATGTGAAGCAGGTGCACGGCGACCCACCGTGCGTCGTGATCGCCTTGTCCTGCCTCCAAATTGACCACGGACCGCAGCGCGTCCCGCGCGGCCTGGAGGCGCTCGCGGTCTCCGTAGCGTAGGAAGACCATGAGGTCGCTGACGGCCTGGGTCACGGCCTCAGCCGGGCCGAACATCGTCGACGCGAGGGAGTCCTGGTTGAGCAGGGAACGCATCGAGGTGATCTCGTCTCGCCACTGCCTCAGCAGGATCTGGATACGCCGCACGTCCAGCCCGAGGAACGCGACCCCGGCACGCAAGGCCATCGTGGCCAGGCTCCGCGGAAGGTGTACGAGTGCTTCGGCGTCTCCGGGGTCCCTAGTGTGGTCGGTGTCGGACCACTGGGCATCGGCATCCGGGGTACCGGTCTCGTCGGTCTCGGACTGGGGCTGGTCCAGGTGGAGGTTGACGCGGCGCCATATCGCTGTCGCGTTGGGCTCCAGGTCTCCTCGGCGGTAGCCGACTTGTGCGCCGAAGGCCAAGGTAAGCTGGTCGTGAATCGTTCGGCCCGGACCATTCAACGCCAGGTCGAAGATGTGCGCGGAGACGGCGAAGGCGCGCTGCTGTCGCGCCGGGGTATACATGTCCCCGGCTTGTTCTGCCGACGCGACGCCGTGTAGGTACCAAGCCGTGCGGAGAAGATCGTCATCGACGTCGGTCGGCTCGATGAAAGTGCGGACCTCAACCTCGGCGATGAGCGCGGTGAGCTCCTCGACGGTGGGTAGGACTCCCGGGGTGTGTTGCCCGATAGCCTCGGCGAGAATCTCGGGGTTCAGAGCACGGTCCACAAGTACCCCCGCACGTCCTTCGCGATCTCCAAGAGGTCCTCCACGGCGAGGAGCAGACCCTCGAGTTGTCCGGGCTTGTCGAACCCGGGGAACTGCTTGCCCATCGTGGTGAAGCACGTGTTGGGCGGGGGAGTAGTCGCAGACGCCACCCCGACGCCTGCTCCGGCGCGCTCGTGGCTCTCAAGCCAGAACTCGACGAGCTTGCTGCACAACTCGCCGACGGGGCCTTCGGCCGTCGAGTAGATCGAGACCTGCTGCGCTAGGTACCGCATGGCCTTGGTTCGCAGCTGGACGTAGGCGGTGCTGACGGTTGAGGAGACCGGCCCGGCAGCGGTGTGCTTCTTCAGCTCCCACAGGCGGTAGTGGTGCTCGTCGGTCACAGTCTCGCGGAAGACGATGAACCCGTCGGCGCCTGGCTCGGTGACGTTGAACTTCGGGGGCTCCAGCACGACGGGGGTTCGCGCGGGGTCGACCGTCTCGGAGGCGTGGAGGTACCACATCCACTCCGCCACGTGCCCGACGAGATGGTCCTCGCTCTTGCCCGTGGGCGGCAGGCCGAAGACGCTGTCTACGAACGCGGCTACGACCTCGCGGTCGGTGCCGGTCAGCTTCACGCCGGCGAGCGCGGCGGCGCGCCAGGTCGAGTAGACGATCGAATTGCCGCCGCGGTATTTCATCGCCGCCTCCGCGATAACCCACGCGACTGCCGCTCGCTCGACTGGGGACAGCCCGACCGCGGTGCCGAGGTGCCAGGTGCACTTCTGGGTCGTCGGTGGAGCCTTCTGGGTGATGGTGAGGAATTTGGTCAGCTTGCCGTCATGGGCAACAGTCTCGGCCTCCGCGGCGGACGCGGTCACTGCCGGGACGTAACTCGTCGTCGTGGTTGAGGTCGCGCTCGGTGCCGACGTTGCACCAGCCAAGGTGTCATCTCCCCTCGCATAATCACGATGGCGGGCCCCGCGACCCGGATCGACGTGGCCGCGGCGTTGTCGCGTTGTCGCCAGCGGGAGTCCCGGCTGGCCGTGAGACCCATCCTGTCACATTCGCCCGCACGATTGCAGAAATATTCTTGCTTATCTGTTGGACGTATGTCTATCGTCGTCCCGTGAACTCCGTAGCGGACATTGGCGCAATGCTGCAGCTCGTGCGCGTAGCGCGTGGATTTACGCAGGATGCGCTCTCCAACGCCACCGGGATCTCGCAGGCCGTGCTGTCGAAGGCCGAGAGCGGGATTGTCGCGCTCGACGACGCCCGGCTTGCCCTAGTCGCTGAGGTTCTTGAGGTGCCGATCGATCGGTTCCTCGACGGGGCTCCCGCCGGCGGCGTACTGAGCGCATGCGCTTTCCACCGCAAGCGGGCGAGCCTGCCGGTCTCCGATGCCAAGCGAATCCGCGCGATCCTCGATTTGACCGGCCTAGAGGTCGCCGCCGTCCTCTCTGATGTCGAACCGCATGTCAGCGTCCCGCGCGAGACTCCGTCGGACGACGGCTGGACCACGCCCGCTGACATCGCCTACGACATCCGCGAAGCTGCAGGGCTCGGTAACGATCCGATCCCCGATCTGGTCGGTGTCGTGGAGTCCCTCGGCGCCGTGATCTTGGTCCGCGATCTCCAGGCGACCAAGATCGATGCCATCGGCTCATGGCCCGAGGGGTACCGGCCTCTGTTCCTGCTCAACGCGTCCTCGCCGGCCGACCGGCGCCGCTTCACCCTCGCGCACGAGTTCGGACACGCCGTGATGCACTCCGAGCCACGGACTGACCAGGAGCGCGAAGCTGACCAGTTCGCCAGCGAGCTGCTTCTTCCTGCTGCCGGTGTGCGCGACGACCTCGTGAATCTCGACCTGGGCAAACTCGCGCTGCTGAAGCGGAAGTGGGGCGCGTCCATGGCAGCACTGGTCCGCAAGGCCCGCGATGTCGGGACCATCACGGAGAACGAGTACAAGAAGTTGAACATCGAGCTCTCGACGGCCGGCTACAGACTCAAGGAGCCGGTGGATCTGCCATTAGAGCAGCCCTCACTGATGATGCAACGTCTCCGTTCGCGCCTTGAGAATGGTGCAACCGTCGAGGACCTGGCGCGCCTCACCCATATGCTGCCCAATAAGTTTCACACTGCATATCTGCAGGAGGCCTCGTGAGCACCTCGATCCAGTCACCCTCCGGCGATGGCAACGTCGGCGGACTTTCCCAGCCGGACGCCGGCGATTCGGTCGCGGCGCCGACGGCTGTCCGCCGACCAGGGCGACCGCAGGGGGGAGACGCGACTGCCGAGAGCGAGGCGTCTACCGTCGAGCCCAGCCTCGGGGAAAGGTCCCATCGCGAGTTCGGTCGGCAGCAGACATCTACGCACGGCAGCCGGCTCGTCCTTAAGGAGTCGCCGCCCCCTCCCCGCGGTGCTCCCTCCGGCGCCGCGCCCGCGGCAGGCAAGACGAGCAGCTCGGCCACGAGGCGGACTCCCGCGCCCTCCGTCGCGCCTGAGTACACCGGAGCCCGGCGGCGTATCCACGGGCGCGTCTTGGTGCTCATCGGCGAGGACGCCGAGCACTACGTCGACGTCGTCAACGACGCGTGCTCTGGGCTCGTGATCGGTGGCAAGAGTGCCCTCGAGGAAGTGCGCCGCATGGCCCACTCCCATCCGGACCGGGTGCTTGCCGTAGACCCATGGCTGTCGGAGAAGGGCTACGCGAGCGAGGAGGCGCCGTTCGTTCTTGAGGTGGCCGATGAAGACGCCCCCGCACTCCTGCCTGCGCCCACGCTCGAGGAGTACCTGCAGGCGCAAATCGGGGCAGGCGCGACCTTCGCCACCACTCCGACAGGCGTTATGCGCGCCGGTGACCGACGGTCGCTCAAGAAGGCGATCAGACAGGTCAACGACCTCGATCGTGACGACGTGGTGTTCTACGCGCCGCTTGAGCTTGCCTGGTTCACTTCCGCCAATGTCAACGGGCTCATCGGTGTCCTCGCTGCGTGCAAGCACCCCGTCGCGATCGCGCTGGCCGACAGCAACGGCGACCCCTACACCAAGGTGCTCCCAGCGCTGAGGTCTGTGGTGGCATCGCTGCCGTACGGGATGATCTGGCGGTCCGACCTCGCTGGCCTGGACCTCCTGGCGCACGGAGCGAAGGCCGCGAGCATTGGCGTGTTGCCCGCCAAGCGCGCCGCGAAGGTGCCCGACAGCATCCGCAGGGCCTCGGACAAGACCGACAGGCGGCCGCAGGTACTGCGGCCTGAACTGCTTCGCTACGTGCGCACCAGCTACATGCGCGACGAGTGGTACGCGGCGACCGAGCCGCCGCTCTGCTGGTGCCAGGTTTGCGACGGCCGAGAGATCGACCGCTTCAGTCAGACCACCGAATCGCGTCTTGAGGCTCACCGCCACAATGCGGTGACGCTGGTCGCGCTGATCGAAGATGTGGGGAACCTCGTCGGAGACAAGAACTGGTGGCGCGACTTAGCCCGCGACGCAGTGGCCGAGCACACTGTGCTCGGTGGACTGCTCGGGCGGAAGGTGGAGCCGCCGGCCAGCGTAGACGCCTTCGCCGACGCCTGAACGGCTCCATCCCGGGCCGCCATGGCCCCGTCATTTGCCTGCCGTGGGTGTAAGCGTTCTGCAGTGTCTCTTTGTCGTGCCGGATGCGCTGCAGCGACTTGCGCCGAGCTATTCGGAGGCGAGGTCGACGCTGTGCGACATTGCGTCGAGTGCTGACTCTGCGAAATGCCAGGAGGCTACCGTCTCCCTGGTAGGCCTGAAAGGCGCGGGGTGTATCAGCCACCTGAGGCTCTCCGGCCCATCGATCATCGTGGCCAGACCGATCCCGTAGTAGCGAGCTTCCATGACGGCATGGTCCAGATCCGCAGCGTCGCTGGTGAGCACGGCGTAGCGCGAGCAGTACGACGCGAACTGGCCGGCCTGGCTCAAACCGTCTGACCACCTGGCGGCGCAGACCCCGGCACGCAGCACTCGGATCGGGCTCACGGCGCGACGAACGACGACGTCATTGGTGTAGTCGATGCATCCGGCGGGTGCGGCCGTCAGCGTGCGGATGGTACGTCTATCGAGGGCCTGGATAGGCACAGGAAGGTCGACCGGCAATGTCAGCAACGCCTCAAGGAGCGCCTTGTTCAGGATGGCACCGAGGCCGGTCGCTGCGCGCCGCTCGATCTCGTCCAAGACAGGGTCCATCTCCAGGACGGCCCGCGTCCGCCGCGCCGGGGCCGACACACGCCACGCCGCCGCGGAATCGTTGGCAGAGGCGGCGCGCAGTACGTCGACCGTCATCGACGAATCAACTGTGCTTCAGTCAGCAGCGGGCCTGACACGAGTGTCTGGGCGATGCGTGATCGAGCTTGCATCGTGCGCTTCATCGCTCTCACCTCGCACATAGTCGATGCCGATTGGGGTGACGTTATCGCAGGAACGAGTTCAGCCCGTCGACGGGGAGTCGGTCGGGCGTTGTAGGCGACCGTGACCGGGGCGTCGGGCACCCAGCCGTCCAGCTCGGGGTCGTCGCTCTCGCCGACCTCCTCGTTGCGCAGCGCCTTGAAGACGCGCTGGATGGTGGAGATCGCGAGGGCCGTCGACTCCTGCATCGGGCCTCGGTTGAGCCGGTTCACGTTGTAGAGCTCGGTGAACCGGCGGCCGTCGTCGGGGGTGCGGTAGTTCTCGAACTCGGCCATCGTCTGCTTGGCCAGGTTGTTGCGGTCGACCAGGAACAGGATGCGGTCGAAGCCGCCGAACTTCAGCAGCCGGTAGGACAGCGTCACGGCCGCGTAGGTCTTGCCGGCACCGGTCGCCATCTGCACGAGACTCCGGTCGTAGCGCTGCTCGCGCAGGCTCTGCTCGACAGCGTTGATCGCCTCGATCTGCGCTGGCCGTAGGGGAGTGGTGTCGAGCGTCGGCATCGCGGTGACCTTGCCTCGCCAGGTGGGGTGTTCCTCGCCCTTCCTTCGCAGGGTCTTGGCGAGGGTGGCCGCCTTGGGGAAGTTGAAGATCCGGCGAGCCCGCGGCTCGGGGTCGAAACCGTTGGTGAAGTGGGTCTCGGTGCCACTGGCCTCGAAGGCGAACGGGAGCCGGCCGTCCTTGGTCTGGGCCGCCAACCTGACATCGGCCGGCAGGCCTTCGGCGTACATCGCGGACTGCCACTCGACACCCGACAGGGGAGTGCCCTCAGGCTTGGCCTCGATCACACCGACGACCCTCTGGTCGACGTAGAGCAGGTAGTCGGCTCGACCGTGTCCTGTCGCCATCGTCGCCTCGCGGCGCGCGACGCCCTGGGCCGCGAACAAGTTGAGCGACCTGCTGTCCTGCACCGACCAGCCCGCGTCGGTGAGCTGGCGGTCGATGAGCACACGGGGACGCGCTTCCGCAGCAAGGCGGGTGGCGTCGTCCCCGAGGTTCATGATGCCTCGTAGGTTATGCGCTACGGACTGGTGTCATGGCACTTCCAGAGACTGACCTGCACCGCATCCGGCTCTGGGCGCGGGCGCGGGTGCCCGAGCACCTGTGGGACCAGGTCAAGGTCGAGGCCGACGTTTCCGACGCCACGTCGACATCGTCGAGGTGCGGCCACCGTGGGACGGCGTCGGCGAGGACGCCCGGTTCCCGATCGCGCGCCTGCGCTACACGAAGTCGTCCGGCCAATGGGCGATCTACTGGCGTGATCGCAACCTGAAGTTCCACGAGTACAAGCGCAAGCGCCCGACCAAGAACGTCCAGGCGCTCCTGGACCACATCGGAACCAGCGGTGACCCGATCTTCTGGGGCTGAGGAGGCGGGAAGGTCAGATGTCGGCTTCCGGTAGAGGTCGTTCTCACACTGCCCGGCGCGGCTGTGCGCTGCACAGACAAGACGTAGCCGCTGACGGGCGAGGGTTCATGTGCCAGAATCGCACACATGAGTGACCTTGACGCCCACACGCTTGGCGCCCGCGTTCGCGAAGCTCGAATGCGCGCCGGTCTTCGTCAGGATGAGCTCGCCTCGCGGGTGGGCTTCTCGGGACACTCCGTAATTGCGAAGATTGAGACAGGCGCACGGAAGGTCAGCGCCCTCGAGCTCTCCGACATTGCGGCTGCTATGGGCGTGCAGATGATCGATTTCTTCGAGGAACCGACCCCCGCGATTGTTTCTCACCGCACGAGCCGGACTCCGGACGCTACCGACTCAACGATTGATGCACGGCTTGCGCTCCTTGCTCAGGACGTCGAGTTCGTCGACTCTCTCGCCGATGGGGCTTTGGGATTCGACCGAGCGCCCGAAGAGCAGACTCCCCCTACTACGGTTGAGGAAGCCGAAGACCTTGCGGCTCACGCGCGAGAACTGCTTGGCCTCACGCCGAACGATCCGATCCCGCACCTAGTCGAGACCGTCGGACTGGTCGGCCTCCTCGCGTTCTCCGCGGACGTCGGTAAGGATCTTGCGGACGCAGGAACGGTGTTGCTGCGGCGTGGGGGAGTTGCCTTTGTCAATAGCCATGCGGACGTCGGCCGCAGACGCCTAGCCCTCGCGCACGAGTTCGGGCACTACCTCTGCGCCGATGATTACACCGTCGACTGGCGAGTCGACGCATATGAGCCAAAGACGGCGCCTGTAGAGGCGCTGCTCGACCAGTTCGCCCGCACCTTGCTGCTACCCGCAGAGGCACTGACGAATGCATGGGCCCAGCGCTTCGAAGAACACGGACCGCGGAGGGCAGCCGCCTGGTTTGCACATCACTACCGCATCGACATGGCCACCCTCGCTCGGCGGCTCCGAGAACTCGGCCTCGCCGATCACGAGACAGCTGGGATCGTGCGCTCGCATCGCACCACTAGAGCCGACATTCTCGAACTCGACCTGTACGTCCCGGCCGAAGAGATGGCTGGGACGACCGTGCCCCGTACCTACGAGAAAGCGGTCCTGCGCCTAGTTGGCAGCGAGCTCATCAGCCGAGAGCGGGCCCTAGATCTATTGCTAGGCACGCTGAACGACGATGATCTACCTGTTCCCAGAACTCGCCGCGAGGACGAGATCTGGAAGTTCGTCTCCTGATGACCCCAGGCGCCGACGCCTGGGTTTTTGACACCGGTCCGCTCAGGCACTTCGCGCTCAGCGGTTGGCTGGGCGTCTTGAAGTTTCTCGCCGGAGGCCGTCCAGTCCTCATGCCAGACGTTGTTGAGCGAGAACTGCGGCGACAGACGGAGGAGGTCCGGGCGGTCGGTCAGGTCCTCGACGCCGACTGGATTCATGTGTTTTCTTCATCCGACCCCTCCTACATGGCGAAGTTCGCTGGATACGCGCGCCGCCTCGTCGCCGACGGCAAGAACGAAGGCGAGTGCGGTGTTCTTGCGATGGGCGCCACCTTCGGGAGCGAGATGGTGATTGACGACAGCACTCCTAGGGAAGTCGCGGAGACGGAGGGCTTGCGGGTCACGGCGACCGTTCCGATCCTGTGTGATGCGATTCGCGCCAAACAGCTGACACTTTCGATGGTGGAACACGTGGCGGACGAACTCCTTGCGAACGAGTACTACCTGCCGTTCGGTCCAGGAGGGTTTCGTCGGCACGTGCTCGAACACGGGCTGCTGGACTACGACGAGACGACCTGACTGAGTTCACAGGGAGCAGTCGTTGAGTGGTGCCCGGGTGCGGCCGGGGGTCGGATCAGCTCGCAACGCATGAGCCGTAGTTGTCTCCAACGGCAAGCCCGGGCCGTGTTCGCGTTCCACGTCGACAGTGACGCGGAATCTGTGCGTCGCCAGCGGTCCGCAAGTAGTCCGCAAGAAGTTCGGCCGAGACCGATTCTGGCCGACGACGTCCAACGGTCTCGCGAACGCGTTTCCGCAGGTCAGGCCGCTTTCTTCGGCTTCAACCGGCGATGACCAACAGTAGCCGAAGCCCCGCGTGATCGTTCCGCTTCAACGTCTGAGTCGTCCAGGACACGGTCGCGTCCCACGTGCCGACCGCGCCGCTCGGCGCGCGTGCCGCACGGGCAGATACTGAGCCCATGACCGACACCCGTCCCGCAGACGCCGAGAACGTCGTCCTCCGTGGCACCCTGACGGCCCCCGACGCGCAGGTGGCGACCCTGGTCGAGACCCACATGCCCCGGCACGTGGAGCTGAGCCTCGCCGAGCCCGGCTGCCTCCACTTCGAGGTGACGCCCGCCGCCGCGCCGCTCACCTGGGAGCTCTCGGAGCGGTTCGTCGACACCGCGGCCTTCCGCGCCCACCAGGCGCGCGGTGCTGCGAGCGAGTGGGCGACGGTGTCGGCCCTGCTGTCCGAGGACTTCCGGATCACCGGCCTGACGGACTGAGCCTCACCACGGCGTCGCAGGCGGCTCGTCGAGCGCCGGCTCGACCTCGATGCCGGGGGAGACCTCGTCGGCCAGACGACGCAGCAGCACCTGCTGCTGGTCCCAGTGTCGTCGACGCCAGGCCGGGCCGGGGTCGTCGGCGAGGTCCTGGTAGGCCCGGGCCCACGCGAGGGCGTCCTCGATCAGTCCACGCGAGGCCCCGAGCCAGGCCCGGAGCACGTCGACGTCGTCGCTGAGGTGGCCCTCGCCGTCCCAGAACGGCCCGGCGTGCCGCAGCGCGCGGAGCCGCAGGGGCCCCACCACGACCTCGTCGTCCTCGTCGGGCGTGCCGGGTCCCCCGGCGGGGAGACTGCTGTGACGCTCGGTCTCTGTCCGGTTCGTCATGACACCCATGCAAGCAGAGGTCGCCCACCCCGGCTACGGTGGCGCGATGACGAGGACCGACCAGGCCGCTCTCCGGCTCGCCGCCGCCCCGCCGGAGGTGTTCGCCGCGCTCGTCGGCCGCGAGGCCCTCGAGGCCTGGTTGCCGCCTGCGGGGATGACCGGCCGGTTCGAGCACTTCGACCCCCGCACCGGCGGCTCGTACCGCCTCGTCCTGGCCTACGACGACGGGGGCCAGGGCGCGCAGCAGGGCAAGACGACGGCCGGCTCGGACGTGGTGGAGGCCCGCTACGTCGAGGTGGAGCCCGGCGCCCGCGTGGTGCAGGCCGTCGACTTCGTCAGCGACGACCCCGCGTTCGCGGGCACGATGACGATGACCTGGGAGGTCGCTCCCCGGGGCGACGGCACCCTGGTGCGGGTGCGGGCCGAGGACGTGCCGGCGGGCATCGACGCCGAGGTCCACACCGCCGCCCTGGCGTCCTCCCTGGACAACCTGGCGCGCCACCTCGGCGAGGCCCACGTCGTGCTGCGCGGCGTCCTGGTCTGCCGGGACGAGTCCGAGACCAGGGTCGTCACCGACCACCTCGACGAGCACGTCGCCCTGACGCGCGCCGAGCCCGGGTGCCTGGACTTCGCCGTGCACCCCGGCGCCGAGCCGCGCACCTGGAGCGTCGCCGAGCGGTTCGTGGACGCCGACGCCTTCCGGGCGCACCAGGCCCGCATCGCGACCAGCGCGTGGGGCGCGGCGACGGCCGGCATCGAGCGGCGCTACGAGGTCACCGGGCTCGACGGCTGAGGAGGCGATGGCCCGTCCGGGCCATCGCGGCGGCCGGCCCGGAGATGGCCCGTCCTGCCGACGCGCGGGGCCCTCCTCGGGAGCGAGGCTGAACGCGTTCCGACACACGGTCGGGGCGCCACACCTCACGAGGAGTCAGTCATGCCGCTCATCCAGGTAAAGGTCATCGAGAACGTCTTCAGCGACGACCAGAAGCAGGCGATGATCCGCCAGCTCACCGACGCGCTCGTCGCCATCGAGGGCGAGAACATGCGCCCGGTCACGTGGTGCGTCGTCGAGGAGGTGCGCAGCGGCAGCTGGGGCATCGCCGGCAACCCGCTCAGCACCGGGGACGTGCACGCGCTGGCCGCCGGCGCCGGGGTCTGACCCCCCGGTCCCGGGAGACGCCCGGCCGAGGAAGGGACGCGGCGCCCCGCCGCGTCCTCGCCGATACTCGACCCGTGACGTCGTTGGACTCCGCGCACGCGGCGCTCGCGGCCGGGTCCTGGGCCGCGGCCCGGGCGGCCTACCGCGCCGTCGCGGACGCCACCTCCGACCCGGTGGCCCTCGAGGGCCTGGCCCAGGCCGCGTGGTGGTTGGACGCCGGGGAGGAGTGCGTCAGCGCCAGGGAGGCCGCCTACCGCGGCCACCGGGCGGCGGGCGACCGGCTGGGGGCGGCCCGTGCCGCCACCAGCCTCGCCTGGGACACCGTGCTCTTCGGCTACGGCGAGGCGGTCGCCACGGGCTGGTGGGACCGCGCGGGGTCGCTGCTCGACGACCTCCCGGAGGCGCCCGAGCACGGCTGGCACGCCGTCCGTGACGCGGAGCTCTCGCTCGAGGTGCATCACGACCCCGCGCGGGCCATGGCCGCCGGGGCACGGGCGCGGGGCGTGGGCCGGGCCCTCGGCGTCGAGGACCTCGAGATGGCCGGCCTCGCCATGCTCGGGCTGGCGCTGTGCCACCGCGGCGACGTGGCCGAGGGGATGCGTCGGCTGGACGAGTCGGTCGCCGCCGCCACCTCGGGCGACGTCGAGGACCTCATGTGGATGGGCAAGATCTGCTGCTGGCTCATCGCCGCCTGCTCCCAGCACGGCGACCTCTCGCGGGCCGCCGACTGGTGCCGCCGCGTCGAGGCGCTCTCGCGCGAGCGCGACATGGCGCCGCTGTTCCAGGCCTGCCGCACGCAGTACGGCCTCGGTGCAGGTCGCGCGCGGGGCCTGGGACGAGGCGGACCGGCAGCTCTCCGGGGTGCTGGCGCAGCTGGCCGACTCCCGTCGCAGCACCCGCCTCGCCGCGGCGGTGCAGCTCGGCGAGCTACGGCGCCGCCAGGGGCGCTGGGACGAGGCGCTCGCGCTATTCGGTCAGGCGGAGTTCGTGCCTGCGGCGATCGCCGGTGCGGCCTGGATCCGCATGGCCCGCGGGGACGCCGCCGGCGCGTGGCGAGCCGTCGAGCCGCTGCTGCGGCGCCTGCCCGCCGACGCCGGGCCCTCGCGCCTCGCCGTCCTGCCGCTCGCGACCGACGTCGCCCTCGCCGTCGGCCGCAGGACGACGGCGCAGGACCTGGCCGACGAGCTCGGCCGGGTCGCCGAGCAGACCGGTGCGACCACGCTGCGCGCCACGGCCGAGACGCTGGCGGCGAGCCTGGCACCCGCAGCCGGCGCCGTCGCCCTGCTGGGCGAGGCCGTGCAGCGGCTGCACACCGAGGGGCTGCCCTACGACGAGGCCCGCGCCAGGCTGTCGCTGGCCGAGGCCCTCCGGTCGGTGGGCGACACCGCAGCCGCCTGCCACCACCTCGCCCGCGCCACCGAGGTGCTCACCGCGCTCTCGGCCGAGCGGGAGCTGGACCGGGCCCATCGGCTGGAGGCCGTGCTCCGGGATGACCCCGCGAGCGGCATCGGGCCCTCGGCGGTGACCGGGGCCGGGGTGAGCGCCCCGGGACCAGTGACGGACAGCCCGCTGTCGTCCCGGGAGACGGAGGTGCTCGTCCTCGTGGCCCAGGGGCTGAGCAACCACGACATCGCCGCACGGCTGGTGCTGAGCGAGCACACGGTGCACCGCCACGTCGCCAACATCCTGGTGAAGCTCGACCAGACCTCGCGCACCGGCGCTGCCGCCCACGCCCTGCGGGCCGGGCTGCTCTGAGCCAGGCCTGTCGCCTGTCGGTGCAGCGCCGCATGATGGGCGCCATGACGACCTACTCGGGCAAGGAGTTCGAAGGCGCGACCTTCGAGCGGGCCAGCCTCCGCGGTGCCACGGTGCGGTTCTCCGACCTGACGGGGGTGAAGATCCGCGAGAGCGACGTGGGTGGCCTCGACATCGACAGCCACGACCTGTTCTTCGGCTCGCTGGTCGTCAACGGCGTGGACGTCGTCCCGCTGGTCGACGCGGAGCTGAACCGGAGGTTCCCCGGGCGCGAGCTGCAGAAGGCGCAGAGCCCCGAGGGCCTGCGCAAGGCGTGGGTCGCGGTCCAGGACGCCTGGGCCGCGATGGTCTCCGCCACCCCGCGCGAGCAGTGGGACGTCCAGGTGGACGGGGAGTGGTCGCTCGCGCAGACGCTGCGCCACCTCGTCCTCGCGACCGACGCGTGGCTGGGGCGCGGGGTGCTGCGCGTGCCGCAGCCCTGGCACCCCGTCGGGCAGATCTTCACCGGCGCCGCCGAGATGGGGTTCGACGTCTCGGTCTTCCGGGAGCCGGTCGACCACGAGGAGGTCCTCGCCGTGCGGGCCGAGCGGCAGCAGCAGGTGACAGAGTTCCTCGCCACCGCGACGCCGGCGCTGCTCGCCGAGGAGCGGGACAACCCCTGGGACGAGGACGGCACCGGCGACTGGCACCCCACCGTCGGCGACTGCGTGCGTGTGATCCTGGAGGAGGAGTGGGCGCACCTGCGCTACGTCACGCGTGACCTCGCGACGCTCACCCCGCCGGCCGGGTCCTGAGCAGGTGCCACGCCTCCACCTGGTGACTGACCTCGCGGCCGAGCCGCGGGCCTGCTTCGACCTCAGTCTTTCCGTCGACCTGCACACCGCGTCGATGGCCGCCTCCGAGGAGCGGGCCGTCGCCGGCGTGACCAGCGGGGTCATGGGGCCGGGTGAGACAGTCACCTGGCGGGCACGTCACTTCGGCTGGACGTTCACCATGACGTCCGAGATCAGCGAGCACGACCCGCCTCACCGGTTCGTCGACCGGCAGGTGCGCGGGCCGTTCGGTCGCTGGTGGCACGAGCACGCCTTCGAGGCCGTCCCCGGCGGCACCCGGATGACCGACCGCGTCGACTACGCCGCGCCGCTGGGTCCCCTCGGCAGGGCGGTCGACGCCCTCGTCCTGGCTCGCTACCTCATCCGGCTGCTCGAGGAGCGCAACGCGCACCTCGTGCGGGAGCTGGGACCGCTCCATCGGTGAGGCACGCTCTCACCTGGTGAGGAGGCCTGGCGGTCAGTCGGGAGCGACGGGCTCGCCGTCCGCTGCGACGACCTCCGCCGGCGCCAGGGCTCGGGCGATGGTCACCTGGCGGGTCCAGAACTCCCGCTCGTCCTTCTTCTTGCGCCGCATCCAGACGGTGAGCTCGAGGTTGCCCTTGCTCGCGTTGCACGAGCGGCAGGCGGGCACGACGTTCTCCAGCGTGTAGCGCCCGCCGCGCGAGATCGGCAGCATGCAGTCCTTCTGGAGCGCGCCGTCGTCGCCGGTGTCGCAGTACGCGCACCCGTCCCAGGCCTCGCGCAGCGCGGCCCACTGGGCCGGGGTGAGGTCGTTGACGACCAGCGCCTTGCGTCGCGCCCGGCGCCGGGAGTAGCGGGCGCTCTTCGTGCGGGACGGCATGGGCGGGAGCCTAGGGAGTGTCTGGTTATTCGCGTAGCCAGATGGTGATGGTGCGGAGCACGACGCCGCCTCGGTAGACGACAGCCAGCTTGTCGTAGCGGGTGGCGATCCCTCGCCACTGCTTGTGGTCGTTGAAG
>NZ_JAMOIL010000028.1 GCF_023656415.1 Nocardioides bruguierae
GTGGGGGTGCCGGTGGTGGGGGTGCCGGTGGTGGGGGTGCCGGTGGTGGGGGTGCCGGTGGTGGGGGTGCCGGTGGTGGGGGTGCCGGTGGTGGGGGTGCCGGTGGTGGGGGTGCCGGTGGTGGGGGAGGCCTGGTCGGCGGCGACGGCGCCACTGCCGAGCCCGGCCAGGAGCAGGCCGGCGGTCGCGGCCAGCGCGACGACCGACCGTGCGGCGGACGAGGGCGTGGCGGACGTGGGCATGGCGGACGAGGGCGTGGCGGCGCGGCGGCGTCGAGTGGTGCTGAGCACGAGGGTCCCCCCAGGGAAGCGGCGGCGTCGGGTGAGGCCGCTGGCGATGTCTGGTCCAACGGACCGGACGCTGGAACTATGAGTGGTCCGGTCGAGCGATCCCGGGTGTTTCTCGGGGATTTGTCCTTCGCGGGACGCGCCGCGGCGCGGCGCGGCGTCGTCCCGCTGCGCGGACGCCCTGCCCGGCCGGTGCGAGGGCGAGTGGTCTGATGGGTGTCCCCGGCAACCATCAGCTCGACCGCCGGCCGACGACTCCTGACGAGGTGCGCACCGTGACACTGACCGACTCCACCCGGGCGGCAGCGACGCCGCCCGTCCTCGCGACGCTGCTCGAGCGCCTGCCCGAGGGACGGGTCGTGACCGATCCCGACGTGATGGCCGGCCTCTCCGCCGACCAGGCGGTCTGGGCCCCGGTGGGTCGGCCCGCGGCCGTCGCCCGGGCGCGGGAGACGGCGGAGGTGCAGACGGTCGTGCGGGCGTGCCTGGAGCACGGGGTGCCGGTCGTGGCGCGGGGCGCCGGGACCGGCCTCTCGGGTGGCGCCAACGCCCTCGACGGCTGCGTCGTCCTGGCCCTGGACGCGATGGACGAGGTGCTGGAGGTGGACCCGCTGGAGCGGCTGGCCGTCGTCCAGCCCGGCGTCGTGAACGACGACCTGCGTGGCCACGTCGCCGAGCACGGGCTCTGGTACCCGCCGGACCCCGCGAGCTCGCCCTGGTCGACGATCGGCGGCAACGTCTCCACCAACGCCGGTGGCCTGTGCTGCGTGAAGTACGGCGTGACCCGCGACTACGTGATCGGCCTCGAGGTCGTCACCGGCACGGGCGAGGTCGTGCGCCTCGGGCGCCGCACCGCGAAGGGCGTGGCGGGCTACGACCTGCTGGGGCTCATGGTCGGCGCGGAGGGCACCCTCGGCATCGTCACCGAGGTCACCGTCCGCCTGCGCCCGCTGCCGCCGCAGGGCGTCACCGTGGCCGGCTACTTCGACGACTCGGTCTCGGCCGGCGAGGCGGTGCGGGCCGCCACGGCCGCCGGCCTGCGCCCGGCCGCGTTCGAGCTGGTCGACCGGCACTGCCTGCGCGCCGTGGACGCCTGGAAGAACATGGGCCTGGCGGACGAGGCCGACGTGCTGCTCCTGGCGCGGTTCGACGACGGCGGGGCGGCCGCCGAGGCGCACGCCGAGGAGCTGCTGCGCTGCTTCCGCGGTGCCGGCTCGGGGTGGGCCGAGCGCTCGGAGACCGCCGAGGAGGCGGAGATGCTGTTCAGCGCCCGCCGGCTGGCGTTCCCGGCGCTCGAGCGGCTGGGCCCGGTGCTCACCGAGGACGTGTGCGTGCCGATCGCCGCGGTGCCCGAGATGCTCGGGCGGATCGACGCGATCGCGGCCCGGCACGACATCACCATCGCCAACATCGCCCACGTCGGCGACGGCAACCTGCACCCGCTGCTCGTCGCCGACCCGGACGACGCGGGTTCTCAGGAGCGCGCCCAGGCGGCATTCGAGGAGATCATCAGCGACGCCCTGGCGCTCGGGGGCACCGTCACCGGTGAGCACGGGGTCGGGCTGCTCAAGCGGCACGGCCTCGACCAGGAGCTGAGCCCCGCCGTGCTGGCGATGCACCGCGCCGTGAAGGCCGCGCTCGACCCCGCCGGCGTCCTCAACCCCGGCAAGGTCTTCGAGGTGGCGTCGCCGACGATCTGAGCAAACGGTTGTGAGGATGGCGTGAAGGCGCCTCATCCCGGCCGGGGGTCTACCGTTTCGGACCGGTGACAGGGACTTTGGTCCCACCCTCACCTCACCAGGAGAACCCCATGCCCGGACGTCGACGACTCTCCCGCGGCCCCCGTCGGCGGTCCGCGGTCGTGGTCAGCGCCGTCGGCGTCCTCGCGGCCTTCGTGGGCAGCTCGCTGCTCGTCTACCAGGCCTCCAGCTCGGCCTACACCTCCACGACCGCCAACGCCGGCAACAGCTGGAGCTCGGGGGTCGTCTCGATCACCGACGACGACACCGGCACCGCGCTGTTCACCATCAACGGGCTGAAGCCCGGCAGCGCGGGCGAGGCCTGCATCAAGGTCTCCTCGGCCTCCACCGTGGCCGGGTCGGTCAAGCTCTACGCCACCGGCTACAGCACGACCAACAACCTCGCCGCGTCCATCAACGTCACGGTCCAGGAGGGGACGGGCAGCACGTTCCCGTCCTGCGCCGGCTTCGTCTCCTCGAGCACCGCCTACACCGGCACCCTGGCCGGCTTCAGCACCAAGACCTCCTTCGGCACCGGCGTCGGGTCCTGGTCGCTGACCGGCACCCCCACCGAGACCCGGGTGTACCGGATCGCCTACTCCCTCGACGCCGCCGCGCCCGACTCCACCCAGGGCGGCACGGCCGGGCTGGGGTTCACGTGGGAAGCCCAGTCCTCCTGACCCTGGGCCCCGCCCGCACCGGCTGGTGCGCGCTGCTGGTCACCACGGCAGCGCGCGCCGTCCTGGCCGTGCTGGCGGGCCTGGTCGTCTGGTCGGTGCTCCCGGTCGCCCTCGGGTGGCACTCGACCGTCACCGTCTCCGGCTCGATGCTGCCCCGCATCGAGCCCTCGGACGTGGTCGTCTCCGCGCCCCTGGACCCGGGCACCGACCTGCGGGCCGGCTGGATCGTGCTGGTCGACAGCCCGGCGCAGCCGGGGACGCTGCTGGTCCACCGGGTCGTGGAGGTGCGCGAGGACGGCTCTGCGATCACCCGCGGTGACGCCAACGCCGAGCCCGACAGCGACCCGGTGGCCCGCGAGGACGTGCTCGGGCTCGCGCGGCTGCGCGTGCCGTACGTGGGACGCCCCTTCCTGTGGTGGCACGACGGGCACGCGCTGACCCCCGGAGCGCTCGGCACCGGGCTCGGCCTGCTGCTCGTCGTGCTGCTCGCGGAGTGGTACCGCCAGGGCCCCGAGGAGTGGGACGACCAGCACGACCAGGACGACCGCGCCGACCGCGCCGGCCGCGCCGCCGCGGCCGACCCGACGGGCGTGCCCGACCGGCTCCGTGGTCCCGCGGTCGGGGTGCTCAGCCTGCTGCCAGTGCTGCTGCCCGTCGCCCTGGCCCTGCTCCTGGGCGCGAGTGCCGTGCTCCCGGGCGCCGGGGCCGTGCTCGCGCCGGCCTCGGCGGCCTACCGCTCGACCACCAGCACCAGCCCCTACTCGGCCACGGCCGCCTGGTACTCCTGCCAGCGCGCGCCGCTCGCGCACGGCCCGGTCCTCGCGTGGCGCCTGGACGAGACCGGTGGCACCACGGCGGCGGACGCCTCCGGCACCGGCAACACGGGCACCTACCACGGCGGCCCCGCCCTCGCCCAGGGTCGCGCCTGCGGCACCGACACCGGCACGTCGGTGCGCCTCGACGGGATCGACGACTTCGTCGTCAGCACGACCGCGTACACCGCCCCGTCCGTCTACACCGTGGAGCTGTGGTTCAGCACCACGACCACCAGCGGCGGCAAGCTGATCGGGTTCGAGTCCGGCACCACCGCGTGGGGCTGGTCGTACGACCGGATGGTCTACATGCGCAACGACGGCCGCCTGGTCTGCGGCGCCGGCCCGAGCATCACGATCGCCTCGAGCGCCGCCTACAACGACGGCGCCTGGCACCACGTCGCCGCGACCATGTCCGCCGCCGGGATGCGGCTCTACGTCGACGGCGCCCAGGTCGGCTCCTCGACCAACACCGTCTCGCAGAGCTTCTCCGGGTACTGGCGGATCGGCTCCGGCGGCCTCAGTGGCTGGCCGGGCACGCCGTCCAGCGAGAAGTTCGCCGGCTACGTCGACGACGTCGCCGGCCACCACGCCGCCCGCTACTGAGCGGCGACCTCCGCGGCGCACAGCAGCAGCGCGTCGCGGCCGAGGACGAGGCGGCGGTGCTCACGCAGCCGCAGGCCGTGCGGCGCGAGCAGGTCGGCGACCCGCGGCGGGGTGCTGAAGGGCTCGTGCCGACGCGCGAACCCCTGCGGCAGCGCCGGGTCGCGCCGCGGGGTCGGTCGGGGCCCGTCGACGGCGTCGGCGAAGGTGGCCGTGACCACCAGGCCGTCGGGGCGCAGGACGCGGCGCCACTGCCGCACGGCCGTGTCCGGCTCCGGCAGGAGGTGCAGCGCCGTCACGCACGTGAGGACGTCGACCACGCCGTCGGCCACGGGCAGCCACGAGGCGTCACCACGCAGCAGCCCGGCGGTCGGCAGGTGGGCCCGCGCCACGGCCAGCATGGCGGGGGAGAGGTCCACCCCCACGAGGCGGTCGTCGGCCGATGCCCCTGGAGCCTGCAGCGCCCGCAGCGCCAGGCCCGTCCCCGTGGCGACGTCGAGCACGACCCGGCCGGGCCGCGGCTCCGGTCGTCGCGACCGCACCAGCGAGGCCACCGCGGCGACCAGGTCGCGGTGCATGGCGCTCTCGTCGTAGGTGGTGGCGCGGGCGTCGTAGTGCGCGCGGACGGCGGCGCGCTGCTGGGTCGGCTCCACCGCCCCATCATCCCTGGCCGTCGAGGCCACCGGCTGGCGCCCGCCGACGCCGCGCGGGAGGGTGGTGGGCATGGACGAGACCGCCGGCGCCCGCATCGACTCCCGGCTCGGCTCCCGGGTCGACCCCCTCGTCGACCCCGAGCGGGAGGCCATGGCACCGGACCCGACGCGTGACCTGCTGCTGGCCTGGCTGGGCTCCAAGCGACGGCACGTGCGCACCCAGGTGGCGGAGATGACCCCGCACGACCGGCGTGCGGCACGGCTGCCGTCGGGCTGGACGCCGCTGGGCCTCGTCCAGCACCTGACGCGGGACGTGGAGACGTACTGGTTCGCGCACGCGCTGGCCGGGGAGGACGTCGACCTCCCGGTAGGCCACGCCGGCTGGGAGGTGGCCGAGGACGCCGACGACGTGGCCCTGCTGGCGGCCTACGACCACGCCTGCGTGCACAGCGACGAGGTCGTCCGCACCCTCGACCTCGACGACCCGCCCGCGCGACCGACCGGGGTGCCCTACGCCAGCGTGCACGAGGTGCTGCTGCACGTGCTGGTGGAGACCGCCACCCACGCAGGCCACCTCGACGCCGTCCGCGAGCTCGCCGACGGCCACCAGCGGCTGGTGCTGGACGCCCCCGACGAGGGCTGAGCGCGTCAGTCGGTCTCGGCGAGCGCCTCGGCCGCGGCCAGCAGGAGGGCGTCGCCACCGCGTCGCCCGGTGAGCATCGCGCCGACGGGCAGGCCGTCCTCGTGGCTGTGGCCGGCCGGCAGCGACAGGGCGGGCAGCCCGGCCATGTTCGCCACGACCGTCCAGCAGTCGGTGTAGGGGGCCAGGGCCGGGTCGGTGATCCCCTCGGCGCCACCGGGGGTGGCCAGTGCCGAGAGCAGCGGCGCGGTCGTGGGCATCGTGGGGGAGACGAGCAGGTCGACGTCCTCCAGCGCCCGCTCCAGCGCCAGCCGCAGCCGACGGCGGACGAGGCGGGCCCGCTCGAGCGTCGGGCTGCCGGCCGCCAGCGTGCGGCCGTCGCGGTGCCGTCGGACCACGTGGGCGCCGGCGCGTCCGGTGGCCACCCACGGCGCGACCACAGGCGCCACGAGCACCGACGTCACGACCAGGTAGGCCTCCAGCGCCTCGCGCGCCTGGGGCACCGAGACCGGCACCAGCTCGGCGCCGGCCTCCTCGGCGCGCGCCAGCAGGGCGGCGACCCGCTCGCGCACCCCGGCGGAGTTCGGCAGCTCGCCGAGCTCGCGGACGACGCCCAGGCGCAGCCCGTCGAGGACCGGCGAGCCCAGGCCGAGGCGCTGCTCGACGTCCGCGCGGTGCTCGTCGTCACCGTGCCCGGCCAGCACCGAGAGGACGAGGGTGGCCGTCGCCGCGTCCCGGGTCAGGGGGCCGACCCGGTCGAACCCGCGGGCGTAGGGCACCACCCCGGCGGCGCTCACCAGTCCAGGAGTCGGCGCGAGGCCGACGATCCCGCACTGCGCGGCGGGCTCGCGCACCGAGCCGCCGGTGTCGGTGCCGAGGGCGAACGAGACCAGGCCGGCCGCCACGGCCACGGCGCTGCCGCCCGAGCTGCCGCCGGGGGAGCGCTGCGGGTCCCAGGGATTGTGCGCCGGGCCGGTCGCCGCGGTCACGGTGGAGGCACCCATGGCCAGCTCGTCCATCGTCGTGCGCCCCAGCAGCACCGCGCCGGCGGCGCGCAGGCGGGCGACGGCCACGGCGTCGCGGACCGCTGGGCGGCCCGGGTGCGCCAGCGAGCCGCAGGCGGTCACCTCACCGGCGACGTCCACGTTGTCCTTGACCGCGAACACCACGCCCGCCAGCGGGCCCGGGTCGACGCCCCGGGCCACGGCGTCGTCCACGTCCCGGGCCTGTGCGCGGGCGCGCTCGACGTCCAGGTGCACGAAGGCGTGCAGCACGGGGTCGTGCAGGGCCGTGCGGGCCAGGTGCGCCTCCAGCACGGAGGTCGCCGTCACCACGCCCTCGCGCACGGCGGTGGCCACGCGTGCGGCCGGCCAGCCGGCCGGGCCGTCGTGCGGGCCGACCACGGTGTCCGGGCGCGGACGCAGGGGCGGCGGGGCCGCGGTGCCGCGCCGACCTGCGTCAGGGGGAGCCAGGGTCATGCGGAGATGATGACTCAGCCAGCGCACAGACGCGTTCCGCCCGTGTTGCGCCCGTGTGGCGCCACCGGCGGAGCACCGCCCGGTCAGACCGTGGCGAAGCGCCCCAGCACCTGCTCGGCCCGCGTGCCGCCGAGGTGCTCGGCGAACACCCGCTGGTAGCCCAGCTCCTCGCGGGAGCGGGCCGGCGGCAGCCCCTCGAAACGGACGTCGCCCCACTCCTCCTCGGGCACGAACGCCGCCGCCTGGCGGGCCATCACCGCGCCGGTGCCGGAGCCGTCCCCGAACTGCTCCTTGCGCCGCCACAGCACGTGCTCGGGCAGCCAGCCCTCGAAGGCCTCGCGCAGGATCGCCTTCTCCTGGGCTCGGGCCTGGTGGTCCTGCCCGAGGCTCTTCCACGCCAGCGGCACCCGCTGCGCGGTCTCGAGCAGCTCGCGGGAGAGGAACGGCACCCGCGCCTCCAGGCCGTGCGCCATGGAGGTGCGGTCGGCGCGCTGGAGGTTGAGGTGGTGGAGCACCTCGATGCCCTCGACCAGGGCGTCGGCCAGCGCCTCGGGCTCGAGGTCGCGCAGGTGGTGGTATCCCGCGAACAGCTCGTCGGCGCCCTCGCCGGTGAGCACCACCTTCACGTGCTGCGCGGCGAGCGCGGAGAGCAGGTGGTTGGGCACGGCGCTGCGCACCAGGGTCGGCTCGTAGGACTCGATGGTGCGCACCACCTCCGGCAGCGCCTCGAGCACGTCGGCGTCGTCGTAGACCCGCTCGTGGTGCTCGGTGCCGAGGTACGCGGCGACCTCCCGGGCGGCGACCAGGTCGGGGGAGCCGGGGGTCCCGGCGGCGAACGAGCGGATCACCTGGCCGGGCTCGGCCAGCCGCACCATCACGGCGGCGACGATGCTGGAGTCCAGCCCGCCGGAGAGGAACACGCCCACGGGGACGTCGGCCATCATCCGCGCCCGGACGGACTCGACCACGGACTCCCGGATCGCCTCGTGCGCCTCCTCGCGGGTGGTGAACACAGGACCGATGCCGGCGCCGTCGCCCAGCGGGTCGTGCCGCAGGTCGGCGAAGGGGACGAGCCCGTCGGAGCTGCTCCAGTGGTGGCCGGGCGGGAACTCCTCCACGCGGGGGCGTGCCTCGGCGGGGAAGGCCTGGATCTCGGAGGCGACCAGCAGCCGGTCGTCGTGCTCGGCCCAGTACAGCGGCTTCACGCCCAGCGGGTCGCGACCCAGCACGAGGCCGCCGTCCTCGTCGGCGACGGCGGCGGCCCACATGCCCTTGAGCCGGTGCAGGCCGTCGGTGCCGAGCCGGTCGAGCACGTGCAGGACGATCTCGGAGTCGCTGTGGGTGGCGAAGAGGGCGTCCTCGGCCACGCCGTCCTCGGCGGCGAACCGGGCGCGCAGGTCGGCGTGGTTGTAGATCTCGCCGTTGGCGGCCACCCAGCGGCTCCCGGAGACCGCCTCGCAGGTCAGCGGCTGGCGGCCGCCGGCCAGGTCGACGATCGAGAGACGGGTGTGCCCCAGCCAGGTCGGCCCGACCTGCCGGTCGTCGCGGCCGTCGGGGCCGCGGTGGTGGAGCGCGTCCAGCATCCGCCGGCCGATCGCTCGTCCCTCCTCCAGCCTCTCCGGGGTCGGACGACGGTCGTGGACAGCGGCGATGCCGCACATGCGAGGGCTCCTCGGTCGGGGTCGGGTGACGGCCGTCGACGCTAGACCCGGGCAGGGCGCGGGGGCACACCCGGGCCGCCGGGTCGCACCTGCGGATATCCGCGTGCGCCGCACCCCACGGGCCCGGATAGCCTGTCCTGCGGGCCGGCGCCGTCGCCGTCCCGTCATCACCGCACCCGAACCAAGGAGCATCTCGTGTCCGACCTGACGATCGTCCTCGTGAACGCCGACGCGCGTGAGGAACGGACCGTCACGACCGGCACGAAGGCCTGGGAGCTCTTCACCGAGACCCCGGACGTGATCGCCGCCCGTGTCGCCGGTGCCCTGAAGGACCTCTCCTACGAGCTGGCCGAGGGCGACGAGGTCGAGGGTGTCGAGATCTCCAGCCCCGACGGCCTCGACATCCTGCGCCACTCCACCGCGCACGTCATGGCCCAGGCCGTGCAGCAGATCTTCCCCGAGGCCAAGCTCGGCATCGGCCCGCCGGTGACCGACGGCTTCTACTACGACTTCGACGTCGAGACCCCGTTCGTGCCCGAGGACCTGGTCAAGGTCGAGTCCGCGATGCGCAAGATCGTGAAGGAGAACCAGCGCTTCGAGCGCCGGCCCGTCTCCGACCACGACGCCATCTCCGAGCTCAAGGACGAGCCCTACAAGATCGAGCTGATCGGTCTGAAGGGCTCCGGCAACGCCGAGGACGCCGCCGAAGGGGCGAACGTCGAGGTCGGCGCCGGCGAGCTGACGATCTACGACAACATCAACCGCAAGGGCGAGGCCGCCTGGGGCGACCTGTGCCGTGGCCCGCACCTGCCCACCACGAAGCGCATCCCCGCCTTCAAGCTCATGCGCTCGGCGGCCGCCTACTGGCGCGGCGACGAGAAGAACAAGCAGCTCCAGCGCATCTACGGCACTGCCTGGCCCTCCAAGGAGGAGCTGGCCGGCTACCTCGAGCGCCTGGAGGAGGCCGAGCGTCGCGACCACCGCAAGCTGGGCCGCGAGCTGGACCTCTTCTCCTTCCCCGACGAGCTCGGCTCCGGCCTGCCCGTCTTCCACCCCAAGGGCGGCGTGGTGAAGCGGGAGATGGAGGACTACGTTCGCCGGCGCCACGTGGAGGAGGGCTTCTCCTACGTGGGCACCCCCCACATCTCCAAGGACGGGCTGTTCCACACCTCCGGCCACCTGCCGTACTACGCCGACACGATGTTCCCGCCGATGGAGCTCGAGGGTGCGAAGTACCAGCTCAAGGCCATGAGCTGCCCGATGCACAACCTGATCTTCTCCTCGCGCGGCCGCTCCTACCGCGAGCTGCCGCTGCGGCTGTTCGAGTTCGGCACCGTCTACCGCTACGAGAAGTCGGGCGTCGTCCACGGCCTGACCCGCGTGCGCGGCCTGACCCAGGACGACTCCCACTCCTACGTGACCCCGGAGCAGGCCCCGGGCGAGATCAAGCACCTGCTCGACTTCGTCCTCGGCGTGCTCAAGGACTTCGGTCTCGACGACTTCTACCTCGAGCTGTCCACGCGCGACGCGGACAACGCGAAGTTCATCGGCTCCGACGAGCAGTGGGAGACCGCGACCTCGATCCTGGAGCAGGTGGCCGTCGAGTCCGGTCTCGAGCTCGTGCCCGACCCGGGCGGCGCCGCGTTCTACGGCCCGAAGATCTCCGTGCAGGCCCGCGACGCCATCGGCCGCACCTGGCAGATGTCGACGATCCAGTACGACTTCAACCAGCCCGAGCGCTTCGGGCTGGAGTACCAGGCCGCCGACGGCACCCGTCAGCAGCCGGTGATGATCCACTCGGCCAAGTTCGGCTCCATCGAGCGGTTCCTGGGCGTGCTCACCGAGCACTACGCCGGCGCGTTCCCTCCGTGGCTCGCCCCGGTGCAGGTCGAGGCGATCCCGATCGCCGAGCGGCACAACGAGTACCTCACCGAGATCGCCGCGCGCATGACCAAGCAGGGCCTGCGCGTCGAGGTGGACGACTCCGACGACCGCATGCAGAAGAAGATCCGCAACGCGCAGCTGCAGAAGGTGCCGTTCATGATGATCGCCGGCGACGCCGACATCGAGGCCGGCGCCGTCTCCTTCCGCTACCGCGACGGCCGCCAGGACAACGGCGTGCCCGTGGACGAGGCGATCCAGCGCGTCCTCGACGCCGTCGCCGGCCGCGTGCAGGTCTGATCCGCACCACCCTGCAGCACCCGCACCACCACCAGCAGCGCCCCGGACCACTCGGTCCGGGGCGCTGCTGCGTCCGGCCCTCCCGGTGATCGAGGTGCGAGGCCGGCCACGGCCGAGCCTCGAGATCGCCGCACCTGCACAGCGGCCGGGTCGATACGGACTGAATGCGACACGCTGTCGCACCCAACCATTTACAAGCGACACCGTGTCGCATTAACGTCGTCGTGTCAGTTCCGCTCCCTCAGCAACCCGAACGCCCCGAGGTGACCCGCGATGACCACCACCCCCCTGCGACCGACCGGTCCCGAGACCCCCCTCTTCGACGAGCACGGCGCGCTGGACGAGCGCGCGCTCGAGAAGCTGGGCTACGAGCAGCGCCTGATGACGCTGTCGGAGGCCTCGGTCGACCACCACTTCGACGCCTTCACCGACATCGACTGGGACGACCCGGCCCTGGCCGTCCGCGACGACGACCCGCGCTGGAGGCTGCCCGAGGCCGACGTGCTCGGCGGCACCGACTGGTACCGCTCGCTGCCCGAGGCCGAGCAGATCCGCATCGGCCTCTACCGCCAGGCCTGCGTGGCCAAGGTGGGCCTCCAGTTCGAGCAGCTGCTCATCAGCGGCATCATGAACTTCACCTTCGCCCTGCCCAACGGCAGCCCGGAGTTCCGCTACTCCACGCACGAGGCGACGGAGGAGTGCCACCACACGCAGATGTTCCAGCAGCTCGTGAACCGCACGGGCGCGGACGTGGACGGCGGCACCCGCTTCTTCCGCGCCACCGCGATGCTGCTGCCGCTGGTCGCCCGCAAGTACCCCGCCATCTTCTTCTGGGGTGTCCTCGCCGGCGAGGAGCCGATCGACCACGCGCAGAAGGCCGTGCTGCGCGCCGGGGAGAACACCCACCCGCTGCTGCGCCGGATCATGCAGATCCACGTCGCGGAGGAGGCCCGCCACATCGGCTTCGCCCACCAGTACCTGGAGCACACCTCCGCCAAGCTGGGCCGTGGCGAGCGCTTCGTCATGTCACTGCTGGTGCCGGTGCTGATGCGCTGGTTGTGCAACGAGATCGTCGTGCCGAGCAAGAAGGCGCAGCGCGACATGGGCATCCCGGCCGACGTGATGAAGCAGGTCTACTGGCGCCAGCCCGCGTCCAGGAAGTTCCTGCGCGACCTCTTCGCCGACGTCCGCATGCTCGCGGAGTCCACCGGGATCATGAACCCGCTGGCTCGCCGCATCTGGCGCCTGCTCGGCATCGACGGCCGTGCCTCCCGGTTCCGCAGCGAGCCGGCCTCGGCCGCGGCCTGACGCGACCCGAGCAGAGATCCCGAGGTACACCGCCGTGCCCTACGTCGTCACCCGCGCCTGCTGCGCCGACGCCTCCTGCGTCGTGGCCTGCCCGGTCAACTGCCTGCACCCGGCACCGGGCGAGCCCGGCTTCGCCGAGGCCGAGATGCTGCACGTCGACCCCGATGCCTGCGTGGGGTGCGGCGCGTGCGCCACGGCCTGCCCGGTCGACGCGATCAAGCCGCACACCCGGCTGAGCCTGGCCGAGATGCCGTTCCTCGAGGCCAACGCCGCCTACTTCGAGACCAACCCGCACCCCGACCGCACCCCGGTGGCGCGGGTGCCCGAGCAGCGGCGCCTTCGCAGCGGCCGCCCCGTCCGCGTGGCCGTGGTGGGGGCCGGCCCCGCCGGGCTCTACGCCGCCGACGACCTGCTGCGGCACCCCGAGGTCAGCGTCGACGTGCTCGACCGGCTGCCCACCCCGCACGGGCTGGTGCGCGCGGGCGTCGCGCCCGACCACCCCGACACCAAGCGGGTGCAGCGGCTCTTCGAGCGCATCGAGTCCCAGCCGGGGTTCCGCTACCTGCTCGGGGTGAGCGTCGGCACCGACGAGGACGTGGCGGCCGAGCGCGCCGACGTGAGCGCCGCCGAGCTGCGCGAGCACTACGACGCCGTGGTCTGGGCCGTGGGGGCCGCCTCCGACAAGCGCCTGGGCATCCCCGGCGAGGACCTCGACGGCAGCGTCTCCGCCACGGAGCTGGTCGGTTGGTACAACGGCCACCCTGACCTGGTCGACCTGCCCGTCGACCTGGCGTCGCCGCGGGGCGGCCCGGGGGAGGAGCCGGACGACGGCAGCCGCCGTGCGGTCGTCGTGGGCACCGGCAACGTCGCCCTGGACGTGGCCCGCGTGCTGACCGCCGACCCCGCTCGCCTGCGCGCCACCGACGTGGCCGGTCTCGCGTGGGCCGAGCTCGCGTCCTCCACGGTCACCGAGGTGGTCGTGCTGGGCCGCCGCGGACCCGCCGAGGCCGCCTTCTCCCTCCCGGAGATCCTCGGGCTGGAGGCCCTCGCCGCGCCCGAGGACGGGATCGACGTCCTCCTCGAGACCGGTGCGTGGCCGCTGCCCGCCGCCGACACTCCGCGCGGTCGGGCCCTGGCACGCCTGGCGGCCGCCCGGCCACGCGGCCCGCTGCCGGACGGCCGACCGCGGCGCCGGGTCGTGCTGCGCACCGGAGCGGTGCCCGTCGCCGTCCTGGGCGAGGAGCGCGTGCGCGCCGTCGAGGTCGAGACCACCCGGCCCGCAGCCGACGGTCGTCCGCTGCCCACCGGCGAGGTCGCGCTGCTGCCCGCCCGCCTGCTGGTACGGGCCGTCGGCTGGTTCGGCCGCCCCGTGGCGGACCTCCCGCACGACGAGGAGACCGGCGCCGTCGTCCACGAGGACGGCAGCGTCGCGGCCCGCCCCCAGGACTTCGTCGTGGGGTGGGCCAAGCGCGGCCCCCGCGGCACCATCGGCGCGAACAAGGCGTGCGCACAGGAGACGGTGTCCTCGTTGCTGGACCACCTCGACGCGGTCACCCACCGCGTCGCCGGTGCCGCGGGCCTCGACGACCTGCTCGCCGACCGTGGCGTGGAGGTCGTGGACCTCGCCGGCTGGCGCGCGATCGACGCCGAGGAGCGCCGCCGCGGGCAGGCCGCAGGCCGTGCCCGCTGCAAGGTGGTCGAGCCCGAGGAGATGCTGCGGCTGGCCCGCCGGGCCGCCTCCGCACCTGCCCACCGCGAGGGACTCCTGGGCCGGTACGCTCGCAGGCGGCGCCGGTCCGTCCCCACGGGCTGAGCAGGCGGGACGTCCCGCCGCGGGCGCCGACGAGGCGCAGGAGGCGGAGCATGAGCGGGACGACGGCGAGCACGCCGCCCGGTCGCCCCGCCGCGCGTCGCGACGGGCGACGGGACCGCTGGGACGCCCACAAGGCGGAGCGCCGCGAGCACGTGCTGGCGGCCGCCGTCGCGGTGATCGAGGAGGGCGAGGCCGGCGCCGAGGTGCCGGTCAGCGCGATCGCGGCCCGCGCGGGGCTCTCGCGCACGGTGCTCTATCGGCACTTCGCCGATCGGGCCGACCTGGACGCCGCCGTCCAGGCGCACATCGTCCAGCAGCTCTTCGACGAGCTGCTGCCGGCCGTGACGCTCGAGGGCAGCATCGGCGACATCATCGAGCGGATCGTCGCCACCTACGTCGCGTGGTCGGCTGCCCACCCCTCGCTGCACCGGATGATCGAGTCCGACCTCGGGCCCGGCGGGGGAGCGGTCACCCAGGGCACCGAGGTGGTCGCCGGGCAGGTGCTGGCCCTCATCGTGGCCGCCCTCCAGCTGCTGGGCGCGGAGATCACCGAGGACGACGCCGCGGTGCTCGACCCGCTCACCCACGGCCTCGTCGGGGCGGTCGTCGCGGCGGTCCGGCGCTGGCTGGCGCTGCCGGAGCGACGGCCGGACGCCGTCGTCCTGGCCGAGACCGTCACCGACTCCGTCTGGTACCTCCTCGACGGGCACGCCCGGGCCCTCGGCGTCGAGCTCGACCGTGACCAGCCCCTCGCCGACCTGTTCGAGGACCCCGCCCCGCCGACCGCCCCGGCCGCGGATGGGGCAGGATCGACGACGTGAGCGACGAGCACCCCGAGGGCCCGCTGGTGCAGGACGGCGTCGGCGAGCCCGACGACCTGGACCGGCTCTGGACTCCCCACCGGATGGCCTACATCCGCGGCGAGAACAAGCCCGCGGACGCCTCCGCCGGCCAGTGCCCGTTCTGCCGGGCGCCCGGCCTCACCGACGAGGACGGCCTCGTGGTGCTGCGCGGCGAGCTGGCCTTCGTCATCCTCAACCTCTACCCCTACGCGCCGGGGCACCTGATGGTCTGCCCCTACCGCCACGTCAGCCTCTACTCCGAGACGACGGGGGAGGAGGCGGCGGAGATGGCCGTGCTGACCAAGCAGGCGATGAGGACGCTCGGCACCGTCTCGCGGGCCGAGGGCTTCAACATCGGGATGAACCAGGGCGCCGTGGCCGGTGCCGGGATCGCCGCGCACCTGCACCAGCACGTCGTGCCCCGCTGGCCGGGGGACCAGAACTTCATGCCGATCATCGGCCGCACCAAGACCCTGCCCGAGCTGCTCGGCGACACCCGGGCGCTCCTCGCCGAGAGGTGGACCGCCTGATGGGCGCCCCGACCAGCAACACCCCCGCCGCCGGCCTCACCGTCACCCCCGACGACGTCTGGCTCGCCGGCGACCTCGTCCGCGAGGCCGCCGGCCTCGCCGCCCGGATGCGCGCCGAGGCCGGCGGCAGCATCGCCACCGACACCAAGACCAGCGTCTCCGACGTGGTCACCGCCGCCGACAAGGCCGCCGAGGCCCACGTCCTGGAGCGGCTGGCCCAGGAGCGCCCGGACGACGGCGTGCTCGGCGAGGAGGGCGCGACCAGTGCCTCCGCCTCCGGCCGGGAGTGGGTCATCGACCCCGTGGACGGCACCTGGAACTTCGTCGCCGGCATCCCGTGGTGGTGCTCGGCGCTGGCGCTGCGCACCGTCGGCACCACCGGTGCCACCGACGTGCTCCTCGGCGCGGTGCACGACCCTGCGCAGGGGCGCACCTTCGTCGGCGGGCCCGGGGTGCCCACCACCGTCAACGGGGAGCCCCTGCCCCCGCTGGCCGACGTCGACCTGGCCTCGAGCGGGGTCGCCACCTACCTGCACCCCACGTTCCAGCACGGGCCGGTCGGCGACGCCTGGCGGCGTGCGGTCTCGGGCGTGGCCACGATCCGGGCGCTCGGCTCGTCCTCGATGGACTCCACGGCCGTGGCCGAGGGGCGCCTGGGCTGCCAGTTCCAGCACAGCCTCCCCGACTGGGACCGCCTGCCCGGCGCCGCGCTGGTGCTGGGCCTCGGCGGAGCCGCCGCCCTCGTGCAGGCCGGCGGCCGCACCTGGAACATCACCGGTGCCCCGCGCGCCGTGGCCGAGGTCGAGGCACTGCTCCTCGCCCAGGACCAGTAGGGTCTGGCTCGAGATGTTGGACAGGTTCAAGGGCTTCTGGCAGGGCGTCATCCTCGCGCCGTTCGTGCGACTCCTGGTGCGGATGGGGGTCAGCCCGGACACGGTGACGCTCGTGGGCACCCTCGGCGTGGCCGCGGCCGCGCTGATCTTCTACCCGACGGGCCACCTGCTGGCCGGCACGGTGTTCATCACCTGCTTCGTCTTCTCCGACCTCATCGACGGTCAGATGGCGCGCAGCACCGGCAAGTCGTCCCTCTTCGGGTCCTTCTGGGACTCCACGCTCGACCGCATCGGCGACGGAGCGGTCTTCGGGGGCCTCGCGCTGTACTTCGCGGGCCCCGGCGACAACTACCTCTACCTGTGCCTGAGCCTGTACTGCCTCGTCATGGGTGCGGTCACCTCCTACGCCCGGGCCAAGGCGGAGTCGCTGGGCCTGGACGCCAAGGGCGGCCTCGCCGAGCGCGCCGACCGTCTCGTGCTGATCCTGGTGGCCACCGGGCTGGGCGCGATCTTCGGGCTGCCGTGGCTGATGTTCGCCGCGCTGTGGATCCTCGCGTTCGCGAACTCCTACACGGTGGTCTTCCGCATTCGGAAGGTCTACGGCCAGGCCAAGGGCCGTCCGCTGCCGGGCTGAGCCTGACGCGGCCGGACTGGTCGCCGGCCCGCGCGGGGCTGGCCGTAGCATGCGGCCATGAGCGAGACCCAGCACAGCGTGACCGCCCCCGAGACCGGCACCGACCGCGTGAAGCGCGGCATGGCCGAGATGCTCAAGGGCGGCGTGATCATGGACGTGGTCACCCCCGAGCAGGCCAAGATCGCCGAGGACGCCGGCGCCGTCGCCGTCATGGCCCTCGAGCGCGTGCCCGCCGACATCCGCGCCCAGGGCGGCATCTCCCGGATGAGCGACCCCGACATGATCGACGGCATCGTCGAGGCCGTCTCCATCCCCGTGATGGCCAAGGCCCGCATCGGCCACTTCGTCGAGGCGCAGGTGCTCCAGAGCCTCGGCGTGGACTACATCGACGAGTCCGAGGTGCTCAGCCCGGCGGACTTCTCCCACCACATCGACAAGTGGCAGTTCACCGTGCCGTTCGTCTGCGGTGCCACCAACCTGGGCGAGGCGCTGCGCCGCATCACCGAGGGCGCCGCGATGATCCGCTCCAAGGGTGAGGCCGGCACCGGTGACGTCTCCAACGCGGTCACCCACATGCGCACCATCCGCGCCGAGATCAAGCGCCTGACCACGCTGCCCGCCGACGAGCTGTACGTGGCCGCCAAGGAGCTCCAGGCGCCCTACGCGCTGGTCGCCGAGATCGCCCGGACCGGCACGCTCCCCGTCGTCCTCTTCACCGCCGGCGGCATCGCCACCCCCGCCGACGCCGCGATGATGATGCAGCTCGGCGCCGACGGCGTGTTCGTGGGCTCGGGCATCTTCAAGTCCGGGAACCCGGAGCAGCGGGCCGCCGCGATCGTGAAGGCCACGACCTTCCACGACGACCCCGACATGGTCGCCAAGGTCTCCCGCGGCCTGGGCGAGGCCATGGTGGGCCTCAACGTCGACGAGCCCGCGCGCTCCATCCAGTTCGCCGAGCGCGGCTGGTGACCCACCGGCCACACCGGGGGCGACGCCTGCCCCCGGTGCGGCCGGTCGGGTAAAAACCTGCGTCGACCTCGCAGGAACCCCGGGCAGGGACCGATGGGGGAGAGGAACCCTCCCTCTCCCCAGGAGTCGCCATGCCCGCCCCGTCCGTCTCGCACCGCGGTCGATCCCGCCGCTACGCCTACGTGCGCAGCGCCGTGGCCGTCGTCGTGGCCGTGCTGCTCCTCCTGGAGATCCGGGGCACGCTGGCATCGTGGTCCGACAGCGTCGGCGTCGGCGGCGTCACCGGCCTCGCCGCCGGCAGCCTGGCGCTCACGGACACGACGGCCGGCACCTGCGCCGCCGCCGGCTGGACGATCGACTCCGCCGAGGCGGCGCCCGGCATCAGCTTCGACCCCGTCACCATGGCCCTGGTGCCCGGGGACGTGCTCACCAAGAGCTGCACGTTCACCCTGGACGCCACCGGCGAGCACCTGCGGGCCACGCTGGCCACCACCTCGCCCACCACCACCGGCGACCTGGCGGCCGAGCTCGTGGTCGGGGGTGCCTTCACCGTCGGTGGCGCCAGCGTCACCGAGGTGACCGAGGCCAACGACGGCGAGACCATCGCCGCGACCCTGTCGATCACCTACAACGGCACCGCCGACAACACCACCCAGCTCGACACCGCCGACATCGGCGGCTACACGGTCTCCCTCACGCAGGTCCACGACTGATGGCCGCCGTGACCACCACCCCCGCGCTGCGGCGCGGCGCGTCGACCGACCCGCACCGCCGCGGGTCCACGGTGCTCGGCGGCGTGCGCCGCGTCGCGCGGTCGGTGGTCACGGGCGTGGCGTTCCTGACCAGCCTGGTGGCCGCGGCCGCCCTCGTGCTGGGCATCGGCCTCCCCGCGCTGTTCGGCGCCCAGCCGTTCACGGTGCTCACCGGCTCGATGAGCCCCACCGTCCTGCCCGGCTCCCTGGTCGTGGTCAAGCCGCTGCCCGTCGAGGACGTCCGCGTCGGCGACATCGTCACCTACCAGGTCGCCTCGGACCGCCCGGAGGTGATCACCCACCGGGTCGTGGCCCGGGCCCAGGGGCCGGACGGTCGCACCTGGCTGCAGACCCAGGGCGACGCCAACGCGACCCCCGACGTCGAGTGGGTGCGGCCCGAGCAGGTCCGCGGCCGCGTCTGGTACTCCGTCCCGCACCTGGGTCGGGTCTCGCTGCTGCTCGACCACGACCAGCGTCGGTGGCTCTCCCTGGCCGCCGCGCTGTGGCTGTTCGGCTACGCCCTCCTGACGACGGTGCGGGCGCTGCGCTCGCCGTCGGTCTCCAGCCGCGAGGCGGCTCGTGCGGCCGACCGGAGGAGGCTGCACCTCCACTCGGGGGTGCACCGTGCCTAGGCGGGCCGCCCCAGCGCACCGGGCGCGCAGCAGCGGCCGCACGCACCTGCGGCGGGCCGCGTGGCTGCTGGGCCTGGCCCTCGTCGCGCTGCTCGTCGTGCGCCCCACCTGGGCGGCCTGGACCGACTCGGCCCAGCTGACCGGCACCACCGTCACCGCAGGCTCCCTGGACCTGCGGCTGGACGGTGCGGACTCCCGGGCCACGACCACGCTCTCGATGCCCGTCATGGTGCCCGGCAGCTCCTCGGCGGAGCTGGTCTCGGTGCAGAATAACGGCACGGCCAAGCTCACCTGGACGTTCTCCGGGTCGCTGTCCGGCACCGGCGCCTCCGCGTACGCCACCGCCTCGGCCCTCACGGTCACCGTGCGTTCCGGCGCCACCGTCTCCGGGAGCGGTTCCGCGGCCACCTGCAGCGGCGGCACCGCCCTCGCTTCGAGCGTCGCCCTGGGCACGACCAGCACCTCGCTGGTCACCGCGCAGGGGCCGCTGTCCGCCGGCGGGTCCACGTCCGTGTGCGTCCAGGTCACGCTGGACGCGGCGGCCCCCTCGACCCTCATGGGGGCCACGGCCTCCGTGGCACTGACGGCGGGCGCGTCGTCGGTCGTCTCGTGAGCCGGCTCCTGCGGCGCCTGGCCTGCGCGCCGCTGGCTCTGTGGCTGGTCCTCGTGCTGCCCACCGGGGGAGCCGCAGAGGCTGCCTGGGCGGACTCGGCCGCCCTCACCGGCACGACCGTCACGGCCGCGGGGCCGGCGGGCCCGGTGCTCTCGTGCGGCGCCCTCACCCTCGGCGGGGCCGACGTGTCCTGGACCGCGGTGCCCGGCGCCACCGGCTACCGCCTCACCTACGGCGGGGCGGACCACGACGTCTCCGCCGCGACCCTCACCCAGCACTTCACGAGCCTGCTCGGCACGAGCACCGTGACCGTGCGGGCCAGGTTCGGCACGACCTGGGTCTCCAACAGCTCCAACAGCAGGACGGTCACCGTGGTGGCCTTCCTCATCGGCGTGTGCGGCTGATCCGGACCAGACCGGCGAGCGAGGCGGAAACGCTTGCCCGCCGGCCCCGGGGCGCGTGCGTGGTCAGGAGTGACCAGACGGGACCAGTCACACCGGGAGCCGGCTCGGCAGCGATCGGTCGGACTCGGTGCGATCCGGTTCCTTTACCTTCGGGCCTCGACCAGTGTCGTCCCGTCCGGCACCTCGGGAGGGAGCCGGGGACACCCCCCACGCACTGGAGCACCCCCATGAAGAACTCCGTCAAGGGCGGCCTCGCCGCCGCGACCGCCGCCGTCCTCCTCCTCGGGGGAGGTGGCACCCTCGCCTACTGGAACGAGACCGAGACCACCACCGGTCCCGGAGCGATCACCTCCGGCCACCTGGACCTGACCCCGGGCACCTGCCAGTGGGACCTCCAGGGCCTGGTCGGGAGCCTGCTCACCGACGTCGACCCCACGGCCGTGCTGCTCGCCCCCGGGGACGTGCTCACCCGCACCTGCGCGCTGACCTTGAGCGTCGCCGGCGACACGATGGTCGTCGACTTCACCGTCGACACCGAGGTCGCACCCGCCGGAGACCTCGCGGCCGCCCTCACCGCCGCGACGTCCTTCACCGTCGGGGGCGACCCCTACACCGGTGGCACCGGGCTGCCGGAGGGCTCGTACGCGGTGCAGACCGTCACCACCCTGACCATGGGCTCCGACCTGGCCGAGAGCCTGGAGGACACGAGCGGCACCCTCGGCAACCTGGTCGTCACCGCCAGCCAGAAGACCTCCTGAGCGAGCGGGCGGACCGAGCGGGCCGACCGAGCGGACGAGAGGCGCCGAGCATGAGCGCAGCAGCGAGGCACGCGACCCGGCCGTCTCCCCGGCCGTCTCCCCGGGGGCCGGCCGGGCGGCTGGTCAGCGGCCTGGTCGGCGCTCTGGTCAGCGGTCTGGGCCTGCTCGTCCTGGTCGCCGCGCTGGCCGTCGTGGCCGTGGCCGTCGTCGTGCCGCGGCTGGGCGGCGCCACGCCCTACACCGTGCTCACCGGCTCGATGAGCCCCGGGATGCCGCCGGGCACCCTCGTCGTGGTCCGACCCGTCGACGCGGCGACGCTGCGCACCGGCGACGTCATCACCTACCAGCTGCGCTCGGGCGAGCCCGACGTCGTCACCCACCGCGTCGTCGCGATCGGCACGGACGAGGAGGGCGGCACCCTCCTGCGGACCCGGGGCGACGCGAACGCCGACCCGGACCCGGGCTGGGTCCGGCCCGTCCAGGTGGTGGGGGAGCGCTGGTACTCCGTCCCGTGGCTGGGGCACGTGTCCACCGCGTTCACCGCCGCCCAGCGCGAGTCCGCGTCCCGGGTGGTGGCCGGGCTCTGCTGGCCTACGCCACCTGGCTGCTGCTGCGGGCCGGCGTCCAGCGCGCCCGGGGGCGCAGCGCCGAGCCGACCACTGATGCACAGCAGGAGCAGGAGGAGGAGAAGCACGATGTCGCTGCGCGTTGACCGCCGCACCTGGCGCTCGCCCCGGCTCCGGGCAGCGCTCGGGCTGGGCGTGGTTGCCACCCTGCTCGTCACCTCCACCCAGGCCTCCTGGACCGACACCGTGGCCGTCGGCGGAGCCACGATCACGACCGGCACCCTCGACCTGCGGGTGGACGGCAGCGACGCGGTCGCCTCGTTCGACGACCTGAGCCTCGCCGGCCTGGTGCCGGGCAGCTCCACCGCCGCCGTCCTGACGCTGGAGAACAGCGGCACCGTGCCGCTGGCGTGGACCGCCGCCAGCAGCGGCACCGACGCCCCGCTGCTCGGCGGGCTGGTCGTCGACGTCACCGGCGCGACCACCGTGACGGGCACCGGGAGCGCACGGACCTGCGGCGGCCCCAGCCTCGCCGGCGTGACCGGCTCGCTGGGCGGCACCCTGGTCGGCACCAAGCGGCAGATCGCGGCCGGCGGGTCCGAGACCGTCTGCGTCGAGGTGACGCTGCCGCTCACGGCCCCGGTCTCGCTGGCCGGGCACAGCACCGACCTGACGCTCACCTTCACCGGCACCTCGGACCTGTCGTGACCCGCCGCCTCGCCGACGGCCTGCTGACGCTCAGCGCCCTCGTGGGCGCGGCCTGGCTCGTCGTCCTGCTCGCCGCGCTCGTCCTCGACGCCAGGGTGCTGCTGTTCCGCTCGGGCTCCATGGAGCCGGCCGTGCCGGCGGGGTCCCTCGGCCTGGCCCGGGAGGTGCCCGCCGCCGACCTGCGGGTGGGCGACGTCGTCTCCGTGCTCGCCCCGAGCGGGACGCGGGTCACGCACCGCGTCGAGAGCCTCACCCGGGGCCCCGACGGCACGGCCACGCTCGTGCTCCGCGGCGACGCCAACGACGCCGTCGACCCGGCCCCCTACTCGGTGCGCACCGCGGACCGCCTGGTCGCGCACGTGCCGGGCCTCGGCCACGTCATGGCCTGGCTCGCCGGCCCCGTCGGCATGCTGCTGCTCGGCGGCTACGGCGCCCTGCTCCTCTCGGTCCTGCTGCGGCCACGCCGCCCCGGCGAGGACAGGGGCCCCGACGATCCCGACGACGCGTCGCGTCCGGTGGCCGAGGAGGCCGGTGACGCGGGCGCTCCGGTGGTCGAGGAGGCCGGTGACGCGGGCGCTCCGGTGGTCGAGGAGGCCGGCCACGGCCGTCGCGAGACCCGCCTCGCACGCGGAGCCGCCGCGCTCGTCGCCCTGGTGCTGGTGGCGCACGGCGGGGGCGCGGCCGTCGCCGCGGACGGCTGGGCCGACGACGTCACGGTGACGAGCACGCTGGGCACGACCTCCGCCCAGGTCCCGGTGACCACGTGCCGGGCGCTGCTGAGCGGCACGGCGCGGATCTCCTGGGCGGCCGTCCCCGGAGCCACTGGGTACCGGGTGGTCGTGCCTCGGGGCCCCGACGTCCTGACCGACCAGACCGCGGTCGAGGTCGGGGTCAGCCAGATCCTGGACGCCGGCCAGGTGACCGTGCGCGCCCGGTTCCAGACCTGGGAGAGCGAGCCGAGCGACCCCGAGGACCTGCTCGTCGTGCTCACCACCGTCACCTGCCTCTGAGGCGGCCGGGCCGGGTTCCTAGGATCATCGCTCGTGCCCACCTCACGACCCACCCTCGGCGTGCTCGCCCTCCAGGGCGACGTGCGCGAGCACGTGACCACCCTGCGCCGCCTCGACGTGGACGCGATCACCGTCCGCCGCCCCGAGGAGCTGGCCCGCTGCCACGGCCTGGTGCTGCCCGGCGGGGAGTCGACGACGATGTGGCGCCTGGCCCGCACCTTCGACCTGCTCGAGCCCCTGCGCGAGCGGCTGCGCAGCGGCCTGCCCGCCTTCGGCACGTGCGCGGGGATGATCCTGCTGGCCGACCGCATCCTCGACGGTGCGCCCGGACAGGAGACGCTCGGCGGGATCGACATGACGGTGCGCCGCAACGCGTTCGGTCGCCAGGTCGACAGCTTCGAGGGGCCGGTGCACGTCACCGGGATCGACGGCCCGGTGCACGGCGTGTTCATCCGCGCCCCGTGGGTGGAGGAGGCGGGCCCGGAGGTCGAGGTGCTGGCCGCGCTGGACCCCGTCGAGACGGCTGCCGCCGGGGTGGAGGCCGCGGCGGGTAGGATCGTGGCGGTCCGCCAGGGCCACCTGATGGCGACGTCGTTCCACCCCGAGGTGGGCCACGACTCCCGGGTCCACGGACTGTTCGTGGACCTGGTCCTCCGGGCCTGAGGGCAGCGCCCCGGCACGGAACCGATCGGGACCAGTCGAGAACCAGCGGGAAGAGAAGAGCATGTCCGGGCACTCCAAGTGGGCGACCACGAAGCACAAGAAGGCCGCGATCGACGCCAAGCGCGGCAAGCTGTGGGCGAAGCTGATCAAGAACATCGAGATCGCCGCCAAGATGGGTGGTCCCGACCCCGCCGGCAACCCGACCCTCTACGACGCCATCCAGAAGGCGAAGAAGACCTCCGTCCCGAAGGACAACATCGACCGCGCGGTCAAGCGCGGCGGCGGCCTCGACGGCGGCGGCGTCGACTACACGACGATCATGTACGAGGTCTACGGCCCCCAGGGCGTCGCGCTCCTGGTCGAGTGCCTCACCGACAACAAGAACCGCGCCGCCATGGAGGTCCGCACGGCGGTCACCCGCAACGGCGGCACCATGGCCGACCCCGGCTCCGTCTCGCGCCTCTTCGAGCGCAAGGGCGTGGTCGTGGTGCAGAAGTCCCAGGAGGACAAGGAGGTCTCCGAGGACGACGTCCTCGAGGCCACCCTCGACGCCGGCGCGGACGAGGTGAAGGACCTGGACGAGGTGTGGGAGGTCCACTCCGAGGCCACCGACGTGGTCGCCGTCCGCTCCGCCCTCCAGGAGGCCGGGATCGACTACGACTCCGCCGACGTCCTCTTCGTGGCGACCATGGACATCCCGGTCGGCGAGGCGAACGTGGCCGAGAAGGTCATGCGCCTGGTGGACGCGGTCGACGACCTCGACGACGTGCAGAACGTCTTCTCCAACGCCGACATCCCGGACGAGGTCCTGGAGTCCGTCGACGCCTGACGCGGACCCTAGCGAGATCCGGTCGGCAGCACACGCCACGACGCCCCGCGTGTCCCGTACGGGACGGCGGGGCGTCGTCGTCTACGGTTAGAACACCTGTTCGGACGAGCGGGTGCATTCCCGACGACGGAGAGGCGGCTCGCACGTGCGCGTGCTCGGCATCGACCCCGGCCTGACCCGCTGCGGTCTGGGCGTCGTCGACGGCACGGTCGGGCGTCCGCTCAGCCTCGTCGACGTCGGCGTGGTCCGCACCTCCGCCGACCTCGACGTGCCCCAGCGGCTGGTGACCATCGAGAAGGGCGTCGAGGCCTGGATCGAGGAGCACCGCCCGGACGCCGTGGCGATCGAGCGGGTCTTCGCGCGCTCCGACGTCTCCACGGTCATGGGCACCGCCCAGGCCAGCGGGATCGCGATGGTGGTGGCCGCGCGGCGCGGGCTGCCGGTCGCACTGCACACCCCGTCCGAGGTGAAGGCCGCCGTCACCGGCTCCGGTCGCGCGGACAAGAAGCAGGTCGGCGCGATGGTCACCCGCATCCTCCGCCTCGACGCCATGCCCAAGCCGGCCGACGCCGCCGACGCGCTCGCGCTGGCCATCACCCACGTCTGGCGCGGCTCTGCCGGCACCCGCCTCGAGCAGGCCGCGGCGCGCGACGCGCTGGCCCGCCGCGCCCCGGTCGGGCGCAGCGGCGGGTCGCTGCCGGCCGGCGCCATCCAGTCACGACTCCCCGGGAGGACCCGTTGATCGCCTTCGTGAGCGGCCGCGTCGCCGCCGTCACGCTGTCCAGCGCCGTCGTCGAGGTGGGCGGGGTGGGCCTGGAGTTCCAGTGCACCCCCGCGACGCTCGCGAGCGTCTCCCCGAAGGTGGGCACCGACCAGCGCGCCACCCTGGCGGCGTCCCTCGTGGTCCGTGAGGACTCCCTGACCCTCTTCGGGTTCGCGGACGAGGACGAGAAGGCCTGCTTCGAGCTGCTCCAGACGGCCTCCGGCGTCGGACCCAAGGTCGCGCAGGCGATGGTCGCGGTCCTCGCGCCCGACGACCTGCGCCACGCGATCTCCGCCGGTGACGTCAAGACGCTGACCCGGGTCCCCGGGATCGGTCCCAAGGGCGCGCAGCGGATCATCCTGGAGCTCAAGGACAAGATCGGTGCCCCGCTGGCCACCCGGGCCGCGGCCGCCGTGCCGTCGGCGGGGGAGCCGTGGCGCGAGCAGGTGCGCCAGGGCCTCCAGGGGCTCGGCTGGAACCTCAAGGACGCCGACAAGGCGGTGGACGCGGTGGCCGACCAGGCCGGCGACAGCCCGGACGTCGCCACGCTGCTGCGGGCCGCCCTGCGCACGCTCTCGAAGGCCTGAGAGGCTCGGAGTCGTGCACGAGGACGACCTGGACGCGCTGGAGGGCGAGCGGCTCGAGTCGCTGACCACGGCGGACGCCGACGGGGACGAGCGCGCCGTCGAGGCGGCGCTGCGCCCGCGCACGCTCGACGAGGTGGTCGGTCAGCAGCGGGTCCGCGAGCAGCTCGGCCTGGTGCTCGAGGCAGCCCGGATGCGCGGCCGCGCCCCCGACCACGTCCTGCTCTCGGGGCCTCCTGGCCTCGGCAAGACCACGCTGGCGATGATCATCGCCCACGAGATGGGCTCGGCCCTGCGCCTGACCTCGGGTCCGGCCATCACCCACGCCGGCGACCTGGCGGCCATCCTCTCCGGCCTCAACGAGGGCGACGTCCTCTTCATCGACGAGATCCACCGCATGAGCCGCCCCGCCGAGGAGATGCTCTACATGGCGATGGAGGACTTCCGGGTCGACGTCGTCATCGGCAAGGGGCCGGGCGCGACGGCGATCCCGCTGGAGATCCCACCGTTCACCCTGGTCGGTGCCACCACCCGGGCCGGCCTGCTGCCCGGGCCGCTGCGCGACCGGTTCGGCTTCACCGCGCAGCTGGAGTTCTACGAAGCGTCCGACCTCGACCTCATCGTCCGTCGCTCCGCCGGCCTGCTCGGGGCCGAGCTCGAGCACGAGGGCGCTGCCGAGATCGCCTCGCGCTCCCGCGGCACGCCGCGCATCGCGAACCGGCTGCTGCGCCGCGTCCGCGACTACGCCCAGGTGCGCGCCTCGGGCGTGCTCACCCGCGAGGTCGCCGAGGCCGCCCTGGAGCTCTACGAGGTGGACGCGCTGGGGCTGGACCGGCTCGACCGCGGCGTCATCGACGTGCTGTGCCGCCGCTTCGGCGGCGGGCCGGTCGGCGTCTCCACCCTGGCGGTGGCCGTGGGGGAGGAGCGGGAGACCGTCGAGGAGGTGGCCGAGCCGTTCCTGGTGCGGCTCGGCTTCCTGGCGCGCACGCCCCGCGGCCGCATCGCCACGCCCGCCGCGTGGGAGCACCTGGGCCTCGTCGCGCCGACGCCCACCGACGACGGCTTGTTCGACCTCGACTGAGGCGACTGCGGGCGCCCCGGATTGCCGGGCGTCTTCACCCCCACGGTTAGACTTCGCCGGGCGCCGCACCCGGCCCGTCCCTCGACGCTGCCGGTGTGCCCGAGCGCCACCGTCCCACTCACGTCGTCACCGGAGAGAAATACCCCTCGTGGAACTGCTCCTTCCGATCCTCCTCCTGGCCGTCTTCTACCTCTTCCTCATCCGTCCGCAGCAGCGGCGGGCGAAGGAGGCCTCGGCCATGCAGCGCTCCCTCCAGCCGGGCGACGAGGTCATGCTGACCTCCGGCTTCTTCGGCACCGTGGTCTCGATCGACGAGGAGGAGGGCCGGCTCGAGGTCTCCCTCGCGCCCGGCACCGTCGTCACCGTCGTCCGAGGCGCCGTCGGCCAGGTCGTGCCTCCCGAGGAGCCCGTCGAGGACGACCTCGACGACACCGATGACGCCGCCCTCGGCGAGACCGACCCGGCCGACGAGCCGGGCGGCGAGCCGGGCACCCCCGGCACCAAGGAGAACTGAGCACCACATGGCAACCAAGACCGCACGTCCGGGTCGTGCGCTCATCGCGTTCTTCGCGCTGCTCGCGATCATCTACGGGCTGGTCGGGCTCGCCGGCAGCTGGACCCCCGCGCTGGGTCTGGACCTGCAGGGCGGCACGAGCATCACCCTCCGGGCCACCGGCGACCCCTCCGAGGAGTCGCTGGAGGAGGCCCGGCAGATCATCGACGACCGCGTGAACGGCTCCGGCGTCGCCGAGGCCGAGGTGACCACCCAGGGCTCGAACGAGATCGTCGTCGAGATCCCCGGTGAGAACCGGCGCGACCTGCTGGACACCGTCCAGCGCACCGCCCAGCTCCGCTTCCGCGTCGTGGCCTGCTCCTCGCTGGACGCCAACTGCTACGCCACCGTCATCGACGGCGGCAGCACCGACGGCACCAGCACCGACGGCACCACGACCGACGGCACCAGCACCGACGGCACCGGCACCACGAACAACAAGAAGAACGGCACGAAGAAGAACAACGGCAACAACCGCGCCGGCCTGTCCTACTTCCGCCAGTCCTCCACCTCGTCCGCGAGCCCGTCGGCCGACGCGACCGCCTCCGCCTCCGCCTCGGCGGACGCCAGTGCCTCCGCGGACGCCAGCGCCGACCCCAGCGCCGACCCCAGCGCCGACCCCAGCGCCGACCCCAGCGCCAGCGCGACGCCGACGGAGACCTCCGAGCCGACGTTCGACCAGGACGCCATCGACGCGTGCCTGGCCTCCTCGGCCAAGGACGACACGCTGGCCAAGCCGCTGGAGTGGGCGCAGGACCCGACCACGGACTGCGTGACCGCCTTCCAGACGTTCCAGTGCCCCACCGACGGCACCGCCGTCTCGGTCATGTCCGACGACCCGGCCACGCCGCTGCTCACCTGCGACGAGGACGGCATCGCCTACCTGCTGACCCCGTCGATGATCGAGGGCACGGACCTCTCCGACGCCGCCGCCGAGATCCCGACCGACTCGTTCTCCTACGTGGTGACGCTGCAGTTCAACAGCGACGGCACCTCGACCTTCGGTCGCATCTCGCGCAACCTGTACAACAACGGCGGCCAGTTCGCGATGGTGCTGGACGGCCAGGTGCTCTCGGCGCCGACCATGAACGCGATCATCCTCAACGGCCAGGCGCAGATCTCCGGTGACTTCACCGAGGAGACGGCGCAGTCGCTGGCCACCAGCCTGCGCTACGGCTCGCTGCCGATCGCCTTCGACGACAACCCGCTCGTCGAGACGATCGGTCCCTCGCTCGCGGGCGACCAGCTCACCGCGGGCCTGATCGCCGGCGGCATCGGCCTCGGCATCGTGATGCTGTACTGCCTCCTGTACTACCGCGGTCTCGGCCTCGTCGTCATCGCCTCGCTGGCGGTCGCGGCGGCCCTGACCTACGCGCTGATCCTGCTGCTCTCGGCCACCGCCGGGTTCACGATGACCCTGCCGGGCGTCGCGGGCATGATCATCGCCATCGGCATCACCGCGGACTCCTTCATCGTGCTCTTCGAGCGCGTGCGCGACGAGATGCGCGAGGGCAAGTCCATGCGCGTGGCGGTCGAGTCCGGCTGGAAGCGGGCCCGGATGACCTGTCTGGCCGCCGACACCGTCTCGCTGCTGGCAGCGGTCGTGCTCTACATCTTCGCCGCGGGCGTCGTGAAGGGCTTCGCGTTCGCGCTGGGCCTGACGACGCTGGTCGACCTCATGGTGTTCTTCTGGTTCACCAAGCCGATGGTCTCCTGGCTCGCGCGGTTCCGTTTCTTCAACAAGGGCCACCGGCTGTCCGGCCTGGACGCCGAGGCGATCGGGCTGACGCAGGCCCCGGCTGGAGGTAAGGCCTGATGGGCGCTTTCGCACGACTCGGCAACGACCTCTACGCAGGTCGCCGCTCGATCGACTTCATCGGTCGCAAGTGGGTCTGGTACGGCATCTCCGCCGTCCTGGTCCTCGTCAGCATCGTCGGGCTCTCGGTGCGGGGCCTCGACCTCGGCATCGAGTTCACCGGCGGCACCAGCTTCCGCGTCCAGATCGCCGACGGCGCGACGCAGGACGACGTCGACGGCGTCCGTCAGGCCGTCGTCGACACCGGCGTCGAGGCAGCCGCTGCGCCGGTCGTCACCACGGCGGGCGCGGACGGCGTCCTGGTGCAGACCGAGCCGATGAACGCGGACGACTCGGCGGTCGTCGCCCAGGCGATCCTGGACGAGACGGGTCTCGGGCAGAACGCCCTGACCCAGTCCGACATCGGCGCCAGCTGGGGCGCCCAGGTCGCCGAGCGCGCCCTCATCGGCCTCGTCATCTTCCTCGTGCTGGTCGTCCTGTTCATCTGGGCGTACTTCCGCGAGCTGAAGATGTCCATCGCGGCGCTCGTCGCGCTGGCGCACGACGTGGTCATCACCATCGGCGTCTACGCGCTCTCGGGCTTCACCGTCACCCCCGCCACCGTCACCGGTGTGCTCACCATCCTCGCCTTCTCGCTCTACGACACCGTCGTGGTCTTCGACAAGGTCAAGGAGAACGCGCGGGCGATGAAGCGCAACCACCAGACCTACGCCGAGGCAGCCAACCTGGCGGTCAACCAGACGCTGGTCCGCTCGATCAACACCTCGGTGGTCGCGCTGCTCCCGATCGCCTCGATCCTGTGGGTCGGTGCCCTCACGCTGGGCGCCTCCTCGCTGCAGGACCTGGCGCTCGCGCTCTTCGTGGGTACCGCGGCCGGTACCTTCTCCTCGATCTTCATCGCCACGCCGCTGCTGGTGCAGATGAAGGCCGGCGAGGACGAGGTGAAGATCGCCGAGAAGCGGGCGCGGGCGCACCACCGCAACGCGGACCGCTACGCCGCGGTACCGACCTTCCGGGAGAACATGCCGGTGGGCGAGGAGCCGGGCGAGGACGACGGCACGGACCCGGAGGACGAGGACGCCGAGCCGGCGCGCTCGGGCATGGGCCGCGCCTCGACCGACGCGATGGGCCGCGGGCGCACCGCCCCCGCCGCCCACGGGCCGATGGACTCCGGCACCTCTGCGGGCCGCACCCAGCCGACCCGCAAGCCGCGCTCCCAGCGCGGGAAGCCGCAGAAGTGACCGCGGCGGGGCCCGTCGGCGACGCCGGGACGCTGCTGGCCGACGCACGGGCCGCCCTCGGGCGGCTCGTGCGGGACGTGCCGGACTTCCCGGAGCCGGGCGTGGTGTTCAAGGACATCACGCCCCTGCTGGCGGACCCCGCCGGGCTCGCGACCGTCGTCGCGGGCCTGGCCACCGCGGGCCGGGACGCCGGCGGCGGACCCTGCGTCGACAAGGTGCTCGGCATGGAGGCGCGCGGCTTCCTGCTCGGCACCCCGGTGGCGCTCAGCCTCGGAGCCGGGTTCGTGCCCGTCCGCAAGGCCGGCAAGCTGCCGGGGGAGACCCACGCCGTCTCCTACGACCTCGAGTACGGCTCGGCCACCCTCGAGGTGCACCGCGACGCCGTCGCCCCCGGCGAGCGGGTGCTGCTCGTCGACGACGTCCTTGCCACGGGTGGCACCGCCCGGGCCACCGCCGACCTCGTGGCCGCCTGCGGCGGTGAGGTCGTGGGCATCGCCGTCCTCATGGACCTGGCCTTCCTGCCCTGGCGCGAGAACGTGGGCGAGGTGCCGGTCACCAGCCTGGTCTCCGTCGGCTGACGCGTCTCGCCGCACCAGCACGGACCAGCCCGACCCGCCTCAGGGACCACGCCGCACCAGGCCCCACCTGGCGGTTCCCTTCCACGGCCCTGCGCCTAGACTGTGGCAATGTCCGAGGAGCGGGTCCACCAGCCGTCCCCGGCGTCCACGCCCGACGAGGGGCCGACGCCGCCGCGTGCTGCCGCGCCGCAGCCGACACCCGCCGGGCCGCCGCGCCGGCCGGACCGGGGCGCAGCCGCCGGTCGGAGCCCCGAGCCCGCCCCGTCCGCACGCAGCATGCGGGCCAGGCTCGCCCGGATGGGCACCCGGAACCCCGGGTTCAACCCGGTGCTGGAGCCGCTGTTCCGTGCCGTGCGCGCCCACCACCCCAAGGCCGACCTGGCCCTGCTGGAGCGCGCCTACACCACCGCCGAGCGCCTGCACGGCACGCAGATGCGCAAGAGCGGCGACCCCTACATCACGCACCCGCTGGCGGTGACGACGATCCTCGCCGGCATCGGCATGACCGAGCCCACGCTGGCCGCGGCGCTGCTCCACGACACGGTCGAAGACACCCCGTACACACTGGAGGAGCTCACCGCCGACTTCGGCACCGAGGTCGCCCGGCTGGTCGACGGCGTCACCAAGCTCGACAAGGTCGTCTACGGCGACTCGGCCCAGGCCGAGACCATCCGCAAGATGATCGTGGCGATGGCCCGCGACATCCGCGTGCTGGTCATCAAGCTGGCCGACCGTCTGCACAACATGCGGACCCTGCGCTTCGTCCCGGCCAAGAGCCAGGAGCGCACGGCGCGCGAGACGCTCGACATCTACGCCCCGCTGGCCCACCGCCTGGGCATGAACACGATCAAGTGGGAGCTGGAGGACCTCGCGTTCGCGACCCTGCACCCCAAGGTCTACGACGAGATCGTGCGGCTGGTGGCCGAGCGGGCGCCCTCGCGCGACCAGTTCATGGCCGAGGTCATCACCCAGGTCGAGAACGATCTGCGCGAGGCCAAGATCAAGGCCAAGGTGACCGGGCGACCGAAGCACTACTACTCGATCTACCAGAAGATGATCGTGGGCGGTCGGGAGTTCTCCGACATCTACGACCTCGTCGGCATCCGCGTCCTCGTCGAGGAGGACCGGGACTGCTACGCCGTCCTCGGCGTGCTGCACTCGCGCTGGAACCCGGTCCTCGGCCGGTTCAAGGACTACGTCGCGATGCCGAAGTTCAACATGTACCAGTCGCTGCACACGACGGTCATCGGCCCGCAGGGGAAGCCGGTCGAGCTGCAGATCCGCACCTTCGCGATGCACCGTCGCGCCGAGTACGGCGTCGCGGCGCACTGGAAGTACAAGGAGGACAACCGCACCGGCGTCGACACCGACCAGCGCGGCGACCTCGACGACATGACCTGGGTCCGGCAGCTGCTGGACTGGCAGAGCGAGGTCGAGGACCCGGGGGAGTTCCTGGAGTCCCTGCGGTTCGAGATGAACCAGGCGGAGACCTACGTCTTCACCCCGCGCGGAGACGTCATCGCGCTGCCGTCGGGCTCCACGCCGGTCGACTTCGCCTACGCGGTGCACACGGAGGTCGGTCACCACACCATCGGCGCGCGCGTCAACGGGCGCCTCGTGCCGCTGGAGTCGACCCTCGACAACGGTGACGTGGTGGAGGTCTTCACCTCCAAGTCGCCGACCGCCGGCCCCTCGCGCGACTGGCTCGGCTTCGCCAAGTCCAACCGCGCCCGCTCGAAGATCCGTCAGTGGTTCACCAAGGAGCGGCGCGAGGAGGCGATCGAGGACGGCAAGGAGCAGATCGCCAAGCTCATGCGCAAGGAGGGGCTGCCCCTCAAGCGCGTCATGAGCCACGAGTCGCTCACCCTGTGCGCCGAGCACTTCAAGCTCGCCGACATCTCCGCGCTCTACGCCGCCGTCGGCGAGAACCAGCTCTCGGCGCAGGCCGTGGTCAAGTACGTCCTGGAGATCCACGGCGGGGCCGAAGGCGCTCAGGAGGACCTCGCCGAGGCCGTCACCATCACCGGCCGCAGCCGGCGCAGCGCGACCGGCGGCGACGCCGGCGTCATCGTCAAGGGCGCCAGCGACCTGTGGGTCAAGCTCGCCAAGTGCTGCACCCCGGTGCCGCCGGACCCGATCCTCGGGTTCGTCACCAAGGGCGGGGGAGTCTCGGTGCACCGCAAGGACTGCACCAACGCCACCGAGCTCGAGCGCAGCCCCGAGAAGATCCTCGAGGTCGAGTGGGCCCCGAACGAGTCCTCGATGTTCCTGGTCAACATCCAGGTGGAGGCACTGGACCGTGCGCGCCTGCTCAGCGACATCACCATGGCGCTCTCGGACGCGCACGTGAACATCCTCTCCGCCAACCTCTCGACCACGCGCGACCGGATCGCCAAGTCCCGGTTCACCTTCGAGATGGCCGAGACCAAGCACCTCGACAACGTGCTGCGCGCCGTCCGGCACGTCAACGGCGTCTTCGACGCCTACCGCGTCACGCAGTAGCAGCAGCCCGCGTCGCCGGACGCGGCGAAGGCCCGCTCCCCAGGGCGAGTGCTGGGGGAGCGGGCCTTCGTGCGCTGATGGCCATGTCGCGTCATCGGACACCGCGCCGTCACGCAGACCGGCTCTCGACCCGCGGTCACGGCCTCGTAGGCTCGGCCGTGCGCTCGCTCGACCTCCCTCGGTGTCGTCCCTCCTCGTTGCTCGGAGGGACGGCCGTGTCGCAGGTCGGACCGGGTCTCGACCCGCGGTCACGGCCTCGCAGGCTCGGCCGTGCGCTCGCTCGACCTCCCTCGGTGTCGTCCCTCCTCGTTCCTCGGAGGGACGACCTCGGGACCTCAGGAGAAGTCGGCGGCGGCGCGCTTGGCCATCTCGAGGAACTGCTGGCGCGAGGCCAGGTTCTCCTCGAGGTCGGCGACCTTCTTGGGGTTGCCGGCGGCACGGGCCTTCTCCAGGTCGGCCTCGACCTGGTCGATGGCCTCCTGCAGCTTGGTGATCATGTCGTCCGCGCGGGCGGACTTCTCCGGGTCGGTCCGGTTCCACTGGTCCTGCTCGACGTCGCGGATGGCGTTCTCGACCTTCCGCATGCGGCCCTCGAGCTCCTTGATCCGGGCACGCGGCACCTTGCCGGCCTCGTCCCAGCGGTCCGCGAGGTCACGGAAGGCGCGCTTGGCGGCCTCCAGGTCCTCGACGGGCAGCAGGGCCTCGGCCTCGACCAGGATCTGCTCCTTGACCTCGGCGTTGGCGGCGAACTCGGCGTCCATGGCGGCGTTGGCCGCGTCGCGGGCGCCGAAGAACTGGTCCTGCGCGCCCCGGAAGCGCTTCCACAGGGCGTCGTCGACGTCCTTGGGGGCCGGTCCGGCGGCCTTCCAGTCGCGCATCAGGTCGCGATACTTGCCGGCGGTGGGGCCCCACTCGGTCGAGCCGGCCAGGGCCTCGGCCTCGGTGGCCAGGCGCTCCTTCACCACACGTGCGCCCTCGCGCCGCTCGTTGAGCTCGGCGAAGTGGGCCTTGCGGCGGCGGGTGTAGGTGGTGCGGGCGGTCGAGAAGCGGCGCCACAGCGCGTCGTCGGAGGGGCGGTCGATCCGCGGGATCGCCTTCCACTCCTCGAGCAGCTCGCGCAGGCGGTTCGCGCCGTTGCGCCAGTCGCTGCCGGTGGAGATGGTCTCGGCCTCGGCCACCACCTTCTCCTTCGCGGCGCGGGACTCGGCGCTGCGCTGGGCCCGCTCGGCCTTGCGCTTCTCCCGCTGCTCCTCGATCACGGGGGCCAGGGCGTCCAGGCGTGCCTCGAGGGAGGCGAGGTCGCCCACCGCGTTGGCGTCGGTGACCTGCGCGCGCACCGTCGAGACGGACTCGCCGGCCTCCTCGGGGCTCATCACCCCGGAACCGATCCGCTTCTCGAGGAGGTCGACCTCGAACGCGAGCGCGTCGTAGCGCTCGGTGAAGAAGCGGAGGGCCTCCTCCGCAGACCCCTCGGAGTACTGTCCGACGGGGCGTTCGCCCTCGCCGGTCCTGACGTAGACGTTCCCGTCGTCGTCGACCCGGCCCCACTGGTGGCTCGTCACGGCTCGGCTTCCTGATCGCGGTTCGCCCGCCCGCTCGCACGGGCAGGTCACACTGGCGCGCCCATGCTAGTGGAAATGGCTGGTCGGGCGAGCAGGACGAGGGCGAGGCGGGGGACGGGGCGTGTCGTCGTTAGGGTGGGTGGGTGCTGATCGCCGGCTTCCCCGCAGGAGCGTGGGGCACCAACTGCTACGTCGTGGCCACCGGCCCCGGCTCCGAGTGCGTCGTCATCGACCCCGGCCAGGACGCCGCCCCCGGCGTCGCCCAGGTGGTGGCCGAGCACCGGCTCAAGCCCGTGGCGGTGCTGGTGACCCACGGCCACGTCGACCACATGTGGAGCGTCGCCCCCGTCGCGGGGACCCACGACGCCACCGCGTGGATCCACCCGCGCGACCGACATCTCCTCACCGACCCGATGAGCGGCATGTCGCCCGAGACCGCCCGGATGCTGCTCGGCCAGGACCTCACCTTCGCCGAGCCCGACGACGTCCGCGAGCTCGCCGACGCCCAGAGCCTGGAGCTGGCCGGGGTCACGTTCGCCGTCGACCACACCCCCGGTCACACGCAGGGCTCGGTCACCTTCCGCACGCCCTACCCGCACGAGGACGTCTCCGAGGTGATGTTCTCCGGCGACCTGCTCTTCAAGGGCTCGATCGGCCGCACCGACCTGCCCGGGGGCGACCACCCGACGATCCTGCGCAGCCTGCGCGACAAGGTGCTGCCCCTGGCCGACGACGTCGTCGTCCTGCCCGGCCACGGCGAGCAGACCTCCATCGGCGCCGAGCGCGTCACCAACCCGTACCTGAAGGACCTCACCACCCCATGAGCAAGCCCACCCCGCTCAGCGGCTTCCCCGAACTGCTCCCCGCCCAGCGCGCGGTCGAGCAGCAGGTGATCGACACGCTGCGCTCCACCTTCGAGCTGTACGGCTTCGCCGGCATCGAGACCCGCGCCGTCGAGCCCCTCGACCAGCTCCTGCGCAAGGGCGACACCTCGAAGGAGGTCTACCTGCTGCGCCGCCTGCACGAGACGTCCGAGGAGGGCCACGCGGGCATGGGCCTGCACTTCGACCTCACCGTCCCGTTCGCGCGCTACGTCCTGGAGAACGCGGGCAAGCTGGAGTTCCCGTTCCGCCGCTACCAGATCCAGAAGGCCTGGCGCGGCGAGCGGCCCCAGGAGGGCCGCTTCCGCGAGTTCGCGCAGGCCGACATCGACATCGTCGGCCGCGACGTCCTGCCGTTCCACCACGACGTCGAGGTCACCCGCGTCATGGTCGACGCGCTCACCCGGCTCTCCTTCCTGCCCGCGTTCCGGCTCCAGGTCAACAACCGCAAGCTCATCCAGGGCTTCTACGCGGGCCTGGGCCTCGAGGACCTCGACGAGGTCATGCGGATCGTCGACAAGCTCGACAAGCTGCCCGTCGAGAAGGTGCACCAGATGCTGGTGGACGAGGCGGGCGCGACGTCCGAGCAGGCCGACCGCGTCCTCTCCCTGGCCACGATCCGCACCGGCGACGACTCGTTCGTCGCGCAGGTCCGTGGGCTGCGCGTCTCGCACCCCCTCCTGGACGAGGGGCTGGACGAGCTCGCCGCCCTCGTGCGCGGTGTCGCCGACCTGACCAGCGACCGGGTGCGCGTGGAGGCCGACCTCTCCATCGCCCGCGGCCTCGACTACTACACCGGCACCGTCTTCGAGACCCGGCTGGACGGCTACGAGTCAATGGGCTCGATCTGCTCCGGCGGCCGCTACGACGCGCTGGCCTCCGACGGCAAGATCACCTACCCGGGCGTCGGGATCTCCCTCGGCGTCAGCCGGGTCCTCGTCCCGCTGCTCGCGCGCACGGGCCTCACGGCCTCGCGCAGCGTGCCCTCCGCCGTCCTCGTGGCCCTGGCCGACGAGGACTCGCGCCCGGCCTCCGAGGCGGTGGCCGCCGCCCTGCGCGCCCGCTCGATCCCGTGCGAGGTCGCGCCCACCGCCGCGAAGTTCGGCAAGCAGATCCGCGTGGCGGAGCGGCGAGGCATCCCCTTCGTCTGGTTCCCCCAGGCCGACGGCGGCCACCAGGTCAAGGACATCCGCGACGGCAACCAGGTGGACGCGGACCCCTCGGTCTGGACACCATCGCCCGAGGACCTGCGTCCGCAGGTCGTTCCGGGCGCCTGAGCGCCCACCCCGTTCACCTCCCCGAGCAGGGGAGACCGCAGTGCAACCAGCAGCAACCAGCAGCAACCACCAAGGAGACCAAGCAGTGATCCGCACCCATGACGCCGGCGCCCTCCGCGCCGAGCACGTCGGCCAGACCGTCACCCTCGCCGGGTGGGTGGCACGTCGGCGCGATCACGGCGGGGTCGCCTTCCTCGACCTGCGCGAGTCGACCGGCGTCGTCCAGGTCGTCGTCCGCGACGAGGACGTCGCGCACGCCCTGCGCAGCGAGTACTGCATCAAGGTGACCGGCGAGGTCTCGCTGCGTCCCGAGGGCAACGCCAACGCCAACCTGCCCACCGGCGACATCGAGGTCATCGTCAGCGACCTCGAGGTGCTCTCGGCGGCGGCGCCGCTGCCGTTCCAGATCGACGAGGGCGGACACTCCGCGGGCGAGGTGGGGGAGGAGTCGCGCCTGCGGCACCGCTACCTCGACCTGCGTCGCTCGGGCCCCGGCGGCGCGCTGCGCCTGCGCTCGAAGGTGAACAAGGCCGCCCGAGACGTCCTGCTCGAGCGGGACTTCGTGGAGGTCGAGACCCCGACGCTGACCCGCTCCACCCCCGAGGGCGCCCGCGACTTCCTGGTGCCGGCGCGCCTGCGCCCCGGGTCCTGGTACGCCCTGCCCCAGAGCCCGCAGCTGTTCAAGCAGCTGCTGATGGTGGCGGGCATGGAGCGGTACTTCCAGATCGCCCGCTGCTACCGCGACGAGGACTTCCGCGCCGACCGCCAGCCGGAGTTCACCCAGCTCGACATCGAGATGAGCTTCGTCGAGCAGGACGACGTCATCGAGCTCGCCGAGGCCATCCTGAAGAGCCTGTGGTCACTGATCGGTCACGACCTCGTCACGCCGATCCCGCGGATCACCTACGCCGAGGCCATGGCCCGCTTCGGCTCCGACAAGCCCGACCTGCGGATGGGTCAGGAGCTGGTCGAGTGCACCGAGTACTTCTCCGAGACCCCGTTCCGGGTCTTCCAGGCCCCCTACGTGGGCGCCGTGGTGATGCCAGGCGGCGCCTCACAGCCGCGCAAGCAGCTGGACGCCTGGCAGGACTGGGCCAAGCAGCGCGGCGCCAAGGGCCTGGCCTACGTGCTCGTCGGCGAGGACGGCACCCTCGGCGGCCCCGTGGCCAAGAACATCACGGACGAGGAGAAGGCCGGCCTGGCCGCGCACGTCGGTGCACAGCCGGGCGACTGCATCTTCTTCGCCGCAGGCCCGGTCAAGACCTCCCGCGCCCTCCTGGGCGCGGCGCGCCTGGAGATCGGCCGCCGCTGCGGCCTGATCGACGAGTCCGCCTGGGCGTTCACCTGGGTCGTCGACGCACCCCTGTTCGAGCCCGCCTCCGACGCCGTGGCCAGCGGTGACGTGGCCGTCGGCGCGGGCGCCTGGACGGCCGTCCACCACGCCTTCACCTCGCCCAAGGACCTGGAGTCCTTCGACGCCGACCCGGGCAACGCCCTCGCGTGGGCCTACGACATCGTCTGCAACGGCAACGAGATCGGCGGCGGCTCCATCCGTATCCACCGCGACGACGTGCAGAAGCGTGTGTTCTCCGTGATGGGCCTGGACGAGGCCACCGCCGACGAGAAGTTCGGCTTCCTGCTCGAGGCGTTCAAGTACGGCGCGCCCCCGCACGGCGGCATCGCCTTCGGCTGGGACCGCATCACGGCCCTGCTGGCCGGCACGGACTCGATCCGGGAGGTCATCGCGTTCCCGAAGTCCGGCGGTGGCTACGACCCGCTCACCGCGGCGCCCGCTCCCATCACCGAGGAGCAGCGCAAGGAGGCCGGTGTGGACGCCGTTCCGGCGGAGGATCTTGCACCGGAGGCCTGACCCGCCGCACCATTGCAGGGAAAATCGACCTGAGACGAACGGGCCGCTGAGACCAGATCGTTACTCGTGAGTGACCCCGCCGACCGGCGGGGTCACCTAGAGTCACTGCGGCACGCCAGAGCGCGCCGGCCGGGAGACCCCCGCGCCGCACACTGAAATGATGGGGTGAGCATGTCGGCACCTGTTGCCGAGGAGACGGCGGAGCTCGATCCGCTGAAGTCCCGACCCAAGGGCAGCTCGACCGAGATCTCCGGCAAGTCGCCGCTGCGGATCGCCTTCGGGCGTCTGATGCGCGACAAGATCGCCGTGGTCTGCATCGGCGTCGTGGCGCTGTTCGTGCTGCTGGCCATCTTCGGGCCGCTGATCTCGAAGGCGTTCGGCGTCACCACGGACACGCAGTACCCGACGCAGTTCCTCGAGCTGAACATGATCCCGAAGGCCGAGTTCGGCCCGCCCTACGGCGGGTTCACGATGGACCACCCGTTCGGCATCGCGCCGCGCACGGCGATCGACAACCTGGCCTACTGGCTGGAGGGGGCGCGCAACTCGCTCCAGATCGCCTCGCTGGCGACGCTGACCGCCACGGTGCTCGGCATCGTGATCGGCCTGCTGGCCGGCTTCATGGGCGGTCTCGTGGACCGGGTCCTCACCTTCGTGACCGACCTGTTCCTCACGCTGCCGTTCCTGCTGGTCGCGCTGACCATCGCCCCGATCGTCAACGAGCGGTTCCGTGACAACACGGACTTCTACCCGACGGCGCAGGTCATCTCGCTGGTGTGCGTGCTGAGCTTCTTCGGCTGGATGGGCCTGGCCCGCCTCATCCGCGGCGAGGTCCTCTCGCTGCGCGAGCGGGAGTTCATCCACGCGGCCCGCGTCATGGGCATGCCCACGCGCCGCATCCTGGTCAAGGAGCTGCTGCCCAACATCGTGGCCCCGATCGTGGTGAGCACCTCGCTGATGCTCCCGGCGTTCGTGGCCGCCGAGGCCGGGCTGGCCTACCTCGGCGTCGGCATCACCTCGCGTCCGTCGTGGGGCCAGATGCTCGACCAGGGCACGAGCTTCTTCAGTAACTACCCGCTGTACCTGTACGAGCCCCTGATCGCCATCGTGGCTCTCGTGCTCGCACTGAACCTCCTCGGTGACGCGATCCGCGACGCCCTGGACCCCAAGACCCGCCGCTGAGCCTGGCGCTCGGCGTGTGAGACGTCGTCCCGACCTCCTCCTCGGGGCGCGCACCCAAGAAACAGAAAGGCTGGACAATGAGACGGACCAAGCCGCTGGCCCTTGTCGCCGGCGTTGCTGCCCTCGCGACGCTCGCCGCGTGCGGTGGCGGTGGCGGCTCTTCCGAGAGCCCCACCGACGGCAGCACCTTCCAGGAGACTGACGCCGGCGAGGACAAGAACCCGGACGCCACGGGTCCGGCCGCCGACATCGAGGGCGCGACGGCGGGTGGCACCATCACGGTGTACCTGCCCGGCGACCCCGGCCCGGACAACCTTGACCCGACCGAGGGCTGGTCCGTGACCGGCAACTCGATCCAGCAGGCCCTCACCACCCGGTCGCTGACCCAGTACGCGGTCGACGAGGACGGCAACGCCACCCTCGTCCCCGACCTGGCCACCGACCTGGGTCAGCCGAACGAGGACTACACCCAGTGGGTGTTCACCCTCAAGGACGGCGTGACGTGGCAGAACGGCGATCCGATCACCGCTGAGGAGGTGGCGTTCGGCATCGCGCGCTCGATGGACTCCACCACCTTCCCCGGTGGCCCGGGCACCGAGTACTCCACCAAGTACTTCGCCAACAACGACTTCGAGGGTCCCTACACGGACAAGAAGACGGACTGGCAGGATTGGGGCGGTGTCGAGTTCGACAACGACGCCAAGACCGTCACCATCAACATGTCCAAGCCGTTCCCCGACATGGACTACTGGGGCGCGTTCATGGCCATGGCCCGATCCCGCTCGGCAAGACCTCGAACCCGCCGAACTACGGCCAGAACGTGCTGTCCACCGGCCCGTACAAGGTCGAGTCGTTCCGCCCCAGCGACGAGCTCGTGCTGGTCAAGAACGACCAGTGGGACGCCGACACCGACCCGGCGCGTCACCAGTACGCCGACAAGTGGGTCTTCAAGTTCAACGCCGACCCCGACCAGACCGACCAGATCATGCTGAGCGACAACGCTCAGTCGCAGACGTCGCTCTCGACGGACCTGGTGGCGTCGAACTACACCGAGGCCCAGGACAAGCTGGGTGACCGCCTGGTCCAGCAGAGCCAGCAGTGCACTAGCTTCCTGTACCCGGACTACTCCAAGACGGACATGGCGTTCCGCAAGGCCCTGGCCTACGCCTACCCGTACGAGGACGCGTGGACCGCCGGTGGCTCGCTGCCGGGCGTGACCCGCACCCACGCGACGACGATCATGCCCCCGGGCATGGCCGGCAAGCCGGACTACTACGTCGACGGCGAGGAGATCTCCTTCGACCTCGACAAGGCCAAGGAGTACCTGGCCGAGTCCGAGACCGACCCGACCGTCACGATGATCTACTACGAGTCGGACCCGCTGGCCGTCGCCGCGCAGGACGTCATCACCAAGGGCTTCGAGGACGCCGGCTTCACGGTCAACGCCATCGGTGTCACCGAGTCGCCCTACGCCACCTGGCTGTCCCCAGACGACCCGACCAACAAGAAGCTGAACGTCCGAGGCGTCGCCTGGTGCTCCGACTGGCCGTCGGCCCTCACGTTCATCCCGCCGCTGTTCCGCGGTGACGCGGCCTACGACACGGGCTACTTCTCCGAGGACGACATCAACAGCCGCATCGACGAGATCCCCACCCTCCCGCAGGAGGAGCAGGCTGACGCCTGGGGTTCCCTCGACGAGCAGATCATGACCGACTACTTCCCGGCCATCCCGCTGGCGAACTACAACACGCTGTTCACCTTCGGCTCGAAGATCGGCAACCCCTCCGGCGACGAGGCTTCCGGCGCCCCGAACTACAAGAACCTCTACGTGATGCAGTGAGCGACCTCGTCGCCCGCTGACTGATCGTGAGCCTGTAGCTCACCAGCAGCACCCAGCAACACCAGCGTGGTGGGGGCTCCCGGACTCCGGGGGCCCCCACCACCACGGTCGGGCCCGTAACATCGGAATGCCCCGGCCGGACCGTTCCGCACCCGTCGGCCCCACCGGGCCGGCACTGGAGGAGACTCGTGTACGCCTACATCGTCAAGCGACTGCTCTCGGGAGTGGTGGTGCTCTTCCTCGTCTCGTTCTCGGTGTTCGCGTTGTTCTGGTTCGGCCCGAGCGCGCCGGCTCGACCGATGTGCGAGTCCAAGACCTCGAACCACTGCACCGACGACCGGCTCGAGCGCTTCACCGAGGAGCTCGGCTACAACAACAACATGTTCGCCGAGTACGGGCGCTACATGGGCGGCATCGTCACCGGCCGTGACGTCACCATCTCCGGCCAGACCACCGAGTGCCCCGCCCCCTGCTTCGGCCTCTCGTACACCACCGGCAAGCCCGTGTGGGACGACATGAAGGACCGGCTGCCCGCCACCATCTCCGTGGCCGTCGGCGGCGCGTTCCTCTACCTGATCATCGGCGTGCCCATGGGCGTGGCCGCCGCCAGACGCCGAGGGACGCTGGCCGACAAGGCCCTGGTCTCCTCGTTCCTGGTGCTCAGCTCCGTGCCCTACTACCTCTTCGCCCTCCTCACCTACCTGTACGTGGCGGTGTGGTGGGGCGTGCCCGGCATCGGCTCACCCGGCTACACGCCGATCACCGAGAACCCCGCGGCCTGGGTCTCCGGCCTGGCGCTCGCCTGGATCTGCCTCGGCGTCTTCGGCTGCACCCAGTACACCCGATATGCGCGTGGCGCGATGGTGGAGGCCCTCAGCGAGGACTACATCCGCACCGCCAAGGCCAAGGGTCTGCCGACGCGCACCGTGGTCTACAAGCACGGCCTGCGCGCCGCCCTCGTGCCGATCGTGACCATCTTCGGCATCGACTTCGGCACCCTGCTCGCCGGCACCATCTTCACCGAGAAGATCTTCGACATCAGCGGTATCGGCCTGTGGGCCCTCAACGCCATTGGCGACCGCGACCTGCCCATCGTGTCTGCGACCGCGCTCTTCAGCGCCGTGGTGCTGATCGTCAGCAACCTGCTCGTCGACATCGTCTACAGCGCCCTCGACCCGAGAGTGAGGCTTTCGTGACCGTGACCGCCCCCAGCAGCACCCGGCCGGGCGCGTCCAGCGGCGAGCCGTTCCTCGTCGTCGAGGACCTGACGGTGAAGTTCCCGACCGAGGACGGCCAGATCACCGCAGTCCAGGGCCTGAGCTACTCCGTCGAGAAGGGCAAGACCCTCGGCATCGTCGGCGAGTCCGGCTCCGGCAAGTCCGTCTCGTCCATGGCCGTGCTCGGCCTGCACGACACCAAGTCGGCCAAGATCACCGGCAGCATCCGCATCGACGGCCAGGAGGTCGTCGGTCTGAGCGAGTCCAAGATGCGCAAGATCCGCGGCCGCCAGGTCTCGATGATCTTCCAGGACGCCCTCGCGGCACTGCACCCCTTCTACAAGGTCGGCGGCCAGCTCGCCGAGGCCTACCGGGTGCACCACCCCAGCGCCTCCAAGCGCGAGGCCCGCCGCAAGGCGATCGAGATGCTCGACCGCGTCGGCATCCCGCAGCCGGACCGGCGCGCGGACGACTTCCCGCACCAGTTCTCCGGCGGCATGCGCCAGCGCGCCATGATCGCGATGGGCCTCATCAACGACCCGTCGCTCATCGTCGCGGACGAGCCGACGACCGCCCTGGACGTCACCGTGCAGGCGCAGATCCTGGACCTCCTCCAGGACCTCCAGCGCGAGTTCGACTCCGCGATCATCATGATCACCCACGACCTCGGCGTCATCGCCGAGATGGCCGACGACATCCTCGTGATGTACGGCGGCCGCGGCGTGGAGTACGGCACCGCGAAGGACGTCCTCACGCGTCCGCAGATGCCCTACACCTGGGGCCTGCTCTCGAGCGTGCCCGACGTCGCCGGTGACACCGACGCCCCCCTGATCCCGATCCCGGGCAACCCGCCGTCGCTGCTGAAGCCGCCGCCGGGCTGTGCCTTCAACCCCCGCTGCCTCCACAAGGACAAGGTCGCCGGCGGGCTGTGCACCTCGCAGATGCCGGAGCTCCTCGAGAGCCCGACCGTGCCGGGGCACCTGAAGCGCTGCCACCTGGCGGACCCCGACGCCGTGTACCAGGCCGAGGTCCTGCCCGTGATCGCGCCCGAGACGCTCGAGGAGAACGACCCCCGATGACCGAGACCAACGAGCCGACCACGGACGCCACCGGCGGCGCCAGCTTCGCCGACCTGGCCGGCCAGGAGCACCAGCCGCCGCGGCTCGACCCCGACGCCCCGCCCGTGCTGACCGTGGACAACCTGCGCATGTGGTTCCCGGTGAAGTCCTCCGGCGTCGTCTCCCGCACCGTCGGGCACGTGCAGGCCGTGGACGGCGTGTCCTTCGAGGTCCCCAAGGGTGGCGCCCTGGGCCTGGTGGGGGAGTCCGGCTGCGGCAAGTCGACCACCGGCCGGCTGATCACCCGCCTGTACAAGCCCACCTCGGGCTCGATGTACTTCGGCGAGAACCGGCAGGACATCGCCGCCATGTCGAACCGGCAGCTCAAGCCGCTGCGTCGCGACGTGCAGATGATCTTCCAGGACCCCTACACCTCGCTGAACCCCCGCCACACCGTGGGCGCGATCGTGGGTGCCCCGCTCGAGGTCCACAACGTGGTGCCGAAGAAGCAGGTGCTCAAGCGGGTCCAGGAGCTCCTCGAGGTGGTGGGCCTCAACCCGGAGCACTACAACCGGTACCCCAACGAGTTCTCCGGCGGTCAGCGCCAGCGCATCGGCATCGCCCGTGCCCTCACGCTGAACCCGAAGCTCCTCGTCGCCGACGAGCCGGTCTCGGCGCTCGACGTCTCCATCCAGGCCCAGGTGATCAACCTCCTGCAGGACCTGCAGAAGGAGTTCGACATCGCCTTCCTGTTCATCGCCCACGACCTCGCGGTCGTGCGCCACTTCTGCCCCGAGGTGGCCGTGATGTACCTGGGCAAGATCGTCGAGATCGCCGACCGGGACACGCTCTACAAGAGCAGCCACCACCCGTACACGCAGGCCCTGCTCTCCGCCGTGCCGGACATCAAGCAGGCCGCGGTGGGCGGTCGTCGTGAGCGCATCCGCCTCGAGGGCGACGTGCCGAGCCCGATCAACCCGCCGTCCGGCTGCCGGTTCCGCACCCGCTGCCCGATCGCGAAGGAGATCTGCGCCAAGGTCGAGCCGCCGCTGATGCAGATCGGCCCGCGGCACAAGGTGGCCTGCCACTTCCCGGCCGAGCTGGGCAAGGCGCCGCAGCACCCCGTCACCGCCGGCCTGCTGGGCGTCGACTCCCAGGGCAGCCCCGACGCCGGCGTGACGCCGACCGCGATCGCCGAGGGCCCCGGCTACGAGAAGCAGTGGTTCGACCTCCAGCGCCGGGAGATGGTGTCCGCCTGACCCCGCCACCCATGGCCGACAGCGGGGACGGCGGTCTCTTCGACGTCCCAGGAGCCGCCCCCGTCACCGGGGGCGGCTCGCTGTCCGTCAACACCAGTGCCTCCGCACCGCTCGCCGTGCGGATGCGTCCGCGCACCCTGGACGAGCTGGTGGGGCAGCCGCAGCTGCGCGAGCCGGGCTCCCCGCTGCGCCAGCTGATCGAGGACCAGCGCTCGCTCTCGCTCCTGCTGTGGGGCCCGCCCGGCACGGGCAAGACGACGATCGCCTCGATCGTCTCCCAGCAGACGTCACGCACCTTCGTCGAGGTCTCGGCCGTGACGGCCGGGGTCAAGGAGGTGCGGGCCGCGATCGACGGGGCGCGGGCCACGCTGGTGCGCGGGGGCACGGAGACGGTGCTCTTCGTCGACGAGGTGCACCGGTTCTCCAAGGCCCAGCAGGACGCGCTGCTGCCCGGCGTCGAGAACCGCTGGGTCACGCTGGTGGCCGCCACCACCGAGAACCCCTTCTTCTCGGTGATCTCCCCGTTGCTCTCCCGCAGCCTCCTGCTCAAGCTCCAGTCGCTCTCCGACGACGACGTGCGCCGCGTCGTGGACCAGGCGCTGGTCGACGAGCGCGGCCTGGCGGGGGAGTTCACCCTCGCCGAGGACGCGGCGGACCACCTCGTCCGCCTGGCCGGCGGGGACGCCCGCCGCTCGCTGACCTACCTGGAGGCGGCGGCCGGCGCCGCGGCCGGCCGAGGCGTCACCTCGATCGACCTCGAGGCCGCCGAGTCGGCCGTCGACACCGCCGCGGTGCGCTACGACCGGCAGGGTGACCAGCACTACGACGTCATCTCGGCCTTCATCAAGTCCATCCGCGGCTCCGACCCCGACGCCGCCCTGCACTACCTGGCCCGGATGATCGAGGCGGGGGAGGACCCCCGCTTCATCGCCCGACGGCTGGTGGTGCACGCCAGCGAGGACATCGGCCTCGCCGACCCGACGGCCCTCCAGGCGGCCGTGGCCGCGGCCCAGGCCGTGCAGCTGATCGGCATGCCCGAGGCGCGCATCAACCTGGCCCAGGCGACCGTCCACCTCGCGATGGCGCCCAAGTCCAACGCCGTCATCGTCGGGATCGACGCCGCGCTCGCCGACGTGCGGGCGGGCAAGATCGGTCAGGTGCCGCCCCACCTGCGCGACGCCCACTACGGCGGCGCGAAGGACCTGGGCCACGGCAAGGGCTACGCCTACCCGCACGACGAGCCCTACGGGATCGCCGCCCAGCAGTACCTCCCCGACGTGCTGGGGGACACGCGGTACTACCAGCCCAAGGAGATCGGGGCCGAGGCCGGCGTCAAGGAGCGCTGGGAACGCGTGCGGCGGATCATCCGGGGCAAGCGGTGACCTCCGGGCGCGGGTCGGGGCCCCGGGTTCGACGGGTAGGCTCCCGCCCATGACCGGCGAGTGGGGTGTGCCTGCGTGGGCGGCCGTGGCCGTCCTCGTGCTGCTCGCGCTGCTCGCCGCCGCCGTCGTCGTCCTGGACGCCGGCCTCCGCCGCGTCCGGCGCGAGGCCGCCTCCGAGGCAGCGGTGCTGCGGGAGCGGCTCAGCGCCCTGGAGCGCACGGCCCGGCCGACGGCCACGCCCAGCCGGCCGGCCGAGGAGTTCGTGATCACCGAGCTCGGGTCGGAGCCCGGTCACGCCCGGCCTGCCGGCGCCGCCGCGGACGAGGCGCCGACCGTGCCCGCCCCGCTCTTCGCCGACCTCGTGCTGCGCGAGACCACCGTCCAGGCGGGCGCGCTGCTCGCCGGCGTGCGCCGCGCGCTCGACCCCGAGACGCGGGCGCGGGTGCGAGTGGCGATGCGGCAGGAGCTGCGCCGCTCCCGCAAGCAGCGCCGCGTCGAGACCCGGCTCGCCCGACGGGCCTGGGCAGCCCGGCAGCGGCAGCAGCCGGACGCGGCGGAGCGCGTCGCATGAGCCGCGGCCTCTGGTTCGTCGCCGGGGCCGGAGCGGGGATGTGGGCGATGGTGCGCGCACGCCGCGCGGCCGAGGCGCTCACGGCCGACGGGCTCCGCGACCGGCTCTCCGCCCTGTCCGTCGGCGCCCGGATGGTCCGCGACGAGGTCGCCCAGGGCCGCGCCGACGCCGAAACCGATTTGCGCGAGCGGCTCGGCATGTCGCCAGATGGACCGCGAGCCCTGCCCGTAGCAGGGGACCAGCCCACGAGCAGCAGTACCCAGACCAGCCAGGTCGAGCAGGCCGCCCCGCGGCCGATCGAGAACGAGAGAGGCACCGACTGATGGAGACCGCCGAGATCCGGCGCAGGTTCACTGCCCACTTCGAGAAGAACGGGCACACCGTCGTCCCCTCCGCCTCGCTGCTGCTGGACGACCCGAACCTCCTGTTCGTCAACGCCGGCATGGTGCCCTTCAAGCCTTACTTCCTGGGCCAGGAGACGCCGCAGTGGAACCGCGCCACCAGCGTGCAGAAGTGCGTGCGGACCCTCGACATCGAGGAGGTCGGCAAGACCACCCGCCACGGCACGTTCTTCCAGATGTGCGGCAACTTCTCCTTCGGCGACTACTTCAAGGAAGGCGCCATCCGTTTCGCCTGGACCCTCATCACGGGGTCCGTCGAGGAGGGTGGTCTCGGCTTCGACCCGGAGAAGATCTGGGTCACGGTGCTGCCCAGCGACACCGAGGCCAAGGAGCTGTGGCACGAGGTCGCCGGGATGCCGTACGAGCGCATCCAGGAGCGTGGCCTCGAGGACAACTACTGGAACATGGGCGTGCCCGGCCCGGGCGGCCCCTGCTCGGAGATCTACATCGACCGCGGGCCCGAGTTCGGCCCCGACGGCGGCCCGAACGCCGACGAGGACCGGTTCCTGGAGATCTGGAACCTCGTCTTCATGCAGGAGTCGCTCTCCCAGGTCCGCTCCAAGGCGGACTTCGATGTCGAGGGCCCGCTGCCGGCCAAGAACATCGACACCGGCATGGGCCTCGAGCGGGTCGCCTACCTGCTCCAGGGCAAGCAGAACATGTACGAGATCGACGAGGTCTTCCCCGTCATCGAGAAGGCCGCCGAGCTCTCCGGCAGGACCTACGGCGAGAACCACGTGGACGACGTCCGCTTCCGGGTCGTCGCCGACCACGTGCGCTCCGCGCTGATGCTGATCAACGACGGCGTCACCCCGGGCAACGAGGGCCGCGGCTACGTGCTGCGCCGCCTGCTGCGCCGTGCGGTCCGCTCCATGCGCCTGCTGGGCTACGAGGGCCACGCCCTGGCCGAGCTCATGCCGGTCAGCCGCGACCGGATGAAGGCCTCCTACCCCGAGGTCGAGTCCGGCTGGGAGCGGATCTCCCGCGTCGCCTTCGCCGAGGAGGACGCGTTCCGCAAGACGCTCGCGGCCGGCACGCAGATCTTCGACAACGCCGCGGACCAGGTGAAGGCCGGCGGCGGCACCACCCTGGCCGGCGCGCAGGCGTTCGCGCTGCACGACACCTACGGCTTCCCGATCGACCTCACGCTGGAGATGGCCTCGGAGGCCGGCCTGAGCGTCGACGAGGAGGGCTTCCGCTCCCTCATGGCCGAGCAGCGTGCCCGCGCGAAGGCGGACGCGAAGGCCAAGAAGGGTCAGCACGCCGACACCCACCTCTACCGCGCGGTGCTCGACGAGCACGGCGCCACCGACTGGCTGGCCTACTCGACCCTGGAGACGGAGTCGACGGCGCTCGCGCTGCTCGCCGGCGGCGAGCCCGTGCAGGCGCTGACCGCGGGCCAGGTCGGCGAGGTCGTCCTCGACCGGACGCCGTTCTACGCCGAGTCCGGCGGCCAGGTCGCGGACGCCGGCACCCTGACGTTCGACGGCGGCAGCCTGGAGGTCCTCGACGTCCAGCGCCCCGTGCGCGGCCTGGTCGTGCACCAGGTGCGGGTCGTGGAGGGCGAGCTGACCCAGGACGCGGTCGTGCACGCCGCGGTCGACCCCTCGTGGCGCACCGGCGCCCGCCAGGCGCACTCGGGCACCCACGTGGTGCACGCAGCGCTGCGCGAGGTGCTCGGCCCCACCGCCCTGCAGGCCGGCTCCTACAACCGCCCCGGCTACCTGCGCCTCGACTTCGGCTGGACCCAGGCGCTGACGCCGGAGCAGGTCAAGGACATCGAGAACGTCTCCAACGAGGCGCTGCGCGCCGACCTGCCCGTCTCCTGGCAGTACATGAGCCTGCCCGAGGCCAAGGACTGGGGCGCCATCGCCCTGTTCGGCGAGACCTACGACGAGTCCCAGGTGCGCGTCGTCGAGATCGGCGGCCCCTGGTCGCGCGAGCTGTGCGGTGGCACGCACGTGGACCACTCCAGCCAGGTCGGCACCGTCGTCCTCACCAGCGAGTCCTCCGTCGGCTCCGGCAACCGCCGCGTCGAGGCGCTCACCGGTGTCGAGGGCTTCCGGTACCTGGCCAAGGAGCGCGACGTCGTCGCCGAGCTCACCGGCATCCTCAAGACCCAGCCCGACGACCTCGTCGGCCGTGTCGGTGACCTCGTCGAGCGTCTGCGCGGCGCCGAGAAGGAGCTCGAGCGCGTCCGCGTCGCCCAGCTGCTCGCGTCGGCGGGCGACATCGCCCGCGGCGCCGCGAAGGTCGGCACCGTCAACGTCGTGGCCCACCGCGCCGACGGCGCGAGCGGCGGCGACGTCCGCACGCTCGCGACCGACGTCCGCAACCGGCTGCCGCAGGGCGAGGCCGGGGTCGTCGTGGTCGTCGGCGTCGCCGACGGCAAGGTCGCGCTGGTCGCAGCCACCAACGACGAGGCCCGCAGCCGCGGGGTCAAGGCCGGAGACCTGGTGAAGGTCCTCGCGCCCGTGCTCGGCGGCAAGGGCGGCGGCAAGCCCGACATGGCCCAGGGCGGCGGCACCGAGGTCGGCAAGGTGGACGAGGCGCTCGCGCTGGTCGCCACCGAGGTCGGCAAGGCCGTCGGCGCCTGAGGCGGGGCGGTCAGCGTGCGGCACGGGGTCCGGTTGGGCGTCGACCCGGGGGACGCCCGGATCGGCGTCGCCCGCAGCGACCCGTCCGGGTTCCTGGCCACGCCCGTCGAGACGGTGAAGCGGGGCAAGGGTGACCTGTCCCGCCTCCGCCGCATCGGCGGGGACATCCAGGCCGAGTCCGAGCTCGTCGAGGTCGTGGTCGGGCTGCCCCGCTCGCTGGCCGGAGGTGAGGGGCCCGCGGCCACCAAGGTGCGCGAGTTCGCCGCACAGCTGGCGGCCAGGTTCGCGCCCGTTCCGGTCCGCCTCGTCGACGAACGGCTCAGCACCGTGGCCGCGGAGGCTATCCTTCGCGGCCAGGGGCGCAAGGGCAGCAAGCGCCGCGAGGTCGTCGACCAGGCGGCCGCAGTCGTCATCCTTCAGCACGCGCTCGACACCGAGCGCGCCACCGGCACGCCGCCGGGCGAGATCGTCGAGGAGCCCGCACGATGAGTGACCACGACCGCGACCCCGCCGTCGGCCCCGAGCCGACGGGCGGTGCGATCGGCGGCCTGTTCTCCGAGCCCGCCGAGGAGCCCACCGAGGAGCGCACGGGGCAGTCCGAGGCAGCCCCCGCCGCCTCGGCCTACGACCCCGGAGGTCGTCGACGTCGGCGCAAGAGCCGGCTGCCCGGCTACCTCGCCGTCATCGTCGTCCTCGCCCTCGTGGGCGTCGGCGGCTACTACGGCGTGCAGAAGGGCACCGAGTTCCTCCGCTCCCTGACCTACACGCCCGAGGACTACGACGGCCCCGGCCGCGGCCGGGTCCTGGTCGAGGTCGGCGAGGGCGAGACGGCCACCGACATCTGCCGCGTCCTCGCGGACGAGGACGTCGTCGCCTCCGTCGACGCCTGCATCGCCGCCGCGAACGTCAACGAGGACGCCGCAGGCATCCAGGTCGGCTACTACGAGCTGGCCAAGCAGATGAGCGCCGCCGACGCGATCGACGTGCTCGTCGACCCGGCCAACCTCGTCGGCAGCACGGTGACCATCCCCGAGGGCTCCCGCGTCCGCGACATCGTCAAGGCGGTGGCCTCCAACAGCAACTTCACCCGCAAGCAGCTGAACCGACTGCTCGCCAGCCCGCAGAAGATCGGTCTCCCGGCCGAGGCCGACGGCAACCCCGAGGGCTACCTCTTCCCGGCGACCTACACGATCACGCCGGACACCACCGCCAAGAGCCTGGTCACCGACATGGTCGCGCAGACGACCGCGGTCGAGCAGGAGCTGGGCATCGCGGCGAAGGCCGAAGCCCTGGGCCTGACCCCGCACGAGATCATCACCGTCGCGAGCATCCTCGAGTACGAGGCCAACAACAAGGGCGACTACGCCAAGGTCGCCACCGTCATCTACAACCGCCTCGACCTCGGCATGGCGCTGCAGATGGACTCCACGGTCTCCTACGTCAGCGGTCGCGAGGGCGACGTGTGGACCACGGCCGAGGAGCGGGAGGACGACTCCCTCTACAACACCTACAAGTACTCCGGCCTGCCGCCGGGCCCGATCGGCTCGCCCGGTCGCGTCAGCATGCGCGCGGCGCTGAACCCGAAGGAGGGCGACTGGCTGTACTTCGTCCCCGACTTCGAGACGGGCAAGACGCTGTTCGCCGCCACCTACTCCGAGCACCTCGCCAACGTGGCGAAGGCCAAGGAGTACTGCCAGAGCAGCGACGCCTGCTGATGGCGGGTCGATGACACCGGCCGCCGGTCGCGAGCGTGGCCGGGCCCTCGTCATCGGGGACCCGGTCGCGCACTCGCTCTCGCCGGTGCTGCACCGCGCCGGCTACGAGGCGGCCGGGCTGAGCGGCTGGGGCTACGAGCACCAGCAGGTGCCCGAGGGCGCGCTGGCCGCGTTCCTCGACTCCCTGCCCGAGGACGTGCGCGGGCTGTCGGTCACCATGCCGCTCAAGCGGGAGCTGCTGGGCCTGGCCCGGGAGCGTGGTTGGGGCGTCAGCCCGCACGCCGAGGCCGCCTCCGGGGCCAACACCTGGGTGCGCGACCCCGCCGCGCCGGGCGGGGCGCGCGTGGACAACACCGACCTGCCCGGCGCCGCCGCGGCCGTGCGCGAGCGGTGGAGCGGCGCCGTCGAGCGCGTCGCGGTGCTCGGCGGCGGTGCGACGGCGGCGTCGGTGGCGCTGGCCCTGACGGACCTCGGCGCCCGGGCGATCAGCTTCCTGGTGCGCTCCCCGGAGCGGGCCCGGGCCACGGTCGACGCGGTGACCGCGTACGCGCCCGGGGTAGGTGTCGACGCGGTGGACCTGACGACCGGCGTGCCGGCCGACGTCCTGGTCTCGACGGTGCCGGCCGACGCGCAGGACGCCCGCCAGTGCGCGCGTGCCGAGGCCCCGGTGGTCTTCGAGGTCGTCTACGACCCGTGGCCCACGCCCCTGGCCGCGGCCGCCCTCGCGCAGGGCAGCGTGCTGGTGACCGGGCTGGACCTGCTGGTGCACCAGGCGGTGCTCCAGTTCGAGCAGTTCACGGGCGTGCCGGGCCCGCTCGCCGCGATGCGCGCGGCGGGCGAGGCCGCCGTGGCGGCGCGTCGGGACGACGGCGCTCGCTGAGCAGGGAAGACTGGACGTCGTGGATGCCGACCCGCTGATCACCGCCCTCGTGGCGGCGCTGGTGGTCGGCGTGCTGGGCGCGTGCGCGCCGGCCGTGGTGCGGCGCCTGCCGGCGCCGGCGGGGGAGCCGCACCCCGACGACCCGCCGCGTCCCTCCTGGTCCGAGCTGGCCTCGGGCCGGTGGCTTGCCGTCGGCTGCGGGCTCGCCGCCGCGGCCGCCGCCGCACTGCTCACCCTGGCGCTGGGCGCCGGGTGGTGGCTCGCGTGGCTGCTGCCCGTCGTCCCGGTGGCCACCTGGCTGGCCGTGATCGACGCGCGGACCCGCCTGCTGCCCCGGGTGCTGGTGCTCCCCGCCACCGGCGTCGTGCTCGTCGTGGCGCTGCTGGAGTGGCTGGTCGCCGGGCACGGACGCACGGTCCTGGTCGCCGTCCTGCTCGCGCTCGCGGCCCGCAGCGTCTTCTGGGTGCTGTGGCGGGTCAACGCCTCCGGCCTCGGCTTCGGCGACGTCCGGCTCGCGCTGCTCCTCGGCCTGCCGCTGGCCCGGCTGGGCCCCGGCGAGCTGGTGCTGGGGCTGTGGCTGGGCTTCCTGCTCGTCGGCGCCGCCGGCCTGGGGCGGGTGGTGGCACGCCGCGACCGCTCGCTGCTGCGCAGCCACGTGCCCCTCGGGCCGGGCCTGATCGTCGGTGCCCTGCTCGGGGCGCTGCTCGGCGGTGCGCTGCTCTGAGGCCCGTCGGTCTCGCGCCGTGACGGTGCTGCGGGCGCCGTGTGACGAGCGTGAAACACTGACCCCATGCTGCGTTGGCTCACTGCGGGGGAGTCCCACGGACCCGCCCTGGTCGCGATCCTCGAAGGTCTGCCCGCCCACGTCCAGGTGACGTCGGGCGACATCGCCGACTCGCTGGCCCGGCGCCGGCTCGGCCACGGCCGCGGTGCGCGGATGAAGTTCGAGCAGGACCAGGTGACCCTCACCGGCGGCGTCCGCCACGGCGAGACGCTCGGCGGCCCCGTCGCCATCGAGGTCGGCAACACCGAGTGGCCCAAGTGGGAGCAGGTCATGTCGGCCGACCCGGTCGACGCCGAGATCCTCGACGGCCTCGCGCGCAACGCCAAGCTCACCCGGCCCCGCCCCGGTCACGCCGACCTGGTGGGCATGCAGAAGTACGGCTTCGACGAGGCCCGGCCGATCCTGGAGCGCGCCTCGGCCCGCGAGACCGCGGCGCGCGTGGCACTCGGCCGGGTGGCGTCCAACTTCCTCGAGCAGGCCTGCGGCATCCGCCTGCTCTCCCACGTCGTCGAGATCGCCGGGATCAAGGTCCCCGCGGGCACGGTGCCCCCGGACGCCTCCGAGGCCACCGTGGCGGCGCTCGACGCCGACCCGGTCCGCTGCTGGGACGCCGACACCGCCAAGCTGATGACCGAGCGGATCGACCAGGGCCACTCCGACGGCGACACGCTCGGCGGCGTCGTCGAGGTCGTCGTCCACGACCTCCCGCCGGGGCTGGGCAGCCACGTCCACTGGGACCGTCGCCTCGACGCGAAGCTCGCCGGCGCCCTCATGGGCATCCAGGCGATCAAGGGCGTCGAGGTCGGTGACGGCTTCGAGCTCGCCTCGACGCCGGGCTCGCAGGCCCACGACGAGATCGTGCCCACCGACGACGGGATCCGCCGCACCTCGGGCCGCTCCGGTGGCACCGAGGGCGGCATGAGCACCGGCGAGGTGCTGCGCGTGCGTGCCGCGATGAAGCCCATCGCCACCGTGCCCCGGGCGCTGCGCACCGTCGACGTCGCCACCGGCGAGGAGGCCGTCGCGCACCACCAGCGCTCCGACGTCTGCGCCGTGCCGGCCGCCGGCATCGTCGCCGAGGCCATGGTCGCGCTGGTCATCGCCGACGCCGTCCTGGAGAAGTTCGGTGGCGACTCGGTGGCCGAGGTCGCGCGCAACGTCCGCTCGTACATGGAGACGCTGAACTACCGATGAGCCAGGACCCGGCGATGAGCCAGCCGAGCGGCGGCCCGCGCGTGGTGCTCGTGGGCACCATGGGCGCCGGCAAGACCACGGTGGCCGGTCTGCTCGGTGAGCTCCTGGGCCTCAAGGTGCGCGACACCGACCTCGACATCGTCGCCGCGGAGGGTCGCGAGATCAGCGACATCTTCGTCGACGACGGCGAGGCGCACTTCCGCGCGCTGGAACGAGCAGCGGTCGCCTCGGCGCTGGCCGACCACCCCGGCGTCCTGGCCCTGGGCGGGGGAGCGGTGCTCGACCCCACCACCCGCGCCCTGCTCGCCGAGCACCCCGTCGTCTTCCTCCGGGTCGGGCTCACCGACGCCGTGCGCCGCGTCGGCCTGGGCTCCTCGCGGCCGATGCTGCTCGGCAACGTCCGCGCCCGCGTCAAGCAGCTCATCGACGAGCGCACCCCCGTCTACGAGTCCGTCGCGCGGCACAGCGTCGACACCGACGGGCGCACCCCCGCCGAGGTGGCCGCCGAGGTCGCCGCGCTGCTGCAGGAGGCCCCGCGATGAGCACCACCGACCAGCCCACCGTCCTGCACGTGGGTGGCTCCGCCCCCTACGACGTGGTCGTCGGTCACGGCGTCGCCCAGCGGCTCGTCGACCTCCTCGGCACGCGGCCGACCCGGGTCGCGCTCGTCGTCGCGGAGGCCCTCGTCGAGCTCGCGGGCCCCGTGCGCGAGGCGCTCGCGGGCGCCTACAGGCTCACCGAGGTCGTCGTGCCCGACGGCGAGGCCGCCAAGACCCCGGCGGTCGCCGCACGGTGCTGGGACGCGCTCGGCGAGGCCGGCTTCACCCGCTCCGACGCCGTGGTCACCTTCGGTGGTGGCGCCACCACCGACCTCGGCGGCTTCGTGGCCGCCTCCTGGTTGCGCGGCGTGCCGGTCGTGCACGTGCCGACCACGCTGCTGGCCATGGTCGACGCCGCCGTCGGCGGCAAGACCGGCGTGAACACGGACGCGGGCAAGAACCTGGTCGGCGCCTTCCACGAGCCCGCGGGCGTGCTGTGCGACCTGTCGCTGCTGGCCGGCCTGCCCCGCCGCGACCTCGTCGCCGGCATGGGCGAGGTCGTCAAGTGCGGCTTCATCGCCGACGAGCGCATCCTGGAGCTGGTGGAGACCCAGGACGTGGAGGCGGTGCTCGACACCGACGGACCCGTGCTGCGCGAGCTGGTGGAGCGGGCCGTCGCGGTGAAGATCGACGTCGTCGTGGGCGACCTCAAGGAGGCCGGGGGCTCCGAGCTGACGGGCGCCCACCCCGGTCGCGAGGCGCTCAACTACGGCCACACGATGGGCCACGCCATCGAGCGCGCCGAGCACTACGGCATGCGGCACGGGGACGGCGTGGCCATCGGCTGCTGCTACGTCGCCGAGGTCGCCCGGCTGGCGGGCGTCCTGGACGAGGCCACCGCCGCCCGGCACCGCGCCGCCTTCGCGCGCGTCGGGCTGCCCACCGGCTACGACGGCGCCGACTTCGAGGAGCTGCTGGCCGGCATGAAGCTGGACAAGAAGACCCGGGGCGACCAGCTGCGGCTCGTGGTCCTGGACGCCGTGGGCCGCCCGCGCATCCTCGCGGGGCCCGCCGAGGAGCACCTGCGCGCCGCCGACGCACTGATGCGGGCGCACGCATGAGCGAGGCGCCGCGGCCCGTGCTCGTGCTCAACGGCCCGAACCTGGGTCGACTGGGGCGACGGCAGCCGGAGATCTACGGGACCACCACCCACGCCGAGCTCGTCGCCCTGTGCGAGCAGTGGGGCGCCGAGCGCGGCCTGGCGGTCGAGGTGCGCCAGACCAACCACGAGGGGGTGCTCGTGGACTGGCTCAACGTCGCTGCGGACGAGCGCACCCCCGTCGTCCTCAACGCCGCTGCCCTCACGCACTACTCCTACGCCGTCCACGACGCCTGCGCGCAGCTCGAGGCGCCGCTGGTCGAGGTGCACCTCTCCGACCCGGAGGCCCGGCCCGAGGAGTGGCGCCACCACTCCGTCGTCCGCCCCCACGCCGTCGAGGTGGTCAAGGGCCACGGCGTCGACGGGTACCGGCTGGCGCTGGGAGTCCTCGCCGACGTGCTCACCGGCACCGATCGGACGTAGACTTTCCCGCCGGTGCGCCCTGCCCCTCGCAGGTGCCGCGCCCACCGCACCTGCGCGGCCCCCGCGGTCCGCGCGTCACCTGAACACGGATAGGGAACCAGCGAGCGCATGGCCACCACGAACGACCTCAAGAACGGCATGGTCCTCAACATCGACGGCCAGCTCTGGTCCGTCGTCGAGTTCCAGCACGTGAAGCCGGGCAAGGGCCCCGCGTTCGTGCGTACCAAGCTGAAGAACGTCGAGTCGAACAAGACCGTCGACAAGACCTTCAACGCCGGCACCAAGGTCGAGACCGCCACGGTCGACCGCCGCAGCTACCAGTACCTCTACAACGACGGCACGAACTTCGTGTTCATGGACACCTCCACCTACGAGCAGCTCGAGGTGACCCCGGAGATCGTCGGCGACGCCGCGAACTTCCTGCTCGAGAACAACGAGGCGATCATCGCCACGAACGAGGGCCGCGTGCTCTTCGTCGAGCTCCCCGCCTCCGTCGAGATGGTCATCACCTTCACCGAGCCCGGCCTGGCCGGCGACTCCGCGACCGGCCGCACCAAGCCGGCCACCCTGGAGACCGGTCACGAGATCCAGGTTCCGCTGTTCATCAACCAGGGCGAGAAGGTCAAGGTCGACACCCGCGACTCCTCCTACCTCTCCCGCGTGAAGGGCTGACGCCTCCCTCCATGGCTGCACGCACCAAGGCACGCAAGCGCGCGCTCGACCTGCTCTTCGCCTCCGAGCTCCGGAGCGAGTCGGCCGTCGACGCCCTCGACCGGGCCGTCGCCGAGGGCGACGCCCCGACCAACCCCTACACGGGCGTCCTCGTCCGTGGGGTGGTCGAGCACGCCGAGGAGATCGACGCGCTGATCTCCGCCCACGCGACCGGCTGGACGCTCCAGCGGATGCCGGCCGTCGACCGCAACGTCCTGCGCGTCGCGGTCTGGGAGATGCTGCACGCCGACGACGTCCCGGCCGCGGTCGCGATCTCCGAGGCCGTGGGCCTGGTCCGCGACCTCTCCACCGACGAGAGCCCGCAGTTCGTCAACGGCGTCCTCGGTGGCGTCCAGCGGGGCCTCGCCAAGGCCTGAGCGCCCGTCCGTCGCAGCGCTCCTCGCACCGTCCTGCGCCCCGTCCGCCCTCCCGGGTGGGCGGGGCGCGGTGCTTCCCCAGGCAGGCTGGGCCCATGAGCGCGTCTCCCGCCCCCGAGCCCCTGTCCGTCGACCTCTGCGTGATCGGCCTCGGCCCGGGCGGGGAGGCGGCCGCCTCGGGCGCCGCCACCGCCGGCTTGGACGTGCTCGCCGTCGACGCCCACCTCGTCGGCGGCGAGTGCCCCTACTACGGGTGCATCCCGTCGAAGATGATGGTCCGCGCCGCCGACGCGCTGGGTGAGGCCCACCGCGTCGGCACCCTGGCCGGTGACGTCGAGGTCGTCCCCTCCTGGACGCCGGTGGCGACGCGCATCCGGGACGAGGCCACCACCGGCTGGGACGACACCATCGCCGTGCGACGACTCCAGGACGCCGGCGCCACCGTGCTGCACGGCACCGCCCGCCTCGTCGGGGAGCGGGCCGTGGAGGTGACGCTGCCCGACGGGTCGGTGCGCGCGGTGACGGCCCGTCGCGGCGTCCTGCTGAACCCGGGCACCCGCCCCGCGACGCCGCCCGTCGACGGCCTGGCGGGCACCCCGTTCTGGACCAACCGCGACTCCGTGCGGGCCACCGCGGTGCCGCCGCGCCTCGTCGTGCTCGGCGGTGGTCCCGTCGGGGTCGAGCAGGCGCAGGTCTTCGCCCGGTTCGGCGCACGGGTGACGATCGTGCAGCACGGCGAGCGGCTGCTGCCCGGGGACGAGCCCGAGGCCTCCCGCCTGCTCGAGGACGTCCTGGTCGGCGAGGGGCTGCGCGTGCTGACCGGGCGCTCGCTGGAGCACGTCGCGCACGCCGACGGGCTGTTCTCGCTGACGCTCGACGACGGTGAGCACCTCGAGGCCGAGCAGCTGCTCGTGGCCGCCGGGCGCACGCCCAACCTCGATCGGGTGGGCCTCGAGAGGGTCGGGCTGGACCCGTCCTCGCGCACGCTCGAGGTCGACGACCGCTGCCGGGTGACGGCGCTCGGCGACGCGGACCCGTGGCTGTGGGCCATCGGGGACGTCACCGGCCACGGAGCCTTCACCCACGTCTCGATGTACCAGTCCGCGGTCGCCCTCGCCGACGTCCTGAGCGCCGACCACGAGCCCGCCCGCTACCACGCGGTGCCGCACGTGACCTTCACCGATCCCGAGGTCGGCGGGGTGGGACTCACCGAGGCCGCCGCGCGCGAGGGCGGGCTCAGCGTGCGCACCGGCACCACCGCCCTGGAGTCCTCCAGCCGCGGCTTCACCCACGGGCCCGGCGCCCGCGGCGTCCTGAAGCTGGTCGAGGACGCCGAGCGGGGGGTGCTGGTCGGGGCGACCGCCGTCGGCCCCGGCGGTGGCGAGATCCTCGGCCTGCTCGCGCTGGCCGTGCACGCGGAGGTGCCCGTGGCCACGCTGCGCACGATGATCTACGCCTACCCGACGTTCCACCGAGCCGTGGAGACGGCCCTTGCGGACCTCTCCTGACCACCCGGCCGGGTGAGAGGGTCCGTCACCCACCCGGGTACCGGTCCGGCATGACCTCACTCGCCGACCGTGCGCCCTCGCCCAGCCACCTGAAGCCCTCGGACAGCAAGCTCCACACGGCCGGCCGCATCGGCATGGCGGCCTACGGGGTCGTCTACATCCTGGTGGGCTGGCTGGCGCTGCAGCTCGCCATCGGCTCCGGCGGGGACAACGCCAACGCCTCCAGCTCCGGGGCCATCCACCAGCTCGCGCAGCAGCCGCTCGGCGCCGTCCTCGTCTGGGCCGTGGCGATCGGGCTCATCGCGCTCGTGGTGTGGCAGCTGAGCCAGGCGATCTGGGGCCACACCGACGAGGACGGCGCCAAGATGTGGGCCAAGCGCGGCAAGTCCCTGGCCAAGGCCGTCACCTACGGCTTCATCGCGGCCTCCGCCATCCAGCTAGCCGTCGCCGACTCCACCGGCGGCGGTGGCGGTGGGGGCGGCGGTTCCTCCACCGACTCCTGGACGGCTCGCCTGATGAGCGCCCCGGCCGGGCAGCTCCTGGTCGGCGCGGTCGGTCTGTTCATCATCGGACTGGGCGTCTACTACGTCGTGAAGGCCTACACGGAACGCTTCCGCAAGGAGCTCGACGGCGAGGGCAAGAGCGGTCAGAGCGGTCGCGCGCTCCTGATCCTCGGCAAGGTCGGGTACACCGCCCGCGGCATCGCGTTCGGCGTCGTCGGTGGCCTGTTCGTGTACGCGGCCGCCACCCACTCCGCCAAGCAGTCGGGCGGCCTCGACCAGGCGCTGCTCACCATCCGCGACGCCCCGGCGGGTCCGTGGCTGCTCGGAGCCGTGGCCGTCGGCATCGCCTGCTACGGCGTCTTCTGCCTCGCACGGACCAAGCACCTGACCGAGAGCTGAGCCCGGCAGACTGCTCCGCATGAGCACCAGCCCCACCGCCGACGACCCCACCCGCCCGCAGCCCCTCCACCGCACCGTCGACGTGGTCGTGCTCGGCATGGGCAGCGGCGGGGAGCACGTCGCCCACAAGCTGCTCGACGCCGGGCTCGAGGTCGCGGGCGTCGAGGCGGGCCTGGTGGGCGGCGAGTGCCCGTTCTGGGGCTGCACCCCGTCCAAGCTGCTGATCCGGTCCGCCGACGCCCTGGCCGAGGCGCGGCGTGCCGGGCACCTCGCCGGCGACGTCGACGTCCGCCGCCCGGACCTGGGGCCCGCCGCGGCGCGCGTGCGGGAGGCCAACCACGACTGGGACGACGAGGCCCACGCCGGCCCGCTGCTGGGCAAGGGCCTCGACCTGGTGCGCGGGCACGGCCGGCTCGAGGGGAGGGACGCGGACGGGGCGGTCCGGGTGCGCGTCACCACCACCGGGGGCGGCTCGGACAGCGACACCGACACCGTGCTGCTCACGGCCCGCCGTGGCGTCGTGCTCAACACCGGCACCGAGCCGGCCGTGCCGCCGGTCGAGGGCCTGGCCGGCACGCCCTACTGGACCAACCGCGACGCCGTCGCGCTCACCGCCGCGCCCGACTCGGTGGTCGTGCTCGGCGGCGGGCCCATCGGCGCCGAGCTCACCCAGGTGCTCGCCCGGTTCGGCTCGCGCACCACGCTGGTGGAGACCGAGCCCCGGCTGCTGGGGCCCGAGGAGCCCGAGGCCGGCGACCTGCTCGCCGACGTCCTGCGCACCGAGGGCGTGGACGTGCGCACCGGCACCACCCTCACCCGCGTGGCCCACGGCGACGGCGGGTTCACCTGCACCCTCGTCGCGGACCATGGCGGGGACGAGGACGGTGACGAGGACGGGGGCGAGGCCACCGTGACCGCGGACCACCTGCTCGTCGCGACCGGCCGACGACCGCTGCTCGACGACCTCGGACTGGAGACGGTCGGCCTCGACCCCGCGGCCGCCACCGTGCCCGTCGACCCTCGCTGCCGCTCGGCCGCCGAGGGGGTCTGGGCCGTCGGTGACATCACCGGCGAGGGCGCGTTCACGTCGGTCGCGCTCTACCAGGGGGCGCTGGTCGTCCAGGACCTGCTCGGCACCGCCACCGGTGGACCCGACACCCACCCCGAGGAGTGGGGTGACTACCGCGCGGTCGCCCGCGCGACGTTCACCGACCCGGAGGTCGGCGCGGTGGGCCTGACCGAGGCACAGGCGCGGGAGGCAGGCATCGACGTGGTCACCGCGATCGCGGACGTCGGCCGGGACTCGCGCGGCTGGATCCACGGCGCCCACGGCCTGATCAAGGTCGTGGCCGACCGTGAGGCCGGCGTCCTGGTCGGGGCCACGGCGGTCTCACCGGCCGGGGGAGAGGTGATCGGTCTGTTCACGACCGCCGTGCACGCGCGCGTGCCGGTCGCGACGCTGAGTCGGATGCACCTGGCCTACCCGACCTTCCACCGGACCGCCCGCGTCGTGCTCGCGAAGCTGGGCGAGGCCGGCGTGTGAGCACCGTGCGGACCTAGGGAGTGTCTGGTTATTCGCGTAGCCAGATGGTGATGGTGCGGAGCACGACGCCGCCTCGGTAGACGACAGCCAGCTTGTCGTAGCGGGTGGCGATCCCTCGCCACTGCTTGTGGTCGTTGAAG
>NZ_JAMOIL010000029.1 GCF_023656415.1 Nocardioides bruguierae
GGCTGGGCATTCAAGAAGTTCTACAACTCCGAGTCAGCCCGACTCGCGGCCCTGCCAGCATGGGTCCACGAGTACAACCACCACCGGCCCCACTCAGCAATCGGCAAGGCCGCCCCCATCACCAGACTGAACAACCTGGCTGGGCATCACAGCTAGGAGTCCTCATGCGGGCCTGCTGCGGGCCTGCTGAGGGCCTGGGGAGGTCCTGGTGCGGTCTGGCTGAGGGCCTGGGGAGGTCCTGGTGCGGTCTGGCTGAGGGCCGACGTGCCCCGGGTGGGATTCGAACCCACACTGGCGGTGGTTTGAGCACCGTGTCTCTGCCGTTGGACTACCGGGGCGCGGCCAGGGGAGAGGTTACCGGGGCCACGACACGTGACGTCGCTCGCCCCGGCCGTCGTCCGGGCCGCTCGTGGCCTAACCTTGCGCCGTGAGCAACGCAGCCACGGGCAGCCAGCCCTCCCCCCGGACCGTCGTCATCGCCGAGGACGAGGTCCTCATCCGCATGGACCTCGCCGAGATGCTGGGGGAGGAGGGCTACGAGGTCGTCGGTCAGGCCGGCGACGGCCAGCGCGCCATCGAGCTCGCCACCGAGCTGCGGCCCGACCTGGTGATCGTGGACGTGAAGATGCCCGTGCTCGACGGCATCGCCGCGGCCGAGGAGATCGCCGGCAAGCGGATCGCGCCCGTCATCGTCCTCACCGCCTTCAGCCAGCGCGACCTGGTCGAGCGGGCCCGCGACGCCGGCGCGATGGCCTACCTGGTCAAGCCCTTCTCCCAGACCGACCTCGTGCCCGCCATCGAGATGGCGGTGACGCGGTTCGCCGAGGTCCAGATGCTCGAGAGCGAGGTCGCCGACCTCACCGAGCGCCTGGAGACCCGCAAGGTCGTGGACCGGGCCAAGGGCGCGCTGCAGGCGCAGATGGGTCTCTCCGAGGCCGAGGCGTTCCGGTGGATACAGAAGACCGCCATGGACCTGCGCCTGTCGATGCGTCAGGTCGCCGACGGCGTGCTCACCCACGGCCCGGGCATCGCCGAGAGCTCCTGATCCACCGTCGTCGGCACCGGCCGGACGCACGACGCCTCGAGGGCGGCCCGCACCGAGCGGGCCGCCCTCGGGCCGTTCCGGGCGGCTCGCGCGCCCGCTCGGGTCACGGACCGGTGCTGCTCGGTCTCACCTCGGAAACGGCGGGGTAAAACGGCCGTTTCAGGGTCCCGAGGTCGGGGTTCGGTGTGGTTGGGTTGGCGGGTTCCGGGCCGACCATGCCCTGGCGCACGCGTCCGCGTCTCTCGGACGCGCTCGAAGAAGGAGAACCACCTTGGTGTCCACCACACCGACCTGGGCTCGGCCCCGGGCCAGGGGAGTGACGGGCCTGATGGCCCTGCTGTCCCTCCTGGCCGGGCTGCTGCTCCTCGCGGCCCCCACGGCGTCCGCGAGCACGACGTCCACCCTGTGCATGCCCAGTGACGAGACCGGCTGCATCAGCGGCACGATCGGCAGCCGGGTCGACCCGGTCGCGGGCGTCACCGTCACGCTGCTCGACGAGAACGAGGCCGAGGTCGGCTCGGTCACCACCGGCGACGACGGCAAGTTCAGCTTCTCCGTCGACGCGGCCGGCACCTACTACGTGCTCGCCGACCCGGAGAGCCTGCCGGACGACCGTGAGGTCCTGCCGCCCGCCGACGACGTCGCGGGCCCGGACGACTCCACGACCGTGGACGCCACGCTCGGTGGCACGTCCGCGATCGTGATCAACGTCCGCTCCGTCGACTACCAGGCCGGCGAGGCCAGCCTGGGGACCCAGCTGATCCAGGCGTCCGCCCAGGGTCTGCGTCTGGGCCTGCTGCTGGCGCTTGCCTCCATCGGTCTCTCGCTGATCTACGGCACGACCGGTCTGTCGAACTTCGCGCACGCGGAGCAGGTGACGCTCGGCGGCATGGTCGGCTACGGCCTGTGCAACGTGCTCGGCATGAACCTCTGGCTGGGCATCGTCCTGACGACGCTGATCTGTGCCCTCACCGGCTACGCCCAGGACCGCGTGCTCTGGACCCCGCTGCGCCGCCGCGGGCTCGGCCTCACGCAGATGATGATCGTGACGATCGGCCTCTCCCTGGCCGCCCAGTACGTCTTCCAGTTCATCGTCGGCGGCTCGACCGAGAAGGTCGTGGTGGAGAACTTCTCCAACGTCGAGATCGGCCCCGTCTCGCTGACGTGGCTCTCGCTGGTCGCGATGGGCATCTCGCTCGTCGTCATCGGCCTGGTCGGCTTCGTGCTCCTGCGCACCCGCGTGGGTCAGGCGACGCGTGCGGTCTCCGACAACCCGGCGCTGGCCGCGGCCTCCGGCATCGACGTGGACAAGATCGTCCGCGGCGTATGGACCGCTGCCGCCGGCCTCGCCGGTCTCGGCGGCATCCTCTACGCGCTGACCGTCTCCAACGGCATCCGCTGGGACACGGGCATGCAGATCCTGCTCCTGCTCTTCGCCGCAGTGACGCTCGGCGGTCTCGGCACCGCCTTCGGCGCCTTCGTCGGCTCCATCATCATCGGCCTCGTCGTCGAGCTCGCCGGCCCCCTCGGGGCGCCCGGTGACCTCAAGTACGCGATCGCCCTCGTGATCCTGATCCTCCTGCTCCTCGTGCGGCCCCAGGGCCTGCTCGGGCGTGCGGGTCGGGTCGGCTGAGAAGGAAGCGCACCATGGATCAGTTCCTCTCCATCCTCCAGGCGACGGTCGAGGAGGGCATCGCCCCCACGACCGCGGGTGTCGCCATCGCCGTCATTGGCCTCAACATCCACTTCGGCTTCACCGGTCTGCTCAACATCGGCCAGGCAGGCTTCATGCTGCTGGGCGCGTACGGCATGGCCATCACGCTCACCCAGGGCCTGCCGATGCTGGTCGCCGTCCTCGTCGGTCTCGGCGCCGCCGTCCTGTTCGCGTTCCTCATGGGAGCGCCGACGCTGAAGCTGCGAGGCGACTACCTCGCCATCGTCACGATCTCCGCCGCCGAGATCCTGAGGTACTTCGGACGCCTCGCGGCGCTCGAGCCGTGGACCGGCGGTGCCCAGGGCATCTTCGGCAAGAACTTCCAGCCGGCCTTCATCGAGCTGTCGTTCTTCGGCGGCGGCCGCTTCGACCTGCTGCCCTTCAGCTACCGCGACGCCGGCGGCACGCCGGTCCGGGTCATCAGCCTGCTGCTGCTCGTCGTGGTGATCGCTGCGCTGGTGATGCTCCTGACCGGTGCTCGTACCAGCAAGGGCCCGCTGGCCGGTCTCGCCAGCAACCGCGCCGTCGCCCGGTGGGGCTCCATCGGCCTCGGCGTCCTCACCTTCCTGCTGGTGTTCTTCACCTTCCCGGTGAGCCTGCCGCGCACCGGCACCAACGGCTGGTGGGTCCGCGGCGTCGCGTGGGGTCTCGTGGCCCTGTGCCTGCTGTTCGTCTGGCTGCTCGTCCGCAGCCCCTGGGGCCGTGCGCTCAAGGGTGTCCGCGAGGACGAGGAGGCCATGCGCTCGCTCGGCAAGAACGTCTTCGTCATCAAGATGCAGGCGCTGGTGTTGGGCGGCATGCTCGGTGCGCTGGGCGGCATGGTCTACGTGCTGACCTCCACCGTGCAGGCCGACGCGATGGGCCGCTCGCTCACGTTCTTCGCCTACACCGCACTGCTGCTCGGCGGCGCCGCGACGATCTTCGGCCCCGTCCTCGGCACGGTGCTCTTCTACTCGGCTCGTATCCTCATCCGCAACGCCGCCAACGCCTACGTGCCGGACGGCTGGATGTCGACGCAGCAGACCGACCAGTTCAGCTACATCGTCGTCGGCGTGGGCCTGATGCTCCTGGTGATCTTCCGGCCACAAGGAATCCTCGGCGACAAGAGGGAGCTCCGGTTCAATGTCTGAGACCACCATCGGCAACCTCGCCGACCCCGCCGCGCGCAAGGCGCTCACCGACGGCGTCGAGCGCACGCCCGGGTCGGCCAAGCCCGACCCGATCCTCAAGGTCGACACCATCGTGCGGCAATTCGGTGGAGTCACGGCCGTCAACGTCGACCACCTCGAGGTCCAGAAGGGGCTCATCACGGCCCTCATCGGCCCCAACGGTGCCGGCAAGACGACCTTCTTCAACCTGATCACCGGCTTCGACCGGCCGACCTCGGCCGGCAAGGGCGCCCACTGGGCGTTCGACGGCCGCACGCTGGACAAGACGGGCGCCTCCGCGGTCGCCAAGTCCGGCATGGTGCGGACGTTCCAGCTGACCAAGTCCCTCAACCGCATGACGGTGATGGACAACATGATGCTGGGCGCCCAGGACCAGACCGGCGAGAAGCTGGGCCTGTCCTGGCTGAAGCCGACCTGGGCCAAGCAGGAGAAGGAGATCGCCGAGAAGGCCGAGGGCCTGCTCGAGCGGTTCAAGCTGCTCGCCAAGAAGGACGACTACGCGGGCTCGCTCTCGGGCGGCCAGCGCAAGCTCCTCGAGATGGCGCGCGCGCTGATGACCGACCCGAAGATGATTATGCTCGACGAGCCGATGGCCGGTGTGAACCCGGCGCTGACGCAGTCGCTGCTGGGGCACATCCAGTCGCTGCGCGACGAGGGCATGACCGTCCTCTTCGTCGAGCACGACATGCACGTGGTCCGCCACATCTCCGACTGGGTCGTGGTGATGGCCGAGGGCCAGGTCGTGGCCGAGGGCCCCGCCGACACCGTCATGTCGGACCCGGCCGTGGTCGACGCCTACCTGGGCGCCCACCACGACACCGACCTCGGTGACGACTCGCTCCTCGAGGACGACGACCCGATGGAGAAGCAGATCGAGGCCGAGGTCGAGGCCGAGGAGGGCAAGGCATGAGCGACGGCAAGCCGCTGATCGAGGTCAGCAACGTGACGGCCGGCTACCTGCCCGGCGTGAACATCCTCAACGGGTGCAGCCTCACCGCGCACTCCGGCGAGATCATCGGCATCATCGGCCCGAACGGTGCCGGCAAGTCGACGCTGCTCAAGGCGATGTTCGGCCTCGTGAAGATCCACGACGGCACCGTCACCCTGGGTGGCAAGGACATCACCAACATGCGCACCAACAAGCTGGTGGAGATGGGTGTCGGGTTCGTCCCGCAGACCAACAACGTCTTCCCCTCGCTGTCGGTGGAGGAGAACCTGCGCATGGGGCTCTTCCTGCGGCCCAAGAAGCTGCGCGAGCGGCTTGCGGCGCAGTACGACCTGTTCCCGAACCTCCACGAGCGCAAGGACCGGTCCGCCGGCGCGCTCTCTGGTGGTGAGCGTCAGTCGCTGGCGATGGCCCGCGCGCTGATGATGGAGCCCTCCGTCCTGCTCCTCGACGAGCCCTCCGCGGGCCTGTCGCCGGTGCGCCAGGACGAGACCTTCATCCGCACCCGCAAGATCAACAAGACCGGCGTCTCGGTCGTGATGGTCGAGCAGAACGCACGTCGCTGCCTGCAGATCTGCGACCGCGGCTACGTGCTGGACCAGGGCAAGGACGCCTACACCGGCGCCGGCCGCGAGCTCGCCGACGACCCGCGCGTCATCGAGCTCTACCTGGGCACCCTGGCAGCCGACGTGGACGCCGAGCGCGAGGACCTGCAGCACTGAGCGCCTGATCCACACCTGCACGACCCGCAGGGGCCGCACCGAGACTCGGTGCGGCCCCTGCGGCGTTCCGGAGCGGTGCTGACCCGGGACGTCATGCGTCTGAGGGGGACTGCGTTCGTTCCGCATGACGTCCGGGCCGGCGGGTGGGCGGCTCTGGCTGGCTGGGGCTGCTGGCGGCTGGCCGGTGGGGGCCTGAGCGGCGGTGCGTGGGCAACGCTTCTGGGGTGGCAGATGGTTGCCGGCGTACCGCTGGTGCCGCATGGGACGTCATGCGTCTGTGGGGACTGCGTCCGTTCCGCATGACGTCCGCACACGAGGTGCCGGGTCGTGCCTCCGGAAAGCACAGGACCCCCGGACCGAGCGGTCCGGGGGTCCTGCGGTGGTGCGTCAGCCGGTCGACCGGCCGTCAGGGGGTCGAGGTCACTCGGCCTTGGCGCCCTGGACGGTGGTGGTCAGGCTCGGCACGTTGTCGCCGTCGAAGGCGTAGATGCCCACGTAGGCGGACGACGGGTCGTTCTCGTCGTCGATCGAGCCGATGCCGGACGGGCCGGTGTAGTGGATCTCGTCACCCTCGTCGAGCAGCGCGATGCAGTCGGCGTAGCTGGTGCACTCGGTGCCGTCGGTCGCACCCGAGACGGCGGCGAAGTTCGCCTGGACCGTCGTCGAGGAGGCGTCGCCACCCTTGTAGGCCGCGAGGGCCGCGAGGATGGTGGCGTCGTAGGACTCAGCAGCGTAGGAGAAGTCGGACAGCGACTTGCCGGAGGCGGCCTCGTTCCAACCGCTCAGACGGTCCTTGAAGTCCTGGGAGGCGTCAGCGCCGGGGATCGTGCCCTGAGCACCCTCGAGGGTGCCGGCCGGGAAGTCCTCGGAGTAGTCGGCCGTGTTGCCGTCGGTGAAGTACGTCGCCGACATGTCCCAGCCCTGCGAGACGAGCTCGGGCACGATGGCCTTGGTCTCGTCGAACGCGAGGACGACGATCGCGTCCGGGTTGGAGGCGATGGCCGCGGAGACCTCGGAGGAGAAGGAGGTCTGGTTCGGCGGGAACTCGTCGCCGTCGCCCTTGCAGCCGTAGGTGCACTCGCCGCCGGCGGAGACCACGGTCTCCTCGACGACGTCGCGCAGGCCGGTGCCGTAGGCGTCCGAGAACACGATGAACGCGACGCGCTGGAAGCCGTCGGAGGCGATCAGGGTGCCGAGCGCGTTGCCCTGGATGCCGTCCGGCGGGGCGGTGCGGAAGTAGAAGTCCGAGTAGCCGGACAGCGACACCGCGGTGTTGGCCGGGGAGACCTGGGTGATCTTGGCGTCGGTCAGGGTGTCGACGAAGTTTAGCGACACGCTGGAGGACGCAGCACCGACGACCACGGAGGCACCGTTGCGCACGAAGCTACGCGCGGAGGCGGTGGAGACCGAGAAGTCGGAGGAGTCGCCGGAGTCCTGGATGTCGTGGCAGGCCGGGAGGCCCGCGACGCCACCAGCGGCGTTGATGTCGGACACCGCGAGGCCGACACCGGCGATCTCCGGCGGGCCGAGGAACGCGAGGCTGCCGGTCAGCGGCAGGATGCCGCCGGCGATGAAGGTGTCGTCGACAGAGACGCTGTTGGCGCACTCGTCGTTAGTGTAGCTCTCGGTCGAGGCCGACTCGGATGCGGACTCGCTGGCCGATGCCGAGGTCTCGGCGTCGGAGGCGGTGGTGTCGCTCTCGGAACCGCAGGCGGTCAGGGCCAGGCCCAGGGCTGCGGTGCCGGCCATGACCTTCAGCCAGCTCGAGGTGGTGGTTCGCTTCACGCGGTGAACCTTTCTTGTCCGTGATGTTCGCGGGGAGCCCGTGCGCCGCACGGCCTCACAGCGGGATCACCGTATGACCCTGAGAGGCTCCCAAACCTCCCCGAACCGTGTCGTTGCACAATCGTGACGTCACTGCATCCAGGCCACGACCTGCACCAGGACCGGAGCCACCAGGACGGCGGGCAGAAGGTCCGCGACAGCCAGGTCACGCAGCCTGAGCAGGCGCAGGGCCACCCCGACCAGCAGGACGCCGCCCACCGCCGTGACCGCGGCGAGATGGGCTTCGGGCAGCACGCCGCCAGCGGCGACACCCACGAGCGTGAGGGTCCCCTGGAGCACCACCACGGTCAGCACGCTGGCCGCCACGCCCCACCCGAACGACGCCGCGAACGCGATCGCGGCGAACCCGTCGAGAGCCGCCTTCAGGTACAGCTGGTCCGCGCCGTTGCCCAGCCCGTCGCTGAGCGAGCCGAGGATCGTCAGGGGTCCGGTGCAGAACAAGAGCGAGGAGACCACGAACCCCTCCACGAAGCGCTGGCGCGCCTCGCCCGCCCCGCCGCGGGTCAGCCGGCGCTGCACCCAGCCGCCCACCTGCTCCACCCGCTGCTCCAGCCGCAGCAGGGAGCCGGCGATCCCACCGATGGGCACCGAGCCCAGCACGATCAGCATGGGTGCGGAGGAGCCGACGGCGTCCGACAGTGCGGGGGAGAGGACCTCCATCGCGGAAGTGCCGGCGATCAGCAGCGTGACCAGGCCGAGACCGTCAGTGACCAGGTCGCGGGTCCGCTCCGGCAGCCGGTGGCCGAGTGCGACGCCGAGCCCGGCCCCGAGCAGGACGGTGAGGGCGTTGACCAGCGTGCCGGTGCCGGGGATCACGGATGAGCCTCCTGGTGGTGCGGGCTGAGGTGCGCACCCGGCGGCTCCGGTGCCCTGACGCAGCGGGACGCCACGCAGCGGGGACAGTACGCAACGGGGACAGTATTCTGAGGCAGGTCGCAGGCGCGGCCGCTGGGGGAGCACGCGGGTGCGCGTGCAGGAGGAGGCGGGCCGTGGCCTGGCACGAGGTGACGCTGCGTGACGCAGTCGTCGAGGACGCCCTCTTCCTTGCCGAGGTGTGGACGGGGGCCCTGTCGCGCTCGGACGTCGCCGACCAGGTGGCCCACCTCGAGGTCGTGGTGAAGTCCGCGGCCCAGACTCCCGGGGAGCGGGTCGTCGTCGCCGAGGTCGGCGGGGAGCCGGCCGGTGCCGTGCTCCTGCGCGTGGCTCCCGTGAGCCCGCTCAACCCCGAGCTCGTCGTCCAGGCCTTCGCGCCGCAGGTGCTCGTCCGCTTCCGTCGTCACGGCGTCGGACGCCGCCTGCTCGAGGCGGCCGCAGAGCTCGCCGACGTCCACGGGGTGGCCCACGTGGTGACGGCCGCCGCGTCGTCCTCGCGCGACGCGAACCGCTTCATGGCGCGGCTGGGCCTGGCGCCGGCGGCTGTCGTGCGCGGGGCCACCGTGCACCAGCTGCGGGCGAAGATCGACGCCCAGCTGCCCGAGCGGCGGCGCGCTCGCGTCGACCAGCGTGCGCAGGCCGTCGTGGCCCGCCGCAGCCGGTTGCGCCGGGCCGCGCAGCGCGTGGAGGCCGAGCCGGAGGGCTGAACCCGCTGGGTGGGACTCAGAGGCCGACGCGGCTGCGGGGGAGCACCGAGCAGGTGATCCGCGCCGTGCAAGTGCGGCGTCCGGCCTCGTCGGTGATCGCGACCTCCCACACGCTGCTGCTGCGCCCGACGTGGGCGGGCGTGGCCATACCGGTGACCGTGCCGGAGGTGACCGACCGGTGGTGGGTGGCGTTGATGTCCACGCCGACCGCGACGCCGTCGGGCCAGGCGGCCAGGCCCGCGGCGACCGAGCCCACCGTCTCGGCCAGCACCACCGACGCCCCGCCGTGCAGCAGCCCGAAGGGCTGGGTGTTGCCCTCCACGGGCATGGTCGCGACCACGCGTTCGCGGCTGACCTCGGTGAGGCTGATCCCCATCTTCCGGTTCAGCGCCCCGTCGGCGTCCGGGAGTTCGGCGAGAAACGCGCGAGCCTCGTCGTTGGCGTCGGGTTTCGTTGTTTCCGTCACGGCCACAACGTAGACCGGCCCCCGAGCCGTGGTAGGGCGGCGGTCGGGGCCGGTCGGACGGACGTGCTCAGACGCAGACTGCTGCGTGTGCTGCCTCGGAGAACTTCGACTGAGGCTCGAGATCGCAGCGGGCGCCGCCGCTGCCCTTGGGGCCGAAGGTGCGCCAACGGACGGAGGACCACTTGACGAAGCCCTCACCGCTGCCCTCGATGGCGTCGCACCAGGAGTACTCCCCGGTGCCGCGGGCCACGAGGCGTCCGTTGTACCAGGCGACGGAGGTGGCCTTGGGGATGACGGTCCGCTTCTTGACGGTGATCTTGACTGACTCGGTGCGGTTGTTGGCCACACGCATCTTCCAGTCGACCTGAGTCCCGATGCCGGCAGCTCCCTTGACCAGCTTGCGGAGCACGACGGCTGCCTCCACCTCGGCCTTGTAGCGGGCCTTGATGCCGGCGCTGACTCGCTTGTTGTTCTGGCTGCGATAGGTGGTTCCTCGCTTGACCACCTTGCGGCCGGGGTAGGACTTCTCGCGCAGACGTGTGAGTACAACAGATTCCTTCCCGGTCACGTTGCGAACGCGGTACACGTAGGTGTTGACGTTGCAGGCCTTGCCGCGAGCGGCCGGGTCCGCCCTTGGCTCCGCCTCTGCCGCGCTGGCGGTGGGGCCGGTGAGAACGGCGGTAGCGAGCAGTGCCGCCGTGATGATGCTTCCGAGAGAGCGCACGAGATTCCGTTTCTGATAGGACACCCGCGATTCGGGTGTGCAGGGCATCCGTACCCCGATCATGTCCGGGCAAACCTGTCATTTCTCGATCCTGTGGACAGCGTCGGATGGGGTGCTGTCGGTGACTCTGACTAGAGTCGCGGCGTGCCCGAGACGACGCCTGCCACCGACCGCCCGCGGCTCCTGCTGCTCGACGGCCACTCCCTGGCCTACCGCGCGTTCTTCGCCCTCCCCGCGGAGAACTTCTCCACCAGCACGGGCCAGCACACGAACGCCGTCTACGGGTTCACCTCGATGCTCATCAACGTGCTGCGCGACGAGCAGCCCACGCACGTGGGCGTCGCCTTCGACGTCTCCCGCACGACGTTCCGCACGGCCGAGTACAGCGAGTACAAGGCCACGCGGCAGAAGACGCGCCCGGAGTTCTCCTCCCAGCTGCCGCTGATCGAGGAGGTGCTGGAGGCGCTGCACATCCCGTTCCTGAAGAAGGACGGGTACGAGGCCGACGACATCATCGCCACGCTGACCACGCGCGCGCTGGAGGAGACGGACATGGAGGTCCTGATCCTCACCGGCGACCGCGACTCCCTCCAGCTGGTCACCGAGCGCTCCACGGTGCTCTACCCGATGCGCGGCGTCTCGGACCTGGCGCGGATGACGCCCGCGGCCGTCGAGGAGAAGTACAAGGTCCCGCCGCAGCGCTACCCCGAGCTCGCGGCGATCGTGGGGGAGACCTCCGACAACCTGCCCGGCGTGCCCGGGGTCGGCCAGGGCTTCGCGGCCAAGTGGATCAACACCTACGACGGTCTCGACAACGTCATCGCCAACGCCGACAAGATCGCCGGCAAGAAGGGCGAGGCGTTCCGCGAGCACCTCGGCGACGTCATCCGCAACCGCCGGCTCAACGCGCTCGTGCGCGACCTGCCGCTGGAGAAGGGCCCGGACGACCTGGGCCTGCGCGCCTGGGACCGCCAGGCCGTGCACACGCTCTTCGACGGCCTGGAGTTCCGCGTCCTGCGGGACCGACTGTTCGAGACCCTCTCCAGCGAGGAGGAGGTGGACGGCTCCGGCTTCGAGGTCGAGGGACGACGGCTCGGCGAGGGCGAGGTCGCCGGCTGGCTCGAGGAGCACGCGAGCGACGTGGTCGGGCTGGTCGTGGGCGGCTCCTGGAAGGCCGGCACCGGGGAGGTGCACTCCCTCGCGCTCGCCTCGGCCACCGGCGAGGCCGCCTGGCTCGACGCCGCTGCCGTCACCCCCGAGGACGACGCCGCGGTCGCCGCCTGGCTCGCCGACCCGGCACGCCCCAAGGTACTGCACGACGCGAAGGGGCCGATGCACGCGCTGACGGCCCGCGGCTGGCCGCTGGCCGGCCTGCAGAGCGACACCGCGCTCGCCGCCTACCTGGTGCGCCCCGACCAGCGCTCCTACGACCTGGCCGACCTCGTGCTGCGCTACCTCAAGCGCGAGCTGACCGCCGGCACGGCCGACTCCGGCCAGCTCTCGCTCGACGCGCTGGCCGAGGACGACGCCGACGACGCGGCCGCGACCACCGCGATGCTGCACGCGCGCGCGGTGCTCGACCTGGCCGAGGCCCTGGACGGCGAGGTGGCCTCGCACGGCGGCGAGGAGCTGCTGCGCGACATGGAGCTCCCGCTGGTGCACCTGCTCGGGCGTCTGGAGGAGACGGGCATCAGCGTCGACGTCGAGCACCTCGAGGGGCTGGAGGAGCACTTCGCCACCGAGGTCCGCGCCGCGGCGGACGAGGCCTACGCGGTGATCGGCAAGGAGATCAACCTCGGCTCGCCCAAGCAGCTGCAGGTGGTGCTCTTCGACGAGCTCGACATGCCCAAGACCAAGCGCACCAAGACGGGGTACACCACCGACGCGGACGCCCTGCAGAGCCTCTACGTCAAGACCGAGCACCCGTTCCTGCTGCACCTGCTGCGGCACCGCGACGTGATCCGGCTGCGCCAGACGATCGAGGGCCTGGTCAAGACCGTGCAGCCCGACGGGCGCATCCACACCACGTTCAACCAGACGATCGCCGCGACCGGCCGTCTCTCCAGCACCGAGCCGAACCTGCAGAACATCCCGATCCGCACCGAGGAGGGCCGCCGCATCCGCGAGGCCTTCGTCGTGGGCGAGGGCTACGAGTCGCTGATGACCGCCGACTACAGCCAGATCGAGATGCGGATCATGGCGCACCTGTCCGAGGACGGGCTGCTGACCGAGGCCTTCCGCTCCGGCCAGGACTTCCACTCCATCACTGCCGCGCGGGTGTTCGGCGTCGACGCCGCCGACGTGGGGGTCGAGCAGCGCGCCAAGATCAAGGCGATGAACTACGGGCTCGCCTACGGTCTCTCCGCGTTCGGCCTCTCCCAGCAGCTCGGTATCGAGCCGGTCGAGGCGCGTGGCCTCATGGACGAGTACTTCGAGACCTTCGGCGGGGTGCGCGACTACCTGGCCGGGGTCGTGGACGAGGCCCGGCGCACCGGGTTCACCGAGACCATCCGCGGCCGGCGTCGCTACCTGCCGGACCTCACCAGCGACAACCGCCAGCGCCGCGAGATGGCCGAGCGGATGGCGTTGAACGCCCCGATCCAGGGCTCGGCCGCCGACCTGATCAAGATCGCGATGCTCGACGTCCAGGCCGCGCTGGAGTCCAAGGGGCTGACCTCCCGCCTGCTCCTGCAGGTGCACGACGAGCTCGTGCTCGAGGTGGCGCCCGGCGAGGCCGAGGCGCTGGAGCAGCTCGTCCGCGACCGGATGGGCGGCGCCGCCGACCTCACCGTGCCGCTCGACGTCTCCGTGGGCACGGGCCGGTCCTGGCACGACGCGGCGCACTGAGCCGCGGGCCGCGGCGGGTCAGTCGGTCTCGGTCCCCTGGCCGTGGGGCTGGCCCTGGGTCTGGCCCTGGGTCTGGCTCTGGGTCGGATCCGCCGGCTCGTCCGCGCCGAGGCGGTGCAGGCTGAGACCCAGCAGCACGAGCAGCAGCAGGGCGTCGACCGCGATCACCACGGCGACGAGCCCCGGCAGGCTGGCAGTCGTGGCGCCCAGCCCGACCAGGGCCAGCACGCCGCCCCACACGAGCAGCTGGGAGCGACGCCCGCGCCGGGCCAGCACGGAGTACACGAGCAGCTGGAGCATCGAGAGCAGCGTCCCGAGCACGGCGAAGAGCCACAGCTCGTCCTGCACGTCGGCGTACTCGGCGCCACCGACGAACACCAGCGCCACCGGGGCCAGCAGCCAGGCCGCCAGCGTGCTGACCGCACCGATCCCGAGCACGGCGGCCAGGCTGCGCAGCAGTGCGCGTCGTCGCTCGTGGGCGGTCGACATCGACGGGAACGCCACGACCACGACGAACTGCGGCAGGAACAGCACGGCCTTCGTGAGGATCAGCCCGGCCGCGTACAGGCCCGCCTGGTGGCGGGGGAGCAGGTTGCGCGCCAGGACGATGTCGACGTTGGAGAGCAGGAAGAACGCCAGGAGCGCCAGGGAGGCCGCCAGCGCCTCTCGGGCCACGGGTCGGCGGCCCGGCCGCACGGGCGCAGCGCCGTCCGCGGAGGAGGCGGCGCCACGGGCCGCGGACCCTGCACGCGGGCGCAGCGCGACCCACCCGACGATCGCGGGGGCCAGCATGGCGAGGGCGACGCCCACCATCGCCGAGGTCTCGCTGGGCATGACCAGCAGGGCGAGCACGCCGAGCACCAGGCGGGGCACGCCGATGCCGAGGTAGAGCATCGAGAGGGCGAGCCAGCGCCGCTCGCCCTGGAGCACGCCGGCCTGGCCACCGGAGATCGTCAGCGGCACGGCGGCTGCGGCCACCAGCAGCGCCGGCCAGATGCTGTCCAGGTGCAGCAACCGGTGCACCACCGGCGCGAGCACCAGCATGAGCGCGCCCACGGCCCAGGCGGCCCGGTAGGTCACGCCGAGCACGTCCCGCTCGATCAGGTGGACGGCGGCGGGGTCGGTCGAGACCCGTCGCGCGGCCGTGGCCTGGAGCCCGAGCTGAGCGACGGCGACGACCATGAGCAGCGCCATCAGCGAGGCGACGGCGCCGTACTCCGTGGGGCCGAGGAGCCGTGCCGAGACCATCTGGAAGCCGTAGGTGGCGACGTTCATGACGCCCATGGCGACCGCGATGCCGGCGGAGGTGCCCAGGACGCCGCGCAGCCGGCCGCGCGGCGGCGCGTCCTGCGCAGGGGCGGGTGCGGGTGCGCTGGTCACCGGCGCATCGTAGGCACGCGGGTGTCGCGCGAGCGCGCAGGAGGGTGAACCGCCCGGGACGCCACGATGAAGGTCTTGCGGCGGCACGGGGGTAGGACCCGTACGAACTCGTAAGTAACTTGACGTGACGGCGATCACTTTCTGCTCTATCGTCTCGGCTTGCGCCTGGGTCCGGGGAGGGAACCGGCGCCCGCCGGACCGTCGGTCCGGTGGACGTCCACCCACCTGGAGGGAGCGCTCACCCATGCGCACGTCCATCTCCACGAGCCTGGTGCTGGCGCTCAGCGCCGCCCTGCTCGTCGTCCTCGGCTCGGTCGGCCTCGGCCTCGGCCCGAGCGTCCTGGTCGGTGCCGGTCTCGGCGCCGTCGTCTGGCTGGTGCCGGACCGGTCCCCGCTGGCCCGCGTCGGCGGTCTGGTCGCCGGCGTCCTGGTCGCCTGGCTCGGCTACGTGCTGCGTGCGGCCGTCCTGCCCGACACGCCCGGCGGCCACGCCGTCTCGGTCGCCCTCACCGTCGTCCTGGCCGGTGCGGTGGTCGTCGCCTCCCGCGAGCGGCTGCCCCTGTGGGCCCCGCTGCTGGGCGCGGCAGCCCTGGCCGGGGTCTACGAGACCGCCTACTCCGAGGCCCCGCCGGAGGTGCTCGCGACCTCCTTCGTCGCGGTGACCACCCTGGCCTGCACCCTCGCCGTCGGCCTGGTCCTCACCTCCCTCGTGGCTCCGGGTGGCCAGTCGGCCGCGCCGCAGCACCGGCACGCCCGGCACGAGGGCGACCCCGACGGCCAGGTCGCCGAGACCGTGCCGGCCGCCGAGACCGCCCCCGTCGCCCAGACCGCTCCGTCCGCGGAGGTCGCCCGATGAGGGCCGCGCGCGGTCGCGTGCGCCGCGCCGGCGCGCTCGGTGCCGTCGGCGGCGCCGCCACCGCCCTGCTGCTGGTCGCCGCCGTGGCCTCCCCGGCCCTGGCCGAGGGCGACGCGGACGCCGGCGACGTCGGCGTCGTCAACACCGAGACCGTGCAGGTCTACACGGACGCCTCGGGCACCCCGACGTCCACCCGCCTCTACGAGCAGCTCAGCCTCACCGGCACCGGCGACGTCACCGTGAGCAACCCGGTGGAGACCTCGGGCCTGCGCAACCTCGACGGCTTCAGCGGTCTCGACGTCGAGGACGGCGAGCAGGTCAGCGACCTGCACGTCGACGGCCACGCCGCCGTCCGCTCCGTCAGCGACTACGACGGCACCCTTCCCGTGACCCTCGACGTGGTCCACCTGCTCGACGGCGAGCAGGTCGACGCCGCGGACGTGGTGGGGGCGACCGGGCACCTCGAGGTCCGGTACACCGTCACCAACACCTCCTCGCAACCCACCGAGATCAGCTACGACGACGGGGACGGCGGCACCGTCACCGAGACCGTCGACGTGCCGCTCCCGATGGTGGCGAGCCTGACCACCGTGCTGCCCGCCGGCTTCACCTCCGTGAGCAGCGAGGCCGCCAACATGGCCGGCGACGGCAAGGGCGGGATGATCCTCAGCTTCACCCTCACCCTCATCCCCCCGATCGGCTCCGAGTCCGCCACGGTCGGCTGGAGCGCCGACGTCGTGGACGGCGTCGTGCCGGACGCCTCCCTCACCGCGCTGCCGGTGGACCCGCTGGCCAGCCCCACGTTCGCGACGGCGGCGACCTCCTACCAGGGCGGCGCCGACACCGGCGTCGAGCTGGCGGCCGGCGCGGCCGAGATCGACGCCAACCTGCTGCGCGTGCGCGACGGCGCGGCCGAGCTCCTCGCCGGCCTCGTCCAGCTCCGTGACGGCGCCGAGCAGCTCTCCGCCGGCCTCGTCGGCGAGGCCGCTCCCGGCTCCGCCGAGCTCGCGGACGGGGCGGGCCGGCTGCGCTCCGGCCTGGTCGAGCTCGCCGACGGCGCCGGCCGGCTCTCCGTCGGCACCGACGACCTGCTCGTCGGCGCCGACAAGCTGGACGCCGGGGCCCGGGCCCTGGACGACGGCGCCGGCCGGCTCTCGGCCGGCCTCGACCGGGCGGCCGCGGGCGCCGAGGACCTGGACGCCGGCGCCGGTCGCCTGGCCACCGGCGCGGGTGACCTCGCGGCCGGTGCCACCGCCGCCGCCGAGGGCAGCGCCGACCTCACGGCCGGGCTGGCCCAGATCGAGGCGGGCCTGGACACCCTGGGTGGCGCCAGCGGCCTGGGCGCCGCGCAGCAGGGCGTGACCGCCCTCCAGCTCGGCGTCGCCCAGCTCGCCGCCGGCCTCGGCGACGACAGCGACCCGACCACCCTCGTGGGCGGGCTGGCCGCCCTGTCGGCGGGCCTGGGCCAGGCCGAGACGGGCGCCGGCCAGATCCACGGCGGCCTGGTGGCGCTGCGCAGCGACACGACCGGCCTGGGCGCCGCCAAGGCGGGCGTCGACCAGGTCAAGGCGGGCCTGGACGCCGCCGTCGCGCCGGGCGGCTCCGTCGACCAGCTGCTCGCGGGCATCGCCCAGGCGCGGGCGACGGCCGGCTGCCTGGGCGACCCGGTCTGCACGGGCACGCTCGACGCCGTGGCGGCTGGCGTGGAGTCCGGGCGGACGTCCCAGCAGCAGGCCTCGGCCGGCCTCGGCCAGGTCTCCGGCGGCCTGGCCACCGCCCTCGGTGCCCTGGACACCCAGCTGGTGCCGGGCGCCTCGCAGCTGGCCACCAGCCTCGGCGGTGCCCGCGCCGGTGCCGACCAGCTGCACACGGGTGCGGCCTCGGCCGCCGCCGGTGTGGACCAGGTCGCCACGGGGCTCGACCAGCTCTCCGCGGGGCTGACGGCAGCCGTGCAGGGCGTCCTCCAGCTCGGCACCGGTGCCGAGGCCGCGCACGCGGGCAGCCAGACCCTCGGCGCGGGCCTCGACCGGCTCGACGCCGGCGCGGGTGCCCTCTCCGACGGCGCGCAGGAGCTCGCCGCGGGCACGGGTTCGCTGGCCGACGGCACCGGGGAGCTGGCGGCCGGCGCGGGCGAGCTGTCGGCCGGTACCGGCGAGCTCTCCGCGGGCACCGGCGAGCTGGCGAGCGGTGCCGGCGACCTCGAGGACGGGGCGGGCCGGCTGTCGGCCGGCGCCACCGAGGCCGCGGACGGCTCGACGCAGCTCGTCGACGGCGCGACGCGGCTCTCCTCGGGGCTCACCGACGCCGCGGACGGCTCCCAGCAGCTGGCCGACGGCCTCGTCGAGGCCGCCGACGGTGCCCCGGCGCTCGTGGACGGCGCGACGCAGCTCTCGGAGGAGGGCACCAGCGTCCTGGTGGCCAAGGGCGAGGAGACGGCCCAGTCCTACGGGGCGATGTACGCGACCCTGGCCGCCCAGTCCGAGCGTGCCTCGACCGGCTCCATGGCCGTCGGCGCGCCCGCGGGTGCGACCGGGCTCACCGCGTACTCCTTCGAGGTGCAGGGCGAGTCCGGGGAGACCGGTGAGAACGCCGGGCGCGGGCTGCTCGCGGGCGGGGTGATCCTCGCCGGTGGCGCGGTCGCGCTGGTCCGGCGGCGCTTCCTGGCCTGAGCGGCGGCCACCGCGGCACCGACCGGTGCCCGTGGCGGCCGACCTGCTCAGAGCAGCAGGTCGGCCGCCACGATCGCCGTGCCCGGCGTGAGCCGGCCCCGGGTCGCCGACCAGCCGCCCCAGACCCGGTCGTGCCGCTCGGGCCACTCCGGCTCCACCAGGCGACGGATCGCCAGCCCCCGGCCCGCCAGCAGCGAGACCCAGTCGCCCAGCGTCCGGTGGTGCTCCACGTAGGAGACCTCGCCGCTGGCCTCGTCCACCTCCACGTAGGGGCGCCGGTCCCAGTAGGACTGGGACGCCACCAGCCCCTCCTCGCCGGGGTCGTCGGCGAACATCCACCGCGTGGGGTGGGTGATGGAGAACGCGAACCGGCCGCCGTGGCGCAGGACCCGCACGACCTCGTCGACGCAGCCGTCGATGTCGGCGACGAACTGGAGCGCCCCGAACGAGGAGAAGACGACGTCGAAGCTCGCGTCGGCGAACGGCAGGTCGGTGGCCGTGCCGCGCACGGACGGCACGGCGACGCCGGTGGCCTCGTCCAGGCGGCGGGAGTGCTGGAGCTGGCGGTGGGAGAGGTCCAGCCCGATGCCCCGGCCGCCCCGGGCCCGCACCCAGCGCGAGCACTGCCCGGCGCCGGAGCCGATCTCGAGGACGTCCTTGCCGGCGACCTCGCCGAGCACCCCGGCCCGCTCCTCGGTGAGCCCCTCGGGCCCCCACACGAAGCCGGCGTCGCCGAGGAACTCGCCGTGGGTGGCCTGGTAGTCGTCGGCGTAGCGGTCCCAGTCGGGCCCGTTGGCGGCGCGTGACTCCGCCTCGTCCACCGCCCGCCGCTCCACGCGCACCGGGGGCATGGGCGGGTGGCTGCGGGAGTCCGGCGCCACCGGCGGGAGGTCGATCGGGGTCACGGTCGGGCGCTCGGCGCTCACCCGAGGCCGCCCGGGACGACGGGACCGGAGCCGGGCCGCCGCCGGCCGAAGGGCAGCATCCCGGCGATCTCGCCGATCGGGCCGACGGCCCGCTCGAGGGCGTCGGCGGAGCCGGAGAGCGCCGGGACGAGGCGGGCCAGCTCGGCCAGGCGGGGCTGGAGCGCCTCCAGGGTGTCCCCGAGCGCGATGAGCTGGTCCAGCGTGCCGCCCTCGGCGAGCATCGTCTCCAGGAAGCCGTCGTCGGCGAGCATCCGGTCGGCCAGGCCGCCGGGCCGCAGCACCTGCTCGAGCAGCCCGTCCTCCCGCGTCAGTCGGTCGACGGCGCCGTCCACGGCCAGCAGCCGCTCCAGGACGCCGCCCTCCTCGGTCAGCCGGTCGAGCGCACCGCCCTCACCTGCGAGCCGGTCGATCGCGCCGCCGTCGGTGAGTAGCCGCTCCACGGGTCCGCCGTCCGCCAGCAGGCGGTCGAGCACGCCGTCGCGGGCGAGCATCCGGCCCAGTGGACGGTCAGGGGCGATGAGCTCGGCCACGGTGGTCGCGAGCCGGATCGGTCCGTCGGGATCGTCGAGCAGGGCCATCAGCCGGTCGGCCTGGCCTCCGGGGCCGACGATCTTCTCCAGCTGGTCGCGGTACCCGCCCGGCCGCCGGACCGGCCCGTCCGGGGAGGCGAGCTCGCCCAGCGCGAGCGTGGTGCGGGTCGCGGCGAGGGTGAGGCGCCACGGCAGGAGCGCGACGCCGGCAGCGGTGCCGGCCGCGCGGCCGAGGAAGGTGGGGGCCATGGGCTCACGGTACGACGCCCCGTCCGGAGCGGGCCGGGTCGACGGGGGAGCGCCCTCGCCCTGGCACCGCCCTGGCGCCTCCCTCCCTGGCACCATGGCGCCGTGAGCGAGCACGAGCAGGCGGCGATCGAGGTGCCCGGCCTGGGCGCGCTGCGGCCGCTGCCCGGCGGGTACTCCGGGCGCGCGTTCCTGGCCGAGACCGGGGGAGAACGCAGCGTCGTGCGGCTGTTCGCCCCCGACGACCCGCAGGCGCCCCTGGTCGCGGGCGCGGTGCTGCGCCGTGCGGCCGGGCTGGTGGCGGGCGTGCCCGAGGTCCTCGAGGTCCGGGCCGGGGACGCGGCGTGCGACGTGCCGGGGCTCCTGGTGACGTCCTGGCTGCCCGGCGAGCACGGCGCCGACGTGTGGCCGACGCTGGACGACGTCGAGGCGGCCGACCTCGCCCGCCGGCTGGCCCGCCTCCTGGCTCGCCTGGCCTCGGCGCCGCTGCCGTCAGCAGGACGCTTCGTGGACGCCGACCTGCGGGTCGAGCCGTGGCCGGAGCCGTGGGACGACCTGGGCTACGCCGTCCGGGCCCTGGCCCCGGGCCTGCACGACTGGGACAGGGAGGAGCGGACGGGCCTGGACGCCCTCGTGGAGCAGGCCGAGGACGCGCTCGACGAGCCGCTGGCGGTGCCCACCGGCAGCGTGCTGGTGCACGCCGACCTCAACCCCAAGAACCTCCTGCTGGCGCGGACGCCCGAGGGGGTGCGCGTCACCGGAGTCCTGGACTGGGAGTTCGCCCACGCCGGTCAGCCCGAGTCCGACCTGGGCAACCTGCTGCGTCACGAGGCGCGGCCGGCGTTCGTGGAGCCGCTGCTCGACCTCTACGCCGACCTCCGGGGCGAGCCCGTTGGGCTGCTTCGCGACCGGGCCCGGGCGCTGGACCTGCTGCCCCTGGTGGAGCTCGCCGCCCGCGCCCAGCGGCACGCCCCGGCCGAGCGGGCGGACGCCGTCCTGCGGGCCTGCGCGCGGGCCCGCGACCTGCACGCGGCGCCCGCCCCGGTCCACTAGCCCGATCCACCAGCCCGATCCACCAGGCTGGACGCAGGCCGACCCGCACGGGACTCGGCGTCCCCGGGCGTGTCGTCCCCGGTTGGACGCGCTCGTCACAGGGTCGTAGTCTTGCCTGTGCGCCTGGAGTCTGCCTGCGTCCCGTACGGAGCGGACCTCGGCATTGCCATCCGATGCGTCGTGCCCGGCTGCGCCGGCCCTCCCGAGGGCCTGCTGCCGGTGGTGACGCGGGCGGCGCCCGACCGACGGTGACGTCGGTGCCGGGGTGCCGACGAACCACACGTCCGTGACGGCGAGGGCTCCGCGCGCGCTAGATCTACTTCTGCCCACTTCAAGGACTCACCTACTCCATGACCATCTCCTCCACCCTCCCCGAGCACGACGCGCCGCAGGTTGCGGTCAACGACATCGGCTCGGAGGCGGACTTCCTCGCCGCGATCGACGAGACCATCAAGTACTTCAACGACGGCGACATCGTCGACGGCACCATCGTCAAGGTGGACCGCGACGAGGTCCTGCTCGACATCGGCTACAAGACCGAGGGCGTCATCCCGTCCCGCGAGCTGTCGATCAAGCACGACGTCGACCCGGCCGAGGTCGTCTCCGTCGGCGACCAGGTCGAGGCGCTCGTCCTCCAGAAGGAGGACAAGGAGGGTCGCCTGATCCTGTCCAAGAAGCGCGCCCAGTACGAGCGCGCCTGGGGCACGATCGAGCAGGTCAAGGAGGAGGACGGCGTCGTCGAGGGCACCGTCATCGAGGTCGTCAAGGGCGGCCTCATCCTCGACATCGGCCTCCGCGGCTTCCTGCCGGCCTCGCTCGTCGAGATGCGTCGCGTCCGCGACCTGCAGCCGTACGTGGGTCAGACCCTCGAGGCGAAGATCATCGAGCTGGACAAGAACCGCAACAACGTGGTCCTGTCCCGCCGCGCCTGGCTCGAGCAGACCCAGTCCGAGGTCCGCCACGGCTTCCTCACCCAGCTCCAGAAGGGCCAGATCCGCAAGGGTGTCGTGTCCTCGATCGTCAACTTCGGTGCGTTCGTGGACCTCGGCGGCGTCGACGGTCTCGTCCACGTCTCGGAGCTGTCCTGGAAGCACATCGACCACCCGTCCGAGGTCGTCGCTGTGGGCGACGAGGTCACCGTCGAGGTCCTCGACGTGGACATGGACCGCGAGCGTGTCTCCCTGTCGCTGAAGGCGACGCAGGAGGACCCGTGGCAGCACTTCGCCCGTACCCACCAGATCGGTCAGATCGTGCCGGGCAAGGTCACCAAGCTGGTGCCCTTCGGTTCCTTCGTCCGCGTCGAGGAGGGCATCGAGGGCCTGGTGCACATCTCCGAGCTGGCCGAGCGCCACGTGGAGATCCCCGAGCAGGTCGTCCAGGTCAACGACGGCGTCATGGTCAAGATCATCGACATCGACCTCGAGCGTCGCCGCATCTCGCTGTCGCTGAAGCAGGCCAACGAGACCGCCGTCGCCACCGACGTCGAGGAGTTCGACCCGACGCTGTACGGCATGACCGCCACGTACGACGAGCAGGGCAACTACGTCTACCCCGACGGCTTCGACCCGGAGACCGGCGAGTGGCGCGACGGGTTCGACGAGCAGCGCGCCGCCTGGGAGGCCGAGTACGCCCAGGCCCACGCCCGCTGGGAGCAGCACGTCAAGCAGCAGCAGGAGGCCGCCAAGGCCGAGGTCGAGGCCGGCGAGGCCACCTCGTACTCCTCCTCCAACGAGGCCGAGGAGACCGAGGACTCCGGTTCGCTCGCCTCCGACGAGGCCCTGCAGGCCCTGCGCGAGAAGCTGACCGGCGGCCAGTGAGCCACCGGCGGCGCGCGTCCTGACGGACGCCCCGCACCACGCACGAAGCCCCGCCCGGGTCACCCGGGCGGGGCTTCGTGCTGTCCGGAGGCGATGGTCGCGGGCTCAGTGCCAGGAGGAGCCGCTGCGACTGAAGGTGTCCACCTCGTGGCTGGCCGGCGGGCGGTAGCCGTCGTCGCCGGTGGGGTCGTCGTCGAGCAGGACGCGGAGGCCGACGAGTGCGCCGGTCGTGAGGATCACCAGGAGCCAGAAGATCAGGAGTGCGGTCATGGCAGTAATCCTGCGCTCATTGGTTTCGTGCCACGAGTGGCAGAAGTGCCCCTCGTGATCGATTTCCTGCCAGCGATCTGTCATGCTCGCCGCGTGCTCACCAACGTCGCCGCCCTCGTCTACGACGGCGTGGCCCCCTTCGAGCTCGGTGTCGTCTGCGAGGCCTTCGGTCTCGACCGCGCCGACGACGGGGTCCCCGTGCTCGACTTCGCCGTCTGCGGCGTCGCCCCGGGCCCGGTGGAGACGGACATGGGGTTCGCCCTCGACGTCCGCCACGACCTGGGACGGGTGGCGGAGGCCGACCTCGTCTGCGTCCCGGCGCAGCCGCGAGGCGAGGCGCCCCCGGAGATCATCGAGGCGCTGCAGGCGGCCCACGACCGCGGGGCTCGGCTGCTGTCGGTCTGCTCGGGCGCGTTCACGCTCGGGGCGGCCGGTCTGCTCGACGGCCGCGAGTGCACGACCCACTGGCGCTACACCCAGCGCCTGGCCGACACGTTCCCGCTGGCCACCGTGGTGCCCGAGGTGCTCTACGTCGACGCAGGCCAGGTCGTGACCAGCGCCGGCACGGCAGCGGGGATCGACGCCTCGCTGCACGTGTGGCGCCAGGAGCACGGCGCGGCGGTGGCCAACGTGATCGCCCGGCGCATGGTCGTGCCTCCCCAGCGTGACGGCGGCCAGGCCCAGTTCATCGCCCGGGCGGTGCCCGAGTGCGCCGCCGACACCCTGGCCCCCGTGCTGGCATGGATCGACGAGCACCTGGCCGACGACCTCGGGGTCGACGTCCTGGCACGCAAGGCGCACATGGCGCCGCGGACGTTCGCCCGACGCTTCCGCGAGGAGACGGGCACGACGCCGCACGCCTGGATCACCGCCCAGCGGGTGCGCCTGGCCGAGGAGCTGCTGGAGCGCTCGGACCGCCCCGTGGACTGGATCGCGCGCGAGGTCGGCTTCGGCAACCCCGCCACGCTGCGGCACCACTTCACCCGCGTGCGCGGGCTGAGCCCCCAGGCCTACCGGCGGCAGTTCGCCTGCTGAGCGCGCTGGAGGTCCGCGCCCAGCCAGCGGGCCAGGTCCTCCAGCTCGGCCTCGACGGCTGCTCGCACGTCGGCCGACCACGGCGCGTCCTCGTGCACGGCGTCGACCCGGAGCACGCCCTCGGCCGGCTCGTGCCGAGCGTCCACCTTGCCCACGAGGTCGGCGCCGGCCAGCACGGGCATGGCCCAGTAGCCCCAGCGCCGCTGCGCTGCCGGCTTGTACATCTCCAGCTGGTAGTCGAAGTCCCACAGCTCAGCCATCCGCTTGCGGTCCATCACCAGCCGGTCCAGGGGCGAGAGGACGGCGGTGCGCGGCTCGAACCCCGCGCGGACCGACTCCAGGTGCTCCTCGTCGACCTGCCAGGTGCCGCGGACGCCGTCGACCGCCACCGTGAGCCCGACGGCTCCGACGTCGTGCGGCTCGCCGGGCGTGACGGCGGAGCGGGCCCGGGCCAGGCCGAGCGCGCGCAGGCGGCGACGGCCCTGCTCGCGACGGGCCTCCTCGAGCGGGACGGGCTCGTCGTCGGGGTAGACCCGCTCTGCCAGGTCCCACAGGCGGTGCTGACCCGCACGTCCCACGACCGCCACCTCGCCGCGCGCCGCCATCAGGTCCAGCAGTCGCAGCAGCGAGCGGTCGTCGTTCCAGCCCGAGGAGCGCCAGGCGCGCACGATCGCGCCGCGGGGGAGCGAGGGGGCCGGTAGTGGCCCGTCGCCGCGGAGCGTCTCCAGCACCTCCAGCCGAGCGGCGTCGTTGTCCTCGACCCATCCCTCGACCTCCACCTGCCACTCCTTCAGGCTGCCGTCCCGGCCGGCGGGGACGGGCCAGGCGGCCATCTCGGCGGTGTGCAGCCGGACGTCCTCGGCCGGTCGCGCGAAGCCACCGAGCTCCACCAGCCCGCCCCCGGCCAGCAGGTCGTCCAGTTCCTCGCGGTCGTAGGAGCCGCCGAGCCTCGACCAGAGCACCAGGTGCGCGCTGGGGGCGACGTGCGCGGTCGGGTCGAGCTGGAGCACGCCCAGGTGACGCACCACCGTGAGCACGTCGTCGGGACGGGGGGAGTCGAGCAGCTGCGCGCGCACGCAGACGCGCCGGGCCTCCTGCGGGCTGAGTCGGACGGTGGCTGCGGGCACACCAGGAGCGTAGGCGCGGGCGCCGACGGCGCGCCGCCGACGGGTCGTGGAGACGCCCGATCCAGAATGTCCGGACAAGTGGGGGTCGGCGCCTTGCATGCGCCCCCGTATGTCCGTACATTGAGTGTCGTAACCCCAGAGGGGGTTACGAGGAAGGGAGAGGGCATGACCGAGCAGACGCTCCGCACCCTGGAACGAGGGGCGGGTCAGCCGTTGTGGATGCAGCTCCAGGGCGACCTCAACCGGCGCCTCGAGCGCGGGGAGTTCGTGGACGCGTTCCCGGGCGAGATGCAGCTCGTCTCCGACTACGCCGTCAGCCGGCACACCGTCCGGGCCGCCCTGCGCGCCCTGCGGGAGACCGGCGTGATCGAGTCGGCCCGTGGCCGGCAGCCCCGCGTGGCCGCTCCCCGGATCACCCAGGAGCAGGGGTCGCTCTACAGCCTGTTCAGCAACGTCGAGTCGACCGGCCACAGCCAGCGCTCCGTCGTCCGCCGCCTCGAGGCCCGCGCCGACGGCGTCGTCGCCAGCCGCCTCGGCCTGGAGGAGTCCTCCCCGCTCGTCTACCTCGAGCGGGTCCGGCTCATGGACGACGAGCCGCTCGCGCTCGACCGCGTCTGGCTGCCCGCCGACGTCGCCGCGCCTCTGCTCACCGTCGACCTCTCGGCCACCTCGCTCTACGGGGCCCTCGCGGAGCACTGCGACCTGACCCTGAGCGGTGGCACCGAGCAGGTCCGCGCGATCGTCCCGTCCGCGGCCGAGCGGGAGCTCCTCGGCATCGGCACCGACGTCGCCGCACTGCACCTCGAGCGCCTGGCCTCCAGCCGCGGCCGGCTGGTCGAGTTCCGCCGCACCCTCGTGCGCGGCGACCGCTACGCACTCGTCACCGACCTCGGCAGCCCCGACCTGCGCGTCACCACCGGCGCCTGAGCCCGGGTCTCCGTCGCCCCCTCCCAACCCACCGTCACCGCACGCCCCGCACCACCCAGGAGGAAGCCCATGACCAGCATCCCGGTCCCCACCGTCGACGTGCACGAGGCCCTGCGCCTGCACGGCGAGGGGGCACTCCTGCTCGACGTCCGTGAGCCCGACGAGTGGGCCGAGGTCCACGTCGACGGCGCGACCCACCTGCCGCTCGGGCACCTGGACCCCGCTGACGTCCCCTCCGACCGCCTCGTCGTGGCGTGTGCCGCTCGGGCAACCGCTCCGGCAAGGCCGCGGCCGTCCTCGCCGGGGCCGGCCACCACGTCGTCAACATGGGCGGCGGCATGATCGCCTGGACCCGGGCGGGCCTGCCCGCGGTCGCCGGGGCCTGACCATGGACGTCCTCGTGCTCGTCGTCCTGGGCCTGGCCATCGGCCTGGTCCTGGGCGGCCTCGGTGGCGGAGGCGGTGTGCTCACCGTCCCCGCGCTGGTCCTGGTGGTCGGGCAGTCCGCCGTCCAGGCCACCGCCAGCAGCCTCGTCGTCGTCGGCGTCGCAGCGCTGGCCGGGGCCGTCGGGCACGCCCGCGCGGGTCGGGTCCGCTGGGGCACGGCCCTGCTGCTCGGTGCGGCGGGCATCCCCACCGCCTGGCTGGGCGCCTACCTCAGCCACTCCGTGCCCGAGACGTTCCTGCTCCTCGCCTTCTCCGTCCTCATGGTCGTCGCGGCCGGCGCGATGGTCCGCGGCTGCCCCTCCTGCATCGAGATCGACCCCGAGGACGCACCCCGCCCGAGCCTGCCGCGGTTCCGCCGTGGCGCCCGCGCGACCCGGATCGCCGAGGACGTGATCGACACCCCCGTGCCGCTGCGCGTCGGCGAGGGCGCGGAGGCAGCCGAGGCCGGGCAGGTCGCCACGGTGACCCGCCCGGCCGTCGAGGCCACGCCCTCCCGTGGCCTGCTCGCCGCCCTGCTCGTCGGCCTCGGGGTCGGCCTGCTGACCGGCTTCCTCGGCGTGGGTGGCGGCTTCGTCGTCGTCCCCGCCCTGGTCATCGTCATGCGCCTGCCCATGAGCGTGGCCGTCGGCACCTCGCTCGTGGTCGTCGCCCTGAACTCCGGCACCTCGCTCCTGGCCCGCCTCGGCGGCCTGGACGTCGACTGGGGCGTCGTCGGCCCGTTCGCCGCCACCGCCGTGGTCGGCGTGCTCCTGGGCCGCCGTGTCGCCGACCGCCTCCCCGCCGCCCGGCTGCGCCACGGCTTCGCCGGACTCCTCGTCCTGGTCGCCGGCGCGACCGCCGTCTCCACCCTCGTCTGACTCATCCCCACACCACACCCGCCACCCGCCGCGCGTCGACGGGCGTCCCCGGAAGGGAACAGCACATGTACTTCGCCCAGCACTACCTCGACTGCCTCTCCCAGGCCTCCTACCTCGTCGGTGACGAGACCAGCGGCCAGGCCGTCGTCGTCGACCCGCGCCGCGACGTCTCCGAGTACGTCGAGGACGCCAAGGCCCACGGCCTCACCATCGTCGGCGTCATCAACACCCACTTCCACGCCGACTTCCTCGCCGGCCACCTCGAGATGGCCGAGGCGACGGGCGCCTGGATCGGGTACGGCGACAAGGCCGAGACCGACTACGAGATCCGCGCCTTCGCCGACGGCGAGCGCGTCGCGCTCGGCGGCCCCGACGGCGTGACGCTCCAGATCATGCACACCCCCGGCCACACGCCGGAGTCGATCAGCGTCCTGGTCTACGAGAAGGGCACGGACGCGACCCCCTACGGTGCGCTGACCGGCGACGCCCTGTTCATCGGCGACGTCGGCCGCCCCGACCTGCTCGCCTCCTTCGGCGTCACCGCCCGCGAGCTGGGCGGCATGCTCTACGACTCCGTCCAGCACAAGCTGATGGGCCTGGCCGACGAGGTCCGCGTCTTCCCCGCGCACGGTGCCGGCTCGGCCTGCGGCAAGAACCTCTCCACCGAGACGCAGTCGACCATCGGCGAGCAGCGTCGCTTCAACTACGCCTGCCAGCCCATGGACGAGCAGACCTTCGTCGACATCGTGACCGCCGGGCAGCCCTCCGCGCCGGAGTACTTCGGCTACGACGCCACGCTCAACCGCAAGAACCGGGCCACCTACGACGAGTCCGCCGTCTCCGAGCTGACCTTCGCGCAGGTCACCGAGGCGACCGCCGCGGGTGCCGTGCTGCTCGACACCCGCGAGCAGGCCGAGTTCGCCGCCGGCCACCTGCGGGGCTCCGTCTCGGTGCCCCTGGACGGTCGCTTCGCGGAGACCGCCGGCATGCTCCTCACGCCGCACGACGAGATCGTCGTCGTCGCGCCGGAGGGCCACGAGTCCGAGGCCGTCACCCGTCTGGCCCGCATCGGGTTCGACGGTGTCGTCGGCTACCTCACCGACGTCGAGGACGTCCTCACCGAGGCCGAGGACGTCTGCGTCGGCCACGCGAGCCGTCTCACGCCCGCCCAGCTGGACGAGGCGCTGGCCGACCCGGGCCGCGAGGTCGTCCTGGTCGACGTCCGCAACACCGGCGAGACCGAGGCCGGCGGCGTCGAGGGCGCGGTCAACATCCCGCTGGCCGAGCTGCGCCGCCGGGTCGACGAGGTCCCGCGCGACAAGGCCGTCGTCGTCTACTGCGCCGGCGGCTGGCGCTCCTCGGTGGCCGCCTCCTACCTGCGCAGCGAGGGTTTCGCGGACGTCTCCGACATCCTCGGCGGCTTCAACGCGATCGACACGATGGCCCAGGCCTGAGGACCCGAGCGCGCCCTGCCCCGTCCGGTGCTGTGACCACCGTGACGGGGCCGGGGCGACGACGGATGTAGGCCAGTCGTGGCACCCTGGGGAGGCGGCACCGTGCCTCGCGCCCCCGGTCCCGCCGCAACCTCCCCCCGAGCACGATGACGGAACCGATGACGCCCGAGAACCACCTGCCCGACCAGGCCCGCCGCACCGCCTCGCCGACCTTCCCGCCGGCGCACGACCGGCTGCTGCCGCACGACACCGTCGGCAGGGGAGTCCCCGACCTCGTCCCGCCCGCCTGGGAGCGTGAGCACCTCATGACGCTCGCCCGCACCGTGCCCGCCGGGCGCGTGCGTCGCTCCCGGCTCCCGCGGTTCCTGTGGGTCGTCCCGGCGCTCGCGGTGGCCGCCGCCGTGGGGCTCGTGGCCGTCTCCCTCTCCACGCAGGGCTGACCAGGGCCGGCCAGGGCCGTCAGGACACCGCCCACTCCTCGGCCAGCAGCGCGTAGGCGCAGCCGTCGACCCAGCCCCGGGTGCGGTGCAGGGAGTCCGCGCGCCCGACGCCCTCGCGGCGCATCCCGACCCGTTCCATCAGCCGCCACGAGGCGGTGTTGTCGGCGAAGCAGGACGCCGTGACCCGGCGGGCGCCGAGGTCGGCGAAGGCGACGCCCAGCGCGGCCTGGACGGCCTCGGTGGCCAGGCCCTGCCCCTGCGCGGCCGGGTCGAGCACCCAGCCGAGCTCCACCTCGCAGCCCCGCGCCTGCTGCCGCACCTCGGCCTGGCCCCACCCGTCGCGCACGGCGAGCATGAGGTCGCCCACGACGCGCTCGTCCGCGCGCCGCACCACCACCAGCACCTGCGCCAGCCGCTCGGGCCGCGCGAAGCGCTCGGCGTAGTCGCTGGCCTCGTCCGCGGCCCAGCCGATCCACTCCGTGACCTCCGGCAGGCGACGGAAGGCCCAGGTCGCGGCGGTGTCGGCGGTCGTGGCCGGGCGCAGCAGCAGCCGGTCGGTGAGCAGCGGCCACGAGCGGCACGTGCCGAGGCCGGGGGCACCTGCGGTCATGGCCGCATCCTCCCGGCGCCGTCTCGCGCCTTCAACACGATTCCGGGCCGGGGCCGGTGACGGCCTAGGCTGGGGGATCGTGAAGACGTTCGAGCAGCTCTGGGACGAGCTGACCGAGAAGGCCCAGACCCGCCCCGCGGGTTCCGGCACCGTGGCCGAGCTCGACGCCGGCGTCCACTTCATCGGCAAGAAGCTGGTGGAGGAGGCGGCGGAGTCGTGGATGGCGGCCGAGCACGAGGGCAAGGAGCGTGCCGCCGAGGAGATCAGCCAGCTGCTCTACCACGCGCAGTGCATGATGCTGGCCGCCGGCATCGACCTCGACGACGTCTACGCGCACCTCTGAGCGCGGCACCCGAGAACAGAAGGCCCGACATGTCCCTCCTCCGCGTCGCCGTCCCCAACAAGGGGGCGCTCTCCCAGGCGGCCTCCGAGATCCTCCGCGAGGGCGGCTACCGCCAGCGCGAGGACTCCAAGCAGCTGACGCTCGTGGACGCCGAGAACGGCGTCGAGTTCTTCTACCTGCGCCCCCGCGACATCGCCCTCTACGTCGGCGAGGGCACCCTGGACGTCGGCATCACCGGCCGCGACCTGCTGGCCGACTCCGGCGCCAAGACCGAGGAGGTGCGCGGCCTCGGCTTCGGAGCCAGCACCTTCCGCTTCGCCGGACCCGCGGGCCGCTACTCGGACCTCTCCGAGCTCGCCGGCCTGCGGATCGCGACCTCCTACACCGGCGTGGTGGAAGCCTTCCTCCAGCAGCGCGGCATCGAGGCCACCGTGACCCGCCTCGACGGTGCGGTCGAGACCTCGATCCAGCTGGGCGTCGCCGACGTCATCGCCGACGTCGTGGAGACCGGCTCGACGCTGCGCCGCGCCGGCCTGGAGACCTTCGGGGACGTCATCCTCGAGTCCGAGGCCGTGCTCATCACGCGCACCGGCGACGTGCCCGCCGGCTTCGCCGTCTTCGAGCGGCGCATCGAGGGCGTCCTGCGGGCCCGCAGCTACGTGATGATGGACTACGACATCCCCACCGAGAAGCTGACCGACGCCGTCCGGCTCACGCCCGGCTTCGAGTCGCCCACGGTGGCGCCGCTGCACCGCGACGGCTGGTCGGCCGTCCGCGTCATGGTCCCCCGTGACGGCTCCCAGCGCCTCATGGACGAGCTCTACGAGGTGGGCGCCCGCGGCATCCTCCTCACCGGCATCCATGCCTGCCGCCTCTGACGTCCCGGACGCCGGCAGCGCCGGCGTCCCGGGCGAGGAGCCGATCGACCACGACCGGCTCGGGCCGACGCTCCCGCACACCTGGCGGCCGCTGGGCGTGCGGATCATGGCCGTGGCGCTGAGCATCGCGTTCGGCGTCGTCTTCGTGGTCGCCTGGTTCACGCTCTCGCCCGAGGCCCAGGCGGCGTTCCACTGGCGCCACGCACTCACCCTGTTCCTGATGGCGGTGGCGGGCCTCGTCCTGCTCCACGCGCTGATCCGGTGCCGGGTGACCGCGACCCGCGAGTGCGTCGTGGTCGTCAACGGCTACCGCCGCCACGAGCTGGCCTGGGAGCAGGTCGTCAACGTCTCGATGGCCCCCGGCGCTCCGTGGGTCACCCTCGACCTCTCCGACGGCCGCACGCTGGGTGCGATGGGCATCCAGGGCGTCGACGGGGCGCGGGCCGCCCGGGCGACGCGCGACCTGCGCGCGATCGCGACCGAGCTCACCCGCTGACTGCAGGGCTGACCCAGCGCTGACCCCGGGCTGCCCGTGCGGGGAGCGGGGGAGCGCCGTCAGTCGACCGCGCGGATGCCCCAGCAGCCCGAGTGCTCGTCGCCGGCCTCGCCGGCGGGCTCCAGCACGACCAGGTCGGTGCCGGAGTTGAGGGCGTCCGGCGGCGCCGACATCGGCTCGATCGCGAGCGAGCGGCGGGCGGTGGCCGGCACGTCGTCGGCGGTGTAGAGCAGCAGGCAGGGGTACTTCGCGTCCACCCACAGGCTCACGCCGCGGCCGCTGGCCGGGTCGAGGAGCGTCGCGGTGGCCACGTCCCGCTCGTCGCGGGCCAGGTCGGTGAAGGTGTCGTTGAGGACGGTCCCCCGCAGGGGCCGGGAGACCCGGAAGTCGTACTCGGTGCCGTCCACCGGCTCCGAGCCCTCCGGCAGGAGCCGCTCGGCGTCCACCAGGTAGCGGGTGCTCCCCGGGAAGGTCAGCTCCAGGCCGTCGACCGGGCCGTCCCCGACGCACAGGTACGGGTGGGCGCCGACCGCGTAGGGCGCGCGGGCGCCGGACATGTTGGTCGCCGTCTGGGTCACGGTGAGGCCGTCGGCCGAGAGGTCGTAGACCACGTGCAGGTCCAGCGTCCACGGGTAGCCGGTCTGCGCCATCAGCCGGTACTGCAGCGAGACCGAGTGCGGCGTGTGCTCCTCCACGCTCCAGGCCACCCACCGCGCCAGGCCGTGCGAGGCGTTCGTGCGCTTCGGCTCGGTCAGCGGCAGCTGGTGGTCGCTGCCCTCGAAGGAGTAGCGGCCGTCGCGGGTGCGGTTGGGCCACGGGACGAGCTGCTGGCCGCGTCCGCCGCCGGACATCTCGTCCTCGCCGAACCCGTCGACCAGCGGGCGGCCCTGGTGCTCGAGGAGGCGCAGGGCGCCACCGGACTCGGTGATGACGGCGCGGTAGCCGCCGGCCGCGATCTCGAACTGGTCACCGCTCGGGGGAAGCATGCGGCACAGCGTAGGACCGGGCACCGGCCCGCACGGGTGGAACCCAGCCCTCGGACACGTGTCGTGCTGACCTGTCCGGTCCGGTGCCCCGGGCTCAGCGGACGACGGGGGCGGCCGACCCGGTGCCGTCCACGAGCACGTCGGCCCGCGCGGTCGTGTCCTCGGCAGCCAGGTGCGCCTCCTCCGCGGCGGCCCACGCGTCCCACCAGGGGGCGAAGGCGTCGCCGTCCCGGGCGAGGCCGCGCTCGCGGCGCACCGGTACGGGGGCCTCCAGCCAGACCAGCAGCGTGCGCAGGCCGTCGAGGAGGCGGGTCCCGCTGCCCACGCCCTCCACCACCACTAGGTCGACGGGTGGCACGACCACCTCGCCCTGCCAGGTGCCGGCGTGCCAGTCCCACCGCGGGCAGGTGCCGGTGCGCCCCTCGGCCACCGGGGCGAGCAGGCCGGCCAACCGCGGCGCGGAGCCGGGCAGCCCCTCCCAGCCCTCGTAGAGGTCGTCCATGTGCACCAGCGCCGTGCGCAGGCCCCGGTCGGTGGCCGCGGCGACCACGCGGTCGGCCAGCACGGTCTTGCCCGAGCCGGAGCGACCGTCGAGCGCGAGCACCCGCGGGGCGGGTGCCTCGAGGGGACGAGCGAGCGCCAGGTCGAGCACGAGCGCGGCTACCGCGTCCCCGCTCAGTCGATGCCCCGCTTGCGCAGCAGCGCCTCGATCTCGTCCATCTCGGCGTCACCCGAGCCGCCGGAGCCACCCGCGCTCGAGGACCCGGCGGCCCCCGCCCCCACGGCGCCCGCGGGGGCGTCCCCGCCCCGGCGCGCGGCACGACCTCGCGGCGCCGGCGTCGCGCCGGCCCGGGAGAGCTGCCGGGCCCGCAGCGCCGAGGAGGCCACCAGCAGCACCACGGCCAGCCCGGCGAGCACGATGCCCGCCCACACCGTCGGCACCAGGACGAGGGTGAGGACCCAGTCCGCGACGGCGTCGACGATCCGCGTGAACATCTTCAGCGTGCGCGTCAGGTACGCCGCCGGCACGAGCAGGGTGAGCCCGGCGAGGCGCAGGCCGGCCGCCGCCCCCCTCCGGCGGAACGCGACCCAGGTCGCGATCGCGCCCAGGACGGTGAGGGCGGTGCACAGGGCCAGCCAGGCGACGTCGTCCACCCCTCCAGCCTGCCACAGCCGCCCGGGATGTCCGCGCGCTCCGGCCCGTGCGTCACGATGGGGGAGTGTCCCGCCCGTACGAGCCCACCACCGGCCCCGACGGCAAGCGCCGCTGGTCCTTCGACGTGACCGGCGACGGCCGCTCGCTGGAGGCGCCCGCCTTCCCCGACGACGACGGCACGGCGGACGCCGGGCTGGCCGCCGCGCTCGCGGCACGCACCGCGGCCCGCGGTGACCGGGCGGCGGCGGGCCAGGCCTACCTGGCCTGCCTGGACGCCCTGACCCGGGCGCGCCTGCTCGTCCCCGTGGTCGCGGTGCTCGGCGAGGTCGGGCTCGCCGAGAACGGCCTGGCGGTGGAGAAGGACAGCGACATGGCCGCCGTCCTGCTCACGGGGGCCGACGGCCGCACGGCCCTGCTCTCGTTCTCCGCCACCGCCACGATGGCCGCGTGGGACCCGGAGGCCCGGCCCGTGGCCGTGCCGGCCCGCACCGCGGCGGAGGCGGCGATCGCGGAGGGCGCCTCGGCGCTCGTGCTCGACCTGGCCGGGCCGCACCGTCTCGTGGTCGAGGGCGACGACCTCTCCGCCCTGGCCTCGGGGTGGACGCTGGCACGGGTCGGCGAGGGGCAGGGGGCTACCGTGGGGTGGGTCCGGCCGACCTGAGGCGCCTCGATTCGCGCCCGGGGGAACATCCGCGTACATTCTCCTGTTGACCGATCAGTCCCACCTGCCCTGGAGCACCGCGAGGCGCCGAGGGGGAGCGAGGACCGATCCCACAAGCGGGGACCAAGCACGATCGTCTCCCACCCGCACCGGCCGCCACAGGTCGTCGGGTCCGGTCGCCGGAGCAGCACCCCGTCCGCAGGGCGTGGTGGGGCACCCGGCAGAGGCACTCCTCAGCACTGAGGGGGTGCGTCGTGACTGGCTTCCGCTTGCACTGCAGCGGAAGCCTTCGTCGTTTTCGGGCCCGGAGCCACCGGGCCGCGGGAACGCCGCGGACAGTCCGGCCATCCATCCCAGGAGGACACATCAGCACCGAGCTTCGAATCAACGACCGGATCCGCGTCGCGGAGGTCCGTCTCGTTGGCCCCAACGGCGAGACCGTCGGCATCGTGCCGACGGCTGACGCGCTGCGTCTGGCGCAGGAGGCCGACCTGGACCTCGTCGAGGTCGCCCCCATGGCGCGTCCGCCGGTGTGCAAGCTCATGGACTACGGGAAGTTCAAGTACGAGAACGCCCAGAAGGCCCGTGAGGCGCGTCGGAACCAGACCAACGTCATCATCAAGGAGATGAAGCTCCGGCCCAAGATCGACGCCCACGACTACGAGACCAAGAAGGGTCACGTCGTGCGCTTCCTCAAGGCCGGCGACAAGGTCAAGATCACGATCATGTTCCGTGGTCGTGAGCAGCACCGGCCCGAGCTGGGCTTCCGGCTGCTCCAGCGCCTCGCGGAGGACGTGGACGACCTGGGCTTCGTGGAGTCCTCGCCGAAGCAGGACGGCCGCAACATGGTCATGGTCCTCGGTCCGCACAAGAAGAAGGCCGAGGCCAAGGCCGAGGTCAAGGCGGCCAAGACCGCCCGCGCCGCCGAGCGTGCCGCCGACGAGGCGGAGGAGAAGGCCGAGCGCACCGCCGCGAACGCCACCCGCACGCCCAACGAGGCCAAGAAGCGCGGCCCGTCCGAGAACCTCGACCCCGACGTCGACCTCTGACAAACCCCTGACGCCCTCCCGGCGCCGTGACCACCCCCGGTCGTGACGCCGGCACGAGTGAGAAGAGAGAGCACGATGCCCAAGAACAAGACCCACTCCGGGACCAAGAAGCGGTTCAAGGTCACCGGCAGCGGCAAGGTCCGCCGCCTCCAGGCCCACCGCAAGTCGGGCGCTGCGTTCGCCTCGTCCCCGACCACCGGCAGCCGCAAGAAGCACCGCCGCAACGCCGGCGAGGTCGACGTCGACAAGGCCGACGTCAAGCGCGTCAAGAAGCTGCTCGGCATCTGAGCCTCACTGACCCCCTGACAACCAGCACCAAGGAGTAAGACATGGCACGCGTCAAGCGGGCAGTGAACGCCCAGAAGAAGCGCCGGGTCACCCTCGAGCGCGCCAGCGGCTACCGCGGGCAGCGCTCGCGCCTCTACCGGAAGGCGAAGGAGCAGGTCACCCACTCCCTCGTCTACAGCTACAACGACCGCCGCAAGAACAAGGGCAACTTCCGTCGTCTGTGGATCCAGCGCATCAACGCCGCGGCTCGCGCTGAGGGCATGACCTACAACCGGTTCATCCAGGGCCTCGGCCTGGCCGGTGTCGAGGTCGACCGCAAGATCCTCGCCGAGCTGGCCGTCAACGACCAGGCCGCCTTCAAGGCCCTCGTCGAGACCGCCAAGGCCGCCCTCCCCGAGGACGTCAACGCGCCCAAGGCCTCGGCCTGAGCGACGTGCCTCTCCCGGCACCCCTGAGCGCGGCCAACCGCCGCGTGAAGGACGCACGCAGGCTCAGCCGCCGCTCGGAGCGATCCGAGCGGCGGCTGTTCCTCGCTGACGGCCCGAAGGCCGTCGAGGGAGCCCTCCAGGTCGAGGGCTGCCTGGTCGAGGTGTTCGCGGCCCCCGAGGCCCACCTCGCCCACCCCGGCCTCCTCGCCGCCTGCGAGTCCGTCGGCGTCCCCTGGACGCCGGTCGAGCAGCGTGGGATCGAGGCCCTCTCCGACGCCGTGTCGCCCGCCGGCGTCATCGGCGTCTGCCGCCTCCTCGACGTGCCCGCGCAGGAGGTGCTGCGACCCGGTCGCGACCTCGTCGCCATCTGCGCCGACGTCCGCGACCCCGGCAACGCCGGCACCGTCGTGCGGTGCGCGGACGCCGCCGGGGTGGACGGCGTCGTGCTGGCCGGCTCGTCGGTCGACCTGCACAACCCGAAGACCGTCCGGGCCTCCGTCGGCTCCGTCTTCCACCTGCCCGTCGCCCTCGAGCCCGACCCGCTGGCCGCGGTCCGCGCCGCGCAGGCCGCCGGCCTCACGGTGCTGGCCGCCGACGGCGCCGGCGAGGTCGACCTCTTCGAGGCGGACGAGATCCTCGCCCGGCCCACCGCCTGGCTGTTCGGCAACGAGGCCTGGGGCCTGCCCGAGGAGCTGGCGGCCGCGGCAGACCACCGGGTGGCCATCCCGATCCACGGGCGCGCCGAGTCGCTCAACCTGGCCACCGCCGCGGCGCTCTGCCTCTACGCCAGCGCCCGCGCGCAGCGCACCTGAGCGCTCCGCCGCCCCTAGGGTGTCCGGATGGACGCGAGCGCGCTGGACCTCCTGCCCGACGGCGTCGTCCTGGCGGGCGGGGACGGGCGCGTGCGCGCCGTGTCCGCCGTGGCGGCGCGGCTGCTGCGCGTGGACGCGGACGACGCCGTCGGACAGCCCCTGGGCGAGGTCCTGCGGCTCATCGACCAGCGCGGCAGCGACTGGACCGCAGTCAACACGCCCTACGTCGGCCTCGGCACCCGCACCGGCGTCCCCGAGCAGTCCTGGTTGCTGCCGGACGGCGGGGAGGTGCTCGTGACCGCCGCGCTGCACCGGCCCCGTGTCGGCGCACCCGTCGAGGCCGTGGCGGTGTCGCTGCGCTCGGCGCGCGGCCGCGAGCGGCTCGACCGCGACCGCTCCGACCTGGTCGCGACCGTGGCCCACGAGCTGCGCTCCCCGCTGACGGGCGTGAAGGGCTTCGTCACCGCTCTGCTGAACCGCTGGGACAAGCTCCAGGACGAGCAGAAGAAGCTGATGCTGACCACGGTCGCCAGCGACGCGGACCGGCTCAGCCGGCTCATCGCGGAGCTCCTCGACGTCGCCCGCATCGACACCGGCCGCCTCCAGCTCTCCCCGCGGCCCACCGACGCCGCGGCCATCGCCGAGCGGGTGGTGGCGTCCGTGGCGGCGGGCACGGCGCGCCCCCTCGTCCTGGACCTCGGCGACGACGAGGGTGCCGGCCTGCCGCGGCTGCACGCCGACCCCGACAAGCTGACCCAGGTGCTGACGAACCTCGTGGAGAACGGCGTCCGGCACGGCGAGGGCGAGGTCCGCGTCCGGCTACGCGCTGACGGGACGCACGGCGACGAGGGCGCCCCCGACGGGGTGCGCTTCGAGGTCAGCGACGCCGGCGAGGGCATCGCCGCCGAGATGCGGGCCCGCGTGTTCACCAAGTTCTGGACCTCCGGCACCCGCGGCGGCTCCGGGCTGGGGCTCTACATCGTGCACGGCCTGGTGCGGGCCCACGGCGGGACGGTCACGCTCGGCACCTCGGACGCCGGCGGCGCGCTGGTCTCGCTCACCTGGCCCGCCGAGCAGCAACCCTGACCGACAGCGGGGCCGGTCGTGGGCCCGGTCGTGGGCCCGGTCGTGGGCCCGGTCGTGGGCGCCGCCGACGTCCAGCCCCGACAACCGGTTCGCCCCTGCGCGCGGGACCTTCCTAGACTGACCCCCGCTCAACCATCCCGCGTCGAAAGGCAGCCATGTCGGGCCCGAACACCGATTACGACCCCGTCGAGGTCACCCCGCTGCAGGCGGAGCAGGTCGAGGCGGCGCGTGACGCCGCCCTGGCCGCGATCGCCGCAGCCGCCGACCTCGAGGAGCTCAAGGCGGTGCGGCTCGAGCACGCGGGGGACCGCTCCCCGCTCGCGCTCGCCAACCGCGAGATCGGTGCCCTGCCCCCGCAGGCCCGCAAGGAGGCCGGCCAGCGCGTCGGCCAGGCCCGTGGTGCGGTGAACAAGGCGCTCGCCGCCCGCACCGAGGTGCTCGAGGCCGAGCACGAGGAGCGGATGCTGGTCGAGGAGACGGTCGACGTCACGCTGCCCACCGACAAGGTGCCCGCCGGCGGCCGTCACCCGCTCACCACCGGCGCCGAGCTGATCGCCGACATCTTCCTCGCCATGGGCTGGGAGATCGCCGAGGGCCCGCTCGTCGAGGCCGAGTGGCTGAACTTCGACGCGCTCAACCTGGGCCCGGACCACCCGGCCCGCACCATGCAGGACACGTTCTGGACCGAGCCCGCGGAGAACCACGTCGTCCTCCGCACCCAGACCAGCCCCGTGCAGGCGCGCACGATGCTCACCCGGAAGCCGCCGATCTACATCGCGTGCCCGGGCCGCGTGTTCCGCACCGACGAGTACGACGCCACGCACAGCCCGATGTTCCACCAGGTCGAGGGCCTCGTCGTGGACGAGGGCATCTCGATGGCACACCTCAAGGGCACGCTCGACCACTTCGCCGCGTCCATGTTCGGCGAGGGCATCGACACCCGCTTCCGCCCGTCCTACTTCCCCTTCACCGAGCCCAGCGCCGAAGTCGACCTGCGCTGCTTCGTGTGCCGCGGTGTCGAGGCCGACTCCTGCCGCACCTGCAAGGGCGAGGGCTGGATCGAGTGGGGCGGCTGCGGCGTGGTGAACCCCCGCGTCCTGACCGCCTGCGGCGTCGACCCGGAGACCTACACCGGCTTCGCGTTCGGCATGGGCATCGACCGCTCGCTGATGTTCCGCCACGGCATCACCGACCTGCGCTCCTTCTTCGAGGGCGACGTCCGCTTCACCCCTGCGTTCGGAACGGAGCTCTGAGCACCAGATGAAGGCCCCCGTCAGCTGGATCCGCGAGTACGTGGACCTGCCCGCCGAGGTCACCACCGAGGCCCTCACCGACAAGCTCACGCTGCTCGGTCTCAAGCTCGAGGCGATCGAGAGCCCCGGCGCGGCCATCACCGGCCCGCTCGTCGTCGGCCGCGTCCTCACCCAGGACAAGGAGCCGCAGAAGAACGGCAAGACGATCAACTGGTGCACCGTCGACGTCGGTGACGCCAACGGCACCGGCGAGCCCCAGGGCATCGTCTGCGGCGCGCACAACTTCGGCCCCGGCGACCTGGTCTGCGTCGTGCTCCCCGGCGGCGTGCTGCCCGGCGGCTTCGCCATCTCCGCGCGCAAGACCTACGGCCACGTCTCGGCGGGCATGATCTGCTCGGCCGCCGAGCTGGGCCTGGCCGAGGACGCCTTCGGCGGCGCCGGCGGCATCATCGTGCTGCCCGCCGACACCGAGGCCGCCCCCGGCACCGACGTCCGCCCGCTCCTCGGCCTCGACGAGGAGATCATCGAGTTCGAGGTCAACCCCGACCGCGCCTACGGGCTCTCGCTGCGCGGCATCGCCCGCGACGCCGCCCTCGGCTTCGGCGCCGTCTACCGCGACCCCTGCGACCGCCTGCTGCCGGCCGCGGACGACGCCGGCCACCCCGTCCTCGTCGAGGACGAGGCGGGCTGCCCGCTCTTCGTCGCACGCACCGTCTCGGGCTTCGACGCGAGCGCCACGACCCCGGAGTGGATGGCCTCGCGCCTCGTCGCCGCCGGCATGCGGCCGATCAGCCTGGCCGTCGACGTCACCAACTACGTGATGCTCGAGACCGGTCGCCCGATCCACGGCTACGACGCCGACAAGGTGGCCGGCGCGCTCCACGTGCGGCGCGCCGCGGCGGGGGAGAAGCTCACCACCCTGGACGGCACCGCCCGCGCCCTGTCGACCGAGGACCTCGTCATCGCCGACGACTCCGGCCCCATCGGCCTGGCCGGCGTCATGGGCGGCGAGGCCACCGAGATGTCGGGCTCCACCACCCGCGTGCTCGTCGAGTCCGCGCACTGGGAGCCGGTCTCCATGTTCCGCACCGGCAAGCGGCACAAGATCTCCTCCGAGGCAGGCAAGCGCAACGAGCGCGGTGCCGACCCGGCGTCCTGCGAGGCCGCCGCCGACCGCGTCGTCGAGCTGCTCGTCGAGCTCGGCGGGGCCACCGCCGAGCCCGGCGTCACCGTCGTGGGCACCGTGGCCACCCCGGCCACCATCACCATCGACGCCGACCTGCCCCAGCGCGTGGCCGGCCTGCCGATCGACACCGCCACGGCCGTCGCGGCGCTCGAGGGCGTCGGCTGCGCGGTGACGGTGGAGACCGAGCTCGCCACCACCGGCGCGCCCGTCAACCGGCTCTCCGTCATCCCGCCGAGGTGGCGCCCGGACGTGACCGACCCCTTCGACCTCGTCGAGGAGGTGCTGCGCGTCGTCGGCTACGACCACGTGCCCTCGGTGCTGCCGCGCGAGGCCGCCGGTCGTGGCCTGACCCGCAGCCAGAAGCTGCGCCGTCGTGCGGGTCGCACGCTGGCAGGTGCCGGGCTGGCCGAGGTCGTCTGCTTCCCGTTCGTCGGCAGCGCCTCCTTCGACAAGCTCGGGCTCGAGGCCGACGACCCGCGCCGCGAGACGGTCCGCCTCGCCAACCCCCTCTCCAGCGAGGAGCCGGAGCTCACCACGACGCTCCTGCCGAACCTGCTGACCACGGCGGCCCGCAACGTCGCCCGCGGCGCGGCCGGCGCGGCGATCTTCGAGGCCACCACCGTGGCCTTCCCGAGCACCGGTGGCCCCGCGCCCATCTACCCGACCGACACGCGGCCGACCCCCGAGCAGCTCGAGACGCTGTTCGCGGCGCTGCCGGCACAGCCGCTGCACCTGGGCGTCGTGCTGGCCGGCGAGCGCGAGCGCACGGGCTGGTGGGGCGAGGGACGCGACGCCGACTGGGCCGACGCGATCGCCGTCGCTCGTCGCCTGGCGACCGAGCTGGGCGTCGCCCTGGAGGTCGTCGCCGCCGTGCACCAGCCGTGGCACCCGGGCCGCTGCGCGTCGCTGCGCGTCGCAGGACGCACGATCGGTCACGCGGGCGAGCTGCACCCGCGGGTCGTCAAGGCCTTCGACCTGCCCGCGCGCGCCGCTGCCCTCGAGCTCGACCTCGACGCGCTGATGGCCGCCGCGCCCGAGCGCGCCGTGCCGCCGACGCTGTCGACCTACCCGGTCGCCAAGGAGGACGTCGCGCTCGTCGTCGGCGAGGACGTGCCGGCCGCGCAGGTCGAGGCCGCGCTCGTCGAGGGCGCCGGCGACCTGCTGGAGTCCGTGCGTCTCTTCGACGTCTACCGCAGCGAGCAGCTGGGTGCGGACCGGAAGTCGCTGGCGTTCGCGCTGCGGTTCCGTGCCGCCGACCGCACGCTGACCGACGAGGACGTCAAGGGCGCCCGCGACGCGGCGGTGGCCCTGGCCGGTGCGCGCACCGGCGCCGAGCAGCGAGCCTGAGCGGAGTCGCCACGAAGACCGGCCCGACCGACGGCCCGGACCCCGCCACCGCGGCGGGCTCCGGGCCGTCGCCGCGCCTGCGCCTGCTGACCGAGGCGTCCTGGGACGGGTCGGCCCTGCCCGCCGGTCGCGTGCCCGTGCTGCTGGCGGCGCTCGTGGACGCCCACCCGCACGCCGTGCCGGAGGCTGACTTGCTCGCCTCGGTGTGGCCGGGGGAGGAGCCCGGCCGACGGGCGCTCCAGGTCCTCGTCTCCCGGGCCCGGGGCACGACCAGCACCGACGCAGTGGTGCACGGCGCCGGCGGCTACCGCTGCGGCCTGCCGCCCGACCAGGTGGACGCCCTCGCGCTGGAGCGGCACCTGCGGGCGGCCGAGGCGGCCTGGGCTGCTGGGGACGCGGGCACCGCACTGGCTGCGGCACGGTCCGTCCTGACGCTCGGCGACCTCGCCGGCGACACCGAGCCCGGCCCGCTGGGAGGGCTCCGGAGCAGGGCCACCCAGCGGTGCGAGCGCGCCGCCGACGTCCTGGGGCCCGCGCTCCTGGCGCGAGGAGAGGCGGACGAGGCGCTCCCGCTGCTGCGCGCCCGGGCCGAGACCGGTGGGGCCGCCACGCCGGAGCCGGTGCTCGTCGCCTACGTGCGGGCCACCGCCCAGGTCGAGGGGACGGCGGCGGCGCTGGCGCTCGTCGAGGACCTGCGTGCCCGCCTCGCCGACGACCTCGGCACCGACCTCGGCCCGGGGCTGGCCCAGGCGCACGCCACGCTGCTGGCCGCCGACCGGCCGGTGCGGACCGGGCTGCGGCACGCGGCCACGAGCCTGGTCGGCCGCGCGGACGACCTCGCGCAGGTCCGGGCGCTCCTGGAGGCGCACCGCGTCGTGACCGTCCTCGGGCCCGGCGGGCTGGGCAAGACCCGGCTGGCCCAGGAGGTCGCCGCGGTGCACCCCGCCCCGGTGGTGCGCTTCGTGGAGCTCGTCGGCCTGCCCGCCGGCCAGGACGTGCTGCCCGCGCTGGCCGCCGAGCTCGGCGTGCGCGAGTCGGCGTGGGAGCGTCGGGTGCTCACGCCGCGGCAGCGGGCCGACGTCCGCGCCCTCCTGGCCCAGCACCTCGACGGCCCCGAGACGCTCCTGGTGCTGGACAACTGCGAGCACGTCGTCGACTCCGTGGCCGAGGTGGCCGCCCAGCTCGTCGCGCTCTGCCCGCGGCTACGGGTGCTCACCACCTCGCGCTCGCCGCTGCGCGTCGCGGCCGAGCGGGTGCACGAGCTCGGGGTCCTCTCGGGCGACGACGCGGCCGCGCTGTTCGTCGAGCGGGCGCTGGCCGTGCGTCCCGGCGCCCGGCTCGAGGCGGCGGACGTGCGGGCAGTGGTGAGCCGCCTGGACGGGCTGCCCTTGGCCATCGAGCTGGCCGCGGCCAAGGTCCGCGTCCTGGCCCTGCCGGACCTGGCCCGCCGCCTGGAGGACAGGCTCGCGACCCTGCGCGGCGACGACCGCGGCGCCCCCGACCGGCACCGCACGCTGCTAACGGTGCTCGACTGGTCCTGGGCGCTGCTGGACGAGCCCGCCCGCCGCGCCTGGCGACGGCTCGCCGTCCTGCCGGACGGCTTCGCGCTCCCGGCGGCCGAGGCGCTCGTCGGTGCCGACGCCCTGGAGCGGGTCGACGACCTGCTCGCCCAGTCGCTGCTGGTGCCCACCGAGACCACCGCCGGGCTGCGCTACCGGATGCTCGAGACGGTCCGCGAGCTCGGTCTGCTCCGCGCCCGGGAGGCCGACGACCTCGAGGACGCGCGGGAGGCCATGACCGGCTGGGCGGTGGCACTGGCGGACGAGGTGCGTCCCGGGCTGTTCGCCGCCGGCGAGCTCGACGCCGTCGACGCGCTGGCCGACGAGGAGTCGACGCTGGCCGAGGCGCTGCGCCGCAGCCTGGCCTCCGGGGCGACCGAGCGGGTGCTGCGGCTCCTCTCCGCGCTGGGCGGGTTGTGGACGGTGCGCGGGGAGCACACCCGGGTGATCGCCCTCGTCGACGACGTCGAACGGTTGGCCGCCGACTGGGGTGACCAGCTCCGGGCGGACCAGCGGAGTGCCGGCGCCGTGCACGTCACCGACGACCTCCTCGACGCCGCTCTGCTCGCGGCCACCGTGATGGTGCGCAACGGCCTGGTCGCCGCCGGCCGCGGCCTCGTGGGCTGCCAGGGGCTGCTGCACGCGGCGGCCGCGCGCGTCGAGGACGGCCCGGGACCGGTCAGGAGCTCCTGGGCGCTGGCCAACGCCCGCGTCCTGGACTCCCTCGACATCACCGACCTGCACGGCTCGCTGGACCGGGCCGCGACCCTGCTCGACCACCCGGACGCCCGCACCGCCTCGCTGGCGCTGGAGTGGTCCGGCCACGGTCGCGAGAACTACGGCGACCCCACGGGTGCCCTCGTGCTCGTGCGCCGCGCGCTCGCCCTGTGGGTCCCGGAGCACGGGCCCTGGTCACGGGCCCAGCTCCTGACCCAGCTCGTCCAGCTGCTCGCGCAGACCGGCGACACCGCCGGCGCGGCGGCCGCGGCCACCGAGGCACTGCCCGTGCTGGAACGGCTGGGCGCCGCCGACGACGTCGTCCAGCTGCGCGCGGCCGTGGCCTCGGCCGCGCTGGTGGAGGGTGACCTGGTCGGTGCCCGCCGGATCGCGGACGGGCTGGCGGCGTCGGCCGACGTGGGGATCGGCGCGCGGATGTCGGTGCGGCCGCTGCTCGCCGAGCTCGACCTGGCCGAGGGCAGGGTCGGCGAGGGGCTCGCGCGGTTCCGCGGGGCCCTGGACGACGTCCGTGCGATCTCGTTCCCCGTGGCCGGCGTCGACCCGGGGCGCGAGCCGTGGACGTTGTCGCTGCTGAGCGCGACCACGGCGGCCCACGCCCGGTTCGCGACCGACCCCGAGGACGTGCGCGCCGGGGAGCTCCTGGCGGGGGAGCTGCGGCTCGCCGTCGTCGCCGAGATCGCCGAGGCGCTGGCGACCCACGGCGCGCTCACCGCACGCACCGACATGCCCGTCCTGGCCACCTGCCTGGTCGGCCTCGCCGCCTGGGGCGCGCACCAGGGGCCCGACGAGACGCTGGGCCAGGCCGCGGTGCTCATGGGCGTGGCACGCAGCAGCGCCCACCGCCGTCCGACCCCCTCCCTGGCCTGGGAGCCCGTGGTGGCCGTGCTCGCCGCCCGCGGCGCCCCGGCCCTGGCCGACCCGCCGACCGACGCCCGCGAGCTCCTGGAGCAGGCCGGGGCGGCACTGTCCGAGCCTCAGACCTTGCGCGAGTAGGACCGCACGGCCAGCGGCGCGAACACGGCGACGACGACGGCGCAGCCCAGCAGCGCGATCCCGACCTCGCCGGTGACCTGCCCGGTGTTGAGCAGGTCGCGCACCGCGGAGATGACGTGGCTGACGGGGTTGACCTGGACGAACGCGGCCAGCCACCCCGGCAGGGTGTCGACGGGCACGAACGCGTTGGACAGGAACGTCAGCGGGAACATGATCATCATCGAGATGCCCTGCACGGCCTGCGCCGAGCGGGCCACCGTGCCGAGCCAGGTGAAGATCCACGACAGCGACCACCCGGCGACCACGACGAGCAGCCAGCCGCCGGCGATGCCGAGCACGCCGCCGCCCGGCCGGTAGCCCATGAGCACGCCGGTGAGGATCGTCAGCGTCGCGGCGATCGCGTAGCGCAGCAGGTCGGCCACCGCCGGCCCGGCCAGCGGGGCGATGCGGGCGATGGGCAGCGACCGGAACCGGTCGAAGACGCCCTTGTCCATGTCCTCGCGCAGCTGGGTGCCGGTCGCCATGCACGCCGTCAGCGCGGTCTGCCCGAGGATGCCGGGGATCAGCAGCGGCAGGTAGGAGGAGACGTCGCCGGAGATCGCGCCGCCGAAGATGTAGGCGAACATGGCGGTGAACAGCAGCGGCTGCACCACCACGTCGAACATCGTCTCGGGGTTGCGCCGCATCCGCAGCAGGGCGCGGCCGGCCAGCGACAGCGTCTGCTCCCAGGTCTCGCGCAGCGTCGGCGCGGGAGCGGTGGTGGCGGGGTCCACCCACGAGCGTGCGGGGGCCTGCGCGGGGTCGGTCAGGGTGGTCATCAGGCCACCTCCTCGGTGCTCGTGTCGGTCTCGGTGCGCATGGTCTCGGTGCGCATGGTCTCGGTGCGGGTGGTCCGGTCGCCGGTGAGCGCGAGGAAGACCTCGTCCAGCGACGGCTTGGCCAGGGCGGCCGACGCCAGGGAGAGGCCCTGGTCGCGCAGGAGCAGCAGGACGTCAGCGGCGCCGTCCGGCTCGGTCAGGGGCACCGAGAACGCGCCCGACTCGGGGCTCGCGGACGGCGCCAGACCGGCGCGCTCGCGCAGCAGCCCGACGGCCTCGCTGGTCCGGGCGGCGTCGGCCAGCCGGACCTGCAGGGTCGAGCTGCCCACCGACGACTTCAGCTGCTCCGGGGTGCCCTCGGCGACCTTGCGGCCGTGGTCGATCACGGCCACCCGGTCGGCCAGCTGGTCCGCCTCGTCCAGGTACTGCGTGGTGAGCAGGATCGTGCAGCCCTCGGCCACGAGCCCGCGGACGGTGTCCCACATCTGCCCGCGCGTGCGCGGGTCGAGGCCGGTCGTGGGCTCGTCCAGGAAGATCAGCGGTGGGTGGCTGATGAGGCTGGTGGCCAGGTCGAGGCGGCGCCGCATGCCGCCGGAGAACTGCGAGATCGGCCGGCCCGCCGCGTCGGTGAGGCCGAACTGCTCCAGCAGCTCGTCGGCGCGGGCGCGGGCCTGCGCGCGGGGGAGCCCGAGCAGCCGGCCGAAGAGGCGGAGGTTCTCGGTGGCGGTGAGGTTCTCGTCGACCGAGGCGTACTGGCCGGTGACGCCGAGCAGCCGGCGCACGCGGTGCGGGTCGCGGGCCACGTCGACGCCCAGCACCGAGGCGCGGCCGCCGTCGATCGGCAGCAGGGTGGCGAGCATGGAGAGCATGGTGGTCTTGCCGGCGCCGTTGGGACCGAGGACGCCGAGGACCTCGCCCCGGCGCACCTGCAGGTCGACCCCGAAAACGGCGCGCTGGGCCGCGAACGTCTTCACCAGGCCGCGGGCGTCCACGGCCAGGTCGGTGGGTGGTGTGGATGTCATGGCGCCAGGTTGGGCGACGCCGCTCTCACCGCGCTCTCACGCGGCTCTCACCTGCCCAGCGGGCTCAGGTCAGCGGTGCGTCCACCGCGGCACGGAACGCCGCGTAGGCCTCCTGGGACCCGGTGACGGTGACGCCGGCCTCCTCGGTGCGCCGCCACAACCAGGCGTCGAGGACGGCGGCGGTGCCGGCGACCTCGCAGGCACCACCGGCGGCGTCGTCGGGTCGCAGCACGAGGTGCGGCCCGTCGACCTCCCACCCGTCCGGCGAGGTGCCCACCAGGTGGCCGGTGACCACCCGCAGCGTGTGCCCTGTGTCGGTGAGGCGGAGCGTGGTGGCGTGTCCGTCGGGCGTGAACGTCGCCCAGGAGGGCGGCTCCCCGCCGTACATCACGTCCATGAGCTCGGCCACGCCGTCGGCGGCGAGGTCCGGCGGCAGGGGCGTCACCGTGCCCGCGGCCTGCTCGGCGTCGAGCCGGTGGATCAGCGCCTCGTGGGCCTGGCGCCGGACGGTGAACCCCACCGTCTGCTCCTCCGCCCACGACCAGGCCGCCTCGCCGGGGTCCGCGGCGGCCAGGGCGCTGCTGAGCGCGGACGAGCACGCGTCGAACAGGGAGACCAGGTCGGCGTGGGCCTCCGGCCGGGCCGGCCGGTCGGCGTCGTCCGGGGGGCCGGCAGGCCGCCGGACGATCACCTGCGACCAGAACCACTGCACCTCGGTGAGGTGCCAGAGCAGGTCGTCGGCGTCCCAGTCCGGGCAGGACGGCACCCGGGCCGCGGGGTCGCGGGCGGCGAGCACGTCCCGGAACCTGGACGACTCCGCGACCAGGTGATTCAGGTACGCGGAGGTGGGTAGGGAGGTGGGGGAGCCCGTCATGCCGGTCATCTGCCGACCGTAGCCCGAGCGGTGCCCCGCGAGACACGGTGTTTCCCCCGCGTTTCACATATCCATACGCATGCGTGTATGTTCATGCACATGACGAAGGTCAGAGCAGCCGTCGCAGGTGCCAGTGGCTACGCGGGTGGGGAGGTGCTGCGCCTCCTGCTCGCTCATCCGGACGTGGAGATCGGTGCCCTCACGGGCGGCTCCAACGCGGGCCAGCCGCTCGGGGCGCTCCAGCCGCACCTGACGCCCCTGGCCGGCCGGGTGCTCCAGGAGACGACCATCGAGAACCTCTCCGGTCACGACGTCGTCTTCCTCGCTCTGCCCCACGGTCAGTCCGGTGCCGTCGCCGCGCAGCTCGGCGACGACGTCGTGGTCGTCGACTGCGGCGCTGACTTCCGGCTCGAGGACGCGGGGGAGTGGGAGCACTTCTACGGCTCCGACCACGCGGGCACCTGGCCTTACGGCCTACCCGAGCTGCCCGGGCAGCGGGAGGTCCTGGCCGGCACCAAGCGCGTCGCCGTCCCCGGCTGCTACCCCACCGTCTCCACGCTCACGCTCGCCCCGGCGGTCGCCGCCGGCATCGTCGAGCCGGACGTCGTCGTGGTCGCCGCGTCGGGCACCTCCGGCGCCGGCAAGGCCGCGAAGCCGCACCTGCTGGGCAGCGAGATCATGGGCAACCTCTCCGCCTACGGCGTGGGCGGCACCCACCGGCACACGCCGGAGATCACCCAGAACCTGTCGAAGATGATCGACGGCGAGGTGAAGGTCAGCTTCACCCCCGTGCTCGCGCCGACCCCGCGCGGCATCCTCGCCACCTGCTCGGCCCCGCTGAAGCCCGGCGTGACCGCCGAGGAGGCCCGGGCCGTGTACGAGAAGTACTACGGGGACGAGCCGTTCATCCGGCTCCTGCCGGAGGGCCAGTGGCCCCAGACCAAGTCCGTGATCGGCTCCAACGCCGTGCACGTCCAGGTGACGGTGGACGAGCGAGCCGGGCGCCTGGTGGCCGTCGGCGTGGTGGACAACCTCGCCAAGGGCACCGGTGGCGCCGCCGTCCAGTGCATGAACCTCGCCCTGGGTCTCGAGGAGACCACCGGGCTCACCGCCGTCGGCCTCGCTCCCTGATCCGCGCCGCGGCCCCGCTCCAGCGAGATCCGGGCCGCAGCGAGCTCAGCGTCGTAGCGAGACCAGACCCAGCCAGGACCAGACAGGATCACCCATGAGCATCACCACCCCCGCGGGCTTCCGGGCCGCCGGCGTCGCCGCCGGCCTGAAGTCCACCGGCGCCAAGGACGTCGCGCTCGTCGTCAACGACGGGCCCACGTTCACCTCGGCCTCGGTCTTCACCGCCAACCGCTGCCAGGCCAACCCGGTCCTGTGGAGCAAGGAGGTCGTCAAGGACGGCACGGTCAAGGCCGTCGTCCTCAACTCCGGCGGCGCCAACTGCTACACCGGCGCGGACGGCTTCCAGACCACCCACGCCACGGCCGAGAAGGTCGGCGAGCTGCTCGGCGTCGGCGCGATCGACGTCGTGGTGTGCTCCACCGGCCTGATCGGGATGAAGAACGACCGTGACGACCTCCTGGCCGGCGTCGAGAACGCCGCCGCCGGGCTGTCCGCCGAGGGCGGGGCCGAGGCGGCCGAGGCGATCATGACCACCGACTCGGTCTCCAAGCAGGCCGTCGTCGAGGGCGCCGGGTGGAGCATCGGCGGCATGGCCAAGGGCGCGGGCATGCTCGCCCCGCAGCTGGCCACGATGCTCGTCGTCATCACCACCGACGCGGTCGTCTCCGCCGAGGACCTCGACACCGCGCTGCGCGCCGCTACGCGGGTCTCCTTCGACCGGCTCGACTCCGACGGCTGCATGTCGACCAACGACACGGTCACGCTGATGGCGTCCGGCGCCAGCGGCATCACCCCGCCGCTCGGTGACTTCACCGAGGCGCTCACCCAGGTCTGCACCGACCTGGCGATGCAGCTGCTCAAGGACGCCGAGGGCGCCGACCACGAGATCGCGATCAGCACCATCAACGCCGCGTCCGAGGACGAGGCCGTCGAGGTCTCGCGCAGCGTGGCCCGCTCCAACCTCTTCAAGGCGGCGATCTTCGGCAACGACCCCAACTGGGGCCGCGTCCTGGCCTCGATCGGCACCACGGGTGCGCAGTTCGACCCCGCCGACCTCGACGTCGCCATGAACGGCATCTGGGTGTGCCGCAACAGCACCCCGGACGCCGACCCCGAGACCGTCGACCTCACCGGTCGCGAGGTCTCCGTGACGATCGACCTCAAGTCCGGCGACGCTCGCGCCACCGTCTGGACCAACGACCTGACCCACGCCTACGTCCACGAGAACAGCGCCTACTCCTCATGAGCGAGAACACCGACATCCCCGCCGCCATCGACCCCGCCAACATGCACTTCTCGCAGGTGCCGCCGGCCGACCCGGACAAGGCGTCCGTGCTCGCCGCCGCGCTGCCCTGGATGAAGCGCTACTACGGCAAGATCGTCGTGGTGAAGTACGGCGGCAACGCCATGACCGACGACAACCTCAAGCGCGCCTTCGCCGAGGACATCGCCTTCCTCCGCTTCGCCGGCTTCAAGCCGGTCGTCGTGCACGGCGGCGGCCCGCAGATCTCCACCATGCTCGACCGGCTCAACATCGAGTCCGAGTTCCGCGGCGGCCTGCGCGTCACCACGCCGGAGGCCATGGAGGTCGTGCGGATGGTGCTCGTCGGCCAGGTCCAGCGCGAGCTGGTCGGGCTGATCAACGAGCACGGCCCGCTGGCCGTCGGCATGTCCGGTGAGGACGCCGGGCTCTTCACCGCCGAGCCCGCGAACACCGTGGTGGACGGCGAGGAGGTCGACCTCGGCCTCGTCGGCGAGGTCGCCAAGGTGCGGCCGGAGACGATCATGGACCTCATCGAGGCCGGCCGCGTGCCCGTGGTCTCCTCGGTGGCCCCCGACGTCCACGGCGCCGTGCACAACGTCAACGCCGACACGGCCGCGGCCGCCCTGGCCATCGCCCTGGGCGCCGACAAGCTGCTCGTCCTCACCGACGTCGAGGGCCTCTACCGCGACTGGCCGGACTCCGACGACGTCATCTACGAGATCAGCCCCGAGACCCTCGCGGTGCTCATGCCGACGCTCGCCGCCGGGATGGTGCCGAAGATGGAGGCCTGCCGGAAGGCGGTCGCCTCCGGCGTCCCGCGCGCCACCGTCGTCGACGGCCGCGAGAAGCACGCCGTGCTGCTGGAGCTGTTCACCGACGAGGGCGTCGGCACCCAGGTGCTGCCGGGTGTCGACACCAAGATCCGGAAGGCCCGCCAGAAGGCGGTGGTGAAGTGATGAGCACCCAGACCCAGGACCAGACCCAGGAGCAGGTCGTCGGCCGCTACACCGACGCCCTGATGAACACCTTCGGGCCCCCGAAGCTCGCGCTCGTGCGCGGCGAGGGCTCCACGGTGTGGGACGCCGACGGCAAGGCCTACCTCGACCTGCTGGGCGGCATCGCCGTCAACAGCCTCGGCCACGCCCACCCGGCGATGATGAAGGCCGTCACCGAGCAGCTCGGCACGCTCGGCCACATCTCCAACTTCTTCACCTCGGGCCCGCAGGTCGAGCTCGCCGAGACGCTGCTCGCGCTGCTGGGCGGCGACGCCGGTCCGGCCCAGGGCAAGGTCTTCCTCGCCAACTCCGGCACCGAGGCCAACGAGGGCGCCTTCAAGCTCACCCGCCGCACCGGACGCACGCACGTGGTCGTCGCCGAGGGCGGCTTCCACGGCCGCACCATGGGCGCGCTGGCGCTGACCAGCAAGGCCGCCTACCGCGAGCCGTTCGAGCCGCTGCCCGGTGACGTCACCTTCGTGCCCTACGGCGACGCCGAGGCCCTGGCCGCGGCCGTCACCGACGAGACCGCCGCCATCTGCCTCGAGCCCATCCAGGGCGAGGCCGGCGTCGTGGTGGCCCCCGACGGCTACCTCGCGGCGGCCCGCTCGATCGCGGACGAGCACGGCACCCTGCTGTGGTTCGACGAGGTCCAGTGCGGCGTGGGCCGCACCGGGCTGTGGTTCGAGCACCAGCGCTCCGGCGTCGTCCCCGACGTCGTGACCCTGGCCAAGGGCCTCGGCGGTGGCTACCCGATCGGCGCCGTCGTCGGCCTGGGCAGGGCGGCCGACCTGCTCCAGCCGGGCAACCACGGCACCACCTTCGGCGGCAACCCGGTCGCCTGCGCCGCGGCGCTGGCCGTGCTGACCACCATCGAGTCCGACGGCCTCCTCGAGCACGTCACCGGCCTGGGCGAGCACCTGCGGGCGGGCCTGGCGGCCGAGCCGCGGGTCACCGAGGTGCGCGGCCACGGCCTGCTGATCGGCCTCGACCTGGCCGAGCCCGTCGCCGCCGCGGTCGTCGACGCCGCCCAGGCGGCCGGCTACATCGTCAACATGCCGACCCCGACGCGCATCCGGCTGGCCCCGCCGCTGGTGCTCACCCGCGCCGAGGCCGACGCGTTCCTGGCCGACTGGCCCGGCATCCTCGACGCCGCCTGGGCAGCCGCGAAGGCCGGTGGCTGAGGTGCGCCACTTCCTCCGTGACGACGACCTCTCGCCCGCCGAGCAGGCCGAGGTCCTCGCGCTCGCGGCCGAGATGAAGGCCGACCCGTACGGCGCCAAGCCGCTGGCGGGCCCGCAGTCGGTGGCGATGATCTTCGACAAGCCCACGCTGCGCACCCAGACCTCGTTCGGCGCCGGCATCGCCGAGCTCGGCGGCAACCCGATGCTCGTCGAGGGCAAGCTCGCCGGCATCGGCGTGCGCGAGTCCGTCGAGGACGTCGCCCGCGTGCTGGGCCGCCAGGTCTCGGTCGTCGTGTGGCGCACGTTCCTCCAGTCCCACCTGGAGCGGATGGCCGAGAACGCCGGCATCCCGGTGGTCAACGCGCTCACCGACGACTTCCACCCGTGCCAGCTCATCGCCGACCTGCTCACCGTGCAGGAGCGGCTGGGTCGCCTCGCCGGCGTCACCGTGGCCTTCATCGGCGACGCCGCCTGCAACATGGGCAACTCCTGGCTGCTGGCCGGCGCGACCGCGGGCATGCACGTGCGGATGGGCGGCCCGGAGGGCTACCTGCCCGAGGACGCCATGTTCGCCCGCGCCGCCGAGATCGCCGCCACCACCGGCGGGTCGGTCTCCGGCCACCACGACCCCGTCGAGGCCGTCACCGGCGCCGACGTCGTCGTCACCGACACCTGGGTGTCGATGGGCAAGGAGGACGAGGCCGCAGCCCGTGCCGCGATCTTCGCGCCCTGGTCGCTGACCGAGGACCTGCTGGCCCACGCCGACGACGCCGCGATCGTGCTGCACTGCCTCCCGGCCTACCGGGACAAGGAGATCGCCACCTCGGTCCTCGAGGGCCCGCGCAGCGCCGTGTGGGAAGAGGCGGAGAACCGTCGCCACGCCCAGAAGGCCGTGCTCGCCTGGCTGCTGGCCCACCGCACCGACACCACGCCGTCTTCGGCGCAGGCCGCGGCGGCGGTCCCGGTGGAGGCGTGAGCACCATGACCGAGTCCGCCCTGCGCCCCGGCACGAAGTCCGCCCGGCACCAGCTCATCATCGAGCTGGTGTCGACGCGGGCCGTGCACTCGCAGGTCGAGCTCGCCGCGATGCTGGCCGAGGCCGGCGTCCACGTCACCCAGGCCACGCTCTCGCGGGACCTGGTCGAGCTGCAGGCCATCAAGATCCGCTCCGCGGAGGGCCCGCAGGTCTACGCGGTGCCCGCCGAGGGCGGTGACCGCAGGCCGGTCGTCGGCACCGAGACCGCCGCCGGCCGTGCGAGGCTGGCCAAGCTGTGCGGCGAGCTGCTCGTCAGCGCGGAGTCCAGCGCCAACCTCGTCGTCCTCCGTACTCCGCCGGGCGCGGCGCAGTACCTTGCCTCGGCCTTCGACAAGGCCGACCTCGGCGAGGTCCTCGGCACCATCGCCGGCGACGACACCGTGCTCGTCATCGGCCGGGACCCGCGCGGCGGCGAGGCGCTGGCGCAGCGCTTCCTCGACCTGGCTGCGAGCAACAACCCGGCCTGAGCGCCGGCTGCAGAACCCCGCACGTTCCCCTGAACCAACCAGCACCAACAGGAGCAATCCATGAGCAAGGTCCTGACCACGCTGCCCATCGGCGAGCGCGTGGGCATCGCGTTCTCCGGCGGCCTCGACACCTCGGTGGCCGTCGCGTGGATGCGCGACAAGGGCGCCGTGCCCTGCACCTACACCGCCGACATCGGCCAGTACGACGAGCCCGACATCTCCGGCGTCCCCGGCCGCGCGATGGAGTACGGCGCCGAGCTGGCCCGTGCCGTCGACTGCCGCCGTCAGCTGGTCGAGGAGGGCCTGGCCGCGATCGCCTGCGGCGCCTTCCACATCCGCTCCGGCGGCCGCGCCTACTTCAACACCACCCCCATCGGTCGCGCCGTCACCGGCACCATGCTCGTCCGCGCGATGCGCGAGGACGGGGTGGACATCTGGGGCGACGGCTCCACCTTCAAGGGCAACGACATCGAGCGGTTCTACCGCTACGGCCTCATGGCCAACCCCGACCTGCGGATCTACAAGCCGTGGCTGGACGCCGACTTCGTCTCCGAGCTGGGTGGGCGCACCGAGATGAGCCAGTGGCTCGTCGAGCACGGCCTGCCCTACCGCGACTCCCAGGAGAAGGCTTACTCCACCGACGCCAACATCTGGGGCGCCACCCACGAGGCGAAGACCCTGGAGCACCTGGACGTCTCCCTGGAGACCGTCGAGCCGATCATGGGCGTGAAGTTCTGGGACCCGTCGGTGCAGATCGACACCGAGGACGTCGCGATCCGCTTCGAGGCCGGTCGGCCCGTCGCCATCAACGGCCAGACCTTCGACGACCCGGTCGCCCTGGTCATGGAGGCCAACGCCATCGGCGGCCGCCACGGCCTGGGCATGAGCGACCAGATCGAGAACCGCATCATCGAGGCGAAGTCCCGCGGCATCTACGAGGCGCCGGGCATGGCGCTGCTCTGGATCGCCTACGAGCGCCTGGTCAACGCGATCCACAACGAGGACACGATCGCGCAGTACCACAACGAGGGCCGCAAGCTGGGTCGCCTGCTCTACGAGGGCCGCTGGCTCGACCCGCAGGCGCTGATGATCCGCGAGGGCATCCAGCGCTGGATCGCCTCGCTGGTGCACGGCGAGGTCGTCATCCGCCTGCGCCGCGGCGAGGACTACACCGTCCTCTCCACCGAGGGCCCGGCGTTCAGCTACCACCCCGAGAAGCTCTCCATGGAGCGCACCGAGAACGCCGCGTTCGGTCCGCTGGACCGCATCGGTCAGCTCACCATGCGCAACCTCGACATCGCCGACTCCCGCGACAAGCTGGAGCAGTACGCGCTCCAGCCGCTGGACCAGGGCCAGGTGCTCGTCGAGAACGGCACCCTCTACGGCGAGATCGAGGCCGGCGGCCGCGACCGGATCACCGCCAACGACCAGATCAAGGACGGCAGCCAGGCGCTCGACCACGTCGCGTTCGAGTCCGGCAACGACTGACACGTCCCGTCGTCACGACCCCCGCACCCCGTCGCGGGGCGGGGGTCGTGACGCGACCCGGTCCGCACCGGGGCGGCGGCGGTCGCAGGGCCGAGCCGCTGAGAAGATGACCACCGCGCACCCGCGGTCAGGAGAGGCAGCAGAGAAGTGAGCACCGAGCACGGCACCAACACCGGCAAGCTCTGGGGCGGCCGGTTCGCCGGCGGACCCTCGCCCGAGCTGGACGCGCTCTCGCGCTCCACCCACTTCGACTGGCGGCTGACCCCCTACGACCTGGCCGGCTCCCGGGCGCACGCCAACGCGCTGCACCGAGCCGGGCTCCTCACCGACGCCGACCACGCCGAGCTGCTCCGTGGCCTCACGGTGCTGGGGGAGCGGTTCGCCGCGGGCGAGCTGCACCCCGACGTCTCGGACGAGGACGTGCACGGCGCCCTCGAGCGGCTGCTGCTCGAGGAGGTCGGCCCGGACGTGGGCGGCCGCCTGCGCGCCGGTCGCTCGCGCAACGACCAGATCGCCACCCTGTTCAAGGTGTTCCTGCGCGACCACGCCCGCGTCGTGTCGGCCCTCGTGCTCGACCTGGTGACCGCGATCGCCGACCAGGCCTCCGCCCACCTCGGCGACGAGACCACGGCGCCGACCGTCATGCCCGGCCGCACCCATCTCCAGCACGCGCAGCCCGTGCTGCTATCCCACCACCTGATGGCGCACGCCTGGTCGCTGCTGCGCGACGTCGACCGCCTCGGCGACTGGGACGCCCGCGTCGGTGGCGACTCGCCCTACGGCTCGGGTGCGCTGGCCGGCCAGTCCCTCGGCCTGGACCCGACCGGCGTCGCCGCGGAGCTCGGCTTCACCGGCTCGTCCGCGAACTCCATCGACGGCACGGCCAGCCGCGACTTCGTCGCCGAGTTCGCGTTCGTCTCGGCCCAGATCGGCGTCGACGTCTCGCGGATGGCCGAGGAGATCATCCTCTGGGCGACCAAGGAGTTCGCGTTCGTGACGCTGCACGACTCCTGGTCGACGGGGTCGAGCATCATGCCGCAGAAGAAGAACCCCGACATCTCCGAGCTGGCCCGTGGCAAGGCTGGTCGTCTCATCGGCAACCTCTCCGGGCTCCTGGCCACCCTCAAGGCGCTACCGCTCGCGTACAACCGCGACCTCCAGGAGGACAAGGAGCCGGTCTTCGACTCCGTGGACACCCTCGAGGTCCTGCTGCCGGCCTTCACCGGCCAGGTGGCCACGCTCGTGTTCGACTCCGAGCGCATGGGCGAGCTCGCCCCCCAGGGCTTCTCCCTGGCCACGGACGTGGCGGAGTGGCTGGTCCGCGAGGGCGTGCCGTTCCGCATCGCGCACGAGGTGGCCGGCGCCTGCGTGCGTCGTTGCGAGGAGCTGGGCATCGAGCTCGCCGACCTCACCGACGCGCAGTTCGCCGAGATCTCCCCGCACCTGACCCCGGGGGTGCGCGAGGTGCTGACGGTCGAGGGTTCCGTGTCCTCGCGCGACGGTCGCGGTGGCACCGCCCCGGTGCGCGTGCGTGAGCAGCACGCCGAGCTGCTGGCCCGGGCCGAGGCACTCCGCGCGCGACTGGCCTGAGCCCTGCCCCGGCACATGATCGACTGGACGGCGCCACCGGAGACGGTGGCGCCGTTGCTGTTGGGTGCCCACCTCACCCACGGGGACGTCACGGTGCGGCTCACGGAGGTGGAGGCGTACGGAGGAGCGGACGACCCCGGCTCGCACGCCTGTCGGGGGCGGACCCGGCGCAACGCGTCCATGTTCGGCCCGCCCGCCCATCTCTACTGCTACTTCACCTACGGGATGCACGTCTGCGCGAACGTGGTGACGGGCCCCGAGGGGCACGGCAGCGCCGTCCTGCTCCGCGCCGGGGAGGTCGTCTCCGGCCTGGACGTCGCCCGCGACCGTCGCCCGGGGATCCGGGACCGCGACCTCGCCCGTGGCCCGGCACGGCTCGTCCGCGCGTTGGCCCTGCGGCTCGAGGACGACGGCTCACCACTCCTGGACGGCGACGGTCCTCAGCTGGAGCCAGGGGAGCCGCCGCCACCGGATCGGGTCTCCACCGGTCCTCGCGTGGGGCTGCGGCAGGCACCGGAGCGACCGTGGCGGTGGTGGTTGACCGGGGACCCGAGCGTGTCGGCGTATCGGCCCGCGACGCCCCGGAAGAGGCCTCCGCAGGGGTGAGGCGCAGGCCACGCAACTTGGATTTGGCCTCAGGGCAACACGTCTGTAATGTTCTCTTCGTCGCCGGGAACGTCGCGGAGCGGAGTGGCCGGTCAGGCCGCCAGCGAAGCGCCCTGGCTCGGCGACCAGAAGCGGATCTCGGTCCGCTCGGCGGGTCGGCTCGACTGAGTTGACACGGCCGGGCAGACTGCGTAAGTTTCTGCAGGTTGCCTCGGCAGCGGAGCGGAGACGCGATGCGCCGGGTGCGTGTGATTCTTGAGAACTCAACAGTGTGTCATTGATAGTCGACGAATTAGTTTGTTTATGCCCCTCTCGTTGGCATGGCTGGGCTTTGGTCTGGTTGTGTTGGTGGGTGGGTTTCTTTGACGATGATTCTGACAAGTTTGTCAGGTTCTTTCTGTCAGTGATTGATTTTGCATCATCTCACACTGTGTGTGGGTTTTCGATGGAGAGTTTGATCCTGG
>NZ_JAMOIL010000030.1 GCF_023656415.1 Nocardioides bruguierae
AGCAGGAGTAGCCAGGCCCTCGCTCGTCCCCCGCATCACCGCAGGTCAGCGCGGCGAGCGCCGATCCGGAGCAGGCCAGACTCCGGATCTGGGGTGGCTGGCGCCCCCGGCCGGGACTGACGCGATCCCCGGAACGCCAGAAGCGACCCCAGGCGTCGTCTAGGGTGGCTGTACAGCTCGTGTGGTGAACGGACCCGAGACCGGTCACCGCACGGGCTGCTCGCATCCCCGGGCAGCACCCACACCTGAACAGCACCACCAGCGCACAGCCCCGCACGGCACCCCAGCCGGCGGGGCTTCGTCATGCCCACCCACCCCCAGGGAGGCCCGATGCCCACCTACACCCTCGCCGTCCTCCTGACCGCCTGGAGGTGGCTCGTCCGCTTCGCCGGCGCGAGCGCCCTGCTCACCGGGACGCTGATGATCGCCAACGGCAGCAGCGGCCTCGGCCTCGCCGTCTTCGGCGCCGCCGGGTTCCTCCCCTACTGGGCCTGGGGTTCCTGGAGCGTCCTCGGCGGCGCGCTCACCATCATCGGCCGCACCCGCATCATCGGGCTCTGGACCTGCACCGCCTGGTGGGCCATCTGGGGAACCATCCTCGTCATCGGCGCCGCCATGACCAACACCGTCTGGTACGTCGCCGGCGTCTACCTCCTCCCCACCGCAGTCCTCACCCTGCTCGTCATCACCGAGCACGAGCTGCGGAGAGGAGCACGCCGTGCGACCCGACCCGCATCTGCGTGACCCCCTGACCACCGGCCGCGTGCCCTACCTCGCCACCGCCACCCTCCTCGCGTTCGTCGCTCTCGCGAACCTCCTGGGCGCCGAGGTCTCCCGCGCCCTGACCCGCGAGGGCGGGCAGCCCCTCGACGTCGCCTGGTCGCTGTGCCTCATCCTCGGCTGGACCCTCGTCTTCGCCTCCTCGGTCATGCCCCCCGGCATGTCCGGGATGATCCTCGAGCGCGCCGGCCTGATCCTCGTGTCCGTCGGCGCCACCGTCTACGGCGTCGTCCTCATCGTCGGCGTCGGTGGCCTCGACGGGGCGCTCATGCTCGTCGCCCTCGACGCCGCGGCCGTCATCAGCTGCGTGCACCGCGCGTGGGAGCTCCACCGGCGGCTGCGGTGGGTCCGCCACGGGAGCCGCCCGTGAGCGCCGTCGCCTGGGGGTCCGTGGCCACCATCGCGGTCGCGATCATCGGCGTCATCGCCGGCATCGTGCAGCACGCGCTCCGCTCCAGCGACCGGCAGGCCGAGCGGGGCCTGGCCAACGCGACCGGCTGGGAGAAGCTCATCACCAGCCAGAGCACCTGGGTCGAGCGGCAGGACAAGGCCCTCGCCGAGCTCCAGGAAGCCCGCGAGATCGAACGCCGGCGCATCAACGAGCTCGACGCCAGCCTCCGCACCACGCAGGCCGAGGTCTCCCGTCTCCGGATGCTCGAGGCGCAGCTGGCCAAGGCCCTGTCGTACATCCGCGACCTCATCGCCTGGGGCCTGGCCGGCGGCGGCCCACACCCGCCCGAGCCGCCCGAGGGCCTCCACGTCACCCCGAACACCCAGCCCACCACCCACCGCCCCGAGGAGTAACCATGCTTGCTGCAGGAGAAGACCCGGACCTCGACCTCACCGACGAGGACTTCACCCTCGACCCCGCCGCCGCACTGCTGGCCACCATCGAGCTCGACACCGACCTGGGCGAGTTCACCGCCCCGCCCGAGCCCGCCGGCGGACAGGACGACGTCGTCGAGGGCCTCGGCGGCCCGGCCAGCACCGGCCCGGGCGACATCCCGTCCTACGTGCGGCCCCGCCGCGAGGCACTCGCCCTCGCCGTCTCCTACGCCCGCGACGGGCGCACGGTCACCCCGGGCTACTGCCTGCGCGAGAGCCGGCAGTACTTCAACGTCGCCGCGCTCTACGCCGCCGCGAAGCTCTCGCTCGCCGGCGCGCAGGAGCTCGGTGTCGCGCACCGCGTCGCGATCACCAGCGACGCCGTCGCGCGCATCCCCCGCGGCGCGATCGTCTACTGGACCGGGCCGCTGTCCCAGTACGGCCACATCGCCCCCTCGCTCGGTGACGGCATGGTCCTGTCCACCGACTGGCCCCGCGGCCGGTACGGCAAGGTCCGCGCCGACGTCCTCGCCGCCGCGTGGGGCTACACCGAGATGGCCTGGGCCCCGACCGTCAACGACGTCCGCGTCTGGCGCCCCAACGCCCAGAAGGCAGCCAGCACCCCGCTGATCAGCCGCGTCCTCACCGCCCTGGCCGACGACCGGCCCGCCAAGGCCCAGGCCCTGCTCGAGCGGCTCGCCGAGGACGGCGACGGCGACCGGCCCCGCGAGGCCAAGCGCGCCGCCCGCAAGCTGCTCCTCGCCTTCGACCTCAACGACGACATCGCCGACCTGCGGGCCGAGATCTCCGATCTCCAGACCCGCCGCAACGCCCTGCGCCGCAACGGCGGCCAGTCCCTCCGCAACCTCAAGGTGGCCTGACCATGAGCATCTCCGAGTACCTGACCAGCCTCGTGGCCAGCATCCGCCGCGAGCCCGCCCTCCTCCTGGACACCGTCGAGACCGGCCTGGTGCTGCTCGTCGCCCTCGGCGTCGCGCTGACCGACGACCAGACCGCCGCGATCACCGCCGTCATCGTGGCCGCCATCGCCCTGCTGAAGGGATGGGCGACGCGCCCCTTCGAGGTCTCCCTCATCGTCGACGGCGCCAGAGCCGTACTCGTCCTCGTGGCAGCGTTCGGGTTCGGCATCAGCGCCGAGACCATCGCGGTGGCCGTGACCTTCCTCGGCACGTTCACCACGCTCATCATGCGCGGCCAGATCAGCCCGGCCAACGGCTCCACCACGCCGACCCCCACCGTGGCCACCGACGCCGGCCACGCCCGGCCCGTCCCGGCCCTCCTGGTCGCCGCGGCCGTCCCCCTGTTCCTGCTGACCGCGTTCCTCCTGCTGCAGCCGCTGCTCGCCGTGCTGCTCACCTGACTCCGCAGCTCCCTCACCCTCCCGCTGCGGGACCGCGCCCCCTCCTGGCCACGAGCCGGGAGGGGGCGCTTCGTGCGTTCCGGACCAACCACAGCTGGGCCAGACCTACAGTCAGGGCGTGAGCGACAACGAGGCGAACGCGCCCGCCGGCTGGTACCCGCAGGGCGACGGCATCCGCTGGTGGGACGGGACCGCCTGGCAGGGCCCGGTGCACCCGAGGCAGGCGGCATCCGCGCAGCCGAACCCCGAGGCCGCGCTGCAGATGGCCGCCGCGAGGATCGTCCAGCGCGGCGGCCGGATCGAGAGCCAGTCGCCGAACCTCATCGTGGTGGTGACCGGCCGGCCGATCAGCCACGTCCTGCACCTGCTGCTGTCGCTGCTCACCTGTGGACTGTGGCTGCCCGTGTGGCTCGCGCTCGCGGTGATCTACGGGGAGCGCCGCACCATGCTCAGCATCGGCCGCGACGGGCGCGTCGTGAAGGCAGGCACGGTCCGCGTCAGGTGACCCTTGTGCATTCGGACTGACGGGGTACTGTTCACAGCCCACAAGTAAAGAAGCGGCCCCCGACGGTGCTACCAACACCAGACGAGGGCCTTGCCGAACCACCGACTACTCCTCGGAGGCCCGACCGTGATGAACGGTAGCCTGCCCGCGCTCGCGGGCAACCTCGACCCTGTCCAGTCGACGTACCTGTCGACCATCGCCTCGCCCGACAGCGACTCCAGCCGGTACACCTACCGCGCGTGGCTGGACCGCTTCCTCGCCTGGTGCGACGTCAACCAGCTCGACCCGCTCTCGCTCAAGCGGCTCCAGCTGGAGGTCTACATCCAGCACCTGCTGACCGACGGCCGCATCCGCGGCACCGGCGGCCTCAAGCCCTCCACCGTCAACACGGCGTTCACCCCGGTCCGCGTGTTCTACGAGATCGCCGTCGACGAGGAGCTGATCCTCCGCGACCCCACCCGCCGGCTCAAGCTCCCGAAGTACGAGTACACCAAGCGCCAGCTGGTTCCGACCCGGGACTTCATGCTGTTCCTCGAGGTCGCGAAGACGACCAGTCCGCGCCACTGGGCGTGCGCCGCGCTGCTCTCCGGGCTCGCCCTCCGCATCCACGAGGTGGCCGCGCTCCGAGTCGAGGACTACCTCCCGAACGTCGAGCAGGGCCAGCACGTCCTGGTCTACCGCCAGAAGGGCGGGAAGACCGCCCGCACCCCGGTCCCGCTCCCCACGCTCCAGGCGCTCGAGGCCGTCCGTGCCGGCCGGACCGAGGGACCGCTGATCCCGAAGCGCGACGGCGGGCAGCTGACCCGCACCGGCGCCGCCGGACTGGTCACCACCATCAACCGCCGCGCCATGGCGCAGGGCATGAAGAAGCCCATCAACCCGCACCTGGTCAGGGCCATGGCGATCACGGAGGCGTTCGAGATGGGCATGACCGGCCGCGATGTCCAGGCTTTCGCCCGGCACGCCGACCCGCGCACCACCAGACGCCACTACGACCTCGGCAACGGGAACCACTACAGGCACCCGGCGCACCAGATCGCCGGCCGCCTGGCCGTCTGAGAGCCGCCCGCGGCGGGCCCCGGAGGTGGCGCTCCCGGCCCGTCGCGCAGGGGGTCGAATCCGCCGCCGGACCGGGAGCAGGACCACGCTACCTCGCTGGCTCCGGCGTCCGGCCGGGTGGTGCGTTCTCGCAGGTCGCGGTGACCGATAACGTCAATTATACGAATTTATCCGGCCTGTCGGGGTGCCGGATGTCGGCCCTGTAGGGCACCATGGAGGCATGCGAATCAGCCCGTGATCCCGGCCCCGACGCCCGCCCCCTCGCCCCTCCCGGCAGGGCCGCCGTCGGCACCCACCACCACCTCGAGCACCACGTCGAGCAGCAGCGCACCGGCCGGCACGGCCGCGGTGACGCCCGGGCCCTCCCCCGCGGGCCCCGGCCGACGCCGCGGCGACGTCCTCGCCCGGGCGCTGCACAAGCTCGACGCCCTCCACCTGCACTCTCCGGCGCCGCCCTCGGGTGGACGTCGGGTGCTCGTCCTCGGCCACCACCTGGCCGCCGGCGCCGCGGAGAACGCGTGAGCGCCCCGGCCGCCGAGAACATCGGCACCGAGTGCTGCTGCGTCGAGGAGCTGCACCCCCGGTGGCTGCCCGCATGGGTCGCCGCCCGCGTCCCGGCCCGCCGCGCGCTCGCGAAGTGCTACCTGTGCGCGTTCGCGCGCCGCGGCCGGCCGGGCCGGGTCACGCTCGACCTGCTGGACCACATCGCGAACAAGCACAAGGCCGTGGCCTCGCCCGCGATCCGCAAGCGAGGCCGCCGTGGCTGACACGACGAGCTCGACGAGTGCGCTCTACCACGGCGGCATCCCCGGCCTGCGGATCGGCGACCTGATCGAGCCCGGCCACGCCCGCCGAACCCACCAGGGGTGCGAGTACTGCAAGGCCCGGGAGGCCGGGCAGGCCCACAACGGCATCGACGGGCCCTCAGGCCGGCCTGACCGGGTGTACGCCACCACCCACCGCCTGTACGCCAAGCACTACGCCTCCCTGTGGGGCCGAGGTGACCTGTACCGCGTCGAGCCTGTGGGAGAGACCGAGCAGTCCTCCGAGGACTCGTTCGAGACGATGATCGCCCCCGCCTTCCGTGTCGTGTCGGTCTACGAGCGGGCCGTGGCCCTCACGATGAGCGAGCGCCGGCGCCTGTACCGCGAGTGGGGTGACGCCGACGAGGCCATGGAGTGGTCGACGACGGGCGACACCGATACCTGGGCACGCGCACACACCAGGGCGACGGGCCACGACACGCAGGAGGGCCCCGACGACCCAGGGTCCTGCGCAGAATGCCCCGCCACCGCCCTGGCCGAGCTGGCGCGATCGGGGACCGAGCGTGGCTGAGCCGAATGCGGAGACTGAGCAGTTCGTCGAGGCCATCGCCTGGGGACGTGCACCGCGGTACCCCAGCCGGAACGTGAACTACCCCGTGGTCTGCGCCGACGGCTTCACGGTGTCAGTCCAGGCGTCGTCCTGGCACTACGCGAACGACTCCCACCCGTCCGGCCGGGCCGCCTACTGGCGTACCTGCACCGACGACGAGCAGGTCGTCTACCCGTTCACCACGTTCGAGGTCGGCTATCCCACCGACACCTTGCCCGACTCCTGGGAGGAGTACGGCGGCGGCGGCGTGTGGGCATGGGTCCCCCGGGAGAAGGTCGCCGAACTGCTCGCCCTGCACGGTGGAGCGGTCGCCTGGAACTCGCCGAGCGATGGGCCCGGATCGGAGGCCGACCGTGGCTGACGAGACACCGCCGGTCCGCCCGCTGACCGTTGCGCGCCTGCGCGAGGCCCTGGCAGACGTACCGGAGGCCACGGAGGTCTACATCGAGACGATCGTCGGCGGCGACCTCGTGCACGCCGACATCGCGCTCATGCAGGTCACCGTGGCGGGATACAGCGACGGCTACTTCGTGCGGCTCCTGCCCGACCCTGCCGACAACTTCGACACGCGGACGCTGATCGACCGGGGTCTGGCCGCCGAGGAGGAAGCCGAGGCGGACGAGCACGAGGACGAGCACGAGGACGAGGACCAGCAACGCCTCGTCGACACGCTCCAGGCCCGGATCGACGCCGTCGACGCGCTCGCGAAGGAGTGGGCCAGCCACACCAGCCACCTCCAGCCACCGCTCAGCCCGACCTACGCCGCCCAGCGGCTCCACGGCGCCCTACACGGCTACACCCCCGAGGAGGACACCCCATGAGGCTCACCTCGCCCACCATCACCTGCGACGCCATCGACCCCAGCGGCGCGTCCTGCAACGCCCTCGAGGTCGACGTCTACGCCTGCGGCGGCGACATCGTCCAGGGCTTCGCGATCGACGAGCAGCACCGCGCCCCGGGGTGGGGCACCTCGCCGGCCGGCGGCGACCTCTGCCCCCTCCACCACCTGCGACAGCTCGTCGGCCCGGTCGACGAGCTGCCCCACCCCGAGGAGGCCCACCGTGGCTGACCACGACCTGACGGCCATCGAGATCAAGCTGGCCACCGCCATCGACGTCACCGACACCTGGGGCGACACGCTCCAGATCACCGAGGTGACCTGGCAGGCATCCAGGTGCCGGCGCCCCGGCGAGGTGCGGATCGCAGTGACCGCGCGTGCCGAGAAAGCCGGCGACTTCCACACCTGGAGCAACGCCACGCGCCCCGGAAGGCCGCTGCTGCACCGGCCCACGACGCCCGGGTGGGTCCCCGACGCCCCGGGGTGGTTCTGGCTCGCCGTCGCCGCCATGAAGGCGCAGCCAGTCGCGATACAGACCACCGAGGAGATCCGATGATCAGCGTCTTCCACTACAACGGGAACCCCTTGCCGGTCGGCAACCCCGTCAGCATGAACGGCAGCCGCCAGTCCTACGCGCTCGGCTTCTACGACGGTGCCGACTACGGCGAACAGTACGCCGACGAGCCGGAGGAGGGCGTCCTCTTCCAGAGCCCGGAGGCGGCCGAGGCGTGGCTGGAGGCAGTCACCGCGGTCCTCACCCCCTACATCGAGACGGGCGACCGGAGCGCCCGTCGACCGGACCCCGATGGCTGGAGCGAGAAGTGAGCGCCGGGAAGCCTGCCGCGGCGTGCGACTGCCTTTGCCACAGCCCCAACGTGCTCGTCACCGCCGTCTACTCGCCCTGCTGCGCGAGTCCCGGGGCTGATCGGGAGCACAGCACTGCCACCAGCGGGGCACCCCTGTCGTCCACGTCAGAGCAGGAGGCGGGCCGATGACGCGGCGGCTCGCGGTGGCCTGCACTGGCGTCGCCCTGGGCGCCGCATGGATCGCTGCCCGTCGCACCGGGCCCCACGTGCTCGCGCACCCCGTCACTCAGGAGGCAAGGAGGCGGACGAAGCGCGCGGTGCACGTCCTCCGTGGACGCCCGCTGCTCGCTGACCTGCACATTGAGGACGGAACGATCTACATCGACCCGGGCGACCGAGCGCTCCTCGACGGCATAACCGTCATCGGGGGTCCGCCGCGGGTGGCGGTGGCTGACATCGAACAGATCATGGCGGACGCGGTCAGCAAGGCGGTGGCAGCCGCCTACTCTCCCACCGCCATCCACGTGGGCCCGCGGCCCAGCACCAACCGCGCAGTCCGTCCCGACGAGGCCGCGCCGTGATCTGGGACGACGGCCCCCTGATGCCGGCGCTGTGCCCGTGGCGCGAGACCCGGGCGTCCGCGGTGCACACCGGTGGACCGGACCGCGTCGTGGACGACGGCCGTCCGACCGGCTACGAGCCGCCGCCGTTCCTGGGCTTCGCCCCGACGCCCGACCCTGAGCCCGAGACCGAGCCGCTGACGTGGCCCGGCGACAACGCCTGAGACCGGAGATCATGATCATGACCAGCCGCCGAACCTGGGGCCTGTGCCGGCCCCGCGTCGGACGTCGCCGTCTGCTGAACCCGATCGAGCTCGCCCGGCTGGAGCACCGCGCGCTGGGCCCGGGCCTGGTCCACGAGACGGGCTGCTGGTCGTGCGCCCAGGAGAAGATCCTGCGCCTGGCCATCGAACTCGATCAAAGGGCGGCCCGATGAGCCTCGGAGGGTGGGTGCCGGACGGTGTCGGGCTGGACGAGCTGTCGCTCGAGGTCGCGGAGCGGAGCGCGTCGGAGGTGCACCTGCGGGTGCGGAACGGGGACCGGTACCCGCGGGCTGCGTGCGCGGTGGTGAACCCGGCGGCGGAGATGCGGACCCTGGGGCGGCTGTGGACCGGTGCGGTGGCTGAGGTGACGTGCGAGCCGTGCCTGGCCACCCAGCAGCCCGACCAGCACCACACCGAGACCCCTGGGGTGGGGTCGTGAGCGGCGTGTGGGCGCCGGCGCGGCGCGCGGTCGCTCTGCTGGTCGTCCGGCTCGCTGGTGGTGTCCCGTGACCCGCGTCCCGGACCTCCTGGTCGTCACCAACGCCGACGGCACCCGGTCGGGCCGCTGCGAGTGCGGTGTCCCGGTGGGCGTCGTCCCGGCCGGCGGGTCGTTGGACGTGCTGGCGCGCGAGCACGCGCAGCACCTGCTGACCGAGCCGTGCCTGGTCGCTTCCCCCGAGCGCGTCCGGGCGCCGCGGCGGCTCCCCGGCACCGGGAAGGCGTGCACCCGGTGCGGCGGGGAGATCATGTGGGCCCAGACTCGCGCAGACGAGCATGGCGCCGGGTCGTGGGTGCCGCTGGACCCGGTCGAGCACCCGTTGGGGCGGGTCGCGGTCATCCCGGTCGCCCGGGGCGTCATCCACGCGCGCAAGCTCGCCGCCGACGAGCAGCACGACCCGTCGGTGGAGCTGCAGGGCCGCTCGCACTTCACCACGTGCCCGGCCGATCCGAGGAACCAGTGACCGCCCCGGCCGGCCAGCGACGGGACCGGGCCGCCGGCGCCCGTGCGGGTGGCCGCGCCGGCGCGCGTGATGGTGGCCGTGCGCGGTCGTGGCGTCTCCTGGCGTGGAACAGCGACCGGCAACTGGTCCACGACACGGTCGAGCCCAGCGACTCGGCGCTGAACGCGACCCTGGCCGTCGTCGAGGCCCGCGCCGACGTGGCCACGTGGCGGGTGAACCCGGCATGATCCCCGCCCTGCCCCACACCCACGGCGCTGGCGCCGCGCCCGATGATCCGCTCGCCGTGGCGTGGCTGGAGCACATGGACCGCCAGGGCACCGCGGTGAACACGATCCGCGCCCGCGTCCGGGTCCTGCGGTCCCTGGCCGCCTCCACCGGTCGGCCGCTGGCCGACCTGACCCGGGAGGACTGCGAGGCGTGGTGGGACTCCCGCGCGCACCTCGCGCCCGCGACCCGCTCCAACGATCTCGCCTGCCTGCGGGCGTTCTTCAAGTGGGCCGCCCGGTGGGAACACCGCGCGGATGACCCCACGAACCGCCTCGACGCGCCGAAGGTCCCCCAGGGCCTCCCCCATCCCGTCTCCCGCGCCGACCTCCAGACCCTCCTGACCGAGCTCGACGGCGACCTGCGTCGCGCGGTGTGCCTGGGCGCCTACGCCGGGCTGCGGGTCGCGGAGGCCGCCGCGCTGCGGTGGGAGGCCATCGACACCGAGGCCCGCCGCATCACCGTGCTGGGCAAGGGGCAGAAGACGCGGGCGGTCGGCCTGTCGCCGCTGCTGCTGGACCAGCTGCTTCCCGCTACGGGCGGGAACGTGGTCACCGCCGGCGGGGACACCTACACCGCGGCGAACCTTCAGCGGAAGGTGAACCGCGCGATCCGCGCGGCCGGGGTCGAGGAGACGTTCCACGGGCTGCGGCACCGGTTCGGGACGCTGGCCTACGCCTCGACCGGTGACCTGCTGGGCGTGTCCCGGGCGATGGGGCACGCGTCGGTCACCACGACGGCGATCTACGCCGCCACGGGGGACGAGGTCCTGGACCGCATCGCCGTCGCTGTGGCTCGGTAACCATCAAGCGTCGTAGCGGAGGTCCTGACGAAATGTGCTCTGACCTGGGCATCTTCACAGGATCTGCACATCAAGGTATTTCAGTGAACGTTTGTGCTGGTCGATCTTGGAAGGGCCGGCACCCGGGCGGCGAAGACTCTGGCAGGAGTTCGCCCGGGTGACCGGTCAACAGGAACCGGTCAGGCGGCGTCGGCCGGGGACGTCGTCCCGGCCCGCTCCCCGCCGCCAGGGAGCAGCAGGAGGGCCGAGAGCATCTCGTCCTCGGTGACGGCCGTGTAGGCCGCCGTCGTCGACAGGCTGGAGTGCCGCATCAGCTGCTGCACCGCGCGGATGTTCGCCCCGGACCGCAGCAGCCTGGTCGCGAACGTGTGCCTGGTCCGGTGGATTCCGCCGTCGATCCCCATCGCCGAGAACAGCGTGGCGACCTTCGAGCTGATGAGCTTCGTCCTGACGTGCCCATCCTCGGGTCCGGGCCACCAGTACCCGTGCCTCGGGTGCCGCTGCGCGATCTCCCACAGGTCCGGGTGCACGGGCAGCTCGGCGCGCGACCCGCCCTTGCCCTCGACGTAGAGGCCGCCCTGAGAGACGTCCTCTCCGCGCAGCTTGGCGATCTCGCTGACCCGCAGCCCGGTCACGAGCCCCGTCACGACCCAGTCACGGGTCGGGCCGGTCACCGTGACCAGGATGCGACTGACCTCGTCCTCGGACAACGGCCTGGGCAGCGAACGCGGGTGCGTCGGCCGGCGTACGCCCTGCATCGGGTCGTGCGGAATGAACCCAGCGGTCGCCAGGTAGCTGCACAGGCAGACCAGGTGGTTGTAGTACGTGTACCGGGTCCAGGCGCTGATGTCGTCGCGACCGAGCACGGCCCGGACCGCGTCGACCGTGAAGCCCGTGAGGCCCCACTCCGACAGCCTGGTCTGCGCGAACTTCCGTCGCGCGTTCACGGTCTGCGCTGACGCTCCCCAGCTGCGCATCCACGTGACGTAGAACTCCAGCACCTTGGCTGGACCGATTCTCTGACTCATGCGGGACGTTCCCCCCTTTTGGACGCCAACGGTCGTCGGCTGTGGGGGTGATCTTTACGGTCAGTAAAGGCAGGCGGAACCTGCTTTCGAGAACTACAGGTGTGTAATTCGCGGCTCACGCCACGACCCGAGAGAGATACCCCGCAGTACCCCTGCCGCTACTCCCAGGTAGCCCCTACCGTCGCCACATGAGCACCTCCACGGACCGTCCCGAGGGTCGTCTGACCCACGCTGACCTGGGCACTCTCGCCTCCATGACCGCCGACGCGCAGGCCGCGTCGCGGGCACTGCACCTGCTGGACGCCGCCGCACGGCGCCCCGCCCCGTCCCTGGCCTACGACGACTACCCGCGCGAGGTCGCCAAGACCGGCGAGGTCCGCGTGGACGTGGCGGCGCAGCGCATCGCCAACGCGCTCGAGCTGCACCTGGACTGACGACCCGTCCCGCGGGCGGAGCCCGACCGCCGCGACACCGAGGGTCTCAGACGCGAGCACCCCCGCCGCCTCCGCGAGGAGGGGACGGGGGTTCTCGTGCGCGCGGCCCGCGAGGCGGGCCGGCTCACAGGCTCAGTGGAACGAGTCGCCGCAGGCGCAGGAGCCGGTGGCGTTCGGGTTGTCGATCGTGAAGCCCTGCTTCTCGATCGTGTCCACGAAGTCGATCATCGCGCCGTTGAGGTACGGCACGCTCATGCGGTCGACGACCACGGCCACGCCGTCGAAGTCGGTGACGACGTCACCGTCGAGGGTGCGCTCGTCGAAGAAGAGCTGGTAGCGCAGACCCGAGCAGCCACCCGGCTGGACGGAGATGCGCAGCTGCAGGTCGTCGCGGCCCTCCTGGTCGAGGAGGCTCTTCACCTTCCCGGCGGCGACGGACGACAGGTTGATGCTGTCGGCGCGGCGCTCCTCGGTGATCTCCACCTGCTCGGTCATGTGGCGGCTCCCAACGTCTCGGTCATGTGAGGCGGCTGCCTCGGTGGTCGGTGGTGCAACGTCTCCAAGGCTACGTCACGCCCGGCTATTCCCGTCAGCGTCGCCGGCCTCAGGACGACCAGGACCGCGCCACCCGCTCGGCGAGGTCGGCCAGCGAGCCCGCCGGGTCGGCGAAGGAGCGCTTCTCCCCCACCACGTCGACCATGCCGTAGGCCGACTCCACGCCCAGGGCCCGCATCTCGCGGGCCCCCACGTCGACCCGGCCGGCCAGCGCGACGCAAGGCCGCAGCGCGGCGGCGGCCACCTCGGCCACGCCTGCGGGCACCTTGCCCGTGCGGGAGGAGAAGTCGAAGGCGCCCTCGCCGGTCAGCACGAGGTCGGCGGCGGCGGCGCGCGCGGCCAGGCCCACCGCGTCCGCCACGAGCCCGATGCCGGGCTCGCGGCGGGCGCCGAGGGCCAGGAGCGCGAACCCGAGCCCGCCCGCGGCGCCGGCGCCCTTCTCCAGCGCGAGGCGCCGGTCGACGGCGACGGCCAGCTGCTCGAGCAGCGCGTCGAGCACGGGGAGCCGCTCCTCGGCGATGCCCTTCTGCGGCCCGAAGGTGCGGGTGGCCCCGAACAGGCCGGTGAGCGTGGCGTCGACGTCGCTGGCGGCGACCAGCTCGACCCCGTCCAGCAGGGCGCGGGCGGGAGCGAGGTCGACATGGGTCACGTCGACGAGGGGCAGGGGCCCCGCGTCCAGGCGGACGTCGGCGCTCGCACCGAGCGCGGAGAGCAGCCCCGCACCGCCGTCGTTGGTGCCGCTGCCGCCGAGGCCGACCACGATCCTGCGGGCGCCCGCCGCCACCGCCGCCCGCAGCAGGTGCCCGACCCCGGCGGTGCCGGCCGCTTCGGCGCCCTGGCGCCCGGTGAGGTGCAGGCCGCACGCCTGGGCGCTCTCGACGTACGCGGCGCCCTCGACCAGCAGCACGGTGGCCGGCGTGGGGGCGCCGTGCGGCCCGGGGACGGTGACGGCGAGCAGGTCGCCGCCCAGGGCCGCGTGCAGGACGTCGACGAAGCCGGGCCCGCCGTCGGAGAGCGGCGCCAGGTCGAGCACGTCCTCAGGCGCGCGGCGGCGCCAGCCGGTGGCGATCGCCTCGGCGGCCTCCACCGCGGTGAGGGTGCCGGCGAACTTGTCGGGTGCCACGAGGACGCGCATGGGCCCATGCTCCCCCACCGGGCACGGCGCGGACGCGGTGGCCGCGCCCGGCCCTACGGTGAGGCGGTGACCGTCTCGCCCGACCCCTCCTCGCCCGGCCCCTCCTCGCCGCCCGTCCTGATCCGCCCCATGGCGCCCTCCGACGTGCCGGTGGCCGAGCGCATCAGCGACGAGGCGTTCCTGGCCGCCGACCTGCTGACGGTGCCGCGCGGGGCCCCGGACCCCACACCGCGTCCCGCGGAGCGCTCCGAGCGCTGGATCGCCCGGACCCGCTCCTTCCTCGACACCGACCCGCAGGGCTGCGTCGTCGCCGAGACCCTCGAGGGGCCGGACGCCGGCGCGGTGATCGGCTTCGCGACCTCGATGGTCCGCGAGCGACTGTGGGTGCTGGCCACCTTCGCGGTGCTCCCGGGGGCGCAGGGGCTCGGCCTGGGGTCTCGGCTGCTCGCCGCCGCGGAGCAGTCCGGGCGGGCCGCCGGCTGCGACCGCGCGATGCTGTCGGCCTCCGACGACCCCCGCGCCCTGCGCCGGTACTGGGGCGCGGGGTTCCGGCTGCACGGGCAGCGGCTGCTCTCGGGCGTCCTCGACCGCTCGGCGCTGCCCGCGGTGACCGGCCTGCGTGAGGGCACCGAGGCCGACCGCGACCTCCTGGACACCCTCGACCGGGAGCGACGCGGTGCCGGGCACGGGCCCGACCACGTGGCGCTCGCTGCGCAGGGTGCCCTGGTCGTGGACGCGGCCGGCGACGGGTACGCGTACGCGGCGGCGTCCGGCCCCGCGCTGGTGGCGGCCAGGGACGAAGGGACGGCGCGCCGCCTGCTGTGGGAGTGCCTGGCCCGCACCGAGCCCGGCGCCGACGTGGAGGTCGGCCACGTCAGCGGCGCGAACGACTGGGCCGTCGACGTCGCGCTCACCGCCCGGCTCACCCTGCGGCACGACGGGTGGCTGGGCACCCGGGGCATGGACGCGCCCACGACGTACCTCCACCACGGCGCCCTGCTGTGAGTGGTCGCCAGCCGAGTCGGGGTGACGGCGTCAGGGAGACGACGCCTACCATCGACGCATGACGACCGTCGACCTCCCGCTGCTCCCGCTCGGCCGGGGCACCGACCCCGACACCGAGCGGGGCGTCGAGTGCCCGGGCGACCTCCCGCCGGCCTCCGACCCCTCCCTCGTCGAACGCGCCCGCGCCGCCAAGGAGAAGCTGGGCGAGCGCGTGTTCGTGCTCGGCCACCACTACCAGCGCGACGAGGTCATCCAGTTCGCCGACGTCACCGGCGACTCCTTCAAGCTCGCCAAGGACGCCGCCGCCCGCCCGGACGCGGAGTACATCGTGTTCTGCGGCGTGCACTTCATGGCCGAGTCCGCCGACATCCTCACCACCGACGCCCAGCAGGTCGTCCTCCCCGACCTCGCGGCCGGCTGCTCCATGGCCGACATGGCCGCGCTGAGCCAGGTCGAGGCCGCGTGGGACGCCCTGTCGGCGGCCGGCGTCGCCGAGCACGTCGTCCCGGTGACGTACATGAACTCCTCCGCCGACATCAAGGCGTTCTGCGGCCGCAACGGCGGCGTCGTGTGCACCTCCTCGAATGCGGAGACCGCCCTGCGGTGGGCCTTCGACCAGAAGGACGACGCCAAGGTCCTGTTCCTGCCCGACCAGCACCTCGGCCGCAACACCGCGGTGCTCCAGCTGGGCTACTCCCTCGACGAGTGCGTGGTGTGGAACCCGCACCGCCCGAACGGCGGGCTGACCCAGGAGCAGATCGACGGCGCCCGGATGATCCTGTGGCAGGGCCACTGCTCCGTCCACGGCCGGTTCTCCGAGGACGTCCTCGACGAGCTGCGCGCGAAGGACCCCGACCTCAAGGTCATCGTCCACCCCGAGTGCAAGCACGAGGTCGTGACCCGCGCCGACATGGTCGGCTCGACCGAGTTCATCATCAAGGTCATCGAGGACGCCGAGCCCGGCACCCACTGGGCGATCGGCACCGAGCTGAACCTGGTCAAGCGCCTGGCCGACTCCCGGCCGGACCTCAGCATCAGCTTCCTGGACCGCAACGTCTGCTACTGCTCCACGATGAACCGCATCGACCTGCCGCACCTCGTGTGGGCGCTGGAGTCGCTGGTCGACGGCGTCGTGGTCAACCGCATCGAGGTCGACGACAGGACCGAGGCCGAGGCCAAGGTCGCGCTGGACCGGATGCTGGCCCTGCCCGGCACCGGCGCCGTCCGCGGCTGACGCACCGTCCGACCCCGAGCAATCGGGCCCGGCCCCTCCTCGGAGGGGTCGGGCCCGCTTGCTTCCGGAGACCTGGTCAGACGGGCAACTCGACCCACACGGTGGTACCGCCACCGGGGGTCTCGGTGATGCCGATGCTGCCGCGGTGCGCGTCGACGATCCGCCGCACGGTCGCCAGCCCGATGCCGGACCCGGCGACGTCCTCGTGCGCCCGCGCGAGGGGCTCGAAGACCCGAGAGCGGTCCTCCTCGGGGACGCCGAGGCCGTGGTCGACGACCTCGATGCGCACCAGGTCGCCCAGGGACTCCGAGCGCACCTCGATGCGCGCCCGCTCCCCCGCGGCGTGGAACTTGGCCGAGTTGGCCAGGAGGTTCTGGAGCACGGCGCGCAGCTGGGAGCGGTCGCCGTGCACCACCGGCAGCACCTCCGCGTGCACGTCTGCGTCGGCCAGCGCCGAGGCGAGGTCGGCCAGCACCTCCTGGAGCACCGAGTCGAGGTCCACGGTGGTCCGTCGCAGGTCGCCGCCCAGGCGCGCGTAGGCGAGGAGGTCCTCGATGAGCACCTGCATGCGTCCGGCACCGTTCACGGCGCGTCCCATCACGAAGGTGAGCCCGGCGGCGGTCACGGGGTCGGCGACCTCCTCGCGGATCTGCTCGTCGACGAGGTCGAGGGACATCACGATGGCGCTGAGCGGGTTGCGCAGGTCGTGGGCCACCTGGCCCGCGAACGCGGTGAGCTGCTCGTTCGAGCGTTCCAGCTCCGCGCGGGCCTGCTCGAGCGCGGAGACCGAGCGCTGCAGCTCGCGGGAGCGCAGCTCCAGCTCGAGCACGTCGACGACCCGGTCGGCCAGGCGGACCAGCGAGTGCTCCTGCTCGTCGGTGAGGCTGCGTGCCACGGTGTCGAAGACGCAGAGCGTGCCGATCGTGACGCCCTCGGGCGTGCGCAGCTGGTGGGTCGCGTAGAAGCGGACGTCGCCGATCTCGCCGTTGACGAACGGGTTGTCGGCGAAGCGCGGGTCCTGGGAGGCGTCCGCGACGATGACGGGCTCGGGCTCGTGCAGGACGCCGGCGCACATCGAGTCCTCGCGGGAGCAGACCGCGGCGTCGAAGCCGGTCACGGCGATCTGGTGCTGCTCGGTGTCCGTGATCAGGTTGATGGTCGCGAGCGGGACGTCGGCCACCTGGGCGGCGATGTCGACCAGTGCCTGGAGGTCGGAGCGCGGCGGCTGGAGGAGCACGTGGTACCGCTCGATCACCGCAGCCCGGCGGGCGTCGTCCTCGAGGCTCCGGTCGGTCGGACCGGGCTCGTTCCTGCCTACGACGAGGTCACCGGCATGCTGCGAGGTGACGTCACGATCGGCGGTCACGGACACGTGTTCTCCTGCTCCTGCTGCGACGGCGAGGACGTCTCGCGCACGGTCGCGGCGACGTCGGGGACCACGGTACGGCCCCGACCGCCGGCGCGCGGCGCATCGGGGCAGATATCACCCCGGGGGGACCCGAGATCCGACCGATCGGAGGAGCGTGCGGGCAGGTCCCACGCTCGACCGGTCCGGTGGAGCACACCGGACCGGTCGTGCAGGCGTCCGTCAGCTCGGCGGGCCACCCGTGCCGCCGCCGCTGCCGGAGGGTGCCTGGCCGCCGGAGGGCGGGGAGAAGTCCCCGCCGCCGGCTCCCTGGCCGAAGCCGGTGGTGCTGCTCGTGTCGCTCTCGTCGGTCGTCGGCAGGGCCTCGTCCAGGTCCGCCAGGACGACGACGTCGCCGGCGTCGAGGCCGTCGGTGATCTCGACCCTGCGAGCCCCGACCACGCCGGTGGTCACCCGCTCGCTGGTCGCCTCGCCGTCGACCAGCACGGTCACGCTGCTCCCGCTCACCGCCGAGGCGGGCACGGTGACGACGTCGTCGGACTCGGCGAGCACGACCTCGGCCGAGGCCGCCAGGTCGGTGGCCAGCCCCAGGTTCCGTCCCTTCAACGTGAGCGTGACCGGGTAGGTGCCGTCCGTGGTCGGGTCGGTGGAGACCTGCGTGACGGTGGCCCGGTAGGACTTCTGCGAGCCCACGGGGGTGACCGTGGCGCTCAGCCCCGTGCTCAGCTGCTCGACGTCGTCGGTGTCGGCATCGACCGTCAGCGTCGTGACCGCGTCGGCGACGACGGTGATCACGGTGGTGCCCGACGAGACCGAGTCGCCCTTCGCGGTGTCGACCGCGACGACGGTGCCGGAGAACGGGGCCGTCACCGTGGCCTGGGCCAGCGCGGAGCGGGCGTCGATCAGGTCGACCCGCGCCTCGGCGATGCTCGCCACGTCCTGGGCGAGCGTGGCGGCCGACGCGGTGGTGGACGACGAGGAGCTGTCCGTGGTGTCCGTGCCGTCCGTGGCGCTCGAGTCGGACGTCCCGGTGTCGGTGGACCCCGTGTCGGTACCGCTCATGTCGGTACCGCTCGTGTCGGTGCCACCCATGTCGGTGCCGCCCGTGTCGGTGCCGCCCATGTCCGCGCCGCCGGTGTCGTCACCGGCCGCGCCGCTGCCGTCGTCCGGCGTGCCGGAGCCGGTGCTGCCCGAGCCGGTGCTGCCCGAGCCGGTGCTCCCGGACCCGGTGCTGCCCGAGTCGTCGGAGCCCGCGTCGTCGGAGGCCTCGTCGTCCAGCGCGTCGGCGGCGTCGGTGAGCGTGGTCACCGCGTCGGTGAGCGTGTCCGAGAGCGTCGTCAGCGCGGTCTGCAGCTCGTCCTGCGCGTCGGCCACGGCCGCCTGGGCGGTCGCGACGTCGGCCAGGGCGTCCGAGCAGGCGGCCGTCGCGTCGTCGGTGTCCGACGTGTCCCCGCTGCCGTCACCCGAACCCGTGTCGCCCGAACCCGTGTCGCCCGAGCCGGAGTCGTCGGCACCCGTGTCGCCGGAGATCGCGTCGGCGCACACGCTCTGCTGCGTGGCCAGCGCGTCGGTGGCGGTGGCGATCGCGTCGGTCGCGGTCTGCTGGGCGCTGATGACGGCGTCCTGCTCGTCGGCGAGCTCCGCGAGCGCGGCGTCCAGCTCGTCCTGGAGGTCGGAGAGGCTGTCGTCGTCCGTGGTCACCTTCGCCACGAGGACGACGCCGCCGGACGCGTCCTCGGAGCCCGGCGTGGTGCGGGCCGAGGACAGCGAGGCGGTGCCGGTGCTGCTGGTCGAGCTGCTCGAGCCGGACGCCGCCGTCACCGCACTGCTCACGGTCGACGCCTGGCCGCTCTTGTCCGAGGCCAGCTGCGCGCGGGCCTGGGCCAGCGCGGCCCGGGCCGTGCGCACCGCGTTGCGCAGGGTGCGTGTCTCGAGGGTGGCGAGCACCTGGCCGGCCTTCACCGTGTCCCCCACCCCGACGCTCACCGACGCGACGGTGCCGCTGGTGGCGAAGGAGAGGTCGGACCTGCCCGCGGGCTCGAGCGTGCCGGTCAGGTCCAGCGTCTGCGCGACCGTGCCGGTCTCCGCGGTGGCGGTCCGGTAGTGGCCGGAGGTGTCGGAGTCGGCGCCGTAGGCGGCCCAGGCTCCGCCCCCGAGCACCAGCGCCAGGGCGGTGCCGGCGACGGCCGCGCGGTGCAGGCGCGGCTGCAGCAGCCGCGGAAGACGTAGGCGGGTGGCCATCACATGCCCCGTCCGGTGGCGCACTCGCCGTCGACGGCCTCGGTGATCGCCACCGAGTCCGCGGTCACGGCCCCGGTGTCGTCGGACTCGCCCTGCGCGCTGACGCACACGCCGACCGCGACGTCGTCCGCGCTGCCGTCGACGGTGAGCGTGTAGGTGGTGTCGGAGGAGACGGTGACGGTCACCTCGCTGGTGCTGCCGTCCATCGAGGAGACCTCGAGGGTGAAGCCGGAGTCGGAGACCGCGGTGACCTCGCCGGTCGACCCGCCGCCCGTGCCGCCACCCATGCCGCCCCCGTCGGTGGGCATGTCGGTGGGCATCCCGGAGGCACCCTCGGACGGCATCTGCATGTCGGTGGGCATGTCGGTGGGCATGTCCGTGGGCGCGTCGCCGGAGCCGCCGGGGGCGCCGCCGCCACCGAAGCCGGCGGTGCAGTCGCCGTCGGTGGAGGTGACGGTCACCGAGGACGCCGCCACGGTGCTGGAGTCGTCGCCGGAGTCGTCCGAGTCGCCGGAGACCCGCACGCACTGCCCCTCGGCCAGGTCGGAGAGCGACCCGTCCTCGGTGGTCGTGAACGTGGTGGAGCCGGTCCAGGTGACCGCCGTCTGGCCGTCGCTGCCCTGCACCTGCATGGTCGTGCCGCTGACGGCGGCGACCAGGCCCGAGGTGCCCGGGGCGGAGCCTGCCCCGCCGGCCGGTGCGCCGCCGGCGTCCGCGCTCGCGGAGCTGCTCGCCGAGGCGTCGTCCGTGGCGGTGGCGTCGTCGGAGCCGCAGGCGGACAGGCCGAGGCCGAGGGCGGAGACGCAGGCCAGGGCGGCCAGGCCGCGCAGGCGGGTGCGGGTCGGGCGGGGGGTGGTGGTGCTGGTCATGGGGTCCTCTCCGATGACGGTGCTGCTGGAGGTGAGGGAGGTGGGGACAGGGGCGCCGGCGCGGACGCGGGAGGGGCGGCTCATCGGCGTCACTCGCTGCGCAGGGCGTCGATGGGCGTGAGCCGAGCCGCGCGGGTGGCGGGGTAGACGCCGAAGCCGACGCCGAGGGCCAGCGAGACGCCGAGGGCGCCCGCGGTGGCGGCGAGGGAGAGCGTCACGGGCTGGTCGATGATCGCCGGGAGCACCCAGGACCCGACCACGCCGATGGCGATGCCGAGCAGGCCGCCGGCCAGGCCGAGGATCGAGGCCTCGGCCAGGAACTGCTTGCCGATCGCGGACGGCGTGGCGCCCAGCGCCTTGCGCAGGCCGATCTCGCGGATCCGCTCCGTGACCGAGACGAGCATGATGTTCATGACGCCGATGCCGCCGACCAGCAGGGAGATCGCCGCGACCCCGGTGAGCAGCACCGACAGCGTCTCGTTGGTCGAGCTGGCGGTCTCCACCAGCGAGTCCTGCGTGGAGATCGAGTAGTCGGCGTCGTCGCCGGACTCGATGCCGTGCCGGGTCGTCAGCAGCGCGTCGATCTCCTGGTAGGCGGCGCTGAGCAGGTCGGCGCTCGCGGCCTCGACGTAGATGGTCGACACGGACGTCGAGGTGGAGCCGGTCAGCGCCAGCGCGGTGCTGACGGGCACGACGGCCACGTCGTCCTCGCTGGTGCCCGACGAGGACGAGCCGGAGGACTCCAGCACGCCGATGACGGTGAGCGTCCGGCCCCCGACGGTGACCTCCTCCCCCACCGGGCTGGTGCCGCTGAACAGCTCGCTGGCCGTGTCCGGACCGAGCACCACGACGTCGGCGCCGGAGTCGGCCTCGGCCTGGGTGAAGAAGCGCCCGGACGCCAGGGTGCGGGTGCGCACGTCGAGCCAGGACGTGGTGGTGCCGACGACCGAGGTCGTCCAGTTGGTCTCGCCGGCCACCAGCGAGGTGCTGGTGGAGGTGGTGGGAGCGACCGCGTCCGCGTCGGGCACGACGTCGGAGTCGGCGATGGCGTCCGCGTCCTCCAGCGTGAGGGTCGTCGCGGAGCCGAAGCCGCCGCGGCTGCCCGAGTCGTCCGTGCTGGAGCCCGGCGAGATGATGAGCAGGTTGGAGCCCAGGGCGCTGATCTGCTCCTGCACCTGGGCGCGGGCGCCCTGGCCGAAGCCCACGGTGAGGATCACCGAGGCGATGCCGATGACGATGCCCAGCATCGTCAGGATCGAGCGCATCCGGTGGGAGCGGACCGCCTCGAGGGCGGTGCGCAGGGTCTCGGCGGTGTTCACGCGGGCACCCCCACCGGGGTGTCGGCCACGATGAGGCCGTCGCGGATCACCAGGTTCCGCTCGGCGCGGGCGGCCACCTCGTCCTCGTGGGTGATGAGGACGATGGTGCGGCCCGAGCGGTGCAGGTCGTCGAGGAGGCCCAGGACGTCGGCGGTCGAGCGCGAGTCCAGGTTGCCGGTCGGCTCGTCGGCCAGGATCATCGCCGGCTCGGTGACCAGCGCGCGGGCCACGGCCACGCGCTGCTGCTGGCCGCCCGAGAGCTCGCCGGGCTTGTTCTCCACGCGCTCCCCCAGGCCGACCTTGGTCAGCGCGGCGATCGCCCGCTCCTTGCGCTCGGCCTTCGGCACGCCGGCGTAGACCAGCGGCAGCTCGACGTTGCGCCAGGCCGACTGGGAGGCCAGCAGGTGGAACTGCTGGAAGACGAAGCCGATCCGCTTGTTGCGGACCTCGGCCAGCTGCGTCTCGGTCATGCTGGCGACGTCGTCGCCGGCCAGCACGTAGGAGCCCTCGGTCGGGTTGTCGAGGCAGCCGAGGATGTTCATCAGCGTGGACTTGCCGGAGCCCGAGGGCCCGATGACGGCGACGTACTCGCCCTCGCGGACCACGGAGTCGACGCCGCGCAGGGCCTCGAACGTGATGGTGCCGGAGGTGTAGGTCTTGCGGATGCCGGAGAGCTCGATGATCGGCTCGCCCCCGGTGCTGCGGTGGCGCTGCTGCGCGGCCGGGCTCACCCCTGGCCCCCGGGCATCTGACCGCCACTCATGTCGGGCATGCCGCCGCCGCTCATGTCGGGCATCTGGCCCTGCTGGCCGGAGTCGTCGCCGCTGCCCGTGGGGGCGGTGAAGCCCTGCACGACCACCTCGTCGCCCTCGGAGAGGCCGTCGGTGATCTCGGTGCTGCGGCCGTAGGTCTCGCCCACGGTGACCTCGCGCTGCTCCTCGACACCGTCGACCAGCACGGTGACGTAGGTGGCGTCGCCCTCGGTGGTGAGGGCGGTGGAGTCCACGGTCAGCACGTCGGTGCGCTGGCTGACGATGATCTCCATCGTGGCCGAGGTGCCGGCGTAGACGTCGTCGCGGGTGCCGGTGACCTGCACGGTCACGGGGAACACCGCGGCGCCGGAGTCGTCGGTCTCGGCGACGAGGCCGATCTCGGAGACGGTGCCGTAGACGGTGTCGTCCACGCCGGAGACGGTGATCTCGACCTGGAGGCCGGTGGTCACCGAGTCCGCGTCGGTGGCGGCCACCGTGCCGTCGACCACGAAGCGACCGGTCGAGACCAGGTCGATCGTGCCCCCGGAGCTGCTCGAGGACGAGCTGCCCGAGGCATCGGTGCCGCCGCTGCTGCTGGAGGAGCCGACCACGTCGCCCTTGCTGATGCCGACGGAGGTGACGGTGCCGGAGATCGTGGCGCGCAGGACGGCCTCGGAGACCGCCGTGCGGGCGTCGGCCAGCGACGCCCGTGCGGTCACGACGGTGGCCCGGTCGCTGGCGAGCTGGATGTCGTCGGCGTCGGCGTCGACGTCCTCGGAGAGCTGGGCCTGGGCCGCGGTGAGCTGCGCCTGGGCGGCCTTGCGGGCCGCGACCAGGGAGTCGTCGTCCACGACCGCGAGGACCTGGCCCTTCTTCACGGTGTCACCGGCGTCCACGGTCACCTTGGTGACGGTGCCGGACACGGAGAAGGACAGGCTGCGGCTGCGGGCGGCCGCGACGGTGCCGTCGGAGCTCACCGTCTCCGAGATCGTCTGGGTGGAGACGGTGGCGGTGCTGGTGGTGGCTGCGGCCTCGGTGTCGCGGGTCAGCAGCCAGGCGCCGACACCTCCAGCGACGACCAGGAGCAGCACCACTCCGGCGGCGACCAGGATCTTGGGTCGTCGGGGCAGGCGTAGACGCAACGGTGTTCCTCTCGAGTCTGCTCACCCCGGGGGGTGGGGGAGCTCGTCGAGAAGGGTGGAGGGGCGGTCTGTGGCGGCTGTGGCACGTCCCTGTCGAGACGCTGTGGTGCCCGACAGTCGTGGGTGAGCCAGCTCTCAGACGCCGGGAGCGCCCCAGAGGGCCAGCCAGCGACCGGTGTCCTTCTCCACCGGCAGGTCGGCCGCGAGCATGTCGCGGGCCCGCAGCTCCAGGAGGTTGTCGCGCTGCTTGCCGGCGCCCGGCTGCGGGGCGAAGGGGTAGAAGGTGCCCTGCTTGTACAGGTAGACGAGACCGAAGCGGCGGCCCGAGGCGTCCGCGAAGGGGATCAGGGAGCACAGCAGGCCGGGCCCGAACCCGTGCGCCTCCAGCGTCGTGTTGACGGCGTGCAGGTCGGTGACGAGGCCGGTGAGGTCGTCCGGGTCGTCGTCGACGACGAGCCAGGTGAACCCGAACTCGTCGGTGCTCAGCCGGACGTCGGGGGCGTCGGCCGTGCCCGTCAGCAGGTCGAGGATCTCCTGCTGCACCTGCGCGAACGCCCCGCCGCCGGCGGCGCGGTAGCAGACCGCCCCGAGCCCGGTGGGGTGCAGCCCGGCCTCGGCGGCCAGCGTGATCGCCGAGGACGGCACCGCGAACAGCGCGTCGAGGTTGGCCTGCTTGGGCTTGGTGCGCCCGAGGATCGCGTCGAGGAAACCCATCCCGCTCCCCCCCGCTCAGGCCGTGGGCCGGCCGAGCTCGGCCTCGATCGTCGCCAGCTGCTCCAGCCGCTGCTCGAGCGTGGGGTGGGTCGAGGTCAGGGTGCGCAGCGAGACGCCGCGGATCGCGGGGGCGATGAAGAAGGCGTTCATCTTCTGGCTGGCACGCAGGTCGGTGTCCGGGATGGCGTTCATCGAGCCGGTGATCTTCTGCAGCGCCGAGGCCAGCGCCTGGGGCTTCATCGTGAGGTACGCGCCGGCGCGGTCGGCGGAGAGCTCGCGGTAGCGCGAGAGCAGCTTGAGCAGCAGGAAGCTCACCGCGTAGGTGATGAGGCTGACCACCAGCATCACCAGCCAGATGGGCAGGCCGTTGTTGTTGTCGCGGCGGTTGCCGCCGAAGATCGCGCCGTACTGCGCGCCCTGCGTGACCATCGAGGCGACGATGCCGGCCGAGCTGGCCACCGTCATCACCAGCACGTCGCGGTGGGCCACGTGCGAGAGCTCGTGGGCCAGCACGCCCTCGAGCTCCTCGGCGGTGAGGGTGCGCAGGATGCCGGTGGTCACGACCACGACGGCCCGCTCGGGCGAGCGGCCGGTGGCGAAGGCGTTCGGGACGGCCGTGTCGGCGATGCCGACCCGGGGCTTGGGCATGTCCGCCATGGCGCAGAGCCGGTCGATCATGCCGTGCAGCTCGGGGGCCTGCTGCGGGGAGACCTCGCGGGCGCCCATGGCCCGCATCGCCACGGTGTCGCTGCTCCACCACTGGTAGACCGCGATGCCGATGCCGATGAGGCCGACGATCACCGCGAAGCCGTAGCCGCCGTAGCTCCCGGCGATCGCCATGAGGATCGCGATGAAACCGACGAAGAGGGCGCCGAGCAGGAACATCACGGTCGTCATCCGGACCGTGAGGCCGGAGTCGCCGACGAAGCGGGTGCGTGCCATGGCTCCATCCTCCCCGATCGGCCAAGCAGCCCGCCTCGGGGATCGCCCTGGTCCGCGCCGCCCCCGGAGCGCCGGTGCTCAGCGACCTCCGCTGCGCCCGGAAGGGTGGCGACGCACACCCTGGTCGCGAGCAGGGCCAGGACGCGACGCCGCCCCGCCCACCGCAGGGGTGGACGGGGCGGCGCGGTGCGTCGGGTGCGACTGCTCAGCCGGGGATGAGGCCGTCCTCGGCGAGCATGTCGCGGACCTCCTCCAGCCCGGCGTCGGCCGGCGGGAGGATGAGGTCGGAGGAGTCCAGGGAGTCGACGTCGTGCACGGCTCCCTCGGCCCGCACGGCGTCGAGCAGCGCGGTGAGCGCGGCGGCGAACGCCTCGTGGTCACCGGCACCGACAGCGGCCTCGACGGCCGAGTCCAGCTCGTTGAGCCGGTCGAGCGAGGCGTCGTCGACGTCGAACTGGCCCTCGCCGAGGATGCGGACGATCATGCCTGGTCCTTCTGCGCCTGGGGCTCCTCGGAGAGGATGGCCCCGGAGGAGGACTCGATCGCGTCGGGCGCGGTGGAGCCGCCCTTGAGCGCGGCCAGCTCGGCCTCCACGTCGGCGTTGCTGGAGAGCGCCGCGAGCTCGCGGCCGATGTCGTCACCGGCGTTCAGCGAGCTGGCGTCGTCCAGGGCGCCGGAGGCGATGAGCTCGTCGATCGCGCCGGCCCGGGCCTGCATGTTCGCCGTCTTGTCCTCCGCGCGCTGGATCGCGAGGCCGACGTCGCCCATCTCCTCGGAGATGCCGGACATGGCCTCGCCGATCTTCGTCTGGGCCTCGGCGGCGGTGTAGGTGGCCTTGATCGTCTCCTTGCGGGTGCGGAAGGACTCGACCTTGGCCTGGAGCCGCTGCTGGGCCAGGGTGAGCTTCTCCTCCTCCCCCTGCAGCTGGGCGTGCTGGGCCTGGAGGTCGGCGATCTGCTGGGCGAGGCCGGACTTGCGGGTCAGGGCCTCGCGGGCGAGGTCCTCACGGTCGACGGCGATCGCCTTCTGCGCCTGCTCGGTGAGCTTCTGGGCCTGCTGCTGGAGCTGGTTGAGCTGGAGCTCGACCCGCTTGCGGCTGGTCGCGACGTCCGCGACGCCCCGACGGACCTTGCTCAGCAGCTCCAGCTGGCGCTGGTAGCTGTAGTCCAGCGTCTCCCTCGGGTCCTCGGCGCGGTCGAGGGCCTTGTTGGCCTTCGACCGGAAGATCAGGGTCATGCGCTTCCACAGACTCATGGGGGTGGGCTGCCTCTCGTGCTCTGCTCGGACCTCGACGGGGACGGCCGACCGCCGGGCGGACGCCGTCATGCCCACCCTACGGCTCACCGGCAACCGCGGCGAGGGGACCGGACCACGCCGCGTCGCGTCCTCCTCCCGCTTCCCCGTAGGCTGGTGACCCCGCAGGAGGCGCGCAGGGACGCGCGTGAGGAAGAGAGAAGGCGCCGCGTGTTTGGCCGCAGCAAGTCCGAGACCGAGACCCCGGCGACCGAGGCCGAGGTGAAGCCCGGCGGCAAGGGGCGTCCGACGCCCAGCCGCAAGGACGCCCAGGCCGCCTCGCGTGCCCGCGCCATGGGCGCCACCGCGCCGGGTGACAAGAAGGCCGCCCGCGCCGCCCGCGCCGAGAGCCAGTCCAAGATGCGCGAGGCGATGCGCACCGGCGACGAGCGCTACCTGCCCGCCAAGGACAAGGGCCCCTCGCGGCGCTTCATCCGCGACTACATCGACGCCCGGTTCTCCGTGGTGGAGATCCTGCTGCCGCTGCTGGTCGTCTCGATCGTGCTGACCTACTCGGGCGTCAGCAACCTGGTGCTGTTCGCCAACACCCTGGTGATGGTCTCGCTGCTCGTCGGCGTCCTCGACATGGTGCTGATGCGCTTCCGCCTCCGCAAGCAGCTCACCACCCGCTTCCCCGGCGACGCCGGCGTGCTCCGTGGCGCCACCTGGTACGCGGTGACCCGCGCGATGCAGGTGCGCTTCCTGCGGCTGCCCAAGCCGCAGGTCAAGCTCGGGCAGCCCCTGCCCGACACCTACCGCTGAGCTCCACCGGCACCCGCCGGTCGCAGCCCGGGCCCACGACGGCCACGACGGCCCGCCCCGATGCCTCGGGGCGGGCCGTCGTGCTCGTGCGTGCTGCGTGCCAGTGACGGGTCGGGTCGGGTCAGGAGATCAGGTCGTCGCGGTGCGGGGACGAGGTCAGCGACGGGTCCCGCGTGACGACCGGGTCGAGCACGTCGTCGATCGCGGCCATCAGGTCGGCGTCCAGCCGGACGCCGGCCGCCTTCACGTTGTCGGTGACCTGCTCGGGCCGGCTGGCGCCGATGATCGCGGCCGAGACCGCCTGGTTCTGCAGGACCCAGGCCACGGCGAGCTGCGCCATCGTCAGGTCGGCCTGCTCGGCCAGCGGACGAAGACGCTGGACGCGCTCGAGGACGTCGTCGCGCAGCCAGCGCGAGACCATGTCGGCCCCGCCCTTGGCGTCGGTGGCGCGCGAGCCCGCCGGGTAGTCCTCCCCCGGCCGGTACTTGCCGGTGAGCACGCCCTGGGCGATGGGCGACCAGACGACCTGGCCCATCCCCGCCTCGAGGCTCGCGGGCACCACCTCGTCCTCGATGACCCGCCACAGCATCGAGTACTGCGGCTGGTTGGAGACCAGCGGCACCTGCAGGTCGCGGGCCAGCGCGGCGCCGGCGCGGATCTGCTCGGCGGTCCACTCCGAGACGCCGATGTAGAGGGCCTTGCCCGCGCGGACGACGTCGGCGAAGGCCAGCATCGTCTCCTCCAGCGGCGTGGAGTCGTCGAAGCGGTGGGCCTGGTAGAGGTCGACGTAGTCGGTGCCCAGGCGGCGCAGCGAGGCGTCGATCGACTCGCGCACGTGCTTGCGGGAGAGGCCGGAGTCGTTGTGCTTGCCGGGCCCCGTGGGCCAGTAGACCTTGGTGAAGATCTCCAGGCCCTCGCGACGCTCGCCCTTGAGGGCGCGCCCCAGGACGCTCTCGGCGGCCGTGTTCGCGTAGACGTCGGCGGTGTCGAAGGTGGTGATCCCCTCGTCGAGGGCCTGCCGCACGCACGCGGTGGCGGCCTCCTCCTCGACCTGGGAACCGTGGGTGAGCCAGTTGCCGTACGCGATGGCCGAGATCTTCAGCCCGCTCGCGCCGAGGTTGCGGTACTCCATGCCCGCGACGTTAGCCCGGCGCCGGAGTGACCCGGGCCACCCGGTGGATGCGACGCCTCCCGGGCCGGCTGGCAGGATGCACGCCATGGTCTCCTCCCCCACCGCCGACGTCTCCGTCCGGCTGGCATGGGCCGACGACGCCCCCGCCCTGGCGCGGCTCCAGCTGCGCGCCTGGCCGGAGCGCTTCGCCGGCGTCCTCCCGCCCGAGGCGCTGCCCTCGGGGCCCGAGGCGGACGCCGCGGCGACCGAGACCTGGGCGGCGTCGCTGGCCCGCCCCGCGGACGCCCGCCAGCGCACGCTCGTGGCGCTGGAGCGCAACCGGCCCGTCGGGCTGGCCGTGACCACGCCCGCCACCGACCCCGACTGCGACCCGGTGCGCGACGGCGAGCTGGTCGAGCTGGTGGTCGCCGCGGACGACCGGGGCGCCGGCCACGGCTCCCGCCTGCTCCAGGCCGCGGTCGACACCCTGCGCGCCGACCGGTTCGCCCGGGCCGTGCACTGGGTCGATGCCCGCGACGACGCCACGCGTGCGTTCCTGGTCGGCACCGGCTGGGAGGCCGACGGCGCGCACCGCGAGCTGGAGCCGGCCGGCCCCGGCACCTCGCTCAAGCAGGTGCGGCTGCACACCTCGCTCGTCGAGGCCACCGCGTGAGCACCGGCCGGTGAGCGCTCCCGGCCACGAGCACCACGACGAGCACCACGACGAGCACCACGACGGGCACCGGGACGGAAACCGGGGAGCGAACCGGGACGAGCGGCGGGCCGTCGTCCGGGCCGGTCTGGCCGTGGGCCTGGCGACCGGCACCTACGGTGTCTCGTTCGGGGCGGTGGCGGTGACCAGCGGGCTGAGCGTCCTCCAGACCTGCCTGCTGTCGCTGCTGATGTTCACCGGCGCCTCGCAGTTCGCCCTGGTGGGCGTGCTCGGCGCGGGCGGCGGGGCGGTGGCGGCCGCCGCCACGGCGCTGCTGCTCGGCACCCGCAACACGCTCTACGGGCTGCGGCTGGCACCGCTGCTGGGCGTCCGGGGCTGGCGCCGGGCGGCTGCCGCGCACCTGGTGATCGACGAGTCGACGGCCGTCGCCACCGCGCCGGCCTCCCGGGGCCACGAGCGGACGGGCTTCCTGGTCACCGGCGTCTCCGTGCTCGTGCTGTGGAACGCCTTCACCCTGGTGGGCGCGCTGGCCGGCACCGCGCTGGCGGGCTCGCCGTGGGCCGACCCGCGCACCCTCGGGCTGGACGCCGCCGTGGGCGCGGCGTTCCTGGCGCTGCTCTGGCCGCGGCTCACGTCAACCACCACCCGGCTGGTGGCGCTCGCGGGCGCCGCGGTGGCGCTGGGCCTGGTGCCGGTCACGCTCGCGGGCGTGCCGGTGCTGGCGGCAGGCGGGGTGGCGCTGCTCGTCGGCGCGCTGGTGCGGCCGGCCTCGCTCGGGTCCGAGGGCCGGTCGTGAGTGCCGCGTGGGCGGCCGTCCTGGTCGGGGCGGCAGGCTGCTGGCTGCTGAAGGTGCTGGGCCTGTCCGTGCCGGCCCGGTGGCTGGCGCGTCCGCGGGTGGCCGCGGTGGCGGCCCTGCTGCCGGTCGCCCTCCTGGCAGCCCTCGTCGCGGTGCAGACCGCCGCCACGTCCACCGCCGAGGGCCCCGCGCTCGCCCTCGACGCACGTCTGGCCGGGCTGGGTGCGGCGGCGCTGCTGCTGCTCGTCCGCGCGCCCTTCCTGGTGGTCGTCGTGGGCGGTGCGGCCACCGCCGCGCTCCTGCGCCTGGCCTGAGGCCCGGGCGGCCACGCGAGGCCCCGAGGCAGGCAGACCACCGGCCCGCAGCGGCCCCGGGGAGAAGGGGGCGGATGCTGCGGGCCGGTGGCTGCGCACGTCCGGGAGCGGCGTCGGTGGGGTGAGCTGCCCCCGGACGAGCGGTGCGGGGAGGGGCCGTCAGGCCACGTCCACCGCGTCCCAGGCGGCGGCGACAGCGGTCTCCTCCGTGCTGCCGGCGCCGTACAGGTCGGCCGCCGCGGCGAGGGTGGCGTCGCGGGCGCCCGAGTAGTCGGTGCCCGAGGTCATGTAGACGGTGAGGGCACGGAACCAGATGTCGGCCGCGGCGTCGCGACCGATGCCGGTGACGGTGGAGCCGTCGCAGGTGGGGCTGTCGTGCTGCACGCCACCGATCACCTTGGCCCCCGAGCCCTCGGCGAGCAGGTAGAAGAAGTGGTTGCCCACGCCGGAGGAGTAGTGGACGTCCACGTTCGCGGTGGACGAGGACCAGCAGGACTGCGAGGAGCCGTCGCTGGCCGGGTCGTCCATGCGGCGCAGCCCCTCGCCCGAGGCCAGGTCGAACTCCTCGCCGATCAGGTAGTCGGCGGCGTCCTCGGTGTTGTTCGCGTAGAACTCCACCATCGTCCCGAAGATGTCGCTGGTCGCCTCGTTCAGGCCGCCGGACTCCCCGGAGTAGGTGAGGTTCGCGGTGTGCTCGGTGACGCCGTGGCTCATCTCGTGCCCGGCCACGTCGAGGGAGACCAGCGGGCCGTAGGAGGAGCCGTCACCGTCGCCGTAGGTCATCTTCTCGCCGTCCCAGAAGGCGTTGACGTAGTTGCTGCCGTAGTGGACGCGGTTGAAGGAGCCGGAGCCGTCGCCGAAGATGCCCTCGCGGCCGTGGACCTCGAGGTAGTAGTCCCAGGTGACGTCCGTGCCGTACTGGGCGTCGGCAGCCGCGGTGTCGGGGTCGGCGTTGGTGCCGTCGCCGAAGGAGGTGGTCGGCGAGGTGACGATCGTGCCGTCGTCGCAGCGCATCCCGAGCAGCTGGCAGGCGTAGGAGTCGGTGGCCCCGTCCATGTCCGTGGTGTAGCTGCCGCCGCGGGTGGCGTCGCGCATCTCGTAGCCCGAGCCGGTGGCGGTGACGTCCAGCGGCACGGTGCCGCCGTAGAGGGTCTCGCCCTCGCCGTCGATCGTCTGGATGGTCTCCTCGCGGCGCAGCACCTGGCCGGTGTCGGCGTCGACGTAGGTGAGCAGGCGGCTGGGGGTGCCGTCGGCCTGGGTGCCGACGGTGGTGACCTCCCAGGCGAGGGTGGGCGCGCCGGCCAGCGCGTCGACCACGAGGCGGGTGGGGCCCTGGGCCTCGAGGCCGTCGATGCCACGCACGTCCTTGCTCGGTGCCGCGGCGGTGCTGCGGGCGGCGGCGCGGGCCACGTCCGGGGTGGTGGCGACGGTGACCTTGGCGCCGAGGGTGCGGGAGAGCCCGGCCCACGCGCCCTGCGCGGTCTCGTGGGCGACCACGTCGCCGCCGAGCACCGGCAGCCCGCGGTAGGTGCGGGTCATGCGGACGTGCGCGGAGCCGTCGGGGTCCAGCACCGTGTCGCTGACCTCGAAGGCGGTGCCGCGGCTGACCTTGGCCACGCGTCGGTGCTCGAGCACCTGCGAGACGACGTCGGCGGCGCGGTCGGCCGAGACCTGGCCCGAGACCTGGCCCGAGCCCGGACGGTCGGCGGCGTCCGTGCCGGAGCCCGCCGCCTGGGCGGTGCCGGGCACGGTGCTCGCGGCGACGGCGCCGAGGGCCAGGACGGCGGCCGCTGCCAGGCCGAGCCGTGCGTGCGGTCGGTCGTGGTGGTGCTGCATGGGGGTCCTTCTCTCACTGGGTCGTCCCCGGCGCACCCGAGACGGCGCCGGAGGTCAGGACCGTCTCAGCGTCACGACGGTTGACGGAAGCACCCAGCGCCTGCAGGTCCTTGCATCGCAGGAACCTGCGAACCTCCCCTGGCCGCCCGGGCCACCCGGGTCACCCGGGCGGACGGCCTCAGTCGAGGTCGAGGACGTGCTCGAGCCCGATCGTGAGACCGGGGCGGGTGGGCACGGCCCGGACGCCGGCCAGCACGCCGGGCACGAAGGAGGACCGGTCGAGGGAGTCGTGCCTGATGGTGAGGGTCTCCCCCTCGGCGCCGAGGACGACCTCCTGGTGCGCGACCATGCCGCGGATGCGCAGGCCGTGGACCCGGATGCCGTCCACGTCCGCCCCGCGGGCGCCGGGGAGCTCCGAGGTGGTCGCGTCCGGCACCGGCGGGCAGCCCGCCTCGCGCCGGGCCGCGGCCACCAGCTCGGCGGTGCGCCGGGCCGTGCCGGAGGGCGCGTCGGCCTTGCCGGGGTGGTGCAGCTCGACGATCTCGACCGACTCGTAGAAGCGGGCGGCCTGGGCGGCGAACCGCATCATCAGCACCGCGCCGACGGAGAAGTTCGGGGCGAGCAGCACGCCCACGCCGGGCGCGTCGGCCAGCCAGGTCTCGAGGGTGGCCACGCGCTCGGCGTCGAAGCCGGTGGTGCCGACGACGGCGTGCAGGCCGTGGCCGACGCAGAACTCGAGGTTCGCCATGACGGCGTCGGGGGTCGTCACGTCGACGACCACCTCGGCCTGCCGCTCGAGCAGCGCGCCCAGGTCGTCGGCGGAGCCCAGCTCGGCGACGAGGTCGACCTCCGCGGACTCGCGCAGGGCCGCGCAGATGGCCGACCCGAGGCGTCCGCGTGCGCCGAGGACGGCCACGCGCGGGCGCGAGGAGGTGCTGGACGGGGCGGCCTGGTCGGAGTCCACGCCCCCAGCGTTCCACACCGGTGCGGACGTGCTGCACACCGCACACGCGGATGAGATCTGCCGACCTGACGGGCGAGCCGTGGAGGACTTCTGGCAATCTTGGTCCCATGGTGCTGCAGACGATCCCTGCCCGGATCCGCTGGTCGGTGGACCTCATGGACGTCCAGCCGGACGACCACGTGCTCGAGATCGGCTGCGGCCCCGGCTATGGGGCCGAGATGATCTGCACCCGGCTCGAGACCGGCAAGCTGTTCGCCATCGACCGCTCCGAGTCGGGCGTGGACCGCACCAAGCGCCGCTGCGCCCGGTTCCTGGAGGCCGGTCGGCTGACCGTGCGCCAGATCGACCTCGCCACCCTGCGCGTCCCGGTCAAGCGCCTCACCAAGGTTTACGCGTTCAACGTGAACCTGTTCTGGGTCCGCGACTGCGCGGACGAGGTGGCGCTCCTGCACGAGCGGCTCCTGCCCGGCGGCGCCATCTACGTCTACTTCGAGGCGACCCGTCCCGAGCAGGTGCCCGAGATGGTCGAGAAGACCAGCGCCGTGCTGACCGCGGCCGGGTTCCGCACCCAGGTCGTCCAGCGCAAGGTGCCCGCCTGCGTGGGCGTCATCGGTCGCCGCTGAGCGCAGCCCCACGCCTCGCGGCGCGCCTCCGCGGCATCCAGGCGCACGCGCGACGCCCCGCCTCCCGGTCCGGGAGGCGGGGCGTCGTGCGTGGCGTGGGGCTGCTGCGCGCCGGCTAGGACCCGTGCGGCCGGTCCTGGTCCCCGGTGCTGGTCTGCTCCTCCTCGAGGAGGCGCTCGGCGCGGCGGCGTCGGTGCCGCTCGCGAGCCACGGCGAGCACGCCCAGCAGCACCGCCAGCAGCAAGAGCCACCACCAGTGGCACCAGAACCAGTGCCAGAGGTTCGTCCACCAGCCTGCGTCCTCGTCCCAGCCCTCGTCGCACCAGCAGCCCTCGTGCTCGGTGCTCAGGCGCGTGCCGTCGAGGGCCACGCTGGTCGCCGACCGTCCCCCGGCGCGCTCGGTCACGGTCACGGTCGCGGTCGGACGACCGGGCCGCGCCGTCTCGGTGACCACCACGGTCCGCACGTCGGTCACGGTGCGGGTGGCGGCCCGGGGGGCGGCGGCCTGCTCGGTGACCGTCACGGTCCGCGTCGTGCCGGGGAGGACGACGGTCGCACGCCCGCCCGGTGCCCGGGTCACGGTGGCCCAGGCGGTCGCGAAGGCCGTCTCCGTGGCCGTCGCGGTCTCCGTGGTTGTCTCGGTCGCGGTGGCGGTCTCCGTCGTCGTGGCGGTAGCGGTGGCGGTCTCCGTGGCGGTCTCCGTCGTCGTGGCGGTAGCGGTAGCGGTGGTCGTGGCAGTCGCGGTCGCCGTCTCGGTGGTCGTGGCGGTCGCGCTCGCCGTCTCCGTCACCGTGGCGGTGGCGGTGGCGGTCTCGGTCGCGGTCTCGGTGGCCGTGACCGTCACGGTGGGGGTCACCACCACCGGGGCGACCCAGGTGAGCGAGGCCGTGGAGCGGTCGTTGGAGCCGTCGGGGTCGATGACGTCGCTGGTGGCGATCTCGACGACGGTGTCGTACGTGCCGGGCACCCAGCCCGTCAGCGTCATCGTGGCCGTGGCGGTCTCGCCGACCGCCAGGTGCGGGATCGTCCAGTCCCCGCTCGCAGGGTCGGTGCTGCCGACGTCCGCCGTGCCACCGGTGACCACGATGCCCGGCCCCGTCTGCTCCACGAGCACGACGTCGTGGGCGTCGGAGGGGCCGGCGTTGGTCACGGTCACGGTGACCTCGACCGTCGAGCCCGTCTCCTGGTCCCCCGTGGGCACGCTCTGCGCGACCGCGAGGTCGGCGACCTGGCTGACGGCGATCGTCGTCAGCGCCTGGTCGTTGCCGGGAGTGCTGTCGGAGTCGGTGGCCACGCTCGCCGAGCCGTCCATCCAGGCGCCGTCGAACCAGGCGGGCACGCTCGAGGCGAGGACGACGGTCCAGGTGTCACCGGCGGCGACCTGCGCGGCCTGGCACACGACGGTGCCGCCGCTGAGGGCGAGCCCACCGGTCACGGTGCCGACGAACGAGCACGAGCCCCCGCCGTCGTCCGTCACCGTGGGCACGGGGTGACCTGCGGGCACGGGCACCCTCAGGACCACGTCCTCGGCGCGCGTGGCCCCGACGTTCTCCACCGACGTGGTGATGCCCAGGGCGCGACCGGAGACGGTGTCGGCGGCGCCCCCGGGGCCGGTCAGCGACTGGCTGACCGCCAGGTCGCTGTCGAGGAACACCTCGAAGGCCACGGAGTCGGTGTTGTCGGAGACGTCGGGGTCGGGCGTGCTGGCGATCGCGGTGGTGCTCGAGACGCCCGGGCCGCTCGCGGCGTCGACGTCGATGTCGGCGGTGCCGGCGATGACGATCTCGTCGCCCACCCCCAGCAGGGGGATGGTGCAGGCCGACGGGGTGCAGAACGGGCTGGCGGGCCGGACGATGGTGATGCCGGCCGGCACCAGGGTGGTGAACGAGACGTCGCGGGCCACCGACGGGCCGTCGTTGCGGACCGTGAGGGTGAACGGCACGCTGTCGCCGGGACGGGCGACGGTGGCGGCGATGTCGAGCACGACCGAGACGTCCGCCTCGGTGGACCCGGCGGCGGAGACCGCGGCGGTGTTGTCGGAGGCGTCGGGGTCCGACGTCGTCGCGTTGACGGCGACCGCACCGTCGACCGCGCCGCTGCCGGCCGGGTCGAGGGTGAGCACGACGTCGACGTCGAGGGAGTCCCCCGCTGCCAGGTCGGGCAGCGTGCAGACCACCGTGGAGGTCCCGTCGAGGGCGCAGGTGCCACCGGGCACGGACGCCGAGACGAAGACGGAGCCGGTGGGCACCGGCATGGTGAGCTGCACCCCGCGGGCCACCGAGGGCCCGGTGCTGGTGACCGTGGCGGTGTAGGTGACGTCGTCGCCGGCCACCCCCGGGTCGGGGCTGACCGCGAGCAGGACGCCCAGGTCCGCCACCGTCGAGACCACCGAGGTGTGCGCGGCCACGTTGTCGCCCGTGTCGATCTCGTCCACGTCGCCCGCGACGCCGGCGGAGAAGGCCAGCGAGCTGCCGGCGGCCGCGCCGGGCGCCATGTCCCCGGTGAGCGTCACGGTGCGGGTCTCCCCTGCCGGCAGGCCGGCCCAGGTGCACGTGACCTGGGTCGGGGTGCCAGGGACCACGGTGCAGGTGCCGCCGGGCGTGGCGGCCGTGACGGCACCGAGCGACCCGGGCACCGTCACGGTGGCGGTGACCGCGCCGGCGTCGTTGGGTCCGTCGTTGCCCACCTGGAGCAGCCACGTGCCGGTGGTGCCGGCGACGGCGGCCCCGCTGCGGCTCAGCGCTGCCGTCAGGTCCGCGGCCGGGGCCACCACGACGGCGGCCTCCCCCGTCGTGGAGACGAGGGTGCCCGCGGTGAGGTCGTCGTAGAAGGTGACGTCGACGTCGTCGGTCACGGTGGTGCCCGCCCCGGCGGTGCCCACGCGGGCCTGGTAGGTCACCACCCGCGAGGCGCCGGGTGCGAGGGTGCCGCCCGCCGCGCTGGTCGCGCCCGTGCCCAGCCGGACGCGGACCTTGCCCTGCGCGGAGAGGTACTCCCCGGCGTCGTCGCCGGAGGCGTCGCTGATCGCGGTGGTGCCGGTGCTGGTGGTCACGCGCAGCGACCCGGGGACGTAGGTGGTGCCCGCCGGCAGCGCGTTCTCGAACCACACGTCGTCCGCGGGGTTGCCGCCGTTGTTGGTGGTCGTCAGCCGGTAGGTGACGACGTCGCCGACGTGGGCGGTCCCGTCGCCGGCGGGGGTGTCGGCGGTGAGCGTGCTGGTCAGGCACGGCGCGGTGCCGAAGGAGATGGCGTCGAGGAAGTTGCCGATGCTGGTGTTGCCGCCGGCGGCGGAGACCGAGACGAACGCGAAGCGGGTCGTCGTCTGCCCGGCGGGCACCGTGTAGACCCCGCTGTGCTCGCCCCAGGCCTGCGGGTCGCTGAACTGGGCCTGCTGGAGCTCGCCTCCGGGAGGACCGATCTTGACCGCCATCGTGTCGGTGCCGAGGCGGCCCGCGTGCAGCAGCTCCCAGCGCAGGGTCTGGCCCGGGGTGGTGGTCACGTCCTGGTAGAGCGAGGAGACCATGTTGGCGTTCAGCTCCGCCCACTGCTTGCCCTGGGCGCTGCGGTAGCCCTCGTGGCCGTCGTTCCAGATCTCGATCGCGTGGTCGGAGGCCGTGGTGAGCCACCCGGGCACGTTGCTCTCGTGGGTGATGACGAGGTCGCCGGCGGCCAGGACGGGCTTCTCGAAGTCGCCGTTGACCAGGCTCACGGCCGAGGGGCACGAGGTCGCGGCGGCGGGGGTCACCTGCACGGGCTCGGGCGTCGGCAGGCCGGCCCGGGTCACGGCGGTCAGCGAGCCGCCCAGCACCGCGACGGCCAGCCCGACGGCCAGCAGGGACCCGACGGCCTGCCGGGAGGCCCGCGCGGCGGGAGGCACGTCCGCGCCGCCCCGACGGGCGCGCCGCCCACCGGTGCGGAACGGGTTCAGCGCCGGGACGAGGCGGGGACGCCGCGTCGCGCGGTGCCGCGCCTCGTCCGGCTCACCGGCGGGGGCGTCCCCCGCGTCGGCGCCGGTGGCGTGCCACCTGCTGGTGGTCTCGTCCATCCTGGCCTCCTGGTCGTCTGGGACCGGATCGGCGCAGGCCAGGGGCTTCTGAGTCGGGTTGAGCCCTCACGGGGCAAAAATCGAGCAAACGCTTGTGAAGATGTTGTGCACGCCCCCCTCAGGGGATCGTCTCAGCGCGCAGCAGGCCCCACCACGGCAAGGATCTCGGGGTTGCTCAGCACGTCGCGGGCGACCCGGGCGACATCCTCGGTGGTGACGGTCTCGATCCGGGTCAGCACCTCCTCGACCGGGAGGTAGGCCTCGTGGACGAGCTCGGACTTGCCGAGCCGGGACATGCGCGAGCCGGAGTCCTCCAGACCGAGCACGAGCCCGCCGCGCAGCTGCCCGCGCCCACGGCGCAGCTCCTCCTCGGTCAGCCCGCCCTCGACGACCTTCGCCAGCTCCTCGCGCACGACCTCCAGCGACGCGTCCAGGCGCTGCGGCAGGCAGCCCAGGCCGATGCCCACCAGGCCGGAGTCGGCGTGGTGGCTGGAGAAGGAGTAGACGGAGTAGGCCAGGCCACGACGCTCGCGGACCTCCTGGAAGAGGCGGCTCGAGGTGCCACCGCCCAGCGCGGTGGTGAGCGCCCCCAGGGCGAACCGGTCGGGGTGGTCACGCCGCAGGCCCTCGGCACCGAGCACGAGGTTCACCTGCTCGAAGGGCCGCTCCACCGTCGCCAGGCCACCGCGCACCGCCACGTCGGCTCCGGTGTGCAGTCGGCTGACCGGAGCCTCCTCGCCGCCGGGGCCGTAGCCCTCGAAGGCGCGGGCGACGAGCTCGACCACGGCGTCGTGCTCCACGTTGCCCGCGACCGCCACCACGGTGGTCGCCGGGCGGTAGTGCGTGCGGTAGAAGCGCTCCACCTGGTCCCGGGTGAGGGCGGAGATGGACTCCTCGGTGCCGGCGATCCCCCGGCCCAGGGCGGTGCCCGCGCCCCAGGCGAGCTCGGCGAACAGGTCGTGGACGACGTCGTCGGGGTCGTCGTCGTGCATGGCGATCTCGTCGAGGATCACGTCGCGCTCGGCCTCCACGTCGACCGACTCGATCAGGGACCCCGTGAGCATGTCGCCGAGCACGTCCACGGCCAGCGGGAGGTCGTCGTCCAGCACCCGGGCGTGGAAGCAGGTCAGCTCCTTGGCGGTGAAGGCGTTGAACTCGCCGCCCACCTCGTCCAGCGCGACGCTGATGTCCAGCGCCGAGCGCCGCGCCGTGCCCTTGAACAGCAGGTGCTCGAGGAAGTGGCTGCAGCCGTGCAGCACGTCGTCCTCGTCCGCGGAGCCGACGTTGACCCACACGCCGATGCTGGCCGAGCGGACGCCGGCCATCTGCTCGGTCACCACGCGCAGCCCCCCGGGCAGGAGGGTGCGGCGCACGAGGCCGGTGAGGCCGTGGGTGTCGACGGGGGCGGGGGTGCTCACTGCGGGGACCTTTCGGGGAGACGAACCGCGCCCCGCCCGGAGGCCGGGCGGGGCGCGGGGTGCTGCGGGGACCTCACCGCCGGCGTGGGCGGTGAGGCCGTGGGATCACTCCGAGTCGGAGGTCTCCTCGGCGGCGTCCTCCTCGACCACGGGGATCAGGGAGAGCTTGCCGCGGTCGTCGATCTCGGCGATCTGGACCTGGACCTTCTGGCCCACGGAGACGACGTCCTCGACGGACTCGACGCGCTTGCCGCCGGCCAGGCCACGCAGCTTGCTGATGTGCAGCAGGCCGTCCTTGCCGGGCATGAGCGAGACGAACGCACCGAAGTTGGTCGTCTTGACGACGGTGCCGAGGTAGCGCTCGCCGACCTCGGGCATCGTCGGGTTGGCGATCGCGTTGACGGCGGCGCGGGCGGCCTCGGCGGCCTCGCCGTTGGTGGCACCGATGTAGACGGTGCCGTCGTCCTCGATCGAGAGCGTCGCGCCCGTGTCGTCCTGGATCTGGTTGATCACCTTGCCCTTGGGGCCGATGACCTCGCCGATCTTGTCGACCGGGACCTTGACGGTGATGATGCGCGGCGCGTGGACCGACATCTCCTCGGGGACCGTGATGGCCTCGGACATCACGTCGAGGATCGCCAGGCGGGCGTCCTTGGCCTGGGTCAGCGCGGCGGCGAGGACCTCGGCCGGAATGCCGTCCAGCTTGGTGTCGAGCTGGAGGGCGGTGACGAACTCGGAGGTGCCGGCGACCTTGAAGTCCATGTCGCCGAACGCGTCCTCGGCGCCGAGGATGTCGGTCAGCGCCACGTACTGGGTCTGGCCGTCGACCTCACCGGAGATGAGGCCCATCGCGATGCCCGCGACGGGGGCGCGCAGCGGCACGCCGGCCTGGAGCAGCGACATCGTCGAGGCGCAGACCGAGCCCATCGAGGTGGAGCCGTTGGAGCCCATGGCCTCCGACACCTGGCGGATGGCGTAGGGGAACTCCTCCTTGGTGGGGAGGACGGGCATCAGCGCGCGGCCCGCGAGGGCGCCGTGGCCGATCTCGCGGCGCTTCGGGGAGCCGACGCGGCCGGTCTCGCCGGTGGAGTACGGCGGGAAGTTGTAGTTGTGCAGGTAGCGACGCTCGGTCTCCGGGGAGAGCGTGTCGAGCTTCTGCACCATGGTCAGCATGTTGAGGGTGGTGACGCCCAGGATCTGGGTCTCGCCACGCTCGAACAGGGCCGAGCCGTGCACGCGCGGGATCACGCCGACCTCGGCGTGCAGCGGGCGGATGTCGGCCAGGCCGCGGCCGTCGATGCGGACCTTGTCGCGCAGCACGCGCTGGCGGACCAGCTCCTTGTTGAGGGAGCGGAACGCGGCGCCGAGCTCCTTCTCGCGGCCCTCGAACTGACCACCGAGGGTCTCGAGGACCTCGGCCTTGATCTCGTCGAGCTTCTCCTCGCGCTCCTGCTTCGGCCCGATGGTGAGGGCGGCAGCGGTCTTCTCGGAGACGGCGGCGGAGACGGCGGCGTAGACGTCGTCGGCGTAGTCGAGGAAGACGGGGAAGTCGGCGACGGGCTTCGCGGCCTGCTTGGCGAGCTCCATCTGGGCCTCGCACAGCTGCTTGATGAAGACCTTCGCGGCGTCCATGCCGCCCGCGACGATCTCCTCGGTCGGCGCCTGGACGCCGCCCTGGACGAGGTCCCAGGTCTGCTCGGTGGACTCGGCCTCGACCATCATGATGGCGACGTCGCCGGTCTCGGTGACGCGGCCGGCGATGACCATGTCGAAGACGGCGTTCTCGAGCTGGGAGTGCGTCGGGAAGCCGACCCACTGGCCGTCGATGAGGGCGACGCGCACGCCGCCGACCGGGCCGGAGAACGGCAGGCCGGAGAGCTGGGTCGACATCGAGGCCGCGTTGATCGCGAGGACGTCGTAGGGGGTGTCGGGCTCGAGGGCCATGACCGTGATGACGACCTGGACCTCGTTGCGCAGACCCTTCTTGAAGGTCGGGCGCAGCGGCCGGTCGATCAGGCGGCAGGTGAGGATGGCGTCCTCGGACGGACGACCCTCGCGACGGAAGAACGAGCCGGGGATGCGACCCGCGGCGTACATCCGCTCCTCGACGTCGATGGTGAGGGGGAAGAAGTCGAAGTGGTCCTTCGGCTGCTTGGAGGCGGTGGTCGCCGAGAGCAGCATCGTCTCGTCGTCGAGGTAGGCCGTGACGGAGCCGGCGGCCTGACGGGCCAGCAGGCCGGTCTCGAACTTGACGGTACGGGTGCCGAACGAGCCGTTGTCGATGACGGTCTCGACGGCGGAGATCACGGGCTCAGCCGTGGTGGACTCGGTCAAGAGTGGTCCTTGTCGGTGTCGCGGAGCAAACCGCTGCGTCCCGCTTCTACTCGCCGGTCTTCGATCGAGGCCCGCAGCCGCGGCGGCTCGCGCCGGCGCTGCTGAAGGCCACTACCGAGGACCGGGCACAGGCGTGCGGGTCGCTCCTGGTGGGTGGTGCGTGTTCTGTTGTGCGCAGCGAGTGCGCGGGCGGCACCCGGCGGGTGCGGCGCCGTGGGCCAGCCTAGTCCCTGGGCCTTCGAATGCGGCGGAGCGGCCGCCCGGAGGTCCGGGCGACCGCTCCTGGTCCGCCTCAGAGGCGGAGGATCAACGACGCAGGCCGAGGCGCTCGATGAGCGAGCGGTAGCGGTTGATGTCCGTCTTGTTCAGGTAGTTGAGCAGACGGCGACGCTGGCCGACGAGGAGCAGCAGGCCACGACGGCTGTGGTGGTCGTGCTTGTGCTGCTTGAGGTGCTCGGTGAGGTGGGAGATGCGGTGCGTGAGCAGCGCGACCTGGACCTCGGGGGAGCCGGTGTCGCCCTCGGTGGTGGCGTACTCGGCGATGATCTTCTTCTTGGTCTCAACATCGGTACCGACCGACATGCGAGTCTCCTTCCGCCCTGGGGGCGATCGTTGCGCGGCGCGCCGGGGCCTGTTCACCCGGGCACTACTGGTCCGCGGCCGTTAGACGGCAACCGGAGAAGACTATCGCCGTGCGGGGTGAGCCCGAAATCGTGCCGGGCTCCCCCGGACGCTCCCCCACATGTTCCCCCGCACGTGACGGACCACCCGTCCGCGGGTCGGGGAGGGCGGTCCGGTCCTCGGGCCCGGTCCGGTCCGGGCCCGAGCGGTCGTCGGCGGGGTGCGCCTCAGACGTCGGTGGTGGTGGCGCGCTCGGTGGTGGTCTGGGTGCCGTCGGCGTGCGTGGTGGTCGCGGTGGTGGCGGTGCCGCGGCTCTTGTTCAGCGTGAACGCGGTGAGGCCGAGGACGACCAGGCCGACCACGGTCAGGATCCAGCCGATCATCGTGGTGTCGACACCGCTGATCGAGTCCTGCACGGCCAGCGCCAGGATCAGCCCGACGGCGACGAGGAGAGCTCCGAGTCCGTAACCCATGGTGAACAGTCCTTCCGTGAGGGGCGCGTGCCTCTCACGCGCCGGGGCGGCACCGACGGTGCCTGCCTGCCGGGACGGTTCCCCGCGCGGGAGGCCCTCCACCCACCCCTTCGGGTAAGAGGTCTCCTCAGGTCGGCGCGTCAGCCAAGCAGCACGCCGCGCACGGCCTCCCGGGCGCCCGCCGGGTCGTCGGCGGACAGGGCCGCCTCGGCAGCCTCCTCGCACTGCCGCTGGGTCACGCGCCCCACCTGGGAGCCCACGGCGCGGACGGCGGCGGCGGCCATCGACAGCGAGGTCACGCCCATCCCCACGAGGGCGCAGGCGAGCAGCGGGTCCGCCGCGGCCTCGCCGCAGACGCCGACCGGCTTGCCGGCCTGGGTGCCCGCGTGGGCGGTGATCGCGATGAGCTGGAGGACGGCCGGCTGCCACGGGTCGGTGAGGTGCGCCAGGTCGGTGGCCATCCGGTCGGCGGCCATCGTGTACTGGGTCAGGTCGTTGGTGCCGATCGAGAGGAAGTCGACGACCTCGAGCATGCGGTGGGCCAGCAGCGCGGCCGAGGGGACCTCGACCATCACGCCGGGCTTGAGCCCGCGGGCGCGGACCTGCTCGGCGAAGTCGCGAGCCTCGGCCACGGTGGCGACCATCGGCGCCATCACCCAGGTCTCGACGCCGGTCTCGCTCGCGGCCGCGGCGATCCCGTCCAGCTGGCGCTCGAGCAGGCCGGGGTTGTCGAACGCCAGGCGCAGGCCGCGCACGCCGAGGGCGGGGTTCTCCTCCCCGGCGTGCGTGGCGAAGGCGATCGGCTTGTCCGACCCGGCGTCCAGGGTGCGGACGACGACGTGGCCGGCGTCGGCGAAGGGCCGCAGCACCGAGGCGTAGATCTCGGTCTGCTCCTCCACCGACGGCTCCTCGCTGCGGTTGAGGAAGCTCAGCTCGGTGCGGAAGAGGCCGACCCCCTGCACCGGGGCCTGCGCCGCGCGCGCGGCGGAGTCGCCGTCCGCGACGTTGGCGAGCAGCTTGACCGGCAGCCCGTCGGCCGTGGCGCCGGGGCCGCGCCAGCCCTCGACCTCGGCGCGCAGCGCGGCGTCGCGGGCCACGCGGGCCGCCGCCTCGTCCGCGTCCGGCTCGACCTCGACGACGCCGGTGGCGCCGTCCACGAGCACGCGCACGCCCTCCTCGAGGTCGCCCGCGCGGGTGGCGCCGACGACGCACGGCAGGCCCAGCTGCCGGGCGATGATCGCGGTGTGGCTGGTGGGCCCGCCACGCTCGGTGACCAGCGCGACCACGAGGCGCGGGTCGAGCCCGGCGGTGTCGGCCGGTGCCAGGTCCTCGGCGACCAGGACGGAGGGCACCTCGGGCACGGGGACGCCGGGCTCGGACTCCCCCACCAGGCGGGCCGTGGCCCGACGCTCGATGTCGCGCAGGTCCGTGACGCGCTCGGCCATGAGGCCGCCCATCTGCTCGAAGACGCCGGCGAACTGCTCGACGGCCGCGTGCAGCGCCGCCAGCAGCGGCGTCCCCGCGCGCAGGTGCTTGCGCACCGCGCTGCGCAGGCCCTTGTCCCGCGCCAGGCCGGCGCTCGCGGTGAGCACCTCGGCTGCCGCGCCGGAGCCCTCGGCCGCGCGGCGCTCGAAGCCCGCGGCCACCTGGCCGACGGCCTCGTCGTAGGCCGCGAGCGCCGCCTCCTCGTCGAGGGCGGGCCGCGCCTCGAAGGCGGCGACGGCGGCGGGGCTGATCTCGGTACGGACGCACAGGACCGGGCCGTGGGCCAGTCCGGGCACGACCGGGGTGCCGGTGACGGTGAGCATGCTCACAAGTTAGACCTCGTGCCACTTGACAGTCAAACAAGATCGGGCATAAAACAACACAAACACAGAAGGTGACCGGCGACACAGGTCGGCGCCGACGCGGCCCCGGCGAGGGGCCCGGGACGAGGGACGAGGAGGACCGCCACCGTGTACGCCGAGGAACGTCAGCAGGCCATGGCCCGGCTGGTCGCCGAGCGCGGCCGCCTGTCGGTCGCCGCGCTCGCGGAGGCCTACGACGTGACGACGGAGACCGTGCGACGCGACCTCTCCACCCTGGAGCGGATGGGGCTGCTGCGCCGCGTCCACGGGGGTGCCGTGCCCGCGTCCTCGCTGGCGGTGATGGAGGCCGCGCTCTCCGAGCGCGACCTGGCCCGCACGGACGAGAAGGACCGGATCGCCGCGGCGACCGTGGACCTGCTGCCGCCCAGCGGTGGCACGCTCCTCGTCGACGCCGGCTCGACCACCGCCCGGATCGCCGCGCACATCCCGCGGGACCTGCGGGTCTCGGTCTTCACCCACTCCGTCTCCGTGGCCTCACGCCTGGCCGGCCACCCGGCCGTCGAGCTGCACCTGCTGCCCGGCCGCGTGCGCGGCACCACGCAGGCCGCCGTGGGGCCCGACACCGTCAGCGCCCTCGAGCAGCTGCGGGTCGACGTCGCGCTCGTGGGCACCAACGGCATCTCCCTGACCCACGGACTCTCCACGCCCGACCCGGAGGAGGCCGCGGCCAAGCGGGCCCTCGTGGCGGCCGCGCGCCGCGTCGTCGTCCTCGCGGACGCCTCGAAGCTGGGCGTGGAGGCCACCGTCCGCTTCGCCTCGCTGGAGGACGTGGACACGCTCGTGACCGACGCGACGGCCGACCCCGGCCTGCTCGACGCCTTCACCGCGACCGACCTGGAGGTGGTGCGCGCATGATCGTCACCCTGACCCCGAACCCGAGCACGGACCGCACGGTGAGCCTGGCGGGCCCGCTGGAGCGGGGTGCCGTGCTGCGGCTGACCGGCTCGGCCTCCCAGGCCGGCGGCAAGGGCGTGAACATCTCCCGGGCGTGCGTCAGCGCCGGGGTGCCCACCGTCGCCGTCTTCCCGGCGCCGGCCGAGGACCCGTTCGTGACCGAGCTGCTGGCCGCCGGCATCGACGCCCGCCCCGTGCCGGGCCCCGCCCCGCGCACCAACATCGCGGTCACCGAGCCCGACGGCACCACCACCAAGCTCAACAGCGCCGGCGCGCCGGCCACGCCCGCCCTGCTGGACGCGCTCGTGACCGCCCTGGAGGGCGCGTCGGGCCCGGGCGGCTGGGTGGTGCTCGCGGGCTCGCTGCCGCCGGCGACCCCGGCGTCCTGGTACCGCGACGTCGTGGCCCGCCTGCGCGAGCGCGGGTGCCGCGTCGCCGTCGACACCTCCGACGAGCCGCTGGTGGCCCTCGTGGCCGGGCTCCCGGGCCCAGGCGCCCCCGACCTGATGAAGCCGAACGGCGAGGAGCTGGCCCAGTTCACCGGTGGCGACGCCGCCACCCTGGAGGCCGACCCCGAGGCCGCCGCGGCGGCCGCGCGCACGCTGCTGGACGGCGGCGTGCGGACCGTGCTGGCCACGCTGGGCGGGCACGGTGCCGTGCTCGTGACGCCCGAGGGCTCCTGGCACGCCGCTCCCCCGCCCACCACGGTCGTCTCGACCGTCGGTGCCGGCGACTCCAGCCTCTTCGGCTACCTGCTGGGCGACCTGCGCGGTCTCGACCCGGCCCACCGACTCGCGCTCGCCGTCGCCTACGGCAGCGCGGCCGCCGGACTCCCCGGCACCACCATCCCGCGGCCGGAGCAGGTCCACCCGGACCTCGTCCCCGTGCGGGAGCTGTTCACCACCCAGGAGAGCAACCATGTCTGACCTGATCACCCCGACCCTGGTGCGGCTCGACGCCGACCTGGGTGGAGAGAAGACCGACGTCATCCGGGCCCTGGCCCGCGTCGTCGGTGAGGCCGGACGCGCGGTCGACGTGGACCGGCTGGCAGAGGATGCGCTGGCCCGTGAGACGACCTCGCCGACAGGACTCAACGGCGGGATCGCGATCCCGCACTGCCGCACGGCCGGCGTGAGCGAGCCGACGCTCGCCTTCGCCCGTCTCCAGCCGACGGTCGACTTCGGCGCCAAGGACGGGGCGGCCGACCTCGTCTTCCTCATCGCCGCGCCCGACGGCGGCGAGGCCACGCACCTCCAGCTGCTGACCAAGCTCGCGCGTGCCCTGGTGAAGCCCGACTTCACCACCGCGCTGCGCGAGGCGGCGACCCCGGAGGCCGCCGCGGCCGCGATCATGGACGTGGTCTCCCCTGCTCCCGCGGCTGCCGCTGCCCCGGCTGCCTCCTCGGCTGCCCCCGCGGCTTCCTCGTCGGCCGCCCCCGAGGCGCCCGCCGCTGCCGGCTCCCTGGTGGCCGTCACCGCCTGCCCGACCGGCATCGCGCACACCTACATGGCCGCCGAGGCCCTGGAGGCAGCCGCCCGCAAGGCCGGCGTCGAGCTCCAGGTCGAGACCCAGGGCTCGGCCGGCTCCACGCCGCTGGACCCGCAGGTGATCGAGCAGGCCTCCGCCGTCATCTTCGCCGTGGACGTCGGAGTGCGCGACCGCGCCCGCTTCGCCGGCAAGCCCGTCGTCTCCTCCGGCGTCAAGCGCGCCATCGACGACGCGGACGCGATGATCGCCGAGGCGCTGCGCAACGCCGGCGACCCGAACGCCCCCACGGTCGAGGCAGCGTCCGGGGAGAGCGCGAGCACCGGTGGCGCCCTCGAGGAGACCTGGGGCCAGCGGGTCCGCCGAGTCCTGATGACCGGTGTCTCCTACATGATCCCGTTCGTCGCGGCCGGTGGTCTGCTGATCGCGCTGGGCTTCCTGCTCGGCGGCTACGACATCACGAACGCCTACGGCACGATCATGGTCGACAACACGCTGTTCCAGCTGCCGGATCCGTCGGCCCTGGGACTGGAGCACGTGCTCCTGGACTCCGGCCTCATGGCCTACCTCGGCGCGCTCTTCTTCGTTCTCGGCAAGACGGCGTTCGTCTTCTTCATCCCGGCGCTGGCCGGCTACATCGCCTACGCGATCGCCGACCGCCCCGGCATCGCCCCCGGCTTCGTCGCCGGTGGTCTGGCCGCCAACGTCTTCGGTGTCGCCAACGCCGACGGATTGGGTGCCCCGGCGTCGGGCTACCTCGGTGCCATCGTCGGCGGTGTGCTCGCCGGTCTGCTGGCCCACTACCTGGCGACGCGCCGGACGCCCGCCTGGCTGCGCGGTCTGATGCCGGTCCTGGTGATCCCGCTGGTGACCAGCCTCGTGGTCGGCTTCTTGATGATCGCTGTCGTCAACCGGCCGCTCGGCTGGGTGATGGACCGTCTCACCGACGGCCTGAACTCGATGGGCACGGGCAGCGCCGTGCTGCTCGGCGTCGTGGTCGGCCTGATGATGGCGTTCGACATGGGCGGCCCGCTGAACAAGGTCGCCTACTCCGTGGCCGTCGCCGGCATCGGTGGCGCCGCCACCCTCGCAAACGGCGCGCCCGAGCTGAAGCTCATGGCCGCCGTGATGATCGCGGGCATGGTCCCCCCGCTGGGTCTGGCCCTGGCGACCGTTCTCCGTCCCAGGTTGTTCAACGCCGCGGAGCGCGAGAACGGCAAGGCCGCGTGGCTCCTGGGAGCCTCGTTCATCACCGAGGGGGCCATCCCGTTCGCCGCGGCCGACCCGCTGCGGGTCATCCCGTCCATCATGCTCGGCTCCGCCGTGGCCGGCGGTCTCGCCGAGGCGCTCTCGGTCGGCGTCCGGGCCCCGCACGGCGGCATCTTCGTGCTCTTCGCCGTCAGCAACATCCTCGGCTTCCTCATCGCCCTGGCCGTGGGCACGCTCGTGTCCGCCGCCATGGTCGTCTTCCTCAAGTCGCTCGGCCGCGACACCGCCGCCGCCTGAGCACCCGCTCCCCGACCCACCGCTAGGAGAAACACATGGCTTCCACCACCGTCACCGTCGGGTCCTCCGTCGGCCTGCACGCCCGCCCCGCCGGTCTCATCGCCGAGGCGGCCGGCGAGCTCGACTCCGAGGTCTTCCTCGCCGTCCCCGGCGACGAGCCCGTCGACGCCAGCTCCGCGCTGCTGATCATGACCCTCGGTGCCGCCTGCGGCGACCAGGTCGAGGTCTCCGGCGAGAACGACGCCGACGTCGAGACCATCGCGGCGCTCGTCGCCAAGGACCTCGACGCCTGAGCGTCCCCGCACCGCCGACGGCCCCCGGAGCAGCTGCTCCGGGGGCCGTCGGCGTCTGGGTGCGTGGGGCGCTCAGTCGGTGGTCGGGGGCGGCTCGTCACCGCGTCCGCGCAGCGCCAGGTAGACCGCCCGCAGGCCCACGGCGCGCTCAAGCTCGCGCACCACGAGGCCGAGCAGCTGGCTGCGGTAGCTCTCGTCGGTGACGGTGGAGACAGCCAGGTAGAGGAAGGAGAAGGAGCCCAGGAAGAGGGAGACCTTCACCAGCGCCACGCTCAGGTTGCTCAGCAGCGGCAGCGCAGTCACGTCGGAGGCCGTCCAGGTCTCCTGCACGGTCGGGTCCATGGTGATGACACCGAACAGCAGGAAGAACACGGTGACCAGCGCGGAGAGCAGCAGCAGCTGCCCGGCCTGGAGGATGACGAGGAACAGCACGAGGTTGGTGCGCTCGTAGCCCGAGACCTGGGCCCGGGCGACCGGGTCGGCGGCCGTCCCCTCGCTCCCCTCCCGGCGCCGCGCGAGCAGGTCGCGGCAGGCACCCGCGAGCGGGGTGCCCTCGCAGGCGCGCCTGAGGAAGTCCTCGTCGACGGCGTCGTCGAGACGGTCGACCTCCTCGGGGAGCCGCACCACCAGGAAGCCGATGGCCAGGGCCACGAACAGGACGAGGGTCAGCCACAGCGCTCCCCCGGCCAGCGACGCGGACAGCTGCCAGACCTCGGCGTTGATGAACAGGAACGTGACGAAGACCAGCAGCAGCGGGAGCGCCCGGGTCAGCTGCGGCAGCAGGTGCCGCACGTTGCCCAGCGTCCGGGTGCCAGCCCAGCGCACCACCGGACCGGCCTGGAGGGTGGTCAGGGCGTACCAGAGCCCGCCGGCGACCACGCTGGCCACGACCAGGGCCGGGGCGGCGCTGACCTGGTCGGTGAGCACCGCCAGCAGCACCCCCAGGGCGGCGGAGACGCCCACGGCCACCCCGAGGCGGGGCAGCGTGCGGCGCGGCGAGAGGCCCTCGCGCACCTGGGCTCGCCGCTCGGGCACGAAGTAGGGCAGGCCGTGCCCGTCGAACCACTTGTCGGCGGCGGCCAGCGTCTCCTCCACGCTCTGCGGCGCGTCCTCCTCGCGGCGGCGACGGCGCAGTCGCGGGCGGGCCGTGCCCGCGGTCGCCAGGGGCTCGGTGGGGGCGGGCTCGGTGGGAGAGGGCTCGGTGGGAGAGGGCTCGTCCTTGCCGCCGACGGGCGGCGGGCCCTCGGCGGCGTCGTGCTCGTCGGGCGGGGTCACGCCGGGTCGATACCCAGGATCTCCCGGGTCCGAACCACGTCGTGGTCCATCTGCTCGATCAGCGTCTCCACCGACTCGAAGGCCACCATGCCGCGGATGCGGTCGACGAAGGTGACCTCGACCTGGGCGCCGTAGAGGTCCAGGTCGGTCTGGTCGAGCACGTAGGACTCGACGCGGCGGTCGCGCACGCCCTCGAAGGTCGGGTTGGTGCCGACGGAGATCGCGGCCGGCCAGGTGCCGGCCCCGTCGAGGCGGCGCAGCCAGCCCGCGTAGACGCCGTCGGCGGGCACCGCGATGGTGCCGGGGATGGGCACGTTGGCGGTGGGGAAGCCCAGCTCGCGCCCCCGCTGGTCGCCGCGGACGACGGTGCCCAGGATGCCGTGCGGCCGCCCCAGGGCCTCGCCGGCGCCGGCCACGTCCCCGGTGACCAGGCAGGTGCGGACGTAGGTCGAGGACCACACCTGCGGGCCGCCGTCCAGCGGGATGCCCTCGGCGGTGAAGTCGTGCGCGGCGCCGACCTGCGCCAGCAGCGTCACGTCCCCCGCGGCCCGGTGGCCGAAGCGGAAGTTGGCACCCACGACGACGGCGGCGGCGTGCAGCGCGTCCACGAGGACGCGGCGGGCGAACTCCTCCGGGGTCCAGCCCGACATCTCCCGGGTGAAGGGCAGCGCGACCACCTCGTCGGCGCCGGCCGCGTGCAGGAGGTCGGCCCGCTGCTCCAGGCCGGTGAGCGTGGTGGGGGCGTGCTCGGGCCGCAGCACCGCCATCGGGTGGGGGTCGAACGTCACCGCCACCAGGCGGAGCCCGCGCTCGTCGGCGACCGCCCGCGCGCGCGTCAGCACTCGGCGGTGCCCCAGGTGCACGCCGTCGAAGTTGCCGATGACCACGGCGGTACGGCCGAGGTCAGCAGGCAGCTCGTCCAGGGATCGCCACAGCGTCACGGGCGCCACCCTAGCGGGCGCCCGAGGGCCCTCCCGGGTGGCCCGGGCGCACGCCGCGCCGGTGCGAGATGGGTCTCAGCCCGCGCGCCGGATCTGGGCCCCGACTGCCTCGGCCACCTCGGGGGTGATGGCGGTGATGCCGTGTGCGTGGGCGGCGTGGTCGGCGACCTGGCCGAGGAGACCGTCCTGCGTCTCGTCGGTGAAGGTGGCCGGGCAGCCGGGCATGACGTCGCCGCAGGCGAGCTCGAACTTCATGGTGACTCCTCGTGGTGGTGGCCCTGGTGGGCCGGGTGGGGGGGTGATGTGTGGTGTGGGGTCGCAGCCGTGGGTGACGGCTCCTCGACCGTGCGCTCCGGGAGGCTCCCGGGAGCGGGCACGCGGACCCAGAAGGCGGCACGTTCCTCGTCCTGCTCGAGGCCGAGGGTGCCGCCGTGCACGACGGTCAGCGCGCGGGCGAGGTAGAGGCCGACGGTCAGGCCCGCCTCGCCGTGCCCGGTGTTGAACGGCTCGAACAGGGAGCGAGCCGTCTCGGGTTCGACGGGGTCGCCGCTCCGCACGACGCGGAGCTCGACCCAGCTGCCCACGGTCCGCGACTCGAGCGAGACGCGTCGGGGCAGCGGCTGGGTGGTCGCGGCCGCGGACCACAGGTCCCGCAGCACGCGCATGAAGAGGACCGGGTCGACGAACACCCGGAGCCAGGGCCCGTCCCCGCCGACGTCCTCGGGCCGGGTGACGGCCGAGGCGAGCCGGCCGACGGAGACCTCGCGGGCGTCGAGGTCGAGCCGGCCCAGCATGGCCGCGGTGAGCAGCTCGACCTCGGAGACGCGGTCGGCGAGGGAGTCCAGCGACTGCTGGAGCCGCTCGAGGGCCCGGACGCGGGTGCCGGGATCGACGGAGAGGTCGCCGAGCAGGCCGACCCAGGCCTGGGCGACGGCCAGCGGGGAGCGCAGGCCGTGGGTGAAGACCGTGAGGAAGCGGTCCCGTTGCTGGGCGGTCTCCCCCTGGGGGCGGTTCGTCACCTGGGCCGCCCCGGCCTCCACGAACGCGGTGACCCACCGGTCGAGCAGCGCAGGCTCGACGGCGTGCGCCGCGGCGACCGCGACCCGGGGGTGCCCGGCCAGCACGTCGAGCACGGCACGCACCCGGAGGTCCTGCGCCGACCCCAGGTCGTCGAGGACCGGGTGCGGCACGGCGCTCGCGGCCATGGGTCACTCCCTCTCTCCCCCGTCGCAGGTTAGGCGAGGTGGAGGGCCCGTGGCGCCCCCGCTGCGGCATTCGCACCGACCGATCCGCGGGCATGACCCGATCGGACTAGTCCCGCACGCCGACCGGCGACAGGGCCCGCCGGACGCGGGCCTCGGCGGGCCATCCAGGAGCCCGCGTGAGCCTCAGACGAAGACCGCGGTGGGGCGGGCGGTGCCCGGCTGCTCGGCGTCAGGCTCGTAGAGCGCCAGGAAGGTGCCGTCCGGCGCGAAGAGGGCGGTCAGGCCGGCCAGCTCGATCGTGAGCCGTCGTCCGACCCGCACGGCGGAGGCGTCGTCCTCGCCCAGGTCGACGGCGGCGAACGCCGCGCGGGCCGCCTCCGCGATGGGCAGGACGACGGCGCCCGGCCCGCCCTCCTCGGCGAGGTCCGCCAGCTCCTCGAGGCTGCGAGCCTGCGCCAGCGCGTACGGGCCGATGGCGGTGCGTCGCAGGGCGGTGAGGTGGCCGCCCGTGCCCAGTGCGCGGCCGGCGTCGCGGGCGATGGCCCGGACGTAGGTGCCGGAGCTGCAGCGCAGCGACACGTCCACGTCGAGGACCCGGACGCCGTCCTCGGTGGTGGCCGTCCGCGCCTCGCCCGTGGTGAGCTCGTGCACGGTGACGGGGCGCGCCTTCAGCTCGACCTCCTCGCCGTCCCGCACGCGCTGGTAGGCGCGCTTGCCGTCGACCTTGATGGCCGAGACGGCCGTCGGCACCTGCAGGAGGTCGCCGGTCTGCGCGGCGAGCGCGGCCCGGGCGTCGTCCTCGGTGACGTCGCCGAGCCCGGCGGCCTCGACGACCTCGCCCTCGGCGTCGTCGGTGGTGGTCGCGACGCCGAGGCGGACCGTGGCGTCGTAGCCCTTCTCGGTCAGCATCAGGTGCCCGAGCAGGCGCGTCGCACGGTCCACACCGAGCACCAGCACGCCCGTGGCCATGGGGTCGAGCGTGCCGGCGTGGCCGACCTTGCGGGTGCCCACGAGGCGGCGCACGCGCGCCACGACGGCGTGGGAGGTGATCCCGGCCGGCTTGTCGACGACGACGAGGCCGGGGACGGGGGTGGGACGGGGGGCGTCCGCCACGTCAGTCCTCGTCGCGGTCGTCGGTGTCGTCCTGCGCGTCCCAGTCGTCGTCCAGGTCCTCGTCGCGGACGCGGGGCTTCTTGTACGGGTCGGACTCGCCGGCGTAGGTGTCGCCACGCAGGGCGGCGACCTCCTCGTCCTGCTGCTTGGCGCGGGCCAGGACCTCGTCGAGCTGGCGGGCGGTCTCCGGCAGCGCGTCGGCGATGAAGGTGAGGCTGGGGACGTGGCGCATGCCGAGCTGCTTGCCGACCTCGGAGCGGATGAGTCCCTTGGCGGACTCCAGCGCCTGCGCGCTGGCGGTCATCTGGGCCTGCTGGTCCTCGACGCTGCCGAGGACGGTGTAGAAGACGGTGGCCTGCTGGGTGTCACCGGAGACCCGGACGTCGGTCACGGTGACGAAGCCGAGCCGCGGGTCCTTGATCCGACGCTCGAGCATCTCGGCGACGATGACCTGGATGCGGTCGGCGATGCGGCGCACGCGGGGGCTGCTCATGGTGGTTCCTCTCGAGGTGTCCGCCGCCCCGCCGACGTGAGCGGGGCGGACGCGCCGGCGGCCCGACCCGAAGGGGGCCGGGCCGCCGGACGCGGTACTGCTGGGTGGTGCTCAGGCGCGGGGGATCTCCCGCATCTCGAAGGCCTCGACGATGTCGCCCTCCTTGATGTCGCCGAAGTTCTTCAGGACCAGACCGCACTCGAAGCCCTCGCGGACCTCGGACGCGTCGTCCTTCTCTCGGCGCAGCGACGCCAGGTCGGCCGACTCGACCACGACGGCACCGTCGCGGATGAGGCGCACCTTGGCGTTGCGTCGGATGACACCGCTGGTGACCATGCAGCCGGCGATGTTGCCGATCTTGGAGGACCGGAAGATCGCGCGGATCTCGGCCTGGCCGAGCGCGACCTCCTCGTACTCCGGCTTGAGCATGCCCTTGAGCGCCGCCTCGATCTCCTCGATCGCCTGGTAGATGACCGAGTAGTAGCGGATCTCGACGCCCTCCTTGTCGGCCATCTCCGTCACCTTGCCCTGCGGGCGGACGTTGAAGCCGATGATGATGGCGTCGGAGGCGGAGGCCAGGTCGACGTTGGTCTCGGTGATCGCACCGACACCGCGGTCGATGACCCGGATGCCGACCTCGTCGCCGACGTCGATCTTCGCCAGGGCGTCCTCGAGGGCCTCGACCGAGCCGGACACGTCGCCCTTCAGGATCAGGTTCAGGTCCTGCGACGCGCCCTTCTCCATGGAGGCCATGAAGTCCTCGAGGGTGCGGCGGACGCGGCGCTTGGCCTGCATCGCAGCACGCTCGCGGGCCTCGCGCTTCTCGGCGATCTGGCGAGCCATGCGGTCGTCCTCGACCACGATGAAGTTCTGGCCGGCGCCGGGGACGGCGTTGAGGCCGAGCACCATCGCGGGGCGGGACGGGTCCGCTTCCTCGATGTTCTCGCCGTACTCGTCGAGCATGGCGCGGACGCGACCGTGGGCCGGACCGGCGACGATCGAGTCGCCGACCCGCAGGGTGCCGCGCTGGACCAGGACGGTGGCCGTCGGGCCACGACCGCGGTCGAGGTGGGCCTCGACCACGAGACCCTGGGCGTCCTGGGTCGGGTTGGCACGCAGGTCGAGCGAGGCGTCGGCCGTGAGGACGACGGCCTCGAGCAGGCCCTCGAGGTTGAGCTGGGACTTCGCGGAGACGTCGACGAACATCACGTCGCCGCCGTACTCCTCGGGCACCAGGCCGTACTCGGTGAGCTGGCCGCGGACCTTGGTCGGGTCCGCCTCGGGCTTGTCGACCTTGTTGACCGCCACGACGATCGGCACGTTCGCGGCCTTGGCGTGGTTGAGCGCCTCGACGGTCTGCGGCATCACGCCGTCGTCCGCCGCGACCACGAGGATCGCGATGTCGGTGGCCTGCGCACCACGGGCACGCATGGCGGTGAACGCCTCGTGACCCGGGGTGTCGATGAAGGTGATGCGACGCTCGTTGCCGTCGACCTCGGTCGTGACCTGGTAGGCACCGATGTGCTGGGTGATGCCACCGGCCTCCTTGTCGACCACGTTCGCGGAGCGCAGCGCGTCGAGGAGCTTGGTCTTTCCGTGGTCGACGTGACCCATGACGGTGACCACCGGGGGCCGGATGGCCAGGTCGTCCTCGTCGCCCTCGTCCTCGCCGAACTCGAGGTCGAAGGACTCGAGCAGCTCACGGTCCTCGTCCTCGGGGGAGACGACCTGGACGTCGTAGTTGAGCTCCTCACCGAGCAGCTCGAGGGTCTCGTCGTTGACCGACTCGGTCGCGGTGACCATCTCGCCGAGGCTGAAGAGCATCTGCACGAGCTGGGCGGCGTCGACGTTGATCTTCTCCGCGAAGTCGGTCAGCGAGGCGCCACGGGCGAGACGCACGGTCTCCCCGTTGCCCTTGCGGACGCGCACGCCGCCGATCGTCGGGGCCTCCATGGCCTCGAACTCCTGACGACGCGCCCGCTTCGACTTGCGACCACGACGCGACGGACCGCCGGGGCGACCGAAGGCACCCTGGGTCTGGCCGCGACCACCGGGACGACCGCCACCGGGACGACCGCCGAAGCCGCCGCCACCGGGACGACCCGGAGCACCGCCGCCGGCGCCCGGACGACCCGGGGCGCCACCACGGCCACCGGCGCCACCGCGGCCCGGAGCGCCACCGCGGCCGGGGGCCGGGCGGGCGCCGGGACCGGAGCCGAAGGCAGCCGGGGACTTCGGCATCATCGCCGGGTTCGGGCGGGGGACGCCCGGAGCGCCGCCACCCTGACGGGGAGCGGAGCCGTCACGACCGGCCGGCGGCCGCGGGGGACGCTGCTGGTCGTTGCCGCCGGGAGCAGCCGGGCGGGGAGCGGGCCGCTGGCCCATGCCCTGGCTGGAGGCGAACGGGTTGTTGCCGGGGCGCGGGGCGCCGCCACCACGGCCACCGCCGGAGCGGGGGGCCGAGGGCTTGCTGCCGGAGCCACCACGGGCCGCGGGGGCCTGCGGAGCGGGGCGGGGGCCCGGGCGGGGGCCGCCGGGGCGCGGGGCGGAGCCGCCGTCCGAGGACGGGCGGGAGCCGCCGGTCGGCCGGGGGCCGGCCGGAC
>NZ_JAMOIL010000031.1 GCF_023656415.1 Nocardioides bruguierae
CCCGACGGTGAGCAGGCGCCGGACGACGGCGCGCTGCCGGCCTCCGCCCTCGACGGTCTCGGCAGTCGACCCTTCGGCCTCTACGTCCACGTGCCGTTCTGCACCGTGCGCTGCGGCTACTGCGACTTCAACACCTACACCTCCGCCGAGCTGGGCGTCGGCCCCGACGGCCGCGGCACCCCCGGTGCCTCCCGCGACACCTACGCCCAGGCCGCGGTGGCCGAGGTGCGCCGCGCGCGGCAGGTGCTCGGCGACGTCGACCTCCCCGTCGACACCATCTTCTTCGGCGGCGGCACGCCCACGCTGCTGAGCCCCGACGACCTCGGCTCGGTCATCGACGCGGCCCGCCAGGAGTTCGGGCTCGCGCCCGACGTGGAGGTCACCACCGAGTCCAACCCCGACTCCGTCGACGCGGCCGCGCTGGCCCGCCTGGCCGAGGTCGGGGTGAACCGGGTCAGCTTCGGCATGCAGAGCCAGGTCTCCCACGTCCTGACGGTGCTCGACCGCACCCACGACCCCCGCCGCGTCCCCGACGTCGTCCGCTGGGCCCGGGAGGGTGGCATCGAGCAGGTCAGCCTCGACCTCATCTACGGCACTCCCGGTGAGTCGCTGGCCGACTGGGAGACCTCGGTGGAGGCCGCCCTGGCGTGCGAGCCCGACCACGTCTCGGCCTACTCGCTCATCGTCGAGGACGGCACCGCTCTGGCCCGCCGCGTCCGTCGTGGCGAGCTGCCCATGCCCGACGAGGACGACCTGGCCGACAAGTACGCCGCCGCCGACTCCCGCCTCGTCGAGGCGGGGCTCTCCTGGTACGAGGTCAGCAACTGGTCCACCTCGGAGGAGACACGCTGCCGCCACAACGTCCTGTACTGGACGGGCGCCGACTGGTGGGGCGTCGGCCCCGGCGCGCACAGCCACGTGGGCGGCACCCGCTGGTGGAACGTCAAGCACCCCGTCGCCTACGCGCAGCGGCTGGGCTCGGGTCTCAGCCCGGCGCTGGCCCGGGAGGTGCTCTCGGCGGAGGACCGTCGCGTCGAGCGGGTCCTGCTGGAGCTGCGGCTGCGCGAGGGGATGCCGCTGCCGGTCCTGGACGACGGCGGGCGAGCGGCCGTGCCCGGCCTGGTGGCCCGCGGCCTGCTCGAGGTCGACCCCGGCGCCGACCGCGTCCGGATCACCGACGGCGCCCGCCTGGTGGCGGACGCCGTCGTGCGGGACCTGCTGCCCTGATCGAACCGGACCTCCGGGTCCGGGCACCGGCCGGGGACTGTCGGGTCAGCTGACCATGCGGATGGTCAGCGGGTAGCGGTAGTACTCGCCGTTCGCGGACTTCACGGTGCCGATGATGGTGAGCACGAGCCAGGCGATGCCGACGATCGGCAGCAGCACGATCCCGACCAGCACGAAGACCAGCACGAACGAGATGACCGCGTAGATCAGGATCGAGAGCTGGAAGTTGAGCGACTCCACGGCGTGGGCGCGGACCCGCGGCGAGGCGTTGCCCTTGATCAGCATGACCAGCAGCGGGCCGAGGAAGGCCAGCCCGCCGATGACCGAGCCGAGCAGCGCCGTCCAGTGCGCGGCGCACGACCAGGTGTTCTCCTCGGCCGGCGACATCGGCACCGGGCCACCGGGCGCGCCGTAGCCGTACGGCGGCTGCCCGCCCGGGGGCGGGGGCGGCGGGGCCTGGTGCTGCTCGGCCGGGTCCTGGCCCTGGTAGGGCTGCTCCGGGTACGGGTCCTGCGTCATGGTCGTTCCTCCAGGTGCGTGGTCCGGTCGCCCGGGTGATGGCGACGACACTAGTGGCCCCGGGTGCCCCACGGCCTCGGGGAAGGCCCTGATCCGGGGAGGACTTCCGGCCGCGTACCCGGGGTGCCGCCCAGGGTCTCGTCCAGGGTCTCGTCCAGGGTCTCGCCGGAGGTCTCGCCAGGGGGTCTTCTCAGGGGGCCGTGACGAAGTCGATGAGCTCCTCGACGCGGCCGAGCAGGGCGGGGTCGAGGTCGCGGTAGTCCCGCACGCCGCCCAGGATGTGCTTCCACGCCCGGGCGATGTCGGCCTGGTCGCGGTGCGGCCAGCCGAGGCGCTGGCAGGTGCCCTTCTTCCAGTCCTCGCGGCGCGGGACGTCGGGCCACGAGCCGATGCCGAGCCGGGCGGGCTTCACCGCCTGCCAGATGTCGATGAAGGGGTGGCCGACCACGAGCACGTGCGGACCCATGGGGGAACGGGCGACGGCGTCGGCGATCTTGGCCTCCTTGGAGCCGCGGACCAGGTGGTCCACGAGGACGCCGACCTTCTTCTGCGGCCCGGGTCGCACGTCGCGCAGGTGCTCCACGAGGTCGTCCACGCCGCCGAGGTACTCCACGACGACACCCTCGATGCGCAGGTCGTCGCCCCAGACCTTCTCCACCAGCTCGGCGTCGTGACGTCCCTCGACGAGGATGCGGCTGGCGCGGGCGACGCGGGCCTTGGCGTCGTGCACGGCCACCGAGCCGGACGCGGTGCGGGTCTTCTTCTCCGGGCCCGGGCGGGTCACCGGCGGGGTCAGGACGACCGGCTTGCCGTCGAGCAGGAAGCCGGCGCCGAGGGGGAAGGTGCGGCGCGTGCCGCGACGGTCCTCCAGCGTGAGCACGTGCAGGTCGCGGTCGACCTGGACGATCTCGCCGCAGAAGTCCGTGGTCACCTCCTCGACCACCTCACCGAGGTTCGCCGGCGCCTCGGTGGCGCGGCCACGCTTCGGGACGTTCCAGTCGCCCGCGAGGACGTCGGTGCCGTATCGATCAGCCACCCGGACACGCTAGGCGCCCGGCTCAGGGCGGTGTCGGCGGCACGCCGGGTCCAGCACGTCGGGACCACCGGCGACGAGGGCTCAGAGCAGGGGGAGACGCTTCTGGCTGCGGGGCAGGTGCTCGTAGACGCGGCGGACCGCGTCCGCGAGGTCGGCCGGCTCCCAGGGCAGGGTGAGCCCGGCGTCCGTGCTGGTCCAGCCCTCGTGGGCCACGGCGTCCTCCACGCTCACCCCGCGCGAGGCGAGGTCGCGCACGGTCTCGGCGAGCACGCCCAGGGCGCCGCGCTGGGTCTCGACGAAGTCCCGGTCGACCGGGGTGCCGTGCCCGGGGACCACCACGGTCGAGGGGCGCAGGAGGGGCAGGACGACGTCGAGGGTGAGCGGCCACTCCAGGGGGAAGCTGTCGGGGCCCAGGGCGGGCGGGCCGGCGGACTCCACGAGGTCGCCCGCGACGACCACGTCGGCGTCGGGCACGACCGCGACGAGGTCGCCGCTGGTGTGGCCGCGCCCGGGGTGCAGCAGCTCGACGAGCCGGTCGCCGAGGTCGACGAACCCGGCGGAGGAGAAGACGTGGTCGGGCAGCACGAGCGCGTCGACGTCGTCCTGCGTCGTGCGCCACCCCTCGGCGGAGGTGTTCTCGGGCGCAGGCCCGGGGTCCGCGGACCAGGCGGTGAGCTCGGCGAGGCAGCCCTCGTGCGCGTGCACCGGCAGGTCGTCGCCCCAGGTGGCGCGCAGCGCGGGGGTGCCGAGGACGTGGTCGTGGTGCGCGTGGGTCAGCACCGTCGCCACCACGGCGGTGCCGGGCGCCAGGGACGAGGCGAGCGACACGACGTCGTCGCGCAGCGCTGCTCCGGCGGCCAGGCACGCGTGCGTGTCGACCACCACCAGGCCGCGCTCACCGGCGACGACGGTGACGTTGACGTCGTACCAGGGGCGGGCCGAGACCCAGACGCGGTCGGCGATCTCCGTGAACGTGCTCACACCACCACCCTAGGGGCGCGATGCTCGGGCCAACCGGACAGCCCCGGGGCGCGGAGGTCAGTGCAGGGCGAGGCCGAGCGCGTCGCGCAGCAGCGGGCCGAGGTCCTCGGGGCCCTCCGCGGGCAGCACGAACGGCACCCGGCGCTCGTGGGCGCCCTCGTGGTCGATCCAGGCCACGACCGCGCCGTCGGCGTCCATCGAGGTCAGGGACGCGGCGATCATCCGCGCCTCCGGACGGCCGACGAGCCGCCCCACGGCCTCGCGCAGCAGGTCGCCGTGGCTGGCGTTGGCGTGCGCGCAGCAGCGGGCCAGGTGGCCGGCGTTGAGCGCCAGGTCGGGGGCGGAGAACGTCGACACGTCCACCGGCACCGACCCTGCGGAGCGGTGCAGCACGACCGTGGCGACCTCGAGCCGCAGCGTCACCTGGTCGCCGTGGGCCTCGACGTCCGCCAGGGCCAGCGTGCCGTGCAGGTCGAGGCGCGCGGCCTCGACGCCGCCGGGGAGCAGCTCGCCGGGAGCCGCCTCGGCCAGCCACAGGCGCACGCCCAGGCCCTCCCGGGCCGCGGCCACCAGCACGTGGTCGGTGGGCACCAGGAGGTGCGGCCGGCCGCCGTCGTCCACGAGCGAGACGCCCGCCAGCGAGAGCGGCGCGGTGGCCGGCTCCTGCGCCTGCGTGGGCGTGGCCAGGTGCAACGACGCCCGTGCCGGTGCCGCGAGCACGGAGCGGGCGGCGCGGGCCGCCTCGACGTCGGTGCTGGGCGCGCGGTGCAGGGTCATGCGGATGGCCTCCGGTGCTCGGTGCGAGGGTGGTCGGTGCGCCGGACGACCGCCGGCAGCCTCGAGTGTGGCATGGAGAGGCTTGCCTAACCAAGGGTTGCCTCACTTGGTGGGACGACGGTTCCTGCGAGCAACTCGGGGCAGGGCGCCGCGGCTCGCCCGACGTGCGTCACGCGACGTGGCGAGTAGGCTTGGCACTCACGACGCGCGAGTGCCAGTGGTGGGCCCTGGTCCGGCACGGCTCACGCGCGCCGGTCCACCCAGTCCAGATCAGCCCAGCCCCGTTCAGCCCCGTCGACGCCAGGAGGTGCCGTGATCCAGGAGGAGCGACGACTCGCCGTCCTGCGCGCCATCGTGGAGGACTACGTGGCCACCGAGGAGCCCGTCGGCTCCAAGGCGCTCGTCGAGCGGCACGGCCTCGGCGTCTCGCCGGCCACCGTGCGCAACGACATGGCCGCGCTGGAGGACGAGGGCTACATCGCCCAGCCGCACACCAGCGCGGGCCGCATCCCCACCGACAAGGGCTACCGGCTCTTCGTCGACCGGCTGACCACCGTCAAGCCGCTCTCGGGGGCCGAGCGCCGGGCCATCTCGACCTTCCTCGAGGGCGCCGTGGACATCGACGACGTCGTCCAGCGCTCGGTGCGGCTGCTCTCGCAGCTGACCCGCCAGGTCGCCGTGGTCCAGTACCCGACGCTCTCGGGCTCGACGGTGCGGCACGTCGAGCTCGTCGTGCTCACGCCCGAGCGGGTCCTCGTCGTGCTCATCCTCTCCTCCGGGCGGGTGGAGCAACGCGTCGTCGAGCTGCCCGCCGCGCTGGACGAGGAGGCGCTGGCCACCCTGCGCAGCCGCGTGCTGCACGCGGCGACCGGCCAGCGGATCGCCGAGGCCATGGAGGCGCTCGCCACCCTGGCGCCGGACCCCGAGGAGCTGCCGCACGGCGCGCCCTCGCCGGTGCCCGGTGCCGACCCGCGCAGCGTCGCCGCCGTGGTCGACGTGCTGCTGGAGGCGATGAGCGACGAGCGCTCCGACCAGCGCGTGGCCGTCGGTGGTGCCGCGAACCTGGCGCGCTTCGGGGACAGCTTCGACACCGCCGTCCGCCCGCTCCTGGAGGCGCTCGAGGAGCACGTCGTGCTGCTCAAGCTCATCGGCGAGGCGGGCTCCGGCGGGCTGGTGACGGTGCGGATCGGCGCCGAGGGCCCGATCGAGCAGCTGTCCTCGACCAGCGTCGTCTCCACCGGCTACGGCCCGGGCAGCCAGTCCCTGGCCTCGCTCGGCATCGTCGGGCCGACCCGCATGGACTACCCGAGCACCATGGCCGCCGTGCGCGCCGTGGCCGGCTACGTCTCCCGCATCCTCGACGAGGGCTGACGCCGCCCTCTGCCGCACCTCCCGCACGACCCCCCCCTGACACACCACCTGACACACCCCTGACACACCGCCTGACAGACCCAGCGAAGGAACACGAAGGAACACCGTGGCCCAGGACCTGTACGAGACCCTCGGGGTCTCCCGCGACGCCGACGCCGACGCGATCAAGAAGGCGTACCGCCGGATGGCGCGCAAGTACCACCCGGACGTGAACCCCGACCCGGAGGCCCAGGAGAAGTTCGGCGAGGTCAGCCGCGCCTACGAGGTGCTCTCCGACCCGGACAAGAAGGCCCACTACGACCGCGGCGGCGACCCGTTCGGCTCCGCCGGCGGCGGCTTCGGCGGTGGTGGGGCCCAGGGCTTCTCGTTCACCGACATCATGGACGCCTTCTTCGGCGGTGCCGGCCAGGCCCAGGGCCGTGGCCCGCGCCCGCGGATGCGTCGCGGCCAGGACGCGCTCATCCAGCTCGAGGTGAGCCTGGCCGAGGCGGCGTTCGGCACCACCCGCGAGATCACCGTCGACACCGCGGTCACCTGCGGCACCTGCGGCGGCGACGGCGCGGCGCCCGGCTCCTCGCCGGTGCCCTGCGAGACCTGCCACGGCCAGGGCGAGGTCGCCCACGTGCAGCGCTCGTTCCTCGGCGAGGTGCGCACGCTGCGTCCCTGCGCCGCCTGCCGCGGCTTCGGCACGGTCATCCCCGACCCCTGCCGCGAGTGCGCCGGCGACGGCCGTGTCCGCTCCCGCCGCACCCTCACCGTCAAGATCCCCGGCGGCGTCGACACCGGCACCCGCGTCCAGCTCTCCGAGCAGGGCGAGGTCGGCCCCGGCGGTGGCCCCGCCGGCGACCTCTACGTCGAGGTGCACGTCGGCCGGCACGACACCTTCACCCGTGAGGGCACCGACCTGCACTGCACGGTCAGCCTGCCGATGACGGCCGCCGCGCTCGGCACCACCCTGACCCTGCCGACCCTGGAGGCCGACGTGGTGCCCGAGGGCAGCGAGCCCTCGACCGACCTGGAGACGAGCTTCGAGATCGACGTGAAGCCCGGCACCCAGTCCGGCACGCAGCAGGTGCTGCGCGGGCGCGGCGTGCCCGGCCTGCGCGGCGGGCGTGGCGACCTGGTCGTCACCATCGCCGTCGACACGCCCACCAAGCTCGACGCCCGCCAGGAGGAGCTGCTCCGCGAGCTCGCCGCCGTGCGCGGCGAGGAGGCCCCGTCGGGCACCGTGAAGCCGGGCACGAAGTCGGTCTTCGGCCGGCTGCGCGACGCGTTCAACCACTGAGCGGGTCGCACGCATGAGCCTCCCGGTGCACCTCGCGCCCTCGCTCGCCGACGCCCACGTCGGTGGCGAGGTGCGGATCGAGGGCGACGAGGCCCACCACGCCGTCGCCGTCCGCCGGCTCGCGGTGGGGGAGCGCGTCGTCCTCACCGACGGGCACGGCAGGACGGCGACGGGCCCGGTGTCCGCCACCGGCAAGAAGGTCTTCTCCGTGACCGTCGAGAAGGTCGTCGACCATCCCGAGCCCGCACCGGCCCTGACCGTGGTGCAGGCGCTGCCGAAGGGCGATCGCGGCGAGCTCGCCGTCGAGGTGCTCACCGAGGTCGGTGTCGCCCGGGTCGTGCCCTGGGCGGCCGCTCGCTCGGTGGCCGTCTGGAAGGGCGAGCGCGCCGCCAGGTCGCACGCCAAGTGGGCCGCCACGGCCCGCGAGGCCGCCAAGCAGGCACGCCGCCCGTGGCACCCGGTCGTGGACCCGCTCGCCACCACCGGGCAGGTGGCCGACCTGCTGCGCGAGCACGACCTCGTCGTCGTCCTGCACGAGGAGGCGACCTCGTCCCTGGCGACCGTCCCGGTGCCGGCGTCCGGTCGCGTCGCCGTCGTCGTCGGCCCCGAGGGCGGTCTGACCCCCGAGGAGCTCGCCGCCTTCGAGGACGCCGGGGCGCGCACCGTCCTGCTGGGCACCGAGGTGCTCCGCACCTCGACCGCCGGCCTGGCCGCCTGTGCGGCGCTGCTCTCGCGCACCGCGCGCTGGGGCGGTGCCTGAGCCGCTGCCCGATCCCGTCGGACGGCCTCCGGGGCACCGCCGCCGCGGCGTCAGCCGATCGTGAAGGTCCGCGTGTCCGTCATGGGTGCGGCCACGCCCTCGCCGCCACTGCTGGCCACGAGCACGGTGTACGTGCCGGCCTTCAGGTCGGAGACGTCGACGTCCGTGGTGAACGGGTAGAGCTTGTCCATCCAGCCCTCGGCGGTGGCGTAGCCCTCGAGCACCTGCTTGCCCTCGGAGTCGGTGATCGTCCACGGCACGGTGGCCTCGAACGAGCTGGCCACGCCGTCCAGCGTGAGCGTGCCGCCGGTGACGGTCGCGCCCTCCTCGGGCGTGGTGAGGTTGACCAGCGACTGCACGGTCGTCTGGTCGCGGTTGCTCACGCCGTTGCCGGTCTCGACCCCGAGCAGGCTGGTGCCGCCCGAGGGGTCGGTGACGACCACCGGGAGCCGCTCCTGGAGGGCGCCCTGGACGGTGTGGACGACTGCCTGCACCGCGAGCTCGGCGTCGGCCTTGCTCGTGCCGTCCGGCCGCGCGGCGAGGGCGTCGTCGCTCAGGGTGACGGTGATGGTGCCGCCGTCGTCGGTCACGCTCGCCACGCCGGAGCCGGCGGTGAAGGGGGAGCGGTAGTCGGGGTCGAGGGGCTCGCCGGTGAGCAGCGCCTGGACGGCGCCGGCGGCCGCGTCGCCGGTGACCTGCTCGAACTCGCGGTAGAGGCGATCGCCCAGGGGAGTGGTGCCGACCCAGTAGACGGGCACGGTGCTGGTGGTCGCCTCGGCCTGCGAGGAGGTCTCGGTGGGGCTGGGGCTGGACTCCACCGGCGCCTCGGAGGTGGCCGCGTCGCTCGGGGCCGCCGCGCTGGTGCTGCCGGCCGGCGTGGTGGTGTCGGTGGCGGCGGTGTCGTCGTCCGAGCCGCAGGCGGTGAGCGCCGTGGCGCCCGCGCCGAGCAGGGCCAGGGCGGCCAGCCCACGTCGCAGCCCGCCTCGGTGCGGGGCGGTGCGGGGGGTGGTGCGCGTGCTGGTCATGGTGGTGCTCCCGTCTGTGCTCACCGGGCAAGCCTCCCCGTTCGGGGCCTCCGTGGCGGCCCCGACACACCGGGCGGGTGCCCGGGGCCGGTTCGGTCGTGCGTGTCGTGTGGTGCTGGTGTGACGCCTCGCGGCACGAAAAGGTTCCCGCCGGGCCGGGTGCGACCGGGAGGGCGCGGCGGGAGTGCCGCGGGGGATGCCAGGATGACGGCGTGGACGACTGCCTCTTCTGCAAGATCGTGGCCGGCGAGATCCCCGCGACCACGCTGCACGTCACCGAGCGCACGGTGGCGTTCGCCGACATCGAGCCGCAGGCACCCCTGCACGCGCTCGTCGTGCCGCGCACGCACGTGCCGAACGCCGCCGCGCTGGCCGCCGCCGAGCCGGACACGATGGCCGAGCTCGTCGCGACCGCCGCCGCCGTGGCCACGGCCGCCGGCCACCCCGACGACTACCGGCTCACCTTCAACACCGGTGCGGGCGCCGGCCAGACCGTGTTCCACGCGCACCTGCACGTGCTCGCCGGGCGCGACTTCACCTGGCCGCCGGGCTGAGCCGTGCGGCGGTCAGTGCGGGCCGAGGTAGACCAGGACCCGCAGCACCGCCATCACGACCGGGAAGCAGAACACCGCGATCATCACCCAGGCGACGGCCCGGTGGAACGGCTTGGAGGAGTCCAGCCGCCCGGCGAAGTCGAGCAGCGCCCCCTCCTGCGTGTGGTGGGTCAGCCCCAGCCGGCGGGCCTCGTCCGGCAGCCCGTGGCCGGGGAACCAGACGGGCTCGGTGTCGTCGTCGTCCGGGTCCTCCTCCAGCCACTCGCGCACGTCCGCTCCGCCTGACATGGCCCCCACGGTAGGGCAGGGACGTCGCGGTGGGGCTGCACCTGCGTCACGGCCCGGTGAACGGCCCGGTGGACAGGGCCGGTGGACAGGCCCGGTGGACAGGGCCGGTCCACCCGAGCCCAAACCGACGCGCGCCCCGCGGGGGCTGCGCCGTAGCATGGAAGCCTCAGCCGCTCCCGTGCGTTGCACCGGGTGCACGCACGCAGACGCAACCTGAAAGGCGCCCCGCCGCGGGGCATCCATGACTCCTCCTGACAGCACCCCCGACAGCAGCGCCGACGAGCGGTCCGCCGCCTCGACCCGGCACACCGTGACGGTGCCCAACAGCATTGACATGGTGAGCCTGCTCGGCCCCGGTGACGAGCACCTCGGCGTGCTCGAGAAGTCCTTCGACCTCGACCTGCACGTGCGCGGCAACCGGATCACGCTCGAGGGCGAGCCCGGTGAGGTCGCGCTGGCGGAGCGGCTCCTGGACGAGCTGGTGCGGATCATCCGCACCGGTCAGGGCGTGACTGCGGAGACCGTCGAGCGGGCGGTCTCGATGCTGCGCGCCGAGACGACGGAGCGCCCGGCCGACGTCCTGAGCCTCAACATCCTGTCCAACCGCGGCCGCTCGATCCGGCCGAAGACGCTGAACCAGAAGAAGTACGTCGACTCGATCGACACCCACACCATCACGTTCGGCATCGGCCCCGCGGGCACCGGCAAGACCTACCTGGCCATGGCTAAGGCCGTGCAGGCGCTGCACGCCAAGGAGGTCAACCGGATCATCCTGACCCGCCCGGCCGTCGAGGCCGGCGAGAAGCTCGGCTTCCTGCCCGGCACGCTCTCGGAGAAGATCGACCCCTACCTGCGGCCGCTCTACGACGCGCTGCACGACATGGTCGACCCGGAGTCGATCCCGAAGCTCCTGGCCGCCGGCACCATCGAGGTGGCGCCACTGGCCTACATGCGCGGCCGCACGCTCAACGACTCCTTCATCATCCTGGACGAGGCGCAGAACACGACGCCCGAGCAGATGAAGATGTTCCTGACCCGCCTGGGCTTCGGCTCGAAGATGGTGGTCACCGGTGACGTCACCCAGACCGACCTGCCGGGCAGCGCGAAGTCGGGCCTGCGGGTCGTGGAGGACATCCTCGACGGCGTGGACGACATCGGCTTCCACCGGCTGACCAGCCAGGACGTCGTCCGCCACCGCCTGGTCGGCAAGATCGTCGCCGCCTACGACGCGTTCGACGCCGTCGCGGAGCGCCGCCGCGCTCAGCGCGAGGAAGAGGCCCGGGCGAGCGCCCGCGGCACCCACGAGTCCCGGGCCGAGGGCCCGCGCGCAGGAGGAGCACGGTGAGCATCGAGGTCCTGGACGAGTCCGGTCAGGGGCTGGACGTCCACCACCTGGCCCGGCTGAGCCGCTTCGTGATGGACGCGATGCGCGTCCACCCCGAGGCCGAGCTCTGCATCCGCGCGGTGGACGAGCCGACCATCGCCGAGCTCAACGAGCAGTGGATGGAGAAGGAGGGGCCGACCGACGTCCTGGCCTTCCCCATGGACGAGCTGCGCCCCGGCCTGGTCGACGAGGAGCCCGAGGAGGGCGTCCTCGGCGACCTCGTGCTGTGCCCCGTGGTCGCCGAGCGGCAGGGCGAGACGGCCGGTCACGGCACCCTGGCCGAGATCGAGCTGCTCACCACCCACGGCATCCTGCACCTGCTCGGCTACGACCACGCCGAGCCCGAGGAGCACAAGGTGATGTTCGGGCTCCAGGACGAGCTGCTCGCGCGCTGGCGCGGCCAGGACGGCTGATCCCGACATGAACCACGTCTGGCTGCTGGTGACGGCGGCCGTCCTGGTCGTGCTGGCCGGGGCGTTCTCGGCCGCCGACGCGGCACTCTCCGGCTTCAGCCGCGCCCGCGCGGAGGAGCTGGCCGACGAGGACCGGGCCGGTGCCAAGCGGCTCGTCGCCGTGCTCGACGACGCCTCCCGCTACCTCAACACCGCGCTGCTGCTGCGGCTGGTCTTCGAGGTCTCGGCGATCGTGCTGGTCGCGCTCCAGGTGGACGCGCTCTACGACGGCGCCTGGTGGGCCAGCGTGCTCACCTCGATCGCGATCATGGTGGTCGTCTCGTTCGTCGTGATGGGCGTGGCCCCCCGCACGGTGGGCCGCCAGCACTCCGAGACGGTGGCGCTGCTCTCGGCCGGGCCGGTCTCGTTCCTCACCAAGGTGCTGGGCCCGCTGCCCGTGCTCCTCATCGCGCTCGGCAACGCGATCACCCCCGGCCGCGGCTTCCGCCAGGGTCCGTTCTCGACCGAGACCGAGCTGCGCGAGCTGGTCGACCTGGCCGAGGCGTCCTCGGTGATCGAGTCCGAGGAACGACGGATGATCCACTCCGTCTTCGAGCTGGGCGACACGATGGTGCGCGAGGTGATGGTGCCCCGCAACGACGTGGTCTACGTCGAGCGCTACAAGAACCTGCGCCAGACGCTCTCGCTGTGCCTGCGCAGCGGCTTCTCGCGGCTGCCGGTCATCGACGACAACCTCGACCACGTGGTCGGCGTCGCCTACCTCAAGGACCTCGTGCGCCGCGACTTCGACGACCCCGAGGCCGAGCTGACGGTGCGGGTCGACGAGATCATGCGGACGCCGGCCTTCGTTCCGGACTCCAAGCCGGTCGACGACCTGCTCAAGGAGATGCAGGCCCGCCGCCAGCACGTGGCCGTCGTGGTCGACGAGTACGGCGGCACCGCCGGCCTGGTCACCATCGAGGACGTCCTGGAGGAGATCGTCGGCGAGATCACCGACGAGTACGACGCCGAGGAGGTGCCCGTGCAGACGGTCGCCGAGGGCGTCGTCCGGGTCTCCAGCCGCTTCCCGGTCGACGACCTGGAGGAGCTGATCGGCGTGGAGGTCGAGGAGGAGGACGTCGACTCCGTCGGCGGCCTCATGGCCAAGCACCTGGGCCTCGTGCCCATCCCCGGCTCCCATGTGGAGGCCCACGGCCTCCGGTTCGTGGCCGAGGGGACAGCAGGACGACGCAACAAGCTCGGCACGGTGCTGATCGCCGTCGTCGAGCCCGAGGAGGAGGACGACGAGGATGAGTGACGCACGGACCCGCACGGAGCCCCCGGCCACGCTCGAGGCCGAGGACAAGAAGCTCGTGACCCTGGCCCGCGCCACCCGGGCCCGCACCCAGGCCGCGCAGGGCGCCGCCGTCCGCGACTCCGACGGACGCACCTACGCCGCCGCGACCGTCGCGCTGCCCTCGCTCGCCGTCTCGGCGATCGGCGTCTGCATCGCCATGGCCGTGGCCTCCGGCTCCGGCGGCCTCGAGGCCGTCGTGGTGCTTGGTGAGGACGACGTCGCCGAGACCGACCTCGCCGCCGTCGCCGAGTTCGCCGGCCCCGGCGTCCCCGTGCACCACGGCGACGCCCGCGGCACGCTGGACGCCACCGTCCTGAGCTGAGCCCGTCGCGGCCTGCTCGCCGCTGGTACGACCCACCACATTCGTGGTCTCGACTCTCTGGCACCACGCATGTGGTGGGGCGTACCTGTCTGCCCCGCGTCGGAGCAGGCGAGTCCGGGGCAGCCCCCGGGTCGTGACGAGGTGAGCGGTACCACCTGACGGGTGAGGTGACAGGCCGGTTGTCAGGGTCAACCATGTCTGCATGGCTCTCGACACCCAGCACCGCCCCGCACCCGCGCCGGGCGGCGGTGAGGCAGGCCTGAAGCGACACGTCGGTGTCGTCGGTCTCCTCTTCGCCAGCGTCGGCTCCATCATCGGCTCCGGCTGGCTCTTCGGAGCGCTGAACGCCGCCCAGACCGCCGGCCCCGCGGCGATCCTGTCCTGGGTGCTGGGAGGCGCCCTCATCCTGCTGCTCGCGCTCGTCTACGCCGAGCTCGGCACGATGTACCCGCTCTCCGGCGGCGTCGTGCGCTACCCGCACATGAGCTTCGGCAACCTCGCCAGCTTCGCCTCGGGCTGGATCACCTGGGTCGCGGTCGCGACCACCGCCCCGATCGAGGTGGCGGCCGCGCTCCAGTACGGGACGAGGTACGCGCCCTTCACGGCCGAGAACACCGTCGGCGGCGACACCGTCTACACGCTGACCGCCCTCGGCTACGCGGCCGCGGTCGTGCTGATGGCGCTCTTCGTGGTCGTCAACGCGATCGGCGTGCGCTGGTTCGCGCGCATCAACAACGTCCTGGTCGGCTGGAAGCTCGTCATCATCGTGCTGGTCATCGCCGCGTTCCTGGTGGCGGCCTTCCACGGAGAGAACTTCTCCTCGGCCGGCTTCGCCCCGTCCGGCTACCACGGCGTGTTCACCGCGGTGGCCACCAGCGGCATCGTCTTCTCCTACCTCGGCTTCCGCCAGGGCATCGAGCTGGCGGGGGAGACCGACAACCCGCGCCGCAACGTGCCGCTCGCCGTGATCGGCTCGGTGCTGCTCACCGTCGTCCTCTACGTCGCCCTCCAGGTCGCCTTCATCGGCGCCCTGGACCCCGCCACGCTGGCCGACTCCGGGTCCTGGGCGGACCTCTCCTTCGCCAACGACTTCGGCCCCCTGGCCGCGGTCGCCACCGCCCTCGGCCTGGCCTGGCTGGCCTTCCTCCTCTACGCCGACGCGATCATCTCTCCCGGCGACACCGGGCTCATCTACACGACGGTCACCGCTCGCATCACCTACGCGATGGCCCGCAACGGCAACGCCCCGCGGACCCTCGCGCGCACCACCGAGCGCGGCGTCCCGATGGTCGGCCTGGTCATCGCCTTCGTCGTCGGCCTGATCGCGCTGCTGCCGTTCCCCTCGTGGCAGCAGCTGGTCGGGTTCATCACCTCGGCCACCGTGCTCAGCTTCGCCTCCGGTCCGCTGGTGCACGCCGCTCTGCGCAAGCAGCTGCCCGACGCCGTCCGCCCGTTCCGCCTGCCCGGCGGCCACACCATCCCGTTCCTGGCCTTCTGGGGCTCCAACCTGATCGTCTACTGGAGCGGCTGGACGACGGTGTGGAAGCTCATGGTCGCCGTGCTGATCGGCTTCGTGCTGCTCGGCGTCTTCGCCGCCACCGGCGGGCTCAAGGGTCGCGACCTCGACGCGCGCAGCGGGCTGTGGGTGCTGCCCTGGCTCGGCGGCCTCACGCTCATCTCGTTCCTCGGCTCCTACCCGGAGCCCGCCGCCGGCAACACCATGACCCTCGGCTTCGTCACCTCCTTCCTCCTGCTCGGCGCGCTGTCGGCCGTCGTCTACGTCATGGCCTTCGCCTGGCGCCTGCCCGACGACAAGGCGCGGGCCTACGTCGAGGAGACGCTCGCCGAGGCCGCCGCGGAGGAGGACGAGGTGGGCAGTGCCCACTGACGGGCCCACTGACGGCCCCACCAGCGGGCCACCGACGGGCCCGGACCTCGCCTCCGCTGTGATCCAGCAGACGCCGCCGTCCGGGTCCGTCACAGCCCGTGGCACCAGGCCCTCCGGCGGGCGTACGTTGGGGAGGGTGAACGCTGCGAAGGGCTGGACGTCCCACGAGGAGGCCGTGGCCCGGCTGCGCGCCTCCTACGCCGCGCTGCCGTCCGGCGCGCCCGTCCGGCTGGCCAAGCGCACGTCGAACCTCTTCCGGCCACGCGCCGCGGCGACCGTCGGCCTCGACGTCTCCGGGCTCGACGGCGTGATCGAGGTGGACGCGGCGGGGCGCACCGCCGAGGTGCAGGGCATGTGCACCTACGAGGACCTCGTGGACGCCACCCTGCCGCACGGCCTGATCCCGACCGTCGTGCCGCAGCTGCGCACCATCACCCTCGGCGGTGCCGTCACGGGCCTGGGCATCGAGTCGACCAGCTTCCGCTCGGGCCTCCCGCACGAGGCGGTGCTGGAGATGGACGTCATCACCGGCTCGGGCACGGTCGTCACCTGCAAGCCCGGCGACGACCTGTTCGACGCCTTCCCCAACTCCTACGGCTCCCTCGGGTACGCGGTGCGGCTGCGGATCGAGCTCGAGCAGGTCCCCGGCTACGTCACCCTGCGCCACGTCCGGTTCCACGACACCGACGCCCTCCGGGCGGCCATCGAGGAGGTCGTGACCACCGGCGAGCACGACGGCGTGCGCGTCGACGGGATGGACGGGGTGGCGTTCGCGCCGGGGGAGTACTACCTCAGCCTCGCCACGTGGGCCCGGCACCCCGAGGCCACGCCCAGCGACTACACCGGGCAGCAGGTCTTCTACCGCTCCCTGCAGCAGCGCTCCACCGACGTCCTGACGATGCACGACTACCTGTGGCGCTGGGACACCGACTGGTTCTGGTGCTCGGGCGCGTTCGGCGTCCAGAACCCCACCGTGCGCCGGCTGTGGCCGCGCCGCTGGCGCCGCTCCGACGTCTACCACCGCCTCGTCGGCCTCGACGAGAGGTACCGGCTCGTCGAGCGCCTCGACGCCCGCGCCGGTCGGCCCCTGCGCGAGAAGGTGGTGCAGGACGTCGAGGTGCCCCTCGACCGGCTGGGTGACTTCCTCGACTGGTTCGACGAGGCCGTCGGCATGCGCCCCGTGTGGCTGTGCCCGCTCGTCGCGCGCGGCACCGCCAGCGGCGGCCGGTGGCCGACCTACCCGCTGGAGCCGGGCGAGACCTACGTGAACATCGGCTTCTGGGGCACCGTGCCGGTCGGCCCCGACGCCTCCGACGGCCCCACGAACCGCGCCATCGAGGCGCGGGTCCACGAGCTGGGCGGCCACAAGTCGCTCTACTCGCAGGCCTTCTACGACCGCGAGACGTTCGACGCGCTCTACGACGGCCCCGGCCTCGCGCGCGTCAAGGCCGTCCACGACCCCGACGACCGGCTGACCTCCCTCTACGACAAGGTGGTGCGCGCGCAGTGAGCAGCGCTTCGAGCAACAGTGGATTCCAGCTGGCCCCGGCCCTCGCGGCCCTCATGCGCGACGGCATGCCGCTGCGGCTGGTGGCCTTCGACGGTTCCTCCGCGGGCCCGGAGGACGGGGCGGTGACCCTCGAGCTCACCAGCGAGCGCGGCCTGGCCTACCTGCTGGGCGCCCCGGGCGACCTGGGCCTCGCCCGGGCCTACGTGACGGGCGAGCTGGTCGTGCACGGCGTGCACCCCGGCGACCCCTACGAGGCGCTCTCGCTGCTGATGAACCACACCAAGTTCCGCGCGCCGACGCCCTCGGAGGTCGTCGGGCTGCTCCAGGGCATCCGGTCCACCATCGGCCTGAAGTCGCTCGCGCCGCCGCCCGTGCCGCCGCAGGAGCACCTGCCCCGCTGGCGTCGCGTGGTCGAGGGCGTCCGGCACTCGCTCATCCGCGACGCCGAGGCCATCCACCACCACTACGACGTCTCCAACACCTTCTACGAGCACGTCCTCGGGCCCTCCATGGCCTACACCTGCGCGGTCTACCCCGAGCTGGACAGCACGCTCGAGGCCGCGCAGGAGGAGAAGTTCGACCTCGTGTGCCGCAAGCTGGGCCTGCAGCCCGGGCAGCGGCTCCTCGACATCGGCTGCGGCTGGGGCGGCATGGTCCGCCACGCCGCCAAGCACTACGGCGTCACCGCGCTCGGCGTCACGCTGAGCCGCGAGCAGGCGTCCTGGGCCAAGGCCGCGATCGACGCCGACGGCCTCGGCGACGTCGCCGAGGTGCGGCACAGCGACTACCGCGACGTGCTGGAGTCCGACTTCGACGCGATCAGCTCCATCGGTCTGCTCGAGCACATCGGCGTCAAGCAGTACCCCGAGTACTTCGGCTTCGTCACCGACCACCTGCGCCCCGGCGGCAAGCTGCTCAACCACCAGATCACCCGGCCGCACAACAAGCCGACCAGCACGGGCGCCTTCATCGACCGCTACGTCTTCCCCGACGGGGAGCTCACCGGCTCGGGCACGATCATCGCCGCCGCGCAGGACGCCGGCCTCGAGGTCGTCCACGAGGAGAACTTCCGCAAGCACTACGCGATGACGCTGCGCGACTGGAACCGCAACCTGCGCGACTCGTGGGAGGAGTGCGTGGCCGAGGTCGGTGAGGGCACCGCCCGCGTGTGGGGCCTCTACATGGCCGGCTCGCGCCTCGCGTTCGAGCGCAACGAGATCCAGCTGCACCAGGTGCTGGCCTCCAAGCCCACGGCCGAGGGGGACGACGGATTCGGGCTGCGCCTGCAGTGGTGAGTAGCCTCGAGCGGTGAGCACGAGGGCCCAGCAGCACGTCGGTACCGTCCTGCGCCGTGAGCGCCTGACGCCGCACCTGCTGCGCCTGGTCATCGGCGGCGAGGGCCTGGCCGGCCTGGTCTCCACCGGCCTGCCCGACGAGTGGCTCGGGCTGGTCGTCCCCGGCCAGTTCCAGAGCCGCTACTACACGGTGCGCTCGTGGGACGGCACCGAGCTCGTCCTCGACGTCGTCGTGCACGAGGTCGGCCTCGTCACCGAGTGGGCCCAGCGCGCCGACGGCGTGATCGGCGAGCAGGTCACGGTCACCGACCCCAAGGGCTCCGTGAGCATCCCGGACGACGCCGGGTGGGTCGTCCTCGTGGGCGACCTCACCGCGATGCCCGCGATGGCCCGCACCGCCGAGCACGCCCTGGCCGCCGGCCTGCCCGTGAGCATCCACGCCGAGGTGCCGGAGAAGGTGCCCGGCTACCTGCCCGACGGCGCCGACGTCACCTGGCTGCCGCAGCCGGCCGACCACGGCTCCGCCCTGGCCGACGTCGTCGCCGGCCTCGCGTGGCCCGCGGGCCCCGGCTACTTCTGGATGGCGGGGGAGTCCGCCCAGATGCGCGCCATCCGCAAGCACCTCATGCGCGAGGTCGCCATGGCCTCCGACCACTACGACGTGATGGGCTACTGGCGCGGCGGGCAGCAGCGCCAGCCCCGCGCCGTCGACCCCGGCCCCATCTGGCGCGCCGGCAAGGCCGCCGGCAAGAGCGACGACGAGATCTGGGCGGACTACGACGCCGCCCGCGACGCACAGGAGACCGACCGATGAGCCTTCCGCCACCCGCACCGCCGGTGTTCTCGTCGGGCTCGCCCGTGCCCGAGGGCCACCGCAGCGGCTTCGCCTCGTTCGTGGGCCGGCCCAACGCCGGCAAGTCGACGCTCACCAACGCGATCGTCGGCACCAAGGTCGCCATCACCAGCGACAAGCCGCAGACCACCCGCTCGGTCGTGCGCGGCATCGTGCACCGCCCCGACGCCCAGCTCGTGCTCGTCGACACCCCCGGCGTGCACCGCCCGCGCACCCTGCTGGGCGAGCGGCTCAACGACCTCGTCCTTACCACCTGGAACGAGGTGGACGTCGTCGCCGTCTGCTTCCCCGCGAACGAGAAGATCGGCCCCGGCGACCGGTTCATCGTCAACGAGCTGACCAAGGTCAAGCGGACGCCGAAGATCGCGGTGGCGACCAAGACCGACCTTGCCACGCCCGAGCGGATCGCCGAGCACCTGCTCGACATCTCCGCGCTGGGTCACGACACCGGCACCGACTGGATGGAGATCGTCCCGGTCTCCGCGCAGGACGGCGACCAGGTCGACCTGCTCGCCGACCTGCTGGTCAAGCGCCTGCCCGAGGGCCCGCCGCTCTACCCCGAGGGCGAGCTGACCGACTCGCCGGAGGAGACGCTGGTCGCCGAGCTCGTCCGCGAGGCCGCCCTGGACGGCGTCCGCGACGAGCTGCCCCACTCCATCGCCGTCGTGGTCGAGGAGATGGGCCTGCGCGAGGACCGCCCGGAGGACAAGCCGCTCCTCGACGTGCACGCCACGCTCTACGTCGAGCGTGACTCCCAGAAGGGCATCGTGATCGGCAGGAAGGGCGCCCGGCTCAAGACCGTCGGCGCCGCCGCGCGCCGTCAGATCGAGGCCATGCTCGGCACACCGGTCTACCTCGACCTCCGCGTCAAGATCGCCAAGGACTGGCAGCGGGACCCGCGCCAGCTGCGCAAGCTCGGCTTCTGAGCCGAGCCGGACGACAGGGAGGCCCCGGAGCCTGGCTCCGGGGCCTCTTGCTCACTCCTTGACACATCGTTTGTCGATGGTATCGAATAACGATGGTATCGATCATCGTCATGGAGAACCGGATGAGACCTGCCGGCACGCTGACCTGGGTCGTCCAGGGCCTCTGCCTCGCCCTGGCGGCCCTGAGCCTGGTGGGCTCCCTCGCCTGGGTGCTGGGGCCGAACGGCGCGGACGTCGTCCCGCTGTACCGCCTCGGCGAGGCCATCGGCACCAGCGAGCAGAACACCGTCGCGCACGAGGCCGTGGTCGTCTCGGGACGTGCCGGCGTGGCGACCGCCGCGGCGGCGAACGAGGCCCTCGCCCCGCAGCGGGAGGCAGACGCCACGAGCGCGAGCCCGTCGGGGTTCGTCGAGTTCTACGGCGCTCAGGCCCAGCTGTCCTTCTGGGGCCTGGGGCGGTGGGAGTCGCTCGCCTGGACCGGGACCAGGGCGCTGCCGCTCCTGGGGCTGTCGCTGATCTGGCTCCTGCTGGCCCTCACCATGCGTGACGTGCGGCGCGGGGACGTGTTCACCACCCGGGTCGCCCGGCGGGTCGCCGTCATCGGGGGCCTGGTGCTCGTGGGCGTGCCGGTGACCGCGGTCCTGCGCCAGGTGCTCGCCGTCCACCTGGTGGAGTCCTCGTGGGCCGCGGACATCGCGGACGCGGCGCCCGCCGCACTCGTCCCGTGGTGGTCCGTCGTGGTGGGGCTGGTCCTGCTGGTGCTCGCGACCGCCTGGCGCGAGGCGGCCGTCATGCGCCGCGACCTCGAGGGGCTGGTGTGAGCCCGGCTCCGGACGACGCACATCGGGTGCACTGCCGCCTCGACGAGCTGCTCGCCGACCGGGGGATGACCCTCACCGACCTCGCGGACCGCGTCGGCGTGACCGTCGTGAACCTCTCCGTGCTCAAGAACGACCGGGCACGCGCCGTGCGGTTCTCGACGCTGACCGCGATCTGCGACGTCCTGGGGTGCGACGTCGGGGACCTCTTCACCGTGCGGTGAGCGGGTCGGTCCTCCGAGCTCAGGCAGGGACTCAGGCAGGGACTCAGGCAGGGACTCAGGCAGGGGCTCAGGCAGGGGCCCAGCAGTAGCCCCACGTCTGGCCCGCGTCCCACTGCTCGGCGGTGGGCCACTCGTAGCCCCACTGGAAGTCCAGGGCGTCGTCCGCGGCCGAGCGGCCGGCGTCCTCGCAGGTGCTCTGGCCGGCGGAACGGGCGGCCGCCCGACCGGGGTAGGCGCCGTCGTCCCCGCTGACGTCGACGGTGCTGATCGCCCGCCAGGAGTGGTTCTCGCGGCAGGGCACCCGGGAGAAGCTGGACGTGCCGGGCTCCGCGGTGCCGCACATGCCGTAGGTGTCGCGGCCGTCCTGGGTGGAGAGGACGCCCTCGAGGTCGGTGCCCAGGCGGCCCAGGCTGCTGCCCGAGCGGAGCACGACGTCGCAGCGCAGCCAGGAGGCACCGGCCGCCGCCTCGTCCAGGCTGGGGGTGAACCAGACGCTGCGCAGCATCGAGAGCCGCCACTGCTCCTCGCCGCCACCGAGGTAGCGCACGAGCCGGGCCGGGCAGACGTCCTGGCCCTGGCTGGTCACCAGGTCGGCGTCGACGGCGAGCAGGTGGCCGTCGACCACCGTGTCCAGCGTGGTCACGGCGAAGGTCTGGGCGGTGTGCCTCGTCCGGCAGGCGACGCTGCGCGCGCCGTTGGTGGGGGAGACGACCGCGTCGTAGCCGAGCCGGTAGCAGGCGCCGTCGCGGGGGCGGTCGGCCGCGGGCGTGGCCGTGCGCGACGCGGAGGCCGAGCCGCCTGCCGCCGACGACGTCGACGGGGAGGCACCGGCCGCGGAGGACGACGCGGACGGCGAGGGCGAGGCCTCGGTCGAGGAGGTGCCGTCGGCGACCGAGGGCGTGGCGTCGGACGCGGCGGTGCCGGCGCCGCCGGACGAGGCGGTCGGCGTGTCGTCGCCGGTGACCCAGCGGACGCCGACGACGGCGAGTCCCACCACCACGGCCAGGGCCACCAGCGCGCCGAGCACGCGCAGCAGCACCGCGCGGGCGGAGCGCCGTGCCCGTCGACGCCCGCTCATGCCTGGGTCCTCGCCCAGCACACCGAGCGGCGGTTGCCCTGCTGCCAGGCGTCCTGCCCGAACCAGGTGTAGGCGAAGTCGAACTCGGTGGGGTAGCCCAGCCAGGCGTTGACGGAGTCCTCGCAGTAGTCCTGCGTGGTCGCCTCGACCTCCTCGTCACCGGGGTACTCGGCATCGGGGTAGGGCACGACCTTGATGGTGGTCACGGCCCGCCAGCGGTGGTCCTCGGTGCAGTCGACGAGGCCGCCGCTCTCGAGCGTCTCCCCGTCGGAGCAGAGCATCCACGCGTCCGAAGGCTCCCGCAGGAGGCCGACCGTGGACTCGGGCAGGGAGCGGTAGCCGTCGAGGCCGGGCCCGCCGCCCACGAGGTCGCAGCGGAACCACCGGGCACCGGCCTCCCAGGCCGCGTCGGTGGGCTGGAACCAGACCCACGACAGCAGCGTGCGCATGGCCGTGGACTCGTCGGCGCGCAGGTGCTTCTCGAAACGCGTCGTGCACTTCTCGTGGACCCAGGCGGCCAGCGCGTCGGCGTCCCGGTCCGCGTCCGCGAAGCGCTCCGGCAGGTCGCCCGCGGCGATGGTCTCGGCCGTGTGCCGCGCTGCGCACTCGACGGTGCCGGAGGCGTTCGTGTCGCGGGCGACGTCGTCGGGGGAGAGGTCGTAGCAGGCGCCGCTGGCCGGCGCGGTCAGCTGGTCGTCGCCCGCCTCGCCGCCGTCGGCGCCGGCGTCCGTCGTGCACCCCACCAGGGCGGTGGCCAGGCCCGCGCACAGGGCCACGCCGAGGGTGGCGACGGTGACACGCAGGGGGCGGCGGGGCACGGCTTCCTCTCGCGGGGCGGACGGGGTGCGCGGGTGCGCGGCGACGACGTGCTCGGGGTGCACGGGCAGCCGGCGTCGGATGCTACCCGCCGGACCCGTGCGGAGCGCCTTCCGGCGGCCCGGCGCCGTGGCCCTAGGGTCGACCCGTGCCCGACCTGCACGAGCCCTCCGACCTCCCCGACCTCGCCTCCCTGCGGCTGCTGGCCGAGGTGGAGCGGCTCGGTGGCATCGCGGCGGCCGGCCGCGCGCTGGGGCTGACCCAGCAGAGCGCGTCCGAGCGGCTGCGGGCGCTGGAGACCCGGACCCGACTCACGCTGGTGGAGCGCCGGGCCCGCGGCTCGGCGCTGACCCCGGCCGGGCGGCTGCTGGTGGAGTGGAGCCACGACCTGCTCGTGCGCGCCGAGGAGGTGGCCGCCGCCGTCCGCACGCTGGCGGACGGGCGCTCGCGCGAGCTGCGCGTGCACGCCTCCATGACGACGGCCGAGCACCTGCTGCCGCGCTGGCTGGTGCGCCTGCGCAGCCAGCGCGAGGTCGCCGCCAGCCTGCGGGCGGTGAACTCCGAGCAGGTGGTGGCCGCCGTGCGGGCCGGCGAGTGCGACCTCGGCTTCGTCGAGGGACCGGTCGACCTGGCGGGACTCGCCTCGGCGACCGTCGGCCACGACCGGCTCGTCCTCGTGGCGGCGCCCGACGACCGCTGGGCCCGTCGTCGCGCGCCGATCACCCCCGCCGAGGTCGCCGAGCGGCCGCTCACGCTGCGCGAGCCCGGCTCGGGGACGCGGGCGGTGCTGGAGGGCACCGTCGCGGCGGCCACGGGACGACGGCTGCGCAGCGAGTCCGAGCTGACCTCGACCGCCGCCGTGCTGGCCTCGGTGCGGGCCGGCGGCGCGCCCGCGTTCGTGTCGGGCTGGGCGGCGGAGCCGGCGGCGCGGTCGGGTGCCGTCGTCCTCGTGCCCACCGAGGGTCTCGACCTCGCCCGGCCCCTGCGGGCCGTGTGGGCGGGGTCGTCGCGTCCGCCGGCCGGGCCGGTGCGCGACCTGCTCGCGATCGCCACCCGGGAGGCGGAGAGCCCGGACCCCTCGGTCGGCTGAGGGCCGCCCCTCCGACAACGGAGGCGCGAGGCTCAGTGCGACCAGCCGTGCCGGTGCGCCCAGGCCACCGCCTGGGTGCGGCGCGAGGTGCCGGTGCGGCTGTAGATCTCGCGGATGTAGGTCTTCACCGAGTTCACCGACACCCGCAGGGTCGCGGCGATCTCGTCGTTGGACAGCCCCTGGCCGATGAGGACGAGCACCTCGGACTGCCGGTCCGAGAGCCCGGGGAACATCGGCTCGGTGGGCGGCACGACGCTGCCGCCGCCCGCGACGGTGCGCATGGCACGGAGCAGCTCGGCGGCCGGCGCGGACTTCGCGACGATCCCGTGCGCGCCGGCGGCCAGCGTCCCGCGGACCACGGCCGGGTGCAGGCGCCAGGTCCAGGCGAGGACGCGCGCGGGTGCGACGCCGGCGATCCAGGCGGTGCGCGACGCCGGGCCGCGGCCGTCCGGCGGCTGCGGGTCGAGGAGGACGACGTCGACCTCGTGCTGCGCGGTGGCCGCGGGCACGACCCGCAGGTCGACGGCCCCCTCGTCGGCGGTGGCGAGGAGCGGGCCGAGGCCGCGGACGACCAGCTCGGGCTCGCCGAGGAGGCCGATCCTCAGGGGAGGGGACGACATGCCAGGGAAACTAGTGCGGGAGTGTCCTGACCTGCACTCTTAGAGCCTCACCCGTAGTGGTGAAACTTTCCGGAGGGGGGTGGCGTGCGTCGCGCCGGGTCCGTGGACGTGGCCGCGTGCCGGCCACGGGTACGCACCGGGGACGCACCGGGCAGGCACCGGGTACGCACCGGGCCCGGCCTGCGCTACCCTGGACGCACCATGACGCGCCGCCTCCTCCTTGGTCGCCGCAGCGGGGTCTGAGCCAGCCGGACCTCCTCGCTGCGGGTGACTCGCGCGCGCCGGCCCCTCTCAGCGCCGGACCCTCTGTGCCTGGCGCGCACACCATCGAGGAAGCACTCTCATGAGCACGTCCCGGATCCACCTGAGCAACACCGCCAACACCCAGGCCCCCAGCGGCATGCCGGTCGAGCGGTACCGCCCCTTCGTGCCCGTCGACGTCCCCGACCGGACGTGGCCGACGAAGAAGATCGAGAAGGCGCCGCGGTGGCTGTCCACCGACCTGCGCGACGGCAACCAGGCGCTGATCGACCCGATGAGCCCGGCCCGCAAGATGAAGATGTTCGAGCTGCTGGTGGCCATGGGCTACAAGGAGATCGAGGTCGGGTTCCCGAGCGCCAGCCAGACCGACTTCGACTTCGTGCGGCAGCTCGTCGAGGGCGACAAGATCCCGGACGACGTCCGCATCTCCGTCCTCACCCAGGCCCGCGAGGACCTGATCGAGCGCACCGTGCAGTCGATCGCCGGCGCGGCCAACGCCAGCGTCCACCTCTACAACGCCACCGCCCCGCTGTTCCAGCGCGTCGTGTTCAAGGTGACGCCCGAGGAGTGCGTGGGCATCGCGGTGCGCGGCACCGAGCTGGTGATGAAGTACGCCGAGCAGACCCTGGGCTCCGACCTTGCGGGCTTCGGCTACCAGTACAGCCCCGAGATCTTCACCCAGTCCGACACCGACTTCGCGCTGGCCGTGTGCGAGGCCGTCTCCGACGTGTGGCAGCCCGAGGCCGGTCGCGAGATCATCCTCAACCTGCCGGCCACCGTCGAGATGTCGACGCCGAACACCTACGCCGACCAGATCGAGTACTTCGGTCGCGGCCTGACCCGGCGCGAGCACTCCGCGATCTCGCTGCACCCGCACAACGACCGCGGCACCGCCGTGGCCGCCACCGAACTGGGCCTGATGGCCGGCGCCGACCGCGTCGAGGGCTGCCTGTTCGGTCACGGCGAGCGCACCGGCAACGTCGACCTGGTGACCCTGGGCATGAACCTGTTCAGCCAGGGCATCGACCCGCAGATCGACTTCTCCGACATCGACGAGGTCCGCCGCACGGTCGAGTACTGCACCCAGCTGCCCGTGCACCCGCGCCACCCCTACGCCGGCGACCTCGTCTACACCGCCTTCTCCGGCTCCCACCAGGACGCCATCAAGAAGGGCCTGGAGGACCTGCAGCGCCAGGCCGACGAGCAGGGCGTGGACGTCGACACCCTGCCGTGGGAGGCCCCGTACCTGCCGATCGACCCCAAGGACGTCGGCCGCTCCTACGAGGCCGTCATCCGGGTCAACAGCCAGTCCGGCAAGGGCGGCGTGGCCTACGTCCTCAAGGCCGAGCACAAGCTGGACCTGCCGCGCCGCGCGCAGATCGAGTTCAGCCGCGTCATCCAGCAGCGCACCGACGCCGAGGGCGGCGAGATCACCCCGGAGCAGATCTGGGACGTCTTCCGCACCGAGTACCTGGAGAAGGACTCCCCGCTCAAGGTGAACTCCGTGTCCCGCTCCACCACCGAGGGGGACAAGGACCACATCGAGGCCGACGTCTACGTCAAGGGCGACAAGCGCCACCTCACCGGTGAGGGCAACGGCCCGCTCTCCGCGTTCGTCGCGGCGATCAACGGCCTGGAGGAGGACTTCGACGTCCGCGTCCTCGACTACACCGAGCACGCCCTCTCCGCCGGCGGCGACGCCCTGGCCGCCGCCTACGTCGAGTGCGGCGTCGGGGACCAGATCCTCTGGGGCGTCGGCATCGACGCCAACATCGTCCGGGCCTCCATGAAGGCCGTGGTGAGCGCGGTCAACCGCTCCGCCTGAGCCGAGCAGCACCCCGGCAGCACGCCGGTGGCAGCAACCCGACGCCGAGTCGGCCCGCACCGGGCCGGCTCGGCGTCGGTGCTCCGGAGCGGCTCAGTCGTGCGGGACGACGGCGGCGTGCCGCCCGGCCGGTCGCTGCTCGTCCGCGGCCCGGGGGAGCGCGACGCTGAACGTGGCGCCCTCGAGGTGGGCCGAGCGGACCGAGACGCGGCCGGCGTGGGCGGCCACCACGGCCGCGACGATCGAGAGCCCGAGACCCGGGCCCTGCACCGCGCGCTGGACGGCGGTGGAGGAGCGGTAGAAGCGCTGGAACAAGCCGTCCTGCTCGTCCACGGGGATGCCCATGCCGGTGTCCTCGACGACGAGGCTGACCTCGTCCCCGACGCTGCCCACGGTGACGGTGACGCTGCCTCCGGCGTCGGTGAACTTCAGCGCGTTGCCGATGAGGTTGTCGAGCATCCGGGTCAGCTGGGCCGCGTCGCCCTGCACCCGGGCGCCGGGCTCGGCGTCGATCCGCAGCGCGAGGCCGCGCTCGCGCGCCTCGTCCTCGCGGGTGCAGCCCAGGGCCGTGGCGAGCTCGCCGAGGTCCACCGCGGTGCTCTGGCTGCTGTCCACCACGCCGGCGTCGAGGCGGGCGAGGAAGAGCAGGTCCTCGTTCATCGCGGCGAGGCGGCGGGCGTTGCGGAGCACGGCCTGCACCATCTGCAGCTGCTCGGGCTCCAGCGGCTCCTCGGCGAGGAACTGCGAGTAGCCGAGGATGGAGGTGGTGGGCGTGCGCAGCTCGTGCGAGACCGTCATGACGAAGTCGGTCTTGGCGCTGTCGAGCGCCCGCAGCTGCTGCACCAGGCGCCGCTCCTCGGTGACGTCGCGGGCCACCACGAGGAACCGGGAGCGGGACGCGGGCTCGTCCACGCGGGTGACGGTCACCGACAGGGTCAGCAGGTCGCCGGACGCCCCCACGACCACCCAGTCGGTGGCCCCGGCCGGGTCCTGGTCGCGTCGGTCGGCGGAGGCGAGCGCTGCCCGGAACCCGTCGCCGGCGCCCTCCTGGCCGAAACGTTCCACCAGGTCGGCCGGGTCGACCAGGTCGATGGCGGGCGTGCCGAGCAGGTCGGCCGGCGCCCGGCCCAGCACCAGCTCCGCGCCGGTGTTGGCCACCTGGATGGTGCCCTGCTCGTCCAGCCCCAGCAGCACGGTCCCGACGGGCGCGCGCAGCAGGTGCTCCACGAGGGCGGACGAGGCGCGCTCCTCGGTCACGTCGATGCCGGTGAGCACCAGCATCCGGGCCTGGCCGGTCGCGTCCCGCACCGCGTTGTCGCTCCACCGCACGCGCAGGGTGGCACCGGTCGAGGTGGCGAGGCTGCGCTCGCGCACCACCGGCGCCCCGGAGCGGTTGGGCCAGGTCGCGAGTGCCTCCAGGTCGGCCCGGGCGCCGGGCAGCAGCCCGGTCTCCCACACGTGCCGGCCGGCCAGGTCGGCGGTCGTCCAGCCGGTCACCCGGGTGGCCGCGTCGTTGACCAGCCGCACCCGCCCCTCGGGGTCGGTCACCACGATCATCGCGGCCGTGGTGGCGAGCGTGGAGTCGGTGAGCCGCTCGGCGTCCTCGGCCCGGCGGCGGGCGGCCTCCTCCTCGGTCACGTCGAGCAGCTGGGCGGACCAGGTGGCGGGGCGCTCGTCGGGTCCGCTGACCCGCGTCACGCCGAGCTCGACCTCGGCCCCGGGCCGGCCGGGCACACGGGCGCGGCCACGCCAGGGCTCGCCGATCTGCATCGCGAAGGTCAGCCGCGCCACCACGTCCACCTCGACGAGGGCCTCGAGGGGCAGTGCCAGGACGCTGGAGCGGGAGCGGCCGAGGGCGGCCAGGGCCGCGTCGTTGACCCGGGTGACGCGGGCGGTGCCCTGCACGTCCTCCTCCAGGAGGAGGTTGCCGAAGGCGGAGTCGGTGAAGTGGCGGCCGAAGAGGTGCTGCTCGCGCTCCAGGGCGACCGCGAGGATGCGGCGCTGGTGCAGCAGGAGCGCCGGGGGCAGCGAGAGCAGCAGGGAGCACACGAGGTAGCCCTGCACGACGCTGGGCAGGAGCGCCGCGTCCACCGTCGCGGTGCCGGCCTCGGTCTCGCCGAAGGGGCCCCACCCGGCGTCGGTGGTAATGGTGACGTAGGCGGCGGCCACCAGCAGCTCGATCGCGGTCGCCCGCGAGCCCAGCCGCAGCGCGGCCCACGCCAGCAGGGGCAGGGGCATGGCGGTCAGCGCGAGGGACTGGGCGGGGGAGAAGACCACCAGGAAGGCCAGCGAGACCAGCACCACCTGCGCCAGGCCCTCGCCCGCGCGGGGGCCCGCGCCGGGGACGGGCGGCGGTGCGCCCAGGGCGCTGAGCACGAGGGCCGACCAGGCGCCCCAGGTGAGGAACGCGGCCGAGGCGTGGCGGGCGACGACGAGCGAGTCTTCGCCGGCCGAGTCGAGGAGGAGGGCAGCGATGGCGAACGCGCCGCCGAAGACGAGCCCGCCCACGCCCGAGGCGACCAGCAGCCTCCCCAGGGACGGGACGCCCTCGAGGCCGGTCCACACGGTGTGCGGGCCGCCGCGCAGGACGAGGGCGGCCAGCACGCAGGCCAGGGAGTCCATGGCGCCGAGCAGCAGGCCCTCGACGAGGCCGCCACCGACCACCACGCCGTGCGCCACCCCGAGGGCGGGCACGAGCAGCAGGGCCACCACGACCAGCCGGCCGAGGGTCCCCGCCCGGGCCAGCAGCCACACCGCGAGGCCAGAGAGGGCGGCCACCACGGTCGGCATGACGCGGACGCTGGCGCCGTCGGTGCCCAGCCGGCCCCCGCTGCCGACGACGACCACCACCACGAGCACGGCCACGACCAGGGCGACGAGCAGGCCCTGCCCCGACGGGTCGGACGCCCCGCGGCCTGCACCGGCACGGCCGGCGCCGGTGCCCGTGGGGGCGCCCCCGGGGGCGCTCGCGGGCGCGGCGGGGGACCCGGCCCGGGTGGGGGAACCCATGGTCATGTACCCATTCTGGCGTACGCGGACCTGTTGCGGGGCCAGCGCGGCGACACTCCCGCTGTCGGTCCGGCGCGGCACAATGCTCAGGTGCCCCTCTATCGCGACGAGGCGGTCGTGCTGCGGACCCACAAGCTGGGCGAGGCCGACCGCATCATCACCCTGCTCACGCGTCAGCACGGGCTGGTGCGCGCCGTCGCCCGTGGGGTCCGTCGGACGTCCTCGCGCTGGGGTGCTCGGCTCGAGCCGTTCACCCACGTCGACCTCCAGCTGGCCGAGGGGCGAAGCCTCGACACCATCACCCAGGCCGAGACGGTCACCCCGTTCGCCCAGAAGGTGGGGGAGGACTACGACCGCTACACCGCCGGCACCGTGATGCTCGAGACGGCCGAGCGGCTCGTCGCCGAGGAGAAGGAGCCCGCGGTGCAGCAGTTCCTGCTGCTCGCGGGCGCGCTGCGGGCGCTGGTCGCCGGCCGCGAGGGCAGCGACCCCGCGCAGGTGCTCGACTCCTACCTGCTGCGCGCGCTCTCGGTCGCAGGCTACGCCCCCTGCTTCGACGGGTGCGCGCGGTGCGGCCTCGAGGGGCCGCACCGCTGGTTCAACCCCGGCATGGGCGGGGCGCTCTGTGCCACCTGCCGGGTGCCGGGCTCCTCCAGCCCCGCGGCGGAGACCGTCACGCTGCTCTCCGCGCTGCTCACCGGCGACTGGGCCACCGTGGCGGCCTCCGAGCCCCGCGCCCGGCGCGAGGCCAGCGGCGTCGTCGGCGCCTACCTGGCCTGGCACCTCGAGCGCGGGCTGCGCTCGATGGCCTACGTCGAGCGCTGATCGCGCCCGCGGGCGTCCCGGCCCGCGCGGGAGCCGGCACGGGGTCGTAGGCTCACCGGTCGTGAAGCGTGCCGTCCGTCGCCCGACCCCGCACCCCTCCGGCGCCACCCCGCCGCCGATCCCGGCCGACCTGGTGCCCCGGCACGTCGCGGTGATCATGGACGGCAACGGACGCTGGGCCAAGGAGCGCGGGCTGCCCCGCACGAAGGGCCACGAGGCGGGCGAGGCCGCGCTCTTCGAGGTGGTCGAGGGCGCGATCGAGCTGGGCGTGAAGGCCGTCTCGGCCTACGCGTTCTCCACCGAGAACTGGTCCCGCAGCCCCGACGAGGTGCGCTTCCTCATGGGCTTCAACCGGGACGTCATCCGCCGCCGACGCGACGAGATGCACGAGCTCGGGGTGCGCGTGCGCTGGGCCGGACGTGCGCCGCGGCTGTGGAAGTCGGTGATCAAGGAGCTCCAGGTCGCCGAGGAGCTGACCAAGGACAACGACGTCTGCACGCTCACCATGTGCGTGAACTACGGCGGGCGCGCCGAGATCGCCGACGCGACCCGGGCCATCGCCCGTGACGTCGCCGCCGGGCGGCTCAAGCCCGACAAGATCGACGAGAAGGTCTTCGCCCGCTACCTCTACGTCCCGGAGCACTCCGAGGCCGACCTGGTGTGGCGCACCTCCGGCGAGCAGCGGCTCTCCAACTTCATGACCTGGCAGGCCGCCTACGCCGAGATGGTCTTCACCGACGTCCTGTGGCCCGACGTGGACCGTCGTGCCCTCTGGCGGGCCTGCGAGACCTACGCCTCGCGGGACCGGCGCTACGGCGGCGCCCTGCCGAACGAGGTCGTGCCGCCGCAGGCCTGAGCCTCAGCGCTCCAGCCGTCGGCGCACGGCGCCCTCCGCCTCGTCCTGCACGACCTCCGGCGCGGCGGTGACGTCCACGACGGCGCCGTCCTCGTCGCCCTCGAGCGTCTCCAGGGTGTCGACCTGCGAGCGCAGGAGGGAGGACGGCATGAAGTGGTCGGCACGCCCGGCGACCCGCGGCTCGAGCACGTCGAACGGGGCGTCGAGCAGCAGGAAGAAGACTCCGGGCAGGTCCTGGCGGAGCCGGTCCCGGTAAGCGCGGCGCAGGGCCGAGCAGGTCACCACGGTGTGCTCGCCCGCCCCGGAGCGGTCCACCATCGCCGCGCGCACCCGGTCCAGCCAGGGCCAGCGGTCCTCGTCGGTCAGCGGCGTGCCGTGGGCCATCTTGGTGACGTTGGACGCCGGGTGCAGGTCGTCGCCCTCGACGAAGCCCCAGCCCAGCCGGTCGCGCAGCGCGGCGGCCACGGTCGACTTGCCGGTGCCGGAGACGCCCATGACGACGACCTGGAGGGGCGCCTGGCCCGTGCTGGTGCTCACCGGCCCGACGCTACCCAGGCGCCACGGGCACGCCCCATCCGGGCGGGCTAGCGTGAGCGCGTGCTCGTGATCACCCGCTTCCGTGTCCCCGCCGCCGAGGCGGAGGGGTTCCGCGCCGACGTCCTGCTCGCCCTGGACCTGCTGGGGCAGCGGCCCGGCTTCGAGGACGGCCACGTGGGCCGCAACGTCGACGACCCGGACCTGTGGGTCCTCCAGACGCGCTGGGAGAGCGTGGGCACCTACCGCCGTGCGCTGTCGTCCACGGAGATCAAGATGCGCGTGCACCCGCTGCTCTACCGGGCCCTCGACGAGCCGAGCGCCTACGAGGTGCTCGAGCCCGGTACCGACCTGAACGTGGCCGAACCCCGGTCGTTACGCTGAGGTCGCTCATCCGCCGCCGGCAGCCAGCCGGCGGTCTTTTCACCTGAAGGGAACTCCTGTGGCCAAGCCGCCGCCGTCCGTCGTCGACACCGTCGTCTCGCTCGCGAAGCGTCGAGGTTTCGTGTACCCGTGCGGTGAGATCTACGGCGGTACGCGCTCCGCCTGGGACTACGGCCCGCTCGGTGTGGAGCTGAAGGAGAACATCAAGCGTCAGTGGTGGCGCTCGATGGTGCAGTCGCGCGGCGACGTCGTCGGCCTCGACTCCTCCGTCATCCTCCCGCGCAAGACCTGGGAGGCCTCCGGCCACGTCGCGACCTTCACGGACCCGCTGACCGAGTGCCAGTCCTGCCACAAGCGCTTCCGCGCCGACCACCTGCAGGAGGCCGTCGCCGAGAAGAAGGGCATCGACGACCCGGACACCGTGCCGATGTCGGAGATCGCCTGCACCAACTGCGGCACCCGCGGCGCCTGGACCGAGCCGAAGCAGTTCTCCGGCCTGCTCAAGACCTACCTCGGCGTCGTCGAGGACGAGTCCGGCCTGCACTACCTGCGGCCCGAGACCGCCCAGGGCATCTTCCTTAACTTCGCCAACGTGGTGACCAGCCAGCGGATGAAGCCCCCGTTCGGCATCGCGCAGATCGGCAAGTCGTTCCGCAACGAGATCACGCCGGGCAACTTCATCTTCCGCACCCGCGAGTTCGAGCAGATGGAGATGGAGTTCTTCGTCAAGCCGGGTGAGGACGAGGAGTGGCACCAGTACTGGTTGGACACCCGGACCGCCTGGTACACCGACCTCGGCATCAACCCCGACAACCTGCGGCACTACGAGCACGCTCAGGAGAAGCTCTCCCACTACTCCAAGCGGACCGTCGACATCGAGTACCGCTTCGGCTTCCCGGGCTCGGAGTGGGGCGAGCTCGAGGGCGTCGCCAACCGCACGGACTTCGACCTGTCCACCCACGCCGAGCACTCCGGCAAGGACCTGTCGTACTTCGACCAGGCCGCCGGCGAGCGCTACACGCCCTACGTCATCGAGCCGGCAGCCGGTCTGTCCCGCTCCCTGATGACCTTCCTGGTCGACGCCTACCACGAGGACGAGGCGCCGAACACGAAGGGCGGCGTCGACAAGCGCGTCGTGCTGCGCCTCGACCCGCGCCTGGCGCCGGTCAAGGTCGCGGTGCTGCCGCTCTCGCGCAACGCCGACCTCTCGCCCAAGGCCAAGGACCTCGCCGCCGAGCTGCGCAAGCACTGGAACGTCGACTTCGACGACGCCGGCGCCATCGGCAAGCGCTACCGCCGCCAGGACGAGATCGGCACGCCGTTCTGCGTCACGGTCGACTTCGACACCCTCGAGGACGACGCGGTGACCATCCGCGAGCGCGACACCATGAACCAGCAGCGCGTCTCGCTGGACCAGGTCGTCTCCTTCATGGCGGGTCGCCTGATTGGCTCCTGATCCGTGTGGACAATGGCGGGATGAGCATCACCCCCCGCCGCACACGCTCGCGCAGCACCCGGGGCACGGCCCCGGCCGCAGCCTCCGCGCTGCTGGCCGGGGCCGTGCTGCTGGCCGGAGCCCTCACGGCGTGCTCGGGCGACGACGACCCCGCCGACGGTGCCACGAGCGCCGGCACCGCCGCGTCCGAGCCGACCGCCACGTCCACGCTGCCGGTGCCGGACGGCGTCACCCTGACCCCCGAGGGCACCTCGCTGAAGGTGGGGGAGCCCGCGACCGTGGCGTACCGGGTGAGCCAGAAGAAGGTCGGGGTGCTGCGGATCAAGGTGACCAGGCTCCAGCGGACGACGTTCGCCCGCTCGTTCTCCGGGTGGCGGCTGCCGGCCTCGGTGAAGTCGTCGCGGCCCTACTTCGTGACCGCCACCTTCACCAACCTCGGCCGCACCAACCTGGCCGGTCAGCGCCCCCCGCTGTACCTCAGCGACGGTGACGGCGTGCTCGTGGAGTCCTCCCAGTTCGCCAGCCGCTTCGACGCCTGCCCGTCGGACTCCTTCCCGCGCGGGTTCGCCCGGGGCAGCAAGGTCACCACCTGCCTGGTCTACCTCGTGCCCGACGACGGCTCGCTGGAGTCGATCGCCTTCCGCCCGACGCAGGACGTCGCGGCCATCACCTGGAAGGGCAAGGTCGTGGCGGTGGGCGCGAAGAAGAAGATCACGAAGAAGTCGGGCAAGCGCTGAGCCGGGAGGGACCGCTCACGGGCGGTGCGCGACCAGCAGCCGACCTGTCCAGGTGCCAGGGGAGTAGGGCCGCCCGGTGGGCGAGCCCACGCGTCCGCCCGCCTCGCTGAGCAGCAGGGAGCCGGGTGCGTGGTCCCAGGGCTTGGTCTTGGGGAAGACCCCGAGCCGGGCCTCGCCGAGCGCGAGCCGCGGGTAGTCGATGCCGCAGGCCGTGGCGGTGACCAGGCGCGAGGCCCCGGTGGACGACGGCCGCAGCCGCTCCCCGTCGGCGTACGCGCCGCCTCCCAGTTCGGCCACGAAGGCGCGGCGGTGCTGCGGCTGCCAGATCCAGGAGCGCACGACCTCGCCGGCCCGGAGCTCGGCCAGCATCACGGCGTGGTCCGGGGACCCGGCCACGAAGTGCCGCGTCCCGTCGACGGGGTCGACCGTGAACGCGCGCGGCGCCGCGACCCCTGTCATCACGCCCGGGTCCGACGCCACCGCCTCCTCGCCGACCACGACGGCGTCCGGGAAGGCTCCGCGCAGGCGCGCGGTGATGACCTGCTCGGCCTCGCGGTCGGCGACCGTGACGAGGTCGAAGCGGTGCGCCTTGCTGGCCACGTCCGCGGCGTCGAGGTGGCCGAAGCGGGGCGTGATCACCTCGGCCGCGACCTCGGTGAGCATCTCCAGCACGCCGTCGGTGTCCACCCGCCTCACTCTAGGGACGCCGGCAGTCGATTCGCGCGGCGCCCGCCACCGGCGGATCATGGAGGTCATGTCCGCCGCCACCACCGCGCCCCACCCCGGTCCGACGTCAGGCCTCACGTTGGGGAACCTGCACGTCGACGCACCCGTGGTGCTCGCGCCGATGGCCGGCATCACCAACGCGGCCTACCGCCGCCTGTGCGCGGAGCAGGGCGCCGGACTCTACGTCTGCGAGATGATCACCAGCCGCGGCCTGGTCGAGGGCGACCAGCACACCCAGGACATGCTGGTCTTCGACGAGCTGGAGACGACCCGCTCGGTGCAGCTGTACGGGACCGACCCCTACTACGTGGGTCGCGCGGTGCAGATCCTCTGCGAGGAGCACGGCGTCGCCCACGTCGACCTCAACTTCGGCTGCCCCGTGCCCAAGGTGACGCGCAAGGGCGGTGGCGGTGCGCTGCCGTGGAAGCGGGGGCTGCTGCGCGAGATCCTCGAGCAGGCGGTGAAGGCCGCCGAGCCGTTCGGCGTGCCGGTCACGATGAAGACCCGCAAGGGCCTGGACGACGACCACCTGACGTTCCTGGACGCCGGCCGGATCGCCGCCGAGACCGGCGCCGCGGCCATCGCGCTGCACGGACGGACGGTGGCGCAGGCCTACTCCGGCCAGGCGGACTGGGAGTCCATCGCCGCGCTCGTGGAGGCCGTCGACATCCCCGTGCTGGGCAACGGGGACATCTGGGAGGCGGCCGACGCCCTGCGGATGGTCGAGCAGACCGGCGTGGCCGGCGTCGTCGTCGGCCGCGGCTGCCTGGGGCGTCCCTGGCTGTTCCGCGACCTGGCCGCGGCGTTCGCCGGCGAGGAGGTCGCCACCCTGCCCACCCTCGGCGAGGTCGCGGGCATGATGCGGCGGCACGCCGAGCTGCTGTGCCAGCACATGGGGGAGGAACGCGGCTGCAAGGAGTTCCGCAAGCACGTCTCCTGGTACCTCAAGGGCTTCGCCGCCGGGGGCGAGCTGCGCAAGGCGCTCGCCCTCGTGGTCACGCTCGAGGACGTCGACCGGCTGCTGGCCGAGCTCGACCCGACCGAGCCGTTCCCGGTCTCCGAGCTGGGCACGCCGCGCGGCCGCCAGGGCTCGCCGCGGTCGAAGGTGGTGCTGCCCGAGGGGTGGCTCGACGACACCGACGGTGCCCGGTGCGCGATCACCGAGGACGCGGGCGCGCCCACCGGCGGTTGAGTCGCTGCTGGCGTCCCGCCCGCCGCGGTCGGCGGTTCTGCCGCACGTTCATCAGGAATGGGCAGATGATGGGCCCGATTGCCGATTCAAGTACCAGATGTGCTTGGCTACCGGACCCAGAGCCACCAGTCCTGCTGGTGCTGCACGACCACGAGCCCCGATCACGAAGGCCCTGAACCCCACGTGAAGCGAGACGCAGCGACCCGAGACGCGGTCACCCGAGACAAGGGAGGCCACGCGGCGCGCCCCGCGCGACGCCCCCGGCCCTCATTCGCGACCCTCGTCGCGGCCCCCGTCGCCCTCCTGGCGACCAGCGGTGCCGTGGCCGTGGGTGTCGCCGCGGGCAGCGGTCAGGTCGACGAGGCCACCGTGACGGCGACGTCCGTCTCCTACACCCTGGACGACGGGCTGTCCCTGCCCGGCGAGGCAGCGGTCGACACCGCGCCCCCGGCCGTCACCACCTCGCGCGACGTGCTCAGCCGCAGCCTGGACCGCACCGCTCCCCGCACCACGCCGGCCGAGCAGCGGGCCGCCCGCGCGGCGGCCCGGCGCGCCGCCCTGACGCCCGCCGAGCGCACGCTGCAGCGGGTGCTCTCCGACCGGGCCGTCCGTCGGGCCGCGGCCGCGGCGGACACCCGGCTGTGGGCCACCGCGCCGCTCAACCTCTGGCGCACGCCGGCCGCCGACAGCAAGCAGGCCGGCCTGCTCGACGAGGGCCAGAAGGTCCTCGTGACCGGGCGGTCCCTGCGTGGCCGCGAGGAGGTCGTCGTCGGCGGCACCGCGCGCTGGGTGACGGCCGGCTACCTCTCCGACGAGGACCCGACCGAGGTCGAGGAGACCGAGGACGCCACGGCGGGCTCGGGAACCACCGCCGCCCGCGGCACCGGTGGCACCTGCACCAACGGCTCCTCGGTGCCCTCCGGCGTGAGCGCGGGCGTCGTCGCCACGCACGAGGCCGTGTGCGCGCGCTGGCCCGAGATCACCTCCTACGGCACGTTCCGCAGCGACGGCGAGCACAGCCAGGGCCTCGCGATCGACGTCATGGTCTCCGGCGACCTGGGCTGGGACGTCGCCGACTACCTGCGCGCCAACTACTCCGCGCTCGACATCGAGTACCTGATCTACGCCCAGCACATCTGGTCGGTGGAGCGGGCGAGCGAGGGCTGGCGGCCGATGGAGGACCGGGGCTCCACCACCGCGAACCACTACGACCACGTGCACGTCACCACGTACTGAGCGCGCCGGGTCGACAGGTCCCGTGGGGGCCGTGCTCGGCACCGCCGGACGAACGGTCGGTGCTGGGCCCTAGAGTGCCCGCGATGGACGCCGACGACCTCTACGACGCCGCTGCGGCGGAACGTCTCGTGCCCGAGCCGCCCAAGCGGGTGGACGCCCCCGAGCGGACCCCGTTCGAGCGCGACCGCGCGCGCGTCGTGCACGCCGCGTCCTCGCGCCGCCTGGCGGCCAAGACGCAGGTGGTGGGTCCCAGCAGCGACGACTTCGTCCGCAACCGGCTCACGCACTCCCTCGAGGTCGCCCAGGTCGCGCGGGACCTCTCCCGGGCGCTGGGCTCGCAGCCCGACATCGCCGAGACGGCCGCGCTGGCCCACGACCTCGGCCACCCGCCCTTCGGGCACAACGGCGAGCGGCTGCTCGCGACCGTCAGCGAGTCCTGCGGTGGGTTCGAGGGCAACGCCCAGACCCTGCGGCTGCTGACGCGGCTGGAGGCCAAGTCGGTGGACGCCGCCGGCCGCTCGGTCGGGCTGAACCTCACCCGTGCCACGCTCGACGCCTGCACCAAGTACCCCTGGACGCGGGACGAGGCCGAGCCGGCCGGCGGGGTGCACACCGACGGGACTCCCCGGGGCGTGGTGAAGTTCGGTGTCTACGACGACGACCTCCCCGTCTTCACCTGGCTGCGCCGCGGGGCGCCCACGGGGGAGGGGTCCCGCCGACGCTGCCTGGAGGCCCAGGTGATGGACCTCGCCGACGACGTCGCCTACTCCGTGCACGACGTGGAGGACGGGGTGGTGGCCGGCAAGATCGACCTCACCCGGCTCGACGTGGCCGCGCTGGGCGAGACGGTGCGCACCTGGTACGTGCCCGACGCCGACGACGCGACGCTGGCCGCCGTGCTCGCCGACCTGCGAGCGGTCGGCTCCTGGCCGGGCCGCGCGCACGACGGCAGCCGAGCCGCCCTCGCGGCGCTGAAGAACCTCACCAGCGACCTCATCGGTCGGTTCTGCGGGGACGTGCAGACCGCCACGTCCGCCGCTGCTGACGGCCCCTTCGTCCGCTACGCCACCGACCTCGTCGTGCCTCGCCGCACCCTGCTCGAGATCAGCCTGCTCAAGGGCGTGGCCGCCCACTACGTCATGCAGACCGACGAGCGCCTGGCCCTGCTGGAGCGCCAGCGCGAGCTGCTCGCCGAGCTGGTGACCGTGCTGTGCGAGCGCGGCCCCGAGGTGCTCGACCGCCCGTTCGCCGACGACTGGCGCGACGCGGCGGACGACGCCGGGCGGCTGCGCGTGGTGGTCGACCAGGTCGCCAGCCTCACCGACGCCTCCGCCGTCGCCTGGCACCAGCGCCTCTGCTGACACCTGCTCGCACCGGCGCCCACCGGTGGTCGAGGAAGGCCGAGGCCTGACCTCCGATGGTCGAGGAAGGACGAAGTCCTGTCGCGAGACCGGAGGCGCGCACGTCCGCCCACCGTCCGGGCGGGTGATCGCCTCGACAGCCGTCGGACTAGGTTCGGTCCCATGAGCGATCCCCTCGTCTGGCTGCCGTTCGACCCCGCCGACCTCGGTGAGGGCCTGCCCACGAACCTGCGCTACGAGCACGTCGACCCGCGCGAGCAGGTGCCGGCCTCGGTCTCGGAGGTCGCCTACTTCGTCGCGCCCTACGGGATGAGCCCCGCGGTGGCCGAGGCGGTGCCGCAGATGAGCAGCCTCCAGGTGCTCCAGGTGCTCTCCGCGGGCGTCGACAACGTGCGCGGCGTGGTGCCCGAGGGCGTGACCCTGTGCAACGGCCGTGGCATCCACGACACCTCCACCGCCGAGCTGACCCTCACCCTCACCCTGGCGGCGATGAACGGCGTGCCGGCGATGGTGCGCGACCAGCAGGCGTCCCGCTGGACGACGCCCTGGCGCACCGCCCTGGCCGACCGGAAGGTCGTGCTGGTGGGCTACGGGTCCATCGGCTCGGCCATCGAGGCCAGGTTCGCCCCGTTCGAGGTCGAGGTCGTGCGGGTGGCGCGCACCGCCCGTGACACGGACGCCGGCCACGTCCACGCCTTCACCGAGCTGGGCGACCTGGTCGCCGACGCCGACGTCGTCGTCCTCATCTGCCCGCTCACCGACGAGACGCGCGGGCTGGTCGACGCCGACCTGCTCGCCCGGATGCCCGACGGCGCGCTCCTGGTCAACATGGCCCGCGGCCCGGTGGTGGACACCTCGGCCCTCGTCGCCGAGCTCCGCTCCGGCCGCCTGCGTGCCGCCGTCGACGTGCTCCCCGAGGAGCCGCTGCCCGCCGACAGCGAGCTGTGGGCGCTGGAGAACCTGCTCATCTCCCCGCACGTGGGTGGCGCGAGCACGGCGATGTGGCCCCGGGCCCACCGGCTCGTGCGCTCCCAGCTAGAGAAGTTCGCTGCCGGGCAGCCGCTCGACAACGTCATGGACGGTGCCTACTGAGCCCCCGGACGAGCGGGTCTCCACAGGGGTCCCGGGCGGGCTGCACGCCGCGCCCGGGGCGCCCGTAGGATCGCGTCGTGGCCGGCCGGATTCGCGAGACGAGCATCGCCGCGGTGCGCGACAAGGTCCGCATCGACGACGTCGTCAGCCAGTACGTCACGCTCAAGCGCGCCGGCGGTGGCTCCCTCAAGGGCCTGTGCCCGTTCCACGACGAGAAGTCGCCGTCGTTCAACGTCAACCCCGGCCGTGGGTTCTTCCACTGCTTCGGGTGCGGCGAGGGCGGGGACGCCATCTCGTTCCTGATGAAGATCGACGCCCTCTCCTTCGCCGAGGCCGTCGAGCGGCTCGCCGAGAAGGTGAGCATCCCGCTGGAGCGGGAGGACGGCGACGGCGCCCCGGAGCGTCCCAAGGGGCCGCAGCGCAGCCGGCTGCTCGAGGCCCACCGCGTCGCGCAGGAGTGGTACGCCGACCAGCTGATGGCCCCCGGCTCGGACGCGGTGGTCGCCCGTCGGTTCCTCGCCGAGCGCGGCTTCGACCAGGCCTCCGCCGAGCACTTCGGCCTCGGCTACGCCCCGCGCGGAGGTGAGGACCTCTACCGGCACCTGCGCCAGAAGGGCTTCTCCATCGAGGAGATGACGGTCGGTGGGCTGGTGGCGGTCGGTCGCTCGCCCTACGACAAGTTCCGGGGCCGCCTGCTGTGGCCGATCCGCGAGCCCGGGGGCGACACGATCGGCTTCGGTGCCCGGCGTCTGCACGACGACGACCGCATCGAGGCCAAGTACCTCAACACCGCCGAGACACCGATCTACAAGAAGTCCCAGGTGCTCTACGGGATCGACCTGGCCCGCCGCGACATCGGCAGGTCCAGCCAGGCCGTCATCGTCGAGGGCTACACCGACGTGATGGCCTGCCACCTCGCCGGCATCACCACCGCCGTGGCCACCTGCGGCACCGCCTTCGGCGACGACCACGCCCGCGTCCTGCGGCGCTTCCTGGCCGACCACGAGGAGTTCCGGGGCGAGGTCATCTTCACCTTCGACGGCGACGCCGCCGGCCAGAAGGCCGCCCTGCGGGCCTTCGAGGGCGACCAGAACTTCGTCTCCCAGACCTACGTCGCGGTCGAGCCCACCGGCAAGGACCCGTGCGACCTCCGGATGGCGGAGGGCGACGGCGCGGTCCGCGAGCTGGTCGCCAAGCGCATCCCGCTGTACCGGTTCGTGCTCACCAACATCCTCGAGCAGTACGACCTCGACCGGGCCGACGGCCGGGTCGACGCGCTGCGCGAGGCCGCGCGGCTGGTCTCCAGCGTCCGGGACAAGGCCAAGGTGGACGCCTTCGCCCGCGAGCTCGCGCAGATGATCGGCATCGACCCGGACGAGGCGCGCGCCGAGGTCCGTCGGGCCGCCGCCCGTGGGCCCCAGCCCTCGCGGGACGCCCGCCGCCGCAACCCGCGCGAGGAAGCCCCGGAGCCGCCGCGACGCCCGACCGGCCCGGACCCGCGCGACCCGCGGTTCTCCCTCGAGCGGGAGACCCTCAAGATCCTGCTGCAGCACCCCATGGTCGTCGGTCGCACGACCGGCGAGCTGGGCCCCGAGGACTTCACCCACCCGCTGTACCGCGGGCTGTGGGAGGTCATGGCCGGCCTGGGCGGCCCGCTGGCCGGCTCGACCGACGAGCACTGGGCCTCCCACGTCGGGCAGGCGGCGGGCAGCCCCGAGGCCGTGGCCCTGGTGGCCGCGCTCTCCGTGGAGCCGCTGCCCATCGCCCGCGAGCCCGACGGGCCCTACCTCGCCCAGCACGCCCTGCGCCTGCTCGAGCTCACCGCGGCCCGCCGCATCGCCGACGTGAAGTCGAAGCTGCAGCGCACCAACCCGGTGGACAACGTCGAGGAGTACAACCGCATGTTCGGCGAGCTCGCCGCCCTGGAGCAGCACCGACGCAGCCTGCGCGACCGGCTCGCCGCCGCGCTCTGAGCCGCACCGCCGCGACGGCGGCGCCCACCCGACGCCCGTGAGGAGACCAGCGATGTTCGGCAGCAGGAGGATCGTCGGCCCGCGGGTGCGCGGCGAGCAGCCGCTGGTGTCGGCGACGACGCAGGAGGGCGACGTGCTCGTCGGCACCCGCGCCGCGCTGCACGCCGGCCCGCCCGGTGGCACGCCGACGGTGACGGTCGGCTGGGAGCGGGTGCAGGCGGCCGAGTGGGACGCCGAGTCCGGCCTGCTCACGGTGTCCGAGGTGGGGCAGTGGGGCGCGGACCGTCCGGTGCACCGCTGGCACCCGGAGGACCCCGACACGCTCCTGCGCCTCGTCCGCGAGCGCGTCACCGCCACCGTCGTGGTGCAGCGGCACCGGGCCGTGGTCGGCGAGGCCGGCGTCCGCGTGGTCGTCCGGCGGGCCCCGACCGGTGATCGCGCGCTCTCCTGGTTCTACGAGTTCGACGAGGGGGTCGACCCTGCCGATCCCCGGGTCGCCGAGGTGGCGCGAGGCCTCCTGGCCGAGGCCAAGGGGCTCGTCGGGGCCTGATCGCCTGGGCCGCCGAGGGCCGCCGGACCCGCGATTTCATCCGTGCGCAGCGGCGTTGTTACAGTGTGCGGGCGCCGCAAGGAGCGATCCCCTGTAGCTCAATTGGCAGAGCATTCGGCTGTTAACCGGAGGGTTGCTGGTTCGAGTCCAGCCGGGGGAGCCACCTCAGAGCCGCCGACCACCAGGTCGGCGGCTCTGGTGCTTTTCGCCCTCCCCGCGACCCGGCACCATGTCCGTCGTGTCCTCCCCGCAGCGCGTCGTCGCCGTGCTCGCCCACCCGGACGACGAGGCCCTCGCGGTGGGCGGGATGCTGGCCCGGCACGCCGCCGCGGGCGACGACGTCACGGTCGTGACCGCGACCTGGGCGCCGGGCACCGTGCGTGCCCGCGAGCTGGCGTGCGCGGTGGCCGCGCTGGGCGTGCGACGCCCGCCGGTGCTGCTCGGGTGGGCCGACGCCCGGGTCCCGGAGTCGGCGCCCGCCGCACCCCGGCTCCTCGACCTGGACCTCCACGAGGCCGCGGAGACCCTCACGTCCCTGCTGCGCGCGACGGCCCCGACCCGGGTGCTGACCCACGACGCGCTGGGCAACGTCACCGGGCACCCCGACCACGTGCGCACCCACGAGGTGACGCTGGCCGCGGTGGAGGCCGCGGGCCTCACCTCCACCGAGGTCCTGCTCGCCACGCACCCGCACGGTGCCGCCGCCTCGCTGCGGGCCCTGCTGGGGGAGCGACGGAGCCGGCACACCGTGCCGGACGCCGACGCCGTGCTCACCCTGGACGTCCGACCGTGGCTGCCGGCGAAGGTGGCCGCCGTCCTCGCGCACCGCAGCGAGGTCGAGCGGGGCGGGGCCCCCGGCGTCGTGGCCGCCCTCGACCCCCAGCAGCGATCCGTGGCCCTCGGCACCGAGTGGTACTCCCGCGCCCGTCCCGGACGCTGAGAACCTCGCCCTCCCCGGTTTGAGGGACGCCGACGCGGGGCAGGCAGGGGCACCACGGCCACCCGACCGGGTGGTCGTCCACCTCAGCAGCACCCCCACGACGGAGGACGCATGATCTCGGCATGCCCCACGCCCACCAGCCCCACATCCACGCGCGGTGACACCCGCTCGGCCGTCGGCGCGCCCCGGCGGCGTCTCGGCCTGCTCGCCGCCGCGGCCGTGCTCGCGGCGCCCCTGACCGCCTTCGTGGCCCCCGCCGCGGCCGACCCTGTCCCCGGCGGGCCCTGGAACTGCGGTGAGGCCGTCCCGCTGTCCGGCCTGCTCTCCCACGAGGAGCTCCAGCAGCGGCTGACCTCCCTGGCCGAGCGCCGGGACGCCCTCGACCTCGACGTCGTGGGGGAGTCCCTCGACGGCCGGCCGCTCTACTCGGCCGTCGTCGGCGACGGGCCGCGCACCCTGGCGATCCTGACCCAGCAGCATGGCGACGAGCCCATGGGCACGGAGGCGGCCGTCGCCTTCCTCCGCGAGATCAGTGCCGACACCCCGCAGGCCGCCGCCCTGCGCGAGGCCGTGACCGTCGTCGTCGTGCCGCGCATCAACCCCGACGGCTTCGAGCGCTACACGGACGAGGACTTCCGCGACGGCATCGACCCCCGGCGCAACTCCGCCGACCTCGACCTGAACCGGCTCTGGGGCCCGGACGCCGACCCCGACCCGGCCACCGCACCCGAGGTCGCGGCGGTGGAGGCCGTGCTGGCCGAGCACCAGCCGGACCTGGTGGTCGACTACCACCACCAGGTGACCTACCGGACCGACGAGGGGGACATGGCCACCATGTCGGTGCTGTGGTCGACGCACCCCGACGTCGACCCGGCCGTGGCCGCCGACGGACGTCGCGCCGCGGCCGTGGTGGGCGCGGCCCTGGAGCGCGACGGCCACGCCACGGTGACCCGCTACCCGGAGTCGGACACGTCCACCACGGCCCGCAACGGGCTCGGCCTCGACGGCTACCCGGCGCTCCTCATCGAGCAGCGCGGCCAGCAGGAGGCGGGGCAGAAGAACAGGGGTGCGCTGGTGCGCGAGGCGCTGACGAGCATGCAGGGCATCACCGAGGCGCTGGCCGACGGCTCCTTCGACGCCACCGACCCGGCGGCCGCCGACGCCCTGCCCGCCCGCGGTGAGCGGGTCGACGGCTGCGAGTGACCCCGCCTCGCGCAGCGGTCCGTGTGCGCTCGCCCCGGTGGGCGCGCACGGGCCGAGCCCGGGTACGCTCCCGGCGCACCCGGGGGCGCTGCGCCCCCGGTGCTCGGGGCGTTAGCTCAGTCGGTCAGAGCAGAGGACTCATAATCCTTGGGTCGTGGGTTCGAGCCCCACACGCCCTACAGGGCCCGCCGGATCACGGCGGGCCCTGCCCCATCTGGGGGGCCATCTTCGCGGTCATCTCGGGCCCACTTCAGGGTCGTCGCGGGTCATTTCCGGGCCTCGCGTGCACGTGGGCGAGACCACGTTCTCCGACATGTGTTGATATCAAGATATCGGGCATGATTGTCGACGGGTGTCGAGAAGTCCCGGTCTACCCCGACTCGCCGATCCCGGCACCCGCTCACGTCACGGCCGCCCGTGCGGCCGTCCCCGATCACCCTGGAAGGGGTACGCATGACCACCGCCAAGGCCGCCGTCCTGTCCGGCACCGACGCCGCGTTCGAGTTCGCCGACATCGAGGTCCGCGACATCCGGGCCGACGAGATCCTCGTGAAGATCACGGCCACCGGCCTCTGCCACACCGACCTGTCGGTCCAGCACGGTCACATCCCGTCCCCGTTCCCGATCGTGCTGGGGCACGAGGGCGCCGGTGTCGTCGAGCAGGTCGGCTCCGCCGTGACCGAGTTCGCCGTGGGCGACAAGGTCGCGGCCTCGTTCGACTCCTGCGGCCACTGCGCCAACTGCGACGAGGGCAAGAACGCCTACTGCCTGAACTTCTGGCCCTACAACTTCGGTGGCGCCCGCCCCGACGGCTCCACCGCCCTGGCGGACACCGAGGGCAACGACCTGCACAGCAACTTCTTCGGTCAGTCCTCCTTCGCCACGTACGCGGTGATCTCCCCGCGCAACGCCGTGAAGGTGCCCGAGGACGTGCCGCTGGAGCTCACCGGCCCGCTCGGCTGCGGCATCCAGACCGGCGCCGGCACCGTGCTCAACAGCCTCGGTGTGCGCGCCGGCGAGTCGATCGTCGTCGCGGGCACGGGCGCCGTCGGTCTCTCCGCGATCATGGCCGCCAAGGCCGCCGGCGCCACGACCATCGTCGCCGTCGACGTGCTCGAGGAGCGGCTGCAGTTCGCCGCCAAGCTCGGGGCCACGCACACCGTCAACGGCAAGGCCGACGACGTCGCCGACCAGATCAAGGCCGCCACCGGTGGCCTGGGCGCCAAGTACGCGGTCGACACCACGGCCGTCCCCGCCGTCATCGAGAACCTCGTCGCCGGCACCCAGTTCGGCGCCACCATCGCCGCCATCGGCGTGACGAAGCCGGGCGCGACCATCCCGCTGGGCCTCTTCTCCGGCGCGGGCAAGTCCCTCGTGGGCGCCATCGAGGGCGACGCGGTGCCGCAGACCTTCATCCCCCGGCTGCTCGACCTCTACCGGGCCGGCCAGTTCCCGTTCGACCAGCTCATCACGACCTACCCCTTCTCCGAGATGGACACGGCGATCAAGGCCACCCAGACCGGCGAGGCCGTGAAGGCCGTCCTGGTCTGGTGAACACCTCGTCGCTCCCCGCACGGGACGCGCCCCCGTTCGGCCTGGCCAGGTGAGCGACCCGCGCGAGAGGATGTCGCCCGTGACGTACCGCGCCACGGGTGACCCGCGCAGCGCCCGCACCGTTGCCGCCCTGCGGCGGGGGTTGCGGGCGCTGCTCGCGGAGCGGCCCCTCGACGACATCACGGTCTCGGACCTGTGCCGGGCCGCCGACGTCCGCCGCACGACCTTCTACACCCACGTCGCCAGTCCCGCGGCGCTGCTCACCGACATGCTCGTGGGCGGCGTCGATGCCACCCTCGGCGTGGACGACGGCGAGCAGCTCGACCTCGAGGCCCTGAGCCGGCGCCTGCGCGACAACCTGGTCGACACCTTCGAGCTGGTCGCGCGCGAGCGGACGCTCTTCCGCGCGGGGCTCGACTCCGACGCGTCCGCACCGCTGAGGCGTGCGCTGCTGGCCATGTGGACGCTGAGGATGCAGTACGCCATGGACCTCATGTCCCGGGCCGGGCTCGCCGTGGACGACCAGGCCTGGGCCGCCGTCCCGTTCGGGGCCGGCGGGCTGTCCACCGCCCTCGAGGCGTGGGCGCACTCCGACGACAAGGACTCCGTGGCCTGGGCCGCGGCGGTCTACGCGCAGATGCCGCCCTGGTGGCCCCGGCCGGCGGACTGACCCACGCGGCGGGGCGCGCTCAGCGGCAGCGCGCGACGGTGACGGCCTGCGCGAAGACCTCGACGCTGCCCGCGGCACCGGGCGCGGTCTCCTCGCCGCTGGAGTCCAGCTGCAGCGTGGCGCCCCCGGCCAGGTGGATCGTCCACGTGCCGCGCATCGGGGCGGTCCCGTCGTGGGCCTCGTCGAGCTCGGGCACGGAGAAGTGCACGGCGCGCACCGTGTCGAGCGGGTGCCACGTCGCCCGCACCCGGGCACCGAACGGCACCTGCTCGTCCTCGAACGACCACGGCTCGCGGGCCTCCGCGTGCACCTCGACCAGGCCGCCGGCCACCAGTGCCGCCAGCAGCCACTCGGTGCCCTCCTGGTCGCGCACGGCCACGCACTGCTGCGGGCGGTGCCCGAACGCCAGCAGCGCCTGGATGGCCTGCCGCGGCGCCGTCGTCCCGCGGTCCACGAGCAGCCGCGGCAGGTCGCCGAAGTGGCCGGCCTCCTCGCGGGGGCTGCTGCCGAGGCGGGGCATGCGTTCGAGGCGGGGGCTCATGGCCGCTCCTGGTGGCTTCGACCCGGGGTGGGTGAGGGCAGGACGTCGGACGCCACCGCAGCGGGCGGCGTCACTGCGCCCATCGGCAGGAGACCGGCCGGTCTGAGGCCCGGGCTGGTCCAGGCCCGGGCTGCTCCGTGCTCAGCCTCCGGTGCTGAAGGTGGCCGCGTAGGCGTCGAGCGCGGCCCGGGCCTGCACGAGGGCCTGCTCGGCGGTGTCGATGAGCGGCGCGGCGCCGTGGGTCGTCCCGGTGTCGGCGAGCAGCTCGATCGTCTGGAGCGCCACGCCCGCCTCGCGGGCGCCCAGGTTGAGCGCGCCGCCCGCGAGCTTGTGCGCGTGCTGGCGCAGCCCCACGACGTCACCCTCCGCGGTGGCGGCCCGCAGCAGGTCCACGACGTCGAGGCTGTTGCGCGTGAAGTTGCCGATCGCGCGCTCGAGGTACGCCGTGGAGCCGGGGTCCAGGTCGCGCAGCGTCTCGAGCCGCGGGAGGTCGAGGCCGGCCAGCTCGGGCCGGGTCGCCAGCTCGGCGACGGTCGGGCCGTTCATCTCCTCCTGCGCGGTCTGGGGGGTGGACGTGTCCATCAGGGTGCCTCCGTGGGGGGTCGGGGACTCGGGGGAGCTCAGGGGGCCGGGAGCGGACGAGGAGCCCGCGGGTGTGCGGGGCGGCGGCACGCCTGCGCGGCCGGAGGCCAGGTCGGCCCGCGCCTGCTGGGCAGCGGGGCCGAGCCAGGTCTCGAGGGCCGCCGACAGCGAGGCGGGGTCGACCGGCTTGGTCAGGTAGTCGTCCATGCCCGCCTCGGCGCAGCGCTCGCGCTCGCCCTCGACGGCGGCGGCGGTCATCGCGATGATCGGGCAGCGCGGGCGCCCGCCCATCTCCTCGGCGTCGCGGATGCGGCGGGTGGCGCCGTAGCCGTCGAGCACCGGCATCTGCACGTCCATCAGGATCGCGTCCCAGCGCTCGGTCTCGGCGGCCAGGACGGCGGCCTGGCCGTCGTCCACGGTGCGGTGGCCGTACCCGAGGTGCTCGAGCAGGCCCGCGGCGACCATCTGGTTCACCGGGTTGTCCTCCACGACGAGCACCCGTCGTCCGGCGCCCGGCCGGTCCGCGCGCGTCGCGCTGCTGCGGGTGGCGGTGCCCTCGGCGCCGAGCTGGCTGGTGAGCGCGGAGCGCAGGACGTCGCTGAGCACCGGCTTGACGAGCAGGTCGTCCACGCCGGCGGCCTGGACCTCGGTGGTGGTCAGGTGCGTCACCGAGGTGAGCATCAGCAGGCGCACGTCCGCGTTCGCGGGGTCGTCGCGCAGCGACCGGGCCAGGGCGAGCCCGTCGCGACCGGGCATGGCCATGTCGAGCAGGACGGCGGCGTACGGCCGCCCCTCCTCGCGAGCCCGGCGCACGGCCTCCTCGGCGCCGTCCGCGTCGACCGCACCGTCCGGCTCGACGTCCCACCAGCGCAGCTGCTCGCCGACGATGAGCCGGTTGTGGTCGTGGTCGTCGACGACCAGCATCCGCAGGCCACCCAGCAGGTCCCGCGCGGCGTCGTCGGCGCCGGCGGGCAGCGTCGTGCGCGCCTCGCCGAGCAGCACGTCGAAGAAGAACTCCGAGCCGCCGGTCTCACGGGCCCGGAAGCCGATGGCGCCACCGTGGGCGGTGACGATCTCGCGCGAGATGGCCAGGCCCAGACCGGTGCCGCCGAAGGTGCGGGTCGTCGAGGCGTCCGCCTGGGTGAAGGGGTCGAAGAGGCCCGTGGCGCGCTCGGGGTCCACCCCGATCCCGGTGTCGGCCACGCTGACGTGCAGCCGGTGGACGGCCGCGCCGTCGGGCGTGCGCCCCGGCACGGACGTGGCGCGCACGACGACCTCGCCCTCGGCCGTGAACTTCACGGCGTTGGAGACGAGGTTCGTCAGCACCTGCGCGAGCCGCGTGGGGTCGCCCGCCAGCACGCGCGGCACGTCGGGGGCGCACGAGAGGACCAGCTCGACCCCCTTGCCGCGGGCGGCCTCCCCGAGCACGCCGGCGACCTGGTCGAACACCGGGCGGACCTCAAAGTCGATGACCTCCAGCTCCAGGCGCCCCGCCTCGATCTTGGAGAAGTCCAGGATGTCGTTGATGACGCCGAGCAGCGCCCGGGAGGCGACCTGGACGCCGGTGGCCAGGCGCTGCTGGTCGGCGTCGAGGCGGGTGCGCAGGAGCAGGTCGTTGAGGCCGATGACGCCGTTGAGCGGCGTGCGGATCTCGTGACTCATGGTGGCCAGGAAGTCCGACTTCATGCGGGAGGCCTCCATGGCGGCGTCGCGCGCCTCGGCCAGGTCGGCGACGACCTGCTCGCGCCAGGCCACGCGGGACATCTGCTCCGCGACGTGGTCGACGAGGCCCTCGACGAGGGTGGTGTCGACGACCGGTGCGGAGGCCTCGAGAACGACCACCGCGAGCACGTCGCCCCCGAGGGTGAGCGGGAAGCCGATGAGCGCGCCGGTCTCGTCCCAGCAGCGCTGCCCGCAGGCCGCGACCTGCCGGGCGAGGGGCGCGGTGAGCACGACGCGGGGGCCCGTGCTGTCGGCGGGCCAGGGGGAGACGCCGTCGTCGGTGACGACGAAGGCCTGCGCGCCCTCCCAGTCCGGCGGCATCTGGGTGACCGGCACGAGGTCGAGGAGGTCCTGCAGGGTCTCCGCCTGGTTGGCGGCGCTGGAGACGATGTACATGACGTCGTTCGTGGCGACCTGGGCACGCAGCGCCCCTTGGGCACGGATGGCCTCGGTGACGTCCTGCAGGGTGCCCCGCAGGGCGGTGATGGTGCCGTGCTCGTCGCGCACCGCCACGCCGCGGCCGCGGGTCCACTGGTACTCGCCGTCGACCTCGACGCGGGCGGTCTGGTCGAGGGGGGTGCCGTGCTCGACGAGGGCGGCCAGGCCGGCGGCCAGCTCCCCGCGGTCCGCCGGGTGGACGAGGGTGAGGAACCGCCCCGGCGTCCACGGGCCGTCGGAGCCGTCGAGGCCGTACATCTCGTCGAGCTGGTCGGAGCCGAGCATGTGGCCCGTCGCCACGTCCATCTCCCACGAGCCGACCCGGGCGATGCTCTGCGCCTCGGCCATCAGCCGCTGCGAGGCCGCGAGCTCGGCACCGACCGCGCGCCGGTCGGTGATCTCGGTGTAGGTGATGACCCAACCGCTGGGCGTGCCGTCCTCGTCGTGGGCCGCGCGCTCGCGGACCAGGCACCACAGCACGGTGCCGTCGGGGCGCTGGAGACGCACCTCCACGGCGTCCGCCTCGGCGCCGTCGGCCTTGCGCCGGAGCAGGTGCTCGGCGTACTGCGTTCGGCCGGCGGCGTCGAGCAGGTCCGTGACCGTACGCTCCGCGAGCCCGCCCGGGCCGACGCCCGCGAGCTGCTCCATGGCCGGGTTCGCGTAGACCGTGCGGTCCTCCAGGTCCACGACCCAGATGCCATTGGGCGAGCGCTCGACCACGTCGCGGTACAGCCCCGCCAGCTCCATCCACGACCTCCCAGTCCCGTCACGACGCGCCACACCGCGCTCGACCCCGCTCGTCCCAGCGTGGTCGTCGTGCTCGCGAAGAATACGGCCGCGGGCGGGTGGGCGGAAAGGAAAACGCACAGGCCGGACGGGGTGAGGCCGGTCTGCGGCGCGCAGCAGGACCGGTCAGGGCGGCAACTGGCTTGCGGGTCGACACCGGGCATGAGGCAGGCTTGGGCCCGGCGTCGAGGACCGGCGCCGCGCCCGGTCGTGCGGCCGGGCGGCACCAGCGCGGCCCGGCGGACGTCGGGCCCGGACGACGGAAGGGGCCGACGTGCCCATCGACCAGACCCTCCTCGACGACCTCGAGTGGCGCGGCCTCATCGCCCACTCGACGGACATCGACGCGCTGCGTGAGGCGCTGGCGTCGGGGAGCGTCCGGTACTACGTCGGCTTCGACCCCACCGCGCCCAGCCTGCACATGGGCAACCTGCTCCAGATCGTCACCGCCATGCGCCTCCAGCGGGCCGGGCACACGCCCTTCGTCCTCGTCGGCGGCGCCACCGGCATGATCGGCGACCCTCGCGACTCCGGCGAGCGCACCCTGAACTCGCACGACACCGTGCGCGAGTGGGAGGCGAAGGTCCGGGCCCAGATCGAGCCGTTCCTCTCCTTCGAGGGCGAGAACGCCGCCACGATGGTGAACAACCTCGACTGGACCCAGAACCTCTCGACCATCGACTTCCTGCGCGACATCGGCAAGCACTTCCCGGTCAACCGGATGCTGGCCCGCGAGACGGTCAAGCGTCGGCTCGAGGCCGGCGGCATCAGCTACACGGAGTTCTCCTACGTCCTGCTGCAGTCCATGGACTTCCTGAACCTGTTCCGCACCCACGGGGTCTCGCTGCAGTTCGGTGGGTCCGACCAGTGGGGCAACATCACCGGTGGTGCCGAGCTCATCCGCCGCGCCGAGTCCGGCACGGCCCACGCGTTCGCCACCCCGCTGATCACGAAGGCGGACGGCACCAAGTACGGCAAGACCGAGGGCGGTGCCCTCTGGCTCGACCCGACGATGCTCTCGCCCTACGCCTTCTTCCAGTTCTGGCTCAACGCCGAGGACGAGAAGGTCGGCGAGCTGCTGCGGGTCTTCACGTTCCTGGAGCACGCCGAGATCGAGGAGATCGAGGCGCTCACGGCCGAGAAGCCGTTCCTGCGCACCGGCCAGAAGCGGCTCGCCGAGGAGATGACGACGCTGGTCCACGGAGCCGAGGAGACCGCGCGCATCCAGGCGGCGTCCGCGGCCCTCTTCGGTGGCGGTGACATGAGCGGGCTCTCCGGGGAGACCCTGGGGGTGGCACTGCGCGAGGCCGGGTCGGTCCAGGTCACCCGCGACCAGCTCACCAGCATCGTCGACCTGTTCGTCACCGCCGGGTTGGTCGCGGGGCGCAACGAGGCCCGACGCGCGATCAAGGAGGGCGGCGCCTACCTCAACAACGTCCGCGTGACCGACGGCGATGCCGTGCCGGGTCCCGAGGACCTGGTGGGCGGCTCCTGGTTGGTGCTGCGCAAGGGCAAGAAGAACTTCAAGGGCGTGGAGGTCGTCTGAGGTGACGTCCTGGCAGGAGCGGCTGCGGGCACGGGCGGGGGAGCTCACCCCGGCCGCGGTGTGGGACTACGTCGAGCACGGCTCGGGGCAGTCCCTCACCCGGGACGAGGCGGCGCCGGCGTGGTCGTCGCTGCGGCTGTGGCCGCGGGTGCTGCGCGACGTCACGGACGCCGACCTCACCGTCGACCTGCTCGGCACTCCTGCCCTGCCGTGGGGCGTCGCCCCGACCTCGCTCCAGGTCGCCCTCCACCCCGAGGGCGACGTCGCCATGGCCCGCGCCACCGCCGAGGCCGGCGGGGTCATGGTCGTCAGCAGCAACACCGGCACGCCGTTCGAGGACATCGCGGCCACCGGGGTCACCTGGTGGCTCCAGGTCTACCTGCCCGCCGACCGCACCCTCGCGCTCCCCATGCTGCAGCGCGCCGTCGCGGCCGGGGCCTCGGCGGTCGTCCTCACCGTCGACACCCCCGTCGTCGCGTCGTGGGACGTGGCGGGGGACCTCGTCTGGGACGTCGTGCCCCCCGGCTCGGCGCGGGCCAACTTCCCCGCCGACCACGACTCGCAGCCCGGCTCGGAGAAGGCCACCGACCTCGGCCCGCAGGACGTGGACTGGCTCCTGCGGCGCACCGGCCTCCCCGTGGTCGCCAAGGGTGTCCTCCGACCGGACGACGCACTGCGCTGCCTCCAGGCGGGTGCCGCCGCGGTGTGGGTCTCCACCCACGGGGGACGTCAGCTGGACCGGGCGGTCGACACGGCCACCGCGGTACGCGCGGTGCGCGCCGCGGTGGGGGAGAGCGGCACGGTCTACGTGGACGGCGGCATCCGCTCGGGCACGGACGTCGTCACAGCGTTCGCGGCCGGCGCGGACGCCGTCTTCCTCGGCCGGCTGCCGCTGTACGGCCTGGTCGACGGCGCCGACGGCGTCGCGCAGGTGCACCGGCGGCTCCGCGAGGAGACGACCGAGGTGCTCCGGCTCACAGGGAGCAGGACGCCCCCGGACGCTCGAGGACTGCTCGATCCGGGCCTCTGAGCGGCGGCCCGTACCGCGCTGACCTGCGACGACGGTGCGGACCCGGTGGGGGAGCGCATCCGATTTGGCATCGCACCGCCTGGCGTCTAATGTTTCATCTGTCGCCAGGGAGCGGCGGGGAGCAAGGCCGGTCTGGTCGGGCTTCCGGCCCCGGGGTTGATGGTGTTGGCGAAGACGTCGCCGGGCCCGGTTTGGGTCTGTGAGAACGCGTCGCTAGCGTGTTGGAAGTCCTTTCGGGCTCGTCGGGAGATGGGTCTGGTTGGTGCGTGTGATTCTTGAGAACTCAACAGTGTGTCATTGATAGTCGACGAATTAGTTTGTTTATGCCCCTCTCGTTGGCATGGCTGGGCTTTGGTCTGGTTGTGTTGGTGGGTGGGTTTCTTTGACGATGATTCTGACAAGTTTGTCAGGTTCTTTCTGTCAGTGATTGATTTTGCATCATCTCACACTGTGTGTGGGTTTTCGATGGAGAGTTTGATCCTGG
>NZ_JAMOIL010000032.1 GCF_023656415.1 Nocardioides bruguierae
CTTCAACGACCACAAGCAGTGGCGAGGGATCGCCACCCGCTACGACAAGCTGGCTGTCGTCTACCGAGGCGGCGTCGTGCTCCGCACCATCACCATCTGGCTACGCGAATAACCAGACACTCCCTAGTTGTCCCAGTAGAACTGGTAGGGGTACACCGCGACGAAGCGCTCCCCGTCGCTGGTGGCGTAGTGGACGTTGATGGCGTTGTTCTTGCTCTCCTCCTCCCCGTCGACCTCGTCGGCGGGGGTGGGCCCGATCCGGAACGCGAGGACGGCGCCGGCCGGGTCGGAGCTCGGAGCGTCGTCGGTGCCCGTGCCCCCGTCGGTGCCCGGCAGGCAGTAGTCGGCGGCGTCGGGCCACCTGTCGAACCGCGGCGTGGGGCGGGTCATCGACTTGCGGATGTCGGCCGGGGCCAGACGGACGCCGTCCACGGTCAGCGGTGAGGCGCCCTGCTCGGTGACGAACTCGACGGAGAGGATCGCGACCGGCTCTGCACCCCGGTTGGTCACCGGGATGATCGCCACCTGCTCCAGAGGATGACCCGGCTGGGTGCGCATCCCCACGCCCAGGACCCGACTGCCTTTGTCCTGGAGCGGCCCGCCCTGCTGCTCGTCACCGGCCGGCTCGGTGAACGGCGCGCAGCTGGTCGCGTCGAACCTCTGCTCCCACACAGTCGGAGCCCGGCTCGTCCCGGTCGCCTCGGGGGCCGGACTCCCGGCGTCGCAGCCGGCGAGGGCGAGGGCGCAGGTGGCGACGAGGGCGGAGACCTTCCTCGCCCTGGCCCGGTGCGCGTGGGTGCGCTGCATGTGGGTCCTCCCGAGAAGTCCCCGTCACCCTTTCCGTCAGGACCGGCCTGAAACCTGGGTCCTCGACGGTGTGGTCGAGCCGGTCACCGGACGACGACCTGCGACGTTCTGGCACCGCAACCGGATCTCCCCCTGCATACTGCGGTCCGACCTGCCCCCTCCTCGACAAGGATCCTCCCGATGCCTGGCCCGCGCCGCAGCCGCCTCCGTCGCTCTCTCACCGTCCTCGTCTCCGTGGCCATGTCGACGGGCCTCCTGCTCACGACGGCGCCCGCCACGCAGGCGCGCACCACGACACCGGTCACCATCAAGGACGCGAACAACGACGTCCAGGGGGCTCGCAACGCCACGCAGAAGGACCTCGCCGACGTGCGGCGCATCCGGTACGACCTGTCGTCCAAGGGCGACCTGGTGGTCACGACCACGTTCGACGCGGTCGCCGGCACGAGGAGCCGCTACAGCCAACGACTCGGGCTGATGCTCACCACCGACGAGTCCTGGGGGACCCTGCACGTCGACGCAGCCGCCGGCACGGCCAAGCGAGCCGGGATCTTCAAGGGCTGCCGCGTCGCGACCTCCCTGTCCAAGAAGAACCTCAGCGTGACGATCCGGGTGCGCAAGGCGGCCTCCTGCCTGGGCGCCGACGTCGTCGACGGTCAGGGGCTCGGAGTCATCGTCCGCAAGGGCACGAGCAAGCGGAAGGCCACCGACACGGTGGTCGGACCGACCTCGCTCGCGCTGACCTGATCCTGCGCCGGGGTCTCCGGGGCACGGCGCGGGCACGGGCGGCCGTACGATCACGTCCGTGTCCGCCACCCTCGTCGCCAAGGACCCCGCCGGTGGCCACGACCACCGCACGCTCTTCGAGGCGCTCGACCTGACCCTCGCCCCGGGTGACGTGGTGGGCGTCGTGGGCGCGAACGGCGCGGGCAAGTCGACGCTGCTGCGGCTGCTGGCGGGCGTCGACCGGCCCCTGGCCGGCACGGTCAGCACGGCGCCGTCCGACGCCTTCGTCGGCTGGCTGCCGCAGGAGTACGAGCGGGTGCCCGGTGAGACCGTGGCCGGCTACGTCGCCCGCCGCACGGGCGCGGCCGCCGCCACGGTCGCGATGGAGGAGACCGCGAACGCGCTGGGCAGCGGGGACGACGGCGCGGAGGACGCCTACGCGGTGGCGTTCGACCACTGGATGGCCACGGGCGCGGCCGACCTCGACGACCGGATCGGCCCCGTGCTGGCCGACCTCGGGCTCGACGTCGGCGCCGACGCACTGATGACGTCGCTCTCCGGCGGCCAGGCCGCCCGGGCCGCGCTCGCGGCCCTGCTGCTGAGCCGGTTCGACGTCGTCCTGCTCGACGAGCCGACCAACGACCTCGACCTCGGCGGGTTGGAGCGGCTCGAGACCTTCGTGCAGGGCCTGCGCACCGGCGTCGTCCTCGTCTCCCACGACCGCGAGTTCCTGGCCCGCGTCGTGACCCGGGTCGTGGAGCTGGACCTGCCGCAGCACGAGGTGCGGGTCTACGACGGCGGGTACGACTCGTTCCTCGAGGAGCGCGCCGTCATCAAGCGGCACGCGCGCGAGGCCTACGAGGAGTTCGCCGAGAAGAAGGCGGACCTGGTCTCCCGCTCGCGCACCATGCGCGAGTGGAGCAGCCAGGGCGTGCGCAACGCGATGAAGAAGTCGCCCGACAACGACAAGATCCGCCGCCGCGCGCAGGTGGACTCGAGCGAGAAGCAGGCCCAGAAGGTCCGGCAGATGGAGTCCCGCATCGCGCGCCTGGACGAGGTCGCTGAGCCGCGCAAGGAGTGGCAGCTGCAGTTCTCCATCGCCGCCGCACCCCGCTCGTCCTCGGTCGTCGCCACGCTCAACGAGGCAGTCGTTCGGCACGGCGACTTCACCCTCGGGCCGGCCTCGCTCCAGGTGGACGCCGGCGAACGGGTCGGCATCACCGGGCCCAACGGTGCCGGCAAGACCACCCTCCTGCGGCTCCTGCTGGGCCGCGAGGTCCCGGCGTCCGGCACCGCGTCGCTCGGTGCCTCCGTGGCGATCGGCGAGGTCGACCAGGCTCGCACCGGGCTGCCCGACGACGAGTCGCTCGGCCGCGCCGTCGAGCTCGCGCTGCCCGACCTCTCCCCCGCCGAGTGCCGGACCCTGCTGGCCAAGTTCGGCCTCAAGGCCGACCACGTCGCCAGCCTGGTGGGGCGCCTCTCCCCCGGCGAGCGCACCCGCGCCGCCCTCGCGCTGCTCCAGGCCCGCGGCGTGAACCTGCTGGTGCTCGACGAGCCCACCAACCACCTCGACCTGCCGGCGATCGAGCAGCTCGAGGGAGCGCTGGCCTCCTACGAGGGCGCGCTGCTGCTCGTCTCCCACGACCGCCGGCTCCTCGACTCCGTGCGGCTCGACCGACGCCTGCGCGTCGAGGACGGCCGGGTCCGGGAGGTCTGAGGGGCCTCGCGGCTATACCCCGGATGGGGCTGTCGGGCCCGGCGGGGCGTCCGCGAGGGTCGGAGGGTGGCGGACTGTCCGCACCACCCGGCTGATCGGTCCGCGCCCACGTGGCTCTGGGCCCTCGGACTGCTGCTCGTGATCGGCCTGCTGTCGCTGGCGATCAACGGGCCCGCCGACACCGCCCCTTCGGCCTCGGCCTCCAGCGGGGTCGGCTGCGGCACCCTCGTGCTCCCCGGGGACGGCGGCGTCGCGACCGTCAGCGAGCGCACCGGCGGCGTCAGCTGCGAGGCGGCGCTGCGGCGAGCGGCGGCCTACTACGCGGACGCGCCCACGCAGGGCCAGGGCAGCGGGGGCTACGTCCGGCACGGCGCGTGGGTGTGCGGCAGCGCCACCCGCGCCGTGACCGACGAGACCGGCCGGCTCGGCACCTGCCAGACGCTGACGGGCCGGCGCGCGTTCCGGATGCGGCTGGTGGACGTGCCCGAGGAGCCCACGGCAGCGGGGTGACGCGGGCGCCCGTCGCGTCCGCTCAGGACTTGTTGTCGCGGGACGCCAGGTCGTCCAGCGCCGCGCGGGCCCCACGTTCTCCGGCCCGCTCCTGGTCGTTCGTGCGCGAGCGGCGGCGTGCGCGCAGCACCAGGTAGGGCAGGAACAGGGTGGCCACCGCGGTGGCGGCCCACACGATCACCATGGCGGCCAGCCAGGTGCCGATGCCGCCGTCGATGGTCAGGCCGCTGGTGAGCAGGGACGTGACGATCAGGGCGAGCAGCGTCGAGATCAGCCCGGCCCCGCCGAGCAGCACCTCGGCGTTGCGCTCGGCCACCCGGCTCACGAACGGGCTGAGCAGGGCCTGGGCGACCGAGAACACGGCCACGGCCAGCAGGAAGCCCTGCACGTCCAGGGTCATGTCGTCGAGCACCATCGTCGCGACGACGAGGCCGATCGCGGAGGACCCCACGAACACGGCCAGGCGGATGAGCAGTCGGATCATGGTGCGGCCTCCTCGCGCCTCGTCCGCGGACCGACCGCGGCACCTCGACGCTAGGCCCGCGGCACGCCCCGCGGCAGGGTCGCGGCCCGATCTCACCCGCCCCGGGTGAGCGGGCGCAGGATCATCGCGGAGCGCGGGACGTACCTGGTGCGTCCCGCGCTCCGCGATGACGAGCAGGCTCAGGCGCGCGGGGCCTTGGTGGTGACCGGGTGCCAGGGGTCGGCGACCTTGGCGGCGGCGGCCGGGCCCCAGGTGCCACGACGGTAGAGCTCGGGCTCCTTGCCGGCGGCGAGCAGGCCGTCCACGATCCGCCACTCCTCGGCGATCGTGTCGGGGCGGGCGAAGCGGTGCTTGCGGCCGTCCATGGCGTCGTCGAGCAGACGCTCGTAGGCCTCCTGGCGGTGGCCCAGCGCGCGGTCGAAGTCGACGCCGAGCGCGACGGGCTGGCTGACGGCCTTCGCGCCGGGCGCCTTGGCCTGCAGCGTCACCGAGACGCCGTCGTCGTGGCCGAGGCGGAAGTGCAGGCGGTTGGCCTCGGGCCGCTCCGCGGACTTGGACGCGAACAGCAGCCGCGGCGGGCGGCGCAGCTCGACCACGGCCTCGGTGGCGGCCCCGGCCAGCGCCTTGCCGGCGCGCACGTGGAACGGCACCCCGGCCCAGCGGAAGGAGTCGATCCACAGCGTGGTGGCCATGAAGGTCTCGGTGATGGAGCCGGGAGCGACACCGTCCTCCTCGCCGTAGCCCTCGTACTGGCCCATCACCGTGTCGTCGGGGTCGATCGGGCGGACCTGGCGCAGCAGCCGCACCTCCTCGTCCCGGTAGGCGTCGGCGTCGTCCGCGATCGGCGGCTCCATGCCCAGCAGCGCCACGATCTGCAGCAGGTGGTTCTGCACGACGTCGCGCACGGCACCGACGCCGTCGTAGAAGCCGGCCCGGCCCTCGGTGTCGAGCGACTCGGCCAGCGTCACCTGCACCGACTTCACGTAGTGCCGGTTCCACAGCGGCTCGAAGAGGGTGTTGGCGAAGCGGAAGACCAGCAGCCCCTCAACCGACTCCTTGCCCAGGTAGTGGTCGATGCGGAAGATGTTCTGCTCGTCCACGTAGCGGGTCAGCGCGGTGTTCAGCTCCGCGGCCGAGGCGGCGTCGCGGCCGAACGGCTTCTCGACGACCACGCGGCCGCGGTCGGCCAGGCCGACGGCGTTGAGCCCGGCGACCACGCTCTCGAAGACCACGGGCGGGACGGCGAGGTGGAACAGCGGCCGCGCGGTGTCGGCGAGCATCGCGGCCAGCGCCTCGTACGTCGCGGTCTCGGTGTACTCGCCGGCCAGCATCCGCAGCCGGCCGAGCAGCCGCGCCAGCGCCGCCTCGTCCACCTGCGTGGCGGCGTCGCGCACGGCGCCCTCGGCCCGTGCCCGCAGGCGCTCGTCGTCCCACGCCGAGCGCGCCAGCCCGATGACCGGGCCGTCGAGCCTCCCGGCCCGCTCGAGGTTGTAGAGCGCGGGGAGCAGCTTCTTGTAGGCGAGGTCGCCAGAGACGCCGAAGAGGACGACGGCGTCGGACCGGGAGTCGGGGGAGGTGCTGTCTGCGGTCAGGCTGGTCACGGCTCCATCCTCTCCGACGCGGGGAGGCGGCCCGTCCCGGGTCCGGCCGTCGGGCGGCTCAGGAGACCTGGACCACCGCCTTCATGCACTGCGGGTCGGAGTCGGCGTCGAGGGCCGCCTCGACCTCCTCCAGCGGGTACCGGTGGGTCACCAGCGCGTCCAGCTCGACCATCCCGGCCTGCGCGAGCGCGATGCCCCGCGGCCAGGTGTCGACGTAGCGGAAGACGCCGGTGAGGCTGATCTCCATGGCGGCCAGGTAGGCGGTGGGCAGCGCCGCCTCGTCCGCACCCATGCCCACCAGCACCACCGAGCCACCGGGGCGCACCGCGCGCAGGCCCTGGAGCAGCGCGGGCGTCGCCCCCGAGCACTCGACGAACGAGTCGGCCTCCAGCGCGGCGACGGCGTCGGCGTCCTCGACGGGGTGCAGGGCCCGGGTCGCGCCCAGGGAGGTGATGCGCTCGCGACGGGACGCGACGAGGTCGGTGACCACCACGTCGGCGGCACCGGCGGCGCGGGCGGCCTGGGCGACCATCGCGCCGATCGGCCCGGCGCCGGCGACCAGCACCTGGTCGCCAGGGCCGATGGCGGCCTTGTGGATCGACCAGAGGCCGACCGAGAGCGGCTCGAGCAGCGCCGCGGCCTCGTCGGTCATCGTCCCCGGCACCGGGTGGGCGAAGTCGGCGGGCGCGGTGACGTAGTCGGCGAACGCGCCGTCCACCGGCGGGGTGGCGTAGAAGCGCATCTCGCGGCACAGGTTGAAGCGGCCGCTCAGGCAGTGGCGGCAGCGGCGGCACGGCACCTGGGGGTCGATGGCCACCCGCTCCCCCACCCGCGTCTCCGGCACGCCGGAACCCACGTCGACCACGGTGCCGCTGACCTCGTGGCCGAGCACCAGCGGGGCGTCGACGACGGCGTCCCCGATGCGTCCGTGCCGGTAGTAGTGCACGTCGGAGCCGCACACCCCGACCGAGGCCACCCGCACCAGCACCTCGCCCGGGCCGGCGACGGGCACCGGCCGCTCCTGCATCTCGATCACGCCCTGCTCCAGCAGGACGCTGGCGCGCATGGTGGCGGGCACGGAGGGGTCGGGCATGACGGGCTCCTGTACGGCACGGCGTGGGTGGCGGACGCCCCTGATTCTGCACCGCCGGAGCGACAGGTGTCGCCGGACCTGCCCGGCCACGACGGGGACCAACGTCCCGACCGGCGGCTCGCGCGCCTCCGGCTCGTCCGTCCTGCTCAGCCCGAGCCCTGCCGGGCCGAACAGGACCTCGGCAGCCCGTCGGCAGCCACGTCCTGCTCACCGTCCCACCGCCCGCCCGCGCTGCCGCGCTCGTCACCCGAGGTGCTCATGGCCACCTGGTCCGTCTCCCCCACCACCCTCGACACCCCCGCCGCCGTCGCGGACCGTCCGCGCACGGGGCTCCGCCTCGCCGACCTGGGGCTGCGCACCAAGCTGCTCAGCGCCGTCGGCGCCCTGGCGGTCGTCGCCGTCGCCGTCGGCGTGCTCGGCATCGTGAACCTCGGCACCGCCGCTGCCACCACCCAGGTGATGTACGAGGAGAACGTCCAGGCGGGCATCTACACCGCCAAGGCGATCACCGACGTCGAGGAGATCGCGATCGCGCTGCGCGACTCCGCCCTCCAGCCCGATCGCGAGCGCACCCAGGCGTCCCTGGACGAGATCGACGCCCGCTACGCCGCCTTCGGCGAGGCCGCCGCCTCCCTGCAGGCCCTCGGGCTGGGCAGCCAGGTCGACGACCAGCTGAACGCCGCCGCCGACTCCCTCGCCCTGGGCATGGACTACAACGAGGAGGTGCTGGCCCCCCTGGCGCTGGACAACCAGTACGACGCCTGGGTCGCCGCGGCCGACACGTCCAAGAACCCGCACTTCGCCGAGGCCCGCAACCTGCTCCAGGAGCTGACCTCGATCGTCGCCGTCGACGCGGAGACCGCCGCGGACGAAGCCGCCGCCACCACCGCCAGGATGCGCTGGGTCACCATCATCTCGCTGGTCGCCGGCATCGCGGTCGCGCTCGTCATCACCGGCCTGGTGCTGCGACGCGTGCTCGCCGACGTCGCCGCCGTCCGCACCGTCGCCGACGCGCTGGCCGCCGGCGACCTCACCACCACCTCGGACCTGAGCAGCCGCGACGAGATCGGCTCCATGTCCGCCGCCCTGGACGACGCCAGCCGCCGCCTGCGGGGCCTCATGCAGACCGTCTCGGAGTCCTCGGGGGCCCTGGCCGTCTCCTCCGAGGAGCTCTCCGCCTCGTCCACCCAGATCGCGGCGGGCGCCGAGGAGACCTCGGTGCAGGCCAACGTGGTGAGCCAGGCCGCCGACGACATCTCCCGCAACGTCTCCACCGTCTCCGCCGGCGCCGAGGAGATGGGCGCCTCCATCAAGGAGATCGCCTCCTCGGCCACCGAGGCCGCCCGGGTCGCCGCCCGCGCCGTCGAGATGGTCGAGAGCACCAACGCCACCATCGCCAAGCTCGGCGTCTCCAGCCAGGAGATCGGCGAGGTCATCAAGACCATCTCCTCCATCGCCGAGCAGACCAACCTGCTCGCCCTCAACGCCACCATCGAGGCCGCGCGCGCCGGCGCCGCCGGCAAGGGCTTCGCCGTGGTCGCCAGCGAGGTCAAGGAGCTGGCCCAGGAGACCGCACGGGCCACCGAGGACATCGTCGGCCGCGTCCAGGCCATCCAGGGCGACACCGACGGCGCCGTCTCCGCGATCGGCGAGATCTCCCAGATCATCGGCTCGATCAACGAGTACCAGATGACGATCGCCTCGGCCGTCGAGCAGCAGTCGGCCACCACCAACGAGATGATGCGCAACGTCTCCGAGGCCTCGGTCGGCTCGAGCCAGATCGCCGACAACATCCAGGGCGTCTCGGCCGCCGCCGGCTCCACCACGGAGGCGCTGAGCCAGAGCCAGGCCGCCGTCAACGAGGTCGCGCGGATGGCCACCGACCTGCGCAGCGCCGTCAGCAACTTCCGCGTCTGACGCTCGCTCCCGCACGCACACGACCGCCGGGTCGGCCCGAGGTTCGGGTCGACCCGGCGGTCGTGGTGGGTGCGGCCCTGCCGCGGCCCCGGCCCGGGGCAGGGATCGGGCCAGGGATCGGGCCAGGGATCGGGTCAGGGCCGGCGGATGCCCTCCAGCTCGTGCGCGAGCGTGTCGAGCTCGGCGCCGCCGGCCATGGCCGCGACCAGCTCGTCGAGGGTGACCTGCTCCCGCGTCCAGTCCTGGGTCATCCGCCCGCGGTTGAGCAGGAAGAAGTGGTCCCCGACCAGGAACGCGTGGTGCGGGTTGTGCGTGATCAGCACGACCGCGATGCCCCGCTCGCGGGCCTGCGCCACGTACTTGAGCACCACGCCGGACTGCTTCACGCCGAGCGCCGAGGTCGGCTCGTCGAGGATGAGCACCTTGGCGCCGAAGTAGACCGCGCGCGCGATGGCGACGGCCTGCCGCTCCCCGCCCGAGAGGGTGCCCACGGGCTGGTCGACGTCACGCACGTCGATGCCCATCGCGGCCAGCTCGGTGCGGGCGACCTCCTTGGCTCGGGCCACGTCGATGCGGCGCCACGGGCCCCAGCCCTTGCGCGGCTCGGAGCCGAGGAAGAAGTTGCGCCACACCGACATCAGCGGCACGGTCGCCAGGTCCTGGTAGACCGTCGCGATGCCGGCGGCCAGCGCGTCGCGCGGACTGCCGAACGTCACGGGCTCACCGGCGACCCGGTACGTGCCGGAGGTGGGCGGGTGGACGCCGGCCAGCGTCTTGATCAGCGTCGACTTGCCGGCCCCGTTGTCGCCGAGGACGCAGGTGACCTCGCCGGCGCGCACGCGCAGCGAGACGTCGCGCAGGGCGATCACGTTGCCGAACGTGCGGCCGACCCCGTCCAGCTCGACGGCGGCGGGCTCGGGCGTGGTGGGCTCGGGCGTGCCGGACTCGGTGGCGCTCACTTCGTCCCCCCTGCCACCCGGCGGGAGATGAGGGTGTTGACCATGACGGCGAGGAACAGGATGAGGCCGAGGAACAGGAAGCTCCAGTCGGTGTTCCAGCCGGCGTAGGCGATGCCGATGAAGGCCATCCCGATGATCGAGGCGCCGATCGAGGCGCCGACCGCCGAGCCGAAGCCGCCGGTCAGCAGGCAGCCGCCGACCACCGCGGCGATGATGAACGTGAACTCCTCGCCGACGCCCTGGCCGGCCTGCACCGACTCCAGCCGCAGCGCCGTGGTGACGCCCACGAAGGCCGCGGCCATCGAGGTGCCCATGAAGAGGGTGATCTTGGTGGAGGTGACGGGCACGCCGACGTTGCGGGCGGCCACCTGGTCACCGCCCACGGCCTGCACCCACGACCCGAACCGGACCCGGGTGAGGACCCACGTGGCGAGCACCGTGAACAGCAGCCACCAGACCAGCGACATGCGGAACTGGTAGCCGCCGCCGAACGTGCCGGCGAAGACGGCCGAGGCCGAGTCGAACCCGGTCGCCTGCCCCAGGCCGGAGACGCGCACGGTGCCGGTCACGAGCTTGGTGAGGCCCAGGTTGATGCCCTGGAGCGAGAAGAACATCGCCAACGTGACGATGAACGAGGGCAGCCGCGTGGTGACCACGAGCCACCCGTTGAGCGCCCCGACGCCCGCCGCGAACACGAAGGTCAGGACGATGGCCGGCCAGATCGAGAGGTTGACCTGGGTGACGAGCATGCCCATCACCAGGCCGGTGGAGCCGACCATGACGCCCGCGGAGAGGTCGAACTCGCCACCGATCATGAGCAGCGCGACGAACACCGCGACGATCCCGATGCTGGCGGCCGAGTCCGTCCAGCGGGCCACGCCGGACAGCGACAGGAACGACCCGGTCGTGTCGACCGCGGTGAACAGCACGAGGACGGCCAGGGCGCCCAGCAGCGCCCCGAGCTCGGGGCGACGGGCGAGGCGGTCGAGCACGCCGCGCGAGGCGACGCGTTCGTCGAGGGCGGGCTCCGGTGCCGTCGGCGCGCCAGGGGCGGCGCTCATCAGCGCGTGCCCTCGTCGGCCAGGTCGGCGACCTCGGCGGCATTGTCCTGCGTCACGAAGCCGGGGCCGGTGAGGATCGGCTGGCCGCCGCCGATGGTGTTGAGGTTGCGGTCGTAGAGGGCCAGCGCGACGACCGGCAGGTAGCCCTGCAGGTACTGCTGCTGGTCGACGGCGAACAGGATGTCGCCGTCCTCGATCGCGGTGACCACGTCGGAGGAGAGGTCGAAGGTGGCCAGCAGCGCGTCCGAGCCGGCGGTGTCACGGGCCTCGAGGGCGGCGACCGCGATGTCGGGGTCGAGCGCGAGGACGGCGTCCACGTCACCGTCCGCCTGGAGCTTGGCGGCGATCTGCGCGGAGGTCTGCGTGGGGTCGGACTTGCCGGCGACCTGGAAGTCCTCGACCTCGCCGGTGAAGCCCTCGGCGGCGCCGTCGCAGCGGTCCTGCAGGCCGGTGTTGCTCTGCTCGTGGATCACGCACAGCACCTTGGTGGCGCCGGCCTCGGCGAGCTGCTCGCCGGCGCCCTCGCCGGCGATCTTCTCGTCCTGGCCGACGTGGGTGATCGCGCCCAGCTCGTCGAACGCGCCCGAGCCGGAGTTGAGGGTGATGACCGGGATGCCGGCGTCCACCGCGTCGGCGACCGCCGAGCGGATCGCGTCCGGGTTCGGGGCGGAGACGGCGATGCCGTCGACCCCGGCCGTCACGGCCGCCTCGATGAGCTGCGCCTGCTGCTCCGGGTCGTCGTCGGACTCCTGGTAGTTCAGGGTCACGCCCTCCGCCGAGGCGGCGGCCTCCGCGCCGGTCTTCACGACCGACCAGAAGGACCCGCCGTCCCCGTGGGTGATGACGGCGATCGTCAGGTCGTCGTCGGCGGTGGCCGAGCCGACGGGCTGGCTGTTGCAGGCGGCGAGCGCGGGGACCAGGGCCAGGGTGGCCAGGGCCGCGACTGCCCTCGTGCGAACGTTCATCGGTGCTGCTCCTCGTCCGGTGCCCGCGCGCGTCGGCACGGGCCGTGTGCCTGTCGCGACCACGCGCCGGAGGCCTGGCCCGCGTGGTCGCGGACGTCGGCAGAGGGGGGTCGCCGGGCCTCATCTTCCACGGCCGGACGCCGGCGGGCGACTCGGGTCGCCCCGCCGGCGTCCTCGCAGGTGAGACGTGTCGCACGGAAGCACGTGCCACGCGTGCGGGCGTCCATGACACGCGTCGGTCGGACGTGCACGGCGTGAAAGTTGCTGCCGACTCACCGCCGAGTCGGCAGCACGTTGCTGCCGACTCGGCGGGGAGGTCAGCGGGAGGACGTGGCCGGCAGCGCGGCGAGGATGTCGGAGACCCGCTCCTTGGCGTCGCCGAAGAGCATGTCGGCGTTCTCCCGGAAGAAGAGCGGGTTCTGGACGCCGGCGTAGCCGACGGCCATCGACCGCTTGAAGACGATCACCCGGCCGGCCTCCCAGACCCGCAGGACGGGCATGCCGGCGATCGGCGAGCCCGGGTCCTCCGCGGCGGCGGGGTTGACGGTGTCGTTCGCGCCGATGACCAGCACCACGTCGGTGGAGGCGAGGTCGTCGTTGACCTCGTCCATCTCCAGGACGACGTCGTAGGGCACCTTGGCCTCGGCGAGCAGCACGTTCATGTGCCCGGGCAGCCGCCCCGCGACCGGGTGGATGCCGAAGCGGACGTCGACACCGCGCTCGCGCAGCGCCCGGGTCAGCTCGGCCACCGGGTACTGGGCCTGCGCCACGGCCATGCCGTAGCCGGGCGTGATGACCACGCTGGAGGCCTCGCTGAGCAGCTCGGCCACGTCCGCGGCCGAGACCTCGGTGTGCTCCCCCTCGACCGCGGCGCTGGTCGAGGCGACCGCGCCGAAGCCGCCGAGGATGACCGAGACGAACGACCGGTTCATCGCGGTGCACATCAGGTAGGAGAGGTAGGCACCCGAGGAGCCGACCAGCGCGCCGGTGACGATGAGCAGGTCGTTCTCCAGCAGGAAGCCGGAGGCGGCCGCGGCCCAGCCGGAGTAGCTGTTGAGCATCGAGACGACGACCGGCATGTCGCCGCCGCCGATCGAGGCGACCAGGTGCCAGCCGAGCGCGAGCGCCACGACGGTGGCGATCACCAGCGGGGCCAGCGCGGGCGCGACGGTGAACCAGATCGTGCAGGCGACGAGCACGGCCAGCGCGGTCGCGTTGAGCACGTGCTTGCCGGGCAGCACCAGCGGGGAGGACCTGATCCGTGCCGAGAGCTTGAGGAACGCGACGATCGAGCCGGTGAAGGTGACGGCGCCGATGAAGACGCCGATCACCACCTCGGCGTGATGGATGCCGAGCAGGCCCTCGGCGTCGAGCAGCCGGGTCTCGGCGCCCTCGGGATCGGCCTCGACGAGCAGGTAGCCGTTCCAGCCGACGGCGACGGCCGCGAGCCCGACGAACGAGTGCAGCAGCGCGATGAGCTCCGGCATGCCGGTCATCTCGACCACGCGGGCACGCCACAGGCCGATGCTCGCACCGACGGCCACGGCGACGAGGACGCCGACCAGCCAGCCGGGCCGGGTGGCGAGGCCGTCGGTGTCGGGGTTGATCGCCAGCGCGAGCGTGGCGACCAGCGCCAGCGCTATGCCGGCCATGCCGAAGCCGTTGCCGCGGCGGGCGGTCTCGTGCTTGGACAGGCCCGAGAGCGCCAGCACGAAGAGCAGGGCGGCCACCACGTAGGCGGCGAGGGCGAGCGAGGTGAGCGTCATCGGTGGCTCCCCTTCTGCGAGGCGGGAGCGTCCGAGCGGGTGAACATGGCGAGCATGCGCCGGGTCACCGCGAACCCGCCGAACACGTTGATCGAGGCGAGCAGGACGGCGACGAGCGCGACCGCGCCCACGAGGCCCGGCGTGCTGTCGCCGGGGTGCCCCACCTGGAGCAGCGCGCCCACGACGATGATCCCGCTGATCGCGTTGGTGACGCTCATGAGCGGGGTGTGCAGCGCGTGGTGCACGTGCCCGATCACGTAGAACCCGACGACCACCGCGAGCGCGAACACCGTGAGGTGCGGGAGCAGCGCGGCCGGTGCGGCGGCCAGCACGAGCAGCAGGACGAGGCCCGCCACCGCGATCCCCGCGACCCGTCGTCGCGGGTCGGCCGGCGCCTTCTCCGGGGCGGGCTCGACCGGTGCCGGGGCGGCCGGCGCGGCCGCGGGTGCCGCCGAGACCTGCACGGGCGGCGGCGGCCAGGTGACCGCGCCGTCCTGGGTGACGGTGACCGCGCGCTGCACCACGTCCTCGTGGTCGAGCGCCAGCGCGCCGTCCTTGCCCGGCGTGAGCAGCGTCAGCAGGTTGACCAGGTTGGTGGCGTAGAGCCGGCTGGCCTGCTGCGGCAGGCGTGCCGGCAGGTCGGTGTAGCCGAGCAGCACGACGCCGTTCTCGGTCACGACCCGCTCCCCGGGGCGCGAGCCCTCCACGTTGCCGCCGCCGTCGGTCGCGGTGCCGGCGGCCATGTCGACGACGACCGACCCAGGGGCCATCGTCGCGAGCATCTCGGCGGTGATCAGGCGGGGCGCGGGGCGTCCCGGGATCAGCGCGGTGGTGACGACGACGTCGACGCCGGGCAGCGTGTCGGCGTACAGCGCGGCGGCGCGGGCGTTGTAGTCGTCCGACATCTCCTTGGCGTAGCCGTCGGAGGAGACCTGCGCCGCCTGGTTGCTGGAGGGGTCGGGCACCGCGAGGTACTCCCCGCCCAGGGAGGCGACCTGGTCGGCCACCTCGGGGCGCGGGTCGGTGGCACGGACGACGGCGCCGAGCGAGCCGGCGGCACCGATCGCGGCGAGGCCGGCGACACCGGCGCCCGCGACGAGCACCTGGGCCGGCGGCACCTTGCCCGCGGCGGTGACCTGGCCGGTGAAGAACCGGCCGAACTCGTGCGCGGCCTCGATCACCGCGCGGTAGCCGGCGATGTTGGCCATCGAGGAGAGGACGTCCATCGACTGCGCGCGCGAGATGCGCGGCACCGCGTCCATCGACAGGGCCGTGACCCCGCGCCCTGCGAGGTCCGTCAGCAGGTCGGGCGAGAGGGCGGGGGCGAGCAGCCCGATCCAGGTCTGACCCTCACGCAACCCGTCCGCACGGCCGGCCTCCGGGGCACCGAGGGAGAGCACCACGTCGGCGGCCAGCGGGTCACCGACCTCGGCGCCGGCCTCGCGGTACGCGGCGTCGGCGAACCCGGCACGCGTGCCGGCGTCCGCCTCGACCACGACGCGGTAGCCGAGCCTGACCAGCGCCCGCACCGAGTCGGGGGTGGCCGCCACGCGCGGCTCGCCCTCCCGCTCGCGCACCACACCGATGAGCTGGCCCACGGCCACCTCCTCGGTGCTCCCACCGGCCTGCGGCGTTCCTGGCTCCAGCACGTCCTGCTCCGTCACGGCTCGACCTCCCCTGCTCGTGCCTGCCTCGGGGAGTCCTCCCCGTGGAGGCGCATCCTGATAGGGTTGTGACCCGCGTCGCTCGCGGACGCCCGCTTTTCGGACAACGAGGTCCGACTGGAGCGGTCGAGAGTCGTGCCCGAGCGGGCAACGGTGCCCGCTCGATCCACCTTCAGGACCGGACCGGCTCGACCCACGCGCCCGTGTCGGCCGAGGCGACCATCGCGTCGAGCACCTCCGCGGCGGCCAGCGCGTCGTCCAGCCCGGGGCCCTGCTGCTCCCCGCCGTCGAGGATCATCTGCGCGAGCCCGGCGCACTCCAGCACCTTGGTGTCGTCGTAGCCGGTGGCCATGCCCGAGACGGGCTGGATGCGGGCGAAGCCACCCGCGAACGGCCCGGCGATGAGCTGGGCGGAGGGCTGGTCGACGAACGCGTCGCCGGTCGAGAGCCGCAGCTCGCCGGGGCGGCGGAAGTCCCACGCCACCAGCCCCTGCGTGCCGTGCACCTCGATCGCGTACCGGTTCTGCTCCCCCACCGCGACGCGGCTGGCCTCCAGCGTCACGCGCACGTCGCCGACCCTCATCAGGGCGGTGAGCACGTCCTCGTTCTCGACCGGGCCCTTGTCGGCGTCCGGGGAGCCCAGGCCGTGGCCGTAGGTGGCGGCACCCGGGTCGAGCACCGGCCGCTGGTCGATCACGATCGAGGTCTCGGCCACGACGCGGTCGACGTCGCCGAGCGCGAAGCGGACGAGGTCGACGCCGTGCGAGGCGAGGTCACCGAGGACCCCGTGGCCGCCGGCGTCCAGCGCGTAGCGCCAGGTGAGGGTGCCGAGCGGATGGGCGGCGTAGTCGCTGAGCATCTGCACGTGCGCGTGCGTGGGCCGCCCGATGGCGCCCGAGCGGACGAGGTCGGCCAGGTGTGCCATCGCCGGCACCGCCCGGTAGTTGAACCCGACGGTGGCGCGGACGCCGGCGGCGACGACCGCGTCGCGCACGGCCCGGGCGTCGTCGGCGCCGAGCCCGACCGGCTTCTCGATCCACAGGTGCTTGCCGGCCTCGGCGACCGCCACCCCGAGCTCGCGGTGCAGCATGTTCGGCGCGGTCACCGAGACGACGTCGACGGCCGGGTCGGCGACCAGGTCGCGCCAGTCGGCGTAGGAGTGCGCGAAGCCGTGCTTGCGCACCGCGGTCGCGCGGGCGGCGTCGTTGCTGTCGGCCACCGCGACGAACCGCGGCTCGACGGGGACCTCGGGGAAGTGGTGCCGCAGCCGCGCCCAAGCCCGGGCGTGCACGTCGCCCAGCCAGCCGGCGCCGATGACGCCGATCCCGAGCACGCGGTCGTCGGTCTCGCTCATGAGGTCCCTCCCCGTCACTGGTGTTCCTGGCAGGCACCAGCCCGGGGTCCCACCGATGGAGCGGGGCGCGACCGACGCTGGCACGTGCCACGTGACGCTAGCCCGCCACGTCCACCCCCACCAGACCTCGCACCGTCAGCGCGTCCCTCAAATACCCATCAGGCACGCTGCCGCCATCTCCGGCGCCCCCGGGGCCGGCCCCGGCACGGTGGACGGTCGTCCTCAGGACCGCTGCGGCCCGGCCGATCCGAGACCACGGGGGCACCGGAGCCACCGTCGTCCCCCGGCGCCGGCACCCCGTCGGCGTGGATGCACCCACGACACCCCGCGAGACCTCGCGCCCCGGCGCGAAACCCTGGGCAGACCTTCGACGTCCGTGATTGACTACCGGGCGCCGGGGGGCGACGAGGAAGGACCGCCGTGACCCGCAGCGACCAGCCCACGAGACACCTGGTCTCGTTCCTGGGCATGGCCGTCTTCCACGCGGCCATGGTGCTCGCCGGCATCTACAGCGTCCCCGCGAACGGCACGCTCGCGGCCACCTCGCCGGCAGCCGGCGCCGCCCTGCTGTGGGTGCTCACCTGTCGCAACCGCACCTGCGCCCGTGTCGCGGTGGTGGCCAGCGGCCTCCTGACCGTGGCCGTCGTGACCCTCGCGGGGCTCGGGCTCGCTGCCGCCCTGCTCATCGCGGTCGCCGGCATCGTGCAGGTCGCCGTCGTCGCCGTGGTCGTCCTGCGCCCCGACCTCGAGCTCCCCTACCGCCGGACGAACCTCCCACGCGTCGTGGTGGCCATCGTGGCGGGCTCCCTGGCCGGCACCGCCGTCGCCGCGGCCGGACTGCCGCTGTCGGGCATCGACCTCTCCCCGCTGGAGCTGCTCGCGTGGTGGGGCCGCCAGGCCGTCGGCCTGGGCACCGTGGGCTTCGTGGGCGTCTTCCTGTGGTCCGAGCACCGGGCGGGACGCTCGGTCGCGCGCGAGGTGCTGGCCCTGCACCGCTCCCCCGTGACCGGGCGCCTGCAGCTGATCGGCGCCGCGTTCGTCAGCTACGGAGCGCTGGCGATCAACGAGGACGCCTTCGTCTTCCTCGCCCTGCCGCCGGCGATCTGGATCGCCTCGCGCTACTCGCCGGTGATCAGCGCGCTGCACGTGCTCGGCGTCTCCGGCCTGGCGATCGGGCTCACCGCCACCGGCCACTCGGCCCTGGCGGAGGAGACGAACACACCGGCCGCCACGGTGCTCAGCCTCCAGGTCTTCCTCCTGACGCTCCTGCTCACCGTGCTCACCACCGCGGTCCTCAGCGCCCAGCGCGCCACGCTGCTCCGCGAGCTGCGCGAGCGCGACCAGGAGCGCGCCGAGCGACTGGAGCTGTTCGGGCGCACCACGGCCGCGATGAGCGACGGCCTGGCCGTCTACGACGAGGACGGCACCCTCGTCCTCGCCAACGAGGTCGCCACGCTCACCCTCGCCACCACCGACCTGGGCACCTGCCCGGCCGAGGCGGGCGAGGTCCCGTGGCCCACCGACGGCCGCCGCTGCCTGCCCACGCGGATGCCGCTGGCCGAGGCCCTCGAGCTCGGCCGGGTCTCCGCCGACGTCACGGCCCACACCCGGGGTGAGCACCGCCAGGACGTCGTCTTCGCGGTGACCGCCGCCAGCCTGCGCGCCTCGGAGTCGTGGAGCGGACGACGCCGCGTGCTGGTCGTGTTCCGCGACGTCACCGACGAGCGTGCCCACCGCGAGGCGCTCACCGACTTCGCCGCCCGCGCCGCCCACGACCTCCGCAGCCCGGTGGCCGCGGCGCGCAGCTGGATCGGCTTCACCCAGCACCAGGTGCTCGCCGGCGACGAGCTGGACCGCGACGACATCGCCGAGTCCCTCCAGGGCACCGGCCAGGCGCTCGACCGCATGCTCGGGCTGGTCAGCGGGCTCCTCGACCAGGCGACCGCCACCGAGGGCCGCCTGCGCCGCACCGAGACCGACCTCGCCGAGCCCGACGGGCCCCTGCACCGCGCCCGCGCCCTGCAGGCCCCCGACGCCGTCCTCACCCTCGGCGACCTGCCGCACGTGGAGGCCGACCCCGAGCTGCTGGTCCAGCTCTTCGGCAACCTCCTCGGCAACGCGGTGAAGTACGCGCAGCCCGGTCACGTGGCGCGGGTGCACGTGGAGGGCCGGCACGACGGCGAGCGGGCGCAGCTGCGGGTCACCGACAACGGCCTCGGGGTGCCGGAGGACCAGCGGGACGTGGTGTTCGACCGCCTCTCGCGCGCCCACCGCGACCTCGGGGTGGCCGGCTCGGGGCTGGGCCTGTCCATCTGCCGCACCATCGTGGAACGGCACGGCGGCACGATCCGCTGCGAGGCGGCCGACCCCACCGCCGGCCTCACGGGCACCGGAGGCCCGGGCACCACGTTCGTGCTCGACCTGCCGGCGTCCGCCGACCGGGCGGTCTCCCCCGCGCCCGCGCCGCCCCGCGAGCCCGCCTCGGACACCACCCGGGTACGAGGGACCCTGGGATCAGGCCCGAGCACGACCTAGCGTCGACGTCATGACGATGATCTTCGTCCCGCTCATGGCGGGCCTGGGGGCGTGGGGCGCACTGCTCCTCGTCGGGGTCGTCTTCGCGGAGACGGGGATCGCGCCGGCGTTCTTCCTGCCCGGCGGGGCGATGCTGTTCGCTGGCGGTCTCTACGTGGCCAGCGGGGTCGTGCCGGTGCCGTTCGTGCCGCTGCTCGTGGTCACGGTGCTGGCCGCGGTCGCGGGAGACCAGGTCGGCTTCGCCCTCGGCCGCCGGGCCGGGCCCCACGTCTTCCGGCCTCGCGGGCGCATCTGGACGACGGCGCACGTCGAGCGAGCCCGCCTGCTGCTGGAGCGGCACGGCCACCACGCCGTGCTGCTCGCCCGCTTCGTGCCGGTCGCCCGGACCTTCGTGCCCATCGTGGCCGGGTCCCTGGGCATGCGACCGCGGCGGTTCGTGGCCTGGAACGTGGCCGGTGCCGTCGTCTGGGCCGGCGGCATCATGCTCGTCGGCTACTTCCTCGGCGGGGTGCCGTGGATCGCGGAGAACACCGCTCTGCTGACCGTGGGCCTGGTGGCGGTCTCGTTCGTCGTCGTGGCCGCGCACCTGCTCACCCGTCGGCTGCGCACGGGCCACTGGCGCGCGCCGGTCACCCTCGAGCCGGTGCCGGCCCGGAGCCACGGCCACGCGACCCTCGGGTGACCCGGCGCCCGCCGTCGCACATGACGATGGGCACGTGAGCAACCCCGCGACACCCCTGCCCGCCGAGACCGACGTCGTGGTGGTGGGCGCCGGCCTCTCCGGCCTGCGTGCCGCCCTCGAGCTGGAGGCCGCCGGCCGCGACGTCGTCGTGCTCGAGGGGGCGGACGCGGTGGGCGGCCGCGTCCGCACCACGCAGGTGGACGCGTTCCTCCTCGACCGGGGGTTCCAGCTGCTCAACCCCGCCTACCCCGCGGTGCGCCGGTGGGTCGACCTCGAGGCCCTGGCCCTCCAGCCGTTCGGCGCCGGTGTGGTCGCCGCGACCCCCGCCGGCCGGCAGCGGCTCGGCCACCCCTGGCACGCCCCCGGCCTGCTGCCCACCACGGCACGAGCCGCGCTCACGGGCCTCGTGCCCGGCCGCGCGGGCGCGCTGGGCGCGCCGCCCCTCGGCGCGCTCGCACGCTGGTGGGCGCCGACCCTGCCCCGCACCCTCACCGAGGCTCGCGAGCCGCTGCGCGCCCGGCTCGACGAGCGACCGGACGCCGCGCTGGCCGCGAGCCTGGACACCGCCGGCGTCACCGGGCCGTGGCGGCGCGTGCTGGAGCAGTTCCTCGCCGGCGTCCTGCTCGACCCGGACGGGGAGACCTCCGCCCACCTGGTGCGCCTGCTGGTCTCCTCCTTCCTGGCCGGCACGCCCGGCCTGCCCCGCGACGGCATGCAGGCGCTGCCCGAGCAGCTGGCCGCCGGGCTGCGCCGACCCGTCGCGCTGGGCACCCCGGCCGAGCGGGTGGAGGAGCAGGCCGCGGACGGCACCCGCACGGTGCGGACGCCGGCGGGGCCGGTGCGCGCGCGGCACGTGGTCGTCGCCGGGGGGCCCACGGCCGCCGCCGCTCTGGTCGGCCGGCCTGCGCCACCGGTGCGGGGCGTGGTCACGGCCTGGTGGGCGCTGCCCGAGCCCGACGTCCCCGCCACCCGCGCCGACCTGCTGCACGTCGACGCCCGGGAGCGACCGGAGGGTCCGCTGGTCAACGCGGCCCTCGTCTCGGGCGCGGCGCCCTCCTACGCCCCGGCGGGCAGCGGCCTGGTGGCCGGCTCCTCGCTGGACCTGGACGCCCCGGAGGCCGACCTGCGCCGCCACGCCGGCCGCCTGCTCGACGTCGACCCCGCCCGCCTGGTGCTGGTCGGGCGGGACCGGGTGCCCGAGGCCCTGCCGGCGCACCGCCCGCCCCTGGCGGCGGCCCGTGCGGTCGACGTCGCCCCCGGGCTGTGGTGGTGCGGCGACCACCGTGACACCCCCTCGCTCCAGGGCGCGCTGGTCAGCGGGCACCGGGCCGCGAGCGCGGTGCTGGCAGCCGAGGTCTAGGGATTTCCTCAGGTGCGTCTCAACCGGGACGGGAAGCATGGTTGACATGAGCAACCACCCTTCTCGTCCCACCACGACGGGCACCGTCCGCAACCTCCTCGAGACCGACGACGAGACTGCCGCCCGCCCCTCCGGCGCCGCCCTCGCCCTGGCGCTCGGCGCACTGTCCCGCGGGGGCCGCTGACCGGCTCTTCGCACCTCTCCAGCCGGCTCACACGCGGTTCCCAGGCAACGGCGGGAACGTCGGTCCATGAGCATCGGAACCGCCGCCCGCCCCGCCCGTCCCGCCGCCTTCCAGCCGCACGAGGCCCCCGTCGGGCTCGTCGACCTCGACCTCCTGGCCGCCGTCGCCGAGGACCTGGACGACGCCCACCCGGAGCGTCACGCCGGGGCGAGCCTGTGGGTGGTCCCCGACCTCGGGGCCGGCCTCGACCCGGCATCCGTGGCGCCCGCGCCCGCGCTCGCTGCCTGAGCCCGGCCACCCGGCGCGCCGGGGACCGGGGATAGTGGACCCGTGAGCAGCACGCAGGAGACCCGCACGCCCTGGGACGCGGCCTCGGTGGCCGAGGAGCTGCTGGCGCGTGAGCGCGAGCGGCGCGAGGGAGGCCGCCTCACCGACGAGCGGCCCGGCCTCGACCTGGACCTCGCCTACGCGGCCCAGGACGTCTACCTGGCCCGCCGGGTCGGCGCCGGCAAGCGGCTGGTCGGGGTAAAGCTGGGGCTGACCTCGGTGGCCAAGCAGCAGCGGATGGGCATCACGGCGCCGCTGACCGCGTGGCTGACCGACGCCATGGAGCTGGAGCCGGAGCAGCCCGTCGAGGTGTCCTCGCTGCTGCACCCGCGCGTCGAGCCCGAGATCGTCTTCGTCATGGGCGAGCGCCTCGCCGGCCCCGGCGTGACCACCCGGCAGGCCCTGGCCGCGGTGGAGCGCGTGCACGCCGGGCTGGAGGTCATCGACAGCCGGTACCGGGACTTCTCCTTCGCCCTGCCCGACGTCGTGGCCGACAACGCCTCCAGCTCCCGCTTCGTCGTCTCCCCGCTCTCCGTGGCCCCCGACGAGCTCGACCTCGTCCTGGAGGGCTGCACCCTGTCGGTCGACGGCGCCGTGGCCGCGACCGCCACCGGGGCCGCCGTCCAGGGCCACCCCGCCGCCGCCCTGGCGCTGGCCGCCAACGCGCTCGCCGAGCGCGGCCTCGCAATCGAGGCCGGACAGGTCGTGCTCACCGGTGGCCTCACCGACGCGGAGCACCTGCGCCCCGGGTCGGTGGTCACCGCCGAGTTCGCGACCCTGGGGAGGGTCGACCTGGCCGGGGTCTGAGCACCCCTCCCCCGCTCGTCAGTCGACGAACCGAGCGGTCACCGAGCCCAGCGGCCCGCCGAACTCGGCGGTGACCGTGTCCCCGGCGCGGACGGGGATCGCGGCCGTCACCGACCCGGGCAGGATCACGTGGCCGGCCTCGAGCACCGTCCCCCACCGGCCGACCGTGTTGGCCAGCCAGACCAGGGAGGACAGGGAGGAGCCGAGCACGGCCGCACCCGTGCCGGTCTGCTGCACCTGCCCCTGCCGGCGCAGCACGCACCCGACGAGGCGCAGGTCGACGTCCGTCAGCCGGGTCGGGCGGGAGCCGAGCACCACGCCCGCGGCGGAGGCGTTGTCGGCGACGGTGTCGAGCAGGCCGATCCGCCAGTCCTCCACGCGGCTGTCCACGACCTCCAGGGCCGGCAGGACGACGTCCACCGCCGCGACGGCGTCGGCGACGGTCACCCCGGGTCCGGCCAGGGGCCGCGCCAGCACGAACGCGATCTCCGGCTCCACGCGGAGCGCGATCCACGAGGACGCCGGCACCGGCGCGTGCTCGAGGTGGAACATGCCGTCCCACAGGTGGCCGAAGTCGGGTTCGTCCACCCCCAGCATCCGCTGCATCGGCAGCGAGGTCAGGCCCACCTTGTGCCCACGCACCCGCTCGCCGCGCTCACGCCGCAGGCGCACCTGGGCCAGCTGGATCGCGTAGGCGTCGTCCAGGTCGAGGTCGGGGTAGGTCTCGGTGAGCGGTGGCACCGGACGCCGCGAGGCCTCGGCCTCGAGCAGGGCACGGGCCACCTCGTCGGTCTGCCGGTCGTCCATCACGTCCTGGAGCCTGCCAGACCGCGGGAGCAGCCCCGGCAGCGCAGGGCGCTCTTTACTTTCGCCGGACCCGCGTCGATCATGGTCGGCCTGCACACACCCTCGACACCCGGAAGCCCCCCACACCGTGAGTCGTGCCGTACACCCTGCCCCCGCCGTCGGAGCACCCGCCGACCTGCCAGGCTCTACGCCCGCTCCCGCACGCGTCCTGGTCGTCGAGGACGACCACGACCTGCGCGCGCTGGTCTGCCTGTTCCTCCAGCACGGCGGCCTCGCGCCGATGGAAGCCGCCGACTGCCTCCAGGCCCAGGCCGTCCTCGAGACCACCGACGTCGAGGTGGTGCTGCTCGACCACCTCCTCCCGGGGCACACCGGGGGCGAGCTGCTCGCCTCGTGCGCGCGGCTGCACGGGCCGCGGCGACCGGGCGTCGCGGTGCTCACCGGCGACCCCGACCGGGCCCTGGCCGCCGGCCTGCTGAGCGCGGGCGCAGACGCGGTGCTGCTCAAGCCGTTCGACCCTCCGCACCTGCTCAGGGTGGTGGGCCGGCTCGCCGGGGAGGCGACGCAGCGGCGGCTCGCGGGTCAGTCGCGCCGGTAGCGGCGCGCGGTCACGACCTGGCCGAGGGCGTCCTTGCGCACGTCCAGCTCGTGCTCGTGCGCGCGGTGCAGCTCGCGGGCGTGGAGCCAGGCGTCGTGGTCCTCGCTCGCGCGCAGCGCCTGGCTCGACGAGCGGACGACGCCGAACATGAGCAGGCCGGCGATGACGGCGGCGCTGAGCACCAGCCAGCTGTCCCAGAGAGCGACGTGCACGGTGATCTCCTGATCTCCTCGAGGGTCTTTTTCGCTACGCTACGCGTTGCGTTTCGACTTCCGGAGGCCACGTGACGGACCCCACCGACGACCTGACCCCGTTGCAGCGCGCCCGCCGCGCGCGCGTGGACGAGGCGGCGCTGGCGCTCCTGCGCGGCGGTGGCCCGTCCGCGGTGACGATGGAGGCGGTGGCCGCGACCTCCGGCGTCGCCAAGACCACGCTCTACCGCCGCTACCGCGACCGCGGCGACCTCCTGGCCGCCACCCTCGGGCGGGCCGTCCGGGTCTGGGAGCCCACCCCCACCGGCGACGTCCGCGCCGGCCTGCGTGCGGTCCTCGCCGAGACCCGGCGACAGATGCACGACGTGCTCGGCTCCGGCGGGCTGGCGGCGCTCGTCGCCGACGAGGACCCGGCCTTCACCGCTGCCGTCCGCGCCGTGCTGGTGCCCTGGGCGCAGGCGCTGTGCGACCTCGTGGCGGCCCACGCACGTGCCGGCACGGTGCGGCCGGACGTCGACCCCGACGCGGTGGTGACGCTGCTCCTCGGGGCCTACGTCGGGCACCTGCTCTGGCACCGGGACGTACCCGCGGGGGCCCTGGACCCGGCGGCCGACCTCATGTGGGTGGCCCTGACCGGTCGCCCGGCGACGCAGCCGCCCGGCTGATCCAGCGGGCCGCCGTCGTCCGCACCGAGGTGAGCGCGACCCGCGCGCCGTGGTGGGCCCGCTCGGCCGCGAGCAGCACCGGCACCGGCAGCTCCAGCGCGGTGGCCAGCACCGTCACCGCGACGGCGTGCTCGACCCGCAGCACCGACCGGTGGACTGCCGACCGCACCCCCTCGGCCAGGGCCCCCCGGCCGTGACGGGGACGGAGACCGCGCGCGCGCGTCCCGGCCTGCCGCGGCTCCGCGACGGTGCGCACGGAGGTCGGCGCGACCACCAGGGACTCGGCGACCGCCACGTGCGGCGCCGGCACGGGCGCCCGCTCCCGGGCCACGACCGCGGCCCGCGTGCCGTGCTCGGGCGTCGCCGGGGCCGCCCGCGCGGAGGTCGCGCCCGAGACCAGCAGGGCCGAGGCGAGCACGGCGGAGCAGCAGGCCCGGGCCGCCCGGCCGCGCGAGCCGGAGGAGTGTCGTTCGCTCATGGGCTCCACCGTGGGGAGGAGTCCGGCACGGGCGCTGAGAGGACGGCACGCGGAGGCTGTGGATCGGCGCCCGCCACGACATCCGCCAGGTCGGGTCAGTCCTCGGAGAGGACCTGCTGGGCGATCCGGAACGCCGTGTTCGCGTCCGGGACGCCGCAGTAGATCGCGGTCTGCAGGAGGCACTCCTTGATCTCCTCGACGCTGAGCCCGTTGGTCCGTGCGGCGCGCAGGTGCATGGCGAGCTCCTCGTGGTGCCCGCGGGCGACCAGCGCGGTCAGCGTGATGAGGGACCGCTGCCGCCGGTCGAGGCCGGGCCGGGTCCAGATGCTCCCCCACGCGTACTCGGTGATGAGCTGCTGGAAGTCCGCGGTCAGGCCGGTCGTCGCGGCGACGGCCCGGTCGACGTGCGTGTCCCCGAGCACCTCGCGGCGCACGCCCATGCCTGCCGCGCGCACCTCGGCCCGGGTCATCGCGTCACCGGAGGGCTCGCCCACCTCCGGGGCGACCTCGCCCAGCGCGTGTGCCCGCACGAGCGCGGCCACGACCTCCGGCGCCTCGACGGGGGCGAGGTGGCCGACGCCGTCCAGCACCTCGAGCCGGCCGTCGACGACGCCGTCGGCGATCTCGCCCAGGGTCGTCGGGGTGGTCACCGGGTCCTCGGCGCCGGCGACGGCGAGCACCGGTCTGCTGATCTCGCCGAGCCGGGCGCGGACGTCGAAGCCGGCGAGCGCGTCGCAGACGGCCACGTAGCCGCCGTCGACCGCGTCGGAGAGCGCGTGCAGCAGCGCCCCACCCGCCTCGGGCTCCTTCTCCAGGAAGCCCGGCCCGAACCAGCGCTGCGAGGAGCCGGCCACCATCGTCGGCGTCCCCGACGCGCGCACCGTGGCCATCCGCTCGCGCCAGGCCTCCTCGGTGCCGATCTTCGCGCCGGTGCACAGCAGCGTCGCGGAGAGCACCCGCTCGGGAGCGTCCAGCAGCAGCTGCAGTCCGATCGCGCCGCCGACGGAGTCACCGGCGTAGTGGAAGGCGACGGGGTGGATGCTGTCGGTCACCTGGTCCACGGTCTCCAGGACGGCGCCCGCCAGCTCCGCCATCGTCAGCGACTCCGGTGCCGAGCGGTCGTGGCCGTGTCCCGGGAGGTCGAACCCGACCACCTGGAAGTGCTCACCGAGCAGCACGGCCGCGCGCGACCAGAGCGTCGTCACCGAGGTGCCGAGCGAGGGGCCCAGCACGAGCAGCGGCAGGTCGGGTCGGCCTCCGAGACGGACGGCGGTGACGGACACGTGGATCTCCTCGGTGCTCGATCGGGTTCTCTGGCCATGCTGGCTGGTGAGCCTCGCTGGTGACTGTGGCGGGTGAGTCTGGCAGGCGTCCGCGGGTCAGCCGGACCGGTGCCCGGCACGGGCGAGCGCCTCGTCCACCACGGCGTCGACGAGGCCGAGGTAGGCGCCGCCGTCCCGGGCACCGGGCTCGTGCCCGGCCACCGCGGCCAGCGTCCGCTGCTCGGCGGTGAGGTCCTCGTGCAGGTCGGCCGCCCGCGCGGCCATGGACTCGACCCGCACCTCGAGGCCGGCGAGCAGGTCGGTCGCGTGCCGGGCGGCCACGACGGTGCGCCGCAGCAGGTCGGTCAGGGCTGCCCACTCGGCGTGCCAGGCGCCGTCCGCGCGCTCCTCCACCTGGTCGGCGGCGGCGGCGTGGAGGGTGGCGGCGAGGCCGGGGGCGGCCAGCGCGGAGCGGCGCAGCAGGACCGCCGCGGTGGGGTTGGCCTTGTGCGGCATCGTCGAGGAGCCGCCGGTGGCGGCCAGGCCCAGCTCGCCCACCTCGGGCCGCACGAGCACGAGGACGTCGCGAGCCACCCGCCCCCAGGCGTCGGTGGCCGTGACGCAGGCGTCGCCGATCGCGGTGACCGGACCGCGGGAGGTGTGCCACGAGGTGGCGTCCGCCAGGCCGAGGGCGTCGGCGAACCGGGCACGCACGGCCAGCGCACGGGCCACACGCTCGGAGGCCTCGCCCGGCCCCACGACCTCCAGCAGCCCCGACAGCGTGCCACCGGCACCACCGACCTGGACGGGGTAGCGCAGAGCGGCGAGCCGGTCACGCGCGTCGAGGACGCCCTGGAGCCAGCCCGCCGCGCGAGCACCGAACGTGGTCGGCACGGCCGGCTGCGTGAGGGTCCTGGCGGTGGTCACGGTGCCGCGGTGGGCGTCCGCGAGCGCCGCCAGCAGCGCCACCTGGGCGTCGACTTCCTCGGCCACGGCGACCAGGGCGTCGCGGGCCACCAGGACCAGCGCCGTGTCGACGACGTCCTGGCTGGTCAGGCCCCGGTGAAGCCAGGTGCGCGCCGGCTCGGGCAGGTGACCGCGCAGCTGACCGAGCAGGCCGATGACGGGGTTGCCCCCGCTCTCGGCGCCCTCGGCCAGGGCCCGTGGGTCGACCCGGTCGACCGCCGTCGTCCAGGCGTCGTCGTCCCAGGCGTCCGCCGGGGCCACGCCCGCCTCGACGAGCCCGCGCAGCCAGGTCTCCTCGACCAGCAGCAGCGCGTCGAGGTAGGCCCCCTCGCTCGCGAGCCGGCCCGCGCGGTGGTCGCCGGGCCAGAGCAGGGACGGGGCGGGGGTCTGCGGCACGCTCACGAGTGTCCCGGATAGGTCAGGAAGACCGTCTCCCCCTCGCCCTGGAGGCGGACGTCGAAGCGCAGGCCGTGCTCGTCCCGCTCGACCACGAGGGTGCCGGCGCGGTCGCCCACCGAGGTGAGCAGCGCGTCCGGCTCGGCCCCGTCCAGCGGCAGGTAGGCGCGGGTGAAGAGCCGGTTGAGCAGGCCGCGCGCGAACACCGTGACACCGAAGAACGGCAGCCCGCCGTCCACCGAGCCGGGCTCGAGGGTGGTGAAGGTGTAGCGGCCGGTGATGTCGGTCGAGGAGCGGCCGAATCCGGTGAAGGTGTGGCCGTCGCGGCGCATGGACCCGGTGCGCTGCGGCACGACACCGGCCGGGTCGGCCTGCCAGATCTCGACGAGGGCGTCCTGGAGCGGGGCGCCGGCGCCGTCGGTGACGGTGCCGTGCAGGAGGACCGCACCGGGGGTGCCGGGCGCGACCAGCTCGCGGTCGCCGTCGAAGGGCAGGGCGTAGTGGAAGAACGGGCCGATGGTCTGGCCGGGCGTGGCGGTCAGGGTGCTCACTGGTGGTCCTCCTCCTCGAGCGGGGTGCGGTGCGAGCCGGTGAGGACGATGTCCCACCGGTAGCCCATCAGCACCTCGGGCACGGACAGGTCGTGGTCGTAGGTGGACACGAGCCGCTCGCGCGCCTTGGGGTCGACGATGGACTGGTAGATCGGGTCGAGCGCGAACAGCGGGTCCCCCGGGAAGTACATCTGGGTGATCATCCGCTGGGTGAAGTCCGTGCCGAACAGCGAGAAGTGGATGTGCGCCGGCCGCCACGCGTTGAGGTGGTTGCGCCACGGGTAGGGGCCGGGCTTGATCGTGGTGAACGAGTAGGTGCCGTCGTCGTCGGTCAGGCACCGCCCCACGCCGGTGAAGCTCGGGTCGAGCGGGGCCGGGTGCTGGTCGCGCTTGTGGATGTAGCGGCCGCCCGCGTTGGCCTGCCAGATCTCGACCAGCTGACGACGCACCGGGCGGCCGTCGCCGTCCACGACGCGTCCGGTGACGAGCATCTTCTCGCCCTGGGGCTCGCCGCCGCGCTGGATGGTGAGGTCGGCCTCGAGCGGGTCGATGTCGCGCTCGCCGAAGCAGGGCGCCCACAGCTCGATGCCCTCGGGGTCGGCGTGGTGCGGGTCCTTGGTGGGGTGCCGCAGCAGGCTGGAGCGGTACGGCGCGTAGTCGACCCGCGGCTGGGTCTCCTCGACGCCGGCCTGCTCGTAGGCGTGCGCGGTCGCGGCGATCTCGGCGTCGATGACGGCCTGGGTCTCGGGTTGCGGGGTCACGGCGGTCTCCCTCGTCGTGCTGGGGCGGATAGGTCGGTGGTCGCGGGCCGCGGCTAGCGCTGCGGCCAGCCGGTGTAGCCCTCGGCCAGGTAGGCGGAGCCGGCCTCGCTGGAGGTGAGCCACTCCAGCTCGCCCAGCTGGCGACGTTCGTCGAACTCGGAGCCGTCGGCGGTGCGGTGCAGCATCGTGGTCATCCAGTAGGAGAAGTGCTGGGCCTTCCACACCCGGGCCAGGGCGCGGTCGGTGTAGGAGTCGAGCGCCGCGGCGTCGTCCTTGGTCAGCGCGCGCTCGAGGACCTCGGCGAGCACGCGGACGTCGGCCAGCGCGAGGTTGAGGCCCTTGGCGCCGGTGGGCGGCACGGTGTGGGCGGCGTCGCCGGCCAGCAGCAGGTTGCCGTGCCGCATGGGGGTCTGGACGAACGAGCGGAAGGGCAGGACGGACTTCTCGATGATCGGTCCGGTCCGCAGCTCGAAGTCGTCGTGGCCGGCGGTGCGCGCGTGCATCTCGGTCCAGATGCGGTCCTCGCTCCAGGCGGCCGGGTCCTCGTCGGCGTCGCACTGGAAGTACATCCGCTGGACGGTCTCGGTGCGCTGGCTGATGAGCGCGAACCCGTGCTCGGAGCGGGTGTAGACGAGCTCGTCGGCGCTGCGCGGTGCCTGCGTCATGAACCCGAACCAGGCGAAGGGGTAGGTGCGGAGGAACTGCTCGCGCGGGTCGACCAGCGCGCGGCAGGCGCTGCGGGAGCCGTCGGCGCCGACGATCACGTCGGCGACGACCTCGGCGGCCGCCCCGTCGACGTCGGTGAAGGTGACGCGCGGCCGGCCGAGCGCGTCGTGCACCTCGACGTCGGCCACGCCGTAGCGCAGGTCGCCGCCGTCGCGGGTGCGGGCCTCGTGCAGGTCGAGGAAGACCTCGGTCTGGGGGTAGAGCCAGACCGACGCGCCGACGGCCTGCTCGAAGTCGACGTGGTGGTTCTCGCCACCGAAGCGCAGGTAGATGCCGCCGTGCCGGTCGCCGTCGGTCAGGACGCGGTCGACGCCGGAGTCCACCAGGAGCCGCACCGCGTCGCGCTCGAGGATGCCGGCGCGGTGGGTCGTCCGGATCTCCTCGTGGGTGCGGTGGTCGAGCACGACGGACTCGATGCCGCCCAGGTGCAGCAGGTGCGACAGCATCAGGCCGGCCGGGCCGCCGCCGACGACGGCGACCCGGGTGCGGGTGGTTCTCACGTGGTTCTCCTCGCAGACGTGTCGGGCCGCCCGACCGGCGGTCAGGACCCACGCCCCGGAACGCTAGAGACCCACGTCACAGTCGTCCATGTCCGCCTTCCGCCCAGCGGAATCTCGATGCGACTCGGAGCAGGGCGGACCTGCCCGCGGAGACCTCAACCCTGCAGGCCACCTGCCGAACTGGAGCACGTGGCCCGCATCCTGATCTCCGAGTCGGACGACGACCTGCGTCTCGTCCTGCGGGTCCTGCTGCACCGCGAGGGGCACCAGGTGCTCGAGGCCCGCGACGGCCGCGAGGCCCTGCGCCTGCTGCTGACCGAGACCGTGGACCTGGCCGTCGTCGAGATCGGGCTGACCCAGCTCGACGGGCACGACGTCCTGCGCACGGTCCGCGACCAGCAGCCGACCGGGCGCCCCACGCTGGTCGCCCTCTACGGCCTCGGCGACCTGCTGCGCGACCGCGGCGTCCGGCAGGCCTACGTCAGCGGCGCCGACGACGTGCTGACCAAGCCGTTCGTCGTCGAGGACCTCGTGGACCGGCTGCGGATGCACCTCGACGAGCGTCAGGTGGCGGGCCCGCCGCCCTGGTGAGCAGGCCCTTCACACGATCTTCAGGGCCCCGGCACCGCGCGGCCGCCGCCACGCTCACCTGGGCCGCCGACGGGCCGATGAGCAGGACATGGGAAAGCTGCTCATCGCCGAGGACGACCAGGACCTGCGACTGCTCCTGCGGCACGTGCTGACCCGGGCCGGCCACGACGTCAGCTCGGTCGCCGACGGCGACACCGCCCTGCACGCCTCCTCGGTCGAGCGCTTCGACCTGCTGCTCCTCGACGTGCGGATGCCCCGCCGCGACGGCGCGGCCGTGCTGGCCGCCCTCGCCGCCCGACCCGAGCACCAGCGCCCGCGCGTCCTGGCGCTCTCCGGGGTCACCGAGGAGGACGAGGTGGACGCGCTGCGCACGCTCGGCGCCCACGACGTCGTCCTCAAGCCCGTCGACCAGCGCGCGCTGCGCGAGGCCGTCTCCGCCGCTCTGGACACGCCGCGCCCGGGCTGGCACGGGGACGACCTGCTGGCCGAGACGGCCTGAGCGCACCACCACGCCCGTTCCTCGCACATCGAGCACGAACAGCGCTATCATCGCCGCATGGCGATGAATCAGGGGCTGGACGCGACCGCCCTCGCGGCCCCGGACGGCGCGGCCGACGACGCGGCTGCCTTCCTCTTCCACGGCTTCGCCGACGCGTCCCGGCTGCGCCTGCTGCGCCACCTGCTCACCGGACCGCACCGCGTGCGGGACCTCACCGAGCACGTCGGCCTCGCCCAGTCGACGGTGTCGCGGCACCTGGCCTGCCTGCGCGACTGCGGCCTGGTCGACTCCCGCGCGCAGGGACGCGCCTCGGTCTTCTCGCTGACCCACCCCGACCTGGTGCTCGCGCTGCTCGGTGCCGCCGACGAGGTCCTCGACGCCACGGGCGCCCCGTGCCGGGGCCACGCCCACCCCGACGCCCGCCCCACCGACCACCTCGACGGGGAGCCCTCGTGAGCGCCGGGCACACCCACGGTCACTCCCACGGCCACGCGCTGCCCGCGGACCACCGCGGCCGCCTCGCCGTCGTCCTCGCCATCACCTCCACGGTGCTGGTGGCCGAGGTCGTCGGCGCCGTCCTCTCCGGCAGCCTCGCGCTGCTCACGGACGCGGCCCACATGCTCACGGACGTGGCGGGGCTGGTGCTCGGCCTCGTGGCCGCGTCCCTGGCGCGCCGCCCGAGCACCGACACCCACTCGTGGGGCTGGCGACGGGCCGAGGTGCTCGGCGCGGCCGCGCAGGCGGCCGTGCTGCTCGGCGTCGGGCTCTACGTGCTCGTCGAGGCCGTCTCCCGACTGCTGGACCCGGGCGAGGTCGATGCCGGGCCGATGCTGGTCTTCGGCGTGGTGGGCCTGGTCGGCAACATCGTCGGTCTGGCGATCCTGGCCGGCGCCCGCGGCGCCGACCTCAACCTGCGCGCCGCCTTCCTGGAGGTCCTCAACGACACGCTCGGCTCCGTGGCCGTGCTCGTCGCCGCCGGCGTCGTCCTGGCCACCGGGTGGCAGCGCGCCGACCCGGTCGCCTCGCTGCTGATCGTCGCGCTCATCGTGCCGCGCACGCTCGTGCTCCTGGGCAGCGCCGGCCGCGTCCTGCTGGAGGCGACCCCGCCCGGCCTCGACGTCACGACGCTGCGTGCACGACTGGGCACCCACCCGCACGTCGAGGCGGTGCACGACCTGCACGTGACCCAGGTGGCCACCGGCCTGCCGACCCTCACCGCGCACGTCGTCGTGGCGGACGAGTGCTTCCTCGACGGACACCTCGGCCCGCTGCTGGACGACCTCCAGTCCCTGCTGGCCACGGACTTCGACGTCGCGCACTCCACCCTGCAGTTCGAGTCCCGGCAGCACGCCGAGCACGAGCACGCGGCCCACCCCTGACGCCCCCGCGACCGCCGGGAGCACGTGCGTACCGCAGCGTGAGCGAACCCACCTGCATGAAGACCGCGTGAAGGCGGTGTGGACGCAGGCCGGGGTGGGTAGGACTGCGGTGGCAACGGAGGGAGCCACTCATGCAGCACCAGCAGCACCTGACCAGGACGACGGCCAGCGTCGGCGTCGCGCGGCACCACCTGCGCGCGGCCCTCGCGGACGCAGGCGTCGGTGACCCGGTCGCCTACGACGCACAGCTCGTCCTCACCGAGCTGGTGTCGAACGCGGTCGAGCACGGGCACCCGGACGCCTCGGGCGAGATCGAGGTCGGCTGGACGATCGACCCCGACCGCATCGTCATCGACGTGCGGGACGCCGGCCCGGCACCGCGCATCCACCCCGGCCGTCCGACCCCCGACTCCACCCGCGGGCGAGGCCTGCTGATCGTCGAGGACATCTGCTCCTCGTGGCACGTCGAGACCGACCACGGCACCCGGATCGTCGCCGAGCTGGCGCTCCAGGCAGCCTGAGCCTGCACCCCCGGGGCCGGCCGGGGCCGCTCACAACCGGCTGAACAGCACCCGCCGACCGTCGTCGTCGGTGACGGCCACCGCGATCGCGTCCTCGCGCAGGAGCGCGGACTGTAGGTTGCAGGTCATCTCGGCCTCCCCCACCCCGACGAACTCCCCGGCCGGCGACCACGAGCCGTCGGCGGCGCGGAAGACGGCACGGTACGTCTCGCCGGCGGTGAAGCCCTCGCCGGTGATCCGCAGCTCGGTGCCCCACGTGTGCGGCACCAGGCCGGCGTCCGAGACCTGCACGCCGGGCACGGTCCGCACGCTCAGCGGCTCCCACGGAGAGGTCGCCTCGTCCGGTCCGACGGTGCGGCCCACGCCGAAGCCCAGACCGGCGACGGCGACGACCACGGCGGCGGCGAGGCCCGCCCGCAGCACCCCGCGCCGGCGATTCCGGGCCCGGGCGCGCGCCAGCTCGTCCGCCTCGTCCGCCTCCCGGGCCGCGCGCTCCTCGGCCACCTGGGCGCGGATCGCGCGGCCGAGGTCGGGCGGCGGCGCGGGCGGCGTCTCGAGCGCCTCGAGGTCGAGCGCGGCCAGTCGCGCCGAGAGCGGGGCGATCTCGGCCAGGTCGGCCCGGCAGTCGGCGCAGCCGTCCAGGTGCGCGCGGACGCGGTCGGCCTCCGCCCCGTCCAGGTGGCCCAGCGCCAGGGGCCCCAGCGCCTCGCGCAGGCGCGCGTGCTCCTCGACCGGCTCCTCGCCCTCGTTCACGGCGCCACCCCCATCTCGTCCATCGCTGCCCGCAACGCCTTCAGACCGTAGAAGACGCGGCTGCGCAGCGTGCCCACCGGCACGCCCAGCTCACCGGCGACCTCGTCGTAGGGGCGCTCGCGCAGGTGCGTCTCCACGATGGCGGTGCGGTGGTGCTCCGCGACGCGTCGCAGCGCCTCCTCCAGCAGCCACCCCTCCAGCATCCGCTCCGTGGGGTCGGCGACCTCCTCGGCGCGCTCGGCGACGCTGGGCGGGTCGAGCAGCGTCGACTGCCACGGGCGCGCGCCGCTGGCCCGCGCGTGGTCGATCATCGCGTTCCGGGCGATGCCGAAGAGCCACACCCGCAGCGAGGAGAGCGTCGGGTCGAAGCGGTCCGCGTTGCGCCACGCCTTGAGGAACGTCTCCTGCGTGACGTCCTGGGCCGCGCCCGGGTCCCCGAGGCCACGCAGCAGGAAGCGGTAGATCTCCGGCCCGTGCCGCAGGTAGGCCGCGTGCACCTCGTCCTCGTCGGCGAGGCCGGGCAGCACCTCGGTCCTGCTCTCCTCGGGTGGCGCGCCTTCCGCGGGGCGTCGGGTGCGGGTGCTCGTGGCGGCGTCGTCCACGGCGGCTCCTCGGTCGCTGGGTGACGGCAGGGTCGTCCGTCACCCCTCGTTCGGTGTGCTCCGCGTCACGGATGGGTCCCCCGTCCGGGCGACAGCCGTGGACCAGACCGCGTCACGGATTTCTCGGGCCCGTCGTGAACGCGCCCGGGTCGGGCCCCGTACCCACCCCACGAGCGGCCTCCCCCGCCGGCCCCCGGCGGCGTCGCTCCCGCACGGCACCTCCGCGGCACCCCCGCGGACTCGAACCGACGAAGGGCCTGACGATGACCACACCTCCCACGACCGCACGCCCGGCTCGCGCCGGACGTCGCGGCCGCCTGCTCGGCCTCGCGGCCGGCTCCCTCACCCTCGCGGTGACGGGCCTGCTCCCGCTGGCACCCGCCCAGGCGGCGCCCGCCGAGACCAGCGAGCGGGTCCGCGTCGACGCCGAGACCGACCTGCGCAAGGCCGTCCGCGCCGCCAACCTCGCGGGCGAGCGGACCGTCGTCCGGCTCACCGAGGACATCGTCCTCACCCGGGACGGCGCGGGCGGCGCCTTCCGCGGCGACCTCGACGTCACCGGGCACCTCGTGGTGCGTGGCGGCGGGCACACGATCGACGCCGACGGCCTCGACCGGGTCTTCGACGTGGCCCCCGAGGCCACCCTGGTGCTCGACGACGTCCGGCTCGTGGGCGGCGCCGCGACCGAGACCGAGTCCGGCGGCGCTCTGCGCAGCGCCGGCACCCTCGTCGTGCGTCGCTCGGTGATCGCGGACAGCAGCGTCAGCGGCGCCGGCGCCTCCGGCGGCGCGATCATGAACGACGGCGGCTCGCTGGCCGTGGTCGGCTCGCGGCTGGTGCGCAACACCGCGGTCCGCGCCGGCGGCGCCATCGAGGCGCTGGAGGGCAGCACCGTCGTGCGTGGCAGCGTGCTGCGCGCCAACAGCACCGGATCCGAACCGGGCAACGGCGGCGCCCTGCACCTGACGGGCGGAGGCTCCGTCGAGGTCGTCGGCAGCCGCGTCCTGCGCAACACCGCCACCGCCGAGGGCGGCGGCCTGTGGAACTCCTCGACCGGCACCATGCTGGTGCGCCGCACCGTGCTGCGCGGCAACACCGCCGCCGGTGACGACGCCACCCAGGGTGGCGGCGGCCTCTTCAACGACGGCGGCGACCTGACCGTCCAGCGCTCGCTGGTGCTCGGCAACGACGCCACCGGCGCCGCCGGCTCCGGCGGCGGCGTGCTCAACGACAACGGCGGCGACCTCGTGGTCGTGGGCAGCACCCTGCGCGGCAACACCGCCCCGCGCGCCGGCGGCGGCATCGAGGGCACCGCCGGCACCATCACCGTCACCGACTCCCAGCTCACCGACAACAGCACCGGGGCGGTGCCCGGCAACGGCGGCGCCCTGCACGTCACCGGCGCGACCACGACGATCATCAGCACCACCCAGGTGCTCGACAACACCGCCGCCCTCGAGGGCGGCGGCCTGTGGAACTCCGCCACCGGCACCATGGAGGTCTGGGGCTCGACCGTCTCCGGCAACACCGCCTCCGGCGCCGCGTCCGACGAGGGCGGCGGCGGCCTGTTCAACCAGGCCGGCTCCCTGCTGGTGGTCGGCACCCTGGTCGACGGCAACACCGCGGACGGGACCCTGGGCTCCGGCGGCGGCGTGCTCAACAACGGCGGCACGCTCGAGATCGACCGGTCGGTCGTCTCCGGCAACACCGCCCAGCGGGCCGGCGGCGGCGTGGAGGCCAACGTCGGCACCACCCTCGTGCGGCGCAGCGAGCTGTCCGGCAACGACGCCGGCACCGGTCCCGGCAACGGCGGTGGCCTGCACCTCACCGGTGCCGGCACCGTGACCGTCCGCACCACCGACGTTCTCGGCAACACCGCCGTCGAGGGCGGCGGCCTGTGGAACTCGGCCACCGGCACCATGACGGTCGCCGCGTCCACGCTCACCGGCAACACCGCCACCGGCGGCGCCGAGCCCACCCAGGGCGGCGGCGGCCTCTACAACGACGGCACCCTGACGGTGCGCGACAGCGTGGTCAGCGACAACGACGCCACCGGCGCGCTCGGCTCCGGCGGCGGCCTGCTCAACGTCCTGGGCACCGTGACGATGAGCGACACCGTGCTGGACGACAACACCGCCGTCCGCGCCGGCGGCGCCCTCGAGACCAACGGCGGCGTGCTCGACCTCACCGCGGTGGACACCGCCGGCAACGTCACCGGCGCCAACCCCGGCAACGGCGGCGGTCTGCACGTGACCGCCGACGGCGTCGTCACCTGGGCCGGCGGCACCGTGACCGGCAACTCCGCGGCCAACGAGGGCGGCGGCCTGTGGAACTCCGGCACCGGCTCCATCACGGCCACCGACCTGGTCGTGAACGGCAACACCGCGCCGACCGGCCCGGACGTGTTCAACGTCGGCGGTCCGTTCAGCCTCAACGGCGCGAACGTCCCCGCCAGCTGATCCCCGCTCGTCCCGGCTCCCCTGCGGGACGGACCCGCTGCCCGGCACCGGTCTCAGGTGCCGGGCAGCGGTGCCTGAGACCGGTGTCCGCGGAGCAGCGGGTGGTGTGAGGTGCCGGCGTTCCGGGGAGGCTCCCCAGGATGTCCGAGACACCGCAGCCCCCGACACTGGCCGGCCGGTACCGCCTCGAGCGCCTCATCGGCAGCGGCGGCGCCGCCGACGTCCATCGCGCCACCGACCTGGTGCTCGACCGCGCCGTGGCGGTCAAGGTGCTGCGCGCCGGCACCACCGCGCTCGAGGACGACACCACCGCCCGGGCCCGCTTCGACAGCGAGGCCCGACTGCTGGCACGCCTCTCCGACCCCGGCCTGGTCGCCGTGCTCGACGCCGGCACCGACGAGACCGGCGGCGACCGCCGCCCCTTCCTGGTCCTGGAGCTCGTCGAGGGCGGCTCGCTCTCCGACCTCGTGGCCCGCGGCCCGCTCGACCCCGAGGCCGTCGCCCGGATCGGGTCCTCCGTCGCCGGCGGCCTGGCCGCCTGCCACACCGCCGATGTCGTGCACCGCGACGTCAAGCCCGCCAACGTCCTGATCGACCGGGCCGGGCACGCCAAGCTCACCGACCTCGGCATCGCCCGGCTCCTCGACAACACCGACGGTCACACCCGCACCGGCACGACCATCGGCACGGCCGCCTACCTCGCCCCCGAGCAGGCCCGCGGCGACCACGTCACCCCCGCGGCCGACGTCTACTCCCTCGGGCTCGTGCTGCTCGAGGCGCTCACCGCCACCCGGGCCTTCCCGGGGACGCCGGCGGAGTCGGCGATCGCCAGGCTCAGCCGCGACCCCGTGGTGCCGGACGACCTGCCCGACGGCTGGGCACCACTCCTGCGCGAGGCCACCTCGGCCGACCCGGCGGCCCGGCCCACCGCGGCCGACCTCGCCGGTCGTCTGGCGTCCCTCGCCGCCGACCCCACCGGCCCCGCGCCCACCGCGGTGCTGGCGGCGGAGGACGCCACCGCCGTGCTCGACGACCAGGGCGCCCGGGGCCGCGGCGCCGGTGCGCTGGGTGCCGGTGCGCTGGGTGCCGGTGCGCTGGGTGCCGGTGCGCTGGGTGGTGCTGCGCTGGGTGGTGCGGCTGCGGCCACCGCGCCCACCTACGGAGCCCCGACCAGCGCGGCCCCTGCGGCCGCCGGGGATGCTGGGGACGCCGCGACCACGCAGGTCGCGCCCACCCCCGCCGCCACCGGCACCACCGCCGGCGAGCGTCAGGACCGACGTCGCCGCCCGGGGGCCGTGCCGTTCGCGCTGGGCGGGGTCGCGCTGGCGGTGCTGCTCGCGGTCGGCGCCGCGGCGGTGCTGGGAGGTGGCTCGGACGAGAGCCCGGCCGGGGCGACCACCTCGGAGTCGACGTCGCGGTCCTCCGACTCCTCGGACCCGGCGTCCGAGGTCGCGAGCACCACCTCGACGCCCGAGCCGTCGGAGACCCTCGACGACAAGGAGGCCGAGAAGGCCTCCCGCGAGGCGGAGAAGGAGGCCGAGAAGGCCTCCCGCGAGGCCGAGAAGGAAGCCGAGAAGGCCGCCAAGGAGGCCGAGAAGGAGGCGCGGGAGGCGGCCAAGGACTGACCGCCCGGCCCGCGGCGACCCCTCAGTCGGTCTTCGGGCCGGTCGGCTCGGCGGAGGCGCCGGTGCTGCCGTCGTCCTGCTGGTGCTCGTCGGCGGGGGTGGGCTGGTCGCCGTAGACGCCGGCCTCGCGGGCGACGCGGGTCTTGCGCAGCTGGCGGGCCATCGACCAGCCGAGCAGGCCGACGGCCACGAACATCAGCACGATGACCAGCACGCCGACCCAGCCGGCGGTCACGTCGTCGACCTCCGGGGCGGGGTCCAGCGGGTTGCTCAGCGGGAGCAGGGTCATCAGGGTCAGGGCGTTCACGCGTCCTCCTCGACGAGGTCCGTGGTGTCGGCGGTGGCGGCCTGGTCCGCGGCCTCGGTGGTGCTCTCGGGCACGAGGCCCTCGAACAGGTCGCTCTCGGGGCCGATCGCACCCGCCCGGTTGACCACGAGCTCGTAGTCCTCGGTCGGCCACACGGCGGCCTGGAGCTCGCGCGGGATCGCGAACCAGTGTCCGTCGGGGTCGATCTGGGTGGCGTGCGCGAGCAGCGCCTGGTCCCGCACGCCGAAGAAGGCCGAGCACTCGACCTTGGTGGTGACGCGGGCGTCCCACTCCGGCTCGGGCTTCCACTGCGCCAGCCGCTCGGTCCACGGCGACTCCAGGCCGTGCTCGAGCATCGCGGCGTGCAGGGACTCCATGCGCTGCCGGTTGAACGAGTGGTGGTAGTAGAGCTTGGTGACGCTCCACGGCTCGCCCAGCTCGGGGTAGCGCTCGGGGTCGGCGGCAGCCTCGAACGCCTCGACGGCGACCTTGTGGCACATGATGTGGTCGGGGTGGGGGTAGCCGCCACGCTCGTCGTAGGTGGTGAGGACGTGGGGCTTGACCTCGCGGATCAGCTTCACCAGCGGGGCCGCGGCCTCCTCCAGCGGCACGAGGCCGAAGCAGCCCTCGGGAAGCGGCGGCTTGGGGTCGCCCTCGGGCCACCCGGAGTCCACGAAGCCCAGCCACTCCTGGGTGATGCCGAGGATGTCGCGGGCCCGCTCCATCTCCTGGCGCCGCACCTCGGTGATGTTCTCGAGGATGTCGGGGCGCTCCATCTTCGGGTTGAGGATCGAGCCCCGCTCACCACCGGTGCAGGTCGCGACGTGCACCTGCGCGCCCTGGGCCACGTACCGGGCCGTGGACGCCGCCCCCTTGCTCGACTCGTCGTCGGGGTGGGCGTGGACGTGCATGAGGCGCAGACCCGCGTAGGGCAGGGCCTCGGACTGCTGCGGCATGTCCTCCATCGTAGGAGCGCCCGTCCCCGGCACCGAACCGCGGGCGGCACGCAGCCGCGACGGGCCCTGTGGAAGGGCTGCGGCCAGTTGGACCCTCCCGTGCCGTCTGGGACGATCGCAGGCGTGAGCACCACCCCCGGCCCTGGTACCGGCCCCGCGCAGCAGCCCGCCCGGCACGACGACGAGCTGGCGCACCGGTACGGCCGCCCCGCCCGCTGGCCGTGGGTCGTGGGCCTGCTGGTGACGCTCGTCCTCGTCGGCGTCGCCGGCTCGATGGTCGCCTGGACGGCGCTGCGCTCCTCCGACCCGGCCGTGCAGTCCGCCGTCCTCGCCTTCGACGTCGTCGACGAGCACCAGGTGGACGCGTCGGTGCGGATCGAGATGTCCGACGACGCCGAGGACGTGCAGTGCACGCTGCGGGCCTACGCCGAGGACAAGTCGACCGTCGGCGAGACCACGTTCTCCCCGTCCGGGTCCGGGCGCTTCGAGGTCGACATCCGGACCGAGCGGCGGGCCACGTCCGTCGAGGGCCTGGGCTGCACCGCCGCCGGCCAGGAGCGCGCTCGCTGACCCGTCCCCGGCCCCACACCTGCCACTCGCCTCGCTCGACCGGGTGGTCCGCAGGACCTGCAGGTGGGGCGCGAGGTTGTTAAACTGGTCGTTCTGACTTCACTCGCCGGGCCACCGCGAGGTGGCCCGCCCGGTCTCCCCGGGTCGTGGTCACGTTCGTGGCACACCGGAGGACGAGGTCAGAGCCTCCCCGGCCTCCCGCCGGGAGGGCCGCACCCGCACCCGAGAATCCCTCGGGAGCCGACCGCCGGAGCCGGCACAGGCACCGCGGCAGCACCCGGACGTCTTCACGGTAGGAGTAGGAATGACTCAGTCCACGGAGCAGGGCACCATCTGGCTGACCCAGGAGGGCTTCGACAAGCTCAAGTCCGAGCTCGCCGACCTGGAGGGACCCGTGCGCCAGGAGGTCGTCGAGAGGATCTCCGCCGCCCGCGACGAGGGCGACCTCAAGGAGAACGGCGGCTACCACGCCGCCCGCGAGGAGCAGGGCCGGCTCGAGGGCCGCATCCGCCAGCTCAAGGACATGCTCGAGCGTGCCCAGGTCGGCGAGACCCCCGAGGACGACGGCACCGTCGCCCCCGGTTCCAAGGTCACCTACAAGTTCGTCGGCGACGACGACGACGAGGCCGAGACCTTCCTCCTGGCCGCCCGAGAGATGGAGGACACCGTCTCGGAGGACATCAAGGTGTACTCCCCGCAGTCCCCGCTCGGCAGCGCCATCATCGGCGCCAAGGTCGGCGACACCGTCGGCTACGAGGCCCCCAACGGCCGCACGCTCGAGGTGGTCATCCTCGACGCGAAGCCGTACTCCAGCTGAGCGCACCCGCCTCCGCGACGCCACGGCGCCGGTCCCCGCACCCGGGGGTCGGCGCCGTCGTCCGTCCGGATCCCATCCCCCCAGCCCCCACCGCCGAGGCGGCCGCAACTTTCGGGCGCCGCGGGGGGGGGGGTGGGTGGGGGCGGGGCAGGAGACGGCCCGTCGGCACCCCACCCCCCCCCCCCCCCCCCCCCTGCCGCCACCACCTGGCGCCCGACTCGGCGGGGTCTGAGGCTGGGGCCGGGTCAGGAGACGACGCGGTAGCCGCACTCGCGCAGGCGGGCCACGAGGGTGGCGGACGACTCCGCGCCCCGCGTCTCCAGCTGGAGCCGGACCTCGACCTCGTCCATCGACAGCGCCGGCGAGGTGCGGGCGTGCCCGACCTCGAGCACGTTGCCGCCGTGGGAGCCGATCTCGGTCAGGAGCGCGGCCAGGCCGCCGGGGCGGTCCGGCAGCGTGACGATGAGGTCGAGGTAGCGACCCGCCGCGGCCATGCCGTGCCGGATCACCTTGCCGAGCAGCAGCGGGTCGATGTTGCCGCCGGAGACGACCGCGACGGCCGGCGTCGGGAACCGGGACGGGTCGTCGAGCATGGCGGCCACCGCGGCGGCACCGGCCGGCTCGGCGACGAGCTTGGCCCGCTCGACCAGCCCCTGCACAGCCCGGGCCAGGAGGTCCTCGGAGACGGTGACCACGTCGTCCACGTGCTCGCGGACCGCGGCGAGGGTCAGCTCGCCAGGGGCGCCGACGGCGATGCCGTCCGCCATCGTGGCCAGCTGCGTCAGCGGCACCGGACGCCCCTGCGCGAGCGAGGCGGGGAAGGCCGCCGCGTCCTTGGCCTGGACGCCGATCACCCGGACGTCGGGGCGCAGGGTCTTCACCGCGATCGCGACACCGGCCAGGAGGCCGCCTCCGCCGGTGGGCACGACGACGCTGGCGAGCTCGGGCAGCTGCTCGACCAGCTCGAGGCCGACGGTGCCCTGCCCCGCCACGACGTCGACGTGGTCGAAGGGGTGGATGAAGACCGCGCCGGTGGACTCGGCGTGCTCCTGGGCCGCGGCCAGCGCGGTGGTCAGCGAGGAGCCGGCGAAGACGACGTCGGCGCCGTAGGCCCGGGTCGCGCGCTCCTTGGGGATCGGTGCGCCCTCGGGCATGTAGACCGTGGCGCGGATGCCGAGCAGCTGCGCGGCCAGCGCCACGCCCTGCGCGTGGTTGCCGGCCGAGGCCGCGACCACCCCGCGGGCCCGCTCGGCCTCGCTGAGCCGGCTCAGCCGCAGGTAGGCGCCGCGGATCTTGAAGGAGCCGGTGCGCTGGAGGTTCTCGGCCTTGATCCGCACCTCGCCGCCGGCCAGTGCGGTGAGCCAGCGGGACTCCTCCAGCGGCGTCGGCACCGCCACGTCGGCCAGCACCGCGCGGGCGGCCTCGATGTCGGCGAGGCCGACCGGCAGGGCGCTCACAGCCGCTCCCCCTCGTCCGATCCCGACGCGGGGGCGGCGTCGGCCGCCACCGGTGGCGCGTCCCCGGGGGCGGGCTCGGGCTCGCCCGGGGCGGAGAGCGAGGCCAGGTGCAGGACGACGGCGTTCAGCGCGGCGGCGGCCGGCACCGCGACCAGCGCGCCGGCGATGCCCGCCACGAGCACACCGACCGCGATGGCGACGATCACCGCGAGCGGGTGCACCGAGACCCAGCGGCCCATGAGGAACGGCTGGAGGATGTGGCCCTCCAGCTGCTGGACGACGATGACGCCGACGAGCATCACCAGCGCGGCCACGGCGCCCTGGTCGACGAGCGCCACGAGCACCGCCACGGTGCCGGCGATGGTGGCGCCGATCATCGGGATGAAGGCGCCGAGGAAGACCAGCACGCCGATCGCGAAGACGAACGGCAGGCCCATCACCTGGGCCCAGATGCTGATGCCGAGCGCGTCCACGAACGCCACGATCACGGTGGCGCGCACGAACTGGGTCAGCGAGATCCAGGCGACGTGGCCGGAGGAGTCCACCCGGTCGCGGGCGGCCCGGGGGGCGATCCGCACGACCCAGCCCCAGATGCGGGAGCCGTCCGCGAGGAAGAAGTAGGTGGAGAACAGGGCGATGAACAGGCCGGCGAAGACGTGGCTGAGCGTGGTGCCCAGCTCGGTGATGCGCGAGATCAGCTGCGAGGGCTGGCCGGGCTCGGCCGTGAACTGCTGCGTGATGTAGAGCTGCGCCTCGTTGATGTAGTCGTCGATCTGGGTGTCGCTGGCCTGCAGCGGCCCGTTCTTGAGCCACTCCCGGATCTGCCCGAGGCCCTGCACCGTGGAGTCGGCGAGGTCGTTGGCGCCGTTGGCGATCTGCTGCCCGACGAACGTGAGGGCGGCGCTGATCAGCGCGAGGCCGACGACGACCGTGACCAGGGCGGCCAGGCCGCGCGGCAGCACGCGGCCCAGGAGGTTGACGACCGGCACCACCAGGGCGCTGAGCAGCAGCGCGACCAGGATCGGCACCACGACCACCGAGAAGTACGCCACCAGGTAGGCGATCAGCCCGCCCGCGGCGACGATGACGAGGAACCGCCAGGCCCAGGCCGCGGCCAGGTCGACCCCGGGCGGGACCTTCGCGGAGACCGGGGTGTCCCCGCCGACGTCCGGCATGGCCAGCTGGCGCTCGCGCTCGAGCCGCAGGGCGCTCCACTGGGCGTTGAGCTGGGCGATCTGGCCCAGCACGCCGCGGGCGCGCTCCTCCTCCGCCTCCCGGGCACCCCGGGCCGCGGCCCGGACGGCCCGCCGGCGGGCCGCCTCCTCGCGGTTGCGGGTGCGCGCGGGCGAGGACTGCTCCTCGTCCGGCTCGGGGGCGCCTGCGCGGGGGTCCTGGTCGTCCACAGGCAGACCCTAGCCGCGGGCACCCCACGAACCCGAGGGGTGAGTCGCGGGTCGGGAAGGATCGCGCCCACGGTCGTGTTGTGCTCCCTGCCAGGCCCCACCGGGGCAGTCGAGGACGACCGGAGGCAGACGTGTTCTTCGCCCGCAAGCAGACCGAGCTCATCGACGAGGGGCAGACCCTCCCGGGCCGCTCCACCGCACTCCTGGACCCGGCCGCGCGTCACCTCGTCCTGGGCACCCCCGTCGTCACGGACGAGGTCCCCGACGGCTTCGAGGTCGCACTGTTCGGCCTGGGCTGCTTCTGGGGCGCCGAGGAGATCTACTGGCAGGTGCCGGGCGTGTGGTCCACCAGCGTCGGGTACGCCGGCGGCACCACGCCGAACCCCACCTACGAGGAGGTCTGCTCGGGCCTGACCAACCACACCGAGGCGGTGCGGGTGGTCTTCGACCCGAGCACGGTCTCCTACGCCGACCTGGTCAAGCAGTTCTTCGAGGTCCACGACCCCACGCAGGGCATGCGCCAGGGCAACGACGTCGGCACCCAGTACCGCTCGGCGATCTACTACGCCTCGCCCGAGCAGGAGCAGACCGCCGCCGAGCTGACGAAGGTCTACGGCGAGGAGCTCGCCTCCCGCGGCGTCGGCGCCATCACCACCGAGGTCCGCCCGGCCGCCGAGACGCCGTACTTCTACGCCGAGGACGTGCACCAGCAGTACCTGTTTAGACACGTAAATGGCTACCGTTGCCATGCCAACACCGGCATCAAGTTCCCCGAGATCACCTGACCCAGTCGGGCGGGTGTGGCCGCCGTCAACACGGCGCGGTCAGACGGTTCGGACCTTCGCCCGAGGTCCGAACGCATCCATGCCTGGCCATGTGAACGCCATAGCCTGACTTGACGGCAATTCGGAGGGTCGTTGTTGCTGGCTGCCAGCCAGAGCAGCGTGCGCTCTGGCATCGGCAGATCTGGGGGCGCAGAACGCGCCATCAGCGTCTGAGTCGACGCCAGATGAGCCGAATGGTGCATGCGGCCACAGCTGTCGCCCACGACTATGGAGCAGGTTTGGGCCACACCGCCGCCGTGCCGACCAGCAGTTGTCCCGCCGCCTGGACCCGAACGCCTTCGGCTTGGTCAAATCTGAAGTTGAGACTTGTTAGGTGCACGGCGTCCGGGAGTAGGGGGTCGTCCAGCCAGCAGACGCTCCCGGAATCGAGATGGACCGTGTCCTCGACGGTGAACTCCACAGTTCCCGACCCCACCCCGTGAGCGGCAACGTCGGTTACGCCAGTCAGGTCGACAGCGCCATACACGGCCAGCTGGCCGAATACGTCGCTGGCGGCGAGTTCAACGAGCCGGTCGGCTGCGTCAAACGAGTCCGCATACTCCCTTGCGGGCCCGGTGAGTGCGCCTACGCGGTCGGAGACGACCTGCTGCCGGTAGGAGTGCCGTGGGATAGCGAGCTCGGGCTCGTGGGCGTCAACGGCGGCCGACTTCAGCAAGTCGGCAACCGCTTGGCGCGCCGCCGTGAGCTGCGCGCGGTCGCTCGACGAAAGTGCGGCGTCGGATACTCGGAGCCGCTGCCACTGCGCCGTCCCTGCCAGCGCCCGCGCGAGCCGACGCGCCGCCTCGCCCGCGTGCGCGGCCAGCTGCTCCGGCGCGCCTAGGGCTTGGAGCGGTTCGGTCGGCGGGTCCTGAAACTGGAGTCCGGCCGCAAACTCTTCACGTGTCCACGGGAGCCGATACGTGAACTCGTCGGTTGTCAGGGGCGTTCCCCGCGCTAGCTGCGGGGCAGGAAGCCGCGGGTACCCGGGTAACCGCGACCGCAGCCACGCGACCGTGACGCGGTGGGCCCCCTCCACGTACGACGCGTCCTTGAGCCACTGCTCGAGGACGGCATGGTCCACCGACGGCGCCTCGGCGGCAACGATGGAAAGCATCTGCGGCACGTTCGTGCCCAACCGCAACGGCCGGCTGGCGACCATCCCCCCGCCGGCTGTGACGTGTTGGAGCAGTCCGGGAAGCCCAATTGACTGCTGAGACGCGTTGCGGGGCAGCTGCGCGGCGAAGCGCCGGACCACCGGAAGGTCCGCCCAGACCGACGCCTGGGCTGCCACCGCCTCCCAGAGGGCGGCATCGCCGCCTGAAGCCGCGGTCACAGCCACCGCCCCCCGGCCAACCTGTCGATCGCCTCGCTCACCCGCTTCGCGGCCTCTGACGACGCGGAGGCCCCGATAAGTGAGTCAAGCGTTCTGCGCGAGAGGTGAGCATCGCCTCCGGTATGTCCGTCGGAGACGCTGACGTCGATGCCCTTGGTCTGTGTGTAGGCCACGGTCCAATCAGCGCCCCGACGGCGCAGGTTGTCGTGCGCGGGAAGAATCTGTCCGGTAAGGCCTGTAGGTCCGATCTCGGCCGCGACGGCGGCGCGGTGCCCGGCAGGCATCGTCGCGCGGACGAGCCGGTCGACCTCAGCGGCAACGTCGGCGGCGTGCGATGCCACGGCGTCGCGCGCCTCCTCCGCCGAAGTGGGTCGCGGCCGTCCGGTAGCGCCCATTCCTCTCAGAGCCCCGACTAGCCACTGGCGCCAGAGTCGGACCGCGAGGTCGATGGGACCGCCCGCTCCCGCCACCCAAGGACGCGTGGCCATCGCCGCGTGAGCGGCGTCGTCCGTCAGCCACACGCCTGCGTCGAAGCGGGAGAACGCGACCACACGGCCGTCGGGATGGCGCCAAAGGTCCGCGCAAGTCGGCGCACCGGGCGGCAACACAGCGCGTAGCACTACGGACAGCTCTTCGGCGGAGCCGTCACCGAGAGCACGCCGGTCGAGTGGGGCGAACCGAGGTAGCGCGAATGGGAGCCTCGACGCAACGGTTTCGGCGAAGACTAGATCCAATCCGCCAATCTGAGCCGCGAACAGTAGGCGCTCCTCGTCGCATGCCTTGACGTCGGTGGGGAATGCCACCGCTCCGCGTGCGAGCGCCAGCCCCGCGAGGTAGTCCGCGAATGAGTCGTGGACCGCCGCGACGGTCTCCGACTGTCCCAGCCGCACAAGCAGCCCGGATCTGCGGGCGGTCTCATCCACCGCGGAAGCTTCGATGGGCCCGATCACAGCGGATTGGTCCCGCGCTGCCTCCACCAGGAGGCGGCGCCACGTGTAAGGGTCGGAGTAGCGGCGGCCCTCGTCGAGGAGCCGGGCGAAGCAGGCGCCCAGTACTACGGTCGCTACGCCGAGTCCGTCGGCACCTGTCTTGATCGCGAGCCGATCGAGGAACGCGTTGTACACCGCCGCGCGGTCCTCGAAGGGGACTCCCGACGCGATCAAACCAATCGTCATTTCGAGAAGCATCGGGTTCCCCGCCGCGTCTCCGAGGGCCCTCTCCGCACGTGCGAGGGCGACCCGGGCTGCGCCCTCACCGGCACTGGTGTCTACGGTGCACTCCGCGAGCGCCTGCCGGCGCACCCGCCCGAACGGCTCCATGCGGAACAGCGATGGAGCGAACGACGCTGGCAGCACTGAGCGAACGGCGGCGAGACCGCGCCCCAGCAGGATGAGGCGCGCCCCGCGCCCGGACGCCACTGACGCCCGGAGATCCTCGGCGAGGGCGGTCCGCACGGGCTCGGGGACCTCGGAAACGCCGTCGATGACGATGACAGTGCCGTTGTCCGCGAGAATCTGGCGGCCGGTCAGCGTCGGGATCTCACGGCCGAGAACGTCAGAGACGGTGTCGGCGACGAGCGCGTCGACGCGGCCGGGGATGTAGGTCTCGGCGTGTGCCACGATGACAACGCGACCTTGCGCGGCCGCCGCGGTCCTGAGTTCCCGGGCCGCCGTCGACTTGCCGGCTCCGGTCGGCCCGGCCACAGCCCCCGGTGTTGCGCCATCGACCAGCAACGCGTCAACGCCCACCGCCGGCTGGTCCGCCTGGGGATGGAGTCTGGCCGGAACCGCCGCAAAGTGGGCATCCGCGGCGATCGCAGCGAGGTACGGGTCCCGCATGTCAGCCCATGACCGGACCGCCGTCGAGCTAGGCGGTATCCCCAACGCGCAGCAGATCTCGTCCCGCGACACCACGCGATGCGCTGCGTCAGGCCGGCAGGCGCGGTCCAGCAGCAGCCGTAGCAGGGCGTCCACGGCAGATCGTGCCCGCTCCATCGCGTCAACCCGGGACCTGACAGACGGGAGCAGTGCCATTACTTGCCGGTCCGCCCGTGCGAGCAGTGCGCCCGTCCCGCCCGGGTCCTGGACCAGCGTGGCACAGGCTATCTTTCGCACGGTGGCGCCGTCGGCATCTTCTCCCAGCAACTCGGCGAGCGAGGCTCGGCGTCCCGCCGCGGCCTCCGCAAGCGCGTCGCGGACTTGCACACCGGAGGGTCCGAGGCGTCCGTCCGTCACGAACTGGAATGAGGCGCCCTCCGGGGCGTCGACCGCCGCCCACCGGCGGAGCAGCCCGACCAGTTCGGCTTTGGCCCACGTGTACTCGTCAGCTCGGACCTTGGCCTGCTTCCCGACGGCCACCCGGCCGCTCACGTCGAGCAGTTCGATATCGATGACGTCATCGTTGCCTTCGACTCTGATCGACGATAACTCGTCGCTCTCTAGGACGTCGAGGGCAGACAAGACGGCCTGCGCGTGCTGGTAGGCGATGCCACGATATGTATCGACGCCCCCCACGCGACGTAACTGTATGCGATGGGAGAACCTCATCGCTCAGAGCCGAAAGGAAGCGGAGTCGGGTGGGCATTGGCAGATCCGCAAGCTCACGCATCGACTTTGGCTCTCGAAACCACACCGACAGCTATCCCGACGTTTCAGTCCACAGAGACCCTTCGGGCAACGCGGCCCGGATCGAGGAAGTCTTGGCGACCAGGCGTACGTTTTTCCGGTATCGACCGGTCTCCGGGTCGACGTCGCCGTCGATGTCGCTAGTGGCTGTGAAGCCCCAATCTTCGTAGAGCCGGGCGACTTTGGGCCTTTCTGCATCGACCGCCAAGAGCCGCGACGGGACTGTCTCGGAGGCCATGACCATGCGCGCGAGGGCTGCAGTGAGCAGGTTCTTTCCGTCGGCACCGCCGCGCAGGTCGGCTGACAGAGCGAGGCGCGCAAGTAGAAAAGCGGGGACCTCATCCTGCCCCTTGGCCGCCCGTTTGCTCAGATCGTCGCTCTTGATGACCGTGAGAGCCAGGGCGAAGTAGCCCAGCACGGGCCGGAGAGAGCCTCCAGGCGCCTGGTCGACGTCTTCGATCAACACGAAAACGGTCACCGACCCCGCGCGCAACTGGGTGAGGCAACTGCCCAACCACGCGTCGTAGGAGGGGTCGCCACACGAAAAGGCCCCCAGGTCGAACCCAGGGGCCTCCTCGGCGGTGAGACGTGTCAGGGCGAGCGAAACGGTCACCGAACCCTATACGGGACCGCGTCGGCCAGGTGCGCCTTGAGCCTGGGCATCGGGTCCGGGGTCTCCAGGCTGCTCATCATGCGATCGAACGTCTGAGCGTCCATCAACGTGGCGTCAGCACGTGCGAGAACGTGAGAGGCCCTTTCCTCGACCGCGTCGAGCGCGAACTGGCTCCTCGTGACACCGAGCGCCGCCGCTGCTGCGACGAGGTCGCGCGCCATGTCGGCGCTGAGGCGCAACTCGAAACGCTCGGTCTTTGCAGTCGGTCGGGTTTGGGTAAGAGCCATCGCCTTGTCCTATCTCCACGCTGTAGTGGGGGTGGCCGCCACTGACGGTGATACCTGTCGACCAGCCTGTCAACAATGTACGGCGACTGTACGGAACGGGCAAGACCTCGAGCCACCCTTGCTCCCGGGGGATGCGACGCCCGCGCATCTGGACATCCTGAACCCCACGTCCGGTGCACGTCCGGTGCACGCCCACAGCTAGGGAGTGTCTGGTTATTCGCGTAGCCAGATGGTGATGGTGCGGAGCACGACGCCGCCTCGGTAGACGACAGCCAGCTTGTCGTAGCGGGTGGCGATCCCTCGCCACTGCTTGTGGTCGTTGAAG
>NZ_JAMOIL010000033.1 GCF_023656415.1 Nocardioides bruguierae
CTTCAACGACCACAAGCAGTGGCGAGGGATCGCCACCCGCTACGACAAGCTGGCTGTCGTCTACCGAGGCGGCGTCGTGCTCCGCACCATCACCATCTGGCTACGCGAATAACCAGACACTCCCTAGGTTGCAGGGATGGCAGCGAAGCGTGAAATCAACCTGACCAAGGCTCAGCTTGAGCAGATCAAGCAGGCGTTGGACGAGCGATCTGCCTCAGGGCTCTGTCTGCGGTGTGGCAAGGCAGGGATGCTCCCGATGAATCGCTTGATGAGCTTCGAGCTACAGACCGTCGCGTCTGCCATCAGCGGAGCTGTCAGAGAAGTTACCGTCCCTGCCGCCATGTTGGTCTGCCCAAACTGTGGACACCTGGACTTCCACGCTCTTGGCATGATCGGGCTACTGCAGATGAAGCCGGGCGAAGACCACGTCGGTGAGACCCCAGAGCGGGGCGACGACAAATGAGCGACGGGGACCAGGGCCTGAACTTCGACATGGCACGTGAGATCACGAGCCAAGCGACAGTCAGCACCAACATCAGGCAGGAGTACTTCGTGACCACCCGCGAGAAGATCGAACTAGCGCTGCGACGACAACTCCCGGGCTACACCTCAATGGAACAAGCCATCGCAGCCACAGGAGTTTTCCTTGCCTTCTTGGTCGCCCTACTCACGTCGGATTTCCAGTCCTTCATCGGAGTCCCTGCCGCCTCCTGGAAGACAGGCTTTGCAATCGGTGCAGTTGTCTCGCTGATCTGGACAGTGCGGGAGTGGTGGAAGTTCGCACACCGACCTTCCCTCGACGACGTTGTGAACGCCATCTGCGTGGCGAGCGACCGCGAAGCGAATGAGCCACCAACGTCGCCCCCACGCAGTTGACGTGGCTGGACTCACCCGGAGGAGTCCGCTCTTTCATGCGTCTCGCAGGGTCGGCGTCGCCTAGACTGACCTGACAGCCCGTGTGGTGAACGGACCCGAGACCGGTCACCGCACGGGCTGCTCGCGTGCATGGCCTACCCCACCGCGCCGGCACGCCGCGTGGCCCGGCCCGGGCCGTCTGTCCCCGACCCCGGAGCTGGGCCACGCACACCCGAACGGGCACTTCACGGCCACCAGCAGACGGCGCTACGTTCGGCGGCCTCGGGTACCCCATGTCCTGAGGGGCCGTGGCCCGGCCTCCCAGCGTCCCGCTCAGGCGACGCGGAGGCCGGGCTCCCCGCTCGGCCGCGGGAGCCTCAGGCGGTGACCTCGCAGGCGGTCCCGTCCTTGTCGGCGTCGCTCTCCCGGTTCGCCCGGTACACCTTCAGCCGCACCGCCGGCCGGTAGTGCCCAGAGCGGACCTGGCGCTTCGCCGCCCGCTTCGACTTCGCCACGCCGTACTTGTAGACCTTGTGCATCGCGTCGCAGTTCGCGAAGTCCGTCGCCGCCTGGGCCGGCGCCGCGACCGCGGTCAGCGAGCCGACCATGAGCGCTGCGACCGCCGCCGAGCCGATGAAGTGTCGGGCCATCCACATGCCCCTTCCGTGAGGTGAATCCTTACCGGCGGAAGGTAAACCGCCAGCCAGCCGCCCCGCAGCGGAATCCAGTGCACAGCCCCGCACGGCACCCCAGCCGGCGGGGCTTCGTCATGCCCGGACCCCACCCGGAACCACCGGGCCGGCCGCCCCACGACGGGAGACCACGTGACAGACCCCGCCCCCGAGCTGCAGCGGGCCGTCGACCGGCTCACCAGCAGCATCGACCAGCTCCGCGCCGAGCTCGTCCGCAAGGACGTCTACGAGTCCGACCAGCGAGCCCGGGACGCCGAGCTCCAAGGCGTCAGGGACGACGTCCGCCAGCTCGCCACCCGCATGGACCGAGGCGACCAGCAGCGCGCGGCCGACCGCCGCCTCATCCTCACCTCGATCATCGCCCCGGTGATCGTGGCTCTGATCATGCTCTACGTCGCCGCGCAGGTCGGAGGACCAGCATGAACCCCACCACCCGCCGGCTGCTCTACGCGGTCGTGTTCGCCGTCTTCATCACGACCATCGTCGTGCTCATCAACGGGCTCTCCGGCCGCATCGACCAGGCCGAGGACGACGCCCACGAGAACCGAGTCGCCGCAGCGGACAACGCCGCCGCGCTCGGCGAGGCCGAGAACATCACCCACCGCCTCGCCCGCCAGGTCCGCCGCCTCGGCGGAACCCCCGTCGTCACGCCCTCCGACATCGAGCCCGCCACCGGCCCGGTCGGCCCTGTGGGCGCGGTCGGGCCACCCGGCCCCCGTGGGCCCGCCGGCCAGGATGGCGAGGACGGCGCCGACGGGCAGGACGGCAGTGACGGGAAGCGCGGCCGCACCGGCGCCACGGGCGAGACCGGGCCCGCGGGAGCGACCGGCGTAGCTGGAGCCGACGGCACCGACGGCAAGGCTGGAGCCACGGGCGCGACCGGACCGCAAGGACCTGCAGGGCCCAAGGGCGACACCGGCGCCACCGGGCCCCGCGGCGAGGCCGGAGCGGCCGGCCCCGCCGGCTACCCCGAGACCTTCACCTTCACCGACCGGACCGGCGCCACCTACACCTGCACCGACCCCGACGAGGACCGCGCCTACGACTGCACCACCGACGCGCCCGGAGCCGCCTCGTGATGGCCGACCTCCTCGAGCTCATGCGCCTGATCAACGCCCCGCTGCTCGCCCTCGCCTGCATCGGCACCCTCATCCGGCTCGCCGAGACCTGGCCCAGCCACACCCGCGGCGCCCGGCTGATCTTCGAGGGCCTCGTCATCCTCCAAGCCGCCGGCGCCGCCGGGTCCGCGATCAAGTACCTCACCAACGCGCCCGTCGACCTCTCCATCGTCCCCGTCACCCTCGGCGGCGCGCTGGTCGTCGTCGGCCTCATCTGGCCCCACCGTCCCCGCCACACCTGACCTCACAGGAGATGCCCATGCTCGCTGCAGGAGAAGCCCTGGACCTCGACCTCACGGCCGAGGACTTCACCCTCGACCCCGACGCCGCACTGCTGCCCACCATCGAGCTCGACACCGACCTGGGCGAGTTCGCCGCCCCGCCCGAGCTGGCCGGCGGGCAGGACGACGTCGTCGAGGGCCGCGGTGGCCCGGCCAGCACCGGCCCCGGCGCCATCCCCACCTACGTGCGGCCCCGACGCGAGGCGCTCGCCCTCGCGGTCTCCTACGCCCGCGACGGGCGCACGGTCACCCCCGGCTACTGCCTGCGCGAGTCGCGGCAGTACTTCAACGTGGCGGCGCTCTACGCCGCGGCGAAGCTGTCGCTGGCCGGCGCGCAGGAGCTCGGCGTCGCGCACCGCGTCGCGATCACCAGCGACGCCGTCGCGCGCATCCCCCGCGGCGCGATCGTCTACTGGACCGGTCCCCTGTCCCAGTACGGCCACATCGCCCCCTCGCTTGGCGACGGCATGGTCCTGTCCACCGACTGGCCCCGCGGCCGGTACGGCAAGGTCCGCGCCGACGTCCTCGCCGCCGCGTGGGGTTACACCGAGATGTTCTGGGCCCCGACCGTCAACGACGTCCGCGTGTGGCGTCCGAACGCCCAGAAGCCGGCCAGCACCCCGCTCATCAGCCGGGTCCTCACCGCGCTGGCCGACGACCGGCCCGCCAAGGCCCAGGCCCTGCTCGAGCGGCTCGCCGAGGACGGCGACGGCGACCGGCCCCGCGAGGCCAAGCAGGCCGCCCGCAAGCTGCTCCGCGCGTTCGACCTCAACGACGACATCGCCGACCTGCGGGCCGAGATCTCCGATCTCCAGACCCGCCGCAACGCCCTGCGCCGCGCCGGCGGCCAGTCCCTCCGCAACCTCAAGGTGGCCTGACCATGAGCATGTCCGAGTACCTGACCAGCCTCGTGGCCAGCATCCGCCGCGAGCCCGCCCTCCTCCTGGACGCCGTCGAGACCGCCCTGGTGCTGCTCGTAGCCCTCGGCGTCGCGCTGACCGACGACCAGACCGCCGCGATCACCGCCGTCATCATGGCGGCCATCGCCCTGCTCAAGGGCTGGGCGACGCGGCCCTTCGAGGTGGCGCTGCTCGTCGACGGAGCCCGGTCCGTGCTCGTGCTGGTCATGACGTTCGGCGTCGGGCTGAGCCCCGAGTTCATCGCCGTGGCCACCACGTTCGTCGGCACCTTCACCACGCTCGTCATGCGCGGCCAGATCAGCCCGGCCAACGGCTCCACCACGCCGACCAGCACGCCGACCAGCACGGTGGTCACCGACGCCGGGCACACCCGGCCCGTCCCGGCCATCCTGGTCGCCGCGGCCGTCCCCCTGGTGGTGCTCTTCGCGTTCCTCCTGCTGCAGCCGCTGCTCGCCGTGCTGCTCACCTGACCCGCAGCGCCCTCACCCTCCCCGCTGCGGGACCCCGCCCCCTCCTGGCCACGAGCCGGGAGGGGGCGCTTCTAGCGTTCAGCCCAAGTTCCAACGGTGCTGGCGCGAGCCGTTGTCGTAGACCAGAGCGACGGCCTTGCCGCACTTGGCGGGGACCCGGAAAACTATCCAGCCCTGCGCGCATTCACCTTCACCGATCTGGACTCCAGCGAACGGGTACTCGGGCAGCGGGAAGTCGCTCCACGTGCTGGAACTCGCCGGGTACCGGCCGTCACGCTTGTCCACGAGACTCCAGGGGCTCCAGCTGACCGATCCGCCGCCCGTGACCTTGATGCACGTCCTGACTAGCACTGCATCGAGACGCGTCCCGGGCTGCTTGCCGTACTCCGAGACGTCCTGGCGCGAGCGCTTGACCGTGATCGTGGTCTCCGGGGTTCGCCAGGTCCGCCTGTCAGCCGGATCGGCCTCCGGCGTCGAGGACGTGCTGGGCTCAGCAGGCGATGCTGAGGCTGTCTCGCTGGCCGTCGCGGTGGTGGTCGCGGTGGTGGTCGCGGTGACCGTCACTGACGGAGCGGGCGTCGATGACGAGTCAGAACCGCAGGCTGTGACCAACATGAGCAGCGCAGCGAGTGGCGCGAGAAGACGCATGCCGTGAGCGTAGGTCAGGTGCTCCCTGCCGTCAGCCGTCCATCTGAGTCTTCTCGTGTACGGCGAGGCGCTTCACGAGGTAGTCGACCAAGAGCGCCATCTGCCGCTCGCCGTCGCTGGTGAGCTGCACCTGAGCGAGCCGACGACCGACCTGCTCGCGCATCTCGGTCGGCGTCATCGGCCGCGCGCCACCGTAGTCAATCGGCGTGTCCCACCAGTCCTGCTCGTCCACGAGCCCGGACGGTACCTGTGGAGGACGCCAGCACGATCGGCGCCCGGCAGGGCACGCTGGAGCGCATGACGAGCGACCAGGACGACGACCTCCACGCCGAGTGCGACCAGCTGTTCGGCCCGTGCCTCGACCCGCGTTGTCCCGGGTCCACTCCGGCCTAGCCGATAGCGCGCGCCCGTGCGCTGCGCTGATCGCGCCGCGCCGCGCGGAGCCGCCTGAGCCGGCGGACGAGCGCCGGGTCGTGCTCCAAGGCCGCGGGACTGTCGAGCAGGTCGTTGAGCACCTGGCAGTAGCGCGTCAGGGACATGCCGAACCGCTCGAGGATGGCGGTCTCCTTCGCGCCGGCGTGCGCCCAGCGCAGGCGGGCGAACTCGAGGATGCCCAGCTGCTCGGAGGTGAGGTCTGCGGGCGTCGGCTCGGGCATGCGGTGCAGAGTGCCACCGGCCTCCGACACCACGGTGCGCCCGGGCGGGGTGGAGCCGCGTGTCGGGATCGAACCGACGGCCTTCCGTTTACAAGACGGATGCTCTGCCATCTGAGCTAACGCGGCGGGTTCCGGATGGACGATGGCTGACACAATGGCTGACAATCGTCCTGTCGGTTGGCGTGTTGAGCGTTCCCGCATCCTTATTACAAGTAAGGCGCTCTACCAACTGAGCTACACCGGCGAGCCCGGTCGGCACGCACCGCCGGGTCGCGGAGCAGGATAGCGGCGGGCGTCCGGTGACCGAGCACTCACCCGCCCGGTCACCCGCGCGACACACGGGTTCGGCACAGTGTCGCCATGACCGACGCGCTGACCGACCTGCTCCGCCAGCCCCACCACGACGGGTCCCCGCTCTACTGCGACGCCGAGACCCCGACGATCGGCTGGGCGGTCAAGGTGCGCGTCCGCACCGACCCCGACGACCCGACCACCCAGATGTGGATACGGACGACGTACGACGCCGAGCCGGTCTACCACCAGTGCGTCCAGGTGCAGCGTGACGGCCTGCCCGCGGGGTCGACGTGGTGGGAGGGCGAGCTGCCGGTGCACAACCCGGTCACCCACTACCGGTTCCTGCTGGCCGACGCCGAGGAGAACCAGTCCTGGCTGACGGCGGCCGGGGTGGTCACCCACGACCCGGCCGACGCGCTCGACTTCAAGCTCTCCACCCACGCCGAGGCACCGGCCTGGGGCCGCGAGGCGGTCGTCTACCAGATCTTCCCCGACCGGTTCGCCCGCTCCGCGGCCGCCGACGAGCGTCCGACCCCGCACTGGGCCGTGCCGGCGGAGTGGGACGACACGGTCGTCTTCGAGGGCACCGACCCCCGCACCCCGCTGCAGTTCTTCGGCGGCGACCTCGACGGCGTCACCGAGCACCTCGACCACGTCGCCGACCTGGGCGTCACGGTGCTCTACACGACGCCGGTCTTCCCCGGTGAGTCCAACCACCGCTACAACGCCTCCACCTTCGACGGCATCGACCCGCTGCTCGGCGGCGACGAGGCGTTCGAGCGGCTCTCGCACGCGGTGCACGACAAGGGCATGCGGCTGCTCGGCGACCTCACCACCAACCACACCGGCGACACCCACGAGTGGTTCCAGCAGGCCGCCGCCGACGAGGACGCCCCCACCCGCGACTGGTACTGCTTCCGCCCGCAGGGCGGCTACGAGACCTGGATGGGCCACCACACCCTGCCCAAGCTCAACTACCAGAACACCGACATGCGCGCCGCGATGGTCGAGGGCCCCGACTCGGTGGTCGCCCGCTGGCTGCGGCCCCCGTTCGACGTGGACGGCTGGCGCATCGACGTCGCCAACATGACCGGCCGCCTCGGGGTCGTCGACGGCGCCCACGACGCCGCCCGCGCGGTGCGCCGCACCGCCGAGGCCGAGCGCGCGGATGCCTGGGTCATCGGCGAGCACAACCACGACGCCTCCGCCGACCTGGACGGCGACGGCTGGCACGGCACCATGAACTACTCCGGCTTCTCCTGGCCCGTGTGGTCGTGGCTGCGCCACCCCGACACCCCCGCCCGCCCGTTCGGCCGCCCGCTCGCGGTGCCGCGCCGCGGCGGCTCGGAGGTGCTCACCAGCCTGCGCGAGTTCGCCGCCCGCTACGGCTGGCGCGCCACCGCGCAGTCGTGGAACATCCTCGGCTCCCACGACTCCGCCCGCATCCGCACCCAGGTGGGCGGGGACGCGGCGGTGCACCGCGTCGCCGCGGGCCTGCAGTTCACGCTGCCGGGCGTGCCGATGCTCTTCGCGGGGGACGAGATCGGCCTCGAGGGCGTCCTCGGCGAGGACTCGCGCCGCACCATGCCCTGGCACCGCCCCGAGTCGTGGGACACCGCCACCCTCGACGCCTACCGCGCCCTGGCCGGGCTGCGGACCTCCACGCCCGCCCTGACCCGGGGCAGCCTGCGCTGGGCGCACGCGGACGAGGACACGCTGGTGTTCGTGCGCGAGCACCCCGCCGGCTCGGTGCTGGTGGCCGCGCGCCGGGCCGCGGGCGACGCGGTGGCCCTGCCGGCGTCCGCGATGCTCACCGGTGCCGACGAGATCGCCGGCGACCTGCTGCTCTCCACCGAGAAGGGTGCCGCGGACCTGAAGGTCCGCAAGGGCACCGTGCAGCTGCCCGCGGGCGGACCGGGGCTCACCGTCTGGAGCCTGTGAGGCGGAGATCCTCGGCGCCGCCGCGTACCCTGCCCGAGTGGCACTGAGGATCGTCGCCGCCCGGCCGGACCCGGCCATCGTGCGGCTGCCGTGGTCGACCCCGCTCGAGGAGTGGGGCGAGGAGTTCGTCGTCCCCCTGCCCCGCGGCCTCTCGCGGCACGTGGTGCGCACGGTGCGCCTCGGGCAGCGGGTCTACGCGGTCAAGGAGACCCAGGAGCCGATCGCGTTCCGCGAGTACCAGATGCTGCGCGACCTCCAGCGCATCGCGATCCCGTCGGTGGTGCCGCAGGGCGTCGTCACGGGCCGGGTGGACGCCGACGGCGAGCCGCTGCCCGCGGCGCTGCTCACCGAGCACCTGCAGTTCTCCCTGCCCTACCGCAGCCTCTTCACCCACGGCGCCCGCCGCACCAGCCTGCCCCAGCTCGTCGACGCCCTCGTCGTCCTGCTGGTGCGCCTGCACCTCACGGACTTCTACTGGGGCGACGTGTCGCTCTCCAACGTGCTGTTCCGGCGCAGCGCCGGCGAGCTGGCCGCCTACCTGGTCGACGCCGAGACCGGCGAGCTCAAGACCACCCTATCGCCGGCCCTGCGCGAGCACGACCTCACCGTGGCCTGCGAGAACGTCTTCGCCGAGCTGCTCGACCTGCAGGCCTCGCGCGCCATCGACGACGTCGACCCGTGGGACGTCGTCGACCTCCTGCGCAGCCGCTACACCGCGCTGTGGGACGAGCTGACCGGCACCGAGGCGTTCTCCGCCGACGAGATCTGGCGGATCGAGGCCCGCATCGAGCGCCTGAACTCGATGGGCTTCGACGTCGAGGAGCTCGACATCGTCACCGACATCGACGGTGACGAGGTGCGCATCAGCCCCCGCGTCGTCGAGCTGGGCCACCACCGACGCGAGCTGCAGTCGCTCACCGGCCTGGACGTCGAGGACAACCAGGCTCGGCGGCTGCTCAACGACATCGCCGCCTACACCGCCAGCCGCGACCTGGGCCGCGAGGACCGCACGCTCGTGGCCGCCCGCTGGATGAGCGAGGTCTACGAGCCCGTCACCACGATGATCCCGGCCGACCAGCGCGGCAAGCTGGAGCCGGCCGAGTTCTTCCACGAGGTGCTCGAGCACCGCTGGTACCTCTCCGAGCAGGCGGGCCACCACGTCCGCATCCGGGACGCGGCGGCCGACTACATCCGCACGCAGCTGCACGAGAAGCCCGAGGAGGCGCTCGCCGTCGACCCCGACGCCGAGCAGCCGGAGGTCTGAGCGCCCCGCCTCCGGTCCTCAGCGGGTGGCGGACGGGCTCTCGGTCGGGCCGTCGTTGCTGTCCGGGGTCGCCGTGGCGGCGCCCGAGCTGGTCGGCACCGTGTCGGTGGCGACGCCCTCGTTCGGGTCCTCGCCCTCGGCCTCGGCGGCCGCCTCGGCCTCCTCGGTGGCGGTGTCGACGTCCGCGTCGAGCCCGCTGAGCCGCACGTAGTCCTCCACGTCCCACGAGCCGTCCGTCTGCAGCACCACGCCCTGGATGCCCACCGGCACGCCGTCGCGGTACGTCAGCAGCGTCATCTGCGCCTCGCGCCGGGGCTTGGAGCCGAGCGCGATCGCGTAGGCGGCACCGCCGGTGGTGCCGGTGGTGAACGAGTAGCCCAGCTCGCCGTTCTCCCCGAGCACGGCCGTCGGGCCCTCCTCGACGTGGGTGTGCCCACCGAGCACGAGGTCGACGCAACCGCGCTCCAGCGCCGGGTCGCCCATGTTCGCGTCGTGCACGAGCAGCGTGGTCACCCGCTCCTCGGAGTCGCAGGCGGCGTCGGCGATGCGGTCCGCGACCTCGGAGAACGACAGTCCCGACTCGTCGCGCCAGTTGCCCAGGCCCGAGGCCCGCGGGTCGGCGGTGCCGAGCAGCGTCGAGCCGGCCGGACCCTCGATGATCTGGCCGTCGAGCACGGTCCAGCCGAGGTCGGCGAGGTAGGTGGAGACGAACGTGCCGTTGTCGTGGTTGCCGGAGACGGAGAACCGGGGCAGGTCGGAGAAGGCGGCCTGGAGGGAGTCCAGGGAGAACGCCTCCCAGGTGGAGCCGGTGGACGTGTCGTCGCCGGCGTCCATCACCGCGGTGGCGCCGCCGGCGTCCCCGACCGCCCGGGCCACGGCGTCCATGCCGACGTTGTCGTGCCGGTCGGAGACCAGGAGCACGACCTGCTCGCCCTCGAGCGGGGTGCGGACCGGCAGGTCGGCGGCGTCCTCGGCCGCGGCGTCGTAGAACGCCTTGGACTTGTCGTAGGTGTCGATCGCGGACTCGATGAGCCGCTGGGTCTGGTTGGTGGTCACGTCGCCGCGGATCTCCACGCCGTCGAGCTCGGCGGCCACCGCGCTGGGCAGGGTCACCTCGTCGCCCAGGAAGTCCTGCACGCTCTCCCAGGAGCGGTCGTCGGTGACCCGGCCGTCGTCCGGCCACCACGGCTGCCACCAGCCGAGCACCAACGCCACCGTCACGACGCCGGCCACCGCCCCCTGCCGGGTCGGGATCGCCCGACGCAGCTCACCGCGGCGCCGGCGACCCAGGACGAGCACCACCACGACCGGGAGCAGGCCCACGACCGCGCCGCGCAGCAGCGACTCCTGGGCCAGGTCCACCAGCTCGCCGCGGATCTTCGCCTCGACGCCGTCGGGCGCCGAGGCGAGGTAGGCGTACCGCTTGACCAGCTCGGAGGTGCTGGACGCCTCGGTCTTGCCGAGCTGGAGGTCGATGCCCAGCGGGGTGCCGGTGGCCAGGCGCAGGTCCGGCAGCACCGGGCCGGTGCGCAGCAGGACGTACCCGCTCAGCGTCGGGGTCAGCACCGTGTCGTGGCTGGCCAGGCTGACCTCGCGCTCGGAGCCCAGGAAGATCAGCACGGACGCCGGTGCGGCCACCGCCAGCCAGATCGCCGCGAGCACGCCGATGAACGCCGTGCGGCGCCGCCGGCTGTGCGGGCCGGGGGCGTGGTGCGCGGCGTGGGTGGTGGGGTGCTGGGTGGGGTCCGGCTCCGCAGGTTCCGGGGTGACCTGCGGCTCGGTCTCAGGGGTGTCCGGCATAGACCGTCCACGGTACGCGCGCGCACCCGGCGACCGCGCATCCGTTCACGGAAGCGTCACACGCGTCGGTCGCTGCCGGTCGTCGAGGTGCCAGGCCGGCCACGCTCCACCGGTCGTCGAGGTGCGAGGAGCGCCGGCGACGAGCCACGAGACGCCCGCACCCACCCAGGGCGCGCGCCACGGACAGGGTGGGCGCCACGGACAGGTGCGGCGATCTCGAGGCTCGGCCGTAGCCGGCCTCACACCTCGATCACCGGTGACGTCAGCCGCGCAGGCGGGCGACCTCGTACAGCGCCACGGAGGCGGCGACTCCGGCGTTGAGCGACTCCACCGAGTTCACCATCGGGATGGAGACGAGCTGGTCGCAGGTCTCGGCCACGAGCCGGGAGATGCCGTTGCCCTCGGAGCCGACCACGACGACCAGGGGGCCGTCGGCGAGGTCGAGTCCGGTGATCTGCGCGTCGCCGTCGGCGGCCAGGCCGACGACCATGCAGCCCTCGTCCTGGTAGGCCTTGATCTGGCGGGTCAGGTTCACGGTCTGGGCGACCGGGATGCGTGAGGCGGCACCGGCCGAGGTCTTCCACGCCGAGGCCGTCATGCCGGCGGCACGACGCTCGGGGATGACGACGCCGTGGGCGCCGAACGCGGCGGCCGAGCGGACGATCGCACCGAGGTTGCGGGGGTCGGTGACCGAGTCGAGCATGACGATCAGCGGCTGCTGGTTCTCGTCCTTGGCACGGTTGAGCAGGTCGTCCGGGTGGGCGTACTCGTAGGCCGGGATGCGCGCGGCGAGGCCCTGGTGGACGGCGCCGAAGGTGAGCCGGTCGAGCTCGGTGCGGCTGACCTCCATCAGCGCGATGCCGCGGTCGGCGGCCATCTCGAACGCCTCGCGCAGGCGGTTGTCCCGCTCGGCGCCCTCGGCCACGAAGACCGCGTTGACCGGGACGCCCTCGCGCAGCGCCTCGACGACGGGGTTGCGCCCGGCGATCCACTCGACGTCGGTGGTCTTGCGACCGCCGCGCTGCGGGCGCTTGTTGGCCTCGCGCTGCTTGGCGGCCTCGGCCTTGAACGCCTTGTGGTACGGGCGGTCCTTGGCCTTGGGGGTCGGGCCCTTGCCCTCGAGCCCGCGGCGGACGCGGCCGCCGGACCCGGCGGTCGGGTTGCCCTTGCCCGTCTTCTTGATGGCGCCTCGGCGCTGGGAGTTACCGGCCATGGTTCACACGCTCCACTTCGGACCGTCGGGGGTGTCGGTGACCTCGATGCCGGCCGCCTTGATCTGGTCGCGGATCGCGTCCGCGGTGGCGAAGTCCTTCGCCGCACGGGCCGCCGCGCGCTGCTCCAGCAGCCCGGCGACCAGTGCGTCCACGGCCGAGGTCAGGGCCTCGTCCGCGCCGGCGGAGGCCGCAGGGCCCCACGCCTCGTCCGCCGGGTCGAGACCCAGCACGCCCAGCATGGCCCGCACGGCCGCGACCTGGGCGGTCACGTCGGTGCCGTCGGCCAGCAGCCGGTTGCCCTCGCGCACGGTGTCGAAGAGGACGGCGGTCGCGGCCGGCGTCCCGAGGTCGTCGTCCATCGCCGCGGCGAAGGCGTCGGGCACCTCGCCCGCGGCCACCGGCGCGGCCAGGGCGGCGTCCGCGCGCTCGAGGAACGCCTCGATGCGCTGGTAGCCCTTCGCGGCCTCCTCCAGCGCCTCGAAGGAGAACTCCACGTGGCTGCGGTAGTGCGCGGCCACGACGTAGTAGCGCAGCTCCGCGCCGCGGAAGCGCTGCAGCACCGCAGGGATCGTGAGGCTGTTGCCGAGCGACTTGCTCATCTTCTCGCCGGCGGTGGTGATCCACGCGTTGTGCATCCAGAAGGACGCGAACCCGTGGCCCGCCGCGCGCGACTGCGCGAGCTCGTTCTCGTGGTGGGGGAAGCGCAGGTCGAGCCCACCGCCGTGGATGTCGAAGGCCTCACCGAGGTACTTGCCGGCCATCGCCGAGCACTCGATGTGCCAGCCCGGGCGGCCGCGACCCCACGGGCTCGGCCAGGACGCGGTGCGCGGCTCGGTCTCGGACTTCCAGCCCTTCCAGAGGGCGAAGTCGCGGGGGTCCTTCTTGCCGCGGGGATCGGCGTCCTCGGCGGCCTCCATGTCCTCGACGCCCTGGCGGGTCAGCTCGCCGTAGGACGCCCAGGAGCGCACGTCGAAGTAGACGTCGCCGGAGCCGTCGGGCGCGGCGTAGGCGTGACCGCGCTCGATGAGGTGCTCGATCAGCTCGAGCATCTCCGGCACGTGGCCGGTGGCCAGCGGCTCGTAGGTCGGCGGGGCGACGTTGAGCAGCGCGTAGGCACGGTCGAGCTCGCGCTTCATCGCGGCGGCGTGGGCGTACCAGGGCACGCCGTTGGCCTCGGCCTTGGTGAGGATCTTGTCGTCGATGTCGGTGACGTTGCGGACGAAGTCGACCGCGTAGCCCCGGTGCGCCAGCCAGCGGCGCAGCACGTCGAAGTTCACCGCGGAGCGCACGTGGCCCACGTGGGGCTCGCTCTGCACCGTGAGGCCGCAGACGTAGACCCCGACGCGCCCCTCGACGAGAGGGGTGAAGTCGCGGACGTCGCGGGTCGCGGTGTCGTACAGGCGCAGGCTCACGCAGGCCAGTCTAGGAGTGCCGACGTGTGCGGTGCTCATCGTCGCCGGTCACCCCGGTACGACCCACCACATTCGTGGTTCCGACCGTCCGGAACCACGCATGTGGTGGGTCGTACCCCGCGCCGTCGCGCCACCCCGACAAGGTTCGGTGAAGCAGACGAGGAACCTGGGGCGCACGGGACGGATGTGACGTACCGTCGACCGGTGCCCTCCCCCCTTCCCCGCCTGGCACCGACCCTCCTCGCGCTGGTCCTGCCGCTCGCCCTGCTCACGCCCGCCGCCTCGCTTGCCGGAACGACGGCCGCGACGGCGGCCGACGGCGCCACCGCCGCCCGCGCCGGCACCGCGAAGATCAGCTACCGGCAGACCGACGACGGGGTGGGGTTCCGCGCCGGCCGCCTGAGCGGCACCCGCACCGCCCGCGGCGCCGTGGTGCTGGACGAGCGGACGAGCAGCACCCGGCTCGGCGGCACCCGGTACGACGTGGGGCGCTGGATCTCGCCGTGGGAGTCCACCGCCTTCGGGTTCACCGAGCTGATCGCCTCCTGGCGCGCCCGCACCCCCGGCGACAGCCTGGTGGTGGTGCAGGTGCGCGGCCGGGACGCCGACGGGGCCACGTCCTCGTGGGACACCCTGGCCCGCTGGACCTCCGGGGACCGGCACGTCCTGCGCACCACCCTCTCCGGCCAGGCCGACGACCTGGCCTCGGTCAACGTCGACACCTGGGTCGCCCGCGAGGACGCCGGGCTGCGCGGCTACCAGCTGCGGGTGAGCCTGCTGCGCCGCGCCGGCGCCCGCACCGCCTCGCCCCGGCTGAGCACGGTCGGCGCCGTGGTCAGCCGGCAGCCGGCGAGCACGCCCGCCACCAGCGCCCCCGGCGTGGTCGCCCGGGCCGGCGGACGGGTGCTGCGCGTGCCGCGCTACAGCCAGATGATCCACGAGGGCGACTACCCGCAGTACGGCGGCGGTGGGGAGTCCTGGTGCTCGCCGACCTCCACCTCGATGGTGCTCTCCTACTACGACGCCCTGCCGCACGCGCGCCAGTGGTCGTGGGTGGCCGACGACCACCGCAACCCCTGGGTGGACGACACGGCCCGGCGCGTCTACGACCACGGCTACCGCGGCGCCGGCAACTGGCCGTTCAACACCGCCTACGCCGGGCTGCACACCCGGGAGTCGTACGTGACCCGGCTGGCCGACCTGCGTGCGGCCGAGCGGCTCGTGGCCGCCGGGGTGCCGGTCGTCATCTCGATCGCGTTCGGGGCCGGCGAGCTCGACGGCGCCCCCATCTCCGCGAGCAACGGCCACCTGCTGGTCGTGGTCGGGTTCCGGGCCGACGGCGACGTCGTGGTCAACGACCCGGCCGCGGCCCGCAACAAGGGCGTGCGCCGCACCTACGACCGCGGCCAGCTGGAGCGGGCGTGGCTCGAGGCCTCGGGAGGCACCGCGTACGTGATCAGCGACGGCCGCGCCATGCCGCGCGGCGCGAGCTTCGCCTGACCCAGCGCCTCAGCCCGGGCCGCGTCAGGAGGCGGTGAAGTCGACCTGGTGGTAGCCGGTGGCGCCGTCGGGCAGGACGTCGCGCACGGTCGAGTCCTGCACGGTGCCCTCGGCATCGGTGGCCCGCACCCGGACGGTGTGGTCGCCGGCGTCCAGGTCGAGCGACGCCGACCACTGCACCCACGTGTCCGCGCTGGGCACGGTGCCGAGGTCACAGGCCTGCCAGGCCCCGCCGTCCACGGAGACCTCGACGGCCTCGATGCCGGTGTGCTGCGCCCAGGCGACGCCACCCAGCGCGACGGTGCCGGCGTCGACCGAGGCGCCGGAGCGTGGCACGTCGACCCGGGAGGCGAGCTTGATCGGGCCCTTCTCGGCCCAGCCCCGGTCGGTCCAGTAGGCGGAGAAGTCCGCGAAGCGGGTGACCTCGAGGTCGGTGACCCACTTGGTCGCCGAGACGTAGCCGTACAGCCCGGGCACGACCACGCGGACGGGGAAGCCGTGCTCGATCGGCAGCGGCTCGCCGTTCATCGCGACGGCGAGCAACGCGTCGCGCTCGTCGGTGAGGGCCTCGAGCGGGGTGCCGCAGGTCCAGCCGTCGCTGCTCGTCTGCTTCACCGCGTCCGCGCCGTCGGTGACACCGGCCTCGGCCAGCAGGTCGGCGACCCGCACGCCCGACCAGCGGGCGTTGCCGATCAGGTCGCCGCCGACCGGGTTGGAGACGCAGGTCAGTGTCACCCACGACTCGGTGAACGACCGGGAGACCAGGTCGTCGTAGGTCAGCGTGAGCTCGTTCTCGACCATGCCGTGGATGCGCAGGCTCCACTCGTCGGGGCTGACGGTGGGCACGGCGATGGCGGTGTCGATCCGGTAGAAGTCGTCGTTCGGGGTCTGCCAGGGGCCGAGGTCGTCGACGTCGAGGGACGACCCGGCCGGCGGCTCGGGGTCGGTGACGCCGGTCAGGCTCAGCGAGCGGCGCGCGGACTCCACGGCGCTGCGCCCGGCGCCGAGCACCGAGCCGCCCAGGCCGAGGAGCACGGCCACGCCACCCACGACGCTCGCGCGGACGAGGAAGGCCCGGCGCGACTCGCCGAGCGGCCGGTCCGCGTCGTCGCCGGCTCCGGCCGCGAGCATCGCGCCCTCGCGCAGCGGCTTGGTCAGCACCGGCAGCACGACCACCCAGGTGATGGCCCCGACGGCGACCGGGATCACCGGCCCGACGCCGCTCTCGCGGAACAGCACCGCCGCCAGGCCGACCCCGCCGAGCAGCGCGAAGCCGATCTGCGCAGAGCCGTCGCCGGAGTCGCGCGCGACCCGGCCGACGAAGGCGGAGAACGCCAGCAGCGCCACGAGGATCACCGCGACCAGGAACGGCTTGTCGAGCTCCTGGAGGAGGTTGATCGCGGGCTTGACCACGGCCTCGGGCAGCACCTCGATGACCGACTCGGCCACCGCCACGACCGGCGAGGAGCGGACCGACAGCAGCCGCGCCGCGGCCTCGCTGGTGAGCAGGCCCGCCACGAGGGTCACGATCCCGGCGGCCGGCCAGAGGTAGCGCTGCTGCGGAGTCACCCCTCCAGTGTGCCGGGTCGGTGCACACCCGGTGCATCCGCGCCAACTCGTTGAACAAATGTCAATAAAGGTCGCCGCAGAGGTTCTCGCGGCGCCCCGGGTGCGGCAGGATGCGAGACGTGAACCTCCCTCCTGGACTGCCGCGCACCGGCATCGGCACCGACGTCCACCGTCTGGTCGACGGGGTGCCCATGCACCTCGGTGGCCTCGCGTGGCCCGACGAGCCCCAGGGCCTCGAGGGGCACTCGGACGCCGACGTGGCGGCCCACGCCGCCTGCGACGCCCTGCTCTCGGCCGCCGGGCTCGGCGACCTCGGCTCGAACTTCGGCACCGCCGAGCCGCAGTGGGCCGGCGCGTCCGGCGCGACCCTGCTCGCCGAGACCGCCCGCCGCGTCCGCGCCGCCGGCTTCGAGATCGGCAACGTGGCGGTGCAGGTGATCGGCAACCGCCCCCGCCTCGGGCCCCGCCGGGCCGAGGCCGCCGCGGCGCTCTCCGCGGCCGCCGGTGCCGACGTGACCGTCTCGGCCACCACCACCGACGGCCTCGGCCTCACCGGCCGCGGCGAGGGCGTCGCCGCCCTCGCGACCGCGCTCGTCGTCCCGGTCTGAGCAACCCGACACCCCCACCCTCGCCCCCACCCCCTGTCGCTCCCCCATCCCTGGAGGCCCCATGACCACCGTGCTCACCCACGACGGGCTGCGCCTGCACGCCACCGCCTACGGCCCGGCCGACGCCGACGTCACCGTGCTCCTCGCGCACTGCTGGACCGCCGACGAGCAGCTGTGGCACTACCAGGTCGCCTCCCTGCTCTCCCGCGAGGTGCCGGGCCACCCCGGCGCACGGGTCCGGGTGGTCACCTGGGACGCCCGCGCGCACGGCCGCTCCGAGGTGCCGGACGAGGCGGCCTGCACGATCACCGACCTGGCCCGCGACCTCGGGGCGGTGGCGGACGCGCTCGCCCCCGCCGGCCCGCTGGTGCTCGCCGGCCACTCGATCGGCGGCATGACGCTCATGGCGCTGCCGGACCTGCGCCCGGACCTGGTGGACCGCGCCGCCGGCCTGCTGCTGGTGGCCACCTCGGCCGGTCACCTCGGCGCCGGCATCGACCGCCTCGCCGCCCGGCTCCCGGGTGGCGAGCACCTCGTCGACCGGCTCCCCGCCGTGCTCGGCCACCGCGCGCGCCGCCTGAGCGCCCGGGCCGGCGTCCGCCGCCGCTCACCCCGGGTGGAGCAGGCCGTCGTCGACAGGATGCTCGTCGGCAGCCCGGTGCGCCCCCGCGACGCCGGCCTCATCGCCGACCAGCTGGCCGCCGCCTCCCCCGCCACCATGGCCGGGTTCGTGCGCGACCTGCGCCTGCACGACCGCGAGCACCTGCTGCGCGCCTGGGACGCCGTGCCCACCGTCGTCCTGGTCGGCACCGCCGACAGGCTCACGCCGCTCTCCCACGGCCGCCGGCTCGCCTCGGGCATCCGGGGCGCACGGCTGCTGGTGCTGCCGGGCGCCGGCCACTACCTGCCGCTCGAGCGGGACGCGGTGGTCAGCGAGCAGCTCGCCGCCCTCGTGGACGCGGCGGTGCGCTCCGCCGTCACGGAGCCCGCGCCGGCCTGATCACCCGGCCGCGCGGGCTGGGAGTCAGGCCGCGACGTGCTTGCGCGCCCCGACGAGCACCACGCCGCCGTCCACCCTGACCTCGAAGGCGGGGACGGTGACGCCGGGCTGGTCGAGGCAGATGCCGGTGCGCAGGTCGAACCCGTGCCGGTGCGAGGGCGACGCCACGAACGGCACGCCGTCGCGGACGCCGACGATGCCGCGCGCCAGCGTGGAGGTGCGGCCGAAGGGGTCGTGGTTGCCCAGGGCGTGCACCTGGTCGTCGGGCATGCGAAAGAGCGCCACGGCCTGGCCGTGGACGAGGGCGGTGGCGCCTCGCTCCACCTCGAGCTCCTCGAGGCGGCAGACCGGCTGCCAGCCCTCCTCGCTCGCCGCGCGTCGGGGTGTCACGCGAGCACCCTCCCTCGGCGTCGTCCGCGGGGCCCGACGGTGCGCGGACCCGGGGCCGAAACTAGGGCCCGCCGTGTACCCGGGAGGTTTCACAGTGTTACGTCCGTGCAAACCCTCCCCGGCGCCCTCACGGCCCGGCGGGACCAGGCGGTCGTCGGGCGGCCCTGACGCGCCGGTGTCACCCGTCGGGGCGAGGGCGGCGCGCTCGGCGGTAGCGTTCCGACCGTGCTCGCACCCTCCCCCTCCGCGGCTCCCGGCGTCGCCGTCGTCGTGCTCGGCGCGGGCTCCGGCAGCCGCGTCGGCGCCGACCGCAACAAGGTGCTCCTGCCGCTCGGGGACCGCCCCCTGCTGGCCTGGTCGGTGACCACGGCCCTCGCGGTGACCGACGTGCGCGTCGTGGTCGTCGTGGCCGCGCCCGGCGAGGCCTCCGAGGTCGCCGAGGCGCTCGGCCCCTGGCTGCCGGCCGGCCCCACCTCGGGGGCACCGGAGGTGCGCCTGGTCGAGGGCGGTGCCACCCGGCACGACTCCGAGGACGCGGCGTTCGCAGCGCTGCGCGCCGACGTGGACGCCGGCCGCGTCGACGTGGTCGCGGTGCACGACGGCGCCCGGCCGCTGGCCGCGTCCGCCCTCTTCGACGAGACCGTGGCCCGGGCCCGCGAGCACGGCGGCGCCCTGCCAGCCGCGCCCGTGACCGGCCTCGTCGGCCGCGACCTGCGCCCCTCGCCGGTGGGCGCCCTCGTGGGGGTGCAGACGCCGCAGTCGTTCCGCGCCGCGGACCTGCTGGGCGCCTACGCCGCGGCCGCGGAGGCGGGCTTCGGGGGCACCGACACCGCCGTCACGTTCGCCCGGTTCACCGGCCTGCCGGTGGTCGTCGTGCCGAGCGGGGCCCGCAACCTCAAGGTCACCTGGCCCGAGGACGTGGCGCTGGCCGAGCGACTCCTGCACCCGCAGGGCTGAGCAGCCACACCGGACGAGGCGGAAGCGGGCTCAGCGCTCGCCGCGTGTGAGCGCCTCCAGCACGGCCACGTCGTCGGCGTCCGCCACCCGGCGGGCCTGGGGCGGGGCCGCGAGCGTGCGCACCGGCCAGCGGGCGGCCAGCAGGGGCACGAGCGCGGCCAGGTCGTCGGTGGGCAGCCCGTCGTCCAGCGCGGCCACGACGCTCGGCGGCAGAACCACGGGCGAGGCGACGGCCAGCAGGCGGTCGCGGTCAACCGTCTCGCCCAGCACGCCCGCCTCGTCCACCTCCTTGACGGTGTCGGTCACGGCCCGCACGCCCACGACGACCGCGCCGTGCGCCTGGGAGTGCCGGACGCACTCGACCAGGAAGGAGGGCGGGGTCATGGGGCACAGCACGTCGTGCAGGACGACGGTCTCCTCGGCGTCCACGAGCGCCTGCCAGGCCGTCCCCTCGTCGACCTGCAGCGCGCCGGACTCACCCAGCGCCCAGGCCGCGCAGGCCACCAGCGCCTCGCCGTGCAGGAGCGAGAACGGCAGCGAGCCGCGGTGGTCGGTGAGCAGCACGGCCAGCGCCTCGGGCGGCTCGACCCACTCCTCATCATCGTCCTCGTCGTCGAGCTCGTCGACGGCCCCGTCGGGGTCCGGGAGGTCGGCGTAGGGGTCCTCGATCGCGTCGACGTCCTCCGGGCCCTGGTCCGGGGTCTCCGCGGTGCCGTCGTCCGTGCCGGGGTCCGCGTCGACGTCGAAGGAGAGGTCGAACCGGACGTCGTCGTCGCGCTCGTCCACGGGGCCACGGTAGCGACCCGCGACCGTCCCGGCCGCGGGGTCGGCGCGGGACGCGGGCCCCGCACAGGCGTGCCACGGCGGGTCGCGGCCGGTCTCACAGGTGCGGGCGCTTGTCTCCCCTGCCATGACCGACCACCACCACAGCGAGGAGCAGGGCGGGGACCTCCTCGACCGCGGGCTCCGGTTCGACCTGGCCTACCTCCGCGACCGTCGCACGGTCCTCTCCCTCCTCGGCGCGGGCGCCCTCGGCACCGGCGGCGCGCTGCTGCTCGGCTCCGGCACGCCGGCCTCGGCGGCGACCTGCTCGGGGAGCGAGATCCCGGCCGAGACCGCGGGTCCCTACCCCGGCGACGGCTCCAACGGACCGAACGTCCTGGACGACAGCGGCGTCGTGCGCCGCGACATCCGCCGCAGCTTCGGCGACACCCACCGCCGCGCGCAGGGCATCGACCTCACCCTGACGCTGCGGCTCGTCTCCACCGGCGACTGCGACCCCCTCGAGGGCTACGCGGTGTACGCGTGGCACTGCGACGCCAAGGGCCGCTACTCGATGTACTCCGCCGGGGTGACCGACCAGAACTGGCTGCGCGGGGTGCAGGTGAGCGGCGAGAAGGGCATCGTGCGCTTCCGCAGCGTCCTCCCCGGCTGCTACCCGGGCCGGTGGCCGCACGTCCACTTCGAGGTCTACCGCTCCAAGCGCGCCGCGACCCGCTCCGGCACCCCGGTGGCGACCTCGCAGCTGGCGCTGCCGCGCAAGGTGGCCGCCCACGTCTACGGCAAGCGTCCTCGGCTCTACGGCGACTCGGCCACCAACCTGGACCAGATCTCGCTGTCCAGCGACAACGTGTTCGGCGACGACGGCGGCGTCGACCAGCTCGCCCGGGTGAAGGGCACGCTCCGCCGGGGCTACCGCGCCTACCTCCAGGTGCCGATCGACGTCTGAGCACCCCGGTCGGGCCGCTCGGCACCTGCGGGCCTCCGGACGCGGACGACCCCCGTCACCCTGGTGGGTGGCGGGGGTCGGTCGCGTGGGTCGTGCCGGACCGTCAGGTCAGGACGCGAGCACCTCGTCGAGGATGGCCTCGGCCTTGTCCTCGTTGGTGGACTCCGCGAGCGCGAGCTCGGAGACCAGGATCTGGCGAGCCTTCGCCAGCATGCGCTTCTCGCCGGCCGACAGCCCGCGGTCGCGCTCACGGCGCCACAGGTCGCGGACGACCTCGGCCACCTTCATGACGTCGCCGCTGTGCAGCTTCTCGAGGTTCGCCTTGTAGCGACGCGACCAGTTGGTCGGCTCCTCGACCTGCTGCGCACGCAGGATGTCGAACACTCGGTCCAGCCCGTCCTTGTCGACGACGTCACGCACGCCGACGAGGTCCAGGTTGCACGCCGGGACCCGGACCACCAGGTCCTGCTGTGCCACGATGCGCAGGACCAGGTACTGACGGTCCTCGCCCTTGATCTTGCGGGTCTCGATGTCTTCGATGACGGCAGCCCCGTGATTGGGGTAGACGACGGTCTCGCCGACAGTGAAAGTCATGTGCCAGGTTCCCCTTCCTCAGGTGGACAACGATAGCACGACCTCGTTGCCCCCGGCCACTGTTTGTGCAGGTCAGGGCCTTGATCCGGGCTTGACAAGCCGAAACCCGGGTGGCTCACGCACGCGATAGCAAGTCCCGCCCCGCCAGGCAAGCCTCCGGTGGGTCGGACGCCGGGGGCCGAACGTCGGCCACGGACGAACCCCCGCCCGGGACCACCCGCCCCAGGTCAGGGCCGCCCGCACGGCGCTCCCACCACCGTGGGCGGGAACGGTGATACTGGCCACATGCCCCCCGCCGAGCAGCAGACCGACGTCAACGACGTGGCGGCGCCTCCCACCGGCCGCCCCCTGCCCGCCCCGGTGGCCCTGGTGCTGGCGGCGCACCCCGCGCGGGCCCTGGCCGTCACGGTCGCCCTCGCCGTCGCCGCCGCGGTCACCGGCAGGCCCGGCCGCGAGGTCGCCCTGGTGGCCGCCACCGTGGCCGTCGGCCAGCTCGTGCTCGGCTGGGTCAACGACGTGGCCGACGCCGACCTCGACGCCCGGCACCGGCGGCGCCGCAAGCCCGTGGCCGACGGCCGGCTCGAGCGGGGGACGGCGGGGTTCGCGGCGGCGTGCGCGGTGCTGGTCCTCGTCCCGCTGTCGGTGGCCAACGGCCTGGTGGCCGCCGGCTTCTACCTGGCGTCGGTGGCGATCGGCGTCGTCGGCACCCGCGTCGGCCGGCGCGGGCCCGCGTCGTGGTGGCCGTGGGCGTTGGCCTGGGCGCTCTACCCGGGCTTCCTGTCCTACGGCGGCTGGGGCGGGCTGCACGTGGGCGAGCCGCCGCACCCGCTGGCCGTGGGGCTGGCCGCGCTCGCGGGCGTCGGCGTGCACGTGCTCACCGCCGTCTGGGGGCTCGTCGACGACCGGGACGAGGGGTGGGACACCCTGCCCCTGCGGCTGGGGCTCGGCCTGGGCGCCAACCGGCTGCTCGCGCTGACCGTCGTGTTCCTCGCCGCCGTGGCCGCGGGCCTGCTCTGGCTGGGCGTCGCCGCGCCGTCCGGCACCTGACGCCCGGTCGCGGCACCGACCCCCGGCAGCGGTACCCTCTACCCGCTGGCTCCACGTCCGACACGAAGGCACCGAACATGTCTCTGCGCCGCAACCTCGCGCTCGTCACCGGCGCGGTCGCGCTCACCACGACCCTCTCGTCGTGCGGCTTCGACCTCGCCACCGACCAGGTGTACACGCCCGCCGCGGGCACCAACGACCGCGAGACGGAGGTCAACGTCCTCTCGGCCGTCGTGGTCGCCGCGCAGGACGACGCGGGCACCTTCGTCGGGGGCCTGGCCAACACCGCCGCCGACGAGCTGTCGCTGACCGGCCTCAGCGCCGCCGACACCAGCGTCACCGTGGCCGACTTCGACCCGGTCGACGTCGCCCCCGACGGCTACACCGGCGTCGGCACCACCGAGGACGGCATCGGCCTGACCGGCTCGTTCGCCGCCGGCGACGTGCTCGAGCTGACCTTCACGTTCGACAACGGCGAGTCCGCGACGATGGACGTGCCGGTCGTCCCGGCCTGCCGCGAGTTCGAGGGCTTCGACACCGCCAGCACCACCGCGACCGGCGAGACCTACGACTGCGAGGCCGAGGAGCCCGTGGTCACCTACGGAGAGCACTGAGACGCATGTCGACCCTGATCCTGCTCCGCCACGGCGAGAGCGAGTGGAACGCCAAGAACCTGTTCACCGGCTGGGTGGACGTCGACCTCAACGACAAGGGCCGTGACGAGGCGGTCCGCGGCGGCAAGCTGATGAAGGAGGCCGGCGTCCTCCCCGACGTCGTGCACACCTCCCTGCTGCGTCGCGCGATCAACACCTCGGCCATGGCGCTGAGCGAGGCCGACCGGCACTGGATCCCGGTGAAGCGCTCCTGGCGCCTCAACGAGCGCCACTACGGCGGCCTGCAGGGCAAGAACAAGAAGCAGACCCTCGACGAGTACGGCGAGGAGCAGTTCATGCTCTGGCGCCGCTCCTTCGACGTGCCGCCGCCGGTCCTGGCCGACGACGACGAGTTCTCGCAGGTGGGCCTGCCCCAGTACGCCGACCTCGGCGACGAGATGCCCCGCACCGAGTGCCTCAAGGACGTCATCGAGCGGATGCTCCCCTACTGGGAGTCCGACATCACCGCCGACCTGGCGGCCGGCAAGGTCGTCCTGGTGGCCGCGCACGGCAACTCGCTGCGCGCGATCGTCAAGCACCTCGACGGGATCAGCGACGACGACATCGCCGGGCTGAACATCCCCACCGGCCAGCCGCTGGTCTACGAGCTGGACGACTCCTTCTCCCCCGTGGAGAAGGGCGGTCGCTACCTCGACCCGGAGGCGGCCGCCGCCGCCGCTGCCGCGGTCGCGAACCAGGGCCGCTGACGCGGCTCAGCACGCACGAGGCGCCGGTCCCAACCAGGGGGCCGGCGCTTCGTCGTTCCGGCTGGACGCGAAACGACCCAACGTCAGGCATGTTTCACGGGCCGTGAAACATGCCTGACGTTGGGTCGTTTCCCGGTGGCAGCCTCAGCCGACGCGCTTGTCGGTCTCGCCGGTGACGACGAAGACGATGCGCTGCGCGATCGAGACGGCGTGGTCGGCGATCCGCTCGTAGTAGCGGCCCAGCAGCGCCAGGTCGACCGCGGCCTCGACGCCGTGGGACCAGTCGTCGGAGAGCAGCTCGACGAAGGACGCGCGGCGCAGGCCGTCCATGATCTCGTCGTCGCGGCCCAGCTCGATCGCGGCGCTGACGTCGCGGTCGGCGATGATCTGGCCGACGCGGACGACCATGTCCTCCGCGACCTCGGCCATCTTGCGGATCGTCGGCGCCACCTCGTCCGGGATGGCGATGTTGGGGACCCGCATGCGAGCGATCTTGGCGACGTGGACGGAGAGGTCGCCCATGCGCTCCAGCTCGGTGACCATGCGCAGCGCGGCCACGACCGAGCGCAGGTCGCGCGCGACGGGCGCCTGGAGGGTGAGCATGCCGATGGCGTTCTCCTCCACCTCCTCGCGCGCCACGTCGATGGCGCGGTCGCCGGAGATGACCTCCTCGGCGAGGGTGATGTCGCCCTCCAGGAGCGCCTGGGTGGCCACGTTCACCGCCACCTGGACCATGCCGCAGATGGAGACCAGGTCGCCGAAGACCTGGCTGAGCTGCTCGTCGAACGTGTCACGCATGGCGCAAGCCTAGAGCGCGCGGCGAACGACGGCGCTGCCGGCGGTGAATGCGGGGTGAACTGTTGCTACGTCGGCCTCCGGCGGCGAACGGGGGGTGAAGGCTGTGCGTACGATCCTGCTCGTGGACCCGACGACGCAGGCACTTCTCGCTGCCCTCGTCGGAGCACTGGTCGCCGGCGGCGCCGTGTTCGCCTGGCACGTGTCCGACCGGCAGCAGCGCGCGGCCGTGCCGCTCCAGCAGCCGGCCCTGCCCGACGGCGTGGCCACCGTGCTCTCGGTGCTGCGCTCCAGCGCGGTGGTGATCGACTCCTCCGAGCTGGTGCTCAAGGCCTCCGCGCCCGCCTACGCCCTCGGCCTGGTGCGCGGCACCCGGCTGGTCTCCGATGACCTGGCCGACATGGTGCGGCAGGTCCGGCGGGACGGGCAGATCCGCGAGACCGAGCTGCGGCTGACCCGCCCGGGCGTGCCGGCACGCTTCGTCAGCGCCCGCGTGGCGCCGCTGGGCTCCCGCCTGGTGCTGGCGCTGGTGGAGGACCGCACCCGGGAGCGGCGCGTCGAGGAGGTCCGCCGCGACTTCGTGGCCAACGTCAGCCACGAACTGAAGACCCCGGTGGGCGCCATTCGGCTGCTCGCCGACGCCATGGAGGACGCGGCCGACGACCCCGACGCGGTCAAGCGGTTCGCCGCCCGGATGCTCACCGAGTCCGACCGGCTCGGCAAGCTCGTCCAGCAGATCATCCAGCTCTCCCGGCTCCAGGCCGACGACCCGCTCGACGAGCCGATCGCCGTGGACCTGGACGAGGTGATCGCGACCGCGGTCGACACCAGCGCGATGGCCGCCGAGGACCGGCGCATCCACGTGCTGGTCGGCGGCGTCCCCGGCGTCCAGGTCTACGGCAACGAGAAGCAGGTGCTCGCCGCGGTGAGCAACCTCGTCTCCAACGCCGTCTCCTACTCCGAGCCCGACTCCACGGTGGTCGTGACGACCCGGGTGGACGAGGGGTCGGTCGACATCTCGGTGGTGGACCAGGGCATCGGCATCCCCGCCGAGGAGCTGGACCGCATCTTCGAGCGGTTCTACCGGGTGGACCCCGCCCGGCACCGCTCGACCGGTGGCACGGGCCTGGGCCTGTCCATCGTCAAGCACGTCGCCGCCACCCACGGCGGCGAGGTCCGGGTCTGGTCGGCGGAGGGTCAGGGCTCGACCTTCACCCTCACGCTCCCCCAGCACTACGGCACCGACAGCACCCCCGACGACGACCTCTCCCTGGGGTCGATGGACGACCGGGGGCGCTCCCCGGGGAACGACGAGCAGGAGGAACGCCCGTGACACGGGTACTGGTGGTCGAGGACGAGGAGAGCTACTCCGAGGCTCTCTCGTACATGCTGCGCAAGGAGGGCTTCGAGGTCTCCGTGGCGGCCGACGGCAACACGGCGATCAACGACTTCGAGCGCAACGGGGCCGACATCGTCCTGCTCGACCTGATGCTGCCCGGCATCCCCGGCACCGAGGTCTGCCGGGTCATCCGGCAGAGCTCGAACGTGCCGGTGATCATGGTCAGCGCCAAGGACGACGAGATCGACAAGATCGTCGGCCTCGAGCTCGGTGCGGACGACTACGTCACCAAGCCGTACTCCCCGCGCGAGCTCACCGCCCGCATCCGGGCGGTGCTGCGCCGCGGCATCGAGCCCGACGCCGCACCCGCGGCCCTCGAGGCCGGCCCGGTGCGGATGGACGTCGAGCGGCACGTGGTGACCGTGGACGGCCACGAGCAGAAGCTGCCGCTCAAGGAGTTCGAGCTGCTCGAGATGTTCTTGCGCAACCCCGGCCGGGTGCTGACCCGCGGGCAGCTGATCGACCGGGTCTGGGGCTCCGACTACGTCGGCGACACCAAGACCCTCGACGTGCACGTGAAGCGGCTGCGGGCCAAGATCGAGCCCGACCCGAGCGAGCCCAAGTACCTCGTGACGGTGCGCGGGCTGGGGTACAAGTTGGATCTCTGACGAAGGAGGAGATCCAACGCGCCTCCGGCGCAGCCGGGGGCGAGGGACGAGCCCGCGGCGTGGGCGCCGGAGGATCGAGCAGGCCCACCGCCGAGGGACGAGGCGGTGCTGGCCGTGTCGAGATCTGCTCCGCCGGCACGCCGGCTGCGGGGGTCTCGTGGCTCCTCGCCGGGGCTCGTCGCACCTCGACCACCGGCCGGTGCAGCGGTGTCGGTGCCGGCGCCTAGGCTGCGGCCGTGAACGCTCCCGCCCCCGGTTCCCCCACCGGTCTTCCCTGGCTCCCGCTCGCCGCGGTGGCCACCACCCTGGTGCTGTGGGCCAGCGCGTTCGTGGCGATCCGCTACCTGCACGAGGACTTCTCCCCCGGCGCACTGACGCTGGGGCGGCTGGTGGTGGCCTCGGTCTGCCTGGCGGTCGTCGCGCTCCTCTCGGCCCGCCGCTCGCTGCGCCGGCCAACGGGCCGGGAGTGGGCGGGGATGGCGGTCATCGGCGTCCTGTGGTTCGCGCTCTACAGCGTGGCGCTCAACGAGGGCGAGTCCCGGGTCGACGCGGGCACCGCCTCGATGCTGATCCAGGTCTCGCCGGTGCTCATCTCGGTGCTGGCCGCGATCTTCCTGGGCGAGCGGTTCACCCGGTGGCTCGGGCTCGGCCTGGCGGTGGCGTTCGCCGGCGTCGTGGTCATCTCGCTCTCCACCTCCGACGCGGCCGACCGCGACAGCACGGGCGTGCTCCTGTGCCTGGTGGCCGCGGTGGCCTACTCGATCAGCCTGGTGGTGCAGAAGCCGCTGGTGGCGCGGCTGCCGGCGATCCAGGTGACCTGGCTGGCGGCCACCATCGGGTGCGTCGTGTCGCTGCCGTTCGCGCCGCAGCTGGTGCGCGAGGTCGCGGCCGCCCCGCCGTCGTCCACGTTCTGGATGGTCTACATGGGCGCGCTGCCGACGGCGCTGGCGTTCACCACCTACGCCTACGCGCTGCGGCACCTCTCGGCGTCCACGCTGGGCGTGACGACCTACCTCGTGCCGCCGCTGACCATCGTGATGGGCTGGCTGCTGCTGGCCGAGACGCCGCCGGCGCTGGCCTACGCGGGCGGCGCGCTGGCGCTGGTGGGCGTGGCGCTCACGCGACGCGGTGGCCGCGCACGGGCTGCCCGTGCCCGGCGTGAGGAGCCGGTCTCCGCGCAGACGTGACACGCGTGCACCCGGACGTGGGACGATCCGGTTCGTGACCATACTCGCCGGCGTGGCCTGCGGCCTCCTCGCCCTCCTGCACGTCGGGTTCGCCTACCTCGAGGCGGTGCTGTGGGCGACGCCCACGGGGCGCCGCATCTTCGGCACCGACGTGGAGTTCGCGCAGGCCAGCCGTGTGCTGGCCGCCAACCAGGGGCTCTACAACCTGTTCCTGGCGGCCGGCCTGGTGTGGGGCGCGCTCAGCACCCGCACCGAGGTGCAGGTCTTCTTCGCGGCGTGCGTGCTCGTCGCGGGCGCGGTGGGTGCCCTGACCGTGAGCCGCCGCATCCTGTGGGTGCAGGCCGTGCCCGGTCTGGTCACCCTTGTGCTGGCGCTGCTCGCGGTCTGAGACCGCACCGCTCGCCCGGGCCCCGGGCGTACGACGAGGACCCGGCGCCAGGGGGATGGTGCCGGGCCCTCGTCGGGTCTGGGGGGGTAGCCGGCGGTCAGCCGGCGGTCTGCTGGAGCAGGACCTGGCGCAGCTCGCGGGTGGCGCGGGTGCGTAGCTGGCTGACGCGGGACTCGGTGACACCGAGCACGCGGCCGATCTCGGCCAGGGTGAGGCCCTCGAAGAAGGAGAGGGCCAGGATCACGCGGTCGCGCTCGGGGAGGGCCTGCACGGCCGGCAGCAGCCGCTCGCGCACCTCCTCGTCCTCGAGCGCGTCGGTCCAGTCGCGGCCGACCTCGTGCAGCTCGTCGAGCTCGGTGACGGAGGCGTAGCGCACCCAGGTGCGCGGCTGCAGCGCCGTGCGCACCTCCTCGGTCTCCAGGCCGCTCGCGGAGGCGAGCTCGTCGTCGGTGGGCTGGCGGCCCAGGTCGGTGCGCAGGGCGTGCGCGGTGCGCTCCAGCTCGCGGGCACGGCGGCGGACGGAGCGGGGCGCCCAGTCGTCGGCGCGCACCGCGTCCAGGATCGCGCCGCGGATGCGCGGCACGGCGAAGGTGGGGAACCGCAGGCCGCGGTCGGGCTCGAAGCGCTCGATCGCGTCGATGAGGCCGATCATGCCCTCGGAGACCAGGTCGCCGGTCTCGACGGAGGCGGGCATCCCGGAGCGGACCCGGCCGGCCACGTACTTGACCAGGCCGGCGTAGCGCAGCATCAGCTCGTTGCGGGCGGCGAGGTCGCCGCGCTCGCGGATGGCGCGCCACAGCGCGCCGTCGCCGTCCTCGCCCTCGTCGGCACTGACGTGCGCGAAGGGCTCGTCGTCGGGCACGGGCCGGACGTGACGGGGCCCCGGCACGCCGGCGGCGTCCGGGGTGGGGTCTGCGAGGCCGGGCCCCTGCGCGTCCGACGAGGTCGGCAGGGGCTCGGGCCGGCGGTGGGCGCCGGGACGGCGCGACTCCGTGGTCGACTCCTCCGGACTCCGGGGCTGCGGCGTGGCGGCGGCCTCGGAGTGGGGGCGGGGCCCTTCAGGCGGGGTGACGCGATCGAGAAGCTCGGTCATGGTGGTCCTGGATCTTCGGGGAAGGTGGTGTCCGGTGTCCCGGACGCGCGGGGCGCGCCGCGGCAAAATCTGCGGCGGCGCGCCACGCGGAGGCCGTGCGGCCGAGTGGGTTACTCGCCGTCAGCGGCCACGGTGCCGGCGGTCGTGTACGAAGAGGTGCTGCACGTCGCGTCCCCGGTCAGCAGACCGCCCTCATTGGAGTCGTAGTAGAAGGTGTTGGTGCTGCCCGAGTTGGTTCCCTCAAGGCAGAACCCGCTGGTGTCTGCGCTCAGGATCTCCACCGTGACGTTCGTGGTTCCCTTGAGGGTCGCGAGGGTGTTCGTCTCGTCAGCGGCAGTGCCGTCGAGGTACGTCTGGTGGTCGACGAACCAGGTCTCCATGAGCGTCGCGGCGTTCTTGAGGTCGGACTGGGTGCCGGCGTCCGCGGCCTTCTGGCGCTGGCTCAGGAACACCGGGATGGCGATCGCGGCGAGCACGCCGATGATGATGACGACGACGAGGAGCTCGATCAGGGTGAATCCCTTGTCCCGGCTCTCCGGGGCGTTGCTGGTGGTGGTCTGCACGGTTGTCTCCAATGGCGGTCGGCCCGGCCCCCTGGGGGGTGCATGAGACCGGGGCGAGGACGGTTCATCCCGGTGGATCGGCGCGACCCCAGGCCGCCTTGAGAGCGGTCTAGATGTCTCCATTCTGGCTCAAGGTGACCTGCGCGGATGCCGAAACAGAACAAGTGGGTCCGGGTTTCCGGGTCCGGCTGCTCCAGCACCGCCCCGGCCCGCCCGCACGCCGCCAGCCAGCCCTCGGCGCCCGGCCCCGTGCGCCGCCGACCCCGGAGCGACCGCCCGTGACGCAGCCCACTGACCCGCGCGACCGCGGCTTCACCCTCGTGGAGCTGATGGCGACGGTGACGGTGCTGACGATCGTGCTCGGCATCGCCATCTCGGGTTGGGTCCAGTGGACGCGCGCCAACGCCCAGGAGGGCACCGCCGAGCAGGTGCAGGCCGCGCTCCGCGCCACCCAGCAGCGGGCCGTCACCGAGGGCCGGTCGCTCTGCGTCATGTTCACCGACGCCGACTACCAGCTGTTCAGCGGCCGGTGCGCCGACGACGACCGCACCGCCCTCCAGGAGCCGGTGGCGCTCGACGGCCAGGGTACCCACCTGCTCGACCCCGCGTTCACCACCGACGACGACGGCACGCTGCCTGGCGTCACCTTCAGCTCGCGCGGCACCGCCACCGCCGGCACCGTCACGGTCGTCCGCGACGACTCCGACCGCGAGATCGTCATCCACGTCGAGGGGCTGACCGGCCGTGTCTCCCGCCGCTGAGCCGCGCGCGACCCAGGGCGCGCTCCAGCGCCATCCGAAGCCCGAGCCCGAGCCGAGGCCCGAGGTGCCGTCCGACGGCGGCTTCAGCCTGGTGGAGATCATGGTGAGCGTCGGCATCCTCGTGGTGGTGCTGGTGGCCACCCTGCCGGTGATCCTCAGCGGCATCCGCGGCAACGCCACCTCGCGCGAGCTCACCCAGGCCAAGTCCCTGGCGCTCGGCCAGCTGGAGCAGATGCGCAACCTGCCCTTCCACGTGGCCCCGGATGCCGGGGACTACATCGACGTGCTCGACCGGTACTACACCGACCTCACCACCCCGGTCACGGCGCCGGCCTGCACCGACGCAGACGGCGACGCGGTGGCGCCGACCTCCGCGTCCGACGGCTTCGTCGCCGCCGGCGCCACCCGCTGCTCCTGGGAGCCGGCCGGCGCGTTCTACCGCCGGGTGATCACCGACGCCGAGGACGGCGACCTCGACGGCTGGACCGTGGTCGTGGCCACCCAGCTGCTCTCCGACGGCACGCCGCCCACCGTGGTGGTGCCGGCGAGCGGCTGGACCACGCAGGTGGTCGGCCGCGACGCGCGGCCCGCCTCGCAGATCGGCGTCGGTGTCACGGTGCTGCGCACCGGGGCCACCCTGGCGCCAGTGAGCAGCTGGACCCAGATCAGCCGTACCCGCCAGGCCGCGACCCGGCTGCGTGCCTCCGTGGACGTCACCACGCTCGCGGTCGGCACCTCGACGCCCACCGTCACCGGCGAGGTGCCGGTCAACGTGGACGCGGGCCGACTCCAGCTCGCCACCGGCCTCTCCTACGCCTCCACCGCTTCGGGCACCGCGTCCTCGGTCGCGGCCGACGTGGGCACCAGCCTCACCGGACGCGGCGCCACCGCCGACGTGGTCGCCCCACCGGCCACCACCGTGGCCGCGCAGGGCGCGGGCGAGTCGAGCCTCGGCGCCAGCGGCTGCCAGCTCGCCTGCTGGGGCGGCACACAGACGACCTCGCTGGCCGCGCGGGTCGCCGACGCCCTGCCCGGCCTGGGCTCGGCCCTCTCCCCCGTGGGCGCCACCCTGGCCTCCCCCTCGTCCAGCGGCACCGCCCTCGGCGTCGGCGCCGGCACGGGCAGCCTGCTCCTCTACCGCGACGGCCTCGCCCTCACCGGGCGCCTGGTGAAGATGACGAGCGCCACCGTGCCCAGCGCCACCGGCTCGGACTGCTCCGTGAGCACCAGCGGCGGCACCGTCCGGCTCGCGGCCACCGGCTGGGCGACCTCGACCGCCACGGACGACACCACGGACCCCTCCGCCGTCGAGGCCTGCGGCACCGCCCGGGCCGGCACCGTGCAGGTGCTGCCCACCACCTTCGCCCCCGAGGGCATCCTCCAGGTCGACCTCACCGGGGCCGCCGCCCGCTGCCGCGTCGCCGGCACGGGGCACGCGGCCTCCACCACCGCGGCCTGGTCGGCCACGGTCCGCCGGTGGACGCCCACGGGCTACGTGGCGGTCACCCCCACGACGCCCACCACGACCCAGGCCTCCACCACCGACGCGCTGGAGTCGATCGACCTGTCGACCGTGCCGGTCGGCACCTACGGCTACCTCGACGACTGGATCGCCTCCTGGTCCGCGCTCACGGTCGGCGAGACCACGCGCACCGCCTCCGGCGGCGCGGCCGAGGTCACGATCCCCGGTGTCATCACGCTGCGCACCCAGCCGCTGCGCAAGCAGGTCGACTCCGACGGCGCCGTCGTCACGGACGAGGCGGGGCAGCCCGTCGCCGAGCCGTCCTCCACCCTCTCGGTGACGCTGGGCGCCGTCTCGTGCACCGCGCAGGACGACCGATGAGCGCCGCGCAGGAATCCGGACACGACTCTGGGCACGAGCCTGCGCAGGCCCCGGGACAGGACCCGGGCGACGGCGGCTTCACCCTGGTGGAGCTGCTCGTGGCGATCGGGCTGCTCGGGGTGGTCTCCACCCTGCTGCTCGGGCTCGCGCTCTCGACCGCCGAGGTCACCGACGAGATCCAGTCCACCGCCGACGTCACCCAGGAGTCCCGGCTCGCGGTGGAGCGGCTCTCCCGCGAGCTGCGGCAGACCGCCGCCGTGGACAAGGTGGAGCTCACCTCGCTCGGCGACGAGACCACCTCGCTGACGGTGTGGACCGACTTCGACGGCGACGGCCTGCGCGACACCGGCATCTCCGACCCCGAGGTGCTCACCTACCGGTGGGACCCGACCGGCGGCCGCCTCACCCTGACCGCCAACGACGCCGACGGCGCCGCGATCACCCGACCCGTGCTGGCCGAGGTCGTCAGCCGCTTCGACCTGCGCCTGCTCTCCTCCGCCTTCGAGCCCGACGCCGACGGCGACGGGCGCACGACCTGGCAGGAGCTGGACGCCTACCCCGCCCTCGGCGGCAACGGCAACGGCCGCCCCGACGGCGCCGAGCTGGCCCACCTCGACCTCGTGGAGGTCTCGATGACCGTGCGCGACGGCGACGTCAGCCGCGACTTCACCCTCCGCGTCGACCTGCGCAACCAGGAAGGAGGCGCCGGATGATCGCCCTGCGCGCCCACCGGCACCGTGCCGCCCGCCGAGCCACCGGTGGCCCCCGTCCCAGGCCGGACCGGCCCGCCGACACCGGCTCCGCCCTGGTCATCACCATGACGGTGGTGGCTCTCGTGCTGGTGCTCGGCACCACGATCCTGCGGGTCACCGTCAACGGCATGCAGGCCTCCTCGGCCTCGCGTGCCTCGGCCGCCGCCCTGGACGCCGCCGACGCCGGCGTCGCCCAGGCCCTGGCCTACCTGCGCAGCAGCGGCTCCCGCTCACTGCGCTGCTCGCCGGACTGCACGACGAACGCCTGGGGCAGCAGCAGCGCCCCGTTCGGCGACGACCTGCCCGGCTCGGCCGGCCAGTCCTACACCGCCTGGATCGAGCCGATCGCCCCCTGGCCCGACAACGACCCGGCCACGTACCGCATCCACAGCACCGGACGCTCCGGCTCCGGCGTGCGCGCCGTCGAGGTCGACGTCTCGCTCAGCCCCATCGCCAGCCTCCCGCTCGGCCTCTTCGGCCGCGAGATCTCCGGCGGCGGCAACTACTCCACGACCCGGGTCAGCGTCTTCTCCACCGGCTGCGTCTACCGCCGCGACAAGATCGACGTCGCCGACACCATCGACGCCGCCTACGGCATCCCCGCCGCCGTGCACTCCTCGCAGGTGATCACCAACGCCAACGGCAACAACCAGTACTGCTCGGACGCCAAGGGCAGCGGCAAGAACGGCCCCATCCACTCCTGGAGCGCGAGCAACGCCGCGGGCGCCTGCAACGAGGAGTTCCCCTACGACCAGGACGCCTACGGCGGTCCGCTGGCCGGCACCGCGTGCGCGTCGGTGGCCGCCGCGTACCCCGCCTACTACGGCGCGCAGGACCTCGACGGCGACGGCACCACCGACGTGGACGGCTCCCGCATCGGCTCCGAGGACGCGCTGCGCACCCTGTTCGGCATCGGCGAGGACCCCTTCAGCGCCGACGAGCTGGACGACCTGCGGGCCGTGGCCCAGTCGCAGGGCCTCTACTGGACGACCAACAGCGGCTGGAGCGTCCCCTCGCCGTCGGTGACGCCGCACGCCGTGATGTTCTTCGACCTCAGCCCCACGAACTCCAGCAGCGCGCTGGTGAACCTCTCCCAGGCCGACTTCGACGACTGGGGCCGCGAGGACACCGGCGAGGTGGTCGCCGACTCGGCGCAGTGCCCGGACCAGAGCCTGCTCATCGTCATCGTCAACGGCGACGTGCGGCTCAACAGCAACACGAACATGGCCGCGAGCATCGTGCTCACCTCCCGCTCGCCCTACGGCAAGGTGTCGAAGAACAACGGCACCGCGGACCTGATCGGCACGCTGTTCGCCGACGCCGTGGACCTCACCGGCACGGCCAACCTCTCCCTCGACGAGTGCTTCCTCGCGAACGTCTCCCCCAGCCTCCTGCGCCAGGGCGTGGGTCGCTACCTCGAGGTCGACCGCTGAGGCGGAACGGCACCCAGGACCACCCAGGACCACGCACGACCCGGGGACGACAGACCCGGAGACAGCAGGACGCCGGCGGGGCATCGCCCCGCCGGCGTCCTGGTGTTGCTGCGCTGGGTGACCCGCCCCCGCGACTGCCGGGGACGAGGCTCGTCGCGCCCTACTGGATCAGATCGAAGACCGAGAAGATCGGCATGTAGAGGGCGACGATCATGCCGCCCACGACGAGACCGAGGCCGGCGATGAGCAGCGGCTCGATGAGCGAGGTGAGCGCCTCGGTGGTGGCCTCGACCTCCTCGTCGTAGAACGTGGCGATGCGGCCGAGCATGACGTCGACGGCGCCGGACTCCTCGCCCGAGGCGATCATCTGCACCACCATCGACGGGAAGATCTCGTGGCGGCCCAGCGGGCCGGCGATCGACTGGCCGCCGGCCACCGAGCGGCGCACGTCCTCCGTGGCGTGGGCGATGACGGTGGAGCCGGAGGTGTCGCCGACGATGTCGAGGGCCTGGAGGATCGGCACGCCCGCGCCGAGCAGCGTGCCGAGGTTGCGGCTGAACCGGGCCAGCGCGATCTTGGCCGCGAGGTCACCGAAGACCGGCATCTTGAGCTTGAGCGGGTCCACGACCTCGCGCACCCGCCGCTCGTGGCCGTTGCGGCGCCACCAGACGACGCAGACGAACGTGCCGATGGCGAGCGCGGGGAGGATGAAGACCATCGCGTCGGAGAGGAACACCAGGATGCGGGTGGGCAGCGGCAGGACGCCGCCGAGGTCGGTGAACATCTTCTCGAAGACCGGGACGATGAACAGCAGCATGCCGATGCACATGAGGGCGGCCATCACCAGCACGACCACCGGGTAGGTCATCGCCGACTTCACCTTGGCGCGCAGCCGCACCTCGGCCTCGAGGGTCTCGGCGACCTGGGCGAGCGCGGTGTCGAGGAAGCCGCCGAGCTCGCCGGCGCGGACCATGTTGATCATCAGCGGCGGAAAGGTGCGCGGCTCGCCCTGGAGCGAGGAGGAGAGGCTGTGGCCGGCCTCGACGCCGGCGCGGACCTCGCCCAGCACCCGGGCCAGCTCGGGGTGCTCGACCTGGTCGGAGAGGATCGCCAGGCAGCGCAGCAGCGGCAGGCCGGACTGCACCATGGTGGCCAGCTGCCGGGTGGCGATCGCCAGCTCCTTGGGCGGCACCCGCTTGGAGCCGGGCAGCTTGATCTCGGTCTGCAGGCCCTGGCCGGCCTTGCTGATCTGCAGCGGCACGTAGCCCAGCGAGCGCAGCCGGTCGGCGACGGCCTCGGCCGAGGCGGCCTTGACCTTGCCCTCGCGGAACTTGCCGTCGGCGTCACGGACCTTGTACTCGAAGCTCTGGGCGGTCACGACGCACTCTCCTCGTCGGTGGCCAGCGGGGCGCTCCAGCCGGTGAGCAGCTCACCGTGCGCGGAGGCCGCGCCCTGGCCGCCCTGGCCCGGGCCGCGCAGGCCGGTGCTGGTGATGAGGGCCAGCAGGCTCTCCTTGTCCGCGCAGTGCTCCAGCGCGACGGCACGGGTGACCCGGCCCTGCTTGACCAGGTCGGCCAGGTGGCCGTCCAGGGTCTGCATGCCGACGTCCACGCCCGCCTGGAGCGCGCCGGGGATCTGCGGCAGCTTGTTCTCGCGGATCATCGCGCGCACGCCGGTGGTGCACACCATGATCTCCAGCGCGGCGGTGCGGGAGCGCCCGTCGGCGGTCGGCACGAGGGTCTGGCACACGACGCCCTGGAGGGTCGCGGCCAACTGGGTGCGGATCTGCTGCTGCTGCTCGGCGGGGAAGACGTCGACGACGCGGGAGACGGTGTCCTGCGCCGACTGCGTGTGCAGCGTGGCGAGCACGAGGTGACCGGTCTCTGCGGCGGTGAGCGCCACCGAGATGGTCTCCAGGTCGCGGAGCTCGCCGACGAGGACGACGTCGGGGTCCTGGCGCAGCACCTGGCGCAGCGCGTTGCGGAAGCCGAGGGTGTCGCCGCCGACCTCGCGCTGGTTGACGATGCAGCCCTTGTGGTCGTGGAGGAACTCGATCGGGTCCTCGATGGTCATGATGTGCCCGCGCCGGGTGCGGTTGACCTGGTCGATGACGGCCGCGAGCGTCGTGGACTTGCCCGAGCCGGTCGGCCCGGTGACGAGCACCAGCCCGCGCTTGAGCTCGGCGAAGCCGGAGACGACGGCGGGCAGGCCCAGGTCGCCGACGGTCTTGATCTCCCACGGGATGAGGCGGAGCACCGCGCCGAGCGCGCTGCGCTGCCAGAAGACGTTGGCACGGAAGCGGGCCACGCCCGGCACCGTGTAGGCGAAGTCGAGCTCGCGGGTCTCCTCCAGCGTCTTGCGCTGCTTCTCGGTGAGGATCGCGTAGACCGCCTCCTGCAGCGACCGCGCCTCCAGCGCCGGCTGGCCCTCGACCGCGCGCATCTCGCCGCGCACGCGGACCGTCGGCGGCACGCCCACGGTGAGGTGCAGGTCGGAGCCGCTCAGCTCGACCACCTGGGTCAGCAGCTCGTCCAGGCCCAGGGGCTCGACGTGCTCGGGCTCGACGTGCTCGGGTACCGGCGCAGCCGCGACGACCGGCGCAGCCGCGACCGGAGCCGCGGCGGTCACCGGGGCCACAGCAGGGGCGACCGGCTCGGGCTCCCGGTAGGCGGGCGTGGGGGTCTCGTACGTGGGCGGCTCGTAGGCCGGGGCCTCGTACGAGGGCGGCTCGTAGGTCGGCGGCTGGTAGGTGGGTGCCTCGTAGGTGGGCGGCTCGTACGCGTCCGCGGACGCGGCGGCGACCCGTCGTCCACCCCCGGGCGCGACGCGCGGCACGTCCTCGGTGGGGTCGGCGTCGGAGCCGGCCATCACCTGGTCCCACAGGGAGGTCGAGCCGGTGCTCGGCGCGGAGCCCTCCGGCACGTCGGCCCGCCGGCGCGCCCCGGCAGAAGGGGTGGGGGCCGGCGCGGCCGGCGTCTCCGCCGGCGTGTCCCACTGGGCCCAGGACGTGTCCCAGGACCCCGTCGAACCGGTCTGCTGGTCATCCTGCGACACGGAGCACCTCCTGCACGGTCGTACGACCGGAGAGCACCTTCGCCCACCCGTCGTAGCGCAACGTCGTCATCCCCTGCTCGCGGGCGGTCCGAGCCACCTCGTCGGTCGGGGCGCGGCTGACGGTCAGCCGCTCGATCTCCTCGCTCACCGGCATCACCTCGTGCAGCGCGGTGCGTCCCCGGTAGCCGGTGCGGGAGCACGCCGAGCAGCCGACGGCCTCGAAGAGGACGCCGTCGTGCTCGGCGGGGAGCCGGAAGCCGAGCCGGTCCAGCTCGGCGGGGTCGGCGCGGTAGGGGCGCCGGCAGCGCTCGCACAGCGCCCGGCACAGCCGCTGGGCCAGCACGCAGTCGAGCGCGGAGCCCACCAGGAACGGCTCGATCCCCATCTCCACGAGGCGGGTCACCGCGGACGGGGCGTCGTTGGTGTGCAGGGTGGAGAGCACGAGGTGACCGGTGAGCGAGGCCTCGATCGCGATCGACGCGGTCTCGTGGTCGCGGATCTCGCCGACGAGGACGATGTCGGGGTCCGAGCGCAGGATCGAGCGCAGCGCCGAGGCGAACGTGAGACCGGCCTTGGGGTTGGTCTGCACCTGGTTGATGCCGGGCAGCCGGTACTCCACCGGGTCCTCGACGGTGATGACGTTGACGTCGGCGTTGTTGAGGATGTTCAGCGTCGCGTAGAGCGTCGTGGACTTGCCCGAGCCGGTCGGCCCGGTCACCAGGATCATCCCGTACGGCTTGCGGTAGGAGCGGGCGAAGCGCTCCCGGTTGCCGGGCTCGAAGCCGAGGTCGTCGAGGTCGAGGCGGGCGGTGGAGTTGTCGAGCACACGCGCGACGATCTTCTCGCCCCACACGGTCGGCAGGGTCGCGACGCGGAGGTCGACGGTCTTGCCGTCGTGGTTGATGCTGATGCGGCCGTCCTGCGGGATGCGCCGCTCGGCGATGTCCATGCCGGCCATGATCTTGAAGCGGGAGACCACGCCGCCGGTGATCGCGCGGGGCGCACGGTGGGCGTCGACGAGCACGCCGTCGATGCGGTAGCGCACGCGCAGGTCGTCCTGCGTGGGCTCCAGGTGGATGTCGGAGGCGCGGTCGGCGATGGCCTGGCTGACCAGCAGGTTCACGAAGCGGACGACGGGGGCGTCGTCGACGACCTCGGTGAGCGAGTCCAGCCCCTGCTCGGGGGTCTCCTCGACCAGGCCGGTGGTGAGGCCCTGCAGCTCGGCCTCGGCGCGGTAGGTCTCGTTCAGCCGCGCCTCGATGTCGGCGCGGCCGGCGAGCACGAACGTGACCGCCGAGCGGGTCAGCCGGACCAGGTCGTCCTTCAGCTCCAGGTCGCCGAGGCGACGCACCGGCACGGCCACCAGCAGCGCGTCGCCCAGCCACGCGTAGGGCAGGACCCCGGAGCGGCGGGCCACGTCGCCGGAGAGCCGGGCCGCGGCCCCGCCGTCCACGCCGTTCTCGGCGAGGTCCACGAAGCCCACGCCCGCGACGCCCGCCACGAGCTCGAGGACGGCGGCGCGGTCGACGTCGAGCACGAGCAGCGCCTCGATCACCGACCCGTGGGTCGAGGCGACGGCCGCCTGCGCCTGCGCGAGCTGCTCGGCCGTGACCAGGCCGTGCGCCACGAGCGCGGCCGTGGTCGTCTCCGCGGTGGTGTGGATGCGGGAGTCCTCGGTCTGCCAGCGGTCGGCCCGGCGGCGGGCGACCGCGTCCACCTCCGGACGGGGCTCGACCGGCTCGAGGCTGTCCCAGGCGAGGCTGTTCACCCGAGCACCGTCAGGGCCCGGCTCGGGTCCTCCCGGTAGTGCTCGACGAGCGCGTCGGTGAGCGAGTCGATCCGCTCGTGCAGGGCGGTGCGGTAGACGGAGAGCTCCTCGGCGGCGACCTCGAGCTCGGCCACGTCCTCGCTGCTCCACAGCGTCCGCAGCACCGGCAGGCCGGGCAGCGGGTCGAAGGCGCGGACGCGGAGGAACACCTCGCGACCGTGGCCGCGGCCGGTGTCGCCCAGGGCGCGCTCGACCTGCTCGAGGGTGAGGTGGCCGTCGGTGCCGGCGCCGGCGCGCACCAGGTCGATGCGGGCGTGCAGCAGCCGACGCCAGTAGCTGATCCGCTCCTCCTCCTCGCGCAGCGCGGTGCGCAGCGTGCGGAGGCGGTGCAGGTCGAGCGGGGCGTCGGCGGGAGCAGGGCGACCGGCGGTGTGGCCGGCGTGGGGAGCGGCGTGGGCAGCCGTGCGCGGGGCAGTGTGCTCCGGGCGGCGGGCGAGGGCGGTCATCGCGCACCTCCCGCGAAGGCGGAGGCAGCCGGCGTCGGTGCGTCCGGGCGCCAGCCGGTGCGACGCAGCATCACGCCGAAGTCGTGCGGCTTGCTGGCCGCGCCGCGCGCGTCGTCCTCGCTGAGCACGCCCTCGACCACGAGGCGCACGAGGTGCTGGTCGAACGTCTGCATGCCCGAGTAGCCGCTCTCGGCGAGCACGTCGGGGATCTCGCCGGTCCGCTCGGGGTCGGCCACGGCCTCGGACAGCCGGACGTCGCCGACCGCGATCTCCAGGACGGGCGCCCGGCCGCCGTCCACGGTGGGGACGAGGCGCTGGCACACGACCCCCTGGAGGCAGGCGGCGAGCGCGGCGCGCACGCGCGGCTGCTCGTGCGGCGGGAAGAAGTCGATGACGCGCTGGACGGTCTCGAGCGCGTCGGTGGTGTGCAGCGTGGACATGACCAGGTGGCCGGTCTCGGCGGCCGAGAGGGCGGCGTGCACCGTGTCGGCGTCACGCATCTCGCCGATGAGGATGACGTCGGGGTCCTGGCGCATCGCGGCGCGCAGCGCGCCCGACCACGAGCGGGAGTCCGAGCCGAGCTCGCGCTGGGTGACGGTGGCGGCGCGGCTGGAGTGCACGACCTCGATGGGGTCCTCGAGCGTGAGCACGTGCACGGCGCGCTCGTCGTTGATCGCGTCGATCATCGCGGCGAGCGTGGTGGTCTTGCCCGAGCCCGTGGGGCCGGTGACGAGCACCAGCCCGCGGCGGCGCAGCGCCAGGTCACGGATGACGGGGGGCATGCCGAGCGAGGAGAGCTTCTGCGGCTCCTCGGCCACGCGACGCAGCACCGCCGCGTCCTCGCCGCGGGTGCGGAAGGCGTTGACGCGGAACCGGCCGATGCCGGTCATGGTGATGGCCAGGTCGGCCTCCAGGTCGCGGTCGTAGACCTCGAGCGCGTCCGCGGGCATGGCGCCGCGCAGCATCTGCGTGAGCAGGGCGCCCGGGAGGGCGCGGCCCAGGGGCAGCAGGTCGCCGTCGACGCGGACGCGGGGCGGCACGCCCGCGCGCAGGTGCAGGTCGGAGCCACCGCGTCGGACGGTCTCGGCGAGCAGGGCCTCCAGGACCTGGCCGGCGTCGAGGCCGCCGGCGGACGGCGCGGCGGACTGTCCGGCTGCGTGTCCGGCGGCGTGTCCGGCGGCGTGCGTGGGGGTGGCTGCGGGCGCGCTCGAGGGCGCGCCGAGGGGCGCCGCGTGGGCGGCGTCCCGGCCGGCCGTCCCGTCGGTCAGGTGGTGGGCGTGCGTGCTCACTGGGGGTCGTCCTCCGTCCCTCGGAACGGGGGTCGCAGCGCTGGGGGCGCAGGCGGACCGGTCCATTCCGACTTGACGTATCGTGAGAGTGATCGGGCTCCGACACTCCGGACTTGACCAAGAACGTCGTAAAATTTTCATCCCAGGAATTCCGTCCCGATCGTCAAGTCGCTGCTCCGCGCGGCCGATGACCTCCTCGAGCAGGACGGAGATCATCCATGGCGAACCTCGTGGGTCTCGAGATCGGGACCAGCAGCGTGCGCGCCGTCGAGGTACGCACCAGACGCGGTGCACCGACGTTGCGCCGGCACGCCCGCGTCCCCCTTCCTCCCCGTGCGGTGGAGGCCGGCGTGGTGCGCGACGACGACGCGGTCGCGCACGCCCTGCGCGAGCTGGTGGGCACGCTGCAGCCCAAGGCCCGCGACGTCCGTCTGGCGGTCGGCTCGGCCTCGGTGCTCGTGCGCCAGCTCGAGCTGGACTGGATGAGCGACGAGGACCTGCGCCGCTCGCTGCGCTACCAGGTGGCCGACCTGCTGCCGGTGCCGATCGACGACGCCAACATCGACCACCTGCCGCTCGGCGAGGACACGATCGTCGACGAGGACGGCCGCACCCGCCGGATCACCCGCATCCTGCTCGTCGCCTCCGCCCGCGAGGCCGTCGACGGCCTCGTCCGCGCCGCGCAGTCCGCCAAGCTGCGGGTGCTCTCGGCGGACCTCACCGCCTTCGCCGCCCTGCGCGGCCTCGGCGCCGCGGGCCTCGGCCCCGCTCCCGCGCCCCAGCCCGCGGTCACGCCCGTGCCGACCCTCGTGGGTGCTCCGGGCGAGGAGGGCGAGCGGCTCCCCGCGTCCGCCGTGGCCGCTGCTCCGCTGCCCGCCCGCGCGGTGCTGGACGTCGGCGCCGACACCGTCGGCGTCACCGTGGAGGGCCCGGACGGGCCGCGCTCCGTGCGCGTGGCCGCCGGCCTCGGCGGTGAGCTGCTCACCCGGATGCTCGTGGAGCAGACGGGACGCACCCGCGACGAGGCCGAGGACCTCAAGCGCCGCACGCGGCTGCTGCCGGTGCCCGGCGCCCAGCCGGTCGACCGCGACCAGGCCCTCGCCCAGGAGGCCGTCTCCCGGATGCTCGCCGAGGTGCGCGCGACCCTGGACTTCCAGGTCTCCCACGACCCCCGGCACTCCCCCACGCACATGCTGCTGACCGGCGGCGGCTCCCTGCTGCCCGGCCTGGCCGAGCACTGCCGCGCCGTCGTCGGGCTGCCCGTCGAGGTCCTCGGCGACGGCCCGCACGGCCCGCTGCTGCCCAGCAGCGACCTCGTCGTCCCGCTCGGGCTGTGCAGCCCCGGCCTGCCCGCCACCACCACGGGAGGCCGCCGATGAGCCGCGCCGCCACCACCGGCACCCGCAAGGCCGGCCGCCGCGCGGCCGATGCCCCGCTCGACCCCACCGTGCCCGTGCCGGACAGCCCGGCCGCGCTCACCTCGCGCAAGGGCGGCCGCTCGAAGGGGGGCAAGCCCGGCAAGGCGCCGAAGGGCGGCAAGGCGGGCAAGGCTCCGGTCGCCCCGCCGCCCCGGCACGGCGTCAACCTCGTCTCCCCCTGGGTGCTCGAGCAGCACCGGGTGCGGCACCTGCGCCGCCGCTTCGTCTACGGCGTGGGCAGCCTCGTGCTCGTCCTGGGCCTCGTCGGCACCGGCATGCACTTCGCCCTCGCCCAGGCCGAGGCCGAGCTCAGCGGCGAGCAGGCTGTCACCGACGGGCTCCAGCTGCGCATCTCGGCGCTCGACGACGTCTCCGCCTACGTCAGCTCCGTGCGCGGCCGCGGTCTCGTCACCCGCACGCTCATGAGCACCCAGGTCGACACCGCCGCCGTCGTGAAGGGCCTCGACAAGGCTCTCCCGGACGGGGCGGAGCTGGCGAGCCTGACGTTCACGCTCGCCCCCGCGGCCGACACGACCACCGACGCCGCCACGACCACGGACGGCACCACCACCGACGGCGCGGCCACCGACGCCACGGCGGCCGTCGACCCCGACCGCGGCATCGGCGCCACCTGCGCCGGCCCGGACCCGTTCGGCGCCAACCCGGTGCTCACCTGCGTCTCGATCGCCGGCACCGCACCCGACCGCCAGGCCGTGGCCCGCCTCGTCGAGCGGCTCGAGTCCGACGAGATGTTCTCGGAGCCCTTCATCACCACCACCACGGCCGGCGAGGACGGCGTCACCTTCGCGGGCACGGTCGGCGTCACGTCGGTGGCCTTCACCGGCACCTACGACGACCTGGCCTCGGCCCTGCTGCCGCCGCTGGCGACGGCCGAGGACACCGAGACCACCGACGCCACCGCCGCCACCACCACCGAGGACGAGGAGACCACCCCGTGAACCTCCGCACCCCCCTCGCCACGGTCGTCGTCGGGTCGCTCGTCGTCCTCCTCGTGCTCGTGGCCGGCTGGTTCGGCGTCGTCGGCCGCTACCTCGGCGCCCTCGGCGAGACCCGGGACGCCACGGTCGCCGCCCAGGACGCCAACAACCTGCTCCAGGTGAAGCTCGCCGGCCTGGAGAAGCTGCGCGACGAGCTCGGCGACGTCCGCTCGCTCGCCGCCGACCTCGACGTCCTCGTGCCCACCACCGCCGACCAGCCCGGCCTGTTCGAGCTGGTCGACAAGGCCGCCAAGAAGGCCGGCATCCCGCTGGACCACGTCACCGCGCTCTCCCCCAGCACGCCCGTCGAGTGGGCCTCGGCCTCCGGCGTCGCCGCCGCGGGCGTGCCGACCGGCGCCGAGCTGGCCGTGCAGACCGTGACGATCAGCGTCGAGGCCGACTACGACGCCTGCCGCACGATGCTCGCCGAGATCGGCAAGCTCGACCGGGCGATGCTCGTCTCCTCGGTCTCCCTGTCGCAGTCCGAGAGCGACCAGTGGGTGCTCCTCGTCGAGAGCAGCACCTTCCTCGCCCCCGAGATCGCCGAGCCGGCCTCCGTCCCGGGCGCCTGACGTGCAGCACTCCCCCCGTGCCGCCACGCCCGGCCCCTTCCCCGAGGTCCTCCCCCCGGCCCGCCTGAGCCCGCTCGAGCCGGCGCGCGCCCACGCCCACCACCCCACCCCCCGACCGGTCCCCGTCCCGGACCCGGCGCGGAACCCCGGCCCCGCCCCCAGCGGGGCCGGGGCGCCCGCGTCGTGGCAGACCGACCGGCTCACCGGTCTCCTCACCCGCGACGAGATGGAGCGCACCGCGCCCGGCCTCGTCACCCAGGCGCTCGAGCAGGGCGCGTCCGTCGCGGTCGCGCTGGTCGACGTCGACCGGCTCAAGCAGGTCAACGACGCGCTCGGCCACAGCGCCGGCGACCACCTGCTCGTCGAGACCGCGCAGCGGCTGCGGGCCGTGGCCGGCCCCCGCGCGCTCGTGGCCCGCTGGGGCGGGGACGAGTTCGTGCTGGTCAAGCCCCTGCACCACACCGCCGTCGCCGCGTCCTTCGAGGAGCGGCTGCGGGAGCAGCTGGGCGGCTCGCGCACCCCGACGCTCGGGCCCGACGGGGCCCCGGGCAACCTGCTCCAGGCCTCCGTCGGCGTGGCCGTCGCCGGCCAGGACGGCACCACCCTGCCCGACCTGGTCGCCGGTGCCGACCAGCGGATGTACCGGGACAAGCAGCGCGCCCGCGGCGCCGCCGAGACCGAGGTCGTGACCGGACCCTCCGACGAGGTGCTCCTCCCCTCCCTCGCCTCGGCCGTCGCCGACCCTGACGGCGCCGGGCTCGGGGTGCGCCTGCACCCGCGGACCGGGCCCGACGGCGAGCTGTACGGCGTCGAGGCGGTGCTCCGGTGGCGCGACCTGCGGCACGGGTCGATCCCCGCGGCACGCACCCGCGCGCTGGCCGAGCGGCACGGGCTGGCCCGCTGCCTGGACGCCTGGGCCGTCGGCCGCGCCCTGGAGGGCCTCGCCGCGCTCGTCGGGACGCCCGGTGCCACCACCGGCACCGTGCCCCGCGTGGGCTCGCCGCGCACGACGGTGGCCGTCGACGTGTCCGCCCGCACCCTGCTCGACCCCGCGCTGCCCGGCATCATCACCCGCGCCGCCCGGCAGGCCGGCCATGCCGACCACGACCCCGACCACCCCGCGGCCCGGCTGCTGCTCCAGGTCAGCGAGTCCGCGGGCTCGCTGCTGGGGGACGCGGCCTCGCTCGACGCCCTCACCTCCACCGGCGCCCGGCTCAGCATCCCCGAGCACGGCGGCACCCGACCGGCGCTGGCCCTGGTGTGGGCCAACCCGCTGGTCGGCGAGGTCCGGCTCCAGCCGTCCTTCGTGGCCCGCGCCGCCCAGGACGCCGGCGAGGCCGAGCGCGTCCGCCGGCTGACCGGGGCCGCGCACACCCTCGGGGTGCGTGTCGTCGCCCAGGGTGTCGCGGACCAGGACGTGGCCGAGCGGCTGCTCTCGCTGGGCTGCGACGCGGTCCAGTGCGGTCGCGGCCGGCAGGCGGTGTCCGCGGCCACCGAGTCGGAGTCGGCGGCGGCGGGCGAGACCTGCCCCGACGCGGTGGGCGGGGCGAGCCGGTGAGCGTCCTGCTCGCCGTCTGCGTCGTCCTCGGGCTGCTCGGGCTGGCGCTGGGCTCCTTCGGCACCGTGGTCGCGCACCGCGTGCCGGCCGGGCTGTCGGTGGTCAGTCCGCGCTCCGCCTGCCCCGCCTGCGGGCACGCGGTGCGCGAGCGTGACAACGTGCCCGTGCTCTCCTGGGTGCTGCTGCGCGGTCGGTGCCGCGACTGCGCCACCACCATCCCGTGGCGCTATCCGGCCGTCGAGGCCGCCACCGCCGTGCTGTTCGTGCTGCTCGCGGTGCTGCTCCTGCCCGACTCCGTCGGGTCGTGGACGGCCTGGGACGCCGGCCGCCTCGTCGCCTGGCTGGCCGTGGTCGCCGGCGGCGTGCCGCTGGTGGCGGTCGACCTCGCGCTGCACCGCCTGCCCTTCGCCGTCACGGCCTGGACCGGCGGCTTCGTGCTCGCGGGCCTGGCCGGCGGTGCCGTCGCGGTCGGCGACCCGGGCCTGCTCCTGCCGCCGCTGGTCGGTGCGCTGGTGTGGCTCGCCGTCATCGGCGGCCTGCACGTGCTCACCGCCGGGCGCGGCATGGGCCTGGGCGACGTGGCGCTGGCGCCGGTGCTCGGCGCGGCCACCGGGTCGTTGACGGTCACCGGTCTCGTGCCCGGGGCCGCGCTGGTCGGCCTCGCCCTCGCCTTCGTGGGCGGCGCCCTCGTGGGCGGCGGTCTGCTCCTGGCGGACCGCTCGCGCCGCCGCGTCCTGCCGTTCGGGCCGTTCCTCGTGGGCGGCGCGCTGCTCGCGGTGCCCTGCGGCGTGCCGCTCGCGGAGGCGTACGCCGGGCTCGTGGGCCTGTAGCGGCTGCTCCGCGGAGGACGGGCGCGGGCGCATTCCCACGCTCGCTGTGATGACTCTCGCCGTCGTCGACCCTGGTCAGCGAGCCCCGGCGCGGGAGAAGGTGGACCTCGGCAACGAGCCGCCCTCCCCGTCCCCGAGAGGACCCCGTGACCGAGCAGTCGACCGCTCACCAGGCCACCGCGCCCCAGCACGAGGTCACCGGTCCGGTGCCGCGGGCGGGCGTGGCCGACGTCGTCGAGCCCGACCCGCACGGCGGCCCCCGCGCCCGGCGCACCCGCCGGCACCGTCCGACGCTCGGGTTCGTGGCGGCGGCGGTCTCGCTGGTGGCGGTCTTCATCTCCTCCGGGTCCCCGATCCCGCTGTACGAGACCTACCGCGTCACCGACGGGCTCACCACGGCCGACCTGGCGCTGGCCACGGTCGCCTACCTGGCCTCCGTCCTCGTCGCGCTGCTCGTGCTGGGCCGCGTCTCGGACCACCTCGGGCGCCGGCCGGTGGCCATGACGTCGGTGGTGCTGGCGATCGTCGGCTCCCTCGTCCTCCTGGACGTCGGCTCGCTCGGCGCGCTCGCCACGGCCCGCGTCCTCCAGGGGCTCGCGTGCGGCTTCGCCACCTCCGCCGTGGCCGCCTACCTGCTCGACCTCTCCCCGCCGCGGCGCGCATGGATCGCGCCGGCCCTCGTGGCCGGCGGCCCGCAGGTCGGTATCACCACCGGCGCGCTGCTGACCGGCCTGTTCGCCAGCTTCTCGCCGTGGCCGACCACCGGCTCCTACGTCGTGGTGCTGGCGCTGCTCCTCGTGTGCCTGGCCCTGCTCGCGCTGGCACCGAGCAGCGACGTGCGTCCCGGGCTGCTGCGCTCGCTGCGGCCGCAGGTCGCCCTGCCGTCGTCGGTGCGCCCGCTGCTGCCGGCCGCCGTCGCGGTCTTCTGCGGCACCTGGTCGCTGGGCGGCTTCTACCAGTCCTTCAGCCCCACGATCTCGGCCACCTACCTGGGCACCGAGGACCCGTTCATCGGCTCGCTGGTCTTCGCCTCGTTCATGATCACCTACGGCCTGGGCATCCCGATCACGGCGCGGATGACGCCGGTGGGGGCCCAGCGCCTGGGTATCACCCTCTTCGCGGTCGGGGTCGCCGGCATCGTCCTGGGCCTGCACCTGGGCAGCGTGGCGCTCGTGCTGGCCGCCGGCGTCGTCGCGGGCACCGGCATGGGCACCGGATTCACCGGCTCGGTGCAGACGCTGCTGCCGCACGTGGCCCCCGCGCAGCGCTCCGGCGTCATGGCGTCGGTGTACCTGTTCTCCTACGCCGGGGCGGCGTTCCCCAGCCTGGTCGCCGGCCGCCTCACCCACGTCGTGGGCCTGGCCGACCTGTCCTTCGCCTACCTCGGCATCGGCGTGCTCGCCGCGCTCGTGGTGTTCTGGCGGACGCGGGGCGCGCGCTCCTAGGGAGTGTCTGGTTATTCGCGTAGCCAGATGGTGATGGTGCGGAGCACGACGCCGCCTCGGTAGACGACAGCCAGCTTGTCGTAGCGGGTGGCGATCCCTCGCCACTGCTTGTGGTCGTTGAAG